>NZ_JBITSJ010000001.1:0-856621 GCF_044540525.1 Streptomyces sp. NPDC085932
CCAGTAGACGACTGGGTTGATAGGCCGGATATGGAAGCCAGGTAACTGGTGGAGTTGACCGGTACTAATAGGCCGAGGGCTTGTCCTCAGTTGCTCGCGTCCACTGTGTTGGTTCTGAAACCACGAACAGCCCCGTCTTTTGTGACGGTGTGGCGTTCACAGTTTCATAGTGTTTCGGTGGTTATAGCGTAGGGGAAACGCCCGGTTACATTCCGAACCCGGAAGCTAAGCCTTACAGCGCCGATGGTACTGCAGGGGGGACCCTGTGGGAGAGTAGGACGCCGCCGAACAAATATTGAAAGGGTCGGACCCGGAACTTTGTTTCCGGGTCCGACCCTTTTTTGTTGTGCGTCACTTGAAGTTCACGTTGCGCAACCAGCATGCACAACATGGGTACTGCTGCAATGCTCAGGGCCGCCGGTGTCGGACTCGGTGACGAGGTCGTCGTGCCGGCCTTCGGGAACGTCGAGGTCGCGGAGGCCGTGGCCATGGCCGGGGCGCTGCCGGTGTTCGCCGACATAGATCCCGTCACCTACTGCCTGGATGCCTCCGCGGTGGAAGCGGTGGTGACGCCGCGGACCGCGGCCGTCGTCGTCGTGCACCGCTTCGGCCGGCTCGCCGACATCGCCCGGCTCCACGGTGTGGGGCAGCGGCACGGACTGCTCGTACTGGAGCAGGGCGAGTCCGAGGCGCCCTACGACGAGATAGCCCGGCGTCGGGAGCGCGCGGCGTATCTCGACGCGAAACTGCGGGGTGTACGGACGCCGGACGACGGGGACGGGCACACGTACCAGCAGTACGTCGTGCGGGTGCCGGGCAATGGGCGGCCCGACCGGGACGCCTTCGCGCGGGCCGTGCGCGCCAGGGGAGTCGAGGCCCGGGTGCCGGTGAAGACGCCGGTGCACAGGCTGCCCGAGTTCCGGCGTTGTGTGTCCCTGCCGGAGACGGAGCGAGCTGCCGACGAGACGCTCGCTCTGCCGGTGCACGCCGCGCTCACCAAGCGGGACATGCAGCGGATCGTGTCGGCGTGCAATGCCCTCGGAGGACTGCTCCAGCCGGCGTTCTGACGTGGTTGGGAGCACGGGTCCGTTCGGGGTATGATCTATTCCGTTGCCGCGGGGGAACCCGCAAAGCAACAGGCCCCTATAGCTCAGTCGGCAGAGCGTCTCCATGGTAAGGAGAAGGTCAACGGTTCGATTCCGTTTGGGGGCTCCAGTCGAAAAGGCCCCACCCTGACGGGTGGGGCCTTTTGCGTTGTCCTAGTCCTTGTGGGGGCCCGGGACGCGCATCGCCAGGATCGCCATGTCGTCCGACGGGGCGTCCGAAGCGAAGCGTTCCACCGCGCGCATGATGCGGGCCGCGACCGCGCCGGCCGTGAGCCCCGTGCAGGTCGTCAGGACGTCGGCGAGGCCGTCGTCGCCGAGCATGCGGGTGCCCTCGCGGCGTTCGGTGACGCCGTCCGTGACGCACAGCAGGACATCGCCCGGGTCGAGCGTGACCGTCTGCTCGTAGAGCTCCAAGTCGTCGATGACGCCGAGGAGGGGCTGGGGTTCGGCGGCCGGCTCGACCGTGCCGTCCTGGCGCAGGCGCAGCGGCAGCGGGTGGCCGGCGCAGACGACCTTCAGCTCGGCGCTGCCGTCCTCCTGGGGCCGCATCTCGCCGTAGAGGAGGGTGAGGAAGCGGCTGCGGGCGCCTTCGTCGAGGATGGCGGAGTTGAGGCGTTCCAGGACCGTGGGGCCGCTGAGGCCCTCGCGGGCGAGGAGGCGCAGGGCGTGCCGGGCCAGGCCGGTCACCGCGGCCGCGTTGGGGCCCGTGCCGCAGACGTCGCCGATGGCGAAGCCGTAGGCGCCGTCGCGGATGGGGAAGACGTCGTAGAAGTCGCCGCCCACCTCGTTGCCCTCGCCGGCGGCGCGGTAGATGACCTCGACCTCGACTCCCTCGATCGTGGGGAGCTCCGGGGGGAGGAGGCTGCGCTGGAGGGACTGGCTGATGGCCGTGCGCTCGGAGTAGAGGCGGGCGTTGTCCAGGGCCAGGGCGGCTCGGCGGGAGAGGTCCTCGGCGAGTTCCAGGATCTCCTGGCGGAAGTGTTCGTCAGTGGGCTTGCCGAGGGTGAGCATGCCGATGACGCGGTTGCGCGCGACCAGGGGGAGGACGACCGTCTCGCCGCCGACGGCGGAGGCGGTGGCCAGGGTGGGGCCGATGCCGGGCTTGATCTGGTGGCTGGGGCCGCCGCTCAGCCCGAGGCTGCGCATGGAGGTGCGCAGGGCGGCCTGGTGGGCGATTTCGGCCGGGGCCGTCCAGACGCGGGCGCCGGGGGTGGGGACCGGGTCGGGCGGGGGGACCTTCGACAGCAGGGACTTGATGCCGTCGATGAGTTCCTCGTCCTCGTGCAGGACGTAGGAGAGGTACGGCTCGGAGGCCTGGTCGGCGATCGTGTAGACGGCGCACCAGGTGGCGAGGGTCGGGACGGTCATCTGGGCCATCAGGGCCAGGGTCTGGTCGCGGTCCAGGGTGCCGGCCAGCAGGTCGGAGGCCTCGACCAGGAAGCTGAGGGAGCCGCGGCGCAGGCGTTCCAGTTCGCCCAGGCGGGCCGATTCGACGGCCAGGGCGATGCGGTCGGCGGCGAACTGCAGGCGCAGGGCCTCCTCGTTGGAGTATCTGCCCGGCGCCTCGGCGGCGACTCCGAGGGAGCCGGTGAGGCGGCCTTCGACCTTCAGGGGGACCGTGACGACCGAGCGCATCCCTGTGCCGTTGAGCAGGGGGACCGCGCCGGAGACCGCCGTGAGATCGTCGTGGACGGCGGGCATGCGGGCGGAGCCGTAGCGGCCGGTGCCCGCCTCGACGGGGACGCGGGCGAAGCGCTGGCGGGCGGAGGGGAGGCCGGTGGAGGCGCGGACCTCCAGTTCCGTCTCGTCGTCCGTGGCGAGCAGCAGGAAGGCCGAGTCGCCGTCCAGCATGTCGCGGGCGCGCTCGACGGTGCGCTGGAGGAGGCCGTCGAGGTCGTCGGGGGCGGGGGAGCCGATGAACACCTCGAAGGGGTCGGTGCTCTGACCCTCGGAGCCGGTGGAGGTGTCGGAGGCGGGGACGCGCAGGGGGGTCTGCAGAACGGCCCGTTCGTGGTCCCTGACCAGGAGGCACACGGTTGACGGTTCGCCGCCGGTGTCGCGGACGCGCAGGTGGGAGGCGTAGACGGGGGTGACGCGGCCGTCGGCGTCCCGGATGCCGTAGCTGCCCTCCCAGCGGGAGAGCCGGAGTGCCTCCGCGATGCCCGTGCTGGTGCCGGGGGTGTGCGGCCAGGCGGCGAGGTCGGTCAGGGGCTTGCCGGTGACCTGCTCGGCCGGGTAGCCGAAGAGTTCCTCGGCGTCCTCGTTCCAGGCGCTGATGTGGCCGGTGCGGTCGACCTGGACGACGGCCACGCGGACCCGGCTGTCGGCGAGGGGGAGGAGGTCGGCCGGGAGGGCGGGGCCGGCGGCGCGGGTGCCGACCGTGCGGGCGGGCAGGTCGAGCTGGAACCAGACGGTCTTGTGGGTGGGGGTGTACTCGACGCCCCAGCGGCCGGCGAGGGCCGCGCAGAGCTGGAGGCCGCGGCCGCCCTCGCGGTCGGGGTTGCCCATGGTGACGGCCGCGCCCTGGAGCGGGATCTCGCGCTCGGGGTAGTGGTCGGCCACCTCGATGCGCACGCCCTCGTCGCTGCGCAGGCACAGCACGTCGGCGGAGGTGCCGGCGTGGACCACGGCGTTGGTCACCAGTTCGCTGGTGAGAACCACCGCGTCGTCGACGATGTCGGCGAAGCCCCACCCCTGGAGGGTGTCGCGGACGAAGGAGCGGGCGCTCGCGACCGAGCGCCCGACGGGCTCGAAACTGGCGGCCGCGCGCGCGGTGATCACAGAACTCCTCGACCGGTTCTCGACGTGCTGCTGGGCTGCGGGGCCGACCGGCTCGAGCCGCTGATGCGGCAGGCCGCCCGTCGGCCGGGGGTCCGGGGGCTGTCCCCCCGGGATCAGTCCGGTGGTCATGTGTGCGGCCGCCCCTCCGATGCCCGCTCGTCTTCGTGCCACCGCCCAGGCCGGACGGACCGGCGCGGCTGGACAGCCGGATGCAAGGTTACTTACCTTCGCGGTCCATGCGGATGCCGGTCTGCAGTGTTTCCGTCCGGAGGGTGTGCGGACGATGTGCGAAGCTGCCGAACTGTTATGGCCTGGTTCGGCCGGGGTGAAACACTGGGCAAGCTTCTTGTGAAGGTCAGGGCAGGCTGAGTGCACAAGGCGTACGGCGGGCAGCAGCCCCCTGGGACGGGCCCGGTGCGCAGGGCAGAGAATACGCAGTAGTAACTGGTACGCCGAGCGGTACCGCGAGCACAGAGTGACGGTCGACCCCTGCGGGAGGGACACAGTGGAGTCTGGCGCAGCGACGCGTGGCACGAAGACGCGCGCGAAGGGCGGACAGTCCCCGAGCAACCAGGGCAAGGTGCGGGGCGGCACGACCGAGGTGGACACGGCGGCCCTGAACCGGCTGATGGCGGCGCTGGTGTCCATGCGGGACGGGAACTTCCGCAAGCGGCTCACGGTGTCCGGCGACGGCGTGATGGCCGAGATCGCGGCGGTCTTCAACGAGGTGGCCGACCGCAACCTGCACCTGACGGGTGAGCTGTCGCGGGTGCGACGGATGGTGGGCCGTGAGGGCAAGCTGACCGAGCGGCTGGAGACGGGTGCCTGTGAGGGTTCCTGGGCGGCCGCGATCGACCACTCGAACGCCCTGGTCGACGACCTGGTGCGGCCGGTCTCCGAGGTCGGCCGGGTGCTGTCGGCGGTGGCGGAGGGTGATCTGTCGCCGCGCATGGACCTGCGCACGCAGACGGCGGACGGCAACAGCCAGCCGTTGCGGGGCGAGTTCCTGAAGGTCGGGCGGACCGTCAACAACCTGGTCGACCAGCTGTCGACGTTCACGGACGAGGTCACGCGCGTGGCCAGTGAGGTGGGCACCGAGGGCAAGCTGGGCGGCCAGGCACGCGTGCGCGGCATGTCGGGTTCGTGGCGGGACCTCACCGACTCCGTCAACACGATGGCGAACCGGCTGACCGCTCAGGTGAGGGACATCGCGCTGGTGACGACGGCGGTCGCCAAGGGTGATCTGTCGCGGAAGGTCACGGTCCAGGTGGCCGGCGAGATGCTGGAGCTGAAGAACACCGTCAACACGATGGTGGACCAGCTGTCGGCGTTCTCCTCCGAGGTGACCCGGGTGGCCCGTGAGGTGGGCACGGAGGGCGCGCTGGGCGGTCAGGCGCAGGTGCCCGGGGTCGACGGTGTGTGGAAGGAACTCACCGATTCGGTGAACACCATGGCCGGGAACCTCACGGCCCAGGTGCGCGGGATCGCGGAGGTGACGACGGCGGTCGCCAACGGTGACCTGTCCCGCAAGGTGACCGTGCCGGCCCGCGGCGAGGTCGCGCAGCTCGCCGACACGATCAACCAGATGACCGAGACGCTGCGGATCTTCGCGGACGAGGTCACGCGGGTGGCCAACGAGGTCGGTGCCGAGGGGCGGCTGGGCGGTCAGGCGAACGTGCCGGGCGCGGCGGGGACGTGGAAGGACCTCACCGACTCGGTGAACACGGTCTTCCGGAACCTGACCACTCAGGTGCGGGACATCGCCGCCGTGACGACGGCCGTGGCCAACGGCGATCTGTCGCAGAAGGTCACCGTCGACGTGGCCGGCGAGATGCTGGAGCTGAAGAACACCGTCAACACGATGGTGGACCAGCTCTCCTCCTTCGGTGCCGAAGTGACGCGTGTGGCGCGGGAGATCGGTGTCGAGGGCGAGCTGGGCGGTCAGGCGCAGGTGCCGGGCGCGGCGGGGACGTGGAAGGACCTGACCGACTCCGTCAACACGGCGTTCCGCAACCTCACCGGTCAGGTGCGCAACATCGCGCAGGTCACGACGGCGGTGGCCAACGGCGATCTGTCGCAGAAGGTCACGGTCGACGTCTCCGGCGAGATGCTCAAGCTGAAGAACACCGTGAACACGATGGTGGACCAGCTGTCGAGCTTCGCCGACCAGGTGACGCGGATGGCCCGGGACGTGGGCACGGAGGGCCGGCTCGGCGGTCAGGCCCGGGTCGACGGCGTGTCGGGCACCTGGAAGGAGCTCACCGACTCCGTCAACTCGATGGCCGGCAACCTCACCTCCCAGGTGCGCAACATCGCCCAGGTGACGACGGCCGTGGCGCGGGGCGACCTGTCGCAGAAGATCGACGTGGACGCGCGCGGGGAGATCCTGGAGCTGAAGAACACCATCAACACGATGGTCGACCAGCTCTCGGCCTTCGCCGAGCAGGTGACGCGGGTGGCCCGCGAGGTGGGTACGGACGGGCGGCTGGGAGGTCAGGCGCAGGTGCCCGGCGTGGCCGGTGTGTGGCGCGACCTGACCGACTCGGTGAACGGCATGGCCGGCAACCTCACCGCGCAGGTGCGCAACATCGCCCAGGTGGCGACCGCGGTGGCCCGGGGTGACCTGTCGCAGAAGATCACCGTGGACGCGCGCGGGGAGATCCTGGAGCTGAAGAACACCTTGAACACGATGGTGGACCAGCTGTCGTCGTTCGCCCAGGAGGTCACGCGTGTGGCCCGTGAGGTGGGTACGGAGGGCATCCTGGGCGGCCAGGCCGAGGTGCAGGGCGTCTCCGGCACCTGGAAGGACCTCACCCAGTCGGTGAACGGCATGGCCAACAACCTGACCATCCAGGTGCGCAACATCGCCGAGGTCACGACTGCGGTCGCCCGGGGCGATCTGTCGAAGAAGATCACCGTTGACGCCAAGGGCGAGATCCTGGAGCTGGTGACGACGGTCAACACGATGGTCGACCAGCTGTCGTCGTTCGCCGAGCAGGTGACCCGGGTCGCCCGCGAGGTGGGCACCGAGGGCATCCTGGGCGGCCAGGCGCACGTGCCCGGCGTCACGGGCATCTGGAAGGACCTGAGCGACAACGTCAACCTGATGGCCAAGAACCTCACCACTCAGGTGCGCAACATCTCCCAGGTCTCGGCGGCGGTCGCCAACGGTGACCTGACGCGGCAGGTCACCATCGAGGCCCGCGGCGAGGTCGCCCAGCTCGCGGACACCATCAACACGATGGTGAAGACGCTGAGTTCGTTCGCCGAGCAGGTCACCAAGGTGGCCCGTGAGGTGGGCACGGACGGCATCCTCGGCGGGCAGGCACACGTGCCGGGTGTGGCCGGCACGTGGAAGGACCTGACCGAGTCCGTGAACCAGATGGCGTCCAACCTGACCGGCCAGGTCCGCAACATCGCCCTGGTCACCACGGCGATCGCCAAGGGTGACCTGAGCAAGAAGATCGACATCGACGCGCGGGGCGAGATCCTCGAGCTGAAGACGACCATCAACACGATGGTCGACCAGCTGTCGTCGTTCGCCGAGGAGGTCACCCGGGTGGCCCGCGAGGTGGGCACCGAGGGGCAGCTGGGCGGCCAGGCGCGCGTGCGGGACGTGGACGGCACCTGGCGGGACCTGACGGAGTCCGTGAACGAGATGGCCGGGAACCTCACCCGGCAGGTGCGGGCCATCGCGCGTGTGGCGACGGCGGTGACCCGCGGCGATCTGAACCTGAAGATCGACGTGGACGCCTCCGGGGAGATCCAGGAGCTCCAGGATTACATCAACAAGATGATCGCCAACCTGCGCGACACCACGATCGCCAACAAGGAGCAGGACTGGCTCAAGGGCAACCTGGCCCGCATCTCGGCGCTGATGCAGGGACGGCGGGACCTGGAGGACGTGGCCTCGCTGATCATGAGCGAGCTGACGCCGGTGGTGTCGGCCCAGCACGGCGCGTTCTTCCTGGCCATGCCGCTGGTCGACGGCGAGGACATGAACGCCGCGGACGAGGACCAGTACGAGCTGCGCATGCTCGGCAGTTACGGCTACTCGATGGGCTCCATGCCGACGTCGTTCCGGCCCGGTGAGGCGCTGATCGGGACGGCCGCCACGGAGAAGCGCACGATCCTGGTGGAGAACGCGCCCAGCGGCTACCTGAAGATCTCCTCGGGACTCGGCGAGGCGCCGCCCGCGCAGGTGATCGTGCTGCCGGTGCTGTTCGAGGGCAAGGTCCTCGGCGTGATCGAGCTGGCGTCGTTCACGCCGTTCACGCAGATCCAGAAGGACTTCCTGAACCAGATCGCGGAGATGATCGCCACCAGCGTCAACACGATCTCCGTCAACACCAAGACGGAGCTGCTGCTGGCGCAGTCGCAGGAGTTGACCGAGCAACTGCGCGAGCGTTCGGCCGAGTTGGAGCAGCGGCAGAAGGCGCTGCAGGCGTCCAACGCCGAACTGGAGGAGAAGGCCGAGCTGCTGGCCCAGCAGAACCGCGACATCGAGGTGAAGAACACCGAGATCGAGGAGGCGCGGCAGGTCCTGGAGGAGCGTGCCGAGCAGCTCGCGGTGTCGATGCGCTACAAGAGCGAGTTCCTCGCGAACATGTCGCACGAGCTGCGCACGCCGCTCAACTCGCTGCTGATCCTGGCCAAGCTGCTGGCCGACAACGCCGAGGGGAACCTCTCCCCGAAGCAGGTGGAGTTCGCCGAGACGATCCACGGGGCCGGTTCGGACCTGCTCCAGCTCATCAACGACATCCTCGACCTGTCGAAGGTCGAGGCGGGCAAGATGGACGTCTCCCCGACGCGGATCGCGCTGGTCCAGCTCGTGGACTACGTGGAGGCCACCTTCCGGCCGCTGACCGCGGAGAAGGGCCTGGACCTGTCCGTGCGGGTCTCCCCGGAGCTGCCCGCCACGCTGCACACCGACGAGCAGCGGCTGCTGCAGGTGCTGCGCAATCTGCTGTCCAACGCGGTGAAGTTCACCGATTCGGGTTCGGTGGAGCTGGTCATCAGGCCGGCGCGGGACGACGTGCCGCAGAAGATCCGGGAGCAGCTGCTGGAGACGGGGTCGCTGACCGACCCGGACGCCGGGCTGATCGCGTTCTCCGTGACCGACACCGGGATCGGTATCGCGTCCAGCAAGATGCGGGTGATCTTCGAGGCGTTCAAGCAGGCCGACGGCACGACCAGCCGCAAGTACGGCGGCACGGGCCTGGGGCTGTCCATCTCGCGGGAGATCGCGCAGCTGCTGGGCGGCGAGATCCACGCCCAGAGCGAGCCGGGCCGCGGTTCGACGTTCACGCTGTATCTGCCGCTGCACCCGAGCGAGCTGCCGCCGCAGGGCTACCAGCAGCAGCTGCCCGCCCTGGAGGCCGGTGACCTGGTGGCGTCCAAGGCAGAGCCGGCCGAGCTGTCCGACGCGGAGGTCGAGACGCCGGCCGAGGTGACGTCGTACCGCGAGACGCAGAACGGGCCGGCGGCCCTGTTCCGGCGGCGGCGCCGGATGCCGGAGCTGGAGGCCCGCCCGGCGCAGCCCGAGCAGTGGACGCCCGCCGAGCCGGAGGCGGCGCCGCGGCCGCAGCGGGGCATCCGGTTCGGGGGCGAGAAGGTCCTGATCGTCGACGACGACATCCGCAACGTCTTCGCGCTGACGAGCGTCCTGGAGCAGCACGGCCTGTCGGTGCTGTACGCCGAGAACGGCCGTGAGGGCATCGAGGTCCTGGAGCAGCACGACGACGTGGCGGTCGTCCTGATGGACATCATGATGCCCGAGATGGACGGGTACGCGACGACGACGGCGATCCGCAGGATGCCGCAGTTCGCCGGATTGCCGATCATCGCGCTGACGGCCAAGGCGATGAAGGGCGACCGCGAGAAGGCGATCGAGTCGGGCGCCTCCGACTACGTCACGAAGCCGGTCGACCCCGATCACCTGCTGACGGTGATGGATCAGTGGATGCGGGGGGAATGAGGGGATCCGTGGACCGTTGCGCGACTGTGCGGGGAAGGTTCGGTGTTCACACGGAGTCGCCGACCGGGTGTGCGCATAGTCGTGTAGAAGTACGAGTTCCGGGGAACCTTCTGGTCTCCTGCTGCGTTTCTGCTACGTGCACAGTGACATCACGGTGACAGGGTGTGGCGACGGGCGGGGTGCGGCTACGATGACCGGCACAAGGACGGACGGCGCAAGGAAGTCGTCCGCTGAGGCGGCACCCACCGGTGCATCCTCAGGTCCTGTGGACAGGGGAGGCCCCAAGCCGGGGCGAGGAGGGCGGGCCATGGTGCAGAAGGCCAAGATCCTCCTGGTCGATGACCGGCCGGAGAATCTGCTTGCGCTGGAGGCGATCCTCTCTGCGCTCGATCAGACGCTGGTGCGGGCATCGTCCGGGGAGGAAGCGCTCAAAGCGCTGCTCACGGACGACTTCGCGGTGATCCTGCTGGACGTCCAGATGCCGGGCATGGACGGCTTCGAGACGGCCGCGCACATCAAGCGGCGCGAGCGGACCCGGGACATCCCGATCATCTTCCTCACGGCGATCAACCACGGCCCGCACCACACCTTCCGGGGCTACGCGGCGGGCGCGGTCGACTACATCTCCAAGCCGTTCGACCCGTGGGTGCTGCGTGCGAAGGTCTCCGTCTTCGTCGAGCTGTACATGAAGAACTGCCAGCTGCGGGAGCAGGCGTCGCTGCTGCGGCTCCAGTTGGAGGGCGGCGGCAAGGACGCGGACGGCGAGGCCAAGGAGTCGGCCGGGCTGCTTGCGGAGCTGTCCGCGCGACTGGCCGCCGTCGAGGAGCAGGCTGAAGCGCTGACCAAGCAGCTCAACGACGAGTCGACGGACGCCGCCGCGGTGGCCACGGCGGCTCATCTGGAGCGCAAGCTCACGGGGTTGCGGCGGGCGCTGGACGCCCTGGAGCCCGGCACCGGCAGCACCTCCTCGGTGTCCTCGCAGAACTGACCCACGCGGACGCGGCGTTGCCCGTCCATGACCGCGCGTCAGTTTCGCGCCTCTCCCGGAGCGACACGAACGGGTGAAGCGGCAGGCACACGTGTCCCCCGTCGTCTCCCCCGGTAACCTCACACCCATGGCCTCACGTCCCTCCGCAGCCAGGAAGCCGCCGGCGAAGAAGGCGGCCGCTTCCGCGAAGGCCCCGGCGAAGAAGGCCGCTGCCAAAAAGGCTCCCGCTAAGAAGGCGCCCGCCAGGAAGGCCGCGGCCAAGAAGGTCGCGCCCAGACCGGCCCCCAGCCCCACCGGAGGCGTCTACCGGCTCGTGCGTGCCGTGTGGCTCGGCGTGGCGCACGCCGTCGGTGCCGTCTTCCGCGGCATAGGGCAGGGCGCCAAGAACCTCGACCCGGCCCACCGCAAGGACGGCGTCGCCCTGCTGCTGCTCGCCATCGCGCTGATCGTCGCCGCCGGCACCTGGGCCGACCTCAAGGGCCCCGTCGGCGACCTGGTCGAGATCCTGGTGACCGGTGCCTTCGGCCGGCTCGACCTGCTGGTGCCGATCCTGCTCGCCGTCATCGCCGTGCGCTTCATCCGCCACCCGGAGAAACCCGAGGCGAACGGGCGCATCGTCATCGGCCTGTCCGCGCTCGTCATCGGCGTGCTCGGTCAGGTGCACATCGCCTGCGGCTCACCCGCGCGCGCCGACGGCATGCAGGCCATAAGGGACGCCGGCGGCCTGATCGGCTGGGCCATGGCCACCCCGCTGTCGTACACCATGGGCGACGTGCTGGCCGTGCCGCTGCTGGTGCTGCTGACGATCTTCGGGCTGCTGGTCGTCACGGCCACCCCGGTCGCGGCCATCCCGCAGCGGCTGCGGCTGCTCGGCGTCCGGCTCGGCATCCTGCGCGACCCGGCCGAGGACGCCTACGGCTACGCGGAGGACGACGACGAGCGCTACGAGGAGCAGTGGCGCGAGGCGCTGCCCGCGCGCCCGCGCGGCAGGCGCGCGCCTGCGCCCGCGGCGTACGACCCCGACAGCGCCGAGGAGGAGGCCCTCACGCGGCGCCGGGGCCGCCCCCGGCGCTCGGCCGTGCCGCAGCCCGACATGGACCGGCCCCGGGACGCCGTGGACGTCGCCGCCGCGGCCGCCGCGGCGCTCGACGGCGCCGTGCTGCACGGCATGCCGCCCTCCCCGGTCGTCGCCGACCTCACCCAGGGCGTACGGGTGGGCGACCAGGAGGCGACCACGCCGACGCCGGTCCCGGCCGCCCGGCCCCAGCAGGACCCGCCCCGGCCGGAGCAGCCGCAGCAGGACGAGCCCGCGCCGCAGAAGCCCAGGGCGGGCGTCCGCGACCTCACCAAGGCCCCGCCGGCCGAACCCCGCGAGCTGCCCCCGCGTGCCGAGCAGCTCCAGCTGTCCGGTGACATCACCTACGCGCTGCCCTCGCTGGACCTGCTGGAGCGCGGCGGTCCGGGCAAGGCCCGCAGCGCCGCCAACGACGCCATAGTCGCCGCGCTGACCACCGTCTTCACCGAGTTCAAGGTCGACGCCCGGGTCACCGGCTTCACCCGCGGGCCGACGGTCACCCGCTACGAAGTCGAACTCGGCCCCGCCGTGAAGGTCGAGCGGATCACCGCGCTGGCCAAGAACATCGCCTACGCCGTCGCCAGCCCGGACGTGCGGATCATCAGCCCGATCCCCGGCAAGTCCGCGGTCGGCATCGAGATCCCGAACACCGACCGCGAGATGGTCAACCTCGGTGACGTGCTGCGTCTCGCGGAGTCCGCGGAGGACGACGACCCGATGCTGGTCGCCTTCGGCAAGGACGTCGAGGGCGGCTACGTCATGCACTCGCTGGCGAAGATGCCGCACATGCTGGTCGCCGGTGCCACCGGCTCCGGCAAGTCGTCCTGCATCAACTGCCTGATCACCTCGATCATGATGCGGGCGACCCCCGAGGACGTCCGGATGATCCTCGTCGACCCCAAGCGGGTCGAGCTGACCGCCTACGAGGGCATCCCGCATCTGATCACGCCGATCATCACCAACCCCAAGCGCGCCGCCGAGGCGCTCCAGTGGGTCGTGCGCGAGATGGACCTGCGCTACGACGACCTGGCCGCCTACGGCTACCGGCACATCGACGACTTCAACAAGGCCGTGCGCGAGGGCAAGGTCAAGCCGCCCGAGGGCAGCGAGCGCGAGCTCCAGCCGTACCCCTACCTGCTGGTCATCGTGGACGAGCTGGCCGACCTGATGATGGTGGCGCCCCGGGACGTCGAGGACGCGATCGTGCGCATCACCCAGCTCGCGCGCGCGGCCGGCATCCACCTGGTGCTCGCCACGCAGCGGCCCTCGGTGGACGTCGTCACCGGCCTGATCAAGGCGAACGTGCCCTCCCGGCTCGCCTTCGCCACCTCCTCGCTGGCCGACTCGCGGGTCATCCTCGACCAGCCCGGCGCCGAGAAGCTCATCGGCAAGGGCGACGGGCTGTTCCTGCCGATGGGGGCCAACAAGCCCACCCGTATGCAGGGCGCCTTCGTGACGGAGGCCGAGGTCGCGGCGGTCGTGCAGCACTGCAAGGACCAGATGACGCCGGTCTTCCGGGACGACGTCGTCGTCGGCACCAAGCAGAAGAAGGAGATCGACGAGGACATCGGCGACGACCTCGACCTGCTGTGCCAGGCGGCCGAACTGGTCGTCTCCACGCAGTTCGGCTCGACGTCCATGCTCCAGCGCAAACTGCGCGTGGGCTTCGCCAAGGCCGGACGGCTGATGGACCTCATGGAGTCCCGGAACATCGTCGGGCCGAGCGAAGGTTCGAAGGCTCGTGACGTTCTTGTGAAGCCTGACGAGCTGGATGGCGTGCTCGCCCTGATCCGGGGGGAGTCTGATGGGTAGGGAAGCGGGGCACGGTCGTCGACTCGCGCGGCGTGTACGGCAATCGGGTGTCCTGATCGTGACTCATCCGTAAGGGATCATTGAGCAACCGTTTCCCTTCGGCGTACGTCAAGTTGAGCGAAGCGAAAAGCAGTGACCTCACCATCGGAATGTCGGGCCATTCCGATGGCGTACAAAGTGACACCGCCCGGTTGCCCCACCCTTTTGTACCCCCCCTAGACTGAACCTCCAGCACAGGCGGCTATACGCTCGAAAGGCGCCCCCGTGTCCATCGGCAACTCCCCTGAAGACGAGCGTCCGTTCGAAGACGAGCGCGTCGAAGCAGACCGCGAGGAAGCCCGCCCCTCCATCGGCCGTGCCCTGCAGCAGGCTCGTATCGCCGCCGGGCTGACCGTCGACGACGTCAGCAGCGCCACCCGGGTCCGTATGAACATCGTGCACGCCATCGAGGCGGACGACTTCACCCCCTGCGGTGGTGACGTCTACGCCCGTGGCCACATCAGGACCCTCGCCAAGGCCGTCCATCTCGACCCGGAGCCCCTGCTCGCCCAGTACGGCGAGGAACACGGCGGGCGCCCGGCACCGACCCCGGCGGCTCCCCTCTTCGAGGCGGAGCGCATCCGTCCCGAGCGGCGGGGCCCCAACTGGACCGCGGCGATGGTCGCCGCGATCGTCGCCGTGATCGGCTTCGTCGGCTTCACCATGTTCCAGGGCGGTGACGACGGCGGCAGCGAGGCGAACGTCGCCGAGGGCTCCACGCCCAGCGACTCCGCCTCTCCGACCACCAAGACCAAGAAGCCCGTCGATCCCGAGCCGGAACCCTCCGACAGCGCGATCGCCGCCGCGCCGCAGGACAAGGTGACGGTCCAGGTGGCCGCCGTCGACGGTCGCAGCTGGATCGCCGCGCGGGACCACAACAACCGGATGCTGTTCGACGGAGTCCTCAAGCAGGGCGACTCCAAGACCTTCCAGGACAGCTCCAAGATCCACCTCGTCCTCGGGGACGCCGGGGCGATCGACCTCTTCGTCAACGGCAAGAAGATCGAGGACGACTTCCAGCCCGGCGCCGTCGAACGCCTCACGTACACCAAGGGCGACCCCGAGGCCGGGTGACAGGCCTCGAAGGGGGCAGCGGGTACGGGGTTGGCCGTGATCGGCCAACCCCGTCGACGTGGGGTGTCAGCGGGACGAAGTACTCTTGAGCCCATGCCTGAACGCCGTACCGTCGCACTCGTCACCCTTGGCTGCGCCCGTAACGAGGTGGACTCGGAGGAGCTCGCAGGCCGTTTGGAGGCGGACGGCTGGCAGCTCGTGGAGGACGCCGAGGAAGCCGACGTCGCCGTCGTGAACACCTGCGGCTTCGTCGAGGCCGCCAAGAAGGACTCCGTCGACGCCCTCCTGGAGGCCAACGACCTCAAGGGGCACGGCAGAACCCAGGCCGTCGTGGCGGTGGGCTGCATGGCCGAGCGGTACGGCAAGGAGCTGGCCGAGGCCCTGCCCGAAGCCGACGGCGTGCTCGGCTTCGACGACTACGCGGACATCTCCGACCGCCTCCAGACCATCCTCAACGGCGGCATCCACGCCTCGCACACCCCGCGGGACCGGCGCAAGCTGCTGCCGATCAGCCCGGCCCAGCGGCAGGAGTCCGCCACGGAGGTCGCGTTGCCCGGGCACGCACCGGCCGACCTCCCGGAAGGCCTCGCCCCGGCCTCCGGCCCGCGCGCGCCGCTGCGCCGCCGGCTGGACGGCTCCCCGGTCGCCTCCGTGAAGCTGGCCTCCGGCTGCGACCGGCGCTGCACCTTCTGCGCCATCCCGTCCTTCCGCGGCTCCTTCATCTCACGCCGGCCCTCCGACGTCCTGAACGAGACGCGGTGGCTCGCCGAGCAGGGCGTGAAGGAGGTGATGCTGGTCTCCGAGAACAACACCTCCTACGGCAAGGACCTGGGCGACATCCGCCTGCTGGAGTCGCTGCTGCCGGAGCTCGCCGAGGTCGACGGCATCGAGCGCGTGCGCGTCAGCTACCTCCAGCCGGCCGAGATGCGTCCCGGCCTCATCGACGTGCTGACCTCGACCCCGAAGGTCGCGCCCTACTTCGACCTGTCCTTCCAGCACTCCGCGCCCGGCGTGCTCCGCGCGATGCGCCGCTTCGGCGACACCGACCGCTTCCTGGAACTGCTCGACACCATCCGCGCCAAGGCCCCTCAGGCCGGTGTGCGCTCCAACTTCATCGTCGGCTTCCCCGGGGAGAGCGAGGCCGACCTCGCCGAGCTGGAGCGCTTCCTGAACGGCGCGCGCCTGGACGCCATCGGCGTCTTCGGCTACTCCGACGAGGAGGGCACCGAGGCGGCCGGCTACGACAACAAGCTCGACGAGGACGTCGTCGCCGAGCGTCTGGCCCGCGTCTCGCGGCTCGCCGAGGAACTCGTCTCGCAGCGCGCCGAGGAGCGGGTCGGCGAGACCGTCCACGTCCTCGTCGAGTCCGTCGGCGAGGAGGACGGCGTGTACGGCCGTGCGGCGCACCAGGCGCCCGAGACGGACGGCCAGGTGCTCCTCACGAGCGGCGCGGGACTGACCGTCGGCCGTATGGTCGAGGCGAAGGTGGTCGGTACGGAGGGTGTCGACCTGGTGGCCGAGCCGCTCCCCGGCTCGTTCGCGTCGCCTTCGTCGAGTGAGGAGGCGGGCAGATGACGGGTGTCCCGGCATCCGCGGCGGGAGGCTCCTCCGGCGCGAGGAGGACCGCCGCCGGTGCGGCGTCCACGGCCGCCGAGAAGTCTTCCGGGGCGGTGGTGGGGCACAACCCGGTGCCGCCGGCCGAGAGCGGGGCATCCGGAGCCGCCGGGGGTGAGGCTCTCGTCCGCGAGGACGCTGCGGGGACCGGTGCCGGCGCCCGGGGCGACGACAGGCCCGCGCGGGGGGCGAAGCTGGCGGCCGCGGCCGTGAACCAGGCCAGCGTCTGGAACGTCGCCAACCTGCTGACCATGCTCCGGCTGATCCTCGTGCCGGCGTTCGTCGCGCTGATGCTCGCGGACGGCGGCTACGACCCGGCGTGGCGTTCCCTGGCCTGGGCCGCCTTCGCCATCGCCATGATCACGGACCTCTTCGACGGTCACCTGGCGCGCACCTACAACCTGGTCACGGACTTCGGGAAGATCGCCGACCCCATCGCCGACAAGGCGATCATGGGAGCGGCGCTGATCTGTCTGTCCGCCCTCGGCGATCTGCCCTGGTGGGTGACCGGCGTGATCCTCGGCCGGGAACTGGGGGTCACCCTGCTGCGTTTCCTCGTCATCCGGTACGGCGTCATCCCCGCCAGCCGCGGGGGCAAGCTCAAGACGCTCACCCAGGGCATCGCCGTGGGCATGTACGTGCTGGCGCTGACGGGCTGGCTGGCCACCCTGCGGTGGTGGGTGATGGCCGCGGCGGTCGTCCTGACCGTGGCGACCGGGCTGGACTATGTGAAACAGGCCATTGTGCTGCGCAGGCGGGGAATCGCCGCGCGCAAGGCGGCGTTGGAGGAGAAGGAAGCGTGAGTTCCACGGCCACCGACGTGGTGCGACTACTCACAGTGAGGGGCGAGACGCTCGCCGTCGCGGAGTCGCTGACCGGTGGCCTCGTGGCGGCGGACATCACATCGGTGCCCGGGGCGTCCAAGGTCTTCCGGGGCTCGGTGACCGCCTACGCCACCGAACTGAAGCAGGAGCTGCTCGGCGTCGACGCCACCCTGCTGGCGGCACGCGGAGCGGTGGATCCGCAGGTCGCGGCCCAGATGGCGGCCGGCGTCCGCAAGGCGCTCGGCGCGGACTGGGGCATCGCGACCACCGGCGTGGCGGGTCCCGACCCGCAGGACGGACAGGCCGTCGGGACGGTCTTCGTCGCCGTGGACGGCCCGCTCGCACCGGATTCCGGTTCTGCCGGCGGCGGAAAAGTGGAGGGTCTGCGGTTGAACGGCGACCGCGCGGAAATTCGTAGAGAGAGTGTACGGAGCGTACTCGCACTGCTCCTGACGGAGCTTGCGGGCGAACAGACTGGGAATGAGCGGGCACAGGATACGGAACGGAACGGGGGGTTTTGATGTTTGCAGCCCTGAGTGAACACGACATCGCTCCCCGCACGGCCGCGGCGCAAGGCGGTACGGTGGGGCGTAATGGATGCGGCTACGCGGTCCGAGGAGGGAGCCACCGATGATTCTGCTCCGTCGCCTGCTGGGTGACGTGCTGCGTCGGCAGCGCCAGCGCCAGGGCCGTACTCTGCGCGAAGTCTCCTCGTCCGCCCGAGTCTCACTCGGCTATCTCTCCGAGGTGGAGCGGGGGCAGAAGGAGGCTTCCTCCGAGCTGCTCTCCGCCATCTGCGACGCGCTGGACGTACGGATGTCCGAGCTCATGCGGGAAGTGAGCGACGAGCTCGCCCTCGCCGAGCTGGCCCAGTCTGCTGCGGCCACCCCCAGCGAGCCCGTGCCCACGTCGGTGCGACCGATGCTGGGCTCCGTCTCGGTGACCGGTGTGCCACCGGAACGGGTGACGATCAAGGCGCCCGCCGAGGCGGTGGACGTCGTCGCCGCGTGACGCCCCGCGCGTACGTGGCATGAACGGGCGGCGCCGATCGGGCGCCGGGATGTGGTGAGGCCCCGGCCGGGGTTCTCCGGGAGATCCGGAGGAGAGTCGGTCGGGGTTTTCGCTTGCCCGCGTGCGAGTGCGGCCACTCGGTCCGGTTTGTGTGCGTTTGCCCGTGTGGCGTGCGGCCGTCATCGTTGAGGGGATGGCCGGGGAACAGTCCACGGAGGTGCGGATGTACGTCGTGAAGAGCCCGTTGTCGGACGCGAGCCTGAAGACCGTGTCCGAGGCGCTGCAGGGCGCTCTCGTCGATCTGGTGGACCTCGCCCTCGTGGCGAAGCAGATCCACTGGAACGTGGTGGGGCCGCGCTTCCGGTCCGTGCATCTCCAGCTCGACGAGGTCGTCGACACCGCGCGGACGTACTCCGACACCGTCGCCGAGCGCGCCGCGGCCCTGGGCATCCCGCCGGACGGGCGAGCCGCGACGGTGGCCGTCGGCAGCGGGATCGGAGTGACGCCCGAGGGGTGGGTCGACGACACGACCGCGGTGAGCACGCTCGTCGAGGCGCTGGGCGCGGTGATCGCGCGGATGCGGGAGCGGGTCGAGGCGACCGGGGAGCCGGATCCGGTGAGTCAGGACATCTTCATCCAGATCACGGGGGACCTGGAGAAGCATCACTGGATGTTCCAGGCCGAGAACGGGTGATCGCCGTCCCGGCGCACGTGAACGCCGCAGCGAGCGACGAGCCGGCGCGTCTCGCCGCTCGGGGGTGCGGGGTGTGGTGCGCCAGGGGGCGTGGCGGGGCGCGCTGTGTGCGGGGGCGGGGTGGGGTGCGCCGTGCGTCTGGGTGCGGCGGAATGCGCCGCGCGTGGGGGTGCGGCGGGGCGCGCCGTGTGCGCGATGCGTCTGTGTGCCGGTGGTGCGCCCTGTGCGCGGGCTCGGGCACCCGAATAGCGTCCGGCTGGAGGTGGCGGCCATGGCGGGGATAGGGCGCCCGGGGGGACCTCAGGGCCGGAGGGCTCGGGGCTGGGGGGCTCGGAGTCGGGGACTGCGTGGCTGGGGGGTGCGGGGGGCGGTGCTGGGGCTCGGGGTGCTGTGGTGGTGGGCCGTGGTGCGGCTGGCGGTGGCGCCCGGCGCGGGGGCGCTGGAGGCGACGGTGGCCGCCGGGGGGTGGGGGCTGAGCGTGCTGCCGGTGCATTGCGTGCCGAAGGGGCGGGCCGGCGGGGTGGTGGTCGGTGCGGGGCGGTTGCGGAGGGCTTTGGGGGTGGGGGTGCGGGGGGTGCTTCGGCGGGGGTGAGCTTTGGGGTGATGGCTGACGGCTGACGGCTGACGGGGGTGACGGGTGGCCGTAGTGGGGTGGGCGGCAGGGGCGTGGGGTGTGCCGCTCGGGAATCACCACGGCATCGCCACACCCCCGTTCGGGCGAAGGATCTGCCCCGTCGTGAAGGCCGATGCGTCGGACGCCAGGTGCAGGACCGCGTGGGCGACGTCCTCGGGCTCGCCGACCCGGCCCAGGGGTGACATACGAGCCATGGCCGCCTCCGTACGGGCTTGAGCCCCGTTGTCGTGGCGGTCGGTCATCGGCGTGCGGATCCAGCCCGGTGCGACCGCGTTGACGCGGATGCCGTACCGGCCGACCTCGGTCGCGAGGGTCCTCGTCAGCTGGACCACCGCCGCCTTGGCCGCGCCGTAGCAGAGCAGTCCCGGGGCGCCGGTGTCCACGGCGCCCGACGCCATGGTGACGATGCTGCCCGGGGTGCCGCGCGCGATCATCAGGCGGGCCGCCTCCTGGCACGCGTACAGCACGCCCTTGAAGTTCACGGCGAGCACCCGGTCGAGGTCCTCGTCCCGGGTCTCCAGCACGGGGCTGCTGTGCATGATGCCGGCGACCGCGGCCAGGACGTCCAGGCGTTCGCAGGAGGTGACGGCCTGGCGCAGCCCCGCGCGGTCGGTGACGTCCAGGAGGAGGGTGCGGACCGTGCCGCCGCCGGCCTCGATGAGGGCTGCCGTGGCGTGCAGGCCCTCGGGGTCGCGGTCCGCGCAGTGCACGGTGGCCCCCGCCTCGGCCAGCAGGAGGGCACTGGCGCGGCCGATGCCACTCGCGGCGCCGGTGACGAAGGCGGTGCGGCCGGTGAGGTCGTACGCCGGGACGGGCATACGGGGACCGTACGAGCGTTTCTGACGAGTCGTCAATTGGTCGTGTCGCGGCCGGTGCGCCGCGTGGGCGCCGGGGCCGGGCCCGGCTGGCAGACCGGGCACCAGTACGTGGGACGCTCGCGGGAGCCGTCGCCCTGGTCGGCGACCCGGATCGGGGTACGGCAGCGCAGGCAGGGGCGGCGTGCCCGGCCGTACACGAAGAGGTCCTGGCCGCGCAGGCCCGTCGTGACGCGGACCGGACGCTCGCGGTTGACCTCCAGCAGCTTCTTGGCGAGCGCCGGCAGCTTGGCGGCGCGGTCGGCCGGCAGCTCACCCGCGGGGAGCCACGGGGTGACGCCGAGCAGGAAGCAGAGCTCGCTCTTGTACACATTGCCGATGCCGGCGAGGTTGCGCTGGTCGAGCAGTGCCTCGCCGAGCTCGCGGGCCGGGTCCTTCAGGACGTTGGCGAGGGCCCGGTCGGGATCCCAGTCCGGGCCGAGGAGGTCGGGGCCGAGGTGGCCGACCGCGCGGTCCTCGTCGGAGGTGCGCAGGAGTTCCAGCACGGGGAGGCGGTAGCCGACGGCCGTGCGGTGGGTCGTGCCGAGGATCGCGCGGATCTGGTGTCCGGGGCCGCCGCTCCACCGCTGGCCGTTCGCGTACACCTTCCAGGAGCCGTCCATCCGCAGGTGGGAGTGGAGCGTCAGGCCGCCCTCGATGCGGGTGAGGAGGTGTTTGCCGCGCGGGGTGACGTCCAGGACCGTGCGACCTGTGAGGTCGGCGGTGGCGAAGCGCGGCACCCTGAGGTCGCTGCGGGTCAGCACGTGGCCCGCGAGGGCGTCGTGCAACCGCCTCGCCGCCTGCCAGACCGTGTCTCCTTCGGGCATGGCTCAAGGGTGGCACGTCGGACGTGCGCGAGGACGGCGGGCCTTCCGGGAGGCTGCGGGGGTGCGGCCTCCGGTGAGGCGGACGTCAGGCACGCAGGCGGAGACCTCGGGGTGTCGCAATGAAGCCCGCTCCTTCCAGGAGGGTGCCGATGGGGGACGTGAGCGCCTGTGCGCCGTTGACGCGCTCCACCGTCACCGTGCCGAGGGAGCCCGCGCGGGCGGCCGAGGCCAGGGCCTCCGCCGCGATGCGCAGGCCGTGGTCGTCGCCGGGCTCGCCGTCCGGGTCGGCGGTCCAGGCCAGCAGGGTCTTGCCGCCGCGCTCCATGTAGAGCGTCAGTTCACCGTCCACGAGCACCACCAGGGAGCCCGCCTTGCGGCCCGGCTTGTGCCCGGCACCGGCCGGCGGCTCGGGCCAGGGCAGGGCCGCGCCGTACGCGTTCGCCGGATCGGCGGCGGCGAGCACGACGGCCCGGGACGCGTCCGTGCGGGTACGGCGGCCGGGGAAGCCCGAGTCGTGGGCCGCGCGTCCGCCGCTCTGCCAGGGCGGGGGGCTCTGCGGCGCGTAGTCGCGGGGCGAGATCCACTCGCCCGGGCCCGGCTTGGGCGGCTCGTACGGGGAGCCCGGTCCGGGGAAGCCGTCGTGGCCCGGGTCGTCCGTGTGGTCGGTGGAGGGACCGGAGTCGTCCGGCCCGGCGAAGTCGTGGGCCGGGAAAGGGTCGGGGTCGGCACCTGTGAAGGGGTCGGGGCCGGTGCCCGCGAACGGGTCGGTGCCGGGGTCCGTGCCTGCGAACGGGTCGGCTCCGGGGCCCGGGGTCGGCCCCGGGAGGGTCTCGCCGCGGTCGCGGGCGTTGGACACCGCCCGCAGTCGGTCCACGGCTCCGTCCATCGCGAACTGTGCCGCGCCGAGCCCCTCCACCACATAGCCGCGGCGGGCCTGGCCGCTCTCCTCGAAGACGGACAGGACGCGGTACGTCGCCGAGAAGCCGCCCTCGACGCCCTCCGCCGAGACCGCGCCCCTGGTGACCACGCCGTGCCGGTCCAGGAGCGTGCGGGCCAGGGCGTGGGCCCGCACGGTCGGGTCGGCCTCGTGGGACGGCAGCAGCGACCAGCGGCCGGCGACCGTCGGCGGGCCCGAGCGGGACGCCGTCCGGGCCGCGGCCGTCAGGGAGCCGTAGCGGCCGCGCGGGACCGCCCGCTTGGCGCGGTGGGCAGTGGAGCCGGCGGTGCGGCCCGAGCCGAGCAGGGAACGCAGGGGGCTGAGCGTGTCGTTGGTCAGACGACCCGACCAGGCCAGATCCCACAGGGCGTCGGCCAGCTGGGGATCGGTGGCCTCAGGATGCGTGGTGGCGCGGACCTGGTCGGCGATCTGGCGGAAGAACAGGCCGTAGCCGCCGGAGAGCGTGTCCAGGACGGACTGGTGCAGGGCCGTCAGCTCCAGGGGGTGCGGGGGCGGCAGCAGCAGGGGGGCCGCGTCCGCCAGGTAGAGGGAGACCCAGCCGTCCTTGCCGGGGAGGGAGCCCGCCCCGGCCCAGACCACCTCTCCCGCGGCCGTGAGCTCGTCCAGCATCGCCGGGTTGTAGTTCGCGATCCGTGACGGCAGGACCAGCTTCTCCAGGGCGGAGGCCGGCACGGAGGCGCCCTGCAACTGCTCGATCGCGCGCACCAGCCCGTCGATGCCGCGCAGGGAATGCCCCTTGCCGATGTGCTGCCACTGGGGCAGGAACTGGGCGAGCGCGGCGGGAGGCACCGGCTCCAGCTCGTGCCGCAGGGCGGCCAGGGAGCGGCGGCGCAGCCGGCGCAGCACGGCCGCGTCGCACCACTCCTGGCCGATCCCGGCCGGATGGAACTCGCCCTGGACGACCCGCTGCGCCGCGGCCAGCCGCTGAAGGGCGCCCTCGGTGACGGCCACGCCCAGGCCGAAGCGGGCGGCGGCCGTGGCCGAGGTGAACGGGCCGTGGGTGCGGGCGTAGCGGGCGAGGAGGTCGCCGAGCGGATCCTTCACGGGCTCCGTGAAGGCTTCCGGGACACCGACCGGCAGGGCCGTGCCCAGCGCGTCGCGCAGGCGGCCGGCGTCCTCGATGGCCGCCCAGTGGTCGGCGCCGCCGATGCGGACCCGGATGGCGCGGCGGGTACCGGCCAGCTCCTCGGCCCATCGCGGCTCGGCGCCCCGCTCGGCGAGCTCCGCGTCCGTCAGCGGCCCGAGCAGGCGCAGCAGGTCCGCGACGCCCTCGGCGTCCTTGACGCGGCGGTCCTCGGTGAGCCACTGCAGCTCCCGCTCCAGCTCGGTCAGCACCTCCGCGTCCAGCAGCTCACGCAGCTCCGCCTGTCCCAGCAGCTCGGCCAGCAGCCGGGAGTCCAGCGACAGGGCGGCGGCGCGGCGCTCGGCGAGCGGCGAGTCGCCCTCGTAGAGGAACTGGGCGACGTAGCCGAACAGCAGGGAGCGCGCGAAGGGGGACGGCTCTGCGGTGGTCACCTCGACGAGTCGGACCCTGCGGGACTCCAGGTCGCCCATCAGCTCGACCAGCCCGGGGACGTCGAAGACGTCCTGGAGGCACTCGCGGATCGCCTCCAGGACGATCGGGAACGAGCCGAACTCGCTCGCCACCTGCAGCAGCTGGGAGGCACGCTGCCGCTGCTGCCACAGCGGGGTGCGCCGGCCCGGGTTGCGGCGGGGCAGCAGCAGCGCGCGGGCGGCGCACTCGCGGAACCGGGCGGCGAACAGGGCCGAGCTGCCCACCTGGTCGGTGACGACCTGGTCGACCTCGCCCTTGTCGAAGACGACGTCGGCGGCGCCCACGGGGGCCTGCTCGGCGTCGTACTCCCGGCCCGCCTTCACCGGCTCCTGGTCCAGCAGGTTCAGGCCCATCAGGTCGGCGTCCGGCAGGCGCAGCACGATGCCGTCGTCGGCGTGCATGACCTGCGCGTCCATGCCGTACCGCTCGGAGAGCTTGGCCCCGAGGGCGAGCGCCCAGGGGGCGTGCACCTGCGCGCCGAAGGGCGAGTGCACGACCACGCGCCAGTCGCCCAGCTCGTCGCGGAAGCGCTCCACGACGATCGTCCGGTCGTCCGGGATGTGGCCGCAGGCCTCGCGCTGCTCGTCCAGGTACGACAGGACGTTGTCCGCCGCCCAGGCGTCCAGCCCGGCCGCGACCAGACGCAGGCGGGCGTCGTCCTTGGACAGCGAGCCGACCTCGCGCAGGAACGCGCCCACCGCCCGGCCCAGTTCGAGCGGGCGGCCCAGCTGGTCGCCCTTCCAGAAGGGCAGCCGGCCCGGCACGCCCGGGGCGGGGGAGACCAGGACGCGGTCGCGGGTGATGTCCTCGATGCGCCACGAGCTCGTGCCCAGCGTGAAGACGTCGCCCACCCGGGACTCGTAGACCATCTCCTCGTCGAGTTCGCCGACCCGGCCGCCGCCCTTCTTGGGGTCCGACCCGGCGAGGAAGACCCCGAACAGGCCGCGGTCGGGGATCGTGCCGCCGGAGGTGACGGCGAGACGCTGCGCACCGGGGCGGCCGGTGATCTCGCCGGTGACGCGGTCCCACACCACGCGCGGGCGCAGTTCGGCGAAGGCGTCGGAGGGGTAGCGGCCGGCCAGCATGTCCAGGACCGCCGTGAAGGCCGACTCCGGGAGGGAGGCGAAGGGGGCGGCCCGGCGGACGGCGGCGAGGAGGTCGTCGAACTGCCAGGTGTCCATCGCCGTCATCGCGACGAGCTGCTGCGCCAGGACGTCCAGGGGGTTGGCGGGGACCTTGAGGGACTCGATGGCGCCCGTGCGCATGCGCTCGGTGACCACGGCCGCCTGGACCAGGTCGCCGCGGTACTTCGGGAAGACCACGCCGGTGGAGACCGCGCCCACCTGGTGACCCGCACGGCCCACGCGCTGCAGCCCGGAGGCCACCGACGGGGGCGACTCGACCTGGACGACGAGGTCGACCGCACCCATGTCGATGCCCAGTTCGAGACTGGACGTTGCCACGACCGCGGGGAGGCGGCCCGCCTTGAGGTCCTCCTCGACCAGGGCGCGCTGCTCCTTGGACACCGAGCCGTGGTGGGCGCGGGCGATGACCTGGGGCGCGCCCTGGGCGGCTCCCGAACCGCCCATGAGCTCGGCGGGGGAGTGGTGCTCGTCCAGGGGCTCACCCGTGGCCCGCTCGTACGCGATCTCGTTCAGGCGGTTGCACAGGCGCTCGGCGAGGCGGCGGGAGTTCGCGAAGACGATCGTGGAGCGGTGGGACTGGACGAGGTCGGTGATCCGCTCCTCGACGTGCGGCCAGATCGACGGGCGCTCGGCGCCCTCCGAACCGTCCGACACCGGGGAGCCACCCAGCTCGCCCAGGTCCTCGACCGGGACGACCACGGAGAGGTCGAACTCCTTGCCCGACTCCGGCTGGACGATCTCCACCTTGCGGCGGGGGGAGAGGAAACGGGCCACCTCGTCGACCGGACGGACCGTCGCCGACAGGCCGATGCGGCGGGCGGGCTTCGGGAGGAGGTCGTCCAGCCGCTCCAGGGAGAGCGCGAGGTGGGCGCCGCGTTTGGTGCCGGCGACCGCGTGCACCTCGTCGAGGATCACCGTGTCCACCCCGGTCAGCGCGTCGCGGGTGGCCGACGTCAGCATCAGGAACAGCGACTCCGGGGTCGTGATCAGGATGTCCGGCGGGCGCGTGGACAGGGCTCGGCGCTCCGCCGGGGGCGTGTCCCCCGAACGGATGCCCACCTTCACCTCGGGCTCGGGCAGGCCCAGCCGTACGGACTCCTGGCGGATGCCCGTCAGCGGGCTGCGGAGGTTGCGCTCGACGTCCACGGCCAGGGCCTTGAGCGGGGAGACGTACAGGACGCGGCAGCGCTTCTTGGGGTCGGCGGGGGGCGGGGTCGACGCCAGCTGGTCCAGCGCGGCCAGGAAGGCGGCCAGGGTCTTGCCGGAGCCGGTCGGGGCCACGACCAGCACGTCCGAACCCTCGTGGATGGCCCGCCACGCGCCGGCCTGGGCCGTGGTGGGCGCGGGGAAGGCCCCCGTGAACCAGGCGCGGGTCGCGGGGGAGAAGCCGTCGAGGGGGCCGGGCGCTTTGCTGACCATGCGTCCATCGTGCACCCCGGCACTGACAACGGGGGGTCACGGCGGGCCGGGCCACCGCTTCGGGACCGGACCTCGCCCCCCTCCTCCGTCCCGCTGCGGGCCGGAAGCCGGACAATGGACGGATGAGCGAGCGCGCGCGGCACTGGCAGTACGAGGAACTGCCCGGAGTGGACTTGCTGCGGGCCCGGTACGTGCGCAAGACCTTCGTGCGGCACACGCACGAGAACTTCGTGATCGCCGCCATCGCGGACGGCGTGGAGGTCTTCCACCACGGCGGGGGCGACCAGTACGCCGGGGCGGGCGCCCTGGCGCTGGTGAACCCGGACACGCCGCACACCGGGCGGGCCGGCGTCCCCGAGGGGTGGCGCTACGGGGCCGTGTATCCGCCGGTGGACGTGGTGGCGGAGATCGCGGCCGAGACGACGGCCCTGCGCGGGACCCCGGCGTTCGTCAGCCCGGTGGTGGACGACCCCTACGCCGTCGGTCTGGTGCACCAGGTGCTGCGGGCCGCCGACGAGGGCAACGCGCTGGCCGCCGACACCTTGCTGCGGGTCGCCGTGACCAGACTGCTCCGGCTGAACGGCGGGCCCATGCCGAGACGAGCGGTGCGGACGGCCGGAGCCGTGATCGCGGCACGCGCGCGTGGCGTGCTGGAGGAGCGGATGGCACGGCCCCCGAGTCTGGAGCAGCTGGCGACCGACCTCAGGACCAGCCCGTTCGCGCTGCTGCGGGCCTTCCGGGACACCTACGGGATGCCACCCCACGCCTGGCTCACGGACGCCCGGGTCCGCAGGGCGCGGCGGCTGCTCGACACGGGGAAGGCGCCCTCGGAGGTGGCCCTGGCCGTGGGCTTCACCGACCAGCCGCACCTCAACCGGCACTTCAGCCGGATCGTGGGAGTACCTCCGGGCGCGTACCAGCGGGAGCGCAAGAATGTACAAGACCCGTCGTAGCGGTCGGCCGTAGTTTTCGGTACGTGGCAGAAACGACAGCTCTCAAGGATGCAGGAACCGGCGGGAAACGGGATCGGGCCGTCATCAGGGACGCCCTGGGCGTCGGGGTGGCCGTCGGGCTCTCCGGGTTCGCCTTCGGGGTGACCTCCGCCGGGAGCGGACTCACGCTGTGGCAGACCTGCGCGCTCAGTCTCCTCGTCTTCACCGGCGCCTCCCAGTTCGCGCTGGTGGGGGCCCTGGCGGGCGGGGGCAGTCCGTTCACGGCCGCCGCGGGGGCGTTCTTCCTGGGCGTGCGGAACGCCTTCTACGGCCTGCGCCTGTCGCAGGTGCTGGCCCTCCCGCGCGCGGTGCGGCCGTTCGCCGCCCAGTGGGTGATCGACGAGACGGCCGCCGTCGCCCTGGCCCAGCCCACGCGCCGCACCGCCCGGATCGGGTTCTGGGTGACCGGACTGACCCTGTACGTGCTGTGGAACCTCACCACGCTGCTCGGTGCCCTGGGCGCCGAGGCCATCGGCGACACCGACGCGTGGGGCCTGGACGCCGCGGGACCCGCCGTCTTCCTGGCACTGCTGGCGCCCATGCTGAAGACCGGCACCGAGCGGGCCGCCGCCGGGCTCGCCGTGCTGCTGGGGCTCGGCCTGCTGCCCGTCCTGCCCGCCGGGGTGCCGGTGCTGCTGGCGGCGCTGGCGGCACCGCTCGTGCTGTGGGCCGAGGGCCGGCGCCGGGGGCAGGGGGACGGACGATGAACGTCTGGATCGCCATCGGGGTGACCGTCCTCGGCTGCTACGCCGTCAAACTGGCCGGGCTGCTGGTGCCCGCGGGCGCCCTGGAGCGGCCCGTCGTCAAGCGCCTGGCCGCCCTGCTGCCCGTGGCGCTGCTCGCGGCGCTCACGGCCCAGCAGACCTTCGCCGACGGACAGACGCTGGTGCTGGACGCGCGAGCCGCCGGGCTCGGCGCTGCCGCCGTGGCGCTGCTGCTGCGGGCGCCCTTCCTGGTCGTCGTCGCGGCGGCCGTGGTGGTGACCGCGGGGGTGCGGGCCCTGGGGGCGTGATCAGCCGATGGTCCGGCCGTACGCGGCGAGGGTCCGCAGGGCCTCGATCGTCACCATCGCACGGGCCTCCAGCGCCGGTGCCGGGGCCCACCGGCGCCACCGCACCGGCCAGCCGCCGTCCTCCTCCTGCTGGGCCGCGAGGTGGTCCAGGGAACGGGCCACCTCGTCGTCCGTGAACCACGCGCGCGCGAGCGAGCCCGGTGTCCGCGCGTAGTCGTACGGGAAGTGGTGCTCGCCCGGCGCGTAGCCGGGGGAGACCGGGTACGCGTCCAGGCGGTCGGGGTCGAGCGCGGCCAGGCCCTGTGCGCGCACCAGACGGCCCAGGCGGTCGGCGGCGGCCTCCGCGCGCGGGCGGTCGGGAACCGCGTCCAGGAAGGCCACGGCCGCCTCGATCTCGTACGGGTGCGACTTCTCCAGGGACTCGACCGCCTGCCAGCAGAAGTCCGTGGCCCGGAACATCCACGCGTGCCACACCTCGTTGCGGTGCAGCAGCGCCACCACCGGACCGGTGGCCAGCAACTCGCTGGGCGGGTCGGCCACGACCGGCACGAACGGGGCCGTGGGGTAGCCGCGTTGACGGGGATGGACCGCCGGCAGCGCACCGTCCGCCGTCGAGACGGACGTCAGGTAGCGGCAGATGCGCTCCACCCGCTGGCCCGCGCACCGCCCGACGGCGTCCAGGACGCGCAGGGCGCGGGCGGTGTGCAGCGGCTGGCTGACCGGACCGCGCAGGTCGGGTTCGAGGGCGTGGCCGTACCCGCCGTCCCCGTTGCGGTAGGCGTCCAGGGCCGTCTCCACCGGGTCGGCGGGACCGCCGCGGAAGTGGTGGGCGAAGAGGTGTTGCTCCAGCACGCGCGCGGTGAGCCAGACGAAGCGTTCGGCGCGCGCCACGGGGGTGTGTGGCGGGGGCGTCGGGGGCAGTGCGGATGCTCCTGTATCGGCCATGGCACCGACCGTAGGGCGCGGAGGGGTGCGTGCAGGCGGTCCCGGCTCAGGCCCACCCCCAGGGGCGGGATACTGGAGTCATGCGGTTGACGGTCTTCTGGCAGCGGATGGCGGAGCACTTCGGTCCGGGGTACGCCGACACCTTCGCGCGCGACCACGTGATGTCGGAGCTCGGCGGGCGCACGGTGAACGAGGCACTGGACTCCGGCTGGGACGCCAAGGACGTCTGGCAGGTGGTCTGCTCGGTGATGGACGTGCCCCGGGAGAAGCGCTGACCGCTGCCGGCGGGCTCCGCGGAGCGCCGGCCGGTCACGAAGATCGCAGGCGGGCAGACGGCCGTCGGTGGCGTGGGCGAGACTTGGTCCGTGGCACCCACTGACGAGGCCGGGCAGGCAGCCCGGCAGGCATCCCCGACCGGTACGACGCCGCCCACCCCGCCCCCCGCCGGCGGGGCCGCCGGACCGAACGGCCGCATGCCGCGCTGGCTGCCGCGTGCCATGGTGCTCGCGCTCGCGCTCGTCGCCGTCTTCCAGCTCGGCAGCTGGGCGTTCCACCAGCTCACCGGCCTGTTGATCAACGTTCTCATCGCGTTCTTCCTGGCCCTCGCGATCGAGCCGGCGGTGAGCTGGATGGCCTCGCGCGGCATGCGCCGGGGCTTCGCCGCGTTCATCGTCTTCATCGGCGTGCTGATCGTGGCCGCGGGCTTCGTCACGCTCCTCGGATCCATGCTGGCCGGGCAGATCATCAAGATGGTCGAAGGGTTCCCGGACTACCTCGACTCCGTCATCAACTGGATCAACGCGCACTTCAAGACCGACCTCAAGCGCGTCGACATCCAGGAGGGACTGCTCCGCTCCGACTGGCTGCGCAACTACGTCCAGAACAGCGCCACGGGCGTCCTCGACGTCTCCGCGCAGGTCATCGGCGGACTGTTCCAGCTGCTGACGGTCGCGCTGTTCTCCTTCTACTTCGCCGCCGACGGCCCCCGGCTGCGCCGCACCATCTGCTCGGTCCTGCCGCCCGCCCGGCAGGCCGAGGTGCTGCGCGCGTGGGAGATCGCCGTGAACAAGACCGGCGGCTATCTGTACTCGCGCGGCCTGATGGCGCTGATCTCCGGCCTGGCCCACTTCGTGCTGCTGCAGATACTCGACGTGCCCTACGCGCCCGTGCTCGCCGTGTGGGTGGGCCTGGTGTCGCAGTTCATCCCCACCATCGGCACGTATCTCGCGGGTGCGCTGCCCATGCTGATCGCGTTCACGGTCGACCCCTGGTACGCGCTGTGGGTGCTGATCTTCGTCGTCGTCTACCAGCAGTTCGAGAACTACGTGCTGCAGCCCAAGCTCACCTCGAAGACCGTCGACATCCATCCCGCGGTCGCCTTCGGCTCGGTCATCGCGGGCACCGCGCTCCTCGGCGCCGTCGGCGCGCTGATCGCCATCCCCGCCATCGCCACCCTCCAGGCCTTCCTGGGGGCGTACGTGAAGCGTTACGACGTCACGGACGATCCCCGGGTCCACGGACACCGAAGGGGCGAGGGGCCGGGGCTGCTCACCCGCGCGCGGGGGCTGTGGGCGGCGCGCCGGCCGGGGGAGCAGCGGTCCGCCGACGAGGACTCCGGCCGGAACGGCACCTGAGCCATCACCGGCTGCCGCCCGTGCCTGTCGGTCCGTGGCTCCTGGCTTGACGGGGGCAGCCGGCGCCGCCGGGGGCCTCGGCTGCCTCCGCCGTTGCGAGGGGGTGGCTCCTGGAGGAACCGGGCGACGGCGGCGTCGCCGATCCGGAACGTCGGTCTGCCGGGCGGCACGAGCCCTGGATCCCTGGAGCGCGGGTGCGGTGGGTGCCGTGGGAGCCGCGTGGTGCGCTTGACACGAAAATCGAACATCTATTCTCATGGGGGCACCGGCCGGGCTCAACGACGGGCGTTTCGACGTAGTTTGGGTGGAGGCGTGCCCGAGTTATCCACAGGCCGGACGTGCGTCGAGGCGCATTGTCAGTGGCAGGCGTTAGCGTCTTTGACGTGAAGCGATCGACTCAAGCAAATCGGGTGGAACCCATGGCAGGAACCGACCGCGAGAAGGCCCTGGATGCCGCGCTCGCACAGATTGAACGGCAATTCGGCAAGGGCGCGGTCATGCGCATGGGCGACCGGACCCAGGAGCCCATCGAGGTCATCTCGACCGGATCCACCGCCCTGGACGTGGCCCTCGGCGTGGGCGGCCTCCCCCGCGGCCGCGTCGTGGAGATCTACGGACCGGAGTCCTCCGGTAAGACCACGCTGACCCTCCACGCGGTGGCGAACGCGCAGAAGGCCGGTGGCCAGGTCGCCTTCGTCGACGCGGAGCACGCCCTCGACCCCGAGTACGCCAAGAAGCTCGGCGTCGACATCGACAACCTCATCCTCTCCCAGCCCGACAACGGCGAGCAGGCCCTGGAGATCGTGGACATGCTGGTCCGCTCCGGTGCCCTCGACCTCATCGTCATCGACTCCGTCGCCGCGCTCGTCCCGCGCGCGGAGATCGAGGGCGAGATGGGCGACAGCCACGTGGGTCTGCAGGCCCGTCTGATGAGCCAGGCCCTGCGGAAGATCACCAGCGCGCTCAACCAGTCCAAGACCACCGCGATCTTCATCAACCAGCTCCGCGAGAAGATCGGCGTGATGTTCGGCTCCCCGGAGACTACGACCGGTGGCCGGGCCCTGAAGTTCTACGCCTCGGTGCGCATCGACATCCGCCGCATCGAGACCCTGAAGGACGGCACGGAGGCGGTCGGCAACCGCACCCGCTGCAAGGTCGTCAAGAACAAGGTCGCGCCGCCCTTCAAGCAGGCCGAGTTCGACATCCTCTACGGCCAGGGCATCAGCCGCGAGGGCGGCCTGATCGACATGGGCGTGGAGCACGGCTTCGTCCGCAAGGCCGGCGCCTGGTACACGTACGAGGGCGACCAGCTCGGCCAGGGCAAGGAGAACGCGCGCAACTTCCTGAAGGACAACCCCGACCTGGCCAACGAGATCGAGAAGAAGATCAAGGAGAAGCTGGGCGTCGGCGTGCGTCCCGAGGAGCCGACCACCCAGCCGGGCACGGACGCCGCGGTCTCCGCCCCGGCCGACGCGGCCCCGGCCGTCCCCGCCCCGGCAGCGGCCAAGGCCACCAAGTCCAAGGCCGCCGCAGCCAAGAGCTGACCCGTGACACGACGAACCGACTGGGCGGAGTACGAGTACACCGCCTCCGGTGCCCCACGGGGGAGGGGCACCGGAGGAGCGACCGACTCGGCCGTGGACGGGGAGGACACCCACCAGGACACCGCGCTGTACGGGGGCGACCGCCTGCACGGGGGCAGCGGTCGACGCGGCGGCGACGGCCCGCACGAGGGCGATGGACCGTACGGGGACGAAGGACCGTACGGGGAAGGCACTCCCGGGACTCCCAGGGGCGACTCGCGTGGCGGCGGGACGCGCCGGGGGCGCGGGCGGCGTCGGCGTGGCTTCGGTGAGGCGCCCGACGCCGAGGACGGAGGCGGCCTTCCCTCGTCGAGGGCCGAGCAGGAGGCGCCTCCGGGGGACCCGGTCGAGCAGGCACGGGCGATCTGCCTGCGCCTGCTGACCGGGACCCCACGGACGCGCAAACAGCTCGCCGACGCCCTGCGCAAGCGGCAGATCCCGGACAAGGTCGCGGAAGAGGTGCTGTCGCGTTTCGAAGAGGTCGGCCTCATCAACGACAGCGCCTTCGCCGACGCCTGGGTGGAGTCCCGGCACCACGGACGCGGGTTGGCCCGGCGGGCGCTCGCCCAGGAACTGCGCACGAAGGGCGTCGACTCCACGCTGATCGACGCGGCCGTCTCCCAGCTCGACTCCGAGCAGGAGGAGACGACCGCGCGGGAGCTCGTCGACCGCAAGCTGCGTGCCACCCGGGGTCTCGACCGCGACAAGCGGCTGCGCCGCCTCGCGGGCATGCTCGCCCGCAAGGGCTACCCGGAGGGCATGGCGCTGCGCGTCGTCCGGCAGGCGCTGGAGGAGGAGGGCGAGGACACGGACTTCCCGGTCGGCGAGGAGTACTGAGCCGGAAGCCGGCTGACTCACGCCATGGGCCTCCGGCTCCTACCCTCTGCGTCTCAAGCTCTCCGTGGGTCTCAAGCTCTCCGTGGGCCTTCGGCTCGTTCCACCGGAAGCCCCGCCTCCCGCCACGCCTGGAATCCGCCGACCAGATCGGTGGCCCGGTGCAGTCCCAACTGGTGCAGGGACTGCGCGGCCAGGCTGGAGGCGTATCCCTCGTTGCAGATCACGACCACGCGCAGGGCGTGGCTCGTGGCCTCGGGCAGACGGTGGCTCCCCTGCGGGTCCAGGCGCCACTCCAGTTCGTTGCGCTCGACGACGACGGCACCGGGGATGAGGCCGTCCCGTTCGCGCAGGGCGGCGTAACGGATGTCGACCAGCAGGGCGTCGCCGGCCCGGGTGGCCTCGTACGCCTCCTGCGGCCCGATCCGCTCGTAGGCCGCTCGTACGCGCTCCAGCAGCGCGTCGATCCCCAGAGGAGGCCGGACCTCACCGTTCGTGGAGTCGGGAGTGCTCACTGCCAGTCCTCCGGTCGCTCCACCTGCTCCAGGCGCAGGATCGGCCCGCTGCGGCTGTAGCGGCGGATCTGCGGCAGGGGAGGGTAGTAGGCGTGGACGGAGACCGCGTGCCGCTCGCGGGACTCGTTGAGCACCTCGTGGACGTGGTGGCGCCCGAAGGCGCGGCCCTGACCGGCCGGCAGCCGCCGTTCGCGGTCCACACCCTCGGTGAGTTCGAGCGTCTTCCAGCCGTCGGTGGGCAGCCGCGCGGCCAGTGAGTTCTCCTTGAGCTCGCCCGACGCGGTCAGGAAGGCACCGACCGAGTCGGCGTGGTCGTGCCAGCCGGTGCCCGTACCGGGCGGCCAGCCGATCAGCCAGGCCTCGCTGCCGCCAGGGCCGTCCAGCCGCACCCAGGTGCGGCCCTCCGGGTCGAGCGGCAGGGAGGCGATCAGCTCGCGGTCGGCGGCCGTGCGCCGGACGAAGTCGTAGAGGTCGGCCTGGGTGGGAGCCGAACGGGCCGAGGAGACAGAGGGGAGCGCGGAAGAGGACGCGGAAGGAGATACAGACACGGGTGCCGTCCTGAGGGTCCTGGTGAGGGTTCGCGAGAGGCGCGGCAGCCCACGCGGTCGGAGCGCGGGGCGCGCGGAGGAAGAGGATGCGAAGTCAGCAGGACGGGCGACACACGCAGCCCGCATAACGGAGGAGGTCCATATGGACCCTCCGCCACAGGCGCACACAGGTGTCGGTCACGCACCGGAGTACACCATGGCCGCCCGGACGGGTCAACTCACTGTCACCATGCGGACGCAGGGTGACAGTGAGGTCGTCACTCCATGTGCCGCGTCAGGGCGAGCCGGCCGAAGCACCCGCTCCGGCCTGCGCTTTCGCCGGCCCGCCGACCGTGGCCTCGGCCGCCGCGTACAGGTCCTCGGGGCGCACGCCCGCGAACGCGGTGACGAGATGCCCGTCGGGGCGCACCAGGAGCACGGTGTGGGCGGCCGCGCCCGGATAGCTCTCGGCGACCAGCAGCTCGGCGGGGTGCGGCAGGGCCGTCACGGCAGCGGCGAGCCGGGGCATGATGCCCGCCCGGGCCCAGTGCTTGCGCTCCCACACGCCCGTGCCCGGCGCGATCAGCACCACGAGCAGGGCGCCCCGGCCGAGCCGGTCACTGAGCCGTACGAAGGTGCCGTCCTCGGCGGTGACCCGGACGTCGGTGACCGGGGCGCCGGGCGGGGTGTCGACCGGCACCTCCCCTTCGAGGGGCCCGGGCGCGAGCGGCGAATCGGCGTACGCCCCCGGCGCGCCGAGCTGACCCTGCCCCAAGTGACCGTCCGTGAGGAGCGCGTCGTGGCCGCGGGACGAGCCGGGGACGTAGGAGCGCAGCCCTCCGCCGCCGCGCAGCAGCGGCAGCGCCTGGTCGGCGGCGCGCAGCCGGGCGGCGACGACCGCGCGGCGCTCGGCCTGGTAGCTGTCGAGGAGTGCCTCGTGCGGCCCGTGGTGCCAGGCCAGGGCCAGCTTCCAGGCGAGGTTGTCGGCGTCCCGCAGCCCCTCGTCCAGCCCGTGCGTGCCGAGGGCACCGAGCAGGTGGGCCGCGTCCCCGGCGAGGAAGACGCGGTCGGCGCGCCAGCGACGGGCCAGCCGGTGGTGCACCGTGTGGACACCGGTGTCGAGCAGCTCGTACGGCGGGGTCGAGCCGCCCGCCCAGCCGGCCAGGGTCTCCCTGATGCGGGTCAGCAGCAGCTCGGGGGTGACCAGGTCCTTTCCGGGCGGCAGGAGCCAGTCCAGGCGCCAGACGCCGTCCGGCAGCGGCCGCGCGGTGATCTCGCCGGCGGAGGGGCCCGACATGCGCCAGGACGGCATGCGGTGCAGCAACGCCTCGTTGTGCCAGGGCAGTTCCGTGCGCAGGGCCGCGACGGCGTGACGTTCCACCGCCGTACGGCCCGGGAAGCGGATGTCCTGGAGCTTGCGCACGGTGGAGCGGGGGCCGTCGCAGCCGACCAGGTAACTGCCGCGCCACCAGGTGCCCTTGGGGCCGCGGGTGTGGGCCGTGACGCCTGAAGGTTCCTGCTCGATGCCGTCGAGGCGGCTCTCCACGGCGATCTTGACGAGCCGTTCGTCCGCGAGGGCCGAACGCAGGAGGCCGGTCAGGACGTGCTGGGCGATGTGCAGCGGGACGGGTTCGCTGCCGTCGAAAAAGACCTCGCGCATCACCTGCTTGCGCCGTACCGACCGCCATCCGGCCCACTGGGCACCGACCTGGTCCAGGGGGACACCGGTCAGGCGCTCGATGAGAGCGGCGGTGTCCTCGCGCAGGACGACGGTGCGCGCCGCCCGGGGTTCGTCCTTGCCCGGGCCCTCGTCGAGGACGACGCAGGGCACTTCCTGACGGGCCAGGGCCAGGGCGAGCGTGAGCCCGACGGGCCCCGCTCCGACGATGATCACCGGGTCCACGGCGCGGCGCCCCCTGCCCGTGGTGTTGTCCTGAGAGACGTAGGTGAACACGAAGGTGGAGCAGGGTGCACGATCACAGAACGTATGCAACCTATTGCCGGTGCTTGCGTCAAGTGACCAGGGGCAGTGGCGATCATGCCACTGCCCCTTTGTGTGTCACACGAGGTGAGAGAGCGTCAGGCGACCCTCGACGCGTACGGGCCGACCGTCAGTGAGTTGCGTCGCCGGTGCCGGTCCCACTGCCGAGCTCGGCCGCGTTGAGGTCGTCGACCTTCTCTGCGCCCAGAACGGCCCCCGTGCTCCGCTTGCTGCGCCGGAGCCTGCCCTCCAGCCAGGAGGCGAAGGACGTGAGGATGAAGTTCAGCACGATGAAGATGACCGCCACCACGATGAAGCTGGGGATGACGTTCGCGTAGTTGGCCGCGAGGGTGCTCCGCGTGTTGAGGAGCTCGGTGAAGCCGAGCATCACGCCGCCCAGCGCGGTGTCCTTCACGATGACGACCAGCTGGCTGACGATGGCCGGCAGCATGGCCGTGACGGCCTGCGGCAGCAGGATGCTGCTCATCGTCTGGCTCTTGCGCAGGCCGATCGCCATCGCCGCCTCCGACTGCCCCTTGGGCAGCGAGAGGATGCCGGCGCGGACGACCTCGGCGAGGACCGACGCGTTGTACAGCACCAGGCCGGTGACGACCGCGTACAACGGGCGCTCATCGCTCGGGATGCCCGTGGAGCGGACGTAGAACTCGTTGGCGAACAGCATCAGCAGCAGCACCGGGATGGCCCGGAAGAACTCGACCACGGCACCGGCCGGGATGCGCACCCAGCGGTGGTCGGAGAGTCGCAGGATGCCGAGGACGGCGCCCAGCGGAAGTGCGATCACCATGGCCAGTGCCGCAGCCTTCAGCGTGTCGGCCAGACCGGGAAGCAGGTAGGTCGTCCAGGCCTCGGACGTCGTGAACGGCTTCCAGAGGGACCACTCCAGCTGGTTCTTTTCGTCCAGCGTCTGCCAGACCCACCACAGGAGCAGAGCGAGCAGGACAAAGAAGACCACGGAGAACAGCACATTGCGCCGCTTGGCCTTCGGGCCGGGGGCGTCGTAAAGAACGGACGTCATCGCTTCACCGCCAGTCGCTTGCTCAGCCAGCCGAGGATCAGGCCGGTGGGCAGGGTCAGAACCACGAACCCGAAGGCGAAGACGGCACCGATGAGCAGCGTCTGTGCCTCGTTCTCGATCATTTCCTTCATCAGGAGGGCGGCCTCGGCAACACCGATCGCTGCCGCCACAGTGGTGTTCTTCGTCAGCGCGATGAGCACGTTGGCCAGCGGTCCGATCACAGAACGGAAGGCCTGCGGCAGCACGACCAGCCTCAGTACCTGGCTGAAGCTGAGCCCGATGGCCCGTGCTGCCTCGGCCTGCCCGACCGGCACGGTGTTGATGCCGGAGCGGATCGCCTCGCAGACGAAGGCGGCCGTGTAGGCGACGAGACCGAGGACGGCCAGTCGGAAGTACTTGAGCTCGAAGTCATCGGGTGCACCCATCGTCACGCCGAAGATGTCGGCGAGGCCGAGCGACGTGAAGACGATGATGACGGTCAGCGGGATGTTCCGGACGATGTTCACGTAAGCGGTGCCGAAACCGCGCATCAGGGGGACGGGGCTGACCCGCATGGCCGCCAGCAGGGTGCCCCAGATCAGGGAACCGATGGCTGAGAACACGGTGAGCTGAATCGTGACCCAGAAAGCGCCCAGGATGGACGGGTCGTCATATTTAGAAAGAAAGTCGAACACGATCTCCCGCGCTTCCGGGTGGGTGGCGTAGGTGGCGGACGTGGCGCGCCGCCGTCAGAGCAGTGGCGGCGCGCCAGCGGATCCCCGTGACGAGCACGGGGATCCTGCGTCGGCGGAGTCCCGCGTTACTGGACGATCTGGCCGATCTTCGGGGCGGGCTCGTTCTTGTACTCCGCCGGGCCGAAGTTCTCCTGGACGGCCTTCTCCCAGGCGCCGTCGCTGACCATCTTCTCGAGGGCCTTGTTGATCTTGTCGAGAGTCGCGGTGTCGCCCTTCTTGACACCGATGCCGTAGTTCTCGTTGCTGAGCTTCAGGCCGGCCAGCTTGAACTGACCCTTGTACTGGTCCTGCGCGGCGTAGCCGGCGAGAATCGAGTCGTCGGTGGTCAGCGCGTCCACGGCACCGCTCTGCAGAGCCGACAGGCACTCCGAGTAGCCACCGCGCTGGGTCAGCTGCGCCTTCGGGGCGAAGTCGTCCTTGACGTTCTGCGCCGAAGTCGAACCGGCGACGGAACAGAGCTTCTTCTCGTTGAGGTCCGTGGCCTTGCTGATGTCCGAGTCCTTCTTCACCAGCAGGTCCTGGTGGGCCAGCAGGTAAGGGCCGGCGAAGTCGACCTTCTGCTTGCGCTCGTCGGTGATCGAGTACGTGGCCGCGATCATCTTGACGTCACCACGGGACAGCGCGTTCTCGCGGTCGGCGCTCTTGGTCTCGACCCATTCGATCTGGTTCGGCTCGTAGCCCAGTTCCTTGGCCACGTAGGTCGCCACGTCCACGTCGAAGCCGGAGAAGGAACCGTCGGGCTCCTTCAGGCCCAGGCCGGGCTGGTCGTACTTGATACCGATCTTGATCTTGTCGCCGCCGCCGGAGCCGGAGCCGTTCGAGTCACCGCCGTCGTCGCCTCCACAGGCCGTGGCGGTCAGAGCGAGGACGAGAGCGGTGGCGGCCGCGGCGGAGACCTTGCGGAGCTTCATTGGGAACATCCTTTGCCGTGAAGAGAAAACCGTCGTTACGGGTGGCGCGGACCGTCGCGGGCGCGACGTGCGCCGTCAGTGGTGCAGGATCTTCGACAGGAAGTCCTTGGCGCGGTCGCTGCGCGGATTGCTGAAGAACTGGTCGGGCGCAGCCTCCTCGACGATTCGGCCGTCCGCCATGAACACCACGCGGTTTGCCGCCGATCGTGCGAAACCCATCTCATGGGTGACGACGATCATGGTCATACCGTCGCGGGCGAGCTGCTGCATGACCTCCAGCACCTCGTTGATCATCTCGGGGTCGAGCGCGGAGGTGGGCTCGTCGAAGAGCATCACCTTCGGCTCCATGGCCAGCGCTCGCGCGATCGCGACGCGCTGCTGCTGGCCGCCGGAGAGCTGCGCCGGGTACTTCTCGGCCTGCGCGCCCACGCCGACCCGGTCGAGCAGGGCACGGGCCCGCTCCTCGGCCGCCTGCTTGTCCTTCTTGCGGACCTTGATCTGGCCGAGCATCACGTTCTCGAGCACGGTCTTGTGCGCGAAGAGGTTGAAGGACTGGAAGACCATTCCGACGTCGGCGCGCAGCTTCGCCAGAGCCTTGCCCTCGGCGGGCAGCGGCTTGCCGTCGATCGTGATCGAGCCGGAGTCGATCGTCTCCAGGCGGTTGATGGTGCGGCACAGCGTGGACTTGCCGGACCCGGAGGGTCCGATGACCACGACGACTTCACCGCGGGCGATCGTCAGGTCGATGTCCTGGAGTACGTGCAACGCGCCGAAGTGCTTGTTGACGCTCTTCAGGACGACCAGTTCTCCGGTCGCGGCCACATCTTCCTTGGCCACCGATACTTCGGTCATCGCTCTCAGGCTCCGTCCTCCTCGGTTTCGGAGGACAGTAGTTACCCTCTACGACCTGCGTCATTACATCTGAGGGGAATCTGAGCATCACGATCCGATAGCAATCGGACACATGTCGTAGCACTTATGAGCAGCGCTCATACCAGCCGGGTAACGGAAGCTGTCAGCAACCGGAACCCTCTTGACGCCGTCGTCATCCATCGGCGTGACTGCACAAGGTGCACGCGCGCGCGTGCACGCGTTTTTGTACACATCCAGATCGTACGGCCAGTGAACCGAAGGGGGCCCGGGTGAGACTGCTGCTCGTCGAGGACGACAACCACGTGGCCGCCGCCCTGTCGGCGGTCCTGGCACGGCACGGCTTCGACGTCACGCACGCGCGCAGCGGCGAGGAGGCTCTCCAGGCCCTGGTCCCCGAGGGTGACGGCTTCGGCGTCGTCCTGCTCGACCTCGGCCTGCCCGACCAGGACGGCTACGAGGTCTGCGGCAAGATCCGCAAGCGCACCAGCACCCCCGTGATCATGGTGACGGCGCGCTCCGACGTACGCTCCCGCATCCACGGCCTCAACCTCGGTGCCGACGACTACGTCGTGAAGCCCTACGACACCGGCGAGCTGCTCGCCCGGATCCACGCGGTCAGCCGGCGCACCTCCCACGAGGACACCTCCAGCGGCATCGAGACCGAACTACGGCTCGGGCCCGTGCACATCGAGCTGCCCACCCGCCGGGTCAGCGTGGACGGGTCGGTGATCCAGCTGACCCGCAAGGAGTTCGACCTGCTGGCCCTGCTCGCGCAACGGCCCGGGGTGGTCTTCCGCCGCGAGCAGATCATCAGCGAGGTGTGGCGGACCAGCTGGGAGGGGACCGGTCGCACCCTGGAGGTGCACGTCGCGTCGCTGCGCGCCAAGCTGCGCATGCCCGCCCTCATCGAGACCGTACGCGGAGTCGGCTACCGGCTCGTCGCGCCTGCCGGATAGCGGGGCCGGGTGCGCACTCGTCTCCTCCCGCTGCTCATCGTCCTGATGGCGGCCGTGCTGCTCGCGCTCGGTGTGCCGCTCGCCGTCAGCCTGGCGGGCGCCCAGCAGCAGAAGGTCGTCGTCGACCGCATCGACGACACCGCGCGCTTCGCCGCCCTCGCCCAGTTCGTCACCGACTCGCCCGACGCGACCACCGGCGCGTTCGAGAACGAGCGCCTGGCCACGCTCAGCAGCGAGCTCCGCAGCTACCACGAGGTCTACGGCATCCGCGCCGGCGTCTTCTACCGCAGCGGCAGGGCCATGGCCCACGCACCCGCCAAGTGGGCCCTGCCCAAGGAGGGCGAGGTGCGCGCCGCCTTCGACGAGGCGCTGCTCAGCCGCCGCAGCCACGACCCGAAGCAGGTCTGGCCCTGGCAGCGTGGCAACCTCGTGGTCGCCTCGCCGGTCATCAGGGACGGAGACGTCGTCGCGGTGGTCGTCACCGACTCGCCGACCGGTCCGATGCGCTCCCGGACGCTGCAGGGCTGGCTGATCATCGGCGCGGGCGAGTTCGCCGCGATGCTGCTGGCCGTCGGCGCCGCCCTGCGGCTGACCGGCTGGGTGCTCAAGCCCGTACGGGTCCTGGACGCCACCACCCACGACATCGCCACCGGACGGCTGAAGTCCCGGGTCGCCGCGGCCGGCGGTCCGCCGGAACTGCGACGCCTGGCCCGGTCGTTCAACGAGATGGCGGACAACGTCGAGGACGTGCTGGAGCAGCAGCGCGCCTTCGTCGCCGACGCCTCCCATCAGCTGCGCAACCCCCTCGCGGCCCTGCTGCTGCGCATCGAGCTGCTCGCCTTCGAGCTGCCCGAGGGCAACAAGGAGATCGCCTCCGTGCAGGCGGAGGGCAAGCGCCTCGCGCAGGTCCTGGACGACCTGCTGGACCTGGCGCTCGCCGAGCACACCGAGGCGGACCTGAGGGTCACGGACATCGGCGAGCTGGCCGCCGAACGCGTCGCGGCCTGGGCCCCGACCGCCGAGGCCAAGGGCGTACGCCTGGTCGGCGACTGCCCGCCGACGACCGCCTGGGCCGACCCGGTCGCCCTGTCCAGCGCCCTGGACGCGGTCATCGACAACGCGGTGAAGTTCACCCCCGAGGGGGAGACGGTCGAGGTGGGTGTCGCCGCCGACGGCGACACCTCCACCGTCGTCGTCACCGACCACGGCCCGGGGCTCACCGACGAGGAGCTGGCCCGCGTCGGTGACCGCTTCTGGCGCAGCGGCCGGCACCAGAACGTCAAGGGCTCGGGCCTCGGACTGTCCATCTCGCGGGCGCTGCTCGCGGCGGGCGGCGGCTCGATCGCCTACGACCACCACGAGCCGCACGGCCTGCGGGTCACCGTGCGTGTCCCGAGGTCGGGGCCTACGGCTTGACCGACTGGTAGTAGCGCTGCGCCCCGGCGTGCAGCTGCAGCGGGTCGGTGTAGATCGCCGTGCGGACGTCGACCAGCTGGGCGGAGTGGACGGTCGAGCCGATGCCGTCGCGGCTGTCGATCACCGTGCGGGTCAGCCACTCGGTGAGCCGGGGATCGACGTCGCTGCGGGTCACCAGGAGGTTGGACACCGCCAGGGTCGGCACCGGGTCGCCCCGCTGGATGGTGGGATAGGCGGACTCGGGCATCTTGGTGGCGCGGTAGTACCGGGTGGCACCGCCCTGGTCGTGCAGCTTGGCCACCAGGGTGGCGTCGATCGGCACGAACCGGAAGGCCGAGGCCGACTTCTTCGCCAGCCGGCTCAGTCCGTCCGTGGGCAGCCCGCCCGACCAGAAGAACGCGTCCAGCCCGTGCCCCAGCCGCTTGGGCCCGGTGTCGATGCCGTCCGACGAGGGCTCGATGTCCTTCTCCGGGTCGATGCCGGCCGCCTTGAGCACCCCGTTGGCGATCAGCCGCACGCCGGAGTCGGGGAGCCCTATGGCCACGCGCTTGCCCCGCAGGTCCGCGACGGTGCGGATGTCCGAGTCCGGCGGCACGACGAGCTGGACGTAGTCGTCGTACAGGCGCGCGACTCCGCGCAGCCGGTCGGCGCCCGTGCTGTTGTCGAGCTTGTACGTGGCGACGGCGTCGGCCGCGGCGATCGCGAAGTCGGCCTCGCCGGTCGCCACGTCCGCGACGTTCTCCTGCGAACCGGCGCTGGTCAGCAGCCGCACGCGCAGGTCGGGCATGTCCTTGTCGATCTGGTGGCGCAGGAGTTCGCCGTACTCGTGGTAGACCCCGGCGCGCGTGCCGGTGCTGAAGTCGATCTCCCCGCCCGGCGGCTGCTCGGCCCAGGGGCGCAGCCACCACAGCAGCAGCCCGAGGACCACGAGGGCGGCGGCACCGCCCTGCAGGGTCCGCTGCCTGCCGATGCGGGGGAACGTCCTGGACATGCGGGCGATCCTGCCAGCCGGGGCGCCCCCCTGACCAGGGCGGGGGTCACAGGACGGGACGAGGGGGTGTCAGGGGCGGCCACTACAGTCGCCCTCATGAGCTCCTCGCCCGCCGACCTGGTCCGAGAATTCCACCGCGCCTTCGGTCTGGACGCCCGCAGCACCCCGACGGAGGTCTCCCCGGAGCTCGCCGCCCACCGCGGCGAGCTCCTCGCCGAGGAGGCCGCGGAGGTCGCCGAGGTCTCGGTGACGGGCCCGCTGGACCGGCTCGCGCACGAACTGGCGGACGTGGTCTACGTCGCGTACGGCACGGCCCTGGTGCACGGCATCGACCTCGACGCGGTACTCGCCGAGATCCACCGCTCCAACATGACCAAGATCGGCCCGGACGGTGCGGTCTCCCGCCGCGCCGACGGCAAGGTCCTCAAGGGGGACCACTACGAGGCACCGGATGTGCGCGGGGTGCTGCGGAAGCAGGGGTGGACGCCGAAGCAGGGGTGGACGCCGGGCGAGGGCGACTGACCTGGGCGGAGCCGGGGATGAGGGTGCCGTACCCGGCCTCTCCGCGTCCGGCACCCCGACCCCCTGCCGCCCTGCCCCACCGTCAGTCGGCGACCGGTGCCTCCGCCTCGGCGGCCCGGGGCGCCGGCTCCGGCTCCGGCCGGCCGCGCTCGCGGCGCCGGCCCCACCAGGTCGCCACGGGCTCGGTGTACCGCGCGGTGAGCGGCCCCAGGACGACCAGGATCAGGACGTACGCCGTGGCCAGCGGGCCGAGGGACGGCTCGATGCCGGCGGCGACCGCCAGCCCCGCGATGACGATCGAGAACTCGCCGCGGGCGACCAGCGCGCCGCCCGCCCGCCAGCGGCCCTTGACGGAGATCCCGGCCCGCCGGGCCGCCCAGTACCCGGTGGCGATCTTCGTCAGCGCGGTGACGACGGCCAGGCCCAGGGCCGGCAGCAGCACGGGCGGGATGCTCGACGGATCGGTGTGCAGCCCGAAGAACACGAAGAAGACCGCCGCGAACAGGTCACGCAGAGGGCTGAGCAGCGTGTGCGCGCCCTCCGCCACCTCGCCGGACAGCGCGATGCCCACCAGGAAGGCGCCCACCGCCGCCGACACCTGCAACTGCTGGGCGACGCCCGCGACCAGGATCGTCAGGCCCAGCACGACCAGCAGCAGCTTCTCCGGGTCGTCGCTGGAGACGAACCGCGAGATGACCCGGCCGTAGCGCACGGCCAGGAACAGCACCAGCCCCGCCGCGCCCAGCGCGATCGCCAGGGTCACGCTCCCGGCCAGCAGCCCGGCGCCCGCCACCAGCGCCGTGACGATCGGCAGGTACACCGCCATCGCCAGGTCCTCCAGCACCAGCACGCTGAGGATCACCGGCGTCTCCCGGTTGCCGACCCGGCCCAGATCGCCGAGCACCTTCGCGATCACGCCGGACGAGGAGATCCAGGTGACACCGGCCAGGACGACCGCGGCCACCGGACCCCAGCCGAGCAGCAGCGCCACCGCCGCCCCGGGCAGGGCGTTCAGCGCGCAGTCGACCAGACCGGACGGATAGTGCGTCTTGAGGTTGGAGACCAGGTCGCTCGCCGTGTACTCCAGGCCCAGCATGAGCAGCAGCAGAATGACGCCGATCTCCGCGCCCGTGGCGACGAACTCCTCGCTCGCCCCCAGCGGCAGCAGACCGCCCTCGCCGAACGCCAGACCGGCGAGGAGGTACAGCGGTATCGGCGAGAGCCGGAAGCGGGCGGCGAACCGGCCGAGCAGGCCGAGGCCGAGGATGATGGAACCGAACTCGATCAGCAGGACCGCGGAGTGCACCGGCTCACTCCCGCTCGAGTATCGACGCGGCCGCGTCGACACCCTCGCGCGTGCCGACGACGATCAGCGTGTCCCCGCCCGCCAGCCGGAAGTCCGGCGCCGGCGACGGGATGGCCTCGGCACGGCGCAGCACCGCCACCACCGACGCGCCCGTGTCCGTCCGCATCCGGGTGTCGCCCAGCACCCGCCCGTTCCAGCGCGAGGTCGCGGCCACCTCGATCCGCTCGGCGACGAGCCCCAGATCCGTGGTGTACAGCAGGCTGGGGCTGTGGTGGGACGGCTTGAGCGCGTCGATCAGCGAACCCGCCTCGGAGCTGGTCAGCCGCAGGGACTGCGCGCAGGAGTCGGGGTCGTCGGAGCGGTACACGTTGACCGTGCGCGTCCCGTCGCGGTGCGCGACCACCGACAGATGGCGGTGTTCGCGGGTCTCCAGGTCGTACTGGACCCCGATGCCCGGCAGCGGCGTCGCCCTCAGGCGCGGAGCTGACACGTTTCTTCCCCTTGTTCGTCCGGTGGTCTGTGCCTGTGTCCGTGTCCTGAGCGGTGCCGTGAGCGGTGTCGATCAACGGACGGGCCACGTCCGCATGCTGCCATCCGGCCGTACCGTGGCGACATGGGTGTCGTGACGGATATACGCAGCGGCCGGTCGCCGGAGACACTGACCGGGGAGGTGTCGGACGCGAGCGCCGGAAGGAGCGGAGCCAGGAACGTGTCGCTGTTCTGGCGGATCTTCTCGCTCAACGCCGCCGGCCTCGTCGTGGCCACCGCGCTGCTGCTCGGGCCGGTCACCGTCTCCACCCCCGTCCTGGCCGGAGAGGCCCTCGTCCTGCTCGGCGGCCTGGTGCTGCTGCTGGCCGGCAACGCGCTGGTGTTGCGCTTCGGCCTGGCGCCCCTGCAGCGGCTGGACCGCGCCATGGCCACCGCCGACCTGCTGCGCCCCGGCTCCCGCCCGGTGGTCGGTGGCCCGGCGGAGACGGCCGGGCTGATCACCACGTACAACACGATGCTCGACCGGCTGGAGGCCGAGCGGGCCACGGGCGCCGCCCGTGCGCTGTCCGCCCAGGAGAGCGAACGCCACCGCATCGCGCGCGAGCTCCACGACGAGGTCGGGCAGACCCTGACCGCCGTCCTGCTCCAGCTCAAGCGCGTCGCCGACCGGGCGCCCGGGGAACTGCGCGACGAGGTCGGCCAGGCGCAGGAGGCGACCCGGGCCGGTCTGGACGAGATCCGCCGGATCGCCCGGCGGCTGCGCCCGGGTGTCCTGGAGGAGCTGGGCCTGGCCAGCGCCCTGCGCTCACTGGCGGGCGAGTTCACGACCCACGGGCTGACCGTGCGCCACCACGTCACCGGCGACCTCCCCGCCCTGACCCCCGAAGCCGAGCTCGTCGTCTACCGGGTGGCGCAGGAAGGCCTGACCAACACCGCCCGGCACGCCGGCGCCGACCGCGCCGAGCTCCGCCTCCGGCCCGTCCCGGGCGGCGTCGAACTCCTCGTCCGGGACAACGGCACCGGCGTGGGCACCGCCCCCGAGGGCGCCGGCATCACCGGCATGCGCGAACGCGCCCTGCTGATCGGGGCCGCCCTCACCGTCGGACCGGCCCCGGACGGCGGCACCGACGTACGGCTGCGCCTGCCGGTGCCGGAAGGAGCACGCCGATGAGCGCCCCGGCGACCACCCCGATCCGCGTCCTGCTCGCCGACGACCACACGCTCGTGCGCCGGGGCGTGCGCCTCATCCTGGACGGTGAGCCGGACCTGACGGTCGTTGCCGAGGCCGGAGACGGCGCCGAGGCCGTCGCGAAGGCCCGGGAGACCCCCGTCGACCTGGCCGTCCTCGACGTGGCCATGCCCCGCATGACCGGCCTCCAGGCGGCCAGGGAACTCTCCCGCCGGCTGCCCGACCTGCACATTCTCATCCTGACCATGTACGACAACGAGGAGTACTTCTTCGAGGCGCTCAGAGCCGGGGCCAGCGGCTACGTCCTCAAGTCGGTCGCCGACCGCGACCTGGTCGAGGCATGCCGGGCGGCCGTGCGGGACGAGCCGTTCATCTACCCGGGCGCCGAGCGGGCCCTGGTCCGCTCCTACCTGGAGCGGCTGCACCGCGGCGACGGCCTGCCGGAACGGGCCATCACCGAGCGCGAGGAGGAGATCCTCAAGCTCGTGGCCGAGGGTCACACATCCAAGGAGATCGGCGAACTCCTCTTCATCAGCGCCAAGACCGTCGAACGCCACCGCGCCAACCTCCTGCAGAAGCTCGGCATGCGCGACCGCCTGGAGCTGACCCGGTACGCCATCAGGGCGGGGCTCATCGAGCCGTGAGCCCCGGGCCCGGTTGTCCACAGGCGACCGGGTCATGTCCGCCGACCGCCTACCCTTGTCCCCATGAGCAGCATCGACCGGAGCCAGTCAGTGGGCGGCACGCGCACATACGAGGTACGCACCTACGGGTGCCAGATGAACGTCCACGACTCCGAGCGATTGGCCGGCCTGCTGGAGGACGCGGGCTACGTCCGCGCCCCCGAGGGCTCCGACGGCGAGGCGGACGTCGTCGTCTTCAACACGTGCGCCGTGCGGGAGAACGCCGACAACAAGCTGTACGGCAACCTCGGTCACCTCGCGCCGAAGAAGGCCGCCCGCCCCGGCATGCAGATCGCGGTCGGCGGCTGCCTGGCGCAGAAGGACCGCGACACGATCGTGAAGAAGGCGCCCTGGGTGGACGTCGTCTTCGGCACGCACAACATCGGCAAGCTGCCCGTCCTGCTGGAGCGCGCCCGCGTGCAGGAGGAGGCGCAGGTCGAGATCGCCGAGTCCCTGGAGGCGTTCCCCTCGACCCTGCCCACGCGCCGCGAGAGCGCCTACGCGGCCTGGGTGTCGATCTCCGTCGGCTGCAACAACACCTGCACCTTCTGCATCGTCCCGGCCCTGCGCGGCAAGGAGAAGGACCGCCGCCCCGGCGACATCCTCGCCGAGATCGAGGCCCTGGTCTCCGAGGGCGTCTCCGAGATCACCCTGCTCGGGCAGAACGTCAACGCCTACGGCTCGGACATCGGCGACCGCGAGGCCTTCAGCAAGCTGCTGCGGGCCTGCGGGAAGATCGACGGCCTGGAGCGCGTCCGCTTCACCTCGCCGCACCCGCGCGACTTCACCGACGACGTCATCGCCGCCATGGCCGAGACGCCGAACGTGATGCCGCAGCTCCACATGCCGCTGCAGTCCGGCTCCGACCCGATCCTGAAGGCGATGCGCCGCTCCTACCGCCAGGAGCGCTTCCTCGGGATCATCGAGAAGGTCCGCGCCGCCATCCCGCACGCCGCGATCAGCACGGACATCATCGTGGGCTTCCCCGGCGAGACCGAGGAGGACTTCGAGCAGACGCTGCACGTGGTCCGCGAGGCCCGCTTCGCCCAGGCCTTCACCTTCCAGTACTCCAAGCGACCCGGCACCCCGGCCGCCGAGATGGACGGCCAGATCCCCAAGAAGGTCGTCCAGGAGCGCTACGAGCGTCTGGTCGCCCTCCAGGAGGAGATCTCCTGGGAGGAGAACAAGAAGCAGGTCGGCCGCACGCTGGAGCTGATGGTCGCCGAGGGCGAGGGCCGCAAGGACGACACCACGCACCGCCTGTCCGGCCGCGCCCCCGACAACCGCCTGGTCCACTTCACCAAGCCGGACCAGGAGGTCCGCCCGGGCGACGTGGTCACGGTCGAGATCACCTACGCCGCCCCGCACCACCTGCTCGCCGAGGGCCCCGTCCTCGGCGTGCGCCGCACGCGCGCGGGCGACGCCTGGGAGAAGCGCACGGCGGAGAAGGCGGCGAAGGCGTCCCAGCCGACGGGCGTCCTGCTGGGCCTGCCCAGGATCGGTGTTCCGGAGCCGCTGCCGGTGGCGGCGAGCGGGTGCGGCTGCGACTGAGCCGGGCGTGACCGCCGGCGGGGTGTGACCGACGGCGGGGCGGAGCCGGGTGGCGGCCGCACGCGCATGAGTCGGGCCTGACCGCCGGCGGGCGTGATCGCCGGCGGGGCGGGGCCGGGTGGTGAGGGGGCCGGGTGGTGAGGCGGAGCCGGGTGGCGGCCGCCTGCTGCGGAATCGCGCCTTCTGAGGGTTACCCTGCCGATCATGCTTGTCGCCGCCGCTGTCTGTCCCTGCCCGCCCCTGCTGGTTCCCGAGGTCGCCGCGGGTGCCGCGCCGGAACTGGACGCCGCGCGAGCCGCCTGCACGGACGCGCTGGGCGTGCTCGCCGCGGCCCGTCCCGACCGGCTGGTGGTCGTCGGGCCGGGGGACGTCCCGGGGCCCGAGAGGTACCCGGAGGGCAGCCGAGGGTCGTTCCGGGGCTTCGGTGTCGACCTCGACGTACGGCTGGGGCGAGCCGGAGCCGGGGGCAGGGCGGGAGCGGGAGACGCGCGTGCGGAACGGCGGCTGCCGTACGCCCTGGCGGTGGCCGCCTGGCTGCTGGAGCGCACCGGGTGGGCCGACGCCCCGGTCGAGGGAGTCGGGGTGGGGGAGGGGCTCACGCCCGGGGACTGCGCCCGGGTCGGACGGGAGCTCGCCGCCGGTGCCGAACGGGTCGCGCTGCTGGTGATGGGCGACGCCAGCGCGTGCCGGACGCTCAAGGCCCCGGGCTACCTCGACGAGCGGGCGGCCCCCTTCGACGCCGAGGTGGGGCGTGCGCTGGGCGCGGCGGACCTTCCGGCCCTGCTTGCGCTGGACACCGGCCTCGCCCGCGAGTTGAAGGTGTCCGGCCGGGCTCCCTGGCAGGTCCTGGCGGGCGCGGCCGAGGGCGCGGGCCTCGGGGGATCGCTGCTGTTCGAGGACGCGCCGTACGGCGTGGGGTATGCCGTCGCCACCTGGTCGTAGGCGTAGGCCGCGTCACGGAGGCGCGGCGGGTGCGGGAAACGCCGGACGGCCGGGAGCGCGTGCTCCACGGCCGTCCGGCGATGTGCCCCTTCGGTGCCCTTGGGTGCCTCTCGGTGGGCCGGTGCCCGGGTCAGGAAACCGGCGGTGGTGCGTCGTCCGGCGGTGTGCTGCCGTCCGCGTCGCGCGGCGGTGCCGAACGGCCCGCGTCCGGTGGCGGAGTGGCCCCGCCAGGTGGCGCAGTCGCCCCACCCTGCGGCGAAGTCGCCCCGGCCTGAGGCGGAGTCGCTCCACCCTGCGGCGGAGTCGTCCCACCCTGCGGCTGAGTCGCATCGCCCTGTGGCGGAGCGGCAGCCTCACCCTGAGACGGGCCGGCCGCACCCGGCGCCGGTGTCGTGCCGCCCGTGCCCGGTCCGCCGTCGTGCTGGTGCGCGAGTCGGCCCATGGCGCCCTTGGCCCTGCCCGTGCCCGACTGGATCCTGTCGCTGTACTTGCCCTTGGTCCTCTTGTCGACGACCTGCGCGGCTTTGTCGAGACCGTGCTGGATCCTGCCCTCGTGCCGCTGCGCGAGGTGCGAGACCTTGCCCTTCGCGGGGCCCAGCTTGGCCTTCACGTTGTCCAGGAGACCCATGGCTCACCTTCCCTCGCGCGGGGCGGTCACGTACGGGCGCCCTCGCCTGCCTCGTTGTCGGCCGCCTTGTCGGTGGACTGCTGCTTGGGGATGTCGACGCCCTCGCCCTCGGCGCTCTCGCCGCTCTGGGCGGCCTCAGCCGTCGGCTCGGCGGTGTCCGCTGCTCCCTCGGCCGCCTTCGCCTCTGCGGTCGCCGCCTCCTCCGTCTCGGACCCGGCCTTCGTCGCGTCGCTCCCGGCCTCGGCGGCAGGCGCCTCCTCCGTGGCCTTGGACCGCCGGAGAATGCGTGCAAAAACGCCCATATCCACTCCATACGTTACTCGTGCGGGCGAAATCCCGCGTCGCCCGGTGCGTCCGTTTGCGCGGCCCGGGCCACCGCCTCTGTGATCCGGCGGCAGGAACCTCGCAACGGGCAACGACCCCGGGGCCGTGGCGTCACGTAACTCGTTCGAGAGCGGTGTGCGAGGTTTGCGAGACTGGGTCGGTGAGCAGCGCACCCCCCGCCCCCCGCGTCATCGCCGTCGTCGGTCCCACCGCGGCCGGAAAGTCCGATCTGGGCGTCTTTCTGGCCCAGCGACTCGGCGGTGAGGTCGTCAACGCCGACTCCATGCAGCTCTACCGAGGGATGGACATCGGCACCGCCAAGCTGACGCCCGAGGAGCGCGGCGGAATCCCGCACCACCTCCTGGACATCTGGGATGTCACCGTCACGGCGTCCGTCGCCGAGTACCAGCGCCTGGCCCGCGAGCGCATCGACGCGCTGCTCGCGGAGGGCCGCTGGCCGATCCTGGTCGGAGGGTCGGGCCTGTACGTCCGAGGCGCCGTCGACAACCTGGAGTTCCCCGGCACCGACCCGGAGGTCCGCGCCCGCCTGGAGGAGGAACTCACCCTTCGCGGCTCGGGCGCGCTGCACGCCCGCCTGGCCGCCGCCGACCCCGAGGCGGCCCGCGCCATCCTGCCGAGCAACGGACGCCGGGTCGTCCGGGCCCTCGAAGTCATCGAGATCACCGGCAAGCCCTTCACGGCCAACCTCCCCGGCCACGACTCGGTCTACGACACGCTCCAGATCGGCGTCGACGTGGCCCGCCCCGAGCTGGACGAGCGCATCGCGCGCCGGGTCGACCGGATGTGGGACGCCGGACTCGTGGAGGAGGTGCGGGCGCTGGAGGCGCAAGGGTTGCGCGAAGGGCGTACGGCCTCGCGCGCGCTCGGCTACCAGCAGGTCCTCGCGGCGCTCGCGGGGGAGTGCACCCTGGAGGAAGCGCGGTCCGAGACGGTACGTGCCACCAAGCGCTTCGCGCGCCGTCAGGATTCATGGTTCAGGCGCGATCCACGGGTGCACTGGTTGAGTGGGGCTGCGGCCGATCTCACGGAACTTCCGCAGCTCGCGCTGTCCTTGGTCGAACGACCGGTTACAGCCTGATCACGTCATGGCATCGGGACGCCCAGGCCGTCATCCGGTCCTTCGGCGGCGTGCCATCATCGAGCTTCGATCGACCGAGTTGAGTCCTAGTTGGGAGGGCGCGTGGCGATGGAGGCCGGCCCTCGCGACACCGCACAAAGCACCGATCACATCACCGCCGAGCGGGATGTGCCGGAGCACGAGGACGGACCGGAGCAGGACGCGGACCGCCTCAGCTCCGACGGTCCCGACGAGACGCCGAGTGTGACCGACGACGGCCCCGAGCCCGACGAGATGTTCGCGGACGAGGTCGAGGTGGAGCTGCGCCCGCAGCGCCGTCTGCGCATCTGGCAGCTCGCACCGATCGTCGGACTCGCGGCGCTCGGCTCCCTCATGTTCGCCTTCCCGCTCGCCTTCGACTTCGGCGACAGCGGGGCCGTCATCGCCATGCTCGGCCTGCTGATCTGCTCCTGCGCGGCCGGCTGGGGCATGATGGCGGCCCGCCGCGTCGGCTACACCTGGCCCGGCCTCCCGGCCAAGGGCTCCGGCCGCAGAGCGGACTGGCGGGTCGTGCTCGGGTACGCGGTGCTGGTGGCCGCGGTGGTCGTCCTGGCCGTGTGGCGGGTGGCCCGGCTCCGCTGAAGCCGCGTACGGGGCCCTGAAAGGTGCGGAGAACCGCGCGACGAGCCGGCCCGACGCACCCGCAGTCCACGACGCACCCGCAGCCACTCCCGACCACCGGATCACCCGCACACGGCTGGTGCGCCCGCTGTCCCCGGGGCCCCGCAACCCCACGACGATCCGCCCCGCCCTCCCCGCGCGGCGCGCCGTACGATCGGGGCATGAGCACGCGGATCGCCTTCCTCAAGGGTCACGGCACCGAGAACGACTTCGTGATCGTCCCGGACCCCGAGAACACCCTCGACCTGCCCCCGGCCGCCGTCGCCGCCCTGTGCGACCGCCGCGCGGGCATCGGCGGTGACGGACTGCTGCACGTCGTGCGGTCCGCCGCGCACCCCGAGGCCAGGAGCATGGCGGCCGAGGCGGAGTGGTTCATGGACTACCGCAACGGCGACGGATCGGTCGCGGAGATGTGCGGCAACGGCGTGCGCGTCTTCGCGCGCTACCTCCAGCGCGCCGGGCACGTGACCGAGGGGGACCTCGCGGTCGCCACCCGCGGAGGCGTGAAGACCGTGCACATCGCCAAGGACGGCGACATCACCGTCGGCATGGGCAAGGCGCTGCTCCCCGAGGACGGCGTCACCGTGAGAGTCGGCGAGCGCAGCTGGCCCGCGCGCAACGTGAACATGGGCAACCCGCACGCGGTCGCCTTCGTCGAGGACCTGGCGCACGCCGGCGATCTGTACGCCCCGCCGCCCTTCAGCCCGGCCTCCGTCTACCCGGACGGGGTCAACGTCGAGTTCGTCGTCGACCGCGGCCCCCGGCACGTCGCGCTGCGCGTGCACGAGCGCGGCTCCGGCGAGACCCGTTCGTGCGGCACGGGCGCGTGCGCGGTCGCCGTGGCCGCCGCCCGCCGTGACGGCGCCGACCCCGCCGCCACCGGCACACCGGTGACCTACACCGTGGACGTCCCCGGCGGCACCCTCGTGATCACCGAGCGGCCCGACGGCGAGATCGAGATGACCGGCCCGGCCGTGATCGTGGCCGAGGGCGAGATCGACGCGGACTGGCTGCAGGCCGTTCCGCGGGGCTGAACCGGCCCTGCCGTCCTGGAGGCTTCGACCCGAAACCGGCGTATGGATCCGGCCACTTGGCGGGAACACGACTACTCCGGTCAGCCTGCATGACGGTACAAACCTCACATTCGTCCCTCGAATGGGTGATCAGTTTCACGCTCGGCGAGAGGCGGTCAGCCACGCGTGGTGGGCTCGATAGCATCAAGCACCGGCCCGGACGGGGGACCGAAGCCGCCCCCTGAGCCGTGTCCGCCCTGGGGCACCCCGTCCGCCGGTTGACGCAGCCGGAGGTGCCCATGAGTGCGGAGGCCACGAATCCCGTGACCCCAGGCCCGATGCCGGGCGCGGCGTCGGGGCCGGTGACACCGACCGCGCCGCGCAGAAAGGCCCGCCCCCGGATCGATCTGCGCCGCCTCGGCAGAGCCGCGCTGCTCGGACCCGCCGCCCGCGACCGGCTGCCCGACGCCATCGGCCACGTCGTCGAGGCCCACCGCGCCCACCACCCCGAGGCGGATCTCGACCCCCTGCGCCGCGCCTACGTCCTGGCCGAGTCCTCGCACCGCGGCCAGATGCGCAAGAGCGGCGAGCCGTACATCACGCACCCGCTGGCCGTGACCCTGATCCTCGCCGAACTCGGCGCGGAGACCACCACGTTGACCGCCTCCCTGCTCCACGACACCGTCGAGGACACGGACGTGACCCTCGACCAGGTGGGCGAGCAGTTCGGCGAGGAGGTCCGCTACCTCGTCGACGGCGTCACCAAGCTGGAGAAGGTCGACTACGGCGCCGCCGCCGAGCCCGAGACCTTCCGCAAGATGCTCGTCGCCACCGGCAACGACGTCCGCGTCATGTCGATCAAACTCGCCGACCGGCTGCACAACATGCGCACCCTCGGTGTCATGCGCCCCGAGAAACAGGAGCGCATCGCGAAGGTGACACGTGACGTGCTCATCCCGCTCGCCGAGCGGCTCGGCGTGCAGGCCCTCAAGACCGAACTGGAAGACCTGGTCTTCGCGATCCTCCACCCCGAGGAGTACGCGCACACCAGGGAGCTGATCGTCCGCAACGCCGACCGTGCCGACGACCCGCTCGCCGAGGTCGCCGACGAGGTGCGCTCGGTGCTGCGCGAGGCGGGCATCACGGCCGAAGTCCTCATCCGCCCCCGCCACTTCGTCTCCGTGCACCGCGTCTCCCGCAAACGCGGCCGGCTGCGCGGCTCCGACTTCGGCCGCCTGCTGGTCCTCGTGGGCGAGGACGCCGACTGCTACGGCGTGCTGGGTGAACTGCACACCTGCATGACGCCGGTGGTCTCGGAGTTCAAGGACTTCATCGCCGTACCGAAGTTCAACCTCTACCAGTCGCTGCACACGGCCGTCGCCCGCGAGGACGGCCAGGTCGTCGAAGTCCTCATCCGCACCCACCAGATGCACAAGGTCGCCGAGGCGGGAGTCGTCGCCCTCGGCAACCCGTACGCCCCCGCCCCCGACGACCCGGCCGACGGCGAGCGCGTCGACCCCACCCGGCCCGGCTGGCTCTCCCGGCTCCTCGACTGGCAGGAGGCCGCGCCCGATCCCGACCACTTCTGGTCGACCCTGCGCGAGGACCTCGCCCAGGACCGCGAGATCACCGTCTTCCGGCCCGACGGCGGCACGCTCGGGCTGCCCGAGGGGGCGACCTGCGTGGACGCCGCGTACGCGCAGTACGGCGAGGACGCGCACGCCTGTATCGGCGCCCGGGTCAACGGCCGCCTGGCGACGCTGTCCACCGTGCTGCGGGACGGCGACACCGTCCAGCTCCTCATGGGCCAGGACCCGGCCTCCGAGCCCTCCCGGGAATGGCTGGAGCACGCGCACACGCCCGCGGCCCGGATCGCCATCCAGCGGTGGCTGGCCGCCCACCCGGCGCAGGCCGAGGCCCAGGAGCACGAGGCCCGCGGCGCCGAGGCCGACCGGCCCGCCGGCGACCGCCCCACCGGCGACCTTACGGCCACGCCCCGGCCCGTCGGCCGGCCCGGCCCGGAGGCACCCGCGGCCTCCGGCCCCGAGCAGCCCGGCACCCGCTCCGCCGGCGGCGACGTCCTCACGGACCTGCCGGGCGCGACCGTACGGCTCGCCCGGTGCTGCACGCCCGTACCGTCCGACGCGATCACCGGCTTCGCCGTACGCGGGGGAGCGGTCACGGTGCACCGCGTGGAGTGCCCGGCGGTGGCGCGCATGAAGGACGGGGGACGTGAGGAAGTCGGCGTGCGCTGGGGTGAGGCCACCGAGTGCCGGGTCACCCTGGTCGCCGAATCGTTCGTCCGTCCCCATCTGCTCGCCGACCTCACCGAGGTGATGGCCCTCGAAGGGGCCGAGATCGTCTCCGCGACCGTCGAGCCCCCGACGCAGCAGCAGGTGCGGCACACCTACACCGTGCAGCTCCCGGACGCGGCCCACCTCCCCGCCCTGATGCGCGCCATGCGGAACGTGGCCGGGGTGTACGACGTGAGCCGGGCGCAGCCGCAGACACAGGGCGCCTGAGCGGCAGGCGGCGCAGGCCCCGGTCCCCGGTTCGGGTGGGCCGGACGCGCGTCGCCCGTGCCGCGCAGGCGGGCGCTGATAGCCGTGGGGCATGTCCCTCACGCCCTCTTCCCCCGCCCGGCGACGGACGTCCGCCGCCCTGCTCGCCTCGGCCGTCTCCGTGTGCCTCGTCGCCGCGAGCGCCCCCGCCGTCCCGCTCGGCGTCGGCGACCGGCTCTTCCCGCACCTGGGCAACCCCGGCTACGACGTCGCCTCGTACGACCTGTCCTTCACCTACCCCGGCACCAACAGCGAGCCGCTGCGGGCCGTCACCACCATCGACGCCTGGGTCACCGCCGACCTGGACCGGATCAACCTGGACTTCGCGCACGGCAAGGTCGACTCGGTCGAGGTCGACGGCGACCCCGCGCGGTTCCGCACCGTCGGCGAGGATCTGGTGATCACGCCCGAGGACGCCGTGTCGGACGACACCTGGATGCGCATCACCGTGCGCCACACCAGCGACCCCGTGCCGGCCGAGGGCCGCGAGGGCGGCTGGGTGCGCACCGGCGACGGCCTCGCCATGGCCAACCAGGCCGACGCCGCGCACCTGGTCTTCCCGTGCAACGACCACCCCTCCGACAAGGCCATGTTCACCATCCGGGTCACCGCGCCCGACGGCCACACGGCCGTGGCCAACGGTCTGCCCGCCGGTGTGGAGCGGGCCGGCGGGAAGACCACGTGGACGTACAGCACCCGGCACCCCATGGCCACCGAGCTCACCCAGGTGTCCATCGGCCGCTCCACGGTGCTGCACCGCACCGGCCCGCACGGCCTGCCCGTGCGGGACGTCGTCCCCACCCGGTACCGCGAGGCGCTGGAACCCTGGCTGGAGAAGACCCCCGCGCAGATCGCCTGGATGGAGAACAAGGTCGGCCGCTACCCCTTCGAGACCTACGGCGTCCTCGCGGCCGACGCCTCCACCGGCTTCGAACTGGAGACCCAGACGCTCTCCCTCTTCGAGCGGGAGCTGTTCACCGAGCCCGTCTACCCGGCCTGGTACGTCGAGTCGATCATGGTCCATGAGCTGGCCCACCAGTGGTTCGGCGACAGCGTCACCCCCCGCACCTGGTCCGACCTGTGGCTCAACGAGGGCCACGCCACCTGGTACGAGGCGCTCTACGCCGAGGAACAGGCCGGAAAGCCGATGCGGGACCGGATGAAGCTCGCCTACGGCGCCTCCGACCGCTGGCGCCGGGCCGGCGGACCGCCCGCCGCGCCCAAGGCACCCGAGCCCGGCCACAAGACCGACATCTTCCGGCCCAACGTCTACGACGGCGCCGCACTCGTCCTGTACGCCCTGCGCCAGGAGATCGGCGGCCCGGCGTTCGAACGCCTCCAGCGCGCCTGGGTCAACCGCCACCAGGACGGCACGGCCGGCACACAGGACTTCGTCCGGCTCGCCGCCGAGATCTCCGGCCGCGACCTGGACGACTTCTTCCAGGGCTGGCTCTACGGCGAGAAGACCCCGCCGATGCCGGGACACCCGGACTGGAAGCCGGAGGACCCCGGGAAGCCTGCGAAGCCCGTGGCGGCCGCGGTTTCCGGCGGGGGAGGCGCGCGATAACACGGTGACGAGACGCCCCGTGCCGTGCGACCATCTTCGGGTCGGCGCGGCACGGCGCGGGACGCCGGGAATCTCCCGGAGTGCCCCTGCGTTGTGCACAGTGACGGACCAGCCTCGGCTCTCCGTCGCCGACATCGGTTTCCCACCTACGTAAGGATCCAATGACCTCCTCTTCTTCCCCTTCCCAGGACACCAAGCGCTTCGCGCACAGCCACCCCGAGGGTCTTCGGGCCGATGCCCTGATGGAAGAGGACGTCGCCTGGAGCCACGAGATCGACGGAGAGCGGGACGGCGACCAGTTCGACCGCTCCGAGCGCGCGGCCCTGCGCCGCGTCGTGGGCCTGTCCACCGAGCTCGAGGACGTCACCGAGGTCGAGTACCGCCAGCTCCGCCTGGAGCGGGTCGTGCTCGTCGGCGTCTGGACCTCGGGCACTGCCCAGGACGCGGCGAACTCCCTCGCGGAGCTCGCCGCCCTCGCCGAGACGGCGGGCGCGCTGGTGCTCGACGGCGTCATCCAGCGCCGCGACAAGCCCGACGCGGCCACGTACATCGGCTCCGGCAAGGCCGAGGAGCTGCGGGACATCGTCCTCGAGTCCGGCGCCGACACCGTCATCTGTGACGGTGAGCTCAGCCCGGGCCAGCTCATCCACCTCGAAGACGTCGTCAAGGTCAAGGTCATCGACCGTACGGCCCTGATCCTGGACATCTTCGCCCAGCACGCCAAGTCCCGGGAGGGCAAGGCGCAGGTCGCGCTCGCGCAGATGCAGTACATGTTGCCGAGGCTGCGCGGCTGGGGTCAGTCGCTGTCCCGGCAGATGGGCGGCGGCAAGGGCGGCGGCCTCGCCACCCGTGGTCCCGGTGAGACCAAGATCGAGACGGACCGGCGGCGGATCCGCGAGAAGATGGCGAAGATGCGCCGTGAGATCGCGGAGATGAAGACCGGCCGCGAGATCAAGCGCCAGGAGCGCAAGCGCCACAAGGTGCCGTCCGTGGCCATCGCGGGCTACACCAACGCCGGCAAGTCCTCGCTGCTCAACCGCCTCACAGGCGCGGGCGTCCTGGTCGAGAACGCCCTGTTCGCGACCCTCGACCCGACCGTGCGCCGGGCCGAGACGCCGAGCGGACGGCTGTACACGCTCGCGGACACCGTCGGATTCGTCCGGCACCTGCCGCACCACCTGGTCGAGGCGTTCCGCTCCACGATGGAGGAGGTCGGCGAGTCCGACCTGATCCTGCACGTGGTGGACGGTTCGCATCCGAACCCGGAGGAGCAGCTGGCCGCCGTGCGCGAGGTGATCAGGGACGTCGGCGCCACCGACGTACCCGAGATCGTCGTGATCAACAAGGCGGACGCGGCCGACCCGCTGACGCTGCAGCGGCTGCTGCGCGTCGAGAAGCGGTCCATGGCCGTCTCGGCCCGCACCGGCCAGGGCATCGAGGAACTGCTCGCGCTCATCGACAACGAGCTGCCGCGTCCCTCGGTCGAGATCGAGGCGCTCGTGCCGTACACGCACGGCAAGCTCGTCGCCCGCGCCCACGACGAGGGCGACGTGATCTCCGAGGAGCACACCCCGGAGGGCACCCTGCTCAAGGTGCGGGTGCACGAGGAACTGGCGGCGGAACTCACGCCGTACGTCCCGGCGCCGCTCGCCTGACCGGTCTGACGCCACCGGCCCGGCCGGTCTGGCGCCGTCGGCCCGCCCGGCCGACCGCGGAGGCCCGCCCCCGAGTCACTCGAGGGCGGGCCTGTTTCGTGTGCGCGGGTCAGCGGCCGCCGTAGGTCTTGCTCATGTTCTCGTAGAGCGCCTCGGCGTCCCGGCCCAGCTGCGGGCCCGCCAGCCAGGTGTTGTCGGCCGGGCCGATCGAGGTGTTGGAGACCAGCACGGACTTGCCGTTCAGCACCCGGAACCAGCCTCCGCCGGACGACCCGCCCGTCATGGTGCAGCCGATGCGGTACATCGTCGGCAGACTCGGGCTGAGCGAGAACCGGCCGGGGATGTCGGCGCACTTGAACATCTTCAGGCCGTTGAAGGGGGGCGCGGCCGGGTAGCCCCAGGCGCCCATCTTGGCGGCCTCCGCCGCGGACGGGGCGGAGAAGTCCACGTCCAGCGCGGCGCCGACCGTCTCCTCCAGGGACTTCGCGCCCTGCTCGGGCTTCACGTGCAGTACCGCGTAGTCGTACGCGGCCCCGTCACCGCCCGTCTCCGAGCCGCCCTGGATCCACTGGTTCGAGGTCGAGGCCCAGTCCGCCCACCAGTTGCCGTACGGGGCGATCTCCGCCGGGTCGGCGTTGCTCAGCTCCGCCTCGGACCTGCCCAGGTCGTTGTAGGCCGGGACGAACACGATGTTGCGGTACCAGCCGCCGTTCCCGCCCGCGTGCACGCAGTGGCCCGCCGTCCACACCAGGTTGGACTTGCCCGGGTGGTTGACGTCCTTGACCACTGTGCCGGAGCAGACCGCCGGGCCGTCGGGGGAGTCGAAGAAGACCTTGCCGACCGGGGCCGCGTTGCGGTGGTACGGCGTCTTCTCGGCCTGCGCGGCGACGGGCGCCGGCTCCGGGTCGCTGATGCCCTGCCCGGCCGACGCGTCCTTCGTCGTGACCGTCTTGTTGGCCTCCTCGGCGGACTGCATCCGCTCGGGCTTCCAGAGGCCCTCGATCACCGGATTGACGAAGTCCTTGGCCTCACTCAGCCACTGGTCCCGGTCCCAGTCCTTCCAGCCGCCGTCCTTCCACTTGTCGACGTCGATCCCGTGCTCCTTGAGCTTGCCCGCGAGATCGGCAGGGATCTCGACCTTGCCGCCGGCGTCCCCCGCCTGCGAGGGCGTGGCGTCGGGCTTGTCACTCGCCGAGTCGGCCGAGCCGCCACAGGCGGTGGCGGTGAGCGCCAGGGCGGCGACGAGCCCCGCGGCGGCGAGAACGGTGCGCCGTCCGCGCCTCGGTGCGGGCGTACGTGTGGAACGCATGGTGCGATGACCCCCGTTGATGCGTGCGTGTGTGGTGCTGTGTCGTGTGCCGTGTTCGATGCTCGATGTGGGCTGTGCGCTGCGAGCCCCGGCACGAGAGCCCACTATGCCCGTGGAGTTGAGGGCGAACCGGGGTGGGGCGGTGAAGGTTTCCGCGAGCCGGCGGGACTCCTGGCAGGATGCTCCGCCGGCGCGTCGCCCGGGCCGCCCCCCGCGCCGGCGCCCGACTAGCGGCCGGCGTACTTCTCGCTGACCGAGTCGAACACGCCCTTGGCCACCTCACCCAGACGCGGTCCCGCCAGCCAGCCCGACGTCACCGGGCCGATCGAGGTGTTGGACACCAGAGCCGGCCGGCCGTCCGAGCCGGTCGCGACCCAACCGCCGCCCGACGAACCGCCCGTCATGGTGCACCCGATCCGGTACATCGTCGGGTCCGACGCCGTGAGCGACAGCCGCCCCGGCCGGTCCTGGCACCGGTACAGCTTCTGCCCGTCGTACGGCGGCGCCGCCGGGTAGCCGATCGCCGTGACGCTCTCGACCTGAGGTACGGCGGGAGCCTTGAAGTCGACCGGCAGCGCCGAACCGACCGTCTCCTCCAGCGACTTGCCGCCGCTGCCCTTCTCCGGCGTCACGTGGATCACGGCGAAGTCGTACGGTGCGCCGTCACCGCCCGTCGAACCTCCCTGCTCGATCCACTGGTCCGAGGTCTGCGCCCAGTCGCCCCACCAGACACCGTAGGGAGCGACGTCCTCGCGGGTCGCGTTCTCCAGCTCCTGGACCGGCTTGCCGTCGTCGTTGTACGAGGGCACGAACGCGATGTTGCGGTACCAGCCACCCTTCTTGCCCGCGTGCACGCAGTGGCCCGCCGTCCACACCAGATTGGACTTGCCCGGGTGCGCCGGGTCCTTCACCACCGTCGCCGAGCAGACGGCAGAGCCCTTGGGCGAGTCGAAGAAGACCTTCCCCGCCGTGGGCGCGGCCGCGTGGTACGACGGCGGCACGGCCTGCGCCCGGACCGGCGCCGGCGTGGGATCGGTGACGCCCTGGTCACCGGAGAGGTCGCTCTCGTCGACGCCCTGGTCGGGCTCCTCCGCCTCCCGCATCCGGTCCGGGTTCCAGAGCCCTTCGATGATCGGGTTGACGTACTCGTGGGCCTCGCGCAGCCAGTCGTCCCGGTCCCAGTTCTTCCAGGCGCCGTTCTTCCACTTGTCGATGTCGATCCCGTGCTCACGGAGCCGGTCCCTGATGTCGTCCGGGATCCGGAGCTTGCCGTCGTCCGAGGCGGTGGCGGAAGCGGAGGCCTCACCGCCCGCCGCGGCGTCACCCGAGTCGCAGGCGGTGGCGGTCAGCGCGAGCGCCGAGGCGAGGGCCACGGCGCCCAGTACGGGGGAGTTCCTGCGGCGCGCCCTCCCCTCTCGGCGTGTGGTGAACGGCGGCCTGACGGATCGCATGATGTGACTCCCCCTGATGGTGACGAACATGGACGAAACCGGTGCCTCGACCCTGGTTTTCCGCTGCTGCACGGGGACTTCGGGCCGACACACCGCGTCCGGGAACGGCACCACACACTATGCGGTGGCTGTGGGGGAGGCCCGACGGAACAGCAACAGTTCCGTCACGGAAAGGATCTTGAGGCAACCCGTAACCCGGTGAGCGGTCCGGGGTTGGTAGCGGTGGGGGGTCTGCTGTCTGTGCGCGGTCCCTGGTGCCCGTGCCCAGTGGGAGGTCAGGAAAGTCGTGGCGGAATCCGTCCTTGGGGGTTGTGCGTCAGAGGAGGCCGCTGTGGGGCATGCGCCGGTGAAGACCCTCCCCGGTGAACCCGTCGACGACACCGTGGTGGGAGCGGGCGACGGCTCCATAAGAGCGGATGACGGTGCCCCGGGCACGGCGGACGAGGGTGCCACGCCGGACGTGGGCGCTGCGGGGGACGAAGGCGCCAAGGCAGACGTAGGTGCTGACGAGGCTCTCGGCGGTGACGCCGACGAGGCCCTGGTCGAGGGCGCCGAAGGGGCTCTGGTCGAGGGCGCCGAAGGGGCACTGACCGATGGTGACGGAAGGGCTTCGGAAGATGGCGCCCGGGGAGCGCGCGGTGGGAGGGAGGACTTCCCGCGCCGCCAGTCCGTCCGCCAGTCCGCCCGCGAGGCCGCGGCCCGGACCTACGCCCGGGCCCTGCCCATCGTGCCGGTGCGGGCGCGAGGCATGACGATCGAGGGCGCGGACGGCCGCCGCTACCTGGACTGTCTCTCGGGCGCCGGAGCGCTCGCCCTCGGACACAACCACCCCGTCGTCCTGGAAGCCATCCGCAAGGTCCTCGACTCCGGCGCCCCCCTCAACGCCCTCGACCTCGCGACCCCCGTCAAGGACGCCTTCGTCACCGAACTCCTCCGCACCCTGCCTCCTGGGCTCGCCGACCGGGCCCGCGTGCGCTTCTGCGGACCGACCGGCAACGACGCGGTACGGACGGCCTACGAGCTGGTCCGCGCGGCTGCCGGGCGACCCCCCGGTCTCGCCGGTGATGAGTCGGCGATCGTCCGTGTGGCGCCTCCGCAGGACTGCGCCCACCTGTTCCGCGCCGATGCCGCCGCACGCCCTGCCGGGGTGATCGTCGAACCCGTCCAGGGCGACGGCGGAGTGCTCCCCGTACCGGACGCCTGGATGCGGCGAGTACGGCAGCTCACGGCCGACCGCTCCGTACCGCTGATCTCCGACGAGATCCAGACGGGTGTCGGGCGCACCGGCACCTTCTGGGCGGTGGAGCACAGTGGCGTGACCCCGGACGTGATGGTCCTCTCCGAGGCCATCGGCGGCAGCCTGCCCCTGGCGGTCGTGGTCTACCGCGACGACCTCGACACCGGGGAACCCGGCCCCGACACCGGCACCTTCCGGGGCAACCAACTCGCCATGGCCGCGGGCACGGCGACGCTCGCCCACGTCCGCGAGAACCGTCTCGCCGAACGCGCCTCGACCCTCGGCGCCCGCATGCTGCACCAACTGCGGTCGCTGACCAATGATTTCGCGTGCGTGGGCGAGGTGCGGGGGAGAGGGCTCATGATCGGGGTCGAGTTGGTGGATACCTCGGGGGAGACCGAGACAGCGCTCGAACTGGCCGCTGTGGTCCAGCGGGAGTGCCTGCGGCGCGGTCTCATCGTCGGACTCGGCGGCCGCCACGCCAGTGTCGTACGCCTGCTGCCACCCCTGACGATCACCGACGAACAGGCGGCCGCCGTACTGGACCGTCTGACCGACGCGATCCAGGCAGCGGCGCAGCGCCGGCAGAGCACGGCAGGGCAGCGGGGCCGCACATCCCGTACGCGCCGGGCCCCTTGACGCGCGCAAGTTCTCGCGTCTGCCGCCCCGCCCGTACGCGGGGCATCACCCTTGCCGTGCCCGCCCCGGTCCCGACGGTCCGAACCCCCACCGAGGTGCCCGCCTTGAACACCATCCCCACTCCCGACAACTCCGCCACGAGGGGAGCTGGATCCGCGGCAGTCACGCGCCCGGCCGGGACATCGCCGGCATCGGCCGTGCCCGAGCAGCGAGTTGGGGGAGTGAGACCCGGCCAGGAGGGGAGCGTGGGTGAGTCCGCCCCCGACCTCCTGCGCCGACCCGACCCCTGCCTCGTCGCCCACGCAGCAGCCGTGGAGACCCTGCTGCGCTGCTGGGTTCGCGAAACCGACCAGGCCGCCCCCTCCGACGACGTCCTGCGTATCCCCCTGCCGGCCAGCGGCACAGCCCTCCTCGTCCCGGTGCGCTACTGGTCCCCGACGGGCTGGCACCGCTTCGGCCTCCCGCGCCTGGCCGACGCACCGCTTGACGCCCCTCCGGTCGACGCCGTGACGGTCGCCGCCCTGCTCACCAGGGAAGGCCTGACCGGTGTGCTCACCAGAGCAAGCCTGACCGGTGTGCTCAGTGGGCCAAGCCTGATCGGTGCCGGGGCTTCATCCGGTGCCCGGGCCGCATGCGATGTCCCTGCCCTCAAGGCTGATGCTGTCGCGCCGGCCCACGACGACGGCATCGCTCTTGTCGCGGGTGTCACCGACTCCCTTCGCCGCATCACCACCTTCGTCCGCGAACGCCGGGACCACCCTGCCGACGCTCCCGATCTCTTCCTGGCCGCGGAACAGGCACTCCTCCTCGGACATCCCCTGCACCCGACGCCGAAGAGCCGCGACGGACTCTCCGAGGCCGAAGCTCGGCGGTACTCACCCGAACTCCGTGGCTCCTTCCCCCTGCACTGGATGGCTGTCGCCCCCTCCGTTCTCGCCACCGACTCCTGCTGGACCGAACGTGGCCGTACCGTCTCCGCCCCCACTCTGACCGCCCGCCTGGCCGAGCCCGGACTGGCGCTGCCGGACGGCCATGCCCTGCTGCCCCTGCACCCCTGGCAGGCACGCCAGATCCGACACCGCCCCGAGATCGCCGCCCTGCTGGACGACGGACAGCTCCGTGACCTCGGTCCCCACGGGGCGCCCTGGTACCCCACCTCCTCCGTCCGCACCGTCTACCGGTCCGGCGCCCCTGCGATGTTCAAGCTGTCCCTGGGACTGCGCATCACCAACTCCCGTCGAGAGAACCTCCGTAAGGAACTCCACCGCGGCGTCGAGGTCCATCGCCTGCTCCGCAGCGGTCTCGGGCGGCAGTGGCGGGCCGCGCATCCTGCCTTCGACATCGTGCGCGACCCGGCCTGGCTCGCCGTCGACGGGCCGGCCGGCACCCCGCTGCCCGGGCTGGACGTGGTCATCCGCCACAACCCGTTCAGTCCCTCGGACGATGTGTCCTGCGTCGCCGGACTCGTCTCACTGCGCCCGTCATCCCCGACCCGCCCGGACACCGCTTCAGACCGTTCCCAGGACGAAGGCCCGGTCCTTCGCTCCCGGCTTGCCGAACTGGTCACCGGCATCGCTCGGCGCACCGGCCGGCCTCGCGGAGCCGTCGCCGCCGAGTGGTTCCTGCGCTACCTGGAACACGTGGTGCGTCCCGTCCTGTGGCTGGACGCGGAGGCCGGCGTCGCCCTGGAGGCGCACCAGCAGAACACGCTGCTCCTGCTGGAAGCCGACGGCTGGCCCGCGGGCGGCCGGTACCGCGACAACCAGGGCTACTACTTCCGTGAGTCCCGACGCGCGGCGCTCGACGCCCGACTGCCCGGCATCGGCGAGCGGAGCGACACCTTCGTCCGCGACGAGATCGCCGACGAGCGTCTCGCGTACTACCTGGGCGTCAACAACGTGCTCGGTCTCGTCGGCGCGTTGGGTTCTCAAGGGCTGGCCGATGAGCGATTGCTGCTGGCCGCCTTCCGTCGCTTCCTCGGGACCGTCGCCTCCGGTCCGGCCCGGCTGCGCTCCTCGCTGCCCGCCCTGCTGCTCGACTCACCCGTGCTGCGCTGCAAGGCCAACCTGCTCACCCGACTGCACGGCCTCGACGAACTCGTCGGCCCGGTCGACACCCAGTCCGTCTACGTCACCATCGCCAACCCCCTGCACTGCTGATCATTCCGACCTCCTTCCGACCATGACCGGCCTCCTTCATCGCTGAGGACACGCCCCATCCGCCTTTCTGAGAGGAGCGTTTGGTGCCTTCCGTCGATCCGTCCATCCCGACGGCCACCCCCGTCTCTGCTGCAGCCGCTTGTCCGGCGGCGCCCGATGCCCATGCCGGCAGCGAGCCCACCGAGCCCGGAGGGGAACGCGAGCCGGGACGCCGTTCCGTCTCGGTTGCCGGCGGGCGCGACGAGGACACGGAGGGAGACAGAGGCACGGAGGGACACGGGGACAGGGAGACGGGGGAGGACGGGGACCCGGAGCAGGACAGGGGAGCCGAGGACGAGGACGAGGACGGGGACGGGGACGGCACCGAGGACACCATGGACCTTCGGCTCCCGGACGAGTTCCTCGCCCTCATCGCGGAAGAGGGGACCGAGCCCGGGGCAGGATTCGGGCGGAATTCCGACCAGGACTCGGCAGTGGTTCCGGGGCTCCTCACCACGACACCCCTGGCCGGCTTCCGCAGGCCGTACGACGACCTGCTCGACGGCGTGGCCGACTGGGGCCCGGCGGAGACCCCCGGCGGACTGTTCCACCTCGTTCCCGTACGCGTGGAACGTGATCTGCCACTCATCAGCCGGTGGATGAACGACCCTGCCGCCGCGGAGTTCTGGGAGTTGTCAGGGCCGGCGAGCGTGACCGAGGACCATGTGCGGGACCAACTCGCCGGTGACGGGCGCAGCGTGCCCTGCGTCGGCGTACTGGGCGGAACACCGATGAGCTACTGGGAGATCTACCGGGCCGACCTGGACCCGCTCGCCCGCCATTACCCGGCACGACCCCATGACACGGGCGTCCATCTTCTGATCGGTGCTGTCGCCGACCGCGGGCGTGGCCTGGGGAGCATGCTCCTGCGAGCCGTGGCCGATCTCGTTCTCGCACGGCGCCCCTCCTGCGCACGCGTCATCGCGGAACCCGACATTCGCAACACCCCCTCCGTCGCCGCTTTCCTGACCGCCGGCTTCCGGTTCTCCGCCGAGGTCGACCTGCCCGCCAAGCGAGCCGCCCTCATGGTCCGAGACCGCTCTCTCCGGCACCTTCTGTAGCGCTGTGTCACCGCGCCATCACTCATTGAACGGACCGCGTGCCGCCGCGGTTCCCGTCGACGGCGGAGAATTCCGAAATCCCAGCGAGCTGCGCTGCTCGTACCTGCCTCATCACCGTTGCCGAGCCCTACGCAGCCGAAGTCAGCACACCCGTCCTACTCCCCACCAGCACATCCGCCCTACTCCCCACCGAGGAGTCCAGGTCTTGATCCTGCCCCCCGCCCTCGCCTTGATCACCCGTTTGTCAGTGCCGGGTCGTAGGGTGGTCGCGCTATGACGAAGCCCTCACTCCCCGAACTCCTCCATGCCGCCGTCACTGCCGTCGGCGGTACGGAGCGCCCCGGCCAGGTGGCCATGGCCGAAGCCGTCGCTGAAGCGATCGACGACGGTTCCCACCTGCTGGTCCAGGCCGGCACCGGTACCGGTAAGTCCCTGGGCTACCTGGTGCCCGCGCTCGCGCACGGGGAGCGAGTGGTCGTCGCGACCGCCACCCTGGCCCTGCAGCGCCAGCTCGTGGAGCGCGACCTTCCGAGAACGGTCGAGTCGCTGCACCCGCTGCTGCGCCGCCGCCCGGAGTTCGCCATGCTCAAGGGCCGGTCGAACTACCTCTGTCTGCACCGCCTCCACGAGGGCGTTCCGCAGGACGAGGAGGACGGCCTCTTCGACCAGTTCGAGGCGGCCGCGCCCACCAGCAAGCTGGGGCAGGACCTGCTGCGGGTACGGGACTGGGTCGACGAGACCGAGACCGGTGACCGTGACAACCTCACCCCCGGCGTCTCCGACCGCGCCTGGGCGCAGGTGTCGGTGTCGTCGAGGGAGTGCCTGGGTGCCTCGAAGTGCGCCTACGGCGCGGAGTGCTTCGCCGAGATGGCCCGAGAGCGGGCCAAGCTCGCCGACGTCGTCGTCACCAACCACGCCCTGCTCGCGATCGACGCCATCGAGGGCGCCCCGGTCCTCCCGCAGCACGAGGTGCTGATCGTCGACGAGGCGCACGAGCTGGTGTCGAGGGTCACCGGCGTCGCCACCGGCGAACTCACCCCGGGCCAGGTCAACCGCGCGGTGCGCCGCGCCGCGAAACTCGCCAACGAGAAAGCCGCGGACCAGCTCCAGACGGCCGCCGAGGGTTTCGAGCGGCTCATGGAGCTGGCGCTTCCGGGCCGCCTGGAGGAGATCCCCGAAGACCTCGGGTACGCGCTGATGGCCCTGCGTGACGCGTGCCGCACGGTCATCTCCGCGATCGGTACGACCCGGGACAAGTCGGTGCAGGACGAGGACGCGGTGCGCAAGCAGGCCCTGGCCGCCGTGGAGAACGTCCACGACGTGGCGGAGCGGATCACCAACGGTTCCGAGTGGGACGTGGTCTGGTACGAGCGCCATGACCGGTTCGGTGCTTCCCTGCGCGTCGCGCCCATGTCGGTCTCGGGGCTGCTGCGGGAGAAGCTCTTCGCGGACCGCTCCGTGGTTTTGACGTCGGCGACGCTGAAGCTGGGCGGCGACTTCAACGGCGTGGGAGCCTCCCTGGGTCTCGCCCCGGAGGGCACGGAGGGCGACGACCTCCCGCAGTGGAAGGGCATCGACGTCGGCTCGCCCTTCGACTACCGCAAGCAGGGCATCCTCTATGTCGCCAAACACCTGGCGCGCCCCGCCCGCGACGGTGACCGAGCGGACATGCTCGACGAACTGACGGAGCTGATCCAGGCGGCCGGTGGTCGCACGCTGGGGCTGTTCTCCTCCATGCGGGGTGCCCAGCTGGCCGCCGAGGAGCTGCGTGCGCGGATCCCGGAGTTCCCCATCCTCCTCCAGGGCGAGGAGACGCTCGGCGAGCTCATCAAGAACTTCGCGGCCGACCCCAAGACCTGTCTGTTCGGCACGCTGTCGCTGTGGCAGGGCGTGGACGTCCCCGGACCCAGCTGCCAACTGGTCGTCATGGACAAGATCCCGTTCCCGCGTCCGGACGACCCCCTGATGAGTGCCCGGCAGAAGGCCGTGGAGGACGCCGGTGGCAACGGCTTCATGGCGGTGGCCGCCACCCACGCCGCCCTCCTCATGGCGCAGGGCGCCGGCCGTCTCGTCCGGGCGTCGGGCGACCGCGGTGTGGTCGCGGTGCTCGACCAGCGGCTGGCCACGGCACGGTACGGCGGGTACCTCAAGGCGTCGCTGCCCGACTTCTGGTACACGACGGACCGCAATCAGGTGAGGAAGTCGCTGGCGGCGATCGATGCGGTGGCCAAGGAGGCCGAAGCGGCGGAGCAGGCCGAAGCGGCGCAATGAGACCGGAGCCGGGCCTCGGCTCGCGGCCGGGCAGCCGTAGCCGAGCCCCGGCCCGAGCTGAGGGTCCGGGGCCCGGCCCCGGACAGCGCAGGACCCCGGAACCGGCGCAGGGGTTCCGGGGCCCGGTCAGAGGGCGGGCCTGCTCGGCTCGCCCGACGCGGTGCGCGCTGTCAGACGCGGCGCAGTACGGCCACCACCTTGCCGAGGATGGTCGCGTCGTCGCCGGGGATCGGCTCGTACGCCGCGTTGTGCGGCAGAAGCCAGACGTGGCCGTCCTCGCGCTTGAATCGCTTGACCGTGGCCTCGCCGTCGAGCATCGCGGCCACGATGTCGCCGTTCTCCGCGACCGGCTGCCGGCGCACCGTGACCCAGTCGCCGTCGCAGATCGCCGCCTCGATCATCGAGTCACCGACGACCTTGAGCACGAACAGCTCACCGTCACCGACGAGCTGGCGGGGCAGGGGGAAGACGTCCTCGACGGACTCCTCGGCGAGGATCGGGCCACCGGCGGCGATGCGGCCGACCAGCGGGACGTACGACGCGGCCGGCTTGCCCGCGGTGTCCGTGGGCTGTACCGAGGCGGCCTGGTCCGAGCCGCGCACCTCGTAGGCGCGAGGGCGGTGCGGGTCGCGGCGCAGGAAGCCCTTGCGCTCCAGCGCCATCAGCTGGTGCGCCACCGAGGAGGTGCTGGAGAGGCCGACGGCCTGGCCGATCTCCCGCATCGACGGCGGGTAGCCACGCCGCTGCACGGAGTCCCTGATGACCTCGATCACCCGGCGCTGGCGGTCGGTGAGGCCCGAGCTGTCCGCCCGGATGCCGGGAGGTCGGCCCGGCAGGGAGCGCTTGTGCCCCTCAGGGTTCGTGGCTTCGTTCATCGCATGCACCGGCTCCAGTCGGCCCTGGGAGCGGTCCTGGGCAGTGATGGCGGCACTGTCTGCGGTGGTGGTCACGTCGGCCCCTCTCGATGGTCTCCCTGCTGGACAACGGTAGTTGCTTTCGAAAGGTTGCGCCAAACACACGTTCGAGTGAAAAAACGCGAATTGCCGGACGCGATCATGTGTCCGGGTGTATTAGCGGCCGGGCCACCTGGCGGGCAAAAGGGCCCATTGCTGTACTCTTCACCGCCGGGGTGATCGCCTCGTGGACTGTTGCCCCAGTCTGCCATCCGGCATTCCCCTGCCCCGGGACCAGCCCTCATCTGTGCGGGAGTCCCACGTCCCCTCCTCGCGGCGCCCACCGTATCTCCGCATGTGCCGAAGCGATACGGCCGTGCGCCAACGGATGCGGCCGTGTCGTGCCGGGCGGTCGCGCCGAGGTGCGAGCGGCGGCGTCGCGGGGACACGCGGGTCCGGTGCGGCGCCGCCCGTCGCGCGTCACCTGCGGCTACGCGTGCGACACGCGCATACGGCCTGGATGTATGAGCCAATCCCCACATCTAGTGGTTGGATTGCATCAGCAGCCCACAAGTTGTGGTCCCCCCGGTCTTCGCGGCCATGGTCATCGCCTATGCTTGGGGCTGCTTCGTGGGGCGCGAGACGTCCAGCGAGGCTATTGAGTCTGCTGTGAGGAGGGTTGGGAGATCATGCACTGCCCCTTCTGCAGGCACCCCGACAGCCGGGTCGTCGACAGCCGTACGACGGACGACGGCACGTCGATCCGCAGGCGCCGCCAGTGCCCTGACTGCTCCCGTCGTTTCACGACCGTGGAGACGTGCTCGCTCATGGTGGTCAAGCGATCCGGCGTCACCGAACCCTTCAGTCGCACGAAGATCATCAATGGTGTGCGCAAGGCCTGCCAGGGACGGCCGGTCACCGAGGACGCGCTCGCCCAGCTCGGCCAGCGCGTCGAGGAGGCGGTGCGGGCCACCGGAAGCGCCGAGCTGACCACCCACGACGTGGGGCTGGCCATACTCGGCCCGTTGCAGGAGCTCGATCTCGTCGCCTATCTGCGCTTCGCCTCCGTCTACCGGGCCTTCGACTCGCTCGAGGACTTCGAGGCGGCGATCGCGGAGCTCAGGGAAGGGACGGGACGCCCCGACGCGGACGACGGCGACCGCGAGGACACGGGTGCGGGGAGCCAGGAGGACGACCGCGGGCCCGGAGGGACGGCACAGGTCCCCGAGCCCGCAGGCGCCGCCGACTGACCGGCGGGCCGGCTCCGGACGGCAGCTCCGGGACCGGCCGGGCGGCGGCGATGTGAAGACCTGTTGCGGGCGGCGTGAGTGGACGCCCGCAACACCAGACAGAACAACGTGCACCGGGAACATCGGCGCACTTCAGGGCGTTTTCGCCCGTACAGGGAGGCGGCATGACAGAGACGGCGAGCGGTCCGGCACGGAGTTCCCGCGCCAAGAGCCCCAAGGCGAGCAAGGGCCTGCGTATCGAGCGCATCCACACCACCCCTGGGGTTCACCCCTACGACGAGGTGGCCTGGGAGAGCCGTGACGTCGTCATGACCAACTGGCGCGACGGCTCGGTCAACTTCGAGCAGCGCGGCGTCGAATTCCCCGACTTCTGGTCGGTGAACGCGGTCAACATCGTCACCAGCAAGTACTTCCGCGGTGCCGTCGGCACCCCGCAGCGCGAGACCAGCCTCAAGCAGCTGATCGACCGCATCGTGAAGACGTACCGGAAGGCCGGCGAGGACTACAAGTACTTCGCCTCGCCCGCCGACGCCGAGATCTTCGAGCACGAGCTGGCGTACGCCCTCCTGCACCAGATCTTCAGCTTCAACAGCCCCGTGTGGTTCAACGTGGGCACGCCGCAGCCCCAGCAGGTCTCCGCCTGCTTCATCCTGTCCGTCGACGACTCCATGGAGTCGATCCTCGACTGGTACAAGGAAGAGGGCATGATCTTCAAGGGCGGCTCCGGTGCCGGCCTGAACCTCTCCCGCATCCGCTCCTCCAAGGAGCTGCTGTCCTCCGGCGGCAACGCCTCCGGCCCGGTCTCCTTCATGCGCGGCGCCGACGCCTCCGCAGGAACGATCAAGTCCGGTGGCGCCACCCGCCGCGCCGCCAAGATGGTCGTCCTCGACGTCGACCACCCGGACATCGAGGACTTCATCGAGACCAAGGTCAAGGAAGAGGAGAAGATCCGCGTCCTGCGGGACGCCGGCTTCGACATGGACCTGGGCGGCGACGACATCACGTCCGTCCAGTACCAGAACGCCAACAACTCCGTCCGCGTGAACGACGAGTTCATGAAGGCGGTCGACGAGGGCGGCAAGTTCGGCCTGCGTGCCCGCATGACCGGCGAGGTCATCGAGGAGGTCGACGCCAAGGCGCTCTTCCGCAAGATCGCCGAGGCCGCCTGGGCCTGCGCCGACCCCGGCATCCAGTACGACGACACCATCAACACCTGGCACACCTGCCCCGAGTCCGGCCGGATCACCGCGTCGAACCCGTGCAGCGAGTACATGCACCTGGACAACACGTCCTGCAACCTGGCCTCGCTGAACCTCATGAAGTTCCTCAAGGACGACGGCAAGGGCAACCAGTCCTTCGAGGCGGAGCGCTTCCAGAAGGTCGTCGAGCTGGTCATCACCGCGATGGACATCTCGATCTGCTTCGCGGACTTCCCGACCCAGAAGATCGGCGAGAACACGCGCGCGTTCCGCCAGCTCGGCATCGGCTACGCCAACCTCGGCGCCCTGCTGATGGCCACCGGCCACGCCTACGACTCCGACGGCGGCCGCGCCCTCGCCGGCGCCATCACCTCCCTGATGACCGGCACGGCCTACCGCCGCTCCGCCGAGCTCGCCTCGGTCGTCGGCCCGTACGACGGCTACGCCCGCAACGCCGACGCCCACAAGCGCGTCATGAAGCAGCACTCCGACGCCAACGACAAGGCCGTCCGCATGGACGACCTGGACACCCCGGTGTGGGCGGCCGCCAGCGAGGCCTGGGGTGACGTCCTGCGCCTGGGCGAGAAGAACGGTTTCCGTAACTCGCAGGCGTCCGTGCTCGCCCCGACCGGCACCATCGGTCTCGCGATGTCCTGCGACACCACCGGTGTCGAGCCCGACCTCGCGCTGGTCAAGTTCAAGAAGCTCGTCGGCGGCGGCTCGATGCAGATCGTCAACGGCACCGTGCCGCAGGCCCTGCGCCGCCTCGGCTACCTCGAGGAGCAGATCGAGGCGATCGTCGCCCACATCGCCGAGAACGGCAACGTGATCGACGCCCCCGGTCTCAAGCCGGAGCACTACGAGGTGTTCGACTGCGCCATGGGCGAGCGGGCCATCTCCCCGATGGGCCACGTCCGCATGATGGCCGCGATCCAGCCGTGGATCTCGGGCGCCATCTCCAAGACGGTCAACATGCCGGAGACGGCGACCGTCGAGGAGGTCGAGGAGATCTACTTCGAGGCCTGGAAGCTCGGCGTCAAGGCCCTCGCGATCTACCGCGACAACTGCAAGGTCGGCCAGCCCCTCTCCGCCAAGACCAAGGAGAAGGAGAAGGCGGAGATCACCGAGAAGACCGAGGAGACGATCCGTACCGCGGTCGAGAAGGTCGTCGAGTACCGCCCGGTCCGCAAGCGCCTTCCGAAGGGACGCCCCGGCATCACCACGTCCTTCACCGTCGGCGGCGCCGAGGGCTACATGACGGCCAACTCCTACCCGGACGACGGGCTCGGTGAGGTCTTCCTGAAGATGTCCAAGCAGGGCTCGACCCTCGCGGGCATGATGGACGCCTTCTCCATCGCCGTCTCGGTCGGCCTCCAGTACGGCGTGCCGCTGGAGACGTACGTCTCGAAGTTCACGAACATGCGCTTCGAGCCGGCCGGTATGACGGACGACCCGGACGTGCGGATGGCGCAGTCGATCGTCGACTACATCTTCCGCCGCCTGGCGCTGGACTTCCTGCCCTTCGAGACGCGCTCCGCGCTCGGCATCCACTCCGCCGAGGAGCGCCAGCGTCACCTGGAGACCGGCTCGTACGAGCCGTCCGAGGACGAGGTCGACGTCGAGGGCCTGGCCCAGTCGGCGCCGCGGGCCCAGGAGCTGAAGGCCGTGTCCGCTCCGAAGGTGGAGGAGGCGGCCAAGCCCGCCCCGCAGCAGGCCCACACCAGCGCGGAACTGGTCGAGATGCAGCTGGGCATCCAGGCCGACGCCCCGCTCTGCTTCTCCTGCGGGACGAAGATGCAGCGCGCCGGTTCCTGCTACATCTGCGAGGGCTGCGGCTCGACCAGCGGCTGCAGCTGACGCCGCGCGCCTGGGCCGATGACGCCGGGCGCCTGAGCCGATGACAGAGGGGCACCGCCGTCGGGCGGTGCCCCTCTCGTCGTTCCTCGTGTCGCCGGGCCCCGGGGAGCGTCCGGTGATGACCCATCCTCGGGCCGTCCGGCTCAGGCCCGTCCGGCCGCGCCCATCGTCCTGGTGAACGTCACAGGGTCGCCCTCGAAACCGCGCAGCCCGGGACGGAAACGCCAGGGCCCGGTGCCTTCCCGGACGAACTCCGCGACCGTGGCGGCCGTGGCGCCCAGGACCCCGCCGAAGTCGTCCTCGGCCAGGACGTCGTACCCCTCGCGGATGCGCAGGCCGGGGTTGACGACGCTGACGAAGGTGCGCTCCGCCGGGCGCTGCTGGATGACGACACCGACCACCACGCGCGCGTACCGGGGGTCGAGCCGCTCCAGCTCCACCGTCATGACCTCGTCGAAGCCGAAGCCCTGACCGTCCTTGCTGTCCCGGTTGAGGTAGATGGTGCCGTCGGGGGAGCGGCTGTCGAAGTGCACCACGTAGGCGGGGTCGCCGTGCGGGTCGTCCGCCGGATACGTCGCGGCGACGAGGTCCAGGTCGGTGGAGGGCTGCCCCGCCGGACTGGGATCCCACCGCACCGCGATCTCGACCTTGCGCAGCCCCTTGTTGAGCCCGTCCACCGGCGTCCCCTTCTCCGTACCGACCCGCCCGTTCGCCCCAACTGCCGGGCGCTCACGACTGTTTGTCCATCCTGCCACGTGCGCGGGTGCCCGCGGGGCGGAGCGGTCCAGCCGAGAGTGACCGGCGCCACGCTCCCTGGCCTTACCATGGCGCGGTGCTGGTCAAGTGGATTCGCTGCACCGTGGTGGACCGCCGCGGGTTCGAGCGGGGGCAGCGGAAGTGGGCGGGGCTTCTGGGGGAGCCGGGGTTTCGCGGGCAGGGGGGTGGCTGGAGCCGGGGAAGGCCGGACGTGGCGCACATCTTCGCGTTCTGGGAGAGCCGCGCCTTCTACGACTCGTTCATGGCGAGGTCCCACGACCGGCTCGCCTCGGCCCAGTCGGGCACGTTCAAGGACGCCCGCGTCAGGCTCTTCGACTACCGCTTCGACGTGAAGACCGGCTTCGAGCCGCGCTTCACGGACGCCGACCTGCTGCGCGTCGCGCTCTGCCGGGTCCACGAGGAACGGGCCGAGCACTTCGTGCTGATGCAGGAGAAGGTCTGGAATCCGGCGATGGCCGGCTCGCCCGGCATGGTGCGCGGGCTGTTCGGCGAGGCACCGGGCCACGAGTACCTGGTGCTGTCGATGTGGCGATCGGCCGCCGAACACGGCAAGTACCGGACCGAACGCGTGGAGCGGCTCGCCCTGCGAGCCCAGACGGAGGCGGACGTCGCGGCGCTGACCGGTGCGATCGTCGACATGGAACCGAGCTGGACGGTCTGAACGAGGCACGGCGTCATCGAGCGACCCGGCCGGTGGCCCCGAGCGGGGGCGATGTGGGGGGAATCCGTGTGACCTACGCTGTATGAGTACCGTCCGGGTGCTCGGCGGGCCCTCACCCGATCTAGGGTTTTGGCATGGCACGACCACGGCGCATCGTCCTTGTCCGGCACGGCGAGTCAACGGGCAATGTTGATGACTCCGTGTACGAGCGTGAACCCGACCACGCCCTGGCCCTGACCGACCGCGGTCGACGGCAGGCGGAGGCGACGGGCGAGCAGCTACGAGCACTGTTCGGCGACGAACGCGTCAGCGTCTACGTCTCCCCGTACCGGCGCACCCACGAGACGCTGCGCGCCTTCGGCCTCGACCCCGCTCTGATACGGGTACGGGAGGAGCCCCGGCTGCGCGAGCAGGACTGGGGGAACTGGCAGGACCGCGACGAGGTCCGCCTCCAGAAGGCCTACCGGGACGCGTACGGCCACTTCTTCTACCGCTTCGCCCAGGGGGAGTCCGGCGCCGACGTCTACGACCGGGTCGGCGGCTTCCTGGAGAGCCTGTTCCGCAGTTTCGAGGATCCCGGCCATCCCCCGAACGTGCTCATCGTGACCCATGGGCTGGCCATGCGACTGTTCTGCATGCGGTGGTTCCACTGGACGGTCGCCGAGTTCGAGTCGCTCTCGAATCCCGGGAACGGCGAGGTGAGGATGCTCGTTCTGGGAGACGACGGCAAGTACACGCTGGACCGGCCGTTCGATCGCTGGCGGGATCCCGAGCCGTACGGGATCTCCGGATAGAGTGGCAGGGCGATGACCGCTGACTTCTCTCCCGACGTGCGCCTGGACCGCGCCCTGGCCGCTCTGCGCGGACTGTCCGTCGGGGACGCCCTGGGCTCCCAGTACTTCGTGCCGGTGAACTACCCGCTGCTCAAGCGCCGCGAGCTCCCGCCCGGGCCCTGGCAGTGGACCGACGACACGGAGATGGCGGCTTCCGTCGTCGCCGTGCTGGCCGTCCACCATCGCATCGACCAGGACGCGCTCGCCCGGTCCTTCGCCGAGCACCACGACTTCGACCGGGGGTACGGCCCCGCGGTCAACCGCCTACTGCGGCTCGTCCGGGAGGGTGGCGACTGGCGCGAGCTCGCCGCCGCGCTCTTCAACGGCCAGGGGTCCTGGGGCAACGGCGCGGCGATGCGCATCGCCCCGCTGGGCGCCTGGTACGCGGACGATCCCGAGCAGGCGACCCACCAGGCGGAGATCTCCGCGTACACCACCCACCAGCACCGCGAGGCCGTGGTCGGTGCCATGGCCGTCGCCGCGGCCGCCGCGTTCGCCGCGGCGCCGGGCGGACCGCCCAGCGCCGAAGCGCTCCTCGACGGCGTGATCGATCTGGTCCCCAAGAGCGCGGTGGGCGCAGGGCTGCGCCGGGCCCGGGACATGCTCGACTACGGCGATGCCGCCACCGTCGCGGCGGTGCTGGGCTGCGGCCGGCGGACAACGGCCCACGACACCGTCCCCTTCGCCCTCTGGTCGGCCGCGAGAGGTCTCGGCCACTACGAGAAGGCGTTCTGGACGACCGCCCAGGTCGGTGGGGACGTCGACACGACCTGTGCCATCGTCGGAGGCGTGATCGCCGCGGGGAAGGCGGGGGCGCCGCCCGCCGCGTGGCTGGAGAGAACCGAGGGGCTTCCGGACTGGGTCCCGACGTCGGTCTAGCGCGAAGCGCTCAGGGCCTGGGGCGTAGGGCCCGGCTTGTGTGCCTGTCGCAGGCCCGCAGACCGGAGTGCTGCCCTGCCGGCGTTGTGCAGTGCCCTGCGGTTGTCCTCCCGGTGTCGTGAGCTTGCCTTGCGGCCGTTGTCCCGACACCGTGGGCTCGCCTTGCCGCTGTCTGCTGTCTGCTGTCTGCTGTCCGCTGTCCGCTGTCCGCTTGGCGCCATGCGCCCGTCCGGCCGCCGGTATCTGCGAACTCTGCGTATACCTCGGGAACTCTCCGTGACCGCCCGGTCGTTGTCCTGACAACTGCTGCGCGCGGTGCCAGGGCGCGTGGTGCCGGAGATCCGTGCCGGCGCGCGAAGGGGTGATCATGAAGGCGTTGCTCGTGGTTCTGCTCCACTGCTGGGGCGCTGTCGTACACCGTCGCGCGACGCGTCCGGTCGTGAACCGGCCCGACCGCCGCCGGCAGGCCCGTTTCGGTCCTGCCGGCGAGGCGCCGAGGCCGGTCCGTGCAGGACCCGCGTCAGCCCACCCCCGGCCCGGCCGATCCCGCCAGTGCTTCCAGGTCGCTCTTGCGGACCTGAATGACCAGCCAGGCCGTGACGACGGCCAGGACGGCCATCGCGGCAGCCGGGATGAAGGCCGCGGAGATGCCGTGGGCGAGTACCTCGTGTCCCCACGGCGCGGGCAGCTGATGGGTGCTGGCGAACTCCGCCTTCTGCTGGGCGGAGCCCTCGGCCATGAACTGCGGAAGCTGCTTCTCCGCCTCGTTCCTGGTCGCCGTGCCGAAGACCGTCGTCAGAATGGACAGACCCAGCGCTCCGCCCACTTGCTGTGTGGCGTTGAGCAGGCCGGACGCGGCGCCCGCCTCGTGCTGGGCGACACCGGAGACGGCGGTGAGGGTCAGCGTCACGAAGTTGAGCCCCATGCCGAAGCCGAACACCAGCATCGGACCGAGGACACCGCCGACGTACGAGCTGTCCGAGCTGATGAGCGCCTGCCAGGCCAGCCCGATCATCGCGAGCGCCGAGCCCACGACCATGAAGGGCTTGGGGCCCAGCACCGGCAGGAACCGCTGGGACAGACCGGCCCCCAGAGCGATCACGACCGTCACGGGCAGGAAGGCCAGCCCTGCCTCGATCGGGGTGTATCCGAGCACGTTCTGCACGAACAGCACGATGTAGAAGAACATCCCGAACATCGCCGCGGCCAGGCTCAGCATGATCACGTAGGTGCCCGAGCGGTTGCGGTCGGCGAACATCCGCAGCGGGGTGATCGGCTCCTTGGCACGCGACTCGATGATCGCGAACGCCACCAGCAGGACCACCGCGGCGGCGAACGACCCGATGGTGAGGCTGTCCCGCCAGCCCTCGTCCGCCGCGCGTATGAAGCCGTAGACGAGGGAGGCCATACCCGCGGTGGAGGTCACCGCTCCCGCGATGTCGAAGCGGCCGGAGTGCCGCTCGGACTCGCCGATGTAGAGCGGGGTGAGGACGGCGATCAGCACGCCGATCGGCACGTTCACGAAGAGCACCCACCGCCAGTCGAGCCACTCGGTGAGCATGCCGCCCGCGAGCAGGCCGATGGCGCCGCCGCCGGCCGAGACGGCGGCGAAGACACCGAAGGCCCGGTTGCGTTCCGGCCCCTCGGGGAACGTGGTGGTGATGAGCGCCAGCGAGGTGGGCGACGCGATCGCGCCTCCCACGCCCTGCAGGACGCGTGCGGCCAGCAGCTGCCAGGGTTCCTGGGCGAATCCGCCGAGCAGCGAGGCAAGGGTGAACAGCAGGATGCCGGTCATGAAGACCCGGCGGCGGCCGAGGATGTCACCGGCGCGGCCGCCGAGGAGCAGCAGACCGCCGAAGGTGAGTGTGTAGGAGCTGACGACCCAGGTGAGGTCGGTGGTGCTGAACTCGAGCGCGTCTTGAATGTGCGGCAGCGCGATGTTCACAATCGTCGCGTCGAGTACCACCATGAGTTGGCAGGCCGCGATGACCGCGAGCGCGATGCCGGGATGTCCCTCCCGGCGGGCCGCACCTGGCTTCTTCTGGTCCTTGAGCAATGGAGAGGTTGTCACTATGGGTCCCCCACGAGTGCCTTAGTGAACGCTCGCGTTCACTGTCGCGTCAACGGTAGTGAGTCCCCCACAGTGAACGCAAGCGTTCACTTACGGTGGCGTCGTTCGGCACATCCCCCTGTGGTGTCGTCCGGCGCGCCCCCCATCCCCGGAATCCCCGCTTCCTCTGCTCGTTGGAGAGAGTCCGATGGTTACCCCGAGCTGGGCGGATGCCCCCGCTCAGACGGCCCGCCGCCGCGGCGCCGTGCTCGAACGCGCGATCCTCGACGCCGCGCTGGACCAACTCAGTACCGTCGGCTGGAACGGCCTGACGATGGAAGGTGTCGCCGCCGGCGCCCAGACGGGCAAGGCCGCGGTCTACCGGCGCTGGCCCTCCAAGGAGGACCTCGTCGCCGACGCGCTGCGGGCCGGCCTGCCGCAGTTCGACGAGGCGCCCGACGAGGGCGGCGTGCGTGAGGACCTGCTGGCTCTGTGCCTGCGGGCCCGTGACGCGATGTTCTCCCGTCCCGGGTTCGCGCTTCGCTCGGTGATTCACGAATGTGACACGACCCAGGCCGAGCGCTTCCACGCGGTCATCTTCGAGGGCGTGGTGGAGCCCACCATCAAGATGCTCCGGGAAGTGATCGAGCGTGGCATCAGGCGCGGAGAGGTGCGCCCCGACGCTGCGAACGGGTATGTCTTCGACGCCCTCCCGGCCATGATGATGTACCGCTCCAAGATGTGCGGCTGCGAATGGCGGGACAATGAAGTCGAGGAGATGATCGACCAGTTGATGGTTCCGCTGCTGCGGCCTGACGGCTCCTGACACGAGTCGGTGAGGGGCCGGGCGCCGCAAGGCGGGCCAGGGTGTCGCGGGCGGTTCGGGGCGGCGTAATCTAGGGGCGCCATGCCGTACGAACCGCCTACTCACACCGTCGAGCGCTCCCTTCGAGCCACGACCGGAGCGAAGATCGTTGCAGGTGTCGACGAGGTGGGGCGCGGCGCGTGGGCCGGTCCCGTCACCGTCTGCGCGGCGATCACCGGACTCCGCCGCCCGCCCGAGGGCCTCACGGACTCGAAACTGCTCACCATCAAGCGACGCACCGAACTCGCCGAGACGCTGCGCACCTGGGTGACGTCGTACGCCCTGGGACACGCCTCCCCGGAGGAGATAGACGATCTCGGCATGACCGCCGCCTTGCGGCTGGCGGCCGAGCGTGCCCTGAACGCACTGCCGGTCCGTCCCGACGCCGTCATCCTCGACGGCAAGCACAACTATCTCGGTGCGCCCTGGCGGGTCCGTACGGTGATCAAGGGCGACCAGTCGTGCGTGGCGGTCGCCGCGGCCTCGGTGATCGCCAAGGTTCAGCGCGACAAAATGATGGCCGAACTGGGTATCGACCATGCAGACTTCGGTTTTGCGGACAACGCCGGGTATCCCTCACCCGTGCACAAGGCCGCACTGGCGGAGCGGGGCCCCACCCCCTACCACCGTCTGTCGTGGGCGTATCTTGATGCGCTGCCCCAGTGGCGGCACCTCAAGAAGGTCCGCAGCTGGGCGGACGGAAGTGTTCCGGAAATCGAGGGTCAGCTGGGCTTCGATTTCTGACGGTTTCGTTCGCACGCATGCGCCACCCGCCGACGCGGGTCGTACCAGCGTTTGATAAATATCAACTCATGCCTCTCATTCCCGAGGAGCCTCAGATTCACGAGAGTGCCCAGGGTCCCCGCGCCACTCCGGCCAGCGGCCGTACCGCGCCGACCCCCCGTCCCGTACCCGGCCCCCGTCCCGCGGCTCCGTCGCGTCCCGGTCGTCCCGGGCCTCTCAGGCCCGCACCGCCGGTGCAGCGAACCCCGCGTGACGTGGCCGCCAAGCCCGCTCCGTCGGGCCCCGACGCCGGTGCCGCCGCCCCGGCCGCGCCGCAGATCCAGCTGATCCCCGCTTCCGTGGAAGGCGCGCTCGACGCCGCCGAGGAGGCCGTGGACCTGCTGCTGGACTCCGGTCGTGCCCCCGGCGACATCCTGGTGATCACGACCGGCGAGCAGCACCCGTGGGCCACCCACGAGCTGTCCTTCGGTGAAGCCTCCTACTGGGCCCAGCACGACGCCCGCGACGACGTCTTCTACACGGACGCCACCGTCGCGGCCCGTGCCGCGTCGCGTCCGGTGGTCGTCGTCGCCGTCAACGGCGGTTCCGAGGCCGCGGCCGCGAGCGCGCTGGCGTTGGCCCACTCCCGGGCCAACGCCCTGCTGATCGTGTGCGGAGACCCGCAGCGCATCAACGCGGTGCTCGGCGCGGGCGTCTGAACCGGCGCCGCGGCGCCCACCAGGGCGCCGGCGACTGACCCAGGACGCCGATTCGGCGGCTTCGCACGGCGGGCGGTTCAGCCTGCCTCCAATGCGGAACGCCTGGGCGCCGAGGACGAGTGCTGTCGCACGGACCGGGTGGCGCAGAGTCGTGCCGCCGGCTCGTCGTACCCGGTGTCTTCAGGTCGACCCGCGTGTCTGCGCCGGGGAGCCCGGAGCCCGGAGCCGGGTGCCGAATGCGGGGTGAGCCGCGCCGTGAGGCGCGGCCCGGGCCGGGCGCACGTGCTCGGGCGGGGCCTCAGCGAGCCGCCGCTGCGCGGCGCAGTATCTCGGAGGCCGCGCCACCGGTACGCGGCTGCGGTGGCGGCGCCTCCGACGTGGCGAACGGCTCCGGCGCCGAGGCGGAGTGCGGGCGGCGTCCGCCACGGTCCTCGCCCAGGACCTGCCAGCCGTCACGGGTCAGCGTGATGTACGCCCCGCACCGCAGCCCGTGCAGGGTGCAGGCGTCCCGCAGGCCCCACATCCACGCACCGTCCTCCTCCGTCCAACGCGCGTCGCCCTCACGGCAGTAGAGCAGCACCGCGGTGCGCACCGGTGTGCGGCGCCGCAGGTCGTGCGGGATGATGCGGCGCAACTGCGCCAGCAGCACGTTGCGGAACATCCAGCCGTCGGCCGGGGCCGGACGGCGGACGAAGGAGGCGCTCGCCCGCAGCCGCTCGTCCGGGTCGAGCACGGCGATGACGGCGGTCGCCGGCTGCGGATGATGCCGGGCGTGCAGTCCGCTGACCACCTCGCGGGGGCTGCGCAGCAGGGGGATCCCCGCAGCGGCCCATTCCGCGGGTTCGAGCAGGCGGTTGGCGGAAGCGGCGGATGTCGACGCCGCTGCCGAGGCCGGAGCGAATCCGAAGGTCACGGTCCTCCCTTCGGCTACGCGCCCACACTGCGGGCGGGGTCGGATTCCTGGGAGCGCGCACCGCAGGGAAGCCCTACCGGGCGGCGGACGAGCCGTGCGGGGAGCGGACCTCAATTCTTCCTGTCGAACTTGAATGCGGCAACGAGCAATTGAGGCAGCCGACCGTTATCAGATGATGCGCGGCTAATATCCCCACCCCGTGTGTCGTCGAGCCACCCATGGGGCGTTCGAGCACGACACGTTCGTACGCCACGGGGGCGGGTGGCGTCCAGAGGCGTGCGCGAGGAGGCGCGGGACCCGCCTTGTGCGCGCGCCCGCAGGGCGGGTGACCGGCGGAGGGCCGTCAGCCCTGGACGGCCAGCACCAGCGGCAACACCCCCTGCGCCCCGGACCGCCGGAGCAGGCGGGCGGCGACTGCCAGGGTCCATCCGGTCTCCGTGTAGTCGTCCACCAGGAGGACCGGGCCTTGGGCCTCGGCGAGGACGGCGGCCAGGGCGTGCGGCACGGTCAGCGTCCCGTCGAGTGCCTTCAGCCGCTGGGCGCTGTTGCTGCGGGGACCCGGATGTGTTTCACCTGTGTACTCAACCGCCCCCAGCAGCGGCAGCCGGCCGACCTCCGCGATGCGGGCTCCCAGGGAGTGGATCAGCCGGGGCCGGGTGCGGGACGCCACGGTGACCACGCCGACCGGACGCGGCGGGGCGTCCGAGGATCCGGAGGCCCAGCCGCCGGGGCCTCTGGCCCAGTCGGCCAGCACGTCCACCACGGCTTTCGACACGTCGTCCGGTACCGGCTCGTCGGGTGCCTGGGGCGCGAGCAGGGGCCGGAGCCGGTTGCCCCAGCCGATGTCGGACAGACGCCCCAAAGCCCGTCCCGGCGCGGCCTGTTCGCCGGCCGGGATGCGTCCCTTGAGGTCCACTCCGATCGCCGGCAGACCGGTCGGCCACATCCGGCGCGGTTCCACCTCCACACCCGCGCGACCCAGGTCCACGCGCGCGGCGTCGAGCGCCTCCACGGACGTATCGGCGGTGAAGCGCGGTCCCGCGCAGTTGTCACAGCGGCCGCACGGTTTCGCGGCCTCGTCGTCCAGCTGGCGCTGGAGGAACTCCATGCGGCAGTCGGTCGTCGACGCGTACGCGCGCATGGCCTGCTGCTCGGCCTCGCGCTGCCGCGCCACCCACGCGTAGCGCTCGGCGTCGTAGACCCAGGGCTGCCCTGTCGCGATCCAGCCTCCCTTGACCCGCTTGACCGCGCCGTCCACGTCCAGGACCTTGAGCATCGTCTCCAGGCGGGAGCGGCGCAGTTCGACCAGGGGCTCCAGGGCGGGCAGCGACAACGGCTTCTCCGCGCGGGCGAGGACGTCGAGCGTGCGGCGCACCAGATCCTCCGACGGGAAGGCGAGCGACGCGAAGTACTTCCAGATCGCCTCGTCCTCCTTCCCCGGCAGCAGGAGTACCTCGGCGTGCTCGACCCCGCGTCCCGCGCGTCCCACCTGCTGGTAGTAGGCGATGGGGGAGGAGGGCGAACCGAGGTGCACCACGAAACCCAGGTCGGGCTTGTCGAAGCCCATGCCGAGCGCGGAGGTGGCGACCAGCGCCTTCACCTTGTTGGCGAGCAGATCCTCTTCGGCCTGCTGGCGATCGGCGTTCTCCGTCTTGCCCGTGTAGGAGGCGACCGTGTGCCCGCGCTGCCGCAGGAAGGCCGTGACCTCCTCCGCGGCGGCCACCGTGAGCGTGTAGATGATCCCCGACCCCGGCAGGGCGTCGAGATGCTCGGCGAGCCACGCCATCCGGTGCGCGGCGTCCGGTAGCCGCAGCACGTTCAGGCTCAGGCTGTCCCGGTCCAGTGGACCCCGCAGCACGAGGGCGTCCGAGCCGCCACCGGTGCCGAGCTGCTCCGCGACGTCGGCCGTCACGCGAGCGTTCGCCGTGGCGGTGGTGGCGAGGACCGGCACCCCGGGCGGCAGGTCGGCGAGCATCGTGCGCAGCCGGCGGTAGTCCGGCCGGAAGTCGTGGCCCCAGTCGGAGATGCAGTGCGCCTCGTCCACCACCAGCAGTCCGGTGGCGGCCGCGAGCCTGGGCAGCACCTGGTCCCGGAAATCCGGGTTGTTGAGCCGCTCGGGACTGACCAGCAGGACGTCGACCTCACCCGCGGCGATCTCTGCCTGGACGGCCTCCCACTCCTCGGTGTTGGACGAGTTGATCGTGCGGGCGTGGATGCCGGCGCGGGCCGCCGCCTCGACCTGGTTCCGCATGAGGGCGAGCAGCGGGGACACGATCACCGTCGGACCGCTGCCTCGCGCCCGCAGCAGCGAGGTCGCCACGAAGTACACCGCGGACTTGCCCCAGCCCGTCCGCTGGACGACCAGGGCGCGGCGCCTGTCGGCGACCAGCGCCTCGATCGCCCGCCACTGGTCCTCGCGCAGCCGGGCCGCTCCTGATGCGTCCCCGACGAGACGGGTGAGGACGGCGTCGGCCGCCGCCCGGAGATCCGCGTTGCTCGTGTGCTCCATGCGTTCCATACAACAGGACGGCGGTGACAGTCGGCGCGGTGCCTGTGGACAGCGGTCACCGCGCCGGCCTGGGTGACGTGTCCCTGCTTGAAGTTATCCACAGGACAAAGCGGAGCTTTGAATTCCGCGAGATCGTCTTCGCATGACGAACCACGGCGAAACCACTGGATCCTCCGAAAACGGCGACATCGGCGCGTCCGGGACACACTCCGCGCACGCGGCGGGCGCACGGGGAGACGGGCAGGAGATGCGGGCGGGCGACGGCGCAGGGCCGCGCCTCCCCGGCCAGGCGTACGGAGGTCACGGCGCCGAGCACCAGGTCACCCTGCGCACGCCGGCGGAACTGGCCGACGCCCTGCCCTATCTGCTCGGGTACCGACCGGAGGACAGCATCGTCCTCGTCGCCCTGCACGACAAGGACGGCCACGGACGGTTCGGGGGCCGGGCCCGGCTCGGTATCCCCGCCCATGAGGACGACTGGCCGTCCGCCGCCCGGCAACTGGCCCACGGCCTGGTGAAGGGCAGCGAGCGCAGAGGAGCCCGGCCCGAGTCGATGGTCGCCTTCCTGTGCCAGGAGCCGGAGAAGGGCCTGACCGGCCGCCAGGTCATGGAGCGGCTCAGGCCCCTGGCCCAGAGGCTGCGCGTCGAGTGCGGTTCGCTCGACGTGGTCGTGGTCGAGGCCCTGTGCATCTCGGAAGGACGCTACTGGTCGTACTGCTGTGACAACCCGGTCTGCTGCTCGCCCGAGGGAGCGCCCATGGGCCTGCCCGGCACATCGGTGCTCGCCGCCGCTGCCGCCTACGCCGGAATCCAGGTCCGCGGCACGCTGAAGGAACTGCGGGCCCGCCTGCAGCCCTGGGAAACGGCGAGCGCCCTGCAGCAGGAGGCCGCTCTGGACGCCGCGAGCATGGCGCTCGTCCCGCGCATCCTGGACGACGCCGGCCGCACCGAGGTCGCCGACGAGACACTCGACCTCGCCGAGCGGATGCTGGACCGCCTGGCCGGGACGGAGCCCGTCTCCGGCATGCTCCTTGCGGACCTACGCGACGACGAACTGATCGGGCACGACGAGGCCGCCCGGCTGATCCTCGGCCTCCAGGACCGCTCGACCCGTGACCGCGCCGCCGAGTGGATGGAGGGTGACGAGGCCGCACGCGCCCTGCGCCTCTGGCGGACCCTCGCCCGCCGCTGCGTCGGACCCTACGGCGAACACGCCGCCGCACCGCTCACCCTGGCCGGCTGGGTGGCATGGTCCACCGGCGACGAACTGGAGGCACGGGAAGCCCTCGCCATGGCCCTGGCCGCGGACCCCGACTATCTCTTCGCCCGGCTCCTGCACCAGGCCTGCAACGAAGGGCTGGAGCCGGAGTCCATCCGCCGCTGCCTGCGAGCGGAGCGCGCCGGGCGGGGACGGGCGGTGGCCGCCGGGGCGGATGTCAGGGCGGAGGACTTGCGAGGGCGGGAGGCAAGCTCGGGGGCTTCAGCGGTCGAGTCGGTCACCGCGGAGACCGGCGAAGCGCCGCAAGGGGCCGACTCGGAACCCGCGCCCGCGACGGCTACCGCTCGCCGGCGCCGCCCCCGGCTCGCCGGAGGGACCCCCGGACGTACCCGCGCAACCGACCGTGATCCGAGCCCGCGGACGTCCCACCGGCATACGCCCACGGCTCCCGCACGCCCTGCCGGTGCTGCCGAAGCCGCCACGCGCCCGGGCCGCGCGGCATCACCGAACTCCGGGCGGCCGGGGGCCACGCGTACCGGCAGCACACGTGCGCGTGGGGTGCACAAGGCGGTCCTGCCCAGCCAGGACACGGGACAGGACGGCACCCGTCCCGGCCCAACGGTGGAGGGGGACGAGTGAGTGCCCGGGCGGGCGTGGCGGTCCGAGCGGTCCGGATGCTCCGAGTGGTCCGGACGCTCCGAGCGGTCCGGGGGGTCCGGGCGGGCAAGGGGCAAGGGTCGGGGCGTGACTCCGACGACGTCCCCACCGTTCACCTGAGTGGCGGAGCGCCCGGACCGGCTGTGACGCCGCACTGCCCCTGCCCCGTCGGAGCCCTTCGGCGCCGAACCCGATCGAGGCGCACAGAGCGCAGAGGAAGCCTTCCCATGCACCAGCCGACTCCGCCCTCCGCCGCCGACGACGGTCCCTTCCTGGGCGTGCCTTCGACATCCGCCGAACCCGAACCCGAACACGAGCTGGAGCTCGCGCCCACGTGTGAGGCTGTGCCCTGGCCAGAGCCAGAGCCAAATCCACGGCCAGAGCCAAATCCAGCGCCGGGAGGACCAGCACTGGGAGGACCAGCACCGGGAGCGCCGAGCCAGGGGCCGGGGCCGGGCGCGCTCTCGCCGAGTGACACCGCCGCGCCCCCACGCTCAGCGGCCCCACTCGACGGCTTCGGACCCCGACTCCCGGGCGGTGCCGTCCCCGGCTCACCGTCGGCCCAGGGCCGCGCCCCGACCCCCACCGGACAGGCGTCCCCACCGCTGCGCCGCGGGGCCACGGGTCAGGCGCCCCCACCACCTCCCCGTGGGGCCACGATTCCCGGACTGCGCTGGTCCGCCGACCTGCCGCCCGCCCACGCGGTGATGATCTGTGTCGCCCTTCCCGGCCTGGCCATCTCGTCGAGGGAGGAAGGGCAGCTGACCGGGAGCGGACTGGAGGGCTTCTACCGTGCCGGCCGACGTGTGCTCTCACGGTGCGAGATCCGGGTGGCCGGGCGAGAGCCCCTCGCGGTGCAGTCCCGCATGATCGCCGCCGACCGCGCCCGCTTCGTGGGCACGCTCCGCACGTCCCCACAGGCGGGGCCGGACCCGGACGTCGTCGTGGAACGCAACCGCTACGCGGACGGCACCGAGCGGATCACGCTGCACAGCGCGGCTTCCCGTCCGCTGCGGCTGCCGGTCGAGGTGGCCCTGGGCACGGACCTCGCCGATCTCGGGGCGATCGCCTCCGGTAAGGCCGGTCCCGAACTTCCCGCCAGCGTCCACGACTCCGGCCTGCGCTGGTCCAGCGCCACCGGCAACGCGTCCGTCACGGCCGCACCGCCTCCCTCGGACGCGCTCGCCTCGGCCGGGCTGCTGCGCTGGGAACTGAACCTGCCGCCGGGCGGCAGCAGAAGCGTGGAACTGCGGGTGCGGCCGGACGGTGCCGGTCCCCTCCGGGCCGTGGGCCGCGTGGCGACCAGCCCTCTGGCCGCGGCCCGCGCGGAAGGCGACGATCCCACGGCCGCCGCCCTGCTGCGGACGAGCATCGAGGACCTCCAGGCCCTCCTGCTGCGGGACTCCGCCCATCCCGCCGACACCCATCTCGCGGCAGGGGCTCCCTGGCGCTGTGGTCTGGCCCCGGCCGACGCGCTCGTCGCCGCCCGCATGGCCCTTCCCCTCGGCACCGGTCTGGCCGCAGGGACGCTCCGGATCCTCGCTCGTACCCAACTCATCGCCCCTGGACGGCACTTCGGGATGATCCCCGGCCCACGACGGGACGCCGGTCCGCTCCTCCCGCCGCAGTGCACCGGCACCGAGGCCACGCTGCTCTTCCCGGCCCTGCTCGCCGAGGCCCGCCGCTGGGGCCTCCCGGATCAGGAGACGGAGGCCCTGCTGCCCGCCGCCGAACGGTGTCTGACCTGGTTGCTGGCCACCGCGGGCGACGACCCGTACCTGCGCGACCCGCACCCGGGCGGTCTCACCCGCTGTGAGACCCAGGCACACGCGCACCGTGCCGCGCTGCTCGGTGCCGACCTGCTCGACGCCTGCGGACGCCCGGGCGGGGAGGGACTTCGGCAGTGGGCACAGGCGTCACGGACCGCGTTCCGGAAGGACTTCTGGGTGGACGACCTGGGAGGCGGAAGGCCCGCGGTGGCCCGCGCTCCGGACGGCAGACCCGTGCCACACCTGAGCTCGGCCGCAGCCCACCTCCTCGATACCGGCCTCCTGGGCGGAGGAGCCATGGCCCCGGCACTGCTCGACAAAGTGCAGACCGAGCACCTCGCCCGGCTCCTCGGCAGCCCGGTCATGGACTCGGGCTGGGGCCTGCGCGGACTCGGCGCGAAGGAACCGTGTTTCAACCCGTTCGGGCACCGCGCCGGAGCCGTGCGGGTCCAGGAGACGGCACTCGCCGTCGCGGGGCTGGCCGCCGCGGGGTACGAGAAGGAGGCGAGTGCGCTGCTGCGCGGCGTCCTCGCGGCAGCCGCGTCCTTCGACCACCGTCTGCCCGAGATGTACGCGGGGGAGCAGCGCACGGAAGGCGGCACCCCCCTCCCGCACCCCGCGGCCTGCCGCCCCGCGGCCACCGCCGCGGCCGCCGGGGTCCTGCTGCTGACCACCCTCGCCGGCATCCGCCCCGACGCCCCGGCCGGGACGGTCACCCTGAGTCCCGTGCGAAGCGCCCCCCTCGGCGAGATCGGCTTCACCGGACTGCGCGTGGCCGGTGCACCGTTCTCCGTGCGGGTCGGCCGACTGGGCCTCGCCATGGTCGAAGAGGCGGCCGACGGACTGCAACTGGGCGTGTGACCTGGCACGACCTGTCATCTTCGGACTCGCGGGCACAGACAGCCGAGCCCGTTGTGGACCCGAGTGGATCAGTAAGGAACCAATAGTGGATCAGTAAGCGAAGCGATCGGCGAAGGGAGTGTTTATCGTCAGGCAGACGACTATGATCGCGGCATGCCCTACGACCCGTCAGCGTTTCCGCCCTTCGCCGTCACCGTGGACCTGGTCGTGCTGACCGTGCGCCGCCATGCCCTGTGTGCGCTGGCGGTACGCAGGGGCGAACCGCCGTTCCAGGGGCGATGGGCGCTCCCCGGCGGTTTCGTGCGGGCCGACGAGGACCTGGCACAGGCTGCGGCGCGCGAACTGGCGGAGGAGACCGGGCTGCGTGTCCACGACCCGGCTGTCCCCGCTCAGGACAACGGCGCTCATCTGGAGCAGCTCGCCACCTACGGCGACCCCAAGCGCGACCCCCGGATGCGGGTCGTCAGCGTCGCCCACCTCGCCCTCGCACCCGACCTGCCCGCGCCGAGGGCAGGTGGTGATGCCAGCAACGCACGCTGGGCGCCGGTCGAGGAACTGCTGCAGCAGGGCGGATACGGACGGGACGCCGAGCCGGTCGCGCCACTGGCATTCGACCACGCGCAGATCCTGGCGGACGGGGTCGAACGTGCCCGCTCCAAGATCGAGTACTCGTCGCTGGCGACGGCGTTCTGCCCGCCCGAGTTCACGGTCGGGGAGCTGCGCCGTGTCTATGAGGCGGTGTGGGGCGTGGCGCTGGACCCGCGCAACTTCCACCGCAAGGTGACGGGCACACCGGGTTTCCTCGTCCCCACCGGCGGGACGACCACCCGCCAGGGCGGCCGCCCCGCGCAGCTGTTCCGTGCCGGAGGGGCGACTCTGCTCAACCCCCCGATGCTGCGCCCCGAGGTGTGACCGAGGGCGCGGCCCACGTCGTGCCTCCGAGCGAGAGCCGTCCCTGGCCCGGGCGAAGTGGAGCGGCAGGCCGGGCCGGACCATGCGAGGGGCTGCCGGATGCCCGAAAAAACGGACATAGCGCGCTATCTTGCTGCGGGTGATCGAGGCCTACGGACTGACCAGCAACCCCCGCAAAGAGCTCCCGCCCGCGGCCGACGACGTCTCCTTCCAGGCGCGAGCGGGCCGAGTCACCGCGCTGCTCGGTGCGCCGGGCGCCGGGAAGACAACGGTCCTCAGACTCATGCTCGAACTCCAACAGGGCCGTGGAATCACGCACTTCCGGGGGCGGCCACTGCATCGCATCGCCCACCCCTCACGTGAAGTCGGCGTCCTGCTCGGGGACGTACCGGGTCACCCCGCCCGGACGGTTCGCGGTCATCTCCGGATGCTGTGCGCCGCGGCGGGGGTGCCGGTGCGGCGGGCCGACGAAGTCCTCGAAGCGGTCGGGCTCGTGAGCCTGCGCGAGGAACGTCTCGGCACCCTCTCGCGGGGCATGGACCGCCGACTCGGCCTGGCCTGCGTCCTCCTGGCCGACCCGCACACCCTCGTCCTCGACGACCCCGCCGACGGGCTCTCCGCACGAGAGAGCAACTGGCTGCACGGCATGCTGCGGGCCTACGCCGCCCAGGGTGGCACCGTCCTGTTCACCACGGCCGACCCCAAAGAGGCCGCCCGCACCGCCGACCGCGTCGTCACCCTGGAGCAGGGCAGACTCGTGGCCGATCAGGAGGCGGCGGAGTTCTCCCGGACCAGGCTGCGCCCCCGGGTCGCCGTGCGCAGCCCGCACGCGGCCCGTCTCGCCGCCCTCCTGACCAAACAGGCCCGCACCGCGCAGCGCTCCGTCGAAGTCGTACGCGAGGGAGGCAACCGCCTGTCCGTGTACGGCAGTACCTGCGCGGAAGTCGGGGAGATCGCATTCCGCCACGGCATCCTGGTGCACCAACTCGCCGACGAGATCGGCGACATGGGGCCCGGTGCCGGAGCCGCCCCGGCTGTGCCGCGCCGTGCAGCCACACAGCCCGTCGTGGTCGTCGCCGAGCGGCCCCCCACGCTCGGCCCGCACCCCACACTCGACCCGCTCCCCGCGACGGAGACCCAGGAGTCAGGGGCTGAGGAGCGGATCGTTCCTGCCGCTGCCGGGTCGGATCAGCATGTCGGCAGGCCCGAGGCGCACTCGGACGCCGTCCCGGCCGACAGCTCGGGCCCTCGACCGCCGAGCTCCACCGGAGCCGGCGCCACGCCCACCTCCGGCCCCCGCCCCACCGGCACGCTGGATCCTCACAGGGCCCGTTCGACCCACACGCCCCCCGCCGACTCCGTCAGCGCCGCCGGAACGCCCGATACCCGCGCTACCGAGCAACTCGCACCCCGGACCACCCACGCGCCCGACCCCCAGGCCCCCCGCCCGCTCGACCCCCAGACCATCCACGCCCTCGACTCCCAGCCCTCCCGCCCGCTCGACCCCCAGACCACCCACGCGCTCAACGCCCAGACCCCCCGCACCGCCGGCCCGCCCGGCACCCGTACCCCCCGAGTCACGCGCACCCTCGACGCCCTGCCCCCTCTGCCGCCCCCCATCTCCGTCCGCCCCGCCCCCAGCCCCCTCCGCCCTCTCCGCTACGAGATCCGGCGCGCCGCCGGGATCGGTACCGGGTTTCTCACCGGGGCCGTCGTACTCGTCGTGTCGGCCGTGACAGCCGTCGTGCTCGCCCGCATCGGGCACACCCCGCAGCCGCGCCTACTGGCCGCGTGGCCGCAGGAGCTGCCGCTGCCGCCGGCGGCACTCGGCGCGGGTCTGCTGGGCGCGCTGGCCTTCGGGGACGAGTTCCGCCACCCCGCCCTGGCGGCGGATCGCGGCACCGTGCCCCGGCGGCTGGGGCTGCTGGTCGCCAAACTGCTCGTGGCCTCGGTCACCGCGCTGACGCTGGCCGTGCTCACCGTCGGTTGCAACGCCGAGGTGCTCTATCTCGTCTACGGACGGGAGCTCGCCCAGGTTCCCGTCGACTGGCTGCCGCTCACCACGAGTTGGATCGGGCTGGTGGTCGGCTGCGCCTGGGCCGGGGTGCTGGCCGCGGGAGTCTTCCGGTCCACCACGGCCGGTCTCGCCGCCGTGGCCGCCGTGCCCCTGCTCGTCGTCCCCGTCGTACACCAGCTCCTGAACGGACCGTCCGTGCGGACCGCTGCCGGGCTGCCCATGCGGCTGCGAGAGGCCCTGCTGCCGCGCTGGCCCTTCGGGGGAGAGCGCTACCTGGAGGCCGCACTGCGGGTGGTCTCCCAACCCGTGGGTGGCGCACTGACGTTGTCGCTGGCCACCCTGCTCTGCGCCTACCTGCTCACCGGCCTGCGCAGCCGGTTTCGGTGACGACTGTCCGTAACCCTTAGTTCGGCCATGCGCACAACTCCCCGCAGAGCGCCCATTTCTTTCCGATAAGGCGTCAATTGCGACGGGGTGAGCGATCACCCTTTCGTGTGCTTTTCACCAAAGACCTCAAGGGAGTTGGAGACGACGCCGACAAAGGAAGCGTGAGTACCCTTGCGCACACCATGATGACCGCCGCCCGCTCCGCTGACACCGGCCTCACGAGCCCGGGCGAACTCGACCGCTACCCCTACGCGGAGGCGCCCGCCGTCGACCGGGTCGGGGCCCCTGCCTGGGACGGCGGGGACCCGGAGCTGGGCCGGGTCGGCCGGCGCGCCGCGGGCAGCCGCGGGCGCGGGCTGCACGGCCAACTCGTTCAGCAGCTGGGTCAGATGATCGTCTCCGGCGACCTGGGAGCCGACCGCCCGCTGGTGCCCGAGGAGATCGGCCAGCGCTTCGAGGTCTCCCGCACCGTCGTGCGCGAGTCGCTCCGCGTCCTGGAGGCCAAGGGCCTGGTCAGCGCCCGGCCGAACGTCGGCACGCGCGTGCGCCCCGTCAGCGACTGGAACCTGCTCGACCCGGACATCATCGAGTGGCGGGCCTTCGGGCCCCAGCGCGACGACCAGCGCCGCGAGCTGAGCGAGCTGCGCTGGACGATCGAGCCCCTCGCCGCCCGCCTCGCCGCGGGACACGGGCGCGAGGACGTCCAGCAGCGCCTCGTGGACATGGTCGAGATCATGGGGCACGCAATGGCCCAGGGTGATGCGCTCACCTTCTCCCGTGCCGACTCCGAGTTCCACTCCCTGCTCATCCAGGTCGCGGGCAACCGCATGCTGGAGCACCTCTCCGGGATCGTCTCCGCGGCCCTCCAGGTGTCCGGCGGTCCGGTCACCGGCTGTGACCGGCCGAACGAGACGTCGCTGGCGCACCACGGTCGCATCTGCGACGCCCTCGCGACCGGCGACGGAGCCGGGGCCGAGGCGGCGATGCGGCAACTGCTCACGGTCCACCCCGAGGTGGAACGCGTGGTGCCCGCCCCTCGCGAGCACTGACCGCGTTCCACGGGCGGCGCGGCCGGGTGTGCCACCCCCCTCCTGTGGCATCGCCCGCCCGGTGACCCGCCTCCCGTCGGACCCCGTGGGATCCTTGGTGATCCTGCGGGGTCCGACGGCGCGAAGGGGCCCTGAATCCGCCGGAGCGGTCGGGTCGGCGCCAGAGGTGACACCATCTGACCTCATCTGACCGTTTTTGCTCGCTTACGGGGTGTGACTCGGGCCACGCAGATTGGGCGTAACGCTCATGGGAAGAACGCGATGACCTAAGAGGTGACAGCCGCGGAGGGAATACGGACGCCGTCGAAGGCGCTGTGCATCTTCCCGGCCCCCGCCCGCGCCGTCGGCCCATCCCCAAGCCGGCGGTCGGCTCCTGTCCCTGTGGACGGGGCCGGAAGCCGTTTTCCAACGTTCCGAGAGGTTGTTCGTGTCGGCCAGCACATCCCGTACGCTCCCGCCGGAGATCGCCGAGTCCGTCTCTGTCATGGCGCTCATTGAGCGGGGAAAGGCTGAGGGGCAGATCGCCGGCGATGACGTGCGTCGGGCCTTCGAAGCTGACCAGATTCCGGCCACTCAGTGGAAGAACGTACTGCGCAGCCTCAACCAGATCCTCGAGGAAGAGGGTGTGACGCTGATGGTCAGTGCCGCAGAGCCCAAGCGCACCCGAAAGAGCGTCGCAGCGAAGAGTCCCGCCAAGCGCACCGCCACCAAGACGGTCGCGGCCAAGGCGGTGACCACGAGGAAGGCAACCGCCACCGCCACGCCGGCGGCGCCTGCCGCCGAGCCCGCCGCCGAGGAAGAGGCGCCCGCCAAGAAGGCGGCCGCCAAGAAGACCACCGCCAAGAAGACGGCGGCGAAGAAGGCCCCCGCGAAGAAGACGGCGGCGGCCAAGAAGACCAGCGCCAAGAAGGACGACGTCGAGCTCCTCGAGGAGGAGGTGCTCGAGGAGGCAGCCCCCGGCAAGGCCGGCGAGGAGCCCGAGGGCACCGAGAACGCGGGATTCGTGCTCTCCGACGAGGACGAGGACGACGCGCCCGCGCAGCAGGTCGCCGCCGCCGGTGCCACCGCCGACCCGGTCAAGGACTACCTCAAGCAGATCGGCAAGGTCCCCCTGCTCAACGCCGAGCAGGAGGTCGAGCTCGCCAAGCGCATCGAGGCGGGCCTGTTCGCCGAGGACAAGCTGGCCAACGCCGACAAGCTGGCGCCGAAGCTCAAGCGCGAGCTGGAGATCATCGCCGAGGACGGCCGCCGCGCCAAGAACCACCTGCTGGAGGCCAACCTCCGCCTGGTGGTCTCCCTGGCCAAGCGCTACACCGGCCGCGGCATGCTCTTCCTGGACCTCATCCAGGAGGGCAACCTCGGTCTCATCCGCGCGGTCGAGAAGTTCGACTACACCAAGGGCTACAAGTTCTCCACGTACGCCACCTGGTGGATCCGTCAGGCGATCACCCGCGCCATGGCCGACCAGGCCCGCACCATCCGTATCCCGGTGCACATGGTCGAGGTCATCAACAAGCTCGCGCGCGTGCAGCGCCAGATGCTCCAGGACCTGGGCCGCGAGCCCACCCCGGAGGAGCTGGCCAAGGAACTCGACATGACCCCCGAGAAGGTCATCGAGGTCCAGAAGTACGGCCGCGAGCCCATCTCGCTGCACACCCCGCTCGGTGAGGACGGCGACAGCGAGTTCGGTGACCTCATCGAGGACTCCGAGGCGGTCGTCCCGGCCGACGCCGTCAGCTTCACGCTCCTCCAGGAGCAGCTGCACTCCGTCCTGGACACCCTGTCCGAGCGCGAGGCGGGCGTCGTCTCGATGCGCTTCGGTCTCACCGACGGTCAGCCGAAGACCCTCGACGAGATCGGCAAGGTCTACGGCGTCACGCGTGAGCGCATCCGCCAGATCGAGTCCAAGACGATGTCGAAGCTGCGCCACCCGTCCCGTTCGCAGGTGCTGCGCGACTACCTCGACTGATCGAGGCGCAAGGCGTCGAGGCACGAGGCATCGAGGCGCAAGCAGCGGAAGGCCCGGATCCCATAGGGAGCCGGGCCTTTGCCGTGTCGGCTGCGGGGTGGGCAGGTGGAGCGTGCCATGTCTGCCCCGTGGCGCGTGCGCGGAGCGGGGCGTCGCGCGGGTGCGGGGTGTCGGCGGTTGGATCACCCTGGGTGTCTCACCGACACCACGGAGTGAGGAGTGCGCATGCGTCGTCGACTGGTCCGTGCCCTGGTCCGACCCCTGGCTCTGGCAGCCGCGGCCACCGCCCTGTCAGCGGCCTCCACCGCGTCCGTGGCCGTCGACCGGGTCGTCATAGGGGGTTTCCCGGTCGACGCGTCGCAGAGCCCGTGGACGGTCGCTCTGGCCAGCCGTGACCGGTTCGGGGGTACGCGGTCGGGACAGTTCTGCGGTGGCGTCGTGGTCGGACGCACGACCGTGCTCACGGCGGCGCACTGCATGGATCGGGCGGTCCTGGGCGGGCCCCCGGAGCGGGTGAAGGACCTCAAGGTCATAACGGGCCGCACGGATCTGCTCTCGGACCGCGGCGGCCAGGAGATCGCCGTGCGGTCCGCCTGGGTGAACCCGGCCTACGACGGCGCGAGCAACAACGGGGACTTCGCCGTGCTCACCCTGGCCCGGCCCCTTCCCGCCGACTCGGTCATCGGCATGGCGGGCGAGGGGGATCCGGCGTACGCGGCGGGAGGAGCCGCGACGGTGTACGGGTGGGGTGACATCTCGGGCGCTGGGGAGTACCCCAGCGATCTGCGCGCGGCGCGGGTGCGCGTGCTCCCCGACGCCCTGTGCGAGGAGGCGTACCCGGGCGGGGCCGACGGCACCTACGACGCCAGGAGCATGCTGTGCGCCGGGGAGCCGGAGGGGGGCCGGGACGCCTGCCAGGGCGACAGCGGCGGGCCGCTGGTGGCTCAGGGACGACTGATCGGCCTCGTGTCCTGGGGGATCGGCTGCGGGCGGGCCGGCAGCCCCGGCGTGTACATGCGGGTCTCCGACATCATGCGGACGCTCGGCTGGAAGTGAAGGTTCCATGCGGGCGGCAAGCGGAAGCGCGGCAGGCGCCCGACGCGGCCTCTGTGCAGCGTCCCCGTGCAGCCTGTGTGAGTTGTGCGAGGCGGCCCGTGTGGCCTGTGTGGGATGCGCGAGGCCTCCCGTGCGGCCTGTGTGGTTTGTGCGAGGCGTCCGGCGCGGTCCGTGCGGGCCGGGTGAGGACGAGGACGGGCGGCTGCCTCTGGGAGGCAGCCGCCCGCTCTCCGGCCTGTGCCGGGCTGGCTCGTCGTCGGACGCGAGGTGTCAGCGCTCTTCTTCGGAGGCGGTCGCGGGAGCGGCCGTGAGTCGCTCCGTCTCGTCCTGTATCTCAGCGGCGATCTTCTTGAGTTCCGGCTCGAACTTGCGCCCGTGGTGGGCGCAGAAGAGCAGCTCTCCGCCGCTGAGCAGGACGACGCGCAGGTACGCCTGGGCGCCGCAGCGGTCGCAGCGATCAGCGGCCGTCAACTGGCTCGCAGGGGTCAGAACAGTAGTCACGTCGCCTCTTCTCTAGCTCGACGAGCTGTCGTACCAGGGTCAACATCCAACCAGCCCCAAAACGTTCCCGCTCGTGGCTTTTCCTCGAAAAAATCTTGCGAGGCGGCTGTCTGCTGCCGGTTGGCGGCGAATGTGCCGTATTGCGTGTCTATGTGTCTTACGGGGCTTCGCGTCGTATCGGTGGTCGGTCCTCCCGGCTGGGTTGCCGGTTGTTCATGAGGACGTGCCCGGAGCCTAAATGGTTCATGCCTGGAAGGGAACGTGATGTGGACTTCACTCCATCGAGGGATCGAACAGGCATGCGACTGTGGACTAGTCTGAGTTTCCGACGAGGGTGGCGTTACAAGGGCTCTACCAGGCCTGGGTACCCTCTCACCGGTGACTGAAGCCGCGCCCTTACCCACGAGGGCCCCATCTGAAATTCAGCGAGGAGCGAACCGCGTGACCGCCGAGACGTCCGTGCCGTCCACAGCTCTGCTGGCAGGAGCAGACCGGGACGGTTCCAACTACACCGCGCGGCACCTGCTCGTCCTCGAGGGGCTCGAGGCCGTGCGCAAGCGCCCTGGCATGTACATCGGCTCGACCGACAGCCGCGGTCTGATGCACTGCCTCTGGGAGATCATCGACAACTCCGTCGACGAGGCCCTCGGTGGTTACTGCGACCACATCGAGGTCATCCTCCACGACGACGGCTCGGTCGAGGTCCGGGACAACGGCCGGGGCATCCCGGTCGACGTCGAGCCCAAGACCGGCCTGTCCGGCGTCGAGGTCGTCATGACCAAGCTGCACGCCGGCGGCAAGTTCGGCGGCGGCTCCTACGCCGCCTCCGGCGGTCTGCACGGCGTCGGCGCCTCCGTGGTGAACGCCCTGTCCGCCCGGCTGGACGTCGAGGTGGACCGCGGTGGCCACACGCACGCGATCAGCTTCCGGCGCGGTGTCCCCGGTGCCTTCGCCGGGAACGGCCAGGACGCGAAGTTCGAGGCGAAGAGCGGCCTGCGCAAGGCGAAGAAGATCCCGAAGACCCGCACCGGCACGCGCGTGCGGTACTGGGCCGACCGCCAGATCTTCCTCAAGGACGCCAAGCTCAACCTGGAGACGCTGCACCAGCGTGCCCGCCAGACCGCCTTCCTGGTGCCCGGCCTGACCATCGTCGTCCGGGACGAGTACGGGCTCGGCGAGGGCGGCAGCAAGGGCGAGGAGTCCTTCCGCTTCGACGGCGGCATCAGCGAGTTCTGCGAGTACCTGGCCAACGACAAGCCGGTCTGCGACGTCCTCCGGTTCTCCGGGCAGGGCACGTTCAGGGAGACCGTCCCGGTACTGGACGAGCACGGCCAGATGACCCCGACCCAGGTCACCCGCGAGCTCGACGTCGACGTCGCCATGCGCTGGGGCACCGGGTACGACACGACCCTGAAGTCGTTCGTGAACATCATCGCCACCCCCAAGGGCGGCACCCACGTCGCCGGCTTCGAGCAGGCCGTGGCGGCCACGATGAACGAGGTGCTGCGCGCCAAGAAGCTGCTGCGCGTCGCCGAGGACGACATCGTCAAGGACGACGCCCTGGAGGGACTGACCGCGGTCGTCACCGTGCGTCTCGCCGAGCCGCAGTTCGAGGGCCAGACCAAGGAGGTCCTCGGGACCTCGGCGGCCCGCCGCATCGTGAACACCGTGATCAGCAAGGAACTCAAGGCGTTCCTGACGTCCACGAAGCGCGACGCCGCCCAGCAGGCCCGGGTCGTCATGGAGAAGGCCGTCGCCGCGGCCCGTACGCGCATCGCGGCCCGGCAGCACAAGGACGCCCAGCGCCGCAAGACGGCCCTGGAGTCCTCCTCCCTCCCGGCGAAGCTCGCCGACTGCCGCAGCGACGACGTCGACCGCAGCGAGCTGTTCATCGTCGAGGGCGACTCCGCGCTCGGCACGGCCAAGCTCGCCCGGAACTCCGAGTTCCAGGCGCTGCTGCCGATCCGCGGCAAGATCCTCAACGTCCAGAAGTCGTCCGTCACGGACATGCTGAAGAACGCCGAGTGCGGCGCGATCATCCAGGTCATAGGAGCCGGCTCCGGGCGGACCTTCGACATCGACGCGGCGCGCTACGGCAAGATCATCATGATGACCGACGCCGACGTCGACGGCTCCCACATCCGCACGCTGCTGCTGACCCTCTTCCACCGCTACATGCGGCCCATGGTCGAGGCCGGCCGGGTGTTCGCCGCCGTGCCGCCGCTGCACCGGATCGAGATCGTCCAGCCCAAGAAGGGCCAGGACAAGTACGTGTACACGTACTCGGACCGGGAGCTGCGCGACAAGCTCATGGAGTTCCAGAGCAAGGGCATCCGGTACAAGGACTCGATCCAGCGCTACAAGGGCCTCGGTGAGATGGACGCCGACCAGCTGGCCGAGACGACCATGGACCCGCGCCACCGCACGCTGCGCCGGATCAACCTCTCCGACCTGGAGGCGGCCGAGCAGGTCTTCGACCTGCTGATGGGCAACGACGTGGCGCCGCGCAAGGAGTTCATCTCCAACTCGGCGGCGACACTGGACCGGTCGCGGATCGACGCGTAGCGGCCGCGCAGGGCTACGCGCCCGCTGGGAGTGCCACTCCCGGCGGGCGTTCGGCGTTTCCGGGGTACCGGTGCGGCGCCGCGCCGGACGGGTCACCTGATGGGGTGAAGCGCGGAGGGAAGAAGAGTCGGGGATCTTCCCGTTCTGTCCATCCTTGGACATGCAGTCAAGCAAGGGCCGTCCCCACAGGGCCGGGGCTGGTCAGGAGAGTTCGGTCGAGCGGCTCGGCGGTCATGCCCCGGACCCGGCCGAGGAGGCCGCACGGCTGAGGTACGACGACCCCTGGTACGACGCCCTTGCCTCCGGCTGGGGCGAGTCGGAGGGTGCCGGAGCGCCTGCCCCGGTGACGGTGCCCCGCGCGCGTGAGGCGGCCGAGGGCGGCGTCGCGGCGGCCGAGGTGTATCTGGAGGTGCAGCGCAGCGCGGCCTTCCAGGAAGTGCGGCGGCGGTACCGCAGGTTCGTGGTGCCCGCCTTCGCGGCGTTCTTCGCCTGGTACGTGGGCTACGTCGTGGCGGCCACGACCGCGCCGGAACTCATGGCCCGGCCCGTGGCGGGCGCGGTGAACGTGGCACTGCTGGCGGGGCTCGGCCAGTTCCTGACCACGTTCCTGCTCACCTGGGCGTATGCGCGGCACGCGCGGCTGCGGCGGGACCGGGCGGCCCTCGAACTGCGCTGGGACACCCAGGAACTGACCCGCGGCGCGAACGGCGGTGCCTCATGACCGACCAGCAACAGACCCTGGCACTGCTGCTGTTCAGCGCGTTCGTGGCGGTCACGCTGGGCATCACCACGTGGGTGGGCCGCAACCGGCGAGGGTCCGCGGAGGAGTTCTACGCGGGCGGACGGCTCTTCACGCCCATGGAGAATGGTTTTGCCATCGCGGGTGACTACATGTCGGCCGCCTCCTTCCTGGGCGTCACCGGCCTCATCGCGCTGTTCGGGTACGACGGACTGCTGTACGTCGTCGGATTCCTGGTGGCCTGGCTGGTGGTGCTGTTCTTCGTCGCCGAACTGGTGCGCAACTGCGGTCGCTTCACGCTCGCCGACGTCGTGGCGGCGCGCATGCGGGAGCGGCCGGTGCGCATCGCGGCGGGAACCTCCTCGGTCACCGTGTCCGTTCTGTATCTGGTGGCGCAGATGGTCGGCGCGGGCAGCCTGGTGGCGCTGCTGCTCGGCGGCACGAGCGGGGCGGCGCGGGCCTGGACCGTCATCGGCGTCGGGGCGCTCATGGTGATCTACGTGTCGTGGGGAGGGATGCGGGCGACCACCTGGATCCAGATCGTCAAGGCCGTCCTGCTGCTGGGCGGCACCATCGCGCTGACCGCGCTGGTCCTCGTGCGCTTCCACGGTGATCTCAACCGGCTGCTGCTCACGGCGGCCGAGCGGAGCGGGCACGGCGCGGCGTTCCTGGCGCCCGGACTGAAGTACGGCGGCGACTGGACGGCACGGTTCGACCTCATCAGCCTGGGACTGGCCCTGGTCCTGGGCACGGCGGGACTGCCGCACATCCTGTCCCGCTTCTACACCGTCCCCACCGCGCGTGCGGCACGCCGTTCGGTCGTCTGGGCGGTCGGACTGATCGGCGGCTTCTACCTGATGACGATCGTGCTCGGGTTCGGCGCGGCTGCGATCGTCGGTCCGGACGCCGTGCGCGGGTCGAACGCGGCCGGGAACACGGCGGTTCCGCTGCTGGCGCTCGATCTGGGCGGCGGTGCCGGAAGCACCGGGGGAACGGTTCTCTTCGCGATCGTCGCCGCGGTCGCCTTCGCCACGATCCTCGCCGTGGTCGCCGGGATCACGCTCGCGTCCTCGGCGTCCGTGGCCCACGACCTGTACGCCTCCCTGCGCCGCAAAGGCGGCAAGCCGCGCAGCGAGGTGGCCGTGGCCCGGGTCGCGGCCGTCGGAGTCGGCGTGGTGGCGATCGCCCTCGGTCTGCTGGCCCGCGACCTCAATGTCGCGTTCCTGGTGGGCCTCGCCTTCGCCGTCGCCGCGTCGGCGAACCTGCCGGTGCTGGTCTACTCCCTGTTCTGGCGCGGCTTCACCACCCGGGGTGCCGTGTGGGCCGTCTACGGCGGTCTGGTCCCGGCCGTGGTGCTGGTGGTGCTGTCCCCCGTCGTCTCCGGAAGCCCCGACTCGCTCTTCCCGGGCGCCGACTTCTCGTACTTCCCGCTGCAGAACCCGGGGCTGGTCTCGATCCCTCTGGGCTTCCTCGCGGGCTGGCTGGGCACGGTCACGTCGGCGGAGATCCCGGACGAGGCCCGGCACGCGGAGACGGAGGTGCGGTCGCTGACGGGGGCGGGAGCGGCCTAACGGCCGGCCCTCCCGGCCGTAGCGGCCGCGTCCTGGCGTAGCGGCCGCGTCCTGGCCTGGCGGCCGTCTCCAGGCGTGGCGGCCGTCTCCAGGCGTAGCCGCCGTCTCCGGGCCCGCGGCCGCTGTCTCCGGGCCTAGCGGTCGCCTCCCGTGCGCAGCGGCCCCTCGCGTGAAGCAGCGGCCGTCTCCGGGACGTGGTGGCTGCACCCGGCCGCTGAGCCGCTATGACCGGGTGGCCCACACGTAACGGTGTTCCGGGCGGCCCGCGTCGCCGTACTTGAGGGTGAGCCGGGCCCGGCCCGTGCGCTCCAGGAGCTTGAGGTAGCGCTGCGCGGTCTGGCGGCTCACCCCGGTCCGTTCGGCGATCTCCTGGGCGGACAGCGGTCCGTCGGCGTTCATCAGGGACTGCCGGACCAGTTCAGCGGTCGTGGGGGAGTGGCCTTTCGGCAGGGCGGGCTCCGCCCCGGCCGACAGGGCGCCGAAGATGCGGTCCACCTCCGCCTGTTCCGCCTCGCCGCCCCCGTCGAGGGTGCGGCGCAGCTCCGCGTACGCCTCCAGCTTCGCGCGCAGGCCCGCGAAGGCGAACGGCTTGACCAGGTACTGCAGGGCTCCGTACCGCATCGCCGCCTGCACCGTGGACACGTCCCGGGCCGCCGTCACCATGATCACGTCGGTCTGGTGGCCGCGCCGCCGCATCTCCTGGACGACCGCCAGCCCCGTCTCGTCGGGCAGGTAGTGGTCCAGCAGCACCAGGTCCAGCCGGGGCAGCGTCTCCACCTGGCGCAGCGCGTCCGCCGCGTTGTGCGCCTCACCGGCGACGTGGAAGCCCGGCACCTTCTCGACGTAGGCGGCGTTGACCCGGGCGACCCTGGTGTCGTCGTCCACGACCAGGACCTCGATCATCACGACCCCTCCTCGGCGTGCTGCGGAACGGACGGCGCAGTCAGGGCCGGCTCGGGGCCCGGCTCGGTCAGTGCCTCGGGCAGTACGACGGTGAACTCGGCGCCCCCGCCGTGCGCCTCGCCGACGGTCGCGCTGCCGCCCTGGCGTTCGGCGAGTCTGCGCACCAGGGACAGCCCGATGCCCCGTTCCCGGTGGGCGGGCGGCTTCTTCGTCGACCACCCCTCGGTGAAGATCAACTCCCGGTTCTCCGGCGGGATTCCCGGGCCGGTGTCCCGCACCCGCAGGGTCACCGTACGGCCCTCGGAGCGCAGTTCGACCTCCACGCGCGCGTGCGGCGTGCCCGCGGCCGCGTCGAGGGCGTTGTCCACCAGGTTGCCGACGACCGTGACGAGCCCCTGCGGGTCGACCAGCCGGTCGGGCAGCCGGGTCCGGTCCGAGACCCCCAGGGCGACGCCCCGCTCGGCCGCCACGGTCGCCTTGCCGACCAGCAGGGCGGCGAGCAGCGGGTCCTCGACCCGCTCGGTGATCTGCTCGGACGTGGCGCGGTGGTCGCCGACCACCTCGCCGACGAAGTCGACGGCGTCGTCGTACATCTCCAGTTCCAGCAGCCCCAGAAGTGTGTGCATCCGGTTGGCGTGTTCGTGGTCCTGCGCGCGCAGGGCGTCGATCAGACCGCGGGTGGAGTCGAGTTCGCGGCCCAGCTGCTCCAGTTCGGTGCGGTCGCGCAGGGTGGCCACGGCGCCGCCGTCGTCGGTGGGCATCCGGTTGGCGACCAGCACGCGCTGGCCCCGCACGGTGAGCAGGTCCGTGCCGGTCACGCGCCCGGCCAGGACATCGGCCGTACGGCCCGCGCCCAGCGCCTCGTCGGGGGTGCGGCCCACCATGGTGTCCCCGAGGCCCAGCAGGCGCTGCGCCTCGTCGTTGACGAGCCGGATGCGGCCGGTGCGGTCCAGGGCGACGACGCCCTCCCGGATGCCGTGCAGCATCGCCTCCCGCTCCGACAGCAGCGCGGCGATGTCCGAGAAGGCCAGGTCCCGGGTCTGCCGGTGCACGCGCCGGGAGATCAGCCAGGCCGCCAGCGCGCCCACGGCCAGGGCACCGCCGGCGTACGCGAGCAGCCCCGGGATCGCGTGGATGAGCCGGCCCCGGACGCTGTCGTAGGCGATGCCGACCGACACCGCGCCGACGACCGTGCCGTCACCGTCGCGCAGCGGCACCTTGCCCCGGGCGGAACGGCCGAGCGTGCCGTCGTCGATCTCCATGACCTCGTGGCCGGCCAGGGCCTGACCCGGGTCGGTGGAGACGATCCCGCCGATCTGCTTCGGGTCGGTGTGCGACCAGCGCACGCCCCGCCAGTCCATCACCACGATGTACTCGGCCTGGGTGGCCTTGCGGATGCGCTCCGCCTCCTGCTGCACCGGGCCGTTCGGCGACGGCGGCGTGTCCCGCAGGTCCTTCGCGAGCCCGGGCTGCTGCGCGGTGGTCTGGGCGATCGCCAGCGCGCGGCGCATGGCCTGATCGTCCAGCTGGTCACCCAGGGGAGCCAGGAACAGCCCGGTCGCGAGGACCGCGACTCCGGCGGCGATGGCCACCTGCATCAGCAGCACCTGCGAGAACACCCGCCGCGGCAGGCCGAGGCGCAGGCGACGTGCGGGGGGAGTGGGGCTCATACCGAAGACGGTACGTGCGGCTGCCCGGGTCCCGTAACAGGGGTGGCTCGGATCTCTTGATCAATGGCGTGATCTCTTGATCAATGGTGCAGCGGGGACCGCGTCAGCTGGCGAGGGCCGTCGTCACGCGGGTCTCGCGCACCGCCACCACGTCCATCCGCGCGGGTGAGCCAAGGACCGACGCCCCGCAGCTCTCCGGACGGGGCGGCAGAGCCGCGCTCTGGGCCACCTCCACCTGCCAGCGGCGTCCGTCGGCATGGGCGACGGTCACCTCCCAGTGCGGGGCGGCGCCGGCCGTCCGCACGACGCTCAGCGTCTCCGCCGCGTACTCGCCGATGCCGGTGCGCACGGCGAGCTCGGCGGCCTGGCCCGGCCGCTCCCAGGCCGACCTGCCCCGGCAGCCCTCCACGACGACACGTCCCTCGCGCGCGCCTTGCAGGACTTCCTTGAGCAGGTGCGCCTCGGCCCGCCCGTAGGCGTATCCGTACGGCAGCACCAGCACGGTCGGGGAGAAACGGTGACCACCCAGATGGGTGACCTCCCAGACGCCCTCGGCCTCGGAGGCGGCGAGCTCGGCCGCGAGGGGGCGGCCCAGCAGGGCGCAGCAGCGGTCGCGCTTGCCGTTGGTGCAGACGAGCGCCAGCGGGTCGCCCTCATGCGGCTCCGCGCCGAGCACCGCGTCGAAGGAGTGGTGGTCGCCCCGGCCGAGTGCGGCGAAGTCGAGGTCGAGCAGGCGCGCGGGATCGGAGGTCGTGGCGGCGTGCAGCCACCCGTTGCCCGGGGCGGTGTGCGCCGCGAACACGCGGCGGGCGGCGGGCATCCGGCTGTCGGCGTGACGCCCGGGACGGCGGATGAGCGCGATCCGTACGCCCGTGTCCTGCGCGGCCGCCTCCAGGGCACGCCCGAGCGCGGGGTCCAGGTGGCTCGAGGTGAGCGCCTTGGCACCCCACGGACCGGGCTGCTCCAGCAGCAGCCAGGTCCTCGCGGTCGCCGCGGTTCCCGAAACGGGCTCGTCGGAGTCCCGGGAGACGCTTGAGCACGTACTCACAGAGGTGAGCCTAACCTGACTTGGCCCGGCTCTCCTCCCGGGGCCGCCCCGGTCTACTCCGGTAGTGGCTGAGGCGGCTTCGGACCTGCGTAGAGACCGCTCGGGCGCATCCGCAGCGGGCGTTCGCCGTACTCCTCCAGGGCGTGGGCGATCCAGCCCGCCGTACGGGCCACGGCGAAGATCGTCTCGCCGGCGCTCGCGGACATGCCGCACGACGCGGTGAGCACGGCGAGGGCGAGGTCGACATTGGCGTGCAGCGGGGCGTGACGGGCGGCGGTGTCGACGATGTCCCGGGCCGCGAGGAGGGCGGGTTCGGCGCGCGGGACGCCCTCCAGGAGGGAGAACAGGGCACGCGCGCGTGGATCCTCGCCCGGGTACAGCCGGTGCCCGAGTCCCGGGATGCGGCGGCCTGCGCGCAGTTCGTCGGCGATCACCGGCCCGGCGTCGCCCTGGTCGAGGACGTCCTGGAGCATCCGGTGGGCGAGCCCGCTGGCCGCGCCGTGCAGGGGGCCCTCGATCACGCCGAGCCCGGCGGAGACGGCCGCGTAGGCGTGCGCGCGGGCCGAGGCGGCGACCCGCACCGCGAGGGTGGAGGCGGCCAGGTCGTGGTCGACGAGGAGGGCGAGGGCCGTGTCCAGCACGCGCAGGGACGCCGCGTCGGCCTCCCGCGGGGACAGCCGGGTCCACAGGCGCCGGGCCAGCGGGGTCTGATCAAGGCGGTCGCCACGGCCCTCACCACGGCCCTCGCCACGGCCCTCGGTACGGCTGTAGTGATGACGGCTGTCGTGACGGCGGTCGTCGCGGCGGTCACGCCCGGCGGGCGGCAGGGCGGCGACAAGTGTCGGGATGAGGGTGCGGGCCGTGCCGAGCACGGCGTCCTCGGACAGGTCGAAGCGCAGTGGGTCCGCGGTCGCGGCGGCGATCGTCGCGACGCGGAGCAGGTCGGCTGGCGCGGCGTGTTCGGGCAGGGCGTCGACGGCGCGGCGGGCGACGGCCACGGAACCGGCGGGTGCCGTGAACGTCGTGCCCGGGCGCAACCGGCCCGTCCACAGCCACTCGGCGACCTCCTCGTAGCTGTGCCGCATGGCCAGGTCGACGGCGTCGACGCCGCGGAAGTAGTACCGGTCGCTCTCGATGAGCGTGAGTCGGGTGCGCACGGACAGTTCGTTGCCGGCCCCCGGAGTGACCGCGCTCTCGCGCCTGTTGCGCCGGGCGAGGGCTTCGACCTCCCGGGCGTCGAAGGTGCTGCCCCGGCCGCCGCTGCCACGCCGGCTGCTGAGCTGGCCGCGGCTGACGTAGGCGTAGACCGTCTCCGGCTTCACGCCGAGCAGCTCGGCGGCCTCCTTTGTGCTCAGCCGCCGCCCCGGGTCGACAGGGGCGGGTTCTTGATCGCGCATGGGGGCCACCGTAGCCGTCCAGTGGGACATTGACTCTTACATTGATTGAATCAATGTTGACAGGGCTCAAGTCAAGCATGGACAGTCGAATCAAGTCCAGGGAGGAAGACATGTCCGTCAACAGGTCCACAGCCACTCTCGTCGAGGTACCGCGCGGGCTCGCCGGCGTCGTCGTCACCGACACCCGGATCGGTGACGTCCGCGGTCTCGAGGGCTTCTACCACTACCGCCAGTACTCGGCCGTCGAGCTCGCGCAGACCCGCGGCTTCGAGGACGTCTGGCACCTGCTCGTGCACGGCGAGCTGCCCGACGCCGGCCGCGGCGCGGCCTTCGCACGGGAGACCGCCGCGCTGCGGCGCCTGCCGGACGAGGTGCGCGCCGCCCTTCCGGCCGTCGCCGCGGCCGGCGGACGCTCCGGCCCGCTCGCCGGGATGCGCACGGCGCTGTCGCTGCTGGGCGCCGCGAAGGGCTTCCGGCCGGTGTACGACATCGATGCCGAACAGCGCCGACGGGACGCGCTCGAAGCGGCGGCCGCCGTGCCCACCCTGCTCACCGCCCTGCACCGGCTGGGGCAGGGGCTCGAACCGGTGGAGCCACGGGAGGATCTGACCTACGCGGCGAACTACCTGTACATGCTGACCGGCTCGGTACAGGACGAAGAGCGCGCCCGGGCCGTCGAGCAGTACCTCATCTCCACCATTGACCACGGATTCAATGCGTCAACGTTCACGGCCCGGGTGATCGCCTCGACGGGCGCGGACATGGCGGCGTGCCTCGCCGGTGCCGTGGCGGCGCTGTCGGGGCCGTTGCACGGAGGCGCGCCCAGCCGCGCCCTGGACACACTGGACGCGATCGGCACCCCGGACCGCATCGACGCCTGGGTGCGCGCCAGGGTGCTCGCCGGTGAGCGCATCATGGGCTTCGGGCACGCGATCTACCGCACGGAGGACCCGCGGTCGCGGATGCTGCGCGAGGTCGCCCGGAAGTTCGGCGGACCGCGGGTGGACTTCGCCGTGGAGGTCGAACGGCACGTCGAGGCGATCCTGGCGGAGCTCAAGCCCGGCCGTGAACTCCACACCAACGTCGAGTACTACGCGGGCGTCGTCATGGAACTCTGCGGCCTGCCCCGCGAGATGTTCACCCCGACCTTCGCCGCCGCGCGGGTGGTGGGCTGGAGCGCCAACATCCTGGAACAGGCGGAGGACACGAAGATCATCCGCCCGGTGGCCCGTTACGTGGGACCGCAGGCCCCGGCCCCGGTACCGGCCTGAGCAGGCGCCGGCGCGATCTCCCCGGCTCGTATCCTGGCCGCATCCCAGCTCGTACGTGTGCCGGTCGGGCAAGCCGGTGCGCGCGTCGGTGTGAAAGAGGTCGTCCGTGCGTCAGCCGAGTCCGCAGCCGCAGCAGATCCCGGTCGTCGTCCTGGCCGGATTTCTCGGGTCGGGGAAGACCACACTGCTCAACCACCTCCTCCACCGCAGCGGCGGGAGCCGGATCGGGGCCATCGTCAACGACTTCGGGGCCATCGAGATCGACGCGATGGCCGTGGCCGGGGCGCTCGGCGACTCCACGGTCTCCCTCGGCAACGGGTGCCTGTGCTGCGCGGTCGACGCGAGCGAACTCGACCAGTACCTGGAGAAGCTCGCCGAACCCTCCCTCGGCATCGACGTCGTCGTCATCGAGGCGAGCGGCCTGGCCGAGCCGCAGGAGCTCGTGCGGATGCTGCTCGCCAGCGAGCTCCCGGGCATCGTGTACGGCGGGCTCGTCGAGGTCGTCGACGCCGCCGAGTTCGATGCCACCCGGGCCCGGCATCCCGAGCTCGACCGGCATCTCGCGCTGGCCGACCTCGTCGTGGTCAACAAGATGGACCGGGCGGCGGACGGCAAGCGCGTCCTCGGACTCGTCCGGTCCCTCGCCGACCGCGCCGCCGTCGTCCCGGCCGCCTACGGGCGGATCGACCCCGAGTTCCTCTTCGACTGCCGGCCGAGCGAGGAACGCATCGGGCAGCTGTCCTTCGACGACCTCCACGACCACGATGCGCCCGGCGAACACGGCGAACACGGCGAACACGGCGAACACGGCGAACACGGCGAACACAACGACCACGCCGGGCACCTGCACAGTGCCTACGACAGCCTGTCGTTCACCTCGGCACGGCCCCTCGATCCGCGCCGGCTGATGGAGTTCCTCGACAGCCGTCCCGAGGGGCTGTACCGGATCAAGGGGTACGTCGACTTCGGCCCGTACGACGTCCGCAACCGCTACTCCGTCCACGCCGTCGGGCGGTTCCTGCGTTTCTACCCGGAGCCCTGGCCGGCCGGCGAGGAGCGCCTCACACAGCTGGTCCTCATCGGCTCCGGCATCGACGCCCCCGCCCTCGACCAGCAGCTCGACGCCTGCCGGAGCGACGCCCCGCACGCCGACGAGCACGGCATGTGGGGCGTCCTGCGGTACGTACGCGGCCGGGACGAGGATCCCGCCGAACCGGCCTAGACCGGGCCGGCCACCACCGCGACGGTCTTGGCCAGCGACACACCCGAGCCGTCCCGACGGGGGTCGATCTCCGGCAGCGCGGCCGGGCTGCCGTTCTTCTGGGCTGCCAGCGCCGGGCTGGGACCCGCCCAGGCCAGGGACAGGCAGTCCTCGCCCTTGAGGAACCGCTGGCAGCGGACGCCGCCGGTGGCCCGGCCCTTGCGCGGGTACTGGTCGAACGGCGTCAGCTTGGCCGTCGTCTGGACCGAGTCGTCCAGCGTGCCGCGCGAGCCCGCGACCGTGAAGACCACCGCGTCGGCGGCCGGGTCCACCGCCGTGAAGGAGATGACCTTCGCGCCCTCGGAGAGCTTGATGCCGGCCACACCGCCGGCCGGGCGGCCCTGCGGACGCACCTGCGCGGCCTGGAAGCGCAGCAGCTGGGCGTCGTCGGTGATGAAGACCAAGTCCTCCTCGCCCGTGCGCAGCTCGACCGCGCCGACGATCCGGTCGCCCTCCTTGAGGGTGATCACCTCCAGCTCTTCCTTGTTGGCCGGATAGTCCGGCACGACGCGCTTCACGACACCCTGGGCCGTGCCGAGCGCGAGGCCGGGCGAGGACTCGTCGAGGGTCGAAAGGCAGACCACCGTCTCGTCGTCGTCCAGGGAGACGAACTCCGCCAGCGGGGCGCCCCCCGCGAGGTTCGGCGTCGGCATCGACTCGGGGAGTGTGGGCAGGTCGACCACGTTGAGCCGCAGCAGCCGGCCCGCCGAGGTGACCACGCCGACCTCACCGCGCGCGGTGGCCGGCACCGCCGAGACGATCACGTCGTGCTTCACGCGCTTGGCGCCGGAGTCCTCCGGGAACGGCTCGCCGTTCGCCGTGCGGGCCAGCAGGCCCGTCGAGGACAGCAGCACCCGGCACGGGTCGTCGGCCACCTGCAGCGGCACGGCCGCGACCGGGGCGCCGCCCGACTCCAGCAGGACCGTACGCCGGTCGGTACCGAACTTCTTCGCCACCGTGGCCAGTTCGGAGGAGACCAGCTTGCGCAGTTCCGCGTCCGAGTCGAGGATCCGGGTCAGCTCCTCGATCTCCGCGGTCAGCCGCTCCTTCTCCGTCTCCAGTTCGATGCGGTCGTACTTGGTCAGGCGGCGCAGCGGCGTGTCGAGGATGTACTGCGTCTGCACCTCGCTCAGCGAGAACTGCTCCATCAGGCGCTGCTTGGCCTGCGCGGAGTTCTCACTGGAGCGGATCAGCCGGATGACCTCGTCGATGTCCAGCAGGGCCGTCAGCAGACCCTCGACCAGGTGGAGGCGGTCGCGCTTCTTGCCGCGGCGGAACTCCGAGCGCCGCCGCACGACGTCGAACCGGTGGTCGAGGTAGACCTCCAGCAGCTCCTTCAGCCCCAGCGTGAGCGGCTGGCCGTCCACCAGGGCGACGTTGTTGATGCCGAAGGACTCCTCCATCGGCGTCAGCTTGTAGAGCTGCTCCAGCACGGCCTCCGGCACGAAGCCGTTCTTGATCTCGATGACCAGGCGCAGGCCGTGCTCCCGGTCGGTGAGGTCCTTGACGTCGGCGATGCCCTGGAGCTTCTTCGAACCGACCAGATCCTTGATCTTGGCGATGACCTTCTCCGGGCCGACCGCGAAGGGCAGCTCAGTGACGATGAGGCCCTTGCGGCGGGCCGTCACCTGCTCCACGGAGACGGTCGCCCGGATCTTGAACGTGCCGCGGCCGGTCTCGTAGGCGTCCCGGATGCCGGAGAGGCCGACGATGCGGCCGCCGGTGGGCAGGTCGGGCCCCGGGACGTGTTTCATCAGGGCTTCGAGGTCCGCGTTCGGGTGCCTGATCAGGTGGCGGGCGGCGGCGATGACCTCGCGCAGATTGTGCGGCGGCATGTTCGTGGCCATACCGACCGCGATGCCCGAGGCGCCGTTGACCAGGAGGTTCGGGAAGGCGGCGGGCAGGGCGGCCGGTTCCTGCTCCTGGCCGTCGTAGTTGGGGTTGAAGTCGACGGTGTCCTCGTCGATCGACTCCGTCATCAGGCTGGTGGCCTCGGCCATCCGGCACTCGGTGTACCGCATGGCGGCCGGCGGGTCGTCGTTGCCCAGCGAGCCGAAGTTGCCGTGGCCGTCGACCAGGGGGACCCGCATCGAGAAGGGCTGGGCCATGCGCACGAGCGCGTCGTAGATCGACGCGTCGCCGTGCGGATGCAGCTTGCCCATCACCTCGCCGACGACACGGGCGCACTTGACGTACCCGCGCTCGGGGCGCAGGCCCATCTCGCTCATCTGGTAGACGATGCGGCGGTGCACCGGCTTCAGGCCGTCACGGGCGTCCGGCAGGGCCCGGGAGTAGATGACCGAGTACGCGTACTCGAGGAAGGAGCCCTGCATCTCGTCGACGACGTCGATGTCGAGGATCCGCTCCTCGTACGAGTCGTCGGGCGGCGGGGTCTTCGTGCTGCGGCGGGCCATCGCTGCCGGCTCCTTGCTGCTGCGATCCGGATCTGACGCCGACCATTGTGGACCGCCGCACTGACAAGCGGGACCAGGACCCGGTCCGGAAGGCCTTTCCGGCTCCCGGGACCAGGTCGGCGCCGGGAACTTCACCAGGGCTTCGCACGCTTGCATACAGTGGCAGGACCGGCAGGAAACCGCGGTTGTGAAGACCGCTCCGCGATCGAAGGGACGTACATGCCCATGGGTCACACGGCCACAGCCCAGGCAGGCTCCGGGGGCCTGACAGCGACCGAGCACCGCCTGGCCAACGGTCTGCGCGTGGTGCTCTCCGAGGACCACCTGACCCCCGTCGCGGCGGTGTGCCTCTGGTACGACGTCGGCTCACGCCACGAAGTCAAGGGGCGTACCGGCCTGGCTCACCTTTTCGAGCACTTGATGTTCCAGGGTTCCGCCCAGGTCAAGGGCAACGGCCACTTCGAGCTCGTCCAGGGCGCGGGCGGCTCGCTGAACGGCACCACCAGCTTCGAGCGGACCAACTACTTCGAGACCATGCCCGCCCACCAGCTCGAGCTCGCCCTCTGGCTGGAGGCCGACCGCATGGGCTCCCTGCTCGCCGCCCTCGACGAGGAGTCGATGGAGAACCAGCGGGACGTCGTGAAGAACGAGCGCCGCCAGCGCTACGACAACGTCCCCTACGGCACCGCCTTCGAGAAGCTCACCGCCCTCGCCTACCCCGAGGGCCACCCGTACCACCACACGCCCATCGGCTCCATGGCCGACCTGGACGCGGCCACCCTGGAGGACGCGCGCGCGTTCTTCCGCACGTACTACGCGCCGAACAACGCCGTGCTCTCCGTGGTCGGCGACATCGATCCGGAGCAGACGCTGGCCTGGATCGAGAAGTACTTCGGCTCCATCCCCGGTCACGACGGCAAGCCCGCGCCGCGGGACGGTTCGCTGCCCGAGATCATCGGCGAGCAGCTGCGCGAGGTCGTCGAGGAGGACGTCCCGGCGCGCGCCCTGATGGCCGCCTACCGCCTGCCCGAGGACGGCACGCGCGCGTGCGACGCCGCCGACCTGGCCCTCACGGTCCTCGGCGGCGGCGAGTCCTCCCGCCTGTACAACCGCCTGGTGCGGCGCGACCGTACGGCCGTCGCGGCGGGCTTCGGCCTGCTGCGGCTCGCCGGTGCGCCCTCCCTGGGCTGGCTGGACGTGAAGACGTCCGGCGACGTGGAGGTGCCGGTCATCGAGGCCGCCATCGACGAGGAGCTCGCCCGGTTCGCCGAGGAGGGCCCGACGGCCGAGGAGATGGAGCGCGCCCAGGCCCAGCTGGAGCGCGAGTGGCTGGACCGGCTCGGCACGGTCGCGGGCCGCGCCGACGAACTGTGCCGGTACGCCGTGCTGTTCGGCGACCCGCAGCTGGCGCTGACCGCCGTGCAGCGCGTGCTGGAGGTGACGGCGGAGGAGGTCCAGGAGGTCGCCAAGGCCCGCCTGCGCCCCGACAACCGCGCGGTGCTCGTCTACGAGCCCGTCGCCGACGAGAACGCCGACGCGACCGACGACGCCGACACCGCCGGGGAGACCGCAGCCGCGGCCGGCGACGAGAACGAGGAGGCGGCCAAGTGACCGAGCTCGCCACGATGGACTTCCACCCCCGGCCGCAGGCGGGCGAGGCACGGCCCTGGGCCTTCCCGGCCCCCGAGCGCGGCACGCTCGACAACGGCCTGACCGTGCTGCGCTGCCACCGCCCCGGCCAGCAGGTCGTCGCCGTGGAGGTGCTGCTGGACGCCCCCCTGGAGGCCGAGCCGGCCGGCCTGGACGGCGTGGCCACGATCATGGCGCGGGCCTTCTCGGAGGGCACCGACAAGCACTCGGCCGAGGAGTTCGCCGCCGAGCTGGAGCGCGCCGGCGCCACCCTCGACGCGCACGCCGACCACCCCGGTGTCCGGATCAGTCTGGAGGTCCCGGCCTCCCGGCTCGCCAAGGGCCTCGGTCTGATCGCCGACGCCCTCCGGGCGCCCGCGTTCGCGGACAGCGAGGTCGAGCGGCTGGTCCGCAACCGCCTTGACGAGATCCCGCACGAGCTGGCCAACCCCTCCCGCCGCGCCGCCAAGGAGCTCTCCAAGGAGCTGTTCCCGGCGGGCTCGCGCATGTCGCGGCCCCGCCAGGGCACCGAGGAGACGGTCGCGGCCATCGACTCCGCGGCCGTGCGCGCCTTCTACGAGAAGCACGTCCGCCCCGCCACGGCCACGGCCGTGGTGGTCGGCGACCTCACCGGCATCGACCTGGACGCCCTGCTCGGCGACACCCTGGGCGCGTGGACCGGCTCCTCGGCCGAGCCGCGCCCGGTGCCGCCCGTGACCGCCGACGACACCGGCCGGGTCGTCATCGTGGACCGCCCGGGCGCCGTGCAGACGCAGCTGCTCATCGGCCGGATCGGACCGGACCGGCACGACCGCGTCTGGCCCGCCCAGGTCCTCGGCACGTACTGCCTCGGCGGCACCCTCACCTCCCGCCTGGACCGCGTCCTGCGCGAGGAGAAGGGCTACACCTACGGCGTGCGGTCCTTCGCCCAGGTGCTGCGCTCCGCGCCCGACGGCACCGGTGCCTCGATGCTCGCCATCAGCGGGTCCGTGGACACCCCCAACACCGGTCCGGCCCTGCAGGACTTGTGGACGGTGCTGCGCACCCTCGCCGCCGAGGGACTGACCGACGCCGAGCGGGACGTGGCCGTGCAGAACCTGGTCGGGGTGGCACCGCTGAAGTACGAGACCGCCGCGGCCGTCGCGAGCACGCTGGCCGACCAGGTCGAGCAGCACCTGCCCGACGACTACCAGGCCACGCTCTACCGCCAGCTCGCCGCGACGGGCACGGTGGAGGCCACGGCGGCGGCCGTCAGCGCCTTCCCCGTGGACCGTCTGGTGACCGTCCTCGTGGGCGACGCGGCGCAGATCAAGGCCCCCGTGGAGGCCCTGGGCATCGGCGACGTCACGGTCGTGGCCGCCGAGTAACGGCACACGCGCCGAGGAGCCCTGGTTGTCTTCCAAGGCACCAGGGCTCCTTTATGCCCGAATTGGGACGGGAGTTGCCTGTCTGCCCTGTGGGATGCGCTACAAAAGCCCGGATCCGTTTGGGAATTGAAAGTGGCCCCGTTTAGCTTCGTCCGGGCTGTTCGTCAGGCAGTGCGCCGCACCCGCGGCACCGGACAGTCATCGCCGAGTCCCCGTACGGCGCGAGCCAGGGGAGCCGGGGACCCAACCGCAGTCCCTGGGGTGAATCGGACGCCCACGCGAGTCGCGAGGGGGTCCGTAGGAGACCTTCCTGCTCCGAACCCGTCAGCTAACCCGGTAGGCGAGAGGGAAGGAAAGGACCAGCCACTTCATGGCGTTCACACGCGCCACCGGCAAGCATCGCCGTCCCAGCAGGATCCAGCGCGGCACCGCCCGCGCGGCGGGCGTCGCGGCGCTCGCCACCACCGGCGTGATCGGCACCGTGGCCGCCCCGGCCTTCGCCGCCTCCGAGCCGGCCGTCGAGCAGACCGGCCTCACCCCGGTCGTCACCATGGGCGACACCGTGGCCCAGCAGATCGACGCCCAGGCCGTCGCGCAGAAGCAGGCGGCCGAGGAGGCCGCCGCCAGGCAGAAGGCCGAACAGGCCGCCCGTGAGCGCGCGGCCGAGGCCGCGAAGAAGGCCAAGGAAGCCGCCGAGAAGGCCCGCGAGGCCAAGGAGCGCGCCGCCCGCGAGGCCGAGCGCAAGCGCCTCAACAGCTTCGTCTCGCCGATCCCGGGCTCCTACGTCTCCACCGGTTACAAGGCCGGCGGCGCCGTCTGGTCCTCCGGCAGCCACACCGGCATCGACTTCCACGCGGCCACCGGCACCTCCGTCCACGCGGTCGGCGCGGGCACGGTCGTCGAGGCCGGCTGGGGCGGTGCCTACGGCAACCAGGTCGTGATCAAGATGAACGACGGGACGTACACCCAGTACGGCCACCTGTCGTCCGTCGGCGTCTCGGTCGGCCAGCAGGTCACCCCGGGCCAGCAGATCGGCCTGTCCGGCGCGACCGGCAACGTCACCGGCCCGCACCTGCACTTCGAGGCCCGCACGAGCCCCGAGTACGGCTCGGACATCGACCCCCTCGCCTACCTCCGCTCGCACGGCGTGAACCTCTGACGCCACCCGCTCAGCGCCCGAAAGGCCCCGGCTCACCGAGCCGGGGCCTTTCGGCATTCACCGGACCCCTGTCCAAAAAATATCCATGGATTCCGGGCTGCCGTCGGAAATTCCGGCTGATTGCAATAGAGTCACGGAACACACGTCACTCGTCGACGTTTCACGGGGATTAAGCGGAGGTCGGGTCATGCGTATTCCCGCGCACTCGGTGTGCACGGCCATCCGGGACGACATCGTCGCGGGTGTCCACGAGCGCGGCAGCCGGCTCACCGAGGAACTCCTCGCGCGCCGCTACGGCGTCTCGCGCGTCCCCGTCCGGGAGGCCCTGCGCACCCTGGAGGCCGAGGGCTTCGTGGTGACCCGGCGGCACGCGGGCGCGTGCGTGGCCGAGCCCACCGAGCAGGAGGCCGCCGACCTGCTGGAGATGCGCGGGCTGCTGGAGCCGCTCGGTGCCGCCCGAGCCGCCCAGCGGCGCACCGAGGCGCATCTGAAGGTCCTGCGCGGCCTGGTCCGGCTCGGCCAGGAGCGCGCCCGCAGGGGCACCAGCGACGACCTGCGTTCCCTGGGCGGCTGGTTCCACGAGACGCTGGCCCAGGCCTCGGGCAGCCCCGCCCTGATCGCCATGCTCACCCAGCTGCGCCACAAGATCGCCTGGATGTACGCGGTGGAGACGCCGGCCGATCCGGTGGAGTCCTGGACGGAGCACGGCGCGATCGTGGACGCGGTGGCGCGCGGCGACGGCGAGCGCGCGCGGGCGCTCACGGCGCTGCACACCGAGCGCGCGACGGCCGCGCACCGGCTGCGCCTCGGCCGGCCGCGGGAGCGCGCCGAGCATGTGAGGAATCCGCAACATGCCGTAAACAAGGCGAGCCTGCGGCATTAACACGGAAGCCGTATACAAAGAGTGGTGAATTCGCGGGGGATTATTTCTGCTGCCATTTTCCGGTCGGCGCGTCCCGCGGGCGGTGCGAATTCCTTGCCGCCGGTAGCCGGAAATGAGTGAAGCCGCACCGGCCGTGCAGGCCGGCGCGGCTTCACCCGCGGAAAAAACCGCTCGAACGACTCAGACGGTCTCGGGCAGTTCCTCGAGGCCCTCGGAGACCAGCTTTGCCAGCCGGTCCAGGGCGGCGTCCGCGCCCTCGGCGTCGGACGCGAGGACGATCTCCTCGCCACCCTGGGCGCCGAGGCCCAGGACGGCGAGCATGGAGGCCGCGTTGACGGGGTTGCCGTCTGCCTTGGCGATCGTCACCGGGACGCCTGCGGCCGTGGCGGCTCGGACGAAGATGGAGGCGGGGCGGGCGTGGAGGCCCTCGGCCCAGCCGACGTTGACGCGGCGCTCAGCCATGTGTTGCTGCCCTTCGCTGTTCAGGGTTGTCTAGACCAGTTTCCCACACGTGAAGCCGGGGGCGGACCTGTCGTTCCGCCCCGCGGGTGCCGTCGGATCGCGGCCTCGACCCGACTGACGCCCTCCACAGACTGCCTCGCGCCGTTGTCAGGCGCTAGCCGTACTCTGGGGCCCATGCAGACCTCGCCGGACCGGCACGAGTATCCCGCCCACTGGGAAGCCGACGTGGTGCTGCGCGACGGGGGTACCGCGCGCGTCCGGCCCATCACCGTCGATGACGCCGAGCGTCTGGTCAGCTTCTACGAGCAGGTCTCCGACGAGTCGAAGTACTACCGCTTCTTCGCGCCGTACCCTCGCCTGTCCGCCAAGGACGTCCACCGCTTCACGCACCACGACTTTGTGGACCGGGTGGGACTCGCGGCCACGGTCGGCGGCGAGTTCATCGCCACCGTACGCTACGACCGGATCGGCGCCGACGGAACGCCCGCGTCCGCACCCGCCGACGAGGCCGAGGTCGCCTTTCTCGTGCAGGACGCCCACCAGGGCCGCGGCGTCGCCTCCGCCCTGCTCGAACACATCGCGGCCGTCGCCCGGGAGCGCGGCATCCGCCGCTTCGCCGCCGAGGTGCTGCCCGCGAACACCAAGATGATCAAGGTGTTCACGGACGCCGGGTACACCCAGAAGCGCAGCTTCGAGGACGGCGTGGTCCGGCTGGAGTTCGACCTGGAGCCCACCGACCGCTCGCTCGCCGTGCAGTACGCGCGCGAGCACCGCGCCGAGGCCCGGTCGGTGCAGCGGCTGCTCGCCCCCGGTTCGGTCGCCGTCATCGGCGCCGGGCGCTCCCCGGACGGAGTGGGCCGCAGCGTCCTCGGCAACATCCGGGACGCCGGCTTCACCGGCCGCCTGCACGCCGTGAACAAAGCCCTGCCCGAGGGGCAGAAGGAGCTCGACGGGGTACCGGCCCACCGCTCCGTGCGGGACATCGACGGCCCCGTGGACCTCGCGGTCGTCGCCGTGCCGGCCGAGCACGTCCCCGAGGTCGTCGCCGAGTGCGGCGAGCACGGCGTGCAGGGGCTCGTGGTCGTCTCCGCCGGGTACGCCGAGAGCGGCCCCGAGGGGCGCGAACGCCAGCGCGCCCTCGTGCGCCAGGCGCGCACGTACGGCATGCGCATCATCGGCCCGAACGCCTTCGGCATCATCAACACCTCGCCCCGGGTGCGCCTCAACGCCTCCCTCGCCCCGGAGGTGCCGCGCCCGGGCCGGATCGGGCTGTTCGCCCAGTCCGGCGCCATCGGCATCGCCCTGCTGTCCCGGCTGCACCGGCGCGGCGGCGGTGTCACGGGCGTGACCGGCGTCTCCACGTTCGTCTCCTCCGGCAACCGCGCCGACGTCTCCGGCAACGACGTCCTGCAGTACTGGTACGAGGACCCCGACACCGACGTCGTCCTCATGTACCTGGAGTCCATCGGCAACCCCCGCAAGTTCACCCGCCTCGCCCGCCGGACCGCCGCGGCGAAGCCGCTGGTCGTGGTCCAGGGCGCCCGGCACGGAGCGGCCCCCCAGGGACACGCCGTACGGGCGACGCGGCTGCCGCACGCGACCGTCTCCGCCCTGCTGCGGCAGGCCGGCGTGATCCGGGTGGACACGATCACCGAGCTGGTGGACGCCGGCCTGCTCCTGGCCCGCCAGCCCCTGCCCGCCGGACCCCGGGTGGCGATCCTCGGCAACTCCGAGTCGCTCGGCCTGCTCACGTATGACGCCTGCCTCGCCGAGGGACTGCGGCCGCACCCTCCGCAGGACCTGACCACGGCCGCCTCCGCCGCGGACTTCCACGCGGCCCTGTCGCGCGCGCTGGCCGACGACCGGTGCGACGCGGTGGTCGTGACCGCGATCCCGGCGGTGGGGGAGGGCTCCGTCGGGGACGCCGCCCTCGCCGAGGCCCTGCGCTCGGCCGCGGCCGCGGCACCCGCCAAGCCGGTCCTCGTGGTCCACGTGGAGCTCGGCGGCCTGGCGGAGGCCCTGTCGGCGGCGGCGAGCACGGCACCCCAGCCCGAGGCGGACAAACCCCCGCTGCCCGCCCCCGACCCGGCGTCCGCGGCGGCACGGCCCCCCGCCGAGGCTCCCGAGGGCGCCCACCTGATCCCGGCCTATCCCGCCGCCGAACGCGCCGTCCGCGCCCTGGGCCAGGCCTTCGCCTACGCGCAGTGGCGGCGCGACGCCGCCGACCCCGGCAAGGTGCCCGAGTACGAGGACGTCGACGAGAAGGGCGCCGCGGCCCTGATCGACGGGCTCCTCGCGCGCGGGCAGGGCCTCACACTCGACACGGACGCGACCTGCGACCTGCTGGGCCACTACGGCATCGACGTCCACCGCGCCCTGCCGGCCCCGACGGCGGACGCCGCCGCGGACGCCGCCCGCGCCCTCGGCTACCCCGTGGCCCTGAAGGCCACCGCCCCGCACCTGAGGCACCGCGCCGACCTGGGCGGCGTCCGCCTCGACCTCGCGGACGAGGAACAACTGCGCCGGTCGTACGCCGAGTTGACCGAGCTGTTCGGCGCGCCGGACGAGCTGCGCCCCGTGGTGCAGCGGATGGCGCCACGCGGCGTGGACGTCGTCGTACGGGCGGTCATCGACCCGGCGGCCGGTGCGGTGCTCTCCTTCGGGCTGGCCGGAGCAGCCTCACAGCTGCTCGGGGACACGGCGCACCGGCTGATCCCCGTCACCGACCGCGAGGCCGGCACGCTGGTGCGCTCCATCCGCACGGCCCCCCTCCTCTTCGGCTGGCGCGGCTCCGCACCGGCCGACACCCGCGCCCTGGAGGAACTGCTGCTGCGCGTCTCCCGGCTGGTCGACGACCATCCCGAGGTCGTGGCGGTCACCCTGGAGCCGGTCGTCGTCGCCTCGCACGGCCTGAGCGTCCTGGGCGCCTCCGTCCGCCTGGCCCCGCCCCCCGCCCGCGACGACCTGGGCCCGCGGACCCTCCCCGCGTACTGACAGGGGGCGAGCGGTGCCTCGCAGTCAGTGGTCCCCCGTAGGATGGGCGTCATGGCCAAGACCAGTACGACGACCCAGGGGCTGCGGGCGGCGATCGAGCGCAGCGGCTACTACCCGGCCCTCGTGGCCGAGGCGGTGGAAGCCGCCGTGGGCGGCGAGCCCATCCGGTCGTACCTGGTCCACCAGGAGACGACGTTCGACCAGAACGAGGTGCGCCGGCACGTGACGGTGCTCGTCCTCACGGACCACCGCTTCATCGTCAGCCACACCGACGAACAGGCCGCCGACAGCACCTCCCCGACGCCGTACGCCACGACGTCCACGGAGTCGGTGAAGATCGGCCGCATCTCCTCGATCGTGGTCAGCCGCGTGGTCGCCAACCCGGAGTCGTACAAGCCGGGCACCCTGCCCCGCGAGGTGGTGCTCACCATCGGCTGGGGCGCCGTCTCCCGCATCGACCTGGAGCCGGCCGCCTGCGGCGACCCCAACTGCGAGGCGGACCACGGCTACACCGGAAACTCCACGGCGGACGACCTCAGCCTGCGCGTCAGCGAGGCCGGCGACGGACCGGAGACCGTGCGCCAGGCACTCGACTTCGCGCAGGCCCTCTCCGAGGCGACCGCGGACAGCGCCCGCTGATGGCACAGCCGAAGACGGCCTGGGACCACCACCCCGAACCGCTGGCCGTGGCCTCCGCACCGACCCCCGAGTACGGCAGCGGCTCCCTCGCCGACCTGCTGCCCACCCTGGCCGCCGGGCTGGGCGTGCCCGGCATGACCGCCGCGATCCCCGAGCTGACCCCGGCCGACCGGAACTGCGTGTTCCTGATCGACGGTCTCGGCTGGGAGCAGCTCAAGGCGCATCCCGAGGACGCCCCGTTCATGACGTCCCTGCTGGCCACCTCGCGCGGCGGCACCGGACGTCCGCTCACCGCCGGCTACCCGGCGACCACGGCGACCTCCCTGGCCTCGGTCGGCACCGGCCTGCCGCCCGGCGCGCACGGCCTGCCCGGCTACACCGTGCGCAATCCGGACACCGGGGAGCTGATGAACCAGCTGCGCTGGCAGCCCTGGACCCCGCCGGGCCCCTGGCAGCCCTACCCCACGGTCTTCCAGCGGGCCCACGAGGCGGGTGTGCACGCCGCGCAGGTGTCCTCCCCGACTTTCGAGAACACGCCGCTCACCCGGGTGGCGCTCAGTGGCGGAACGTTCCTGGGACGGCTGACCGGCGAGGACCGGATGGACCTGGCCGCCGAGCAACTGGCCGCGGGCGACCGTTCCCTGGTCTACACGTACTTCGCCGAGGTCGACGGCGCCGGCCACCGTTTCGGCGTCGACTCCGACGCCTGGCGCGGCCAGCTCATGTACGCCGACCGCCTGGTCCAGCGCCTCGCGGAGCAACTGCCCCCGCGCAGCGCCCTCTACGTCACCGCCGACCACGGCATGATCGACGTGCCCTTCGGCGAGCAGCACCGCATCGACTTCGACGAGGACTGGGAGCTCAGCGCCGGAGTCGCCCTGCTCGGCGGCGAGGGCCGCGCCCGGCACGTCTACGCGGTACCGGGCGCCGCGAACGACGTGCTGACCTGCTGGCGCGAGGTGCTCGGCGAGCAGTTCTGGGTCGCCTCCCGCGACCAGGCCATCGAGGCGGGCTGGTTCGGCCCGCACGTCGACGCACGGGTCTACGACCGGATCGGCGACGTGGTCGCCGCCGCGCGCGACGACGTCCTGCTCATCGCCTCCGAGCGGGAGCCCAAGGAGTCGGCGATGGTCGGCAACCACGGTTCGATGACCCCCGCCGAGCAGCTGGTCCCCCTGCTCGAAGTACGCTCCTGAGACCGCACGCCGACCCCCTTCCGCCGAAAGGTGCCCAATCCCCCATGCCCGAGCTGGTGTTCTTCTGCGGAACGATGGACTGCGGGAAGTCGACGCTGGCTCTCCAGATCGAGCACAACCGCTCGGCACGCGGACTGCAGGGCATGATCTTCTCCCGGGACGACCGCGCCGGCCACGGCAAGCTGTCCTCGCGGCTCGGGCTGGTCACGGACGCCGTGGAGGTCGAGGACGGGCAGGACCTGTACGCCTACCTCGTCGACCACCTCTCCCAGGGCGGCCGGGCCGACTACGTGATCGCCGACGAGGCGCAGTTCCTCGCACCCGAGCAGATCGACCAACTCGCCCGCGTCGTCGACGACCTGGGGCTCGACGTCTACGCCTTCGGCATCACGACCGACTTCCGCTCCAAGCTGTTCCCGGGCTCCCAGCGGCTGGTGGAGCTGGCCGACCGGGTCGAGGTGCTCCAGGTCGAGGCCCTGTGCTGGTGTGGCGCACGCGCCACGCACAACGCCCGCACGATAGCCGGCGTCATGGTCGTCGAGGGCGCCCAGGTGGTCGTCGGCGACGTCACCCGCTCCGCCGACGAGGTCGGCTACGAGGTGCTGTGCCGCCGCCACCACCGCCGCCGCATGACGGCCGCGACGGCCCGCGCGGCGGCCCTTTCCCCGGACGTCCTGCCGGTGACGTCGGCCTGACCGCCCGCGCCGGGCAGCGACCCGGTGCCCGTCAGCTCGGCCGCTGCAACAGCGCGAACCGCGCTCCTTCCGGATCCGCCACCGCCGCCACGCGCCCCTGCGGGGTGTCCCGCACCGGCTTCAGGACGGTCCCGCCCAGGTGGACGAGGTGGTCCAGCGCGTCTCCGACGTCGGCGACCTGGAAGTACGTCACCCAGTGCGGGCCCCGGTCGCGGGGCAGGGACTGGCCCAGGCCGTGGACGCCCGCGACGGGGCGGCCGCCGAGGTGCAGGGTGACGTAGTCGAAGTCGGCGGAGACCACTGGCTCCTCCTCGTAGCCGAACACCGTCCGGTAGAACTTGGCGACGGTGGCCGACTCGAAGGTGAGCAGCTCGTTCCAGGCGGGCGTGCCGGGAACGTCCGAGACGGCCGTGCCGAGGTGCGCGGCGGGCTGCCAGACGCCGAAGACCGCGCCGGACGGGTCGGAGCCGATCGCGAGCCGGCCCGCGTCGGCGGCGTCCAGCGGGCCCACGCCGATCGTGCCGCCGCAGCTGCGTACCGTCTCCGCCGTCAGATCGGCGTTGCGCGAGGCGAAGTAGGGGGTCCACGCGATGGGCAGGTGCCGGTCCGGCGGCAGTTGGCCGATGCCGGCCACCTCGCGGCCGTCGAGCAGCGCGCGCACGTACGGGCCGAGCTGCTGGGGGCCGGGCCGGAACTCCCAGCCGAACAGCGCCCCGTAGAACTCCTCGGTCGCGGCCAGGCCGTGCACCATCAGGCTCACCCAGCAGGGGGTGCCGGGCGCGTGCCGAGCGGGTGTTCCGCCGCTCGGGCCGGCGGACGCCGGTGCGTCGCTCATCGTCACTCTCTTCTCGGCCTGGCGGTGGCCGTGCTCTCCGCAGCCCTCGTGGGGCCTGCCCCGCGGGACGAACCTCGTCCGGGAGAATGCCCGAAGTGCGGGGCGCTGTCCCTTGCGGCGCGCTTGTCGACAGGTGTCGTTCAGCTGTACAGCATGTGCTTGTTCCCGTACACCGAGTGATCGACCCGGTTCGGCGGAGCAGAGTAGCCGGACGGCGACGGCTCGGCCACCCGGTGCGCGAGGATGGGGAGCATGAACGCCATCATCTCCGCATCCGACCTCGCGCACGCTCTGACGGGCCCGACCCCGCCGGTCCTGCTCGACATCCGCTGGCAGCTCACGGCGGCGAAGGCGGCCGGCGAACCGCCGTTCGACGGCCGCGTCGCGTACGAGGCAGGACACCTGCCGGGCGCCGTCTACGTCGACCTGGACCGGGAGTTGGCCTCGGCGCCGGGCACGGGCGGCCGGCATCCGTTGCCCGACCTGGCGCGCTTCGGCGCGGCGATGCGCCGGGCGGGCGTGTCGTCCCGGACGCCGGTGGTCGTCTACGACGGTGGCCAGGGATGGGCGGCGGCCCGGGCGTGGTGGCTGCTGCGCTGGACGGGTCACCCGGACGTGCGGGTCCTCGACGGCGGGTTGCCGGCCTGGGAGGGGCCCCTGGAGACGGCCGTGCCCGCTCCGGCGGAGGGCGACTTCGCGCCCGAGCCGGGCGCCGCGGGACTGCTCGACGCGGATGCCGCGGCGGAACTCGCGCGGTCCGGGGTGCTGCTGGACGCGCGGGCGGGGGAGCGGTACCGGGGCGAGGTGGAGCCGATCGATCCGGTGGCCGGTCACATTCCGGGCGCGGTGTCGGCGCCCACGACGGAGAACGTGGGCGCGGACGGCCGTTTCCTGTCCGCCGAGGAACTCCGCGAACGCTTCAAGGGCCTCGGTGTGTCGGAGGGTTCACCCGTGGGCGTGTACTGCGGGTCGGGCGTGTCGGCGGCGCACCAGGTGCTGGCGCTCGCGGTCGCGGGCATTGCGGCAGAGCTGTACGTGGGCTCGTGGTCGGAGTGGTCGGCGGACCCGGACCGCCCGGTCGCGGTGGGGCCGGACCCTCAGTGACCGGACACGCGCGGCCCTTGCTGACCGGACGCGCGCGCCCCTCAGTGATCGGACGCGCCCTCCGGCAGTGATCGAACGCGCCCCCGGCAGTGATCGGACACGCGAGGCCCTCGGGGACCGGACGCGTGTGAGGGCCGCACCCGGCACGGCGGGTGCGGCCCTCAGGCGTTCTCACCTGGACGACGGCCGGATCCGGCTACTCCTGCTTCTTGCGCCGGGTCCCGAACACGATCTCGTCCCAGCTCGGCACGGCGGCTCTGCGGCCGGGGCGGACGCCGTCGGCCTCCGCCTGGCGGTCGGTGGCGCCGATGAGCCGGTCGCGGTGGCTGCCGACGGAGCGCGGCATGAGGACGTCCGCGTACGCGGAACCGGCCGAGGCGGCGGGAGCCGGCGGCTCCTCCTCCTCGGACTCGACGACGGGCTCCTCCTCGGGCTCCGGCGCGGGACGCTCCGGCACCACCAGGTCGCCCCGGAAGCTCGGCACCGCCTCCAGGAGGCTGGTCAGCGAGTCCCGTTCGGACGAGGCCGTGATGGCCAGCGTCTCCTCGTCCGGCTCGGACGCCTGCGCGGGCAGGCTCGGCCGCTCGCGGTCACCGGGACGGTCCAGCGGCCTGTCGCGCGGCAGCCGGGCGATCCGCGGCACGAACGGGAAGCTGGGCTCGGGCGCGGCCAGGTCGTCGGACTCGCCGATCAGCGAGCGCGCCTCGTCGTCGACGGCCTGGACGAGCCGCCGTGGCGGGTCGTACGTCCAGCTCGCCGAGTGCGGCTCACCCGCGACGCGGTAGACCAGCAGGACCTCCCACGTGCCGTCGTCACGACGCCACGAGTCCCACTGGACGGTGTCCTTGTCGGCCCCGCGCAGCAGCAGCCGCTCCTGCACGGCCTCGCCCAGCGGCGGACCGGAGTTCTCGCCGGGGCGGCGGACCGGGGTCTTGCGGGCCCGCTCCGCCATGAACGCCCGCTCGGCGAGCACCGGACCCTCGAAGCGGCGGACCCGGTCGACGGGGATGCCGGCCATCTGCGCGACCTCTTCCGCGGTCGCGCCGGCACGTATACGCGCCTGGATGTCGCGGGGACGGAGGTGGCTCTCCACCTCGATCTCGATCTGGCCGAGGCGGGGACGGTCGCCGCGCACGGCGGCGCGGAGCCGTTCGTCGATCGGAAGCGTGTACTCCGTGCTGTCCGCAGCCTTCAGCACCAGCCGTGTGCCGTCATTCGAGACGGCCACGACACGCAGTTCGGGCATGGGGACCTCCCGGGTGGTGCCTGCCGACGTCACGTGCGTCGCTGCTTCCGCTAGTCGAGTGTGGCCTGCCCGGGTGCAGCCTGCCACAACCTTGCCGAGTTGCCCGGCGTGTCGGGCGCGGGCCCTGGATCGCCGTTATGGCACGGTTACCTATTCGCAACGCTAAGTGACGAACTTCATCACCCTGTGCAACTAGCCCCCTCCCGGCGGTCCTCAAAGGTCCCGAGCACCCTGACGGGAGACCGGACCCAGGGCTCGCAACAGTACTCCATTCGGGCCACGTGCGTGGATTGGCACGCCGCCCAACTTCTGGCAAGAGGGGGGACTTGGCCGCCCCATGCCCCGCTTCCTCGATCTTGAACGTGGGGAACTTCACGTAATCGCCAGAATCGGAACTAAGGGTTTCGGTCGCACGTCCCCTTCTTGTGCAGTTGATCGACCATGTATGGGAAAGGCAGGCAAGGTCCGGGGATGCGTGAAAGGCCCGATGGTGTCGGCGAGATGGGCGAGAGGGACGAGCCCAGGGCGGGGACGTCCAGGAGACTCGATCTGAACGTGCCGCAGGTGGCCGGTGGTGCCCTGGCCGCGGTACTGGCGGCCAAACTGGCCTCGTACTTCGGGGTGTACGGCACGATCCTGGGCGCCGGCGTGGTCAGCGTCGTCGCCACGTGTGGAGGCTCCCTCTTCCAGCACTTCTTCAAGCGCACCGGCGAACAGCTCCGCGGTGCGACGGCCGTGCCCGCGACCCCGGCAGCCGTGTCGGCGCCGCAATCGCCTTCGCCGTCCGGCGAGTTCACCAGGGGCACCGTCTACCGCGCCCGGGCCCGGGGCTGGAAGCGGCCGGTGCTCGCGGCGGCCGTCGTGTTCGGTGTCGCCATGGCCGGAATCACCACCTACGAGCTGGCGTCCGGCCACCCCCTCGGTGGCGGACGCAGCACCACTGTCGGTGACGCCTTCTCCGGCGGCGGCGACTCCGCGCCGGACTCCGGCGGTTCGGGGAAGGAGAAGCCGGGCGCCCCGGGCGGCTCCCCGACGCCCGAGGGTTCCGACGCGGGTTCGGAAGGTGACGGCGGTGCCACGGACGTTCCGTCCACCGGCTCCGCACCCGGCGGGGACGTCCCGCCTTCCCCCGGCGGCTCGGGTGGCTCGGTGTCCGGCTCCACCCCGACGCCGGACGAAACCGGAAGCGAGGACCCGGAGCGCACCACCCCCAGCGCGTCGCCTACGCCCCCAGCACCCGCCGCAAGTAGTCGTTCCGGAACAGCCGATCAGGATCCAGGCGGTCCCGCAGCGCCGTGAACTCGCCGAAGCGCGGATACACCCGGGAGAAGTACTCCGCGTCCCGGGTGTGGATCTTGCCCCAGTGCGGACGGCCCTCATGGGCGGTGAAGATGCGTTCGGCCGCGGTGAAGTACCGGTGGTAGGGCGTGCCCCGGAACATGTGCACGGCGATGTAGGCGCTGTCGCGGCCGGAGGCGGTGGAGAGGGTGATGTCGTCGGCCGGAGCGGTGCGCACCTCGACGGGGAAGCTGACCTTGAGACCCGAGCGGTCCACCATGGTGCGCAGCTCGCGCAGCACCTCGACGACGGCCGCACGCGGAACGGCGTACTCCATCTCCACGAAACGCACCCGGCGTGGCGACGTGAAGACCTTGTAAGGGATGTCGGTGTAGGTCCGAGCGGACAGGGCCCTGCTGGAGATCCGGGCGATCGAGGGGATCGTCGCGGGCGCCGCCCGGCCCACCCAGTTGGCCACCTGGAAGACGCCGTTGGAGAGGAACTCGTCCTCGATCCAGCCCTTAAGTTGCGGCACCGGCTGCTCGGGACCCGCGCTGCGGTTGTTGCGCTTGGTGTTGGTGCTGCCGGTGTGCGGGAACCAGTAGAACTCGAAGTGCTCGTTCTCGGCCCACAGTTCCTCGAAGTCCGCCAGAACCCGGTCGAACGGCATCGGTTCCTCGCGGGCCGTGAGGAGGAAGATCGGCTCGACGGCGAACGTGATCGCGGTGACGATCCCCAGGGCGCCCAGGCCGATGCGGGCGGCCGCGAAGATCTCCGGGTTCTCCTTCTCGGAGCAGGTGAGGACCGAACCGTCGGCGGTGACCAGCTCCAGGCCCTTGATCTGGGCGGCGATCGAACCGGAGTCCCGGCCCGTGCCGTGCGTCCCGGTGCCGGTGGCGCCGGAGACGGTCTGCTCCATGATGTCGCCCATGTTGGTCAGCGACAGGCCCTCGCGCGCCAGCGCGACATTGAGTCTCTTGAGCGGGGTGCCGGCCTCCACCGTGACCGTCATGTTCTCCCGGTCGACCCTGCGTATGCCGGTCAACAGTTGAGGGCGGATCAACACGCCGTCCGTCGCGGCGATGGAGGTGAACGAGTGGCCCGAACCGGCCGGCTTCACCGGCAGGCCGTCCTCGGCGGCCTGCCGCACGGCGTCGGCCAGCTCGTCGACGGAGGCCGGGGTGACCTCCCGCGCGGGGCGCGCGGAGACGTTGCCGCCCCAGTTACGCCACGTGCCGTTCTTTCCGCTCGCTGTGCTGCTCAACGGAGCCTCCCCGACCCGGAGCCGGCCGCTTGAGCCGGCGGTAACCGAGGAAACCCACCGCGACCGCGACGGCCCCGGACACGGCCGGAACCCCGTACCCGGCGCGAGCCCCGGCGGAGTCGATCACCCAGCCGGCCGCGGAGGAGCCGAGCGCGACCCCCACCGCGAGCCCGGTGCTCACCCAGGTCATGCCCTCGGTGAGCTGCGCGCGTGGTACGTGCTCTTCGATGAGGGACATCGTCGTGATCATCGTCGGCGCGATGGACAGACCCGCAACGAACAGCGCCACGGCCAGGAACGGCAAGTTTCCGACCAGTAGAAGTGGGATCATACTCACGGCCATGGCGCACACGCCCAGCAACCACCGACGTTCCGGTGCCCCGGCGAAGTGCATCAGCCCGTAGACCATGCCCGCGACACAGGAACCCGCCGCGTACACCGCGAGGACGACGCTCGCGGCCGCCTTGTGTCCCTCCTCGTCGGCGAAGGCCACGGTCACCACGTCGACGGCACCGAAGATCGCCCCGGTGGCGACGAAGGTGGCCACCAACACCTGGAGTCCAGGTGCGCGCAGCGCGCTGCCGCCGCCCTTGCGCTCGCGCGGATGCGGCTCGGGCTCGGTGGCGCGCTGCGCGGTCAGCCAGAAGACGCCCACCGCGAGGAAGCAGGCGGCGAGCAGCGGACCGGCCTCCGGGAACCAGGCCGTGGACAGGCCGATGGAGATGATCGGCCCGAAGATGAAGCACACCTCGTCCACCACGGACTCGAAGGAGTACGCGGTGTGCAGCTGTGGAGTGCCCCGGTACAGGGTCGCCCAGCGGGCCCGGATCATCGCGCCCACGCTGGGCACGCAGCCGATGCCGACGCAGGCCACGTACAGAACCCAGTCGGGCCATCCGTAGTGCGCGGCGAGCAGCAGCAGGGCCGCCGCCGCGAGCGAGACCAGCGTCGCCGGGCGCAGCACCCGCCGCTGCCCGTACTGGTCGACCAGACGCGAGACCTGCGGTCCGGCCACCGCCGCGGCCAGCGCGATCGTCGCCGACAGGGCACCGGCCAGGCCGTACCGCCCGGTGAGCTGGGAGACCATCGTGACCACGCCGATGCCCATCATCGACAGCGGCATCCGGCCGAGGAAGCCCGCGGCGGAGAAGCCCTTGGTGCCTGGGGCGGCGAACAGGGCGCGGTAGGGGCTGGGCAACGGGGACTCCGAAAGGCTCAGTAAGCTGCGAACGCAGTCGACACAGCTTACGGCTCCGGGCCTCTCCGGCGCACCTGTTCGACCGTTCCCGGAACCGGCCGGGGCCGCCGCCGCGCGGGTGTCACCCCGCCGTTTCCCGGCTGTCAGTGCAGGGTGGCAGGATCGGACTCATGCCAGACGCGCGTGATGTCACCCCCTACGACGCCCTGCTCCTGCTCTCCTTCGGCGGCCCGGAAGGCCCGGACGACGTGGTCCCGTTCCTGGAGAACGTGACCCGCGGGCGCGGCATCCCCACCGAGCGCCTCAAGGAGGTCGGGCAGCACTACTTCCTGTTCGGCGGGGTCAGCCCCATCAACGACCAGAACCGCGCCCTGCTGGACGCCCTGCGCAAGGACTTCGCCGAGCACGGCCTGGACCTGCCGGTCTACTGGGGCAACCGCAACTGGGCGCCGTACCTCACCGACACCCTGCGCGAGATGGTCCGTGACGGCCGCCGCCGCATCCTGGTCCTGGCCACCAGCGCCTACGCGTCGTACTCGGGCTGCCGCCAGTACCGCGAGAACCTCGCCGACGCGCTCGCCGCCCTGGAGAGCGAGGGCCTGGAGCTGCCGAAGATCGACAAGCTACGGCACTACTTCAACCACCCGGGCTTCCTGGAGCCCATGATCGACGGGGTCGTCCGCTCCCTGGAGGAGCTGCCCGCGGACGTCCGCGACGGGGCGCACCTGGCCTTCTCGACGCACTCGATCCCGACGTCCGCCGCCGACACCTCCGGGCCCGTGGAGGGTCACGGCGACGGCGGCGCGTACGTGCGGCAGCACCTGGACGTGGCGAAGCTGATCGCCGAGGCCGTCCGGGAGCGCACCGGCGTCGACCACCCCTGGCAGCTCGTCTACCAGTCCCGCTCCGGCGCCCCGCACATCCCGTGGCTGGAGCCCGACATCTGCGACCACCTGGAGGAGCGGCACGCGGCCGGTGTCCCGGCCGTCGTGATCGCCCCCATCGGCTTCGTCTCCGACCACATGGAGGTCCTCTACGACCTCGACACGGAGGCCGAGGCCAAGGCGCAGGAGCTGGGGCTGCCGATGCGCCGCTCGGCCACCGTCGGGGACGACCCGAGGTTCGCCGCCGCGGTCCGTGAGCTCGTCCTGGAGCGGGCCGCCGCCGAGCGCGGGCAGGAGGTCACGCCGTGCGCCCTGGGCGCGCTCGGCGCGAGCCACGACCTCTGCCCGGTCGGCTGCTGCCCGGCCCGCGCCCCCCGGCCCGCCGCCGCGGGCGCCGACAGCCCCTACGCGTGAGGAGCCCCGTGACCGACCCCCTGCACTCCGATCTGCTCGCACTCGCCCAGGAGGCCGCCCGCCGCGCCGGCGCGCTGCTGCGGGACGGCCGCCCGGCCGACCTGGCGGTCGCCGCGACGAAGTCCAGCCCCATCGACGTCGTCACGGAGATGGACATCGCCGCGGAGAAGCTGATCACCGGGCTGATCGCCGAGCACCGCCCGGACGACGGCATCCTCGGCGAGGAGGGCGCCTCCACCGAGGGCACGAGCGGCGTCCGCTGGGTGATCGACCCCCTCGACGGCACGGTCAACTACCTCTACGGGCTGCCCACCTGGTCCGTCTCCGTCGCCGCCGAGCAGGACGGCGAGACCGTGGTCGGCGTCGTCACGGCCCCGATGCGCGGCGAGACGTTCCACGCGGTGCGCGGACAGGGCGCCTGGGCCACCGGCGCCTGGGACGGCGAACGCCGGCTGGCCTGCCGCCCCGCGCCGCCCCTCGATCAGGCCCTCGTCTCCACGGGCTTCAACTACGTCGCCGAGGTCCGCGCCCACCAGGCCGAGGTCGCCCGGCGGCTGATCCCGCTGCTGCGCGACATCCGGCGCGGCGGTTCGGCGGCCGTCGACCTGTGCGACCTGGCCGCGGGACGCCTCGACGGCTACTACGAGCGCGGACTGCACGCCTGGGACCTCGCGGCGGGCGACCTGATCGCCCGGGAGGCGGGCGCGCTGACCGGTGGACGCCCCGGAGAGCGCCCCTCGGGCGACCTGACGGTCGCCGGGACCCCGGGCGTCTTCGAACCCCTCCAGCGCCTCCTGGAGGACTTCGGCGCCTGGCACGACTGAGGACGCCCACGCCGGGCGGCGAAACAGTGGCTCCCGCCGCCCGGCGGGCAACGACCGGCGCCGGCGGACGGCCCACGCCGGGTTCCGGAAGGCGGCTCCCGCCACCCGCAGGCAACAGCCGGTGGCACCACGAAACCCCGGCACCCGGCGGGCAACGGCCGCGCCGCGCCGCCCGGCGAACAACGGCCGACGGCCCTGCGAACACCGTGTGAACGCCCCCGCGGGACAAAAGCGGCGGGCCCCGGCGCTGGATTCGCCGGGGCCCGCCGTACAGGCCTTGAGTCAGACGCTCGTCGCGCTGACCTCCACACCGTGCTCGGCGGCGAGACGGCGCAGGTCGTCGAGCTCACCCTGCTCCACCTCGACGAGGAACTCGTCGCCCTCGTCGCGAGCCCGGGACAGATCGGACTCGGTCGCCCTTATGCGCTGCAGAAGTCCTGCGGTGAATGCGTCCATGCTGCGCCCCCTCGTCCTGGGTCGTGGGTAGATGGCACGGGGGTGTGCCGATCGGAAGGGACGATCACGTCTCCTGCGGATGCCCAGCGCCGCTCGGCTGGGCGGCGACGGTGCCGGACACCCACGGCCGCCCTGCGGAAAAGCGGTTGGTGCGCACCGCATGGTGGTGCGGTACCTGCAGAGGGTGATCGTGGGATGTAAAGCCGTCCTCCCCAAGCTCCCTTCCGTGGAAACCTAACCGCGGGAGAAAATCTCTTATTCCCCGGCGCCCCCACGGCCCCGCACCTGCCTTACCTCCGACTTATGGCCGAAAAGGGCAGGATGGAGGCAACACACCGACACCGTCGAAGCCCCCTGCCCGCGTGCGCCCGAAGAGCGTGGCGCGGGCGGACATCAGGAAGGACAAGGGACGTGCGCGTACTCGTCGTCGAGGACGAGCAACTGCTCGCCGATGCGGTGGCCACCGGACTGCGCCGGGAGGCCATGGCGGTCGACGTCGTCTACGACGGTGCGGCCGCCCTGGAACGCATCGGCGTCAACGACTACGACGTGGTCGTCCTCGACCGGGACCTGCCGCTCGTGCACGGCGACGACGTCTGCCGCAAGATCGTCGAACTCGGCATGCCCACGCGCGTGCTGATGCTCACGGCCTCCGGCGACGTCAGCGACCGCGTCGAGGGCCTGGAGATCGGGGCCGACGACTACCTGCCCAAGCCCTTCGCCTTCAGCGAGCTCATCGCCCGCGTCCGCGCCCTGGGCCGGCGCACGAGCGTGCCCCTGCCGCCGGTGCTGGAGCGCGCGGGCATCAAGCTCGACCCCAACCGCCGCGAGGTCTTCCGCGACGGCAAGGAGGTCCAGCTCGCGCCCAAGGAGTTCGCCGTCCTGGAGGTGCTGATGCGCAGCGAGGGCGCCGTCGTCTCGGCGGAGCAGCTGCTGGAGAAGGCCTGGGACGAGAACACCGACCCGTTCACCAACGTCGTGCGCGTGACGGTCATGACCCTGCGCCGCAAGCTCGGAGAGCCGCCCGTCATCGTCACCGTCCCCGGCTCCGGCTACCGGATCTGATCCCCCGTGGCAGCGACCCCCGCGCCTCCGCAGGCGCCCCCCAAGCCCACCTGGGATCCCAGAAGGCCCGTACCGCCCTTCCCGTGGCTGCGCCCGACCATCCGCATACGGCTCACGCTGCTGTACGGCGGCATGTTCCTGATCGCCGGCATCCTGCTGCTGTCGATCATCTACCTGCTCGCGGCGCAGGCCCTGAACGTGGGCAGTGATCTGCCGTTCAAGATCGTCGAGGGCAAGGTCACCAGCGACATCTGCAACCTGCCCGACCAGGCCTCGCCCAGCGAGTTCAACAACGCGATGAACCACTGCGTCAACGAGCAGCGCCAGAACGCCCTGGACAACCTGCTCAGCCGCTCGCTGCTGGCGCTGCTGGGCCTCGCGGTCATCGCCTTCGCCTTCGGCTACGCCATGGCGGGGCGCGTCCTGTCGCCGCTGGGCCGGATCACCCGTACCGCCCGCGCGGTGGCGGGCTCGGACCTCTCCCGCCGGATCGAGCTGGACGGCCCGGACGACGAGCTGAAGGAGCTGGCGGACACCTTCGACGACATGCTGGAGCGGCTCCAGCGCGCCTTCACCGCCCAGCAGCGCTTCGTCGGCAACGCCTCGCACGAGCTGAGAACGCCCCTGGCGATCAACCGCACCCTCCTGGAGGTGCACCTGTCCGACCCGGGCGCCCCGGTGGAGCTCCAGCAGCTCGGCAAGACCCTGCTGGCCACCAACGAGCGCAGCGAGCAGCTGGTGGAAGGGCTGTTGCTGCTCGCCCGCAGCGACAACCAGATCGTCGAGCGGGGCCCGGTGGACCTGGCCGAGGTCGCCGGGCAGGCCATCGACCAGGTCCACGGCGAGGCCGAGGGCAAGGGCGTGACCATCCGCGGCGAACGGAAACCCGCGGTCGTCCAGGGCAACGGCGTGCTGCTGGAGCGGATCGCACTGAACCTGCTGCAGAACGCCGTGCGCTACAACGTGCCCGAGGGCGGCTGGGTCGAGGTGACCACCGAGGTGCAGCACGGCCAGGCGGTCCTGACCGTCTCCAACACGGGCCCGGTCGTGCCGGCGTACGAGATCGACAACCTCTTCGAGCCGTTCCGGCGGCTGCGCACCGAGCGCACCGGGAGCGACAAGGGCGTCGGGCTCGGTCTGTCCATCGTCCGCTCCGTGGCCCGGGCGCACGGCGGGCACATCTACGCCCAGCCCCGTGAAGGAGGGGGGCTCGTGATGCGAGTCACGCTGCCCATCTGAGATCATGGCGCCGATCAACTCGGCGACACGCGGGGATGTTCGCTTTGCGCGGAATTTCGCAAGGTTCGCCGCATCGGCCCCGTGTGTGATCGATCACAGGGGCGCCTTTCCGGCCATCTACTCTCCGTGATCATGCACCCTGTCGGAAAGCCGGGAAAATCCCGGTTTTCGAGGGTCTTGATCACGGGAAGTACACGGTGAGACGCCTTTGAAGTGCGGCATTCGGACCGTGTACGGTCCCCATCGCCATCCAAGCCGATCACTCGTGAGGAGTCCGGTTGGGTGTCGATTGAGTAACAGACCTTGATGTGAGGCAAAATCTCCGCCTCAGGTCGGGCACAAGTCCGGCCTCTCACGCGTTACGTGCGCTGGAGACACCGCAGACACCCAGAGGGGGAGAGCGACATGGCAACCGATTACGACACTCCACGCAAGACCGACGACGACGTCGACTCGGACAGTCTCGAAGAACTGAAGGCCCGGAGGAACGACAAGTCGGCCTCCGCCGTGGACGTCGACGAGTTCGAGGCCGCCGAAGGCCTCGAGCTGCCCGGGGCGGACCTCTCGAACGAGGAGCTGGCCGTCCGGGTGCTCCCGAAGCAGCAGGACGAGTTCACGTGCATGAGCTGCTTCCTGGTGCACCACCGCAGCCAGCTGGCCCGGGAGAAGAACGGTCAGCCGATCTGCCGCGACTGCGACTGAGGGCGGGTCGGCCGTGACTGGCTCGACCCCTCCCTGGAAGCGCCGCTTCTCCAAGCGGAAGGCGGACGAAGGGCCGACCGACGACGGCCCGCAGTACGGCGCGCGTGACGACGAGCGAGGCTCCACCGGTACGGGGGCGGCCTCGCTCGAACCGGCAGCGGACCGGGGTGACCTCCCGGCGTCCGTGGACGTCCCCGCACCCGTCGCCCGGCGGCGGGCGGGGGCGATCCGGGAGCGGGCCAGGCAGAGCGCCCACAAGGGCGGTGAGAGGGCCCGTGCGGGCCTCGCCTATCTCGCCGACCGGATCATCGAACTGGCCCCGCGGGTCCCCGTGCGGGACCTGGCGACGCTGCGCAGGCAGTTCCCCGGCCTCGGGCCCGAGGAGCTCGCGGACAAGCTCGTGGCGGGCGCCGCGAAGGCGACGGCGACGGTCGGAGCCGGCGTCGGTGCGGCGGCCATGCTGCCCGTGCCGCCCGCCATGCCGACGGAACTGGCCGCCGAGGTCACCGGCGTCGCCGCGATCGAGCTCAAGCTGATCGCCGAACTCCACGAGGTCTACGGCGTACGACCGCCCGGCAACCTCAAGCAGCGCAGCACCGCGTACCTGGACTCCTGGTCGGGGGAGCGCGGCATCGACGCGACCAAGCCGTCGACCTTCAGCACGGCCCTGAACAGCCGCATGAAGCGCGAGCTGCGCCAGCGGATCATGAAGCGGATGGTCCGCAACATGCCCAATCTGCTGCCGTTCCTGGTGGGGGCCGCCGTGGGCGCGGCCATGAACCGCAGCGAGACGAGAAAGCTCGCCGGGCGGATCCGCGAAGACCTGCGCAGAATCCAGGTGCCCTGGGACGCCCTGGACGCGCTGCCCGCCCTGGAGCAGCCGGCGGACGCCCTGCGCATGGGCGAGATCACCCACGATCCCCTCGGTCGCCACGACGACCGTGAGCACCGCGGAAGAGACGACGGAAAGCAGGACGGCGGGCCCTGAGCCGGGCCGCCGTCCGCCCCACGCCGTCGCCGTCCGCTGCCCGTCTCCCGGGGGGAAAGCCTTCTCCCGGGTGAAGCCCCGAGCGGCTGTGCTACTGCGGCTTCGCGGCGCGCAGCGCCTGTGCCAGCCGCTCCGGCTCGCGCGTCGACAGGTACAGGTACGGCGTCGGGTCCTGCGGGTCCGTGACCTCCACGCGCAGGGCCGTGGGGATGTAGGCGCGCAGCAGGAGGAAGGCGCGCGGGTCGGCCTTGTGGGTGCGCCAGGCGCGGGCCTCCTCCGCGTCCAGCACCTCCGCCTCGCCCAGGGCCGCCACCGGGATCCGCGCCTCCCCGGCGATCAGGGCGTCGCCCACGACCCGGATGCGGACCGCACCGTACGAACTCGCGGCGACGGCCGCGACCGCGGTGCCCCCGGCCAGCCCGCCGAGCATCGGCAGCGTGCCGAACGGGAGCAGGACCAGGGCCATGGAGACGCCCACGAGGAACGAGATCAGCCACCAGGTCCGCGGGGCGGTGAGGCGTTCTTCGTAGGGGGCGGCGGAGAGCTGCATGGAGCCAAGCTTGGCACGGTGTCCGCGGCGGGCCGACGCGCGGGTAAGGTCTGCGCCTGTGAGTGGTACTTCCGCAGCTCTTCAGCCCCCGGCCGACGCCGCGCCGCCCGTACGTCATCCGGACGCCCCGGCGCCCGGAGAACTCCTCGGCGCGCACTACGGCCAGTGTTTCGGCTGTGGCGGGGACCAGCCGCACGGGCTGCACCTGGAGGCGCGGGCCGGCGAGGGCGTCTCCCTCACCGCCGAGTTCACCGTGCAGCCCGCGCACCAGGGGGCGCCGGGCCTGGCGCACGGCGGTGTGCTCGCCAGCGCCCTGGACGAGACCCTCGGCTCGCTGAACTGGCTGCTGCGCACGATCGCCGTGACCGGGCGGCTGGAGACCGACTTCGTGCGGCCCGTGCCCGTCGGCACCACGCTGCACCTGGAGGCCCGCGTGACGGCCGTGGCCGGGCGGAAGATCTACTCGACCGCGACCGGCCGGGTAGGCGGCCCCGACGGGCCCGTCGCCGTGCGCGCCGACGCGCTCTTCATCGAGGTGAAGGTCGACCACTTCGTCGACCACGGACGCCCGGAGGAGATCCGGGTGGCCATGAACGACCCGGACCAGGTCCGGCGCGCCCGTGCCTTCGAGGTGAACCCGTGAGCCGCCCGCCCGTGGACGTGCTGATCCGGCGCGTCGATCCCGACGTACCGCTCCCGTCGTACGCGCACCCCGGTGACGCGGGGGCCGATCTGCGCACCACCGAGGCGTGCGAACTGGCGCCCGGGGAGCGGGCCGTGCTGCCCACGGGGGTGTCTGTGGCACTGCCGGAGGGGTACGCGGCCTTCGTGCACCCGCGATCCGGCCTGGCCGCGCGCTGCGGCGTCGCCCTGGTGAATGCCCCGGGGACGGTTGATGCCGGGTACCGTGGGGAGATCAAGGTGATCGTGGTGAATCTCGACCCGCGCGAGGCCGTGCGGTTCGAGCGCTTCGACCGGATCGCCCAACTGGTCGTCCAGCAGGTCGAGAGGGTCCGCTTCCGGGAGGTGGCGGAGCTTCCCGGCTCCGTGCGGGCCGAGGGGGGCTTCGGGTCCACCGGAGGCCACGCGGCGGTGGACGGGACGAACGGCACAAGCGGTCAGGCCGCCCTGGGCGGTCGGGCGGGTGGGAATCGATACGCTTCGGTCGTATCCGACCGGGAAGGACAGTGACGTGTTCGGACGTCGCAAGAAGAGGGATGCCGCCGAGGACGCGGCCGGCGAGGCCGAGCAGGTCGTCGACGGTGTCGACACTGAGGCGGACGAAGAGGGCGGGCGCCTGAGGCTCGAACCGGCGCCGCGCCCCGACGGACCCTGGGACAGCTCCGAGGTGCGCGACCCGGCCGAGGGCCGGGTCGACCTGGGGGGCATGTTCGTGCCGGGCGTCGACGGCATGGAGCTCAGGGTCGAGGTCGCGGGCGACGCGATCGTCGCGGCGACGGTCGTGCTGCGCGACAGCGCCATCCAGCTGCAGGCCTTCGCCGCGCCCAAGCGCGAGGGCATCTGGGGCGAGGTGCGCGAGGAGATCGGCACCGGCATCACCCAGCAGGGCGGCATCGTCGACGAGGTCGAGGGCCCGCTCGGCTGGGAGCTGCGCGCTCAGGTCCCCGTTCAGCTGCCGGACGGCACCGGCGGCTTCCAGGTCGTGCGGTTCGTCGGTGTGGACGGCCCCCGCTGGTTCCTGCGCGGTGTGATCTCGGGCCAGGGCGCGGTGCAGCCGCAGGCCGCCGGGCTCCTGGAGCAGATCTTCCGCGACACGGTCGTGGTGCGCGGCGAGGGCCCGATGGCGCCTCGCGACCCCATCGTCCTGAAGCTGCCGAACGACGCCCAGATGGTCCCGGAGGGCGTGCAGCAGGAGGAGGGCTCCCGTTTCGCGGGCGGAATGGGCCAGCTCCAGCGCGGACCGGAGATCACCGAGGTCCGCTGACCGCCGAAGACGCAAGGGCCGCATCCCAGCAGGGGTGCGGCCCTTTCTCGTGCGCGGAACCTTGACGGCGCATTGGTCTGTACCTACCGTCTCCGACCAACGCGCCTGTTCATAAAGGCGCTTCGCGTTCACATACGAGAACGGAAGGCCCCCCACGCATGCGCAGAACCGCTCTCTTCGCCGCCGCGGCCGCCCTCGTCGCCGGTGTCCTCGCCTGGCCCGCCGGCGCCGCTCCCAACGCCCCCGCCGCCCCCGCCGCCTTCGTCCACCCCGGAGTCACCGTCTCCAAGGGGCAACTGGACTTCGCCCGGTCCCAGGTCAACGCCGGCGCCCAGCCCTGGAAAGGCGCCTTCGACCGGATGATGGCGAGCAAGTACGCCGACCTGAACCGCACGCCCAAGCCCCGGGCGGTCGTCGAGTGCGGCTCGTACTCCAACCCCAACTACGGCTGCACCGACGAACGCGAGGACGCGATCGCCGCGTACACCCAGGCCCTGGCCTGGTACATCACGCGCGACGAACGGCACGCGCGCAAGGCCATCGAGCTGATGGACGCCTGGTCCGCCGTGATCCGCGACCACACCAACAGCAACGCGCCCCTGCAGACCGGCTGGGCCGGCTCCTCCTGGCCCCGGGCCGCCGAGATCATCAAGTACACCTACACCGGGAGCTGGGCCAACTCCGGCCGCTTCGCCACCATGCTCCGCACCGTCTACCTGCCGGAGATCATCAACGGCTCCAACTCCAACGGCAACTGGGAGCTGTCGATGATGGAGGCCGCCGTCGGCATCTCCGTCTTCCTGGAGGACAAGGCGTCCTACGACAAGGCCATGGCGAAGTTCCGCACCCGCACCGCCGCCTACGTCTACCTGGAGTCCGACGGGGCGCTGCCGAAGACCGTCCCCAGCCAGAACCTGGACACCCGGGACAAGATCGTCAAGTACTGGCAGGGGCAGTCGACCTTCGTCAACGGGCTCAGCCAGGAGACCTGCCGCGACTTCACCCACACCGGCTACGGTCTCTCGGCCATCTCGCACGTCGCCGAGACCAGCCGGATCCAGGGCCAGGACCTCTACGGCACGGACGTCGGGGAGCGGCTGCGGCACGGGCTCGGCTTCCACGCCAAGTACGAGCTCGGCACGGCCGTCCCGAGCTGGCTGTGCGGCGGCTCGCTCAAGCCCGGACTCGGCCCGGTCACCGAGGTCGGCCACAACGCCCTCGCCAACCGCCTCGGGCACACCATGACCAACACCGAGACGCTGAACCTGCGCGGCCGCCCCGCCGGCAGCAACAACCTCTTCGTCGCCTGGGAGACCCTCACCCACGGCGACAACCCCGCCTGAGGCCCCCGGCCGGCCGGGCGCGTCAGGGTTCCGTCAAAGACCGGCCCGCGGACCCGCCCGGCACCGGCACGCCGCCCCGGCCGGCCGTAAGGTCGACGCTGCGCAGGCAGCAGACCGGAAGACAATGGGGCCATGGCACGCGGCAAGCTACGGATCTACCTCGGTGCGGCACCGGGCGTCGGCAAGACGTACGCGATGCTGTCCGAGGCGCACCGCCGCGTGGAGCGGGGCACGGACTGCGTGGTCGCCCTCGTCGAGCACCACGACCGGCCCCGCACCGAAGTGATGCTGCGCGGCCTGGAGCAGGTGCCGCGCCGGGAGCTGGAGTACCGCGGCGGCGTCTTCCCCGAGATGGACCTCGACGCCGTGCTCGCCCGCGCGCCCCGGGTCGCCCTGGTGGACGAACTCGCCCACACCAACGTCCCCGGCTCCCGCAACGCCAAGCGCTGGCAGGACGTGGAGGAACTGCTGGCGGCCGGCATCGACGTGGTCTCGACCGTCAACATCCAGCACCTGGAGTCCCTCGGTGACGTCGTCGAGTCGATCACCGGCGTACGGCAGCAGGAGACCGTGCCGGACGAGGTGGTGCGGCGGGCCGACCAGGTCGAGCTGGTCGACATGTCGCCCGAGGCGCTGCGGCGCCGGATGGCGCACGGCAACATCTACCAGCCCGACAAGGTCGACGCGGCCCTGTCGAACTACTTCCGGCCCGGCAACCTCACCGCGCTGCGCGAGCTGGCCCTGCTGTGGGTGGCCGACCGGGTCGACGCCCACCTGACCCGGTACCGCAGTGAGCACCGGGTGTCCCGGATCTGGGGCTCGCGCGAGCGGATCGTGGTCGGCCTGACCGGCGGCCCCGAGGGCCGTACCCTCATCCGCCGCGCCGCCCGGCTGGCCGAGAAGGGCGCGGGCGGCGAGGTGCTCGCCGTGTACATAGCGCGCAGCGACGGGCTGACCTCCGCCTCGCCCAAGGAGCTGGCCCTCCAGCGGACCCTGGCCGAGGACCTCGGCGGCACGTTCCACCACGTGGTCGGCGACGACATACCCGCCGCGCTGCTCTCTTTCGCCCGCGGGGTGAACGCCACCCAGATCGTGCTGGGCTCCTCCCGCCGCAAGACCTGGCAGTACGTGTTCGGACCAGGCGTCGGCGCCACCGTCGCGCGGGAGTCCGGACCCGACCTCGACGTGCACATCGTCACCCACGACGAGGTCGCCAAGGGCCGCGGCCTGCCGGTGGCCCGGGGCGCACGCCTCGGGCGGTCCCGGCGGGTGTGGGGGTGGATCACCGGAGTCGCCGGGCCGCCGGTGCTGACGGCGCTGCTGAGCACCGTCGACCTCGGCCTGGCCAACGACATGCTGCTGTTCCTGGCGCTGACGGTGGCGGCGGCCCTGCTCGGCGGACTGCTGCCCGCCCTGGCCTCGGCGGCCGTCGGGTCGCTGCTGCTGAACTACTTCTACACGCCGCCCCTGCACCGGTGGACCATCGCCGACCCCAAGAACATCGTCGCCATCGTGATCTTCGTGGCGGTCGGCGCGGCCGTGGCCTCCGTGGTCGACCTCGCCGCCCGCCGCACCCACCAGGCGGCCCGGCTGCGGGCCGAGTCGGAGATCCTGTCGTTCCTCGCGGGCAACGTGCTGCGCGGCGAGACCGGTCTGGAGGAGCTGCTGGAACGGGTCCGGGAGACCTTCGGCATGGAGTCGGCCGCCCTGCTGGAACGGGAGAGCGACGTCGCGCCCTGGACCTGCGCGGGCCGCGTCGGGCAGGGGCGCCCCGTCGAGCGGCCCGACCAGGCGGACGTGGACATGCCGGTCGGGGACCACATGGCCCTCGCGCTGACCGGCCGGGTCCTGCCCGCCGAGGACCGCCGGGTGCTGGCCGCCTTCGCCGCCCAGGCGGCCGTCGTGCTGGACCGGCGCCGGCTGCGCGAGGAGGCCGACCGGGCCCGGGCCCTCGCCGAGGGCAACCGCATCCGTACGGCGCTGCTGGCCGCCGTCAGCCACGACCTGCGCACGCCGCTGGCCGGGATCAAGGCGGCGGTCTCCTCGCTGCGCTCCGAGGACGTGGAGTGGTCCGAGGAGGACCGGGCCGAGCTGCTGGAGGGCATCGAGGAAGGCGCCGACCGGCTCGACCACCTCGTCGGCAACCTCCTCGACATGTCCCGCCTGCAGACCGGCACCGTCACCCCGCTGATCCGCGAGATCGACCTCGACGAGGTGGCGCCGATGGCGCTCGGCGGGGTGCCCGAGGGCAGCGTCGAGCTGGACGTGCCGGAGAGCCTGCCCATGGTCGAGGTGGACCCCGGACTGCTGGAGCGGGCGATGGCCAACCTCGTCGAGAACGCCGTCAAGTACGGTCCGCCGGACGTGCCCGTGCTGGTCGCCGCCAGCGCGCTCGCCGACCGGGTGGAGGTGCGCGTGGCCGACCGCGGACCGGGCGTCCCGGACACGGCCAAGGAGCGCATCTTCGAACCCTTCCAGCGCTACGGCGACGCCCCGCGCGGCGCGGGCGTGGGGCTGGGACTCGCGGTCGCCCGCGGCTTCGCCGAGGCCATGGGCGGCACCCTCAACGCCGAGGACACCCCCGGCGGCGGACTCACCATGGTCCTCACCCTCCGCGCGGCGGGAACGCGCCCGGACGTCCTCCCCCTGGCAGAACCGGAAAGGCAGGTCTCATGACCCGCGTCCTGGTGGTCGACGACGAGCCGCAGATCGTGCGCGCCCTCGTGATCAACCTCAAGGCACGCACCTACGAGGTCGACGCGGCCCACGACGGTGCCACGGCCCTCCAGCTCGCCGCGGCCCGCCACCCCGACGTGGTCGTCCTCGACCTCGGGCTGCCCGACATGGACGGCGTCGACGTGATCCGGGGCCTGCGCGGCTGGACACGGGTGCCGATCCTGGTGCTGTCCGCGCGGCACTCCTCCGACGAGAAGGTCGAGGCGCTGGACGCCGGTGCCGACGACTACGTGACCAAGCCGTTCGGCATGGACGAGCTGCTGGCGCGGCTGCGGGCCGCCGTGCGCAGGGCCGAGCCGGCCGGCGCCGGCGAGGGCGACGTGATCGTGGAGACCGGCGAGTTCAGCGTGGACCTGGCCGCCAAGAAGGTCCACCGCGCCGGGAAGGACGTCCGGCTGACCCCCACCGAGTGGCACCTGCTGGAGGTCCTGGTGCGCAACAGCGGCCGCCTGGTGGGGCAGAAGCAACTGCTGCAGGAGGTGTGGGGGCCGTCCTACGGGACGGAGACCAACTATCTGCGCGTGTACATGGCGCAGCTGCGCAGGAAGCTGGAGGCGGATCCGTCCCACCCCAAGCACTTCATCACCGAGCCGGGGATGGGGTACCGGTTCGAGAAATAGGGTCCTCGCCACAGCGCTACGGAGATGTCGGCACGCCCCGGTACGCTTCAGATATGAGTGCTGTTCCTCGTTCCGAAAAGCCGGCTGGCCGGTTCCGGCGCATGCTCGACCGGCTCTCCTCGTCGCAGGAGGACCTGGAGTCCGAGGAACTGCGGGAGGACACCGCGACGGCCGGCTGCACCCGGATCGGAGACTGCCAGGACCGCCAGATAGTGACGGTTACTGGTACCTTGCGCACGGTCACCCTGCGGCCGCGGGCCGGAGTCCCGGCCCTGGAGGCCGAGCTGTTCGACGGCTCGGCCGCGCTGGACGTGGTGTGGCTCGGCCGGCGCTCCATCGTCGGCATAGAGCCGGGCCGCAAGCTGATCGCATCGGGCCGGGTCTCCATGAGCCGGGGCCGCCGGGTGCTGTTCAACCCCAAGTACGAACTGAGACCCCTCGGACGGGAGTAGCCGGTGACGTCGCTCGACAAGCCGACCGAAGAGAATTCTGCGGACGACGCCCGGGCGGTGACCGAGGCCGCCCTGTTCGAGGCGTTCGGCGGCGTGCGGGGCATGGTCGAGACGGTGGTGCCCGGCCTGCTGTTCGTCACCATCTACACGATCAACAAGGACCTGCACCTGTCGGCGATCGCGGCGCTGGCCGTGTCGCTGGTGCTGGTCGTGGTCCGGCTGGTGATGAAGGACACCGTCAAGCACGCCTTCAGCGGTGTCTTCGGTGTGGCCTTCGGTGTCGTCTTCGCGATGATGACCGGCAACGCCAAGGACTTCTACCTGCCCGGCATGCTTTACACGCTGGGCCTCGGGCTCGCCTACGTGATCACCGCCGTGTGCGGGGTGCCGCTGATCGGGCTGATCCTCGGGCCGGTCTTCAAGGAGAACCTCTCCTGGCGCACCCGGAACCCGGGGCGCAAGAAGGCGTACACCAAGGCCAGTTACGCCTGGGGCGCGATCCTGCTCGCCAAGTGCGCGATCCTCTTCCCGCTGTACTGGTGGGCCGACACCACACAGCTGGGCTGGGTCCTGGTCGCCCTGAAGATCCCGCCCTTCCTGCTCGCGGTCTGGCTGACCTGGGTCTTCCTGGCGAAGGCGCCCGCGCCCATCGACGTGTTCGCGGAGATGGAGGCGGAGGAGAAGGCCGCCGAGGAGAGGGAGCGGCAGGCCGCCGCCCGGTCCGCCGAGCAGTGACCTCGTACGGCTGAGCGAAGGGGCGTCCCGACCGGTTCGGGACGCCCCTTCTGCTTGCCCGGCCGGCGGTCAGCCCGCCGCGCTGTCCCGGCGTACCGACAGCAGGTCCTCCAGCTGCTCCTCGCGGGCCTGCGCGGCCACGAAGAGGAGTTCGTCGCCCGCCTCCAGTGAGTCCTCCCGGGAGGGGGTCAGGACGCGCGTGCCGCGGATGATCGTGACCAGGGACGTGTCCTCGGGCCAGTCGACGTCGCCCACCTGCGTGCCGGCCAGGGCCGACTCCTCCGGCAGGGTCAGCTCGACGAGGTTGGCGTCGCCGTGGCTGAAGCGGAGCAGGCGGACCAGGTCGCCCACGCTCACCGCCTCCTCGACCAGGGCCGACATCAGCCGCGGCGTGGAGACGGCGACGTCCACGCCCCAGGACTCGTTGAACAGCCACTCGTTCTTCGGGTTGTTCACCCGGGCGACGACGCGCGGGACGCCGTACTCCGTCTTGGCCAGCAGCGAGACGACCAGGTTGACCTTGTCGTCGCCCGTGGCGGCGATCACGACGTTGCAGCGCTGGAGCGCCGCCTCGTCCAGGGACGTGATCTCGCACGCGTCGGCCAGCAGCCACTCGGCCTGCGGGACGCGTTCGACCGAGATGGCGGTCGGCGCCTTGTCGATCAGCAGGATCTCGTGGCCGTTCTCCAGCAGTTCGCCCGCGATCGAGCGGCCGACCGCGCCGGCTCCGGCAATGGCGACCCTCATCAGTGACCGCCCTCCTCTTCGGGACCCTTGGCGAACGCCGCCTCGACCTTGTCGACCTCGTCGGTGCGCATCATCACGTGCACCAGGTCGCCCTCCTGGAGAACCGTCTGCGAGGTGGGCAGGACCGCCTCGCCGAGCCGGGTCAGGAAGGCCACGCGCACGCCGGTCTCCTCCTGGATCCGGCTGATCTTGTGGCCGACCCAGGCGGTGGAGGTGTGCACCTCGGCGAGCTGGACACCGCCGGTCGGGTCGCGCCACAGCGGCTCGGCGCCCGAGGGGAGCAGCCGGCGCAGCATCTGGTCGGCCGTCCAGCGGACGGTCGCGACGGTGGGGATGCCCAGGCGCTGGTAGACCTCGGCACGGCGCGGGTCGTAGATGCGCGCGGCGACGTTCTCGATGCCGAACATCTCGCGGGCCACGCGGGCGGCGATGATGTTGGAGTTGTCACCGCTGGAGACGGCGGCGAAGGCGCCGGCCTCCTCGATGCCCGCCTCCCTCAGGGTGTCCTGGTCGAAGCCGACACCCGTGACGCGGCGGCCGCCGAAGCCCGAGCCCAGCCGGCGGAAGGCGGTGGGGTCCTGGTCGACCACGGCGACGGTGTGGCCCTGCTGCTCCAGGTTCTGGGCCAGGGCAGAACCGACCCTTCCGCAACCCATGATGACAATATGCATCGCGTCACACCGCGCTTCCTGCAGGCCCTCTGACCTTCATGAATGTCGTGCTCATGTCTCTCTTTCGGCTCGCCAGGCAACACGTCGCGGCCTGAGTGCGGGCCGCCAGGCAACATCATGCCGGTGGAATCACGCCATGATGCCCTCCGGGGGCGGTGCCGCGTTCGGCTGCCCGAGTCCAACGTATCGGCAAAGCCGGGGGCGTTGCCGGGGCCCCGGTGACGGCCCGGGCGGGGGAGGAGACGGCCATGACCATCGAGATCGACGTCCTGGTGCTGGGCGGCGCGGGCGTGGACACGATCGTGCACGTGCCCGAGCTGCCCGTGCCCTACGCGGACAGCCACATGATCCGGCCCGGGATCGTGACGCGCGCGGGCCAGAGCGGGGACTTCGTCGCGCTCGCGGCGAGCGCGCTGGGGCTGCGCACGCACCACCTCGACCTCCTCGGCGACGACCCCGAGGGCGACCTCGTCCGGGCGCTCCACCGCGACCGGGGCATCCCCCTCACCGCCGTCCCGCAGCCGCTCGGCACCAAGCGCGCGGTCAACCTCGTGGGCCCCGACGGCAGGCGCCTGTCCCTCTACGACGCCACGCGCGCCGCCGACACCGATCGGCTGCCGGAGGCCACGGTGCGGGAGCTGGCGGCCGTGAGCCGGCACGCCCACGTCGTCATCACCCAGCCGTGCGCCCACGCGCTGCCGATCCTGCGCGCGGCGGGCGTCACGATCTCCACCGACCTGCACGACTGGGACGGGGAGAACCCGTACCACGAGCCGTTCGCCCACGAGGCCGACCTGGTCTTCCTCTCCAGCGCGGCTCTCGCCGACCCGGAGGCGACCATGCGGCGGATCGCCGGGCGGGGCCGCGCCCGGGCCGTGGTCGCCACCGCCGGGGCGGACGGGGCGTACCTGCTGGCCGACGGCGAGCTGACCCACGTGCCGGCCGCCGCGCCCCCGGCCCCGGTCGTCGACTCCAACGGCGCGGGCGACGCCTTCGCAGCCGCGTTCCTCCACGCCTGGCTCGCCGGCGCACCACCCCGCCGCTGCGCCCTGCACGGCACGGTGGCCGGCGCCCACGCCTGCACGGTCCCGTCGACCCGCACGGACAGCATCGGCCGCGAGGAACTCGCGGCGGGGGTGGCGGCGCTGCTCACCGGCGGCTGATGCTGCGCACGCTCGCCAGTGTGAGGATTCCGAGGGCGACGAGTGTGACTGCGGCGCCGATCAGTTCCGCGGACGCGTGCATGGGGCCTCCTGGGGCGGTGACGGGCCAGGTCGGGGGCGGGCTAAGTCATATAGGCATGGAAGTGGCGTGACCTGCGGAATCCGCAGCCGCACGCGCCCCTGAATTCACTCGGAGAGCAGAGGGATCGCCGATGGGGGGTGGCGGGTGGGCGGCCCCGCGTTCGAACGCTTACGATCCTCTGTTGTGTCCAAACTGACCGACGTGCCCAAACGGATCCTGATCGGGCGCGCACTGCGCAGTGACCGGCTCGGGGAAACGCTCCTGCCGAAGCGCATCGCACTCCCCGTCTTCGCCTCCGACCCGCTGTCCTCCGTGGCGTACGCGCCCGGCGAGGTGCTGCTGGTTCTGTCGATCGCGGGTGTGACGGCGTACCACTTCAGTCCGTGGATCGCGGTCGCGGTCGTCGTCCTGATGTTCACCGTCGTGGCCTCGTACCGGCAGAACGTGCACGCCTACCCCAGCGGCGGCGGCGACTACGAGGTGGCCAACACCAACCTCGGCCCCAAGGCGGGCCTGACGGTCGCCAGCGCGCTGCTCGTGGACTACGTCCTCACCGTCGCCGTCTCGATCTCCTCCGGCATCGAGAACCTCGGCTCCGCGATCCCCTTCGTCGTCGAGCACAAGGTCGCCTGCGCGCTCGGCGTGATCGTGCTGCTGACGCTGATGAACCTGCGCGGCGTGCGCGAGTCGGGCACCTTGTTCGCGATCCCCACGTACGTCTTCGTCGCCGGTGTCTTCACCATGCTCGCGTGGGGCGCCTTCCGCGCCCTCGTGCTGGACGACACCATGCGGGCACCGACCGCGGACTACGTCATCAAGCCCGAGCACCAGGGCCTGGCCGGCTTCGCCCTGGTCTTCCTGCTGCTGCGGGCCTTCTCCTCCGGCTGCGCCGCCCTCACCGGCGTCGAGGCGATCTCCAACGGCGTCCCGGCCTTCCGCAAGCCCAAGTCGAGGAACGCCGCCACCACCCTGGCGATGATGGGCCTGCTCGCCGTCACCATGTTCTGCGGCATCATCGCGCTGGCCGCCGCCACCGATGTCCGCATGGCCGAGAACCCGGCCAAGGACCTCGTCCACAACGGCGTACCGCTCGGCCCGGACTACGTCCAGAACCCGGTGATCTCCCAGGTCGCCGAGGCCGTCTTCGGCGCCGGCAGCTTCCTGTTCATCGTGCTGGCCGCCGCCACCGCGCTGGTGCTGTTCCTCGCCGCCAACACCGCCTACAACGGCTTCCCGCTGCTCGGCTCGATCCTCGCCCAGGACCGCTACCTGCCGCGCCAGCTGCACACCCGCGGCGACCGGCTGGCCTTCTCCAACGGCATCGTGCTCCTCGCCGGCGCCGCCGCCCTGCTGGTGGGCATCTACGGCGCCGACTCCACGCGCCTGATCCAGCTGTACATCGTCGGCGTGTTCGTGTCGTTCACGCTCAGCCAGACCGGCATGGTCCGGCACTGGAACCGGCACCTGGCCACCGAGAAGGACCAGGCCAAGCGCCGCCACATGGTCCGCTCGCGCGCCATCAACGCCTTCGGCGCGTTCTTCACCGGCCTGGTGCTGGTGGTCGTCCTCGTCACCAAGTTCACCCACGGCGCGTGGGTCGCCCTGCTCGGCATGGTGATCTTCTACGCGACGATGACCGCCATCCGTAAGCACTACGACCGGGTCGCCGCCGAGATCGCCGCCCCCGACGGCCCGAGCGACGACAGCGTCCGGCCCTCCCGCGTCCACTCGGTCGTGCTGATCTCCAAGATCCACCGCCCGACGCTGCGCGCCCTGGCCTACGCCAAGCTGATGCGCTCGGACACCCTGGAGGCCCTCAGCGTCAACGTCGACCCGGCCGAGACCAAAGCGCTCCAGGAGGAGTGGAACCGGCGTGGCATCGACGTACCGCTGAAGGTCCTCGACTCGCCCTACCGCGAGATCACGCGGCCGATCATCGAGTACGTCAAGAGCCTGCGCAAGGAGTCGCCGCGCGACGCGGTCTCCGTCATCATCCCCGAGTACGTCGTCGGCCACTGGTACGAGCACCTGCTGCACAACCAGAGCGCCCTGCGGCTGAAGGGCCGGCTGCTGTTCACGCCGGGGATCATGGTGACCTCCGTGCCGTACCAGCTGCAGTCCTCCGAGGCGGCCAAGCGGCGGGCCCGCAGGCAGCAGGAGTGGAACGCGCCCGGATCGGTGCGGCGCGGTCCCGCCCAGGTGCGCTCGAAGGAGAACACCGACCACACGTCCTGAGACGACGGCTCGTGTGAAACGGCCGGGCGGCAGCCACGTAGACTGGTGGGCTGTTGTCCGGCCGTTTCGCTGCGGCCGTTCGCCCCGCCTTTCCCCTCACGCGTTTTGGAGTCACCCCGCCATGCAGGCAGAACCGAGGAAGTCGCTGGTGGGGGAGGAGTACGAGGTCGAGGTCGGCCCCGTCGCCCACGGCGGCCACTGCATCGCCCGTACGTCCGAGGGCCAGGTGCTGTTCGTACGGCACACCCTGCCCGGTGAGCGGGTCGTGGCCCGGGTGACCGAGGGCGAGGAGGGCGCGCGCTTCCTGCGGGCCGACGCCGTGCGCGTGCTCGACGCCTCCAAGGACCGCATCGACGAGCCCTGCCCGTACGCCGGGCCGGGACGCTGCGGCGGCTGCGACTGGCAGCACGCCAAGCCCGGAGCGCAGCGGCGGCTGAAGGCCGACGTGATCGCCGAGCAGCTCCAGCGGCTCGCCGGACTCACCCCGGAGGAGGCCGGCTGGGACGGCACGGTGGTGCCCGCCGAGGGCGACAAGGTGCCCGCGGGCCAGGTCCCGTCCTGGCGCACGCGGGTCCAGTACGCCGTCACGGCCGACGGCCGCGCCGGTCTGCGCCGCCACCGGTCGCACGAGGTCGAGCCGATCGACCACTGCATGATCGCCGCGGACGGCGTCAGCGAACTGGGCATCGAGAAGCGCGACTGGACCGGCATGGACTCCGTCGAGGCGATCGCGGCGACCGGCTCGCAGGACCGGCAGGTGATCCTCACGCCGAAGCCGGGCGCGCGCCTGCCCCTGGTCGAGCTGGACCGCCCGGTGTCCGTCCTGCGCGTCGACGAGCGCTCCGGCGGCGTCCACCGCGTCCACGGCCGCCCGTTCGTCCGCGAGCGGGCGGACGGCCGGACCCACCGCGTGGCCAACGGCGGGTTCTGGCAGGTCCACCCGATGGCGGCGGACACCCTGGTGAAGGCGGTCATGCAGGGCCTGCTGCCGCGCAAGGGCGACATGGCACTCGACCTGTACTGCGGCGTCGGCCTCTTCGCCGGTGCCCTCGCCGACCGGGTCGGCGACCAGGGCGCGGTGCTCGGCATCGAGTCCGGCAAGCGCGCGGTGGAGGACGCCCGGCACAACCTCGCCGAGTTCGAGCGGGTGCGGATCGAGCAGGGCAAGGTCGAGAGCGTGCTGCCGCGCACGGGCATCAGCGAGGTCGACCTGATCGTCCTGGACCCGCCGCGGGCGGGCGCCGGCCGCAAGACGGTCCAGCACCTGTCGTCGCTCGGGGCCCGCCGGATCGCGTACGTGGCCTGTGACCCGGCCGCGCTGGCGCGGGACCTGGCGTACTTCCGGGACGGCGGGTACCGGGTGCGGACGCTGCGGGCGTTCGATCTGTTCCCGATGACGCATCACGTGGAGTGCGTGGCGATTCTCGAGCCTGCCGCGAAGGGCCTCTGATCTGCCGCTTCCGTGCGACGCTTGCCCCGTCCGGATGGAACGTCATCACTGAAGGAACCATCATGGTGGCGTCTACGCAGGGCATTCGGGAGCGGCCAAGCGGCAGGGGCAGCAACTGGATTCACCGGTAGTCGGGCTTCTGCGACGGTTCGCCATATCTCCGGGACGGTGGTTCCGGAGAGAGGTCGTGCGGACGTCAGGTGAGACGACGAGGCGGCTGGCACGGGGCACGACCGCTGCGTAGCTGACGGCCAGCGACCACCACATGCCGACCTTGGCTCCTACCATTCCGGCTGAGTCGTGCGGGGAGCCCACACACTCCCCGACGCCCTCTGGGGCCGGCTCCGTGGTTCCTCCCCTGAGTGAGGAGCCGCCGGAAGCCGTGCAACAACGCAAAGAATCTTCCTCAGGGGGCCCGCCCAGCGTCAAGGGCGGTTCGGCTTCGTGCCATGCGGGATTCCTCGTCGGCGCTGCCGGCACAGCGTCGGTGGCGACCACCGCCGTTGCCGCATGGCTGACGGGGGTTCAGGTTTTCCCCGCATTGACAGTGCGCTCGGAATCCGAGCAGCAACCGGCCTGACCGCTGGTGCAGGGTCAGACCCTCGATCTGCGCGTCGAGCCGGCGTGCGGTGTCGGGGTCGGAGTGCCTCCCCAAGTGAACGCGGCTGCGGCGCATCCACGAGGACGGCCACGGCCTCGCGGGCCCGGTCCGGGTGCCGAGCCGGGCGTCGGGATGCGGGTGCGGCGCCCCGGGCCGGTGTGTCCGGTGGCCATGGCGTCAGGCCTACAGGCTGCGCACCACACGGGCGGGATTGCGGCTTGTCGCGACGGGGCCCCGGTTTCAGGGGGGTGAGCAACTGGACGTTCGGTCCGATCCGGCAGTCTTCGCCGATCGTGATGGCGGCGACAACCAGGGCGGCGAGGTTGAAGTTGACGAAGGTCCTTGCGCCGATGGTGATGTTGCTGCCGTGGCCGACGTACAGCGGCGGGCGGACGTGCGCCCGGCCGTGAGGGAGCCGAGCAGTTCGGCCGGCACCGGCTGGGCCGCCTCGGTGTCCTCGGCGTAGACGGGCCTGGTAGCGGCCGGTCAGGCGGACGGCCCGCTGCTGCCGGTGGGCGATCTCCGGGCCGTCGGCGATGTGCAGATCGCCGGCCTCCATGTGTTCCAGGTTCGTGCGCGGGTCGTTCGCGAAGTGGTCCGGCGGCGTGCGGGGAACGTTATCGGTGGAGTGTGCGAACGTACGTTCATCGGGCCGGGCGCATCCCCGCCACCGCGCCTGACACGATTTCCCTGGCGCACCGCTCGGAGTGCGTGGTGACAGGTGGAGGTGCAGCACCATGACGGACCGCGACGTCCCGGCCCTCGACGACCCGGTGGGCGGGTCCCTCGGCGGCCGGCACGCGCATCTCGCCCGCCGGCTCGGCCGGGCCGTGAGCTTCCTGCCGGAGGTCGCGTCGTTCTCCGCGGTCTCCGCCGACCCGGACGCGGCCGAGTGGAACGACCTGGCGAAACTGCTCGGTCCGGGCGAGCTCGCCGACCTGTTCAGCGCTCCGGCCACGCCGCCGCCGGACTGGGAGCCCGTCTTCCGCATGGAGGGCCGCCAGATGGTGTGGTCCGGCGATGCCCCGACCGAGCCGGAGGAGGCCGGGCCCGCCGTCGTCGAACTGGGGCCGCACGACGTGCCCGAGATGCTCGACCTGGTCGCGCGGACCCAGCCGGGGCCGTTCCGGCAGCGGACCCCGGAGCTCGGCACGTACCTCGGCATCCGTGAGCACGGCGCGCTGGTGGCGATGGCCGGGGAGCGGCTGCGGCCACCGGGCTGGACCGAGATCAGTGCCGTCTGCACCGCCCCCGAGGCACGCGGGCGCGGCCACGCCGCCCGGCTGATCACCGCGGTCGCCGCGCGCGTCACGGCCCGCGGCGAACGTCCCTTCCTGCACGTGGCCGAGGCGAACACCGGTGCGCTCGCCCTGTACGAGCGCCTCGGCCTCACCACCCGCAAGCGGGTGACCTTCCGCGGCTTCCGCGTCCCCTGAGACGGGCCCGCCTCCGGGGGTGGGGGCGTCAGTCGGCCAGCCGGTCCTCGATGAGGGCCTCGAACTCCTCGTAGGAGGCGGGGACCCGGATCATCTCCCCGTCGACGAAGAACGTCGGGGTGCCCTGGACACCCAGGCCCAGTCCGTCGCGCTGGTCGTCCTGGACGCGTCCGGCCACCTCGGGGTCGGCGAGGGCGGCGTCGAACTTCGCCATGTCCAGGCCCAGTTCCCGGGCGTAGCCGCGGAAGACGTCCTGCTTCCAGTCCTGGGACTCGCCCCACTCGCGCTGGGTGGTGAAGAGCTTGACGTACATCTCCTCGAACCTGCCCTGCCGGGCCGCGGCCTCGGCGGTGCGGGCGGCGAGTTCGCCGTTGCGGTGCCCGGGCATGGGGAAGTAGCGCGCGACGAAGGTGACCCGGTCGCCGTACTCCTCGCGCAGCCGTTCCACGACCGGGTACATCGCGCCGCACCCCTCGCACTCGAAGTCGAGGAACTCCACGATCGTCAGTTCGCTGTTCCCGGGCGTGGTCAGCCGGTGGCTGTCGGCGCGTACCGGCAGTGCCTCGGCGGCGGGCCGCACGTCCGGGCCGCCGCCGCGGTCGTCCGGGGAGAGCAGCAGGAACGAGGCCAGGGCGGCGGCGAACCCGGCGACGAGCACGGCGGCGACGGAGAGGTGCTTCTTGAACTTGCTCATGGTTCCTTCCACGCGGGAAGTCGGGACGCTCCGGCGTCACCGGGCCCGCGGGGAAGGCGCCTGGGGGCGCGGAGGTGCGGTGCCGGGCGTCAGCCGGAGAAGGACAGGGCGGAGGCGACCCCGGGGCGCGGCGGCGCCCGTCCTTCGTGCAGCCGCTCCAGGAGCGCCGGCCTCAGGGGCGAGGCGCTTTCCCGGACGGTGCCCCGCGGACCCGCGCCGTGGACACGGCCGAGCAGCGGCCAGACGAAGAGCAGCAGCCGGCGTACGGCGGTGAGCAGCGGTCTGCTCTGCCGCAGCAGCCGCTCCGTGAGGCCGAGCAGGCGGGCCGCGACGACGGCGGCGATCAGGTGGCCGGCCAGCAGCACACCCGCCGGGGGCGTGACGTGCCCGGCCGCCCGGCAGACACCCGGCGCGTACGCGGCGTGCGCGGCAGCCTGGGCGGCCAGCAGGACGCCCAGCACCTGCGCGTCCGACAACCGGCGGCGCGTCAGGAACAGGCAGCCGGGCAGCGCCACGGCGGCGACCGCCGCCGCGACGGTCCACCGCGGCGCGTGGCACCGCTCCAGGACGTGACAGGCCGCCGGCAACAGCACGCACAGGACCGCGAGGAACCCGGCACGCAGTCCGCGCAGCACACCGGAGGCCGGGGAGGCGGGGCCGGTCGGCCACAGCGATCGCATCTGGCGGGCTTCCGAGGGCGGTTCGGGCGCGGGGAGCGCGGTGAGCGGGGGCGCGAGCTGTTCCGCGCCGGGTCCCGGCAGCGTACCGGCCTCGGGGGTGCCGGTCGCTGCCGGGCCTCCTCCGCGCCGGTCCCGCAGGGTCGTATTCCCGCCGAATTCACGTAAGGGGCGTACGGCGAGGTGAGTGACGGCGCGCACGGCGCGAGAATGGTGAGGGCCCGGCGCGTTCACGCGGCCCTTCCGGCGCGACGATCCGCGCCGTGCGCCCCCACCCCGCGCGACCGCCTCGCACGCTCCACGGCACGCCCCGCTCCACACGCGTCACCCCCGAGCCATGCCCGGCAAACCCGCCCCCACGCCCCGCCCTGCACACTCCACCCCCCACGCCCCCCACGCTCCGCCTCGGGAGCTCCGCCCCGGACGATCCGCCTCGCGCGCCGAAACGGAGGACCGAACCATGGCCACACCGCTCACCGCCGACCGGCTCGTCGCCGCGCTGCGCGCCGAGGGCTGCTCCGTGCGCGAGGTCGCCGGCTGGCGCACCAACAACCGCAACCACGTGGGGCCTTGGGGCCCCGTGCACGGCGTGATGGTCCACCACACCGTGACCGGAGCGGGCACGGACGTCGTCGGCCTCATCTACCACGGCCACAGTGCCCTCCCCGGTCCGCTCGCCACCGGCTGCATCACCAAGGACGGGGTGGTCCACCTGACCGGCAACGGCCGGGCCAACCACGCCGGTGGCGGCGACGGCGACGTCCTGAACGCCGTCATCGGCGAGTCGTACGGCACGTACCCGCCCCCGACGCACGAGCACGACGGCTCGGGCGGCGCGGTCGACGGCAACGCCCGTTTCTACGGCTGGGAGTGCGAGAACCGGGGCGACGGCAGGGACCCGTGGCCCCCGGCGCAGTACCTCGCCATGGTCAAGGCCACCGCCGCGGTCTGCCGCGCGCACGGCTGGGGCCACAAGAGCGCGATAGGCCACCTGGAATGGAGCGACTGGAAGGTCGACCCGCGCGGGTTCGACATGGCCGACTTCCGCCGCGACGTCGCCGACGCCCTGGCCCTCCCGGCGGGCCTGTGGGAAGGAGAGGACATGCCCCAGTACGTCAACCTCGGTATCGCCGGGCCGTACCGGCTCGCGCCCGGTGCCTGGGACTCGGTCGAGTTCGCCGCGGAGTGGACCGACGAGACCGGCGACCACGCCACCGGCGGCAGCGTCTTCGCGCGCGGCCCGGCCCGGTTCAGCGGGACCTTCAGCGTGCACATCGACGGTCTGCCGGCGGGCGCGGTCGTACAGGCGCGGATGTCGGAGTACCAGGGCGAGGAGCTGCGCGCCGACCATCCGATCCACGAGGTCGCCGGGACCGGCGGCGGCACGTTCGTCGTCCTGCCCGTCACGAAGCGGCTGGCGTCGGGCCGTGGCATGCGGGTGCGGCTGCTGAACCAGGCCGCCGTCCCGGTCACCGTCGCGAGCGCCGTACTGACCGTGCTGGTGTGGAAGGAGCCCTGACCTTCCCCGCGGGTGGCACCCGCCGGGCTGCGCGGTGAACGCGGAGCCCGCAGGCTGGAGGGACAGCACACTCTGCGCGAGGGAGCACCGGCATGGCGAAGCACCGCAGCGAGGGCGGGAAGCCGAAGAAGGGCGACAAGGTCACCTGGAGCAGTCACGGCAGCCGCACCGAGGGCACCGTGGAGCGGGAGATCACCGAGCGGACGAAGGCGGCCGGCCGCACGGTCGACGCCTCGAAGGACGAACCGCAGTACGAGGTGCGCAGCGACAAGTCGGGACGCAACGCGGTGCACAAGCCGTCGGCGCTCAAGAAGAAGAAGTGAGGCGGCGTGGACGGCGAGGAGCGCGAGGAGACCTGGAACGACTTCCACGAGCTGGTGAACATGACACCGGCCGTACTGGAGAAGTGGCTGGAGTCGGACGACTCCCGCGACGCCGGCCAGCACCAGGACGGGGGCGAGTCCACCGGGCACGCCTCCGGCCGCCGCATCGTGACGATCCTGCGGGCCAGGAAGGGCGACCTCACGGACGACGACTACCGGCACATGCGCAAGGTCGTCGGCTACGTCCGCCGCCACCTCGCCCAGCGGCCCTCCGGGGACGTGCGGGACACACGGTGGCGGTACTCCCTGATGAACTGGGGGCACGACCCGCTCGACGGGTGAGCCCGGCGGCTCCGGGTCAGTGCTCCCCGGCCTCGGCGGGGGGCGCGGCGTGTCCGGCCAGCGCCTGGCTCATCTGCTGCTGGGTCTTCTCCGCCACCACGCGGGCCTCTTCGACGACATCACCGCGTTCGCGTATGAGGCTCTCGTAGATGGGCAGTTCGGCGGTTCGGGTCGCGTCCGTTTTCACAGCGGTCTTCCTGTCGATTTCACAGCCGGTTTCTCACGGCTCCGAGTAAGTCTGCGTCACCGCCCCGCACCGCGTTACCCACCCCCGCGGTGTCCATGCATCCGTCACGTACTCCGCGCATTCCCCACGTGTGTGACCACAGCGGGAATCTGCACCGGCACGGGGAAAGGCCCCGGGAATCGTCTCCCGGGGCCTTTCCTCGGTGCTCGTCAGAGCGAGGTCGTCCGCACGCCCGCGTGACCGCCCAGCGCGGCACCGTCCACCGACAGGGCACCCTGCACCGTGGCGCAGAGTTCACCGGTCAGCGGCCCGACCAGCCCGGCGGAGAGGCCGCCCACCAGGCCCGCGGAGGCGCCGACGCCCGCGTTGCCGCCGGAGATCTGCTCCAGGTCCGCGTCGGACAGCTCGGCGACGTCGACCCGAGGAGTGAGGTTCATGGGGGTGTTTCCCTTCGCGTGAATGTCTCGCAATGGCGGGGAGTGCCGACGGGCGCCGCGGTTCTCGAGAATTCCCCGAAAACCGGGACGACGCCCCGGCGGCTGCGCCGTGCGCAGGATCAAAGCACTCCCCGCGGAAGAGGGCCAGCCGCCCGCCGACCGTGCGCGGCGCATTCCGGCGGACGTCTTCACCGCTGTGACCGGCGGGTCACCGAACAGGGACATTCCTTCACAGGGCCCGTCGCCCGGCGGCACGCCGCGAGTGTTGCGCCCCGCGCGCGGAAGCGGACACTTCGGCGCCAAGTCCCCGTGCGGCGACGGCACGGGGGCGGCGGGCCCGGGCGGCCCGCCGCCCCTGGGCGCGCGGTGTGCAGATGTGCGGGAGGTCCGGGCCGCGGCTCCGTCAGGCCGCAGCGGCCGGTTGCATCAGGCGGGCCAGCAGGTCGTCCAGCGTGACCAGGCCGGAGAGCCGGCCCGAGCCGTCGCGGACCACGGCCAGGGACGAGCGGCGGCGGCGCAGGACCTCGATCGCGTCGGCGACCGTCGTGTCCTCCGTCAGCTCGGGCACCGGCCGGGCCAGATCCCGCGCGGTCGTGGCACGCCCCCGGGCCCGGGCGACCAGGGCGTCCCGGGCATGCACGGACCCGAGGACGACGCCGTTCTCCCGGACCAGCAGCCGGGTGCGGTCGTGCGCGGCCGCCAGCCGCAGCAGGGCGTCGACGTCCGCGCCGCCCTCGACCCAGGTGATGTCGGCGGCCGGGATCCGCAGCGCCGCCACCGGCGTCTCCGGCTCGGTCAGCGAGCGGGTCAGCAGCTCCGAGTCGGCCGCGCTGATCAGGCCGAGCCGCTCGGACTCCTCCACCAGGTGCGTCAGCTGCTCCCGGTTGTGCACGGAGGCCAGCTCGTCGCGCGGCGCCACCCGGCACAGCCGCACCAGGCCGTTGCTGAGCCGGTTGAGCAGCCGGATCAGCGGGCGCACGGCCCGCACCACGGCCCGGAAGGGCGGGGAGAGCAGCATCGCCGACCGCTCGGGATGAGCGATCGCCCAGGACTTCGGGGCCATCTCGCCGACCACCATGTGCAGGAACACCACCACGACCATCGCCACGGCGAAGGCGACGCCGTAGCTGACGGCGCTGGGCAGGCCCAGGGTGTGCAGCAGCGGGTCGAGCTCGTGCGAGATGGCCGGCTTGGACACCGAGCCCAGACCCAGCGTGCACACCGTGATGCCCAGCTGGGCACCGGCCAGCATCAGCGACAGCTCGCGCATGCCGGCCAGGGCCGCCCCGGCCCCGCGCCGGCCCTCGGCCGCCGCCTTCTCCACGCGGTGCCGCTTGGCGGCGACCAGGGCGAACTCGGCCGCCACGAAGAAACCGCTGCCGATCAGCAGCAGCACGGTCACGAAGACCGCCATCGGGAAACTCACGCCATCTCCTCGGCTTCCTCGGCGTCCGCGAGCACGCTGATCCGGACGCGGTCGGCCACGTGCCGGTCCAGCGTCCGCACCTCGATCACGGCACGGCCGCCCTCGGGCAGCCCGACCGTGACCCGGTCGCCGACCGTCGGGAAGCGGCCGAGCCGGTCCACGACCAGGCCGGCCACGGTGTCGTAGTCGTCGTCCTCCGGCAGCCGGACACCGGTCGCCTCGGCCACCTCGTCCAGACGGCGCCCGGCGTCCACCAGCCAGCCGTCGCCGACCGCGACGGCCAGGAGCGTGACCTTGTCGGACTCGTCGGCGATGTCACCGACCAGTTCCTCGGCGATGTCCTCGTACGTGACGAGGCCCGCCACGCCGCCGTGCTCGTCCAGGACGACCGCGAACTCGTCGTCCTGCTCGCGCATCCGCGCCACCGCGTCGGGCAGCGCCAGTGTGTCCGGCAGCAGCAGCGGACGCCGGGCCACCTCGCCCGCCCGGGCGCCGGCGAGCCGGGCCGCGGGCAGTGCCATCAGCTCGCGCACGCCCAGCACGCCCGCGATGTCGTCCGGGTGGTCGCCGAGCACCGGGTAGTTGGAGTGGCCGTGCCGCGCGATCAGGCCGACCGCCTCGTCGGCGCCGGCGTCCTTGCGGACGAAGACGGCGTCGGCGCGCGGCACCATCACCTCGTCCAGGGTCCGCTCGGAGAACTCCAGCGCGTGGTCGAGCAGCGCCGCGGTGTCCTTCGGCAGCTCGCCCTGCTCGTGGGACTCGCCGATGAGATGGCCCAGCTCCTCCAGCGTGGCGCCGTGGTGCAGCTCCTCGACCGGCTCGATGCCCACCTTGCGCAGCAGCCTGTTCGCCGCGCCGTCGAAGACGTGCACGACGGGCCCGACGACCTTCAGATACGCCAGCGTCGACGGGGCCAGCGCCTTCGCCAGCCGCTCGGGCACGGCGATGGCGAGGTTCTTCGGGGCCAGCTCGCCCAGCACCATCTGCACGACCGTGGCCAGCACGAAGGCGAGCACCACGGAGACGCCGCTCACGGCCGCGCCGGGCAGGCCGAGCCCGGACAGGGCCGGCTTGAGCAGGGCGGACACCGACGGTTCGGCGATGAAACCGACGACCAGCCCGGTGACGGTGATGCCGAGCTGCGCGCCCGAGAGCATGAACGACAGCCGCTCCAGCACCTTCAGCGCACGGGCGGCCCGGCGGTCACCGGCCTCGGCCTCGCGCGCGAGGGTGAGCCGGTCCGCGGAGACGTAGGCGAACTCCTGGGCGACGAAATAGCCGGTGCCGGCGGTCAGCAGGAACACGGCGAGCAGGCCCAGCAGGGCCTGTGCGGCACTCATCGAACACCACCCCGCCGTGTGCCGCGATCAGTGATGCCGTGGCGGGATGGTCCGGGACTGTGCCCCGGGGGGTCCGTCGGTCTGGCGGACAAGGACGCGCTCCTCATGTCTGGTCTGTACCCGGCACAACGCTCGTCGTCGTGCCCGTGTTCCCGAGCCGATTCTACGACGGTGTAGAAAACGGCGGGAGCGCGCCCGGATCCGTCCTGGATTCCCGGGCCGGTTCCCAGCAGGCCGTTCGGCAGCGCCAGGTCGGTACCCGGCCGGATCTGGAGGAACAGGTCGGCCTTGGCGGCGGTGGTGGTGCGGCACGGGTCCACCACGATCAGCTCGGCACCCGCCTTGACGCGCTCCATCCCTTGGCCGGCCGCGCATCAGCGCGGTGGTCAGCCACCCCGGCGCGGACAGCGTGTCCGCCGCCGCGCCCTTGGTGCACAGCAGGCCGGCGCTCGGGATCGTGGTCGTGGTCGTGGTCGTGCACCGACGGTACGAATCGCCCGTCACGCCACGATCACGCCGCCTGGTCATCGGGAGTCGCAGCCCGTCGCGCAGCCGACATCCGGCCGTTGTGAGGTGCACTGACATCGCGGAGCGTGTCGCAGTTGGGCCGAACGGGTGACTCTGCGCAAGAATTGCCCGATGCAGACAGCCAGTGCGAGCCAGGACGGAGCATGCCGGTGAACAGCCACGATGTCACCGACGAACAGTGGGAGGGGCTCGCCCAGGTCGTGCCGCTGCGGGGCCGGGACGCCTGGCCCTCCTCCGTCGGCCACCGCTCCATACCTGAGGCCGAGACCGAGGCGCGGCGCCGTTTCGTCGTGCTGCGCGTGAACGTCTTCGCCGACGCCCGGGACGTCGCGGAGACCCTGATGGCGGGCGTGCCGGTGCTGCTCGACCTGACCGGCGCGGAGACCGAGGTCGCCAAGCGGGTCCTGGACTTCAGCACGGGGGTCGTCTTCGGTCTGGCGAGCGGGATGCACCGGGTGGACCGGAACGTGTTCCTGCTGACACCGGCCGGGACCGAGGTCACCGGGCTGATGGAGGGGGTCGGGGTGCCAGGGGCGTGAGGCGGTGGGGGCCCCGCCGCCCCGAGGTCGCCCGATCGTAGGAACGCCGCGGGGGCGGAACGGTTCGTCCCGCCCGCGGACCCCTACGGTCCGCTTATGACGCCGCCCCCCGACCCCGCCACACCCTCCCGCCCGTCCACCCGCCCCGTCCCCGCTCCGGCCGCCCCGCTCACTTCGGTTCCGGCCCCCGCCCCCGTGCATCCCGACCGCCCCCGCATCACCGAACTGCGCCTGTCCGCCTTCGCCGGGCACCGCCGGACCGTGCTCCCGCTCGGGCGGCTCACCCTCCTGGCCGGCCCCAGCGGCTCCGGCAAGTCCAGCGCGCTGCGGGCCTACGAGGCGCTGGCCCGGCTCGGAGGCGGGGCCGTGCTCGGCGAGGCGTTCCCGGACCCCGTCGTCTGCGTCCCGGAACGGGCCCGGCCCGACGCCCAGAACCGCCGGGGCTTCCGCATCGGCTGCACGGCCGACGGCCCGGCCGGTCCCGTCCGGCTCGACCTCGCCGTGCAGGCCGAACCCGAGCCCCGCATCGTGGGCGAGCGGCTCACCTCCGGCAATCTCGTCCTGCTGGAGACCGCCCTGCGCGACCCGGGCAAACGCGCCGTCCAGGCCGCCTGGCACACGGGCGGTCCGACTCCGGTGACCCGCGGCCCGCTCCCCGACGACCGGCTCGGCACCGCCCTGCTGCCGCTGCGCGTCGCGGGCCGGACCCCCGGGCAGCGCAGGGTGCTGGCCGCCGCCGAGCAGATGGTCGTCGCCCTGCGCTCCGTCTTCGTCTGCGACCCCGAACCCGGCCGGATGCGCGTCCCCGTACCGGCGGGCCCGGGCCGTCTGCTCGGCGACTGCGCGAACCTGGCCGAGGTGCTGTGGCGCACCCGCGCCGAGTGCGGGCGGCGGCACGCGCGGTTCGTGGCGGCGGTGCGCGCGGGATGCGCCGGGCCGGTGGCGGACGTGCTCGCGGAACGGGTGGGGCAGGACCTGGTCGTGGGGCAGGCGAGGCAGGGCGGGCCCGCGGAACGGGCGGGACGGGTGCGCACCGGACGGGGCGGCGCGGGCGGTGCTGCCCGGCCGCTCGCCGACGGCCCCGCCCTGCCGGACGGCGTCGGCGCCGTCCGGGCCGCGCTCGACCGCGGCGACGGCGTCCGTACGGACCTGGTCCGGCTCGGCGACGGCGAACTCCGTTACCTGGCCCTGTCCTTGGTGCTGCTCACCGGTCCCGGTGTCCTGGAGGTCGACCCGGCAGGCGAGGTGCCCGCCGCGCTGCAGACGCTCACCGTCCTGGCCGACGGACTCGACCGCGCGATGGACCTACGGCAACGGCGGGAACTGCTGGGCCTCGCGGCCGCGATGGGCGAACGGGGGCACATCCGCCTGGTCGGCGCGGTCAGCGACGCCTCCTGGGCCGCCGGGGCCGAGGGTGTCACGGTGGTACACCTGGACCGTGACTGATCCCCTGGACGTGGCCACCCTGCAACGCCGGCTGGCCGATTTCGCCGCCGCGCGCGACTGGCAGCGGTACCACACCCCCAAGAACCTGGTCGCCGCGCTCAGCGTGGAGGCGTCCGAACTGGTCGAGATCTTCCAGTGGTTGACGCCCGAGGAGTCGGCGGGCGTGATGGCCGACCCGGACACCGCGCACCGCGTCACCGACGAGGTCGCCGACGTGCTCGCGTACCTGCTCCAGCTGTGCGAGGTGCTCGGCATCGACCCGCTGGCGGCCCTGGACGCCAAGATCGACCGCAACGAACGCCGGTTCCCGCTGCCCTAGTGCGGTCCGGCCCGGCGGGGGAGTGGCGCAGTCCGCTTGTACGCTACGTAACCAAAAGGCGGCCCGAATCCGAATTGTTGTCCGTTAATTTCCGTCTTCCTCTGGCTTTTGGTCTCACGGGCCTTCACTCTGGGTAGTGAACAAGGGAGTTCGGGCAGACGGACGCGCGGGGCGCGTCGGACAGACGGGGGCAGCGCATGGACGCGGTGCGGCTCATCGTGACGAGCAGGCGGTCCCTGGCCGCGGGCGGCGAGGCGGGGGAGGTCATGGCCGAGGTGTGGCAGGCGCAGGCGCTCGCGCAGGCGATAGGGAGCCGCCTCGCGGTCGCCGGACCGCCCGAACTGCGCGGTGAGGCCCTGGGGTTGACGGAGCTGGCGGGGCGCGGCTGCGGCGTCCTGGACGCGCCCGAACTGGCCCCGGGCGAGCTGCGGGCGGGCCAGCTCACGGAGCTGGGCGACGCCCGCCACACCTTGATGTACCTCGGCGGCCTCCTCGGCGAGGTCGGCATCGCCCTGGTCGCCCTGGCCTGCGCCGCGGCCGACGAGGGCACGTACTGGCAGTGCATGGAGGCCATCGACGCGGCGGACGAGTCCCGCGACCGCGTCCTGGAGATGCTCCGCAGACTCGCGGACCGCGAACAGGGGGTCCCGGAGCGGGAGGCGGGCTGAGGCCGGAGGGCGAGACCCGGACACGGCCCCAGTCCCAGGGACGGCCTCAGCCCCCGGGAGGCCCCAGTCCCAGACGCGGCCCCTCGTTCCCGGTTGGGCCCCCAGTCCCAGACGCGGCCCCAGTCCTCGGGACGGCCTCAGGCCTGGGCACGGCCCGCCGTTCCCGGTTGCGCCCCCAGTCCCAGACATGGCCCCTCGTTCCCCGGACGCGCCCCCAGTCCCGGACACGGCCCCCCATCCCGGACGCACCCCCTCCGTAGCCGCCCAGGCCTAGCCGGCCCGGCCCTCCTCCACCGCCTCCCGCCCCGCGTCCCCCGAGGCCTGAAGGTCCGCGTCCAACGCCGACAGGTCCGCGTTCAACGCCGCCATCAGCTCCTCCATCTGCTGCAACAGCCCTTTCGGCTGCCCGGTCCCGCCCTGCTGCGGCACGGTCTCTTCGGACATGACGGCCTCCTCGGCCCCTGGCCCCCCGGGGAGGCCGACGCGGGTGACGCACCGGCGGTGACCGGCCGGTGCGGAAGCCGGGGGCTCCGGCTCCGCCCGAGCCAACGATCACCACCGGGGGCGGTCACTGGCCCGGTCCCGCGCGTCCTGCGGTATTGACGTAATTTCACCCGACCGGGGACGCGGTGGGACGGGGGACCGATCGCGTGATCAGCCGCCCCGGCGTGCAGGATGGAGGCATGGATCTTCGCATCTTCACCGAGCCCCAGCAGGGGGCCACCTACGACACTCTGCTCGCCGTCGCCAAGGCCACCGAGGACCTCGGCTTCGACGCCTTCTTCCGTTCCGACCACTACCTGCGCATGGGCAACGTGGACGGCCTGCCCGGCCCCACCGACGCCTGGATCACCCTGGCCGGCCTCGCCCGCGAGACCAAGCGCATCCGCCTCGGCACACTGATGACCGCCGGCACCTTCCGGCTGCCCGGCGTCCTCGCCATCCAGGTCGCGCAGGTCGACCAGATGTCCGGCGGCCGTGTCGAACTCGGCCTCGGCGCGGGCTGGTTCGAGGAGGAGCACAAGGCCTACGGCATCCCCTTCCCCAAGGAGAAGTTCGCCCGGCTCGAGGAGCAGCTGGAGATCGTCACGGGCCTGTGGGCCACGCCCGCCGGCAAGACCTACGACTTCCACGGCACCTACTACGACCTCACGGACTCGCCCGCGCTGCCCAAGCCGGCCCAGGCGAAGATCCCCGTCCTCGTCGGCGGCCACGGCCCGACCCGCACCCCGCGGCTGGCCGCCCAGTACGCCGACGAGTTCAACATGCCCTTCGCCTCCGTCGAGGACAGCGAGCGCCAGTTCGCCCGGGTGCGCGCCGCCGCCGAGGAGGCCGGCCGCAAGGGCGACGACCTGACCTACTCCAACGCCCTCGTCGTCTGCGTCGGGCGGGACGACCAGGAGGTGGCCCGCCGGGCCGCCGCGATCGGCCGCGAGGTCGACGAGCTCAAGCTCAACGGCCTGGCCGGCTCCCCGGCCGAGGTCGTCGACAAGATCGGCCGCTACGCCGCGATCGGCTCCCGCCGCATCTACCTCCAGGTGCTCGACCTGGACGACCTGGACCACCTGGAGCTGATCTCCTCGCAGGTGCAGTCGCAGCTGTCGTAGCGGCCGGGCCCGTCCGCCGCCGATAAACGAAGGCGCTGGTGGGCACAGGTGTGCGAAGCTGTGGGCGTCGTCCTGCCGGGCCCCCGGGATCACCACTCCTGGGGGCTTTCGCGTACGGCACCGCAGACATCCGACCCGGCCGGAGAGGCCCTCCGCATGTTCCTGACGATCAGTACCACCGGCACCCCAGAGCGCCCCGCGACCGACCTCGGCTACCTGCTGCACAAGCATCCCGACAAGGCGCAGGCGTTCTCCACCTCCTCCGGCACCGCGCACGTCCTCTACCCCGAGGCGGACGCCCGGCGCTGCACGGCGGCCCTGCTGCTGGAAGTGGACACGGTGGCCCTGGTCAGGAAGGGCAAGGGCAAGGGCCGCGGCGGCGCTCCCGACGCGGCGCTCGCCCAGTACGTCAACGACCGCCCCTACGCCGCCTCCTCCCTGCTCGCCGTGGCGCTGGGCAACGTCTTCTCCAGCGCGATGAAGGGCGTCTGCCACGCCCGTCCGGAGCTGCCTGGTCAGGCCAGGCCGCTGCGGATCGAGGTGCCCGCGCTGCCCGCCCGCGGCGGCCCGGCCCTTGTCGCGAAGCTCTTCGAGCCGCTCGGCTGGACGGTCACCGCGGAACCGGTGCCGCTGGACACCGAGTTCCCCGGCTGGGGCGACTCGCGGTACGTGCGTCTCGTCCTCGAATCCGGCACGCTCACCCTCGCCGAGGCCCTGCGCCACCTGTACGTGCTGCTCCCCGTCCTCGACGACGCCAAGCACTACTGGGTCGCCCCCGACGAGGTCGACAAGCTGCTGCGGGCCGGTGAGGGCTGGCTGCCCGGCCACCCGGAGCAGAAGCTGATCACCAGCCGCTACCTCGCGCGCCGCTGGTCACTGACCCGCCAGGCGACCGAGCGGCTGGAGCTCGTACGGCTCGCCGAGGCCGACGACAGCGAGGTCGAGACGATCGACAACGCCGTCGAGGCGGAGACCGAGACGGAGGAGAAGCCCACCCCGCTGGCCGTGCAGCGCCGCGAGGCGATCGTCACCGCGCTGCGGAACTCCGGGGCCTCCCGCGTGCTCGACCTGGGCTGCGGCCAGGGCCAGTTGGTGCAGACGCTGCTCAAGGACCCGGCGTTCACCGAGATCGTCGGCGTCGACGTGTCGATGCGCGCCCTCACCATCGCCTCCCGGCGGCTGAAGCTGGACCGCATGGGTGAGCGGCAGGCGTCCCGCGTCACGCTCCTCCAAGGCTCGCTCACCTACACCGACACCCGCCTCAAGGGCTACGACGCCGCCGTGCTCAGCGAGGTGATCGAGCACCTCGACCTGCCCCGGCTGCCCGCCCTGGAGTACGCCGTGTTCGGCGCGGCCCGGCCGCGCACGGTCCTCGTGACCACCCCCAACGTCGAGTACAACGTGCGCTGGGAGACCCTCCCGGCCGGCCACGTCCGGCACGGCGACCACCGCTTCGAGTGGACCCGCGACGAATTCCGGGCCTGGGCGCAGGCGGTGGCCGAACGCCACGGCTACACGGTCGCGTACGAGCCCGTGGGACCCGACGACCCCGAGGTGGGACCGCCCACCCAGATGGCCCTGTTCACCCTGACCGGCCCGAAGGAGGCGAAGGCGGCATGACCGACGAGACGCAGGGGCGCGTGCTGCCCGTCACCGACCTGTCCCTGGTGGTGCTGATCGGCGCCTCAGGCTCCGGCAAGTCCACTTTCGCCCGCAGGCACTTCAAGCCGACCGAGGTCATCTCCTCCGACTTCTGCCGCGGCCTCGTCTCGGACGACGAGAACGACCAGAGCGCCACCAAGGACGCCTTCGACGTCCTGCACTACATCGCCGGCAAGCGTCTGGCCGCCGGTCGGCGCACGGTCGTGGACGCGACCAGCGTGCAGTCCGAGGCCCGCCGCCAGCTGATCGACCTGGCCCGTCAGTACGACGTGCTGCCCATCGCCATCGTGCTCGACGTGCCCGAGGAGGTGTGCGCCGAGCGCAACGCGGCCCGCAGCGACCGCGCCGACATGCCCCGCCGGGTCATCCAGCGCCACACCCGCGAACTGCGCCGCTCCCTCAGGCACCTGGAGCGCGAGGGCTTCCGCAAGGTGCACGTCCTGCGCGGCGTCGAGGAGGTCGAGCGTGCCACGGTCGTCACCGAGAAGCGCTTCAACGACCTCACCCACCTCACCGGACCGTTCGACATCATCGGCGACATCCACGGCTGCGCCGCCGAACTGGAGGCCCTGCTCGGCAAGCTGGGCTACACCGACGGCGTCCACCCGGAGGGCCGCACGGCCGTCTTCGTCGGCGACCTCGTCGACCGCGGCCCCGACAGCCCCGGCGTGCTGCGCCGCGTGATGTCCATGGTGAAGTCCGGCAACGCGCTGTGCGTGCCCGGCAACCACGAGAACAAGTACGGCCGCTACCTGCGCGGCCGCAACGTCCAGCACACGCACGGGCTCGCGGAGACCATCGAGCAGATGGCGGGCCAGAGCGAGGAGTTCGTCGCCGAGGTGCGGCAGTTCCTCGACGGGCTCGTCAGCCACTACGTCCTCGACGGCGGCCGGCTCGTCGTCTGCCACGCCGGGCTGCCCGAGAAGTACCACGGCCGCACCTCCGGCCGGGTCCGCAGCCACGCCCTGTACGGCGACACCACCGGGGAGACCGACGAGTTCGGCCTGCCGGTGCGCTACCCGTGGGCGGAGGAGTACCGCGGCCGGGCGGCGGTGGTCTACGGCCACACCCCCGTCCCCGAGGCCACCTGGCTCAACAACACCATCTGCCTGGACACCGGCGCCGTCTTCGGCGGCAAGCTCACCGCGCTGCGCTGGCCGGAGCGCGAGCTGGTCGACGTACCGGCCGAGCGGGTCTGGTACGAGCCGCTGAAGCCGCTGCGCAGCGAGGCGCCCGGCGGGCACGACGGCCGCCCGCTGGACCTGGCGGACGTGCACGGCCGGCGGGTCGTGGAGACCCGGTACCAGGGGCGCGTCTCGGTCCGCGAGGAGAACGCGGCGGCGGCCCTGGAGGTCATGAGCCGCTTCGCGGTCGACCCGCGGCTGCTGCCCTACCTGCCGCCGACCATGGCCCCGACGGCCACGAGCCACGTCGACGGTTACCTGGAGCACCCGGCCGAGGCCTTCGCCCAGTACGAGCGGGACGGCGTCGCGCGGGTCGTGTGCGAGGAGAAGCACATGGGCTCGCGGGCGGTGGCCCTGGTGTGCCGCGACGCGGAAGCGGCGCGCAAGCGCTTCGGCGTCGGGGGCACCTCCCGCTCGGGCGCAGCCGGGAGTGGGGGAGGGCCGACCGGCTCCCTCTACACCCGCACCGGCCGCCCCTTCCTCGACGACGACACGCTCACCGAGGCGATCCTCGACCGGCTGCGCACGGCGATCGGCGAGGCGGGCCTGTGGGACGAACTGGAGACGGACTGGCTGCTGCTGGACGCCGAGCTGATGCCCTGGTCGCTGAAGGCGTCCGGGCTGCTGCGGTCGCAGTACGCCGCCGTGGGCGCCGCGTCCGGCGCGGTCTTCCCCGGGGCGCTGGACGCACTGCGGGGCGCCGCCGAGCGGGGCGTGGACGTGTCCGGCCTGCTGGCCCGCACCGGTGAACGCGCCGCCGACGCCGCCGCGTTCACCGCGGCCTACCGCCGCTACTGCTGGACCACCGAGGGCCTGGACGGCGTCCGCCTGGCGCCGTTCCAGATCCTCGCGGTCCAGGGTCGCAGCCTGGCCGCCCTGCCGCACGACGAGCAGCTCGCCCTCATCGACCGGCTCGTCGAGCACGACGGCAGCGGCCTGCTGCAGACCACCCGCCGGCTCTACGTCGACACCGCCGACCCCGAGTCGGTCCGGGCCGGTGTCGACTGGTGGCTGGAGATGACCGGCCGCGGCGGCGAGGGCATGGTCGTCAAGCCGGTCGGCGCGGTCGTCCGCGACGGCCAGGGCCGCCTGGTCCAGCCCGGCATCAAGTGCCGCGGCCGGGAGTACCTGCGGATCATCTACGGCCCCGAGTACACCCGCCCGGAGAACCTCGCCCGCCTGCGCTCCCGCTTCCTCAACCACAAGCGCTCCCTGGCGATCCGCGAGTACGCACTCGGCCTGGAGGCCCTGGACCGCCTGGCCGGGGGCGAGCCGCTGTGGCGGGTGCACGAGGCGGTGTTCGGGGTGCTGGCGCTGGAGTCGGAGCCGGTGGATCCGCGGCTGTGACCCCGCGGGGCGGTCTCCGGCCGGCTTCGCGCCACTCCGGCGCGATCCGGCCGGGGGCCGTGATGCCGGTCCCAACCGTCCCTGGTGAACCGTGGGTTGCCGTGCTAGCTTCGCTGGTCGGTCCAGGCAGGTGAAACCGACTCAGGGGGAAAGTCGGTGCAGACAGGTGCGGCGCCCGGCGCGTCCGGCGACTCCGGACAGCAGGCGGATTTCGAGCTGCTGTTACAGCTCACCGAGGTCCTCTGCGAGCTGGGCTGCGTCGAGGACGCGCCGAGCCGGGTGCAGTTCGCCAGTCTCCTCGCGGGCCAGCTCCGCCGGCCGGTCGACCTGCGCGGCGTGCGGCTCCGCGAGGACGTGGTGAGCCTGGTGACCGCCGCGTTGAGCGTCCCGGGCGGCGAGCACGTACTGGTCGGGGTGGTCCGCATCCTCGAAGGCGCCCCGGCCGGGGACGAGCTCGAACGGCTGATCACTCCTGCGCCCGTCCTGATCGGGCCGCTGTCCAAGGAGGACGAGAAGAGCGCTCGCGTCGCCCTGTGGCGCGGCGACCTGCCCGCCGCACGCTTACGGGACGGGCTGGCCGAGGAACTGCCCGGTCTCGACCTGCCCGACGGACTCACCCCCGAACAGCTCTTCACCCACCTGCTCGAATGGAACGTGCAGGAGGACGGCCTGCCGCCCGCCGTCCTGCTCCTGGACCACGCGGCCCGCCTCGCCCGCACCCTCGACCACCGCCACACCCTGACCGCCTGGGTCGACGACTGGGCCGTGCGCGCCGGGCTGACCGCCGAGGTGGCGAGACGCCGGGACAGGCGCGCCGCGGTGGTCTGGTCGCCCGACATCCCCCGCACCCTCGTCGTCGCCGTCGAACCGGCCCGGGACGGCAGCTCCGACGTGACCGTGCGGACCTGGACGAACGCCACCCCCGGCCGCTGGGACCCCCGCCCCGGCGAACCGGACACCATCCCCCTGGACGACCTCGGCCGAGCGGTCGACAAGGCGCTGCGGCGCGGCACCCAGCTCTGGCTGGTTCCCCGCGAGCCGGAGGCGGGCGGACTCCGGGAGCCGCCTGCGTACATAGAGTTCCTCCTTCCGTACGATCTGATGAACCACGATGTGGCCGGGTTGACGTTCGCCATCGGCGACGGTGAGCCCACTCCGCTCGGCCTGCGGTACGGAGTGCATCTACGCAGCCTCGAACGCATGCGTACGGACAATGCCGTGGTCCGGCAGCAATGGCAGCGGCGCTGGGCGGCGCTGAAGCAGCACGGGATCACGGTGCACGCCTGGCGGGAGGCGGACGCCCGCCGGCTGCGCGCATGGCAGATCGCTCTCGCGGGGGAAACAAGAAGTACGGCGGTGCTGTTGGACGCGCCGAGCGGGGCGTCCGCCCTGGAGGCACTCAAAGCGGCGATCGCGGAGGGGATCGGGCTGGCCGTCTGGGACCGCAGAGGCGTGTTCATCGAGGAGAGGCGCGAGGTGGTGACCGCGGTCTTCGCGGCCGTCACGATGCCCGTACAACTCCCTTCCGTCATGCATCGCATGCGCCTGAACGCCGAGAGCGGCGCGCAGGACGCGGTCCAGTACCTCGCCAGGAACGTCGGCTTCCTGTGGGACGACCCCACGCGTGTCGTCGACGTGCAGACCAGCGACCCCGGCGATCTCGCCGGCTGAGCCAGGAGGCTTCGGCATGAGCGCACAGGAACGGACGGCCGCGGACGACTGGCGGGTCTTCCACGCCACCGGACGCCCGCAGGACGCCCCACCCGTGCTGCCGGACCCACCGCCCTGGCGGAGGTTCCGCGGCGGCCCGGCGCAGGACCCGCCACCGGACGACGCCGAGGCGGCGCTGCGCCGCCTCGGCCCCGGCGGCCTCACGCCCCAGCTCGACGAGGAACAGATCGAGACGGTCAACGCGGCCCTGCTGCTGCGCCGCCCCCTGCTGATCACCGGCCCGCCCGGCGTCGGCAAGTCGACCCTCGCCTACCTGATCTCGCGTGAGCTCGGCCTCGGCCGGGTACTCGAATGGAACATCGTGAGCCGTACGAGCCTGCGCGACGGCCTGTACGTCCACGACGCCATGGGCCGCGCCCAGGCCATCGCCGCCTGGCAGGCGGGACTGCGCGACTCGGCCCGGGCGGAGCCGGTGTTCGAGGACGAAGCCGAACAGGGCGTCAACTCCCCGCCCTTGTCAAAGGATCGTCAACTTGCGCCGGTAATAGGCGAGTTCATTACACTGGGACCGCTGGGTACCGCCCTGCTGCCCTACGAACGGCCCCGGGTGCTGCTCGTCGACGAACTCGACAAGAGCGACATCGACTTGCCCAACGACCTGTTGCACGTTCTGGAGAATGGAAGTTATGAGGTTCCCGAGCTGGTGCGCGACGCCGCCGACGCGGCGCGCGTGCACACCAGCGATCCGGGAGGCCGGGCGGTGGTGCGCGACGGGCGTGTCGAGTGCCGGGAGTTCCCGGTCGTGGTGATCACCAGCAACGGGGAGCGCGAGTTCCCCGCCGCCTTCCGTCGCCGCTGCCTGCCGATGGAGATGCACACCCCCACCCGGGAGCAACTACTGGCCATGGTGGAAGGGCACCTGGGGCTCAGGCCGCGTGGCACCGAAGACCTCGTCGACCTGTTCGTTCAACGGGTCCAGGCGGGCGGCGTCCACTCCCTCGACCAGTTGCTCAACGCTGTCCAGATGACGACCGCGGGTGGTTTCCAGGCCGACGGTGACGGGCGTAAGCTCGTCGAATTGCTGCTCCGCGACCTCGCGAAGGGCCGCTGATGACCCGGGAGCGCGCATCCGGACCGGGCGACGGGGATCCCGCATCGGGACCGCCGCCTCCTTCGGTGTACCCCGAGCCGCTCGCGCACGCGAGTGAGCGCGGAGACCGGGTCCCCGCCGCTCCCGAACCGTTCGTGCCGCGCTGGCAGGAGTTCGCCGACGCCGTGTGGCTCGCCGCGCACCGGAGCCGGTACGGCGGTCCCGGCCCGGCGGGCCGGGAGGTGCCCACCGAGCGGGCCGCACTCCCACAGGAGCCCGAGGCCCCACCACCGTCCCGGCCACCGGCGGCCGACGAGGACCTCCCCGGCCGCCCCGAGGGAGGCGAGGACGTCCCCGCCCAGCCCCCGCCCGCGCTCCGCACCCCCGCCGCGCCCGACCTGCCCGGCGACCGCCCGGCCACCCCGGCCGACGACCGCGTCTTACCCCACCCCGAAGGCCGCTTCACCCTGCACCTCGGACCGCCACTGCTGCCCCGCGCCGAACCCGACCCGTCGGGTCCCGGCCGCTTCACGGCCCTGCTCGCGCGCGCCCTGCACCAGCTGGCCCGCCGCATCCCGTCCCGCGACAGCCTGGAGCTGGACGAGGAGACCACGGCCGAACAAGGCCTCGTCGACGGGCTGTGGATGCCGTTCCTGCGCCCCTCCCGCGTCTCCGCCTTCGAGCTGGTGCTGCTGCTCGACGACGCGCCCACGATGCGGATCTGGGAGGAGAGCGCCGCGCGCCTGGCCCGGGCCGCCGAGCACAGCGGTGCCTTCCGCGGCGTGCGCACGCTACGGGCGACCGTGCCGCGCACCGGGACCGCCACCCTGCGCTGGGCCACCGGACGGCCCGTCGCCGATCCCGCCGAACTGCTCGACGGCCGGGGCAGCCGGATCTTCCTCGTCGTCACGGACGGGCTCGCCCACGGCTGGGCCGCCACCGCCGCCGACGACCTGCTCGGCCGCCTCGCCCACGCCGGCCCCACCGCCCTCGTCCACCTGCTCCCGCCCCACCTGCGCCACCGGTCCTCGCTCTACCCCTACCCGGCCGTCCTGGAGGCCGGGGGTTTCGGCGCCCCCAACGGCAGCCTCGGACACTGGGCGCCGCCCGGCGGCCCCGACCCGATGCGCCCGCTGCCCGAGGCGGGCGACGACTCCGTCGCCGTCCCGGTGCTCTCCCTGAAACCCGCCTCCCTCGCGGCCTGGTCCGACCTGGTCACCGGCGGGCGGGGCGTCCGGCGTTCCCTGCCCGTGGTGCTGGCCGGCGCCCTCAGCAAGGGCGCGCCCGCCCCGGGCCTGCGCGCCCCGCGCCTGCCCCGGGCCGCAACGGCCGCGGTACGGCGCTTCTTCAGTCTCGCCACCCCCTCCGCTCGCCGTCTCGCCACCCAACTCGCCGCTGTCCCCTTCGACTTCGACCTCGTCGAGCAGCTGCGGCGGCGCGTCGTGCCGGAAGCCGGTCCCGACCACCTGGCCGAGATCCTCATGGGCGGGCTGATCGACTGGGACGGTGCGGGGGAGGGACGCCCCGAGTTCGCCGAGGGCGTCCGGGAAGCCCTGCTCGCCACCACCACGCGCAGCCAACTCGCCCGCACCGTCAGCCTGGTGGGCGACCTGCCCGCCGCCGGGGAACGGGGCGTCGCCCTGCGGGCCGCCCTGCACGACCCGCTGCGCACCAGGCTGCCCGACCCCGCCGAGCGCGGCTGGGCCCGCAGCGAACTCGCCGTGATGCGTGCCCTGTCGGGGCCCTACGCCGACCGGGCCAGGCGCATCGAGCCGAACCTCTCCAGGAACCCGCCCGCAGCGGCGGAACGGGTGGACAACGGCGCGTCCCCCCAGCCACCCCCACAGGTGAAAAATCCGGGCGCAACGCCCCCAATCGGCCCAGCGGACGTCAACCCGGATCCGGCTGTGTCCGATCCGACCGGAGAATCCGCGCCGTCACCGACGGTCGGCCCCGACCCACAACAGACCCCGGAGGCAGAGCCGCTCATGCAGCGCACCACGACCGCAACGCCGGCCCTACTGGTGAACGTGCCCATGCGCAACACATCGTTCGTCGGCCGCCAGGCGCTGCTGAGGGCCGTGGAGGAGCAGCTCGCCGCCCAGGACACCGCCGCCGTGCTGCCCAACGCCCTGCACGGACTCGGGGGCGTGGGCAAGTCCCAGCTGGCGCTGGAGTACATCTACACCCACCAGCGCGACTACCGGATCATCTGCTGGATCCCCGCCGAGCGCGAGAGCCTCATTCTGGCCGCGCTCTCCTCGCTCGCCTCCCAGCTGGGCGTCGCACCGGCCGGCCAGGACAGCCTCGGTGCCGCCGCCGCCAACACCGCCGTCCCCGCCGTACTGGAGGCCCTGCGCACCGGGACGCCCTACGACAACTGGCTGCTGGTCTTCGACAACGCAGAGGACATCGAAGCGGTGCGCGGCTACTTCCCGCACAACGGACCCGGCAAGGTCATCGTCACCTCACGGAACCGCGGCTGGGAGCGGGTGGCCACCTCCCTGCCCGTGAACGTCTTCGAGCGCGACGAGTCCATCGAGCTGCTCCAGAAGCGAGCCAAGGACCTGCCCCGCGAGGACGCGGACCGGCTGGCCGAGGCCCTCGGCGACCTGCCGCTCGCCGTGGAGCAGTCGGGGGCCTGGCTCGGGGTCACCGGGATGGAGGTCGACGAATACCTCGAACTCCTCGCCCAGCGCAGCCCGGAGATCCTGGAGATCGAGCAGAGCCCCGACTACCCGGTCTCCGTGGCCGCCGCCTGGGACATCTCCCTGGAGCGGATCAGGCAGAACAATCCCGGAGCCCGCCAACTGCTGGACATCTGCGCCAGCATGGCCCCCGAACCGATCCCCAGGTCGATCCTGCGCAGCAGCCGGGGCGTCAACATCACACCGCAGATCGACCCGATGCTGCGCGAGCCGATCAAACTGAACCGGGCGATCCGCGACCTCAGCCAGTTCTCCCTGATCAAGGTGGACCCGCGTGCGGGCACCCTGCAGATGCACCGCCTGCTCCAGACCGTGCTCCTCGCCAAGCTGAGCGAGGAGGAACGCGAGCGGATGCGCGACGCCGCCCACCAACTGCTGTCCGCGGCCAACCGGGGGCCCTACGGATCCTCCCAGGAGTGGCGCGACTACCAGGCGCTGCTGCCCCATGTGCTCGCCTCCCAGGCGGTGACCAGCACCGACCCGTACGTGCGCGACCTGGTCTACGACACCATGTGGTTCCTCTACTACTGGGGCGACCACGAGGGCGCGGCGGCCTTCGGCCGGCAGGCGTGGAGCGCCTGGCTCGCCGCCTCCGGCGAAGAGGACATCTACGTCATCCGCATGACGAAGGGCGTCGCGTTCCTGCTGCGCCAGGTGGGTCAGATCGCCGAGTCGATCCCGCTCACCGAGAAGGCGCTGGAGGTCTCCCGCCGGGTGCAGGTCGAGCCGGAGGAACTCATCGACTCCCTGTGCGAGATGTCCGACGCCCACCGGTACCAGGGACGGTTCCAGCAGGCCCGGGACCTGGGCAAGGAGGCCACCGAGCTGGCCCGTTCACTGTTCGGGCCCGAGGACCAGGCCACGCTGAGAGGCGCTCACAGCTGGGGCGTGGACCTGCGGCTGTGCGGGCACTTCAAGGAGGCGCTGACGCTGGACGAGGAGACCGCCCGCCAGCGCGACGTGCTGTTCGGCGACGCCAGCTTCTTCACGCTCAACACCCTGCACTGCGTGGGCATCGACACCAGGGAGGCGGGCCGCTACCCCCAGGCGCGCGAATTCCAGGAGGACGTCTACCGCCGGGCGCTGTCCGCGCTGGGTGAGAAGCACCCGCTGACCCTGCGCATCGCCCGTGAGCTCGCGGTCTGCCGCCGCCGGGACGGCGAACTCGCCGAGGGCGCCAAGCTCGCCGAGGAGACCCTGCGCCACTTCAAGTCCCGCTACGGCGACGAGCACCTCGACTCGCTGACCACGGCGACCAACGTCTGCGTCGACCGGCGCCTGGCCGGGGACCTGGAGGGCTCCCGGCGCATCGCCGAGTCCACCGCGGCCAGGCTGGCGCGGCGCCTCGGGCCGGACCACGCGCACACGCTGGTGATCAGGGCCAACCTGGCCGCCACCGAGCGTGCCCTGGGCTCTCTGGACGTCGCGCAGGAACTGGAGGACGACGTGGTGCGCCGGCTCGGCGACACGGTCGGGGCGCAGCACGTCATCACCCTCACCGTCGGCATCGGCCGGGCCAACACCGCGTACGCGCGGCTCGATTTCGAGCAGGCACACGCGATCGACTCCGCCAACCTGCCGCACCTGACCGAGGTGTCGGGCGCCGATCACCCCCTCACCCTCTCCTGCACCTCCAACCTCTCTCTCGACCTGCGGGGACTCGGGCGGGCCGACGAGGCGGACGTGCTGCAGCGCAAGGCGGTGGAGGGCCTTGCCGCGGTGCTGCGCAACGACCACCCCTGGCTCCAGGCCGCCCGGCAGCGTCGCCGCATCGAGTGCGACATCGCTCCCATGCCGATGTGACACCGGCCGCGCCGGTTTGCCCGGCCGCAACTTCCGCGCGATAGTGAGGAGTTGACACCGCAAGGGTGTTCGTGTCACGGGGGGCGCATGACAGCGGTCGTCTTCGTTCACGGAACCGGGGTGCGGGAGCCGGCCCTCTCCGCCCTGGTGGAGCGGGTGACGGCCGGACTGGCGGCACAGCGCGCCGGTCTGGACGTCGTGCCCTACGCCTGGGGAGCGGCACACGGTGCCACCCTCGCGGCCGGCGGGGCCAGTCTCCCGCCGCGCTTCGGCACCACACGCGGCCTGGGAGAGGGCCCGGCGGGCCCGGACCCGGGCGACGAGACGGCCGCGGCGTGGGCCGTCCTCTACGACGACCCCTACGCCGAACTGGCCGCGGCGGCCACGGCATCCGGTCCGGCCGCCGAGCGTCCGCCCGGGACCCTGCCCCCGCAGGACCTCATACGCGCGCGGCTCGCCGCCCTCGCCGCCGGAGGCGACGCACCGGCGGCCGAGGCCGGCCCCGGACTCGCCCGGGCCGCCACCGCTCTGGCCGCCCATCCCCTGCTCGGACCCGCGGCCGAGGCCCTCCAGCCGGCGGACCTCGCGTTCTTGGCCGCCCGTTCCCTGACCGCCCGCGTCGTCGCCGACGCCCTCGACGCCGACTCCCCGCTCGTCCCCGTCGGTGCCACGCGGGACGCCGTCACCGACCGGATCGCCGAGGCCCTCGGCGCACCGCCCCGGGGTGCGGAACGGGGGCTGCGTTCCGTCCTGCTCCGGTCGGCCGGAGGCCTGGCAGCGCGGGCCGTGGAACGCCGCCGCCGCGCCCTCACCGAGGCCGCCCACCCCGCCGCCGGCGACATCCTGCGCTACCTGAGCCGGGGCGCGGCCTTCCGGGAGGGTCTGCGTGCCCTGGTCGCCAGCCTCGAGCCGCCCGTCGCCGTGGTCGGTCACAGCCTCGGCGGCATCATCGCCCTCGACACCCTGATCTCGCAGCCGCTGCCGCAGGTCGGCCTCCTGGTGACGGCCGGCTCCCAAGGGCCCTTCCTCTACGAGTCGGGCTCGCTGCCGTCCCTGGAACACCCCGCACCCCTGCCGCCGCACGTCCCCGCCTGGCTGAACCTGTACGACCCACGTGACCTGCTCGGCTACCTCGGCGCGGAACTCTTCCCCGGCCGGGTCACCGACGTCCCCGTCGACAGCGGCCAGCCGTTCCCCGCCGCGCACAGCGCCTACTGGACGAACCCCGTCGTGTACCGCCACATCGTGGACCACCTGCCGTGAACGGCCCGGTGCCGTCCGTCGATCCGGCCCGCGTGCACGCCCTCGTCGTCGGGATCGAGACGTACGAGGCCGGTGACGCCTGGCGGCTGCCCGGGCCCGCCCGGGACGCCGTGCGGTTCCGCCGGCTGCTGCGGGACGCCGGGGTACCGGAGTCCCAAGTGCGCCTGCACCTGGCCCCGTTGCCGCCGTACGACCCGCACGTCCCGTACCAGCCGGCGGACCGGGCGACCCTGCGCCGGGTCCTGGTGCGTGAGCTGTCCCCGGCCCAGGGCGATGTGCTGTGGGTGTGGTGGGGCGGGCACGGAGTGCTGGACCGGGCCGGGCGGTTGCGGCTGTTCTGCGCCGACGCGGGCGTGGCCGACAAGGTGGGGATCGACCTCGAATCCGCCCTCGCCCGGTTCACGAGCGACGCCGTGCCCGGGCTGCGGGAGCAGATGTGGGTCGTGGACGCCTGCGAGACCTTCGAGGAGGACCTCGCCTTCCGGGAGGCGCTGCCCGCCGACGCCCTGCCCGTGGGCCGGCCCACCCACGCGCACCGGCAGGTCGTGCTGCGCGCCGCCGGCCGGGGCAGGGCGGCGGCCAACGACCCGGTCCGGGCCACCGGTCTGTTCTCCGACGTCCTGCTGGGTCTGCTGGCCGAGCGGGCGGCCGCTCTGCCCGCACCGCCCGATCCGGAGGAACTGTTTCCGGCCGTTCGGGCGCGCATCGCGGCCCTCAGGGAAGAGGGCCGTACCCTTCAGCACCCGGAGATCCGGCTCCAGGGCCCCGAACGCACCGAGACCCTGCCGCCGTCGGTGCCGCCCGCCGCCCCGCGGTCCCTCACGGCGTTGCAGCGGGCGGTGGAGGCGCTCCTCGCCTACCCCGCGATGCACGACCCCGACGAACGGCAGACGGTCGTCACCGCGCTGAACCCCCGTGTCACAGCCGTACTGCGCCGGCACAGCAAGGCGCGCACCGACGTCGTCAACATCGTCGGCGGGCTCGCCCGCCGCGCCCCGGAGGCACTGTGGGACCTGTTCGACGCCGTCGTGTCCGTCGACGACGACCCGGAGCTGAAGGCCGAACTGGGCGCTGCGCTCGCCGAGTTGGCGCCGCCGGCGGCACACCGGCTTGATCGCCAGTGATCAGTGGCGTGATCGTACGGTTTTCGCCCCCGGGGGAAATGGCCATCATGGAAAGACACGGGGCATCGCGTGCCACCGTGCGAGAAGGGGGAGCATCTTGGACCAGCCGCCCGCTCTGCACCGCGCCGGAGCCGCCACCGCGCCTGAACCCGTCGTCGCCACCGCGGGGACCGGTGTCTGGGAATCCGATCTGGCGGACCTCGCGGCGCTGCCCCTGAGCGCCGTGGACGGTCTGCCCGCCCTGCCCCCCACCACGCGCCTGCTGACCGAGGTGCTGCGCGCCCGCAGCAGCATGAGGAGCGGCGAGGGCCCGGGGGGCGCCCGGGCCGATTAGCCGCCGACGCCGTCCCGACGGCAGCACCCCGGTGCGGCACCCGCACACGCACCGGGGTCCGCGCATGTCCCCGAGCGACCGAAAGGCCCGCGACGATGACCAGCGAGCAGCACCTCGCTCCACTCCGCATGCCGGACCGGCTCTTCGCGGAGCTGGCCGCCGGAGGTGGCTCGGCAGCGGCCGTCGCCTTCCTCGAACGAGCCGAACGGGCCCGGAGGTTGCTGCTCCTGCGCACCCTCCTGGGGCACCTCGACGACCTGTCCACGCCCCTCACCCCGGTCCCCGAGGCCTGGCGGGTGCTCAAGGAGGCGGCCGAGAAGTCGCCCGAGCCGGTCGAGCGGCTGCTGCTGGCACCGGCGACCGGCGGCTGGATCTCCCACATGCTGCGCCGGGTGCACGGCACGGCGAGCGGGCCGCCCCTGTGGGCGGAGGCCGGCCACCTGAGCGCGCTGGCCCTGTCGGCCGCCCTGCACGCGGGCACGGAGGCGGCACTGGACGTGCCCCTGACCGGCGGTCGGCTGCACCTGCCCGGGCTCGGGATGGTGCAACTGCCGGAAGCGGCCGGGGACCTGACCGTGGGCCGGGCCACGACCGCCGGGGGAGAGCTCACGGTCACCGGGCCGGGCCGCACGACCGGCTCGGTGGCGGTGACGTGCCGTCCGCTGACCCCGCGTGCGGACACCGGCACCTGGCTGCCGCTGCGCACCCTCACCCACCCCCGCCCCGGTGGCGGCGCCCCCCTCTCCGTCGTGCTCGAAGACCTCGACCCCTATCGCGATCTCGACGACCATCTGCCCCCGGCCCGGCTCGACGAGGACGAGGCCCGGGAGTGGCAGCGGCTGTTCGGCGAGGCGGTGCGGATCCTCGCCCGTCCGGGCCCGCCGGGCCCGGGGCGGGTCGACCCCGGCATGATCCGGGCGATCGTGCCCTTCGGGCGCACGTCGGTCAGCCCGCCCGCGCTGCCCTTCGTCCAGGTGTCGGCCTCCAGCGGCGACTCCTTCGGCGGCATGCTCATCGTCCGCCCGGCCTCCGCGCTGGCCCTCGCCGAGACCCTGGTGCACGAACTCCAGCACAGCAAGCTGGCCGCCCTCCTCCACCTGTTCCCGCTGCTGGAGGACGACCGTGCCGAGCGCTACTACGCCCCCTGGCGCACCGACCCCCGCCACCTCACCGGCCTGCTGCACGGGGCGTACGCCTTCACCGGTGTCGCGGGCTTCTGGCGGGACCGGCTGGCCGGCGCGGAGGGGGAGACGGCCGAGCGGGCGGCCTACTTCTTCGCCCTGCGCCGTCTGCAGAGCCGCCTGGCCGTGCGCACCCTGCTGGCCAGTGGCCGGCTGACCCTGCCGGGCCGCGCCCTCGTCTCCGGCCTCGCCCGCACCCTGGACGGCTGGCTGCGCGAACCCGTGCCGTCCGCCGCCCTGGCCCGGGCCCGCACGGCCGCCGCCCTGCACCGCACCGAGTGGCGCTTGCGCAACGTCGACCCCGCAGCGGAGCAGCCGTCGGACGGCCCCCTCTTCCGCCCCGACCGCACCCCCTGGCCCGACGATCGCACCCAGGCCTTCGCCATCCGTCCGGCCGCACCGCGCACCGCCGACGAGCACCTGGCCGCCGGGGACGCGGCCGCCGCGCTCACCGCGTACGCCGACCGGCTGGCCCGCGACCCGGCCGAGCCGCACGCCCTGGCCGGCTGGATCGTCGCCCGGGCCGCACTGGAACCGGGCCGTACGGCCCGCCGCATGCTGGCCCGCCCGGAACGTCTCCAGCCCCTGCCCAGCGGCTGACACCCGGTATCGGTCCCGGCTCCTTCCCCGGACCCCGGCCCGTTGTCGTCACCCCGACGCGAACAGAAGTGCGGCGAAACCCCGCGAGGAGCGCGTCAACCCGGGCCCCGCCGGTCAGGATGAAGGCATGGCATACCACGTCCAATCCGAGGCCGGGCGGCTGCGCCGCGTCATCCTGCACCGGCCCGATCTCGAGCTCAAAAGGCTCACCCCGAGCAACAAGACCTCGCTGCTCTTCGACGACGTGCTCTGGGTGCGCAGGGCCCGCGCCGAGCACGACGGGTTCGCCGACGTGCTGCGCGACCGGGGCGTCACCGTCCACCTCTTCGGTGACCTGCTGGCCGAGACGCTGGAGGTTCCCGAGGCGAGATCCCTCGTCCTGGACCGGGTCTTCGACGAGAAGGAGTACGGCCCCCTGGCCACCGACCACCTCAGAGCCGCCTTCGAGGACCTGCCCGGGCGGGAGCTCGCGGAAGTGCTGGTCGGCGGGATGACGAAGCGCGAGTTCCTCGACGTGCACCCCGAGCCCACCTCCGTGCGCTTCCACGCCATGGAACTCGACGACTTCCTGCTGGGCCCCCTGCCCAACCACCTCTTCACCCGCGACACCTCCGCCTGGATCTACGACGGCGTGTCCATCAACGCCATGCGCTGGCCCGCCCGGCAGCGCGAGACCGTGCACTTCGAGGCGATCTACCGGCACCACCCGCTCTTCCGCGACGAGACCTTCCGCCTCTGGTCGGAGGGCCAGGCCGACTACCCGTCCACCATCGAGGGCGGGGACGTGCTGGTCATCGGCAACGGGGCCGTGCTCATCGGCATGAGCGAGCGGACCACCCCACAGGCCGTGGAGATGCTCGCCCACAAGCTGTTCGCCGCCGGGTCGGCGCAGACGATCGTCGCCCTCGACATGCCGAAGCGCCGCGCCTTCATGCACCTGGACACCGTGATGACGATGGTCGACGGCGACACCTTCACCCAGTACGCGGGCCTCGGGATGCTCCGCTCGTACACCATCGAGCCGGGTGTCGGCGAGAAGGAGTTGAAGGTCACCGACCACCCCCCGGAGCACATGCACCGCGCGATCGCCGCGGCCCTCGGCCTGAACGAGATCCGCGTGCTCACCGCGACCCAGGACGTGCACGCCGCCGAGCGGGAGCAGTGGGACGACGGCTGCAACGTGCTCGCCGTGGAGCCCGGCGTGGTCGTCGCCTACGAGCGGAACGCCACCACCAACACCCACCTGCGCAAGCAGGGCATCGAGGTGATAGAGATCCCGGGCAGCGAACTGGGCCGGGGACGGGGCGGTCCGCGGTGCATGAGCTGCCCGGTCGAGCGCGACCCCGTGTGAGGACACCGGGCACGGACCCCGCTCCGTATAGACATGCTGAGTTTCGTATAGTATTCCAGGAGTCCGTGTCCCTGTTCCCGTCCCGTATCCCTGGAGCGCCCCCATGGCGACTGTCCCGACCGCCCTCGCCGGCCGCCACTTCCTCAAGGAGCTGGACTTCACCGAGGAGGAGTTCCGCGGTCTGGTCGAGCTGGCCGCCGAGCTGAAGGCCGCCAAGAAGGCCGGGACCGAGACCCCGTACCTGCGGGGCAGGAACATCGCGCTGATCTTCGAGAAGACCTCCACCCGCACCCGCTGCGCGTTCGAGGTCGCGGCCGCCGACCAGGGTGCCTCGACCACGTACCTGGACCCCTCCGGCTCCCAGATCGGGCACAAGGAGTCGGTCAAGGACACCGCGCGGGTGCTGGGCCGGATGTACGACGCGATCGAGTACCGGGGCGACAGCCAGCGGAAGGTGGAGGAGCTGGCGGAGTTCGCCGGGGTTCCCGTCTACAACGGGCTCACCGACGACTGGCACCCCACCCAGATGCTCGCCGACGTGTTGACCATGACCGAGCACTGCGCCAAGCCGCTGACGGAGATCGCCTTCGCCTACCTCGGCGACGCCCGCTTCAACATGGGTAACTCCTACCTGGTGACCGGCGCCCTGCTCGGCATGGACGTCCGTCTCGTCGCGCCGAAGGCCTACTGGCCGGCGGAGGAGGTCGTCGACCGGGCGCGCGCCCTCGCCGAGAGCAGCGGCGCCCGGATCACCCTCACCGAGACCCTGGACGAGGGCGTCCGCGGCGCCGACTTCGTCGCCACCGACGTGTGGGTCTCCATGGGCGAGCCGAAGGAGGTCTGGGACGAGCGCATCACGGCCCTCGCCCCGTACGCCGTGACCATGGACGTGCTGCGCGCCACCGGCAACCCGGACGTGAAGTTCCTGCACTGCCTGCCCGCCTTCCACGACCTCGGCACGAAGGTCGGCCGGGAGATCCACGCCTCGCACGGCCTGGACCACCTGGAGGTCTCCGACGAGGTCTTCGAGTCGGCCCACTCGGTCGTCTTCGACGAGGCGGAGAACCGGATGCACACCATCAAGGCGGTCATGGTCGCGACCCTGGCCTGAACCGGCCGGAACGACCCCCGTCCCAGCCGGCCGTGCCATCCCTCGCCTGAACAGGCCTTATGCTGACCGGCGGTCCGGAACCACCCCTCCTCCGCGGCCGTCCGCGCGACACACCCGTCGCACTCCCGCACCACCAGAAACGAGCACCACCCGCATGCCCCGCTACAAGTCGCCCCATCTGCTGGTGGCCGAATCCGGCGCCGACCGCGAAGGCCACGGCCTCAAGCGCACGATGGGCCTCTTCCAGCTCGTCTGCTTCGGCGTCGGCGCGATCGTCGGCACCGGCATCTTCGTCGGCCTGTCCGACTCGGTGGCCCAGGCCGGCCCGGCCGTCGTCGTCTCGTTCGTCCTGGCCGCGATCACCTGCGTCTTCACTGCGTTCGCCTTCGCCGAGTTGGGCGGCGCGATCCCGGTCTCCGGCTCCTCGTACTCCTTCGCCTACGCCGGACTCGGCGAGGGCACGGCCTTCCTCGTCGGCTGGTGCCTGCTGCTGGAGTACGGCGTGTCGGTGTCCGCGGTGGCGGTCGGCTGGAGCCAGTACGTCAACGAACTCCTCGACGGCCTCGTCGGGCTGCGGCTCCCCGCGGCCCTGTCGGGCGGCCCCGCCGACGGCGGCGTGATCAACCTCCCGGCCGTGATCGTCATCGCCATGGCCGCCGTCCTGCTGGTCCGCGGGGTGCGTGAGAGCGCCCGGGCCACGGCCGCGATGGCCGTCCTCAAGCTCGCCGTCCTCGTGGCCTTCGTCGCGATCGGCTTCACCGCCTTCCAGGACGGCAACCTCACGCCGTTCTCCCCGGAGGGCCTGGCCGGCATCGGCGCGGGCACCACCGCCGCCTTCTTCTCGTACATCGGCTTCGACGCGATCACCACGGCCGGCGAGGAGGCGAAGAACCCCCGCCGGGACATCCCGGTGGCGATCCTCGTCTGCATCGGCCTGGTCACCGTGCTCTACTGCGCGGTCGCGCTCGCCGCCATCGGGGCCATCGGCGGCGACGCGGTCGGCGGCCGTCCCGCCGCGCTGTCGTACGTGGTCAACCAGGTCACCGGCTCCACCGTCGGCGGCGGCGTGATCGCCTTCGGCGCCGTCGTCGCGATCGCCTCCGTGGTGCTCGCCGTGATGTACGGCCAGACCCGGATCCTGATGTCGATGTCCCGTGACGGGCTCGTCCCGCGGGTCTTCGAGAAGGTCTCGCCCAAGACCTCCACACCGGTCGCCGGCACGCTGATCGTCGCGCTCGTCTTCGCGCTCCCCGCGGCCTTCGCGCCGCTGGACGCGGTGGTCAACCTGTGCACCATCGGCACGCTCGCCGTCATGGCCGCCGTCAACGTCGCGGTCATCGCCCTGCGCCGCCGGGAGCCGGGCCTCGCCCGCACCTTCCGCGTGCCGCTGTACCCGGTCACGCCGCTGCTCGGCGTCGGCTTCTGCCTGTACCTGATGTACGAGACGGGCCGGGCGACCTGGATCCAGTTCGCCGTCTTCCTGGCGGTGGGTGCCGCCCTGTACCTGCTCTACGGGCGCCGGAACTCGCGGCTCGCCCGCGTCACTCCGCCGGACGCCGAGGAGCGGGTACCGCAGGCAGTCTGAACCAGACCGCCTTGCCCGACTCGGTCGGACGGTGCCCGCACGAGGAGCTCAGGGCGCGGATCAGCAGCAGCCCGCGCCCGTGCTCCTGCCAGGGGTCGGGCGGCCCGCCGGCCGGGCAGGTGAGGTCGCCGGGCGGGGCCGGGTCGGTGTCGTGCACCTCGACCTGGCACCCCGACGGCATCAGCTCCACGACCAGCTCTATCGGCGTCTCGCCGGAGGTGTGCTCCACGGCGTTGGCCACCAGCTCCGCCGTGAGCAGCTCGGCGGTGTCGCAGTCCGCCCCGTGCTCCAGCTCGGCCAGCGCCGTACGGACCAGGGCACGGGCCACGGGCACCGCCGCGGCGGTGTGCGGCAGCGCGACGCGCCAGGAGGCGGGGGCTGAGGGGAGTTCGTACAAGGCGGGTCCGTTCATGGAGCAGGACATCCTGCTTTCAACCTTATGAATGGTACGGCGCCACTTCCCGGACGCGTCCGAGGGGCACCGGTGGGGGGCACCGTCGCCCCCCTTACCGGCGGCTTACCCAGGTGAACGCGGTGCCGCGCACGGCTGCTCCCACCGTTACGCCGGTGTGGACGAGCTGTGACGGATGTGACCGGCCCGGAGCACTCCCGGACTCACGGGATTCCTACCCGGACGGCGTATCGCGCACTCATGACGACAGTCACGGATGAGTGATAGCTTCGGGGGGTAGAGCTCTGTGAGGCAGTGCCCGCCCTAGGAGGCCGCCCGTCATGAGTCCCTTCACCGGCTCCGCCGCCCGCACCCCCGGCTGGGAGCATCTGCGCGTCGACGTCGCCGACGGCGTCGCCACCGTCACCCTGGCCCGCCCCGCCAAGCTCAACGCGCTCACCTTCGGCGCCTACGCCGACCTGCGCGACCTGCTCGCCGAGCTGTCCCGCGAGCGGTCCGTCCGGGCGCTGGTGCTGGCCGGCGAGGGACGCGGCTTCTGCTCCGGCGGCGACGTCGACGAGATCATCGGCGCCACGCTCGCCATGGACACCGCCCAGCTGCTCGACTTCAACCGGATGACCGGCCAGGTGGTCCGCGCGCTCCGCGAGTGCCCGTTCCCGGTGATCGCCTCCCTGCACGGGGTGGCGGCGGGCGCCGGGGCGGTCCTGGCCCTGGCCGCCGACTTCCGCGTCGCCGACCCCACCACCCGCTTCGCGTTCCTCTTCACCCGCGTCGGCCTCTCCGGCGGCGACATGGGCGCGGCCTACCTCCTGCCCAGGGTCGTCGGCCTGGGCCACGCCACCCGCCTGCTGATGCTGGGCGACCCGGTCCGCGCCCCCGAGGCCGAGCGCATCGGCCTGATCAGCGAACTGACGGAGGAGGGCGAGGCCGACGAGACGTCGCAGCGGCTGGCCCACCGCCTGGCGGAGGGCCCCGCCCTCGCGTACGCCCAGACCAAGGCCCTCCTGACGTCCGAGCTGGACATGCCCCTGGCGGCCTCGATCGAACTGGACGCCTCGACCCAGGCCCTCCTCATGACCGGAGAGGACTACGCCGAGTTCCACGCTGCGTTCACGGAGAAGCGCCCCCCGAAATGGAGCGGACGATAGTGGACGCACCTCGAGGGGCGCGGGGAACTGCGCGAGCAACCACCGGGCACCCGCAGTCGCACACCGGGCCGGACCACCCCCTGCGTGTCGCGATCATCGGCGGCGGCCCTGGCGGCCTCTACGCCGCAGTCCTCCTCAAACGCCTCGACCCCACCCGCGACATCACCGTCTGGGAACGCAACGCCCCCGACGACACCTTCGGCTTCGGCGTGGTCCTCTCCGACGAGACCCTCGGCGGCATAGAGCACGCCGACCCCACGGTCCACCAGGCCCTCCAACGGGATTTCGTCCGCTGGGACGACATCGACATCGTCCACCGGGGCGTGCGCCACACCTCCGGCGGCCACGGGTTCGCCGCGCTCGGCCGCCGGCGCCTGCTGGAGATCCTCCACAGCCGCTGCCGCGACCTCGGCGTCCGTCTCCGCTTCCGCACCGAGGCCCCCGGCGACCTCCCGGACACCCACGACCTGGTCATCGCAGCGGACGGCGTCCACAGCACCACCCGCGAGAGGTACGCGGACGTCTTCCGCCCCCGGGTGACCGCACACCGCTGCCGCTACATCTGGCTCGCCGCCGACTTCGCCTTCGGCTCCTTCCGCTTCGACATCGCCGAGACCGAACACGGCGTGATGCAGCTCCACGGCTACCCCTACGCGCCGGACGCCTCCACCGTGATCATCGAGATGCGCGAGGAGGTCTGGCAGGCGGCCGGCTTCGACGAGCTCGGCGAGGCCGAGTCGATCGAGCGCTGCGCCAAGATCTTCGCCGAGACGCTGAACGGCCGGCCCCTGCGCTCCAACAACTCCACCTGGACGACGTTCCGCACGGTCGTCAACGAGCGCTGGTCGCACGGCAACGTCGTGCTCCTCGGCGACGCCGCGCACACCGCCCACTTCTCCATCGGCTCCGGTACGAAGCTGGCCGTCGAGGACGCCCTGGCGCTCGCGGCGTGCCTGCAGGAGCAGGACACCCTGCCCGAGGCGCTGGCAGCCTACGAGGCCGAGCGGCGCCCGGTCGTCGCCTCCACGCAGCGCGCGGCACGCGCCAGTCTGGAGTGGTTCGAGGACATCGCCCGCTACCTGGACCAGCCGCCGCGCCAGTTCGCCTTCAACCTGCTCACCCGCAGCCGCCGCGTCACCCACGACAACCTCCGCCTGCGCGACGCGCACTTCACACAGGCGGTGGAGCGGGAGTTCGGCTGCCCGCCCGGCACGCCCCCCATGTTCACCCCGTTCCGGCTACGCGGCCTGACCCTGCGCAACCGGGTCGTCGTCTCGCCCATGGACATGTACTCGGCGGTCGACGGCGTCCCCGGCGACTTCCACCTCGTCCACCTGGGCGCGCGGGCGCTGGGCGGGGCCGGGCTGGTGATGACCGAGATGGTGTGCGTCAGCGAGGAGGGCCGGATCACGCCCGGCTGCGCCGGCCTCTACACCGGACGGCAGGCGGAGGCCTGGAAACGGATCACGGACTTCGTGCACGCGCAGGCCCCCGGCACGGCGCTCGGCGTGCAGCTCGGGCACAGCGGCCGCAAGGGCTCCACGAAGGTGATGTGGGAGGGCATGGACGAGCCGCTCCCGGAGGGCAACTGGCCGCTCGTGGCCGCGTCGCCGCTGCCGTACAAGCCGTCCGGCCAGACGCCGCGGGAGCTGTCCCGCGCCCAGCTCACCGATCTGCGCGAGCAGTTCGCCGCCGCCGCCTGCCGTGCCGCCCGGGCCGGCTTCGACCTGCTCGAACTGCACTGCGCCCACGGCTATCTGCTCTCCGGCTTCCTCTCCCCGCTGACCAACCGCCGCACCGACGCCTACGGCGGCACCCTGGACAAGCGGCTCCGCTTCCCGCTGGAGGTCTTCGACGCCGTACGGAACGCGTGGCCGGGGGAGCGGCCCATGACGGTCCGCGTCTCCGCGACCGACTGGGCCGAGGGCGGCACGAGCGCCGAGGAGGCCGTGGAGATCGCCCGGGCCTTCGCCGCGCACGGCGCCGACGCGATCGACGTGTCGACAGGACAGGTCGTGGCGGACGAGCGGCCCGACTTCGGACGCTCCTACCAGACGCCCTTCGCCGACCGGATCCGGCACGCCACCGGCGTCCCCGTGATCGCGGTCGGCGCGATCTCCTCCTGGGACGACGTCAACTCCCTGATCCTGGCGGGCCGCACGGACCTGTGCGCCCTGGGCCGCCCGCACCTGTACGACCCGCACTGGACCCTGCACGCGGCGGCCGAACAGGGCTACACGGGTCCGGCCGCCCCCTGGCCGGCCCCCTACCGCGCGGGCAGCCGCCGCCCCCGCACAGGCCGCACGGACGCCCCGAAGCCGCGGCTCACGCTGGGGAACTGAGCGGTCCGACGAACCCGGCCCCCGCATCCCGCAGCCGTTCGTGCAGCCCCCGGAACACCGCCGACGAACGGACGCCCGGCCAGTCGCCGGGGAGGAGGCCGGCGGGCAGGCCCGGGTCGGTGTACGGGAGGTGGCGCCAGGAGTCCAAGGCGAGGAGGTAGTCGCGGTAGGCCTCCTCGGGCGGTGTGTCCTCGCGCTTCTCCCAGGCGCGCAGGACGTGTTCGTGGCGGTCGAGGAACGCCTCGTGCTCCTTGGCGATGGCCGTCAGGTCCCACCAGCGCGCGACGGCGTCGGCGGTCGGGGCGAAACCGAGGTGGTCGCCGCGGAAGAAGTCGACGTACGTGTCGAGCCGCAGTCGCTGCAGGGTGTGCCGGGTCTCCTCGTACAGCCGCGCGGGCGCGATCCACACGCCGGGGGCCGCCGTGCCGAAGCCGAGGCCGGACAGGCGCGAGCGCAGCACGTGCCGCTTCTGCCGCTCCGACTCCGGCACCGAGAACACCGCCAGCACCCAGCCCTCGTCCTCCGGCGGAGCGGTGGCGTAGATGCGCCGGTCGCCGTCGTCGAGCAACTGGCGTGCGTCCGGGGACAGTTCGTAGCCCGCCGCGCCCTGGGCGGTGCGGGCGGGCAGGAGCAGTCCGCGTCTCTTGAGCCGCGACACCGAGGAGCGCACGGACGGGGCGTCCACGCCGACCGCGGCCAGCAGCCGGATCAGTTCGGCGACGGGCACGGGGCCCGGGACGAAGCGCCCGTACGCGCCGTAGAGCGTGACGATGAGAGACCGTGGTGCATGCTGGTCGGACACGTTGATCATCTTAGGTCGTACGGATCAGTCCCGGCCGCCTTCCGCGTACGGGCTTCCGGTGCGCGGGTCTTCGGCGCGGAGCCGGAACCGCTGGAGCTTTCCGGTGGCCGTGCGCGGCAGCGCGTCCAGGAACACGATCTCCCGCGGGCACTTGTAGGGCGCCAGTTCGCCCTTCACGAAGGCGCGCAGGGCCTCGGCGTCCCGCTCGGCGCCCTCCTTCAGCACGGCGAAGGCCACCACGACCTGGCCGCGTACCTCGTCGGGCCGTCCGACGACCGCCGCCTCCACCACGTCCGGGTGGCGCAGCAGCGCGTCCTCGACCTCGGGGCCCGCGATGTTGTACCCGGCCGAGATGATCATGTCGTCGGCGCGGGCGACGTACCGGAACCAGCCGTCGGGCTCGCGGACGTAGGTGTCGCCGGTGACGTTCCAGCCGTCGCGCACGTACACGCGCTGCCGCGGGTCGGCGAGGTAGCGGCAGCCGACCGGTCCGCGCACGGCGAGGAGCCCGGGCCGCCCGTCGGGCACCGGCCGGCCGTCCGCGTCCTGCACGCGCGCCTGCCAGCCCGGCACGGGGACGCCCGTGGTGCCCGGTCGGATGTCCTCGTCCGCGGCGGAGATGAAGATGTGCAACAGCTCGGTGGCGCCGATGCCGTTGATGAGGCGCAGGCCGGTGCGGTCGTGCCAGGCCCGCCAGGTGGCGGCGGGCAGGTTCTCGCCGGCCGAGACGCAGCGGCGCAGGGACGACAGGTCGTGGCCGTCGAGTTCGCCGAGCATCGCGCGGTACGCCGTGGGCGCGGTGAACAGCACGGTGACCCGGTGCCGGGCGATGGCCGGCAGCAGCTGCCGGGGGCCCGCCTGCTCCAGCAGCAGCGCGCTCGCCCCGGCCCGCAGCGGGAAGACGACCAGTCCGCCGAGCCCGAAGGTGAAGCCGAGCGGGGGGCTGCCGGTGAACACGTCGCCGGGGCGGGGCCGCAGCACGTGCCGGGAGAAGGTGTCGGCGATCGCCAGGACGTCCCGGTGGAAGTGCATGCAGCCCTTGGGGCGGCCGGTGGTGCCGGAGGTGAAGGCGATCAGCGCCACGTCGTCGGCCGCGGTCGCGACGGCCTCGAACGGTGCCCGGGGCGCGGGGCGGCGGAGGAGGTCGTCCGGCGCGTCACCGCCGTACGTCGTGATGCGCAGGCCGGGGATCTCGGCCTTGGCGAGGTCGTCGACGGAGCGGATGTCGCACAGCGCGTGCCGCACCCGGGCGATCTCGCACAGCGTGCTCAGCTCGTGCGGACGCTGCTGGGCGAGCACCGTCACCGCCACGGCCCCCGCCTTCAGCACCGCCAGCCAGCAGGCGGCGAGCCAGGGGGTGGTGGGGCCGCGCAGCAGCACCCGGTTGCCGGGGACGACGCCGAGCTCGCCGGTGAGCAGGTGGGCCACGCGGTCGACCTGGGCGCGCAGATCGGCGTACGTCCACGCCGCGCCGGTGGGGGTGAGGAAGGCGGGCCGGTCGCCGGGCTGGCCGGTGAGCAGCTCGGCCGCGCAGTTGAGCCGTTCGGGGTAGCGCAGCTCCGGGAGGTCGAAGCGGAGCTCGGGCCATTGGTCCGGGGGTGGCAGATGGTCGCGCGCGAAGGTGTCGACATGGGCCGTGCGCCGTGGATTCATACGGTTCGCCCCCTTGGCGTGGTGGGCTCGCCCCTGGAGCGTATCGTGTTGGTGACGACAGTCAACGGTCCGCGATAGCCTCGGAGTGGCCCGGCCGGAAGCAGGGCGGCGGAGAAGGGACCGGCGATGACCGCATTCTCGCTCGAACCGGCACAACTCGCCTGGTGCGCCGAGCTGCGTGCCCTGGCCGCGGAGCGGCTGCGCCCCCTGGCCGAGAAGGGCGAACCGGGCCGGGTGAACCGGCCCCTGGTCGCCGAACTGGGCCGACTCGGTCTCATCGAGCGCCTGTTCGCCGCGGGCGCGCTCGACCTGTGCCTGATGCGCGAGTCCCTGGCCCAGGCCTGCACGGAGGCGGAGACGGCCCTGGCCCTCCAGGGCCTCGGCGCCCACCCGGTCCACGCCCACGGCACCGGCGCCCAACGGGACCGCTGGCTCCCCGCGGTGACCGACGGCACGGCCGTCGCGGCCTTCGCCCTGAGCGAGCCCGGGGCGGGCTCGGACGCCGCGGCCCTGGCCCTGACCGCCCACCCCGACGGCCCCGCCCGCTGGCGGCTCTCCGGTGAGAAGTGCTGGATCTCCAACGCCCCCGAGGCGGACTTCTACACCGTCTTCGCGCGGACCACCGCGGGCGCCGGCGCCCGCGGCGTCACGGCGTTCCTCCTGCCCGCCGACCGCCCGGGACTGACCGGACACGGGCTCGACATGCTCTCGCCGCACCCGATCGGCGCACTCGACCTCGACGGCGTACCGGTCACGGCCGGCGACGTGCTCGGTGAGGTCGACCGCGGCTTCCGGGTGGCCATGGGCACGCTGAACCTGTTCCGGCCCAGCGTCGGCGCCTTCGCCGTCGGCATGGCGCAGGCGGCGCTCGACGCGACCCTCGACCACACCGCCCGCCGCGACGCCTTCGGCGGCAAGCTGCGTGACCTGCAGGCCGTCTCCCACCAGGTCGCCGAGATGGCCCTGCGCACGGAGGCGGCCCGGCTGATGGTCTACGCGGCGGCGACCGCGTACGACGAGGGCGCCCCGGACGTGCCCGGACGCTCCGCCATGGCGAAACTGCTCGCCACCGAGACCGCGCAGTACGTCGTCGACACGGCCGTCCAGCTGCACGGCGCCCGGGCGCTGCGCCGCGGCCACCTGCTCGAACACCTCTACCGCGAGGTGCGCGCCCCGCGCGTCTACGAGGGCGCGAGCGAGATCCAACGCGGCATCATCGCCAAGGAGTTGTACGCCAGGCAGGAGGCCCGGTGAGCATCGAACGCGTCAATCCGCCCGAGCTGTCCCCGCCCGCCGGCTTCTCCCACGCCGTCGTGGCCAGTGGCTCCCGCGTGGTGTTCCTGGCGGGACAGACCGCGCTGGACACCGACGGCAAGGTGGTCGGAGCGACCCTGCCCGAGCAGTTCGAGAAGGCCCTCGCCAACCTGCTGGACGCCCTCGCCGCGGCCGGCGGCACCCCGGCCGACCTGGCCCGCGTCACCGTCTACGCCACGGACGTCGCCGCCTACCGCGCCCACGCCCCGGAACTGGGCCGCCGGTGGCGGGAACTGGCCGGCCGCGATTACCCGGCCATGGCGGTCGTCCAGGTGGTCCGGCTGTGGGACGAGGAAGCGCTGGTGGAACTGGACGGCTTCGCGGTCCTGCCCTGACGCCGCCTGCCGGTCAGGCCGCGGAGGCCAGATGCCCGACGCTCAGGCGGTGCGGCTCCACCACGCGTCCGTCCGGCAGCAGTTCGCCGGTGTCGTCGAAGACGATCGCCCCGTCGCACAGCAGGCTCCAGCCCTGCTCGGGGCGGGCGGCGACGACGTGCGCGGCGGGGGAGCCGGTCGCGGGGCACTGGGGCTCGTGGGCACACATGGCGCACCTCCACGTCGGTAAGGCCGTCCGAACGGTTCGCACGACTCCTACGGACAGACCGTCCTCCCGTCCGGGACTCATCGGAACGGCGCGGCCGGAAGTGTGACACGTCCCGGACAGTCCCCGGACGGATCCACGACGCCCGGTGCGGACTCGCCACCGAAGGGGTGAGGGTCACGGGCGGCGGCCCGGAGGGCCGGTACGAGTGGGAGTCGGTCATTCCACTCATTACGGGAGGTTTCCCCCATGCGCATCCGTCCCCTTGCCGGCGCGGCCGTCGGTGCCGCGCTACTGGCGCTGACCGGCGCCGGCGCGGTCCCCGCCGCCGCGTCCAGCGCCGCCCCGTCCCTCGTCGCCCCGAACGAGTCCGTGACCGTCGACGCGGTGGGCCGTATCGCCGCCGACGGCACCGTCACCCTGTCCGGCACCTACCGCTGCGCGAGCTCCAGCGGCCCGGTCTTCGTCAGCTCCTCGGTGAGCCAGGGCGTCTCCACCACCCGGTACGGCGTCGGCGGCACCCGGGCCGTGTGCGACGGGGCCGTGCACCGCTGGGTGAACACGGGCCGGCCCGCGCCCGGCGTGCTCGTGCCCGGCGCGGCGCACGTCGAGGCCACCCTCATGGAACTGCGCACCTTCGGCCTCCTGCCGCTGCCCGCGTTCCACGCGGCCTCGAAGCAGGACGTCACCCTGGCCCAGGGCTGAACCACGGCGTGAACGGACCGGCGGCGAGCCCCACTTCACCGGCCCGCCGCCGGTCCGCGCGCATCGATGACCTGGCTCTTCCGCACCGCGATGGTGCGCGGCCACCCCCCTTGCCTGTTTAATTGCGAAGTCTTGGCAACAACCTGACTAGCGCAACAAGGGTGTGAGGTCACATGTCGACCCGTCGGATACGAGGGGCCGCCGTCACGGCGGCGCTGGCCGCGGCGGTCACCGCCTGCTCCGCGCCGAGCAGCGGCGGCTCGGGCGACGGCGCGTCCGCCGGATCCGTCGTCATCGCGGTGGCCTCCGAGCCGGACACGCTGAGCCCGCTGCTCGGCTACGGCAAGGACGGCAACTCCAAGATCTTCGACGGGCTCCTCGCCCGCGACGCCGGCCTGAAGCTGAAGCCCGCCCTCGCGGCGGCGCTCCCCGAGGTCACCGACGGCGGCCGCACGTACACCTACACCCTGCGCGACGGCGTCGAGTTCAGCGACGGTGAGCCGCTGACGGCCGACGACGTCGTCTACACGTACCGGACCGTGCTGGACGCGAGGACGAACAACACCTTCAAGAGCGAGCTGGACGCCGTCAAGGAGGTCCGGGCCGAGGGCGACGACCGGGTCGTCTTCACCCTCAAGTACCCCTACGCCCCCTTCGCCGCCCGCACGGTCCTGCCCATCGTCCCCGAGCACCTCGCGGGCAAGCAGGACCCGAACACCGGTTCCTTCAACACGAAGCCGGTCGGCACGGGACCGTACGTCCTGACGAAGTGGAGCAAGGGAGAGAAGCTCGCCTTCAAGGCCAACCCCCGCTACTGGGGCGGCGCGCCGAAGGTGAAGAGCTTCACCATGGCGATCGTCGCCGACGACAACGTCCGCGCCACCCGCCTGCGCTCCGGCGACCTCGACGGCGCCGTCCTCCCGCCGAACCTCGCCGCGACCTTCAGGAACGACGACGGCAAGCGCACCTACCAGGCCCGCTCCTACGACTTCCGCGCCGTCACCCTGCCCACCGCCGGCAAGGTCACCGGCGACCGCGCGATCCGGCGGGCCCTGGACGCCGCCGTCGACCGCAAGGCCATGGTGGACCGGATCCTCGACGGCGCGGGCCGTCCGGCCTACGGGCCGCTGCCCGTCGACGACCCGGCGTTCAGCACCTCCGTCGAGCGCGCCCACGACCTCGGCAGGGCGAAGAAGATCCTGGACGAGGCCGGCTGGAAGCCTGGCGGGGACGGCATCCGCACCAAGGACGGGCAGCGGGCCTCCTTCACCCTGCTCTACCCCTCGGGCGACAAGGTCCGCCAGGACCACGCCCTCGCCTACGCCTCCGACGCCAAGAAGGCCGGCATCGACGTCCGGGTGGAGAGTGCCACCTGGGAGGTCATCGAGCCGCGCATGAAGGACACCGCCGTCCTCGCCGGCTTCGGCAGCACCGGCGACCCCGACTTCGGCCTCTACACCCTGCTGCACTCCTCCCTCGCCGGCGACGGCTTCAACAACATGGCCCGCTACGACAACCCGGCCGTGGACCGCGCCCTCGACGACGGCCGCCGCAGCCAGGACCCGGACGAGCGCCGGTCCGCCTACGAGAAGGTGCAGCGCGCCTTGGTCCAGGACCCCGGCTACACCTTCCTCACCCACATCGACCACCTCTACGTCCTGGCAGACCGCTGGGACGGCCTGACCACCCAGCTGGAGCCGCACGAGCACGGCTTCGCCAGCGGCCCCTGGTGGAACATCGAGGACTGGCAGCCGAAGAAGTGAGCCGTCCGCCCTGGGGAGACATGGCACGGCTGGCGGGACGGCGGGCCCTGTTCGCCGTCCCCGCCCTGCTCGTCGTCACCTTCGGCGTGTTCGCCATCGCCGCCGCCTCCCCCTTCGACCCCGTCAAGGCCTACGCGGGCACCGCCGCCCTCGGCGCCGACCAGGAGACCCTGGACCGGCTGCGCGAGAACCTCGGCGTGGACCGGCCCTTCGCCGCGCGCTGGTGGGACTGGCTGACCTCCGCGCTCACCGGCGACCTCGGCCACTCCAGCGCGCTGCGCCAGCCGGTCGCCCAGGTGATCGGCGAACGGCTCGTGTGGTCCGCGCTGCTGTGCGCCGTCGCCTTCGCCGCCGCCGTGCTGGTGGGCACAGTCCTCGGCGTGCTCGCCGCCCGCCGGCCCGGCTCGGCCGTCGACCGGGCCGTCACCTCCCTCGCCTACACCCTGGAGGCGGCCCCGGTCTTCTGGATCGCGCTCCTCGCGATCTGGCTGTTCGCCCTGCAGTGGGACCTCCTGCCGGCCGGCGGGCTCACCGACACCGGCAGCGAGCGGGTGACGTTCGGTCAGGTCACGAGTCACGTCGTACTGCCCGCCGGAGTCCTCGCGATCTCCCAGCTGCCCTGGTTCACGCTCTACGTCCGCCAGGGCGTCGGCGACGCCCTGGCGGAGGACCCCGTGCGCGGCGCCCGCGCCCGCGGCCTGAGCGAACGCACGGTGCTGCTCGGGCACGCCCTGCGCTCCGGGCTGCTGCCGGTGCTCACGCTGATCGGCTCACGCGTGCCCGAACTCATCACCGGCGCCCTGCTGGTGGAGAGCGTCTTCAGCTGGCCGGGCATCGCCGCCGCCACCGTCGAGGCCGCCACCGCCGTCGACTTCCCGCTGCTCGCCGGCCTGACGGCCCTGGCCACCGCCGCCGTGCTCGCGGGCAACCTGCTCGCCGACCTGCTCTACGGACTGTTCGACCCGAGGGTGAAGCTCAGTGACATGTGACGCGCCGGCTCCCGCCGGCTCCCCGGCCGAGAGCGCGTGGCGGTCGCACGGGCCGAGGCGCCGCTCCACCCGCGCCCTGCGCGTGCGCACCTCCGCCGTGCTGGTGGCCGCGACCGTGCTGGCCGTGCTGCTCGTACCGCCGCTGGTGCAGCTCGACCAGCAGGCCGTCGACCTCGTCGCCAAGCTGCAACCGCCGTCGCTGCGGCACCCGTTCGGCACCGACGACGTCGGCCGCGACCTGCTGCTGCGCTGCGTCTACGGACTGCGCGTCTCGCTGCTGGTCGGCGTGGCGGCGGCGGTGACGGCGACCGTCGTCGGCACCGCCGTGGGCGCGGCGGCCGGGGCGCTGGGCGGCTGGGCCGACCGGGCCCTGATGCGGGTGGTCGACACGTTCTCCTCCGTACCGCACCTGCTGCTCGGCATCTTCATCGTCGCGATGTTCCGGCCCGGGGTGTGGCCGGTGGTGATCTCGGTCGCGCTCACGCACTGGCTGTCCACGGCCCGGATCGTGCGCGCCGAGGTGCTGTCGCTGCGGTCACGGCCCTACATCGACGCGGCCGTCTCCGGCGGGGCGTCCCGGTGGCGGGTGGCCGTACGGCACCTGCTGCCGGCCGTGCTCCCGCAAGCCGCCCTCGCCGCCGTGCTGATGGTGCCGCACGCCATGTGGCACGAGTCGGCCCTGTCCTTCCTCGGCCTCGGCCTGCCCACCCACACGGCGAGCCTCGGCACGCTCATCCAGACGGCCCGCGGCTCCCTCCTGGCCGGCCAGTGGTGGCCGACCCTCTTCCCCGGCCTCTTCCTCATCGTGCCCACCCTGGCCATCGCCGGCCTGGCGGGCGCGTGGCGGGAGCGGCTGCACCCCCGTCACCGATCGGAGCTGATGCTGTGAGCACCGGAATCGGGCCCGGGCCGGCCGGCACGGAGACCGGCCCCGCCTCCCGTCCCGCCCCCGTGCTGTCCGTGCGCGACCTCTCCGTGCGGTTCCTCATGCCCGCCGGGCGGCGCGTCGCGGCCGTCACCGGGGCCCGGTTCGACGTGGTGCCGGGGGAGTGCCTCGCCCTCATCGGCGAGAGCGGCTGCGGCAAGTCCGTGCTGGCCTCCGCCCTGCTCGGGCTGCTCCCGGGCAACGCGCAGACCGCCGGGTCCGCGTTCCTCGGCGACCTGGACCTGCTCACGGCCGGGGAGCGCACCCTCGCCCGCACCGTACGGGGCCGGCTCATCGGCCTTGTGCCGCAGAGCCCGGCCGCCCACCTCACGCCCGTGCGCACCGTCCGTTCCCAGCTGGAGGAGACGGTCGCCGCCCTGACCGCGACCCGGGGCCGGGCCGCCCTGCGCGCCGCCGCCGAGGCCGCCGCCGAACGGGCCGCGTTCCCCGCCTCCCACCTCGACCGGTACCCGCACGAACTCTCCGGCGGCCTCGCCCAGCGCGCGGCCACCGCCCTCGCCCTGGTCGGCGACGCCCCGCTGCTGCTCGCCGACGAACCCACCACCGGCCTCGACCGTGACCTGGTGGACCGCACCGTCGACGAACTGCGCCGGCACGTCGACGACCCGGCAGGCACGCACGGCGCCGGCCGGGCCCTGCTGATGATCACCCACGACCTGGCGGCGGCCGAGCGCATCGCCGACCGGGTCGCGGTCATGTACGCGGGACGGATCGTCGAACTCGCCGACGCCGCCGCCTTCTTCGGCGACCCCGGCCCCCGCCACCCCTACAGCCGCGGCCTGCTGGAGGCCCTCCCCGACCGCGCCTTCACGCCCGTCCCGGGCATGCCGCCCGAACTCGGCGACCTCCCCGACGGCTGCGCCTTCGCCCCCCGCTGCGCCCGGGCCACCGATCTCTGCACCGGCCAGGCGCCCCCGTCCGGCGAGGTCGCCTGCCACCACCCGCACGTGCCGGAGGACGTCCGTGCTTGAGCTGCGCTCCATCACCGCCGGATACACCAGGAACGTTCCGGTGGTCCGGGACGTCTCCCTGACGCTCGGCCCCGGCGAGTCCGTCGGGCTGCTCGGCCCGAGCGGCTGCGGCAAGTCCACCCTGGCCCGGGTCGCGGCCCTGCTGCACCGCCCCGACTCGGGCACCGTCCTGCTGGACGGCGCACCCGTACGCCACTGGCGCCACCGCGCCCCGCGCGACCAGCGCACCGCCTTCGGGGTCGTCTTCCAGCAGGCCAGGCTCTCCGCCGACCCCCGGCTGCCGCTCACCGACCTGATCGCCGAACCCCTGCGGGCCACCGGCCGCGCCCGGGAGATCCCGGGCCGGATCGCCGAACTGGCCCCCGCCGTCGGGCTCACCCCCGACCTGCTGACCCGACGGCCGCACGAGGTCAGCGACGGCCAGCTGCAGCGGGCCTGCCTGGCCCGGGCCCTGGTGCTGCGCCCGCGCGTGCTGGTGTGCGACGAGATGACCGCCATGCTCGACGCGTCCACCGCGGCCGCCCTGGTCGCCGCCGTCGAGGACTACCGGGCGGCGACCGGCGCCGCCCTGCTGGCCGTGGGCCACGACCGCACTCTGCTGCGGCGCTGGTGCGACCGCACGGTCCACTGGGACGAGCTGGCCTGAGACCGGCTCGGGTCAGTGGTCGTCCCAGTGCCCCTCGTGGGCGGCGTGGCGGTGCCCGTCGTGGACGTAGTCGGTGTGGTCGCCGTGCCGGACGGCCAGGTGGCCGCAGAGGTCGCCGTGCTGGTGGTCGTGGTTCTGGTGCACGGTGTGGCCGCCGGGGGCGCACTCGTCGACGTGGTCCCCGTGCATCCGGTGGAGGTGGCCGTCGTGGGCGTAGTCCGTGTGGTCGCCATGGGGGAAGGCGACATGGCCGCAGTCGTCGCCGTGGGCGTGCGCGTGGTCCGCGTGGGTGAGGTGCTCGGCGGTGGTCATCGGGGCTCCTCGCGTGTGCTGGTGGCCGCCGGGGGACCGGCAGGACGGCATCGCCAGGGGCGGCACCTGCGTCCATGGTCCGGCGGCCCGCCTGCGTCCACCATCCGGCGGCGGCGGACGGGTGAGCCCGGGCGGGTCAGCGGACCGCGACCAGCACGCAGCTCTCCCCGTACTGCCAGACCGGTCCGGCCTGGCGGAAACCCGCCCGCCGGAGCAGGTCCAGGTGCACGGAGAGGGGGAGTTCGGCGGGGCGGGCGGTGCCGGAGGGTTCCGCGCGGCGCCGGCGCTCGGCGAGCAGGTCGGCCAGCTCGGGGTCCTCCGCGACGGCGGCCCACCAGGAACCCCAGTCCTCGTGCGCGAAGACCCGCTGCCGGCCGGCCCGGCAGCGCCCGACATGGGCGGCGATCCCGGCCGGCCCCGCCTCGTCCGGAGGCAGGTGGTCGCCGTTGACGAGGACGCCGCCGGGGCGCAGCAGCGCGGCGAGCTGCCGGTAGGTGCGCAGCAGGGTGGCGCGGTCGAGGTAGTGCAGGGCCGTGGTGGAGACGGCCGCGTCCAGCGGCCGGTCCAGGCCCAGGGCCTCGGTCCAGCCCGGCGCGCCGATCTCCGCGTCGACGTAACGGGCGGCGTCCGGGTGGTGGGTGCGGCCCAGTTCCAGCAGCAGGGGGTCCCGGTCCACGGCCACGATCTCCGCCTCGGGCAGCCGCCGCACCAGCCGGGCGGCGAGGGATCCCGGCCCGCAGCCCAGGTCGACCACGAGCGGCCGGCCGGCGCGCCCCGCCGTGACGTGCTCGACCACGTCGGCGATCACCGTGAACCGCTCCTCGCGGTCGACGGCGTACCGCTGCTGCTGGAGCTCCCAGCGCTCCACCCACTGCTCCGCCGTCGCCAGACTCAGCCCCATCCGGTCGCGCCACCTTGCCGTCTCGCACCTGACTCCTGCCGCCCCGAGCCTACAGGTGGAAACGGTTCTCATTACGCCCAGGCGGCCCGGCCTCACCCGAGTGAGGCGAGAACGGACAGCAGCCGGTCGATCTCCTCCACGGTGTTGTACACATGCAGACTCACTCGCACCGAACCGGTCTTCTCGCCCGCGTCGCCCTGGCAGTGGTGATCGGAACGCACCATGAAGCCGTGGCTGAAGAGGATGAAGCCCAGATCGCCCGAGTCGATCGCGTGATGGCGCAGGGAGACGATGCCCTGGCGCCGCTGCACCGGCGCGTCGGCGGCCAGACTCAACGGGCAGCCGAGGATCTCGTAGGCGTCCAGCCGGCGCAGCCCGTCGGTCAGCCGGGACGCCAGGTCGGCCGTCCAGCGCTCGATCCGGTCCACACCGGCCGCGTCCAGCCAGTCCAGAGCCGCTTCCAGCGAGGCGATGCCCACGGTGTTCGGGGTGCCGCTCCACCCGCCGGGCACGAACGCCGGCCCGCGCGCCTGCCGCGCCCACACCGCGCCCGAACCGGGCAGGGCCAGCGCCTTGTGCCCGGAGAAGACGACGAAGTCGACGTCCAGGTCGGCCACCGACACCGGCAGATGCCCCACGCTCTGCGCCGCGTCCAGGCAGATCACCGCGTCCGGGCCGACCGCCCGGCGGATGCGCTGCACGTTCATGTCGCCGCCGTACACGTGGTGCACATGGGTCGTGGCGACGAACCGGGTGCGCGGCCCGGCCCGTTCCGCCAGTGCCCGGTGGTCGTAGTCCCCGGAGCCGCTCTGGTACGGCATCGGCACCACCCGCACCCGCACGCCCTCGCGGGCGAGCTGCCGCTGCGCCTCCAGCCAGGGCACGATGTTGGCCTGGTGATCGGCGTCCGGCACGACGATCTCGTCGCCGTCGCGCAGGAAACCGGGCAGCCAGTCGCGGGCGATCGTGCGCAGTCCCTCGGTCGTCCCGCCGGTGAAGTGCACGACCGGGCCGCCGGTCCCCGGATCGCCCAGGAACCGGGCGACGCGCTCCCGGGTCCGCTCGACCAGTTCCGTGGTCCGGTTGGCCCAGGTGTACGTGCCGCGCGCGGAGTTGGCGTTGGACGTCGTCAGATAGGTCTGCACGGTGTCCAGGACGGCCTGCGGCTTCTGCGCCGTGGCCGCGCTGTCCAGATAGGCGAGCTCCGGGTGCCCGGTGACGATGGGGAAGTGGGCGCGCAACTCCCGCTGCCACGCGCCCGGATCCTCGCCGGCGGTCGACGCCGTCACGGCCGTCAGTCCCGCACCAGGGGCGCGCCCGCGTCCCGCCAGGCGATGATGCCGCCCGCCAGGCTGCGCACGTCCGGGTGGCCCATCCGGGTCAGCAGCGCCGCGTACCGGGCGGACTGCTCGCCGACCGGGCACGCCAGCAGCACCGGCCGGCTCCGGCTGAACGGCAGCCCGCCCCGCACGAGTTCGGCGAACAGCTCGTCGACGATGTTGACCGAACCGTCGATGTGCAGCGCCGCGTACGCGTAGGAACTGCGCAGGTCGACCACGAGCGGCCGGTCGGTGTCGATCCAGCGCCGGGCCTCGGCCACCGTCACCGACGGCGCCCCGTCCACCTCCGCCTCCGACAGGTCGGCCGGCGCGTTCTTCCGCGGCGGCCGACCCAGCAGGTCCGGCCGCCGCTGCCGGACGTAGCTCAGATAGCTCTCCACCCGGTCGCAGACGATGAACACCGCTGTGCGCCGCTCCTCCGACTCCTCGTCCAGGGCGCGCAGATGACGCACCGCGCCGAAGTAGGCGGCCCCGCCCGTCGGCCCGCCCAGGATGCCGCAGCGGCGGTTCAGCGTGAGCATCCCCTCGATCGCCTCGTCCGCGGTCACCGACTCCATCGTGTCGTACGTGTCCGGGTCGAACAGGCCGACCTCCTGCACCTCGTCGATGGTGCGGATCCCGGGGATGAAGTCGGACTTGGCCGCGACCAGCCCGAGCACCCGCACCGACGGGTCCTCCTCGCGCAGCGCGCGGGCCACGCCCGTGGAGGAACCGGCCGTGCCGACGCAGGCGACGAACCAGTCCGGGACCCGCCCGTCCAGGTCCTTCACGATCTCCGGCCCCGTGCCGGTCAGATGGGCCTCGGTGTTGCGCGGGTTGAAGTACTGGTCGGTGTGCAGATAGGCGCCGCCCGACGCCGACAGCGTCCGGTGGAAGAGGGTCAGCGGATCGTCCGTCGCGGTCGGGTCCAGGCACTCGCTCTGCCCCGGCAGCTCCTCGATCTCCGCACCGAGCAGCAGCAGGAGGTCCTTGATCTCCGGGATGCGCATCCGGTTGGTGACGCTCTTGAAGCCCAGGCCGTGCATGCCCGCGACGACCGCCAGGGCCTTCGCCGTGTTCCCGCTGGACAACTCCACGACCTGGCTGCCCCGTTCGACCGCCTCGTCCAGCAGGGGCCGCGCCATGTTCCAGGCGGCCCGGTCCTTGACCGAGCCGAACGGGTTGAGCATCTCCAGCTTGGCGTACAGGTCGATGTGGCGCAGGCCGTGCACGGCCGGGTCGATCCGCACCAGCGGGGTGTTGCCTATCGCCTCGGTGATGCTGTCGTACCTCACTGGGCTCCCCCCGAGGGCGTGATCGGCCAGAACTGGTCGTCGAGGCACCACCGCCAGGCCTCGCCGTCCTGCCAGGCGGCGACCTTGCGGGCGGCGGGCTGCTGCTGCGCGCGGGTGGCGTGGAAGTCCATGGCGTAGCCCGCGGTGTTGGCGAAGGCCAGCAGGTCGCCGGGGGCCGGGCGGCGCGGCAGGAACACCGTGCGCCGGGTGATCAGGTCGCTCTCCAGGCACAGGCTGCCGAAGAGGTGCACGGCGACGGGCCCCTCGCCCGCCGCGGCTCCGCTCCGGGGGATGAGCACCGGGTCCATCAGCACGCCGTGGTCCTCCAGGGCGATGTCGTCCGCCTTCGCGGCCAGCCGTACGAGCAGGGCCCCGTCGGTCCCCTGCGTGCGGACCTCCAGCACCTTCGCGAGCGTCAGCCCGCACTGGTCCAGCAGGGCCCGGCCGGGCTCGGTGTACAGGTCGTAGAGATGCTCCAGCAGCAGCGCGGCCAGCGGGCGGCCGCCCAGGGAGGGAGCGGGCTGGGCCAGCAGCTCGTCCAGGTAGGCCGCGCCGGCCACGGACCGGTGGGCGGGGTACAGGCCGAGCGCGCCGCGCAGCGTGCCGGACTCCTCGCGCAGCCCGTAACCGTGCCCGCCCCAGGTCAGGGGAGGGCGGCGGCCCATCACCGCCGCGGTGAGCTCGCTCGTGTACGTCTCCCACTGCTCCCGCTCGGCCAGGTAACTGACGCCGAACCCGCCGCCCACGTCCACGGCCCGGGGCCGCAACCCCCGGCTGCGGCAGGCCTCAAGGACCGCCAGGCACCCTTCGAGGGCGACCGCCTTTTCCGCCACGCTCATCGTGTCCACATGGAAGGCCACTCCGGTCGCGTCGACCGCGTCACCGTGCCGCTCGACCGCCTCCAGGAGCAGCTCCGCCTCCCGTACGGGGGTGCCGAAGCGGCTGCGCCGGCTCAGCACGCGCACGCCCGTCGTCTCGAACCCCGACAGCCGAGGCAGGACCCGCACCCTTGCGAGCCCGTACTTGCGTACCAGCGTGGCCAGTTGGTCCAGCTCCGTGGGCCCGTCCACGCCGACCGTGACGCCCGCGCGAGCCGCGAGCCACAGGAACTCCGGGTTCTTCGGCCCCGTGGCCATGATCCGGTCCGGAGAGAAACCGGCCCCCAGCGCGTGCTGCAACTCCTCCAGCGACGCGACGTCCACGCCCGCGTCCGTCGCGGCCAGGCGGCGCACCAGCGCGCTGGACCGGTTGGCCTTGTGGGCGTAGAAGACCTGCCCGGCCAGGTGGTGCGCGCGGTACACGGACCGGAACCGCTCCACGTTCTCCGCGATCTGATCGGGCACCACGACGTGCAACGGCGAGCCGAGCCCGTCGGTGAGCGAGTGCAGGGTCGAGGCGTCCGCCAGGAAGGACCGCAGCCGGGGCTCCAGCCGGGGGTGGAGGTAGAGCGGTGCCGGATTCAGCGGCTCGGTGATCCGCGGTTCATGTTTCTGCGGCTCGGGAATCTGCGGTACGGGTTCCTGCGGTTCGGTGTACAAGGGCCGGCCGTCCATGCGCGCTCCCTCCCCTGAAGCCGCTGCGCCCGGCATCCGGGCACGTCGGACACTCCCCGCGTGTCGCCGTATGACCCATATCCATTCTTCGGTCGCTTTACGCCCTGTAAGGCCGGGGCCTGTCCTGTGGCCGGGGCGAAGCGGATCACGACCGGAGCAGGCGGCGCACGCCGGGCGCCCGGCCGTGCTCCCGGTCGTCCGGCAGGGCTCCCACCGCACGCATGCACCACCCGCACCAGGGGTACCCGGCGGTGCCGGCGAACGATGGGGCCGGTACCGCCGGACTTGGGACCGATATGGCCGATGACCGAGCCGATCCGGGACCGAGCCGGCTGCGGCGACCGATCCGGGCCGCCGCGACCGATCCGGGCCGCTGTGAACGATCCGGCCGTCGCTACCGAAAGCGGACCGATGCCGGCTGGAACCGAACTGCCGACGACCGATTGCCGCCCCTGTGAGGAGGCCCGTGAACTGGTATCCGCTGCGGCTCACCACCCCCGTCAAGCAGCACGTCTTCGGAGGCCGGGCCATCGCCGAGCGGCTCGGCCGCACCGGGCTGCCGGACGGCCCGGTCGCCGAGACGTGGGAGGTCAGCGACGTCGACGGCGACGCCTCGACCGTCGCGGACGGCCCTCTGGCCGGGCAGACCCTCCGGCAGCTCATGGCCGGGCACGCCGAGGAACTGCTGGGCCCCGTCCCGCACCCCGGTCCCCGCTTCCCGCTCCTCACCAAGTTCATCGACGGCCGCGGCCGGCTCCCCGTCCACCTGCACGCCGACGACGCCACCGCCCGTGAGCTGGAGGGCGAACCGAACGGCAAGACGGAGGCCTGGCACATCCTGGACGCCGCGCCCGGAGCCACCGCTCTGGTCGGCGTCCGCCCGGGCGTCGACCGCACCACCCTGCACCGCGCCCTGCTCGCCCAGGACTTCGACGCGGTCATGCGCCGCCTGCCCGTCCGCGCGGGCGAGACGATCCACGTCCCCGGCGGCACGCTGCACAGCTTCGGCCCGGGCACGCTCGTGTACGAGATCGAGCAGACCTCCGACATCCAGCAGCACGCCATGCGCACCCGCATGGAGGACGGCTCCCCGGTCCCCGACGCCGAATGGCACGCGAACCTGGAGAACCTCCTCGCCGAGTGGCGCCCCGAGCCGCGCCCCGAGTTCCACCCTGGCCTGAGCATCGGCGTCGACGACGGCGTACGGCGCACCATCCTCTGCGCCGGCCCCCACTTCGCCCTGGAACGCTGGACCGCCGGCACACAGGCGCCCCTGCGCCACACCTTCCCCACCGCCCGGATCCTCACGAACGCGGGCGCCCCGGTCACCGTCACCTCCGGCCCCTGGACCGGCACCCTGGACCGCGCCCGCACCCTGCTCCTGCCGGCGGCCCTGGGCGACCTGAGGATCGAGGGCCCGGCGGACGTCCTGCTGGGCTACGTCCCCGACCTGGACGGAGACATCCGCGCCCCGCTCCTGCACGCCGGGTACGCCCCGGCCGCGATCGCCGCGCTCGGCGAGGTCCCGGCTCAGCCGTCCGCCGCCTCCCCGTCGTAGCCGTCGTACACGAGCAGCCCGTCGTCCCGAAGGCGTACACCCGCCGTCGGGGCATGGGGGGTGAGGCGCCCGTCGTGCATGAGGTGGTGGACCGGTACGCCACGGGCGAGCACCGCGAAGTCGGCGATCAGCCGACGGTGACACCGCCACCAGACCGCCTCGCTGCACATCACGGCCGTACGGGCGTGCGCGGCCTCGCGCAGCAGGCGGTCCATCGCGTCGACGAACTCCGGGGAACGGGTGTGGGCGGCGTACCCGCGGAAGGACTTGTTGCGCCACACCACGTCCGGACTGTCCGCGGGCAGCGGCCGGAACCCGCCGAGGGCGGGCTCCCACCGGTACCCGACACCACGCTCCGGCAGCCACACACCGAGCCGCTCCCGCAGGAGATCGGGGTCGCGGCGACTACCGGGAGCGATCCGCACATCCACGACAGCCACGACCCCGGCCCCACCCAGCAACGCGCCGATCCGCTCCCGCCCGGCGGTGCTGTGCCCGAAGGTCACCAGTGATGCGTCCACAGGGCCGGACTATCCAGAATCGGCGGGTGCACGCCTGCGGCGTCCTGACGGTTTGTCCGAAGTTGCGTCTAGCCGTTGCGGAGCCACCAGACTAGGAAGGATATGAGGGCTCCTCCTGCCGCCGTGCTCGCGCCGCGCATCACATTGCCGGTGAACGTCCTGCCCCACCTGTCCCAGTGTTCTCGTACCAGTCGGCTGGTCGAGCGATTAGAATCCATCTCAGGGTGCTGCCTTCCCAATCATGAGGGAGCGCTCTGTGGGGGAGCCGCAGGCCGGATGCTTGCCGGCGAGGCCTGACGGCTCCCTTCCTCTTCGCGCTTTTCTGCGATCTTTTTGATTCCGCCCAATCCTCTGGATGCCTGTCGGAAAACACGCCTTGTCACCCCTTGTGAGGGTTGCCCATAATCGGCAGGGCGAGTGTTCTCGATCGAGGATTTCGGCGGAGCTTAAGGGGGTGCGTGTGAGGCCCAGGAGACAGCGCCGATGGCGCAAGAGCTCCCACAGCGGAGCGAACGAGTGTCTCGAGGTGCTGGAGGGGCCCCGAATATGCGTGCGGGACTCCAAATCCACCGACCTCGGGCCCATCTCGTTCGGTGTGAACGCCTGGACGGCGTTCGTCTCCTCGATGGTCATTCCCCGGTCTTCGCCGGAACGAGCGGCGTATGTGTGCGCTCACAGCCAATCTCCTTGAGTGATCTCCAGAGCGAGTGAATGCTCGACCTTCCAGAACGCGTCGAGGTAGTCGGAAGGGCTTTGCCTGCCCGACCTCGGAGTCTTCTCACTCAAGAGCTCCTCGGTCTCCGGCTTCTCCAGATAGGTGACGAGGTCGTCATTGTCCGGGAATTCGAAGATCGTGTAGGGGCTCCGGAACAGTGGGTAGAGCCCGACAGTGAACGGCACGTACAGCACCTTGACGTTGGGCCGTTCGTTCGCGGCGACAAGTGCCTCGTACTGATGCCGCATCACCGTCTCCGAGCCGACCTGACGGCGCAGCGTCGACTCGTCGAGGATGTAGAAGAACTCGGCTGACGTGTCCAGCACCTTCTGCCGCCGCATACGGAGCTCCACTCGCTTCTCCACGGCGTCCGCCGCGGTGCCGAAAGCAGCGAAGAGGGCGGCTGAGTACTCCTCGGTCTGCAACAGACCCGGGATCACGTTGCGCGCGAAGTCCCGGACGATCGAGGCGGACTCCTCGTAGGCCAGGTACGCCTCGAACTCCGGTGACAAGATCTCCTTGTATCCGGCGTACCAGGAGGGCTGGCGGGCCGCCCTCGCCAGTTCGGTCAGTCTCTCCGCCTCCTCGCCGGTGATTCCGTACTTGGTCATCAGCACCATGGCGTCGGGGACGTTCACCGGCTTCGAACCGCTCTCGATGCGGATGACCTTCGAAGGACTCCAGCCGAACGACTCGGCGACCTGTTGCTGGGTCAGGCCGGAGTCCTCACGGCCCTTCCTGAGTCGCTGGGCGAGACGCTGCCTCGAGTACATGGGGTTTTCTGTCACGGTCACATCAGCTCCTTCGTCCCGTATCAGCTCTTCGGTCGCGCGCGTGCGCGGGCTGACACGTAGAAACAGTGGTAACGAACCGGGCCCGGTGCAGGCTGTCGGCACGATTCATCACCCGATAGGACCATCTGATGTGCATGCTCATGTCGGATAACCATCCCATGCAGTACACGGCAGGAAGTGCTGTCCCAAGAGGCCTGGCGAGACCGTGACGTCCAGCACTGTGCGCTGGCCTACCGTGCTTCATAGCACAGCGTGTCATTGCGCGAAAACTCTTGGCAAGACACGAGGTGACGTCGCCTCAAATAGGTGAGGCTGAGGGTGTTTCTGGCGATGAGAGACGCAACTGTGTTCAAGTTTTTGCGGGATGGGGGCAGAGTCGCCGGGCTGTTCTGAACGCAGTGACCCGCGCCCGTCGAGATGCCGCTCGACAGGCGCGGGTCAGGGTGTGCGGAAAGTGACTCAGATGTCCCGGAAGATCTCGATCTGCGCCCCGATCGAGTTCAGGCGCTCCGCCAGGTCCTCGTAACCCCGGTTGATGACATACACGTTGCGCAGCACCGACGTGCCCTCGGCCGCCATCATCGCCAGGAGGACGACCACCGCGGGGCGCAGCGCAGGCGGGCACATCATCTCTGCGGCGCGCCAGCGGGTGGGGCCCTCGACCAGGACGCGGTGGGGGTCCAGGAGCTGGAGGCGGCCGCCGAGGCGGTTCAGGTCCGTGAGGTAGATCGCGCGGTTGTCGTAGACCCAGTCGTGGATGAGGGTCTTGCCCTGGGCGACCGCCGCGATGGCCGCGAAGAACGGGACGTTGTCGATGTTCAGGCCGGGGAACGGCATGGGGTGGATCTTGTCGATCGGCGCCTCCAGCTTGGAGGGGCGGACCGTGAGGTCGACCAGACGGGTGCGGCCGTTGTCGGCGAAGTACTCGGGCGTGCGGTCGTGGTCGAGCCCCATCTCCTCCAGGACCGCCAGCTCGATCTCCAGGAACTCGATGGGGACGCGGCGGACCGTCAGCTCCGACTCGGTGACCACGGCCGCCGCGACCAGGCTCATCGCCTCGACCGGGTCCTCGGAGGGAGAGTAGTCCACGTCGACGTCGATGGTCGGCACGCCGTGCACGGTGAGCGTGGTGGTGCCGATGCCGTCGACCTTGACGCCGAGCGCCTCCAGGAAGAAGCACAGGTCCTGGACCATGTAGTTGGAGGAGGCGTTGCGGATGACGGTGATGCCGTCGTGCCGGGCGGCGGCGAGCAGCGCGTTCTCGGTGACCGTGTCGCCGCGCTCGGTCAGGACGATCGGGCGGTCGGGGCGGGCCGAGCGGTCCACCTGGGCGTGGTACTGGCCCTCGGTGGCGGCGATGTCCAGGCCGAAGCGGCGCAGGGCGATCATGTGCGGTTCGACCGTGCGCGTGCCGAGGTCGCAGCCGCCGGCGTAGGGCAGCTTGAAGTGGTCCATGCGGTGCAGCAGCGGGCCGAGGAACATGATGATGGAGCGGGTGCGGCGGGCCGCGTCGGCGTCGATCGCCGCCAGGTCCAGCTCGGCCGGCGGCACGATCTCCAGGTCGACGCCGTCGTTGATCCACCGCGTGCGGACGCCGATGGAGCCCAGCACCTCCAGGAGGCGGTACACCTCCTCGATGCGGGCGACGCGGCGCAGTACTGTGCGCCCCTGGTTGAGCAGTGAGGCGCACAGCAGCGCCACGCACGCGTTCTTGCTGGTCTTGACGTCGATGGCACCGGACAGCCGGCGGCCGCCGACCACCCGCAGGTGCATCGGACCGGCGTAGCCGAGCGAGACGATCTCGCTGTCGAGGGCCTCCCCGATGCGGGCGATCATCTCAAGGCTGATGTTCTGGTTGCCGCGCTCGATCCGGTTGACGGCGCTCTGACTGGTGCCGAGCGCCTCCGCCAGCTGCGACTGCGTCCAGCCGCGGTGCTGCCGGGCGTCGCGGATGAGCTTGCCGATGCGTACGAGGTAGTCGTCTGCCATGGGGCTGAGGTTATCTCAGATATGAGATGCGGTCCGGGCGGGGGGTCCGTTCGGGTGAGGGGGTGAGGCACCGTCAATCCCGCCCGGGTGCCTCAGCGTCGCTTGGACGTCGTGGTGCGCCGCCACCCGAAAGGTCCGGGCAAATCCATCGATGTCGTACGACGTCCCGTGCTGCTGCGTGTGTGCCGGGGGCCGTTCTTGCCGCCGCCGGTGGTGATGGACCAGGAGCGCTTGTTGATGTTGAGCCGCACGCCGGGAAGAATCCGGAAACTCTTACGGAACGTGAGGGGCATTCAGGGCCTCCTTTCGGTGTCACCGGGTGAACCCGGTTCCGTTCGGTTACCCCGAGTTCCCGTTCTGATGACCCGTTGGGGGAGTGGGGTGGTGCGGCGGGCGCCCGCGGCGTCCCGGGCGGGGGTGTGGTCGCGGTGAGCCGATGGGGGTGTGTCGACGTGTTTCGGCCATGGCGGTGGCGGCTCGGGCGGCGCCCGGGCATGACCAACCGCCCCGGGTGTACTAGAGTTATCTCGACATCGAGATATCTGCCGAGGAGCACCGCAGCCGTCACCCCGGTAAGGGTTACCTAACTTAGCCTTACCTTAGCGGATCGGTCGAGAGGCCGTGGCGGCAGGATCGTGGTGGTACGCGCACATCAATGAAGGAGACTGTCGTGTCGGCGAACAGCTTCGACGCCCGCAGCACGCTGCAGGTGGGCGACGAGTCGTACGAGATCTTCCGGCTGGACAAGGTGGAGGGCTCGGCCCGCCTGCCCTACAGCCTCAAGGTCCTGCTGGAGAACCTGCTCCGCACCGAGGACGGCGCGAACATCACCGCCGACCACATCCGTGCCCTCGGCGGCTGGGACTCGCAGGCCCAGCCCAGCCAGGAGATCCAGTTCACGCCGGCCCGCGTGATCATGCAGGACTTCACCGGCGTGCCCTGTGTCGTGGACCTCGCGACCATGCGTGAGGCCGTGAAGGAGCTGGGCGGCGACCCGGCGAAGATCAACCCGCTGGCGCCGGCCGAGCTGGTCATCGACCACTCCGTCATCGCCGACAAGTTCGGCACGAACGACGCCTTCAAGCAGAACGTCGACCTGGAGTACGGCCGCAACAAGGAGCGCTACCAGTTCCTGCGCTGGGGCCAGACCGCCTTCGACGAGTTCAAGGTCGTCCCGCCCGGCACCGGCATCGTCCACCAGGTGAACATCGAGCACCTGGCCCGGGTCGTGATGATCCGCGACGGCAAGGCCTACCCGGACACCCTGGTCGGCACCGACTCGCACACCACCATGGTCAACGGCCTGGGCGTCCTCGGCTGGGGCGTCGGCGGCATCGAGGCCGAGGCCGCCATGCTCGGCCAGCCGGTCTCCATGCTGATCCCGCGCGTCGTCGGCTTCAAGCTGACCGGCGAGCTGCAGCCCGGCACCACCGCCACCGACCTGGTGCTCACCATCACCGAGATGCTGCGCAAGCACGGCGTCGTCGGCAAGTTCGTCGAGTTCTACGGCGAGGGCGTGGCCGCGACCTCCCTGGCGAACCGTGCCACCATCGGCAACATGTCGCCGGAGTTCGGCTCGACCGCCGCGATCTTCCCGATCGACGACGAAACGATCAACTACATGCGGCTCACCGGCCGCAGCGAGCAGCAGCTCGCCCTGGTCGAGGCGTACGCCAAGGAGCAGGGCCTCTGGCTCGACCCGGCCGCCGAGCCCGACTTCTCCGAGAAGCTGGAGCTCGACCTCGCCACGGTCGTCCCGTCCATCGCCGGCCCGAAGCGCCCGCAGGACCGCATCGTCCTCGCCGAGGCCGCCCAGCAGTTCGCCAAGGACGTCCTCAACTACGTCGAGGTCCCCGCCGCGCCGCAGTCCGGCACCGCGGCCTCCCCGGTCGACGAGGCCAGCGACGAGTCCTTCCCGGCCTCCGACGCCCCGGCCTACGGCAGCCAGGAGAACGGCGCCGGCGCCCCGCAGCACGCCGACGGCACCGGTGCCGCCGTTCCGTCCAACCCGGTCACCGTGACCGCCCCGGACGGCACCTCGTACGAGCTCGACCACGGCGCGGTGACGGTCGCGGCCATCACCTCCTGCACCAACACCTCCAACCCGTACGTCATGGTCGCCGCCGCGCTGGTGGCCAAGAAGGCGGTGGAGAAGGGCCTGACCCGCAAGCCGTGGGTCAAGACCACCCTCGCCCCGGGTTCCAAGGTCGTCACCGACTACTTCGAGAAGGCGGGCCTGACCCCCTACCTCGACAAGGTCGGCTTCAACCTCGTCGGCTACGGCTGCACCACCTGCATCGGCAACTCCGGCCCGCTGCCGGAGGAGGTCTCCAAGGCCGTCAACGACCACGACCTCGCGGTCACCTCGGTCCTCTCCGGCAACCGGAACTTCGAGGGCCGCATCAACCCCGACGTCAAGATGAACTACCTGGCGTCCCCGCCGCTGGTCGTGGCCTACGCCATCGCCGGTTCCATGAAGGTGGACATCACCAAGGACGCCCTGGGCACCGACCAGGACGGCAACCCGGTCTTCCTGAAGGACATCTGGCCCTCCGAGGCCGAGGTGAACGACGTCGTCGCCAACGCCATCGGCGAGGACATGTTCGCCAAGTCCTACGCGGACGTCTTCGCGGGCGACGCACAGTGGCAGGCCCTGCCCATCCCGACCGGCAACACCTTCGAGTGGGACGCCGAGTCCACCTACGTGCGCAAGCCCCCGTACTTCGAGGGCATGACGATGGAGACCACCCCGGTCTCCGACATCTCCGGCGCCCGGGTGCTCGCCAAGCTCGGCGACTCGGTCACCACCGACCACATCTCCCCGGCCGGTGCCATCAAGGCCGACACCCCGGCCGGCCAGTACCTCACCGAGCACGGTGTGGAGCGTCGTGACTTCAACTCCTACGGCTCGCGCCGAGGCAACCACGAGGTCATGATCCGCGGCACGTTCGCCAACATCCGCCTGCGCAACCAGATCGCGCCGGGCACCGAGGGCGGCTACACCCGCGACTTCACGCAGGACGGCGGTCCGGTCTCCTTCATCTACGACGCCTCGCAGAACTACCAGGCCGCCGGCATCCCGCTGGTCGTCCTGGCCGGCAAGGAGTACGGCTCCGGCTCGTCCCGCGACTGGGCGGCCAAGGGCACCGCGCTCCTCGGCGTCAAGGCCGTCATCGCCGAGAGCTACGAGCGCATCCACCGCTCGAACCTCATCGGCATGGGCGTCCTGCCGCTGCAGTTCCCGGAGGGCCAGTCCGCCTCCTCCCTCGGCCTCACCGGCGAGGAGACCTTCTCCATCTCCGGCGTCACCGAGCTCAACGACGGCACCACCCCGCGCACGGTGAAGGTCACCACCGACACCGGCGTCGAGTTCGACGCGGTCGTCCGCATCGACACCCCGGGTGAGGCCGACTACTACCGCAACGGCGGCATCATGCAGTACGTGCTGCGCAGCCTGATCCGCAAGTAGGCGGACCGGCAGGGCAGTCAGGGCGGTTCGAGGGCCGCGTTCCCGGGTGACCGGGGGCGCGGCCCGCGCCGTTCACCCGCCCCGGTACTTGGCCGCCGCGGCCTGGGCGAGGTCCTGGGACTTCTCCAGGGCCGTGTCCACCGACTGCCGCCCGGCGATGGCCGCGGCGATCTGCTCCGAGACCGCCGTGCCGAGCACGGCGAATTCGGGGATGTCCAGGAAACCGATGCCGCCGTAGGGGCGCGGGGCGACACCGGGGTTGCGCGGATCCGCCGAGTCGGTGGCCGCCGTGTACTCCTGCCGGTACCAGGCGCCGGCCGCCTGCTGGTACTCCGGGTTGGCGTAGAGCGACCTGCGGTTCCCGGCGGGTGCCGCCGTCCAGCCTCGCTCCTGCCCCACGAGCTCCTGGTACTCCTTGGAGGAGGCCCAGGAGATGAACTCCCAGGCGGCGTCCTTGCGCTCGGAGGCCTGCTGGACGCCCCAGGCCCAGGTCCACAGCCAGCCGGCCTTGTCCGTCTTCTCGTGCGGGGCCGGGACGTACCCCACCTTGCCCTTCACGGGGGAGGTGTCGGCCTCGATCGTCGACGCCAGCGAGGTGGCGTCGTACATCATGGCGCAGCCGCCCTCGACGAAGCGTTCGAGGATCTCCATGACGCCCATCCGTTCGGCGCCGGGCTGGCCGTGGGAGCGCAGCAGGCCCACGTAGAAGCCGACGGCCTCCCGGAACTCCGGCGAGGTCAGGCGCGCGTTCCAGTCCGTGTCGTACCAGGTGCCCCCGAAGGTGTTGACGACCGTGTTGATCGGGGCGAGGTTCTGGCCCCAGCCGGGCAGGCCGCGCAGGCAGATGCCGCTGGCGCCGTCCGTGCCGTCGACCCGGGCGGCGAGGTCGGCGACCTCCCGCCACGTCGGATCCGGCGGCATCGTCAGGCCGTCCTTGCGGAAGAGGTCCTTGCGGTACATCAGGAAGGAGCCCTCGCCGTAGAAGGGCTCGGCGTAGAGCCTGCCGTCCTCCCCGGTCAGCGACGCCACCAGGTTCGGGAAGACGTCGTCCTGGTCGAAGTCCTCGTCCGCCTCCACGTAGGAGTCCAGCGGGGCCAGCCAGCCGTTGTCCGCGTAGATCGGCACCTCGTACGCGCTGACGCTCGCCACGTCGTACGTCCCCGCCTGGGTGGCGAACTCGCGGTTCATCCGGTCCCGCGCCTCGTTCTCCGGGAGCAGCGTGTAGTCGACCGTGATGCCGGTCTCCGCGGTGAAGTGCCGCTTGGTGAGCCGCTCCAGGGTCTGCATCTGGGGTGCGTCCGTCGCGAGCACGCTGAGGTCGGCCTGCTGCTCCTCGGCGCCGGGCGGATCGGTGTCACCGCACCCGGCGAGGGCCAGGCCCGCGGCGACCGTGGCGGCCACGGCCACCCTGACGAGGCGGCTCCGTGTCATGACAACGGGCCCATACCCTTTTACCGCTTTTGTATGCATATGTGTTCAGGGGGGTGTGGCTCGGGACCGGCCGCTCCGGGCCGCCGCCCGTCTGGACAGGGCGTCGGCCGCGACGGCGGCCAGCAGCACCCCTCCGGTGATCATGAACTGCACCGCGTCCTGCACGCCCAGCAGAGCCATGCCCGAGGCGATCGACTGGATGACCAGCACCCCGAGCAGCACCGACCAGGGCGATCCCCGCCCGCCGAACAGGCTCGTGCCGCCGATCACGGCCGCCGCGATCGCGTTGATCAGCAGCATCCCGGAACCGGCGGCCCGGGCCGTGGTCGGGCTCGCCGAGGTCAGCCCCGAGGCCACGAACAGCCCGCCGACCGCGGCCAGCGTCCCCGACACCATGAACATCGCCACCCGGACGCGGTCCACCCCGATGCCCGCGCGCCGCGCCGCCTCGACCCCGCCGCCGAGCGCGTACACCCGCCGCCCGTAGCGGGTGCGCCGCAGCACGTAGTCAGAGACGACCAGCACGACCAGGAAGATCAGCAGGGCGAGCGGCAGGCCCTGGAAACGGTTGAGGGTGTGGGCCGCGGCGAAGGCGGCCACCGCGAGCAGGGCGGTGCGCAGCCAGATCTCGCGCTCCGGCGGGTACGGCATCCCGGCGGCGCGGTGTCGGCTGCGCCGGCGGCGCGCGGCCAGCAGGTACCCGGCCGTGCCGAGCGCGGCGACCGCGTACGCCGCCGCGTCGGCACCGAAATGCCGGCTGGTCAGCGACGCCACCAGCCCCTCCTCGTCGATGTTGATCGTGCCGCTCGCCCCCAGCAGGTAGAGCGTCAGGCCGTTCCAGATCAGCAGTCCCGCGAGCGTCACCACGAACGCCGGCACCCCCAGCCAGGCGTGGAAGACACCGTGGAAGGCGCCCACGGCCGTGCCCACGGCCACCGCCACGATCACCGCGAGCCACTCCGGCACCCCGTGGTTCACGTTCAGCACGGCGAACGCCGCCCCGGCCAGACCGCTGACCGAGCCGACCGACAGATCGATCTCCCGGATCAGCAGCACGAACACGATGCCGACGGCGACCAGGCCGGTCCCGACGATGTCCACGCCGATGTTCGACAGGTTGCGCGGCGAGAGGAACTTGTCGTCCAGCCCCTGGAAGACGCACCAGATCACGATCAGCCCCGCCACGACCAGCACCGGCCCGCGCTCGCCCTCCCGCACGCTCCCGCGCACCTCCAGGGCGTAGCCCCGCAGGTTCTCCTGCCAGCCGCGGCCGCGCTGTTCCCGGCCGGTCGTGACCGGCCGGGCCCCCGGGCCCTCGTGGTGCGGCCCGCCGCGGGTCACGGCCACGCCTCCTCGTCGCCCTTCGCGCGATGGGCGACCGCGTTGTCCGCCGCCCCGGTGACGGCGGAGATGATCTGCTCCTGCGTCACGGTGCTGACGTCGAACAGGCCGTTGTTGCGGCCCAGCCGCAGCACGGCCACCCGGTCCGCCACGGCCTTGATGTCGCCCATGTTGTGGCTGATCAGGATGATCGCCATGCCGCGGTCGCGGACCTCCTCGACGAGGTCGAAGAAATGGCTCGTCTGCTCCACGCCGAGCGCGGCCGTGGGCTCGTCGAGCAGCAGGACCTTGGGCGCGGCCATCAGCGAACGGGAGATCGCGACGGCCTGGCGCTGCCCGGCGGACAGCGCCGCGACCGGCACGCGCACGTCGGGGATGCGGATCGACAGCGTGCGCATCAGCTCGCGGGCGCGCCGCTCCATCTCCACCTCGTCGAGGATGCCGACCCGGTCGATCTCCCGGCCGAGGAAGAGATTGCCGACGACGTCGAGGTTGTCGCACATCGCGAGGTCCTGGTAGACGGTCGCGATGCCCAGGCTGTGGGCGTCGTGGGGACGCTTGATCTGCACCTGGCGCCCCTCCCACTCGATGACGCCCCGGTCGGCGGGACTCACCCCCGAGACCACCTTGACCAGCGTGGACTTGCCGGCGCCGTTGTCGCCCGCCAGGGCCACGACCTCACCGGCCCGCAGCTGCAGATCCACGTCCACGAGCGCCTGGACGCCGCCGAACCGCTTGGAGATGCCGCGCAACGCCAGCACGGGCGGATGGATCACGGCGACCACCTCCCTCACCGGGTGAGTCCGATCCGGTCGCAGGCGCGCCGGAGCTTGGGGGTACAGATTTGGTCGACCGTGTAGACGCCGTCCCGGACGAGGGTCCGGCCGATGCCGTCCCGCGTGACGGCGGCCGGGTTGAGCAGCACCGCCGGGACGTCCCGGGTGGTGGGACTGTCCACGGTCGTCGTGACGAGGGCGTCGAGGTCGTTGCCGCGCGCCAGCGCGACGGCCATCGCGGCCGCCGCGTCCGTCTCCAGCCGGAAGGGCTTGTAGACGGTCATGTACTGCTCACCCTTGACGATGCGCCGCACGGCGGCGAGGTCGGCGTCCTGGCCGGTGACCGGGGGCAGCGGGGAGACCCGGGCGCTCTTGAGGGCCGCGATGACACCGGCGGCGATCGAGTCGTTGGCCGCGAGGACCCCGTCGATCCGCTGCGGACCGAGAGCCCTGATCGCGGCGGACATGTGGTGGTGCGCGTTCTCCGTGCGCCACCCCAGGGTGTCGTACGACTTGAGGATGCGGACCTCGTCCTCCAGGACGGACTTCGCCCCGCGCTCGTACCAGGCGGCGTTCGGGCTGGACGGATCGCCGTTCATCAGGACGACACCGCCCCCGCCGGCCCGCGGGCCCATGGCCGTGAGCAGCGCAGCGGCCTGGAGCCGGCCGACCTGGTGGCCGTCGAAACTGACGAAACCGGAGATCGGGCCCTCGGCGAGACGGTCGTAGGCGACCACCGGCACGCCCTCGCGGTGCGCCTCCCGGACCGAGGAACGCAGGGCCTTGGGATCGACGACGTCCAGGATCAGCACCGAGGCCCCTCTGGTGATCATGGACGTCATCTGCTGCCGCTGGCTGGCCGCGTCGTTCTCGGCGTTGGCGTACATCACCGCGCACTCGGCGCACAGCTCCTTCACCCGCTTCTCGATCATGGGCCGGTCGGACTGCTCCCAGCGCGGTACGGCACGGCTCGGCAGCAGCACGCCGACGGTCGGCCCGTCCTCGCCGCCGTCACCGCTGCCGCCGGTGCACCCGGCACCCGCGAGGACGGCCGCCATGAGGACGGCCGCCATCCGCCCCGCCGGCCCCCTCACGACGGCCCTCCCTCTCCGGCCGGCCGCCGGGGTTCCCGGGGAGCGGGGGTACGGCGGGAACCCAGGTGACGGGGGTGGTCGTGGGCCGCGCCCCGGCGGTGGAAGGGGGGCCGCTTCCGGTCGTGGCCGGTGGTCCGGCGGGACTCTTCGCCGGGTGGGTGGTCCTCGTCGGGGATCCGGGGGCGGGCCCGGCTCTCGGACCGGTCCCGGTTCCCGTCGCCGTCGCGGCTTCGGCCCCGGCGGCCCATGCCCCAGCCCCAGCCGCCGGTCCGGTCCCGGAAGCGCTCCCGGGTCCGCTCAGGCCCGGGCGGCTCGGGCGGCCGGGGCTCCGAGGCCGCCGGCCCCGGCTCCGCTTCCTCCTCCGGGCGGGAGACGACGATCTCGCTCCACACCTGCTTGCCGCCGCCGACCGGCACCGAGCCCCAGGCCGCCGACATCGCCTCCACGAGGTACAGCCCCCGTCCGCCCGTCGACTCCCAGTCGACCACCACCGGCTTGGCCGGCGCGCGCGGCGAGGAGTCGCTCACCGTCACCCGCAGCCGGTCAGCGGCCAGGGTCAGATCCAGCCGGACCGCGCCCTGCGTGTGCACCAGCGCGTTGGTGACCAGCTCCGACACCACCAGCAGGACGGCGTCGGCCTCGGCCACCACACCCCACGACCGCAGCGTGCGCGCGCTGAACCGGCGGGCGTGCATCACCGCGTCCGGCAGCCGCCACACCACCCACCCGGCCCGCACCGGCCTGACCCGCATCCCGTCGTAGCGCAGCAGCAGCACCGCCACGTCGTCCTCCCGGCGCCCGGCCTCGCCCAGCAGCTCGTCGGCCATGCGCCCCGGGTCGGCCGGGTCGGCCGCGGCGAGTGCCCGGCGCACCAGCCGCATCCCTTCCTCCAGGTGCAGCTCAGCCGACTCGACCAGACCGTCCGTCACCAGCGCGAGGACCGAGCCCGGGGCGAGCGCGAGCGCCGTCAGCGGGAACTCCGCGTCCGCCAGGACCCCGAGCGGGAGCCCCCCCTCGACCGCGATCTCCGCGGTGCCGCCGTCGGGGTGACGCACCAGCGGGGACAGGTGCCCGGCCCGCACGAACAGCGCGTTGCCCTCCTCCATGTCCAGCTCGACGTAGCAGCACGTGGCGAACAGGTCGGTCTCCATGCCGACGAGCAGCCGGTTGGCGTGCGCGACGACCACGTCCGGCGGGTGCCCCTCGACGGCGTAGGCGCGGACCGCGGTACGCATCTGTCCCATGATCGTCGCGGCCCCGGCGCTGTGCCCCTGCACGTCCCCGATGACCAGGGCGACCTTCCCCTCCGACAGGGCGATCACGTCGTACCAGTCGCCCCCCACCTGCAGACCGCGCCGGGCGGGCAGGTAGCGGGCCACGGCGATGCCGCCGGGCAGCCGGGGAAGACGGCGGGGGAGCAGGCTGCGCTGGAGCATCGTCGCCAGTTCCTGCTCGGCGTCGTAGGCGTGCGCGCGCTTGAGGGCCTGGCCCACCAGTCCGGCGGTCGCGGTGAGCAGGGCCCGCTCCTCGGGGGCGAACGCGTGCGGGGCGTCCCAGCCGACCAGGCACACCCCGGCCACGCCGTTCTTCGCCGGCAGCGGCAGCACGGCCAGCCCGCCGGGGCCGATCCCGGCCAGCCCGGGCTCCAGTACGGCGCCCGCCGGCCACAGGCTCATCCGGCCGTCCCGCAGCGCCGCCTGGAGCGTGGGCAGGGCGCTGACCGGCGCGTCGGGCCACTCCGAGCGGCACTCCGAACGCCACAGCTCCGGCCAGGCGCCGGCACCGGGCGGATCGAGCACGGTGACCGCGAGCCGGTCCTCCAGCACCTCGGCGAGCGCCACCCGGTCCGCGTCGAGCGGTTCGCGCAGCGCGGCGACGACCACGCGACTGACGTCCCGCACCGTCGTCGCGTCGTCGAGCGCGGCCGTCAGCCACTGGATCCGGGCCACGTCACTGGCGCCCCGGCGCAGCACCGGGGCCGCCGTCACCACGCCCAGCACCCGTCGCGGGGCGCCGTCGGGCCCCTTCAGCAGGCGGCTGCCCAGGCGCAGCCAGCACAGCTCCCCGGTGGGCCGGCGGATGCGGAACTCCAGTTCGCGGCGGCCCGGGGTCTGCGCGGACGGCTCGATGACCGACATCAGGGCCGGGACGTCCTCCGGGACGCTGTACGACAGGAGGGTGTCGGTCTTGCCGTCGAAACCGCCCTCGGGGATGCCGACGAGTTCGAGCAGGGCCGGGTCCGTCTCGACCAGGCCGGTGCCGGGCGTGAGGGCGAAGGAGCCGACGCCCATGGCGCGCAGGGCGGAGTCCAGCAGCGGGGCGGGCGCGGACCGGTCGGCCTCACCCCGCAGGCGCCCGGCGACCGCCTCGGCGTACTGCTCCAGGAAGTCCCGCTGCTCGCCCCCGAACCCCTCCCCGGCCTCTCCCGCGACGACCAGACATCCCAGCCACCCGCCCGCCGCCCCCAGGGGCAACGCCCCGAACGGAACGGCGGCGCTCGCGTCTTCTCCCCGGGCGGCGAACCCGGCCCCGTCGAGCCAGACGGCCCGGCCCCGCAGGAAGGCCTCGCGGACGGCGGCCGCACGAGCCCGCCCTTCGGCGGGCATGGCGGTGAGGGCCGGGGCCGGGGCGGGGGCGGGCGCCGCGGCCGGAGCGGGGGTTCCGGGGGTGGAGTCGCCCCGCGGTTCCGGTGCCTCCGGGCCGGGGGAGGGGGCGCTGACGGTGTGGTCCGGGCTGTGCGAGGGGGCGCCGGCGGTGTGGTCCGGGCTGTGCGAGGGGGCGCCGGCGGTGTGGTCCGGGCTGTGCGAGGGGGCGCCGGCGGTGTCGTCCGGGCCGGGCGAGGGGGCGCGGGGCGTGCGGTCGTTGTCGGAAGACGGAGCGCCAGGCGTGCGGTCCGGGCCGGTACCCGGGCCGGTGCTGCGGGACGCCCCAGGCAGCCGCACCCGGCTCGGCACCCGGTACCGCTCGGGATCGCCCCCGGCCGACTCCACCACCCGGAGCTCCGCCCCGTCCTCACTGCGCACGTACACCGCCGCCAGCACCACCCCGGCGAACGCCAGCACCCGCTCCCGCGCGGCGGGTCCCGGCGCGGGGCGAGGCGAACCGGCGTCCCCGCTCCCCGGCGTCCGGAGGCCGGGGACCTCGGCCCGGGTCTCGCCGTCATGGGGCATGTCCGCATCCACCTCCCGTCCATGCCGCGGCCACCGGCAGGTGGGAGTCCCCGGAACTCAGGCGACGACGACGCGGGCACGGGACCGGCGGCGCCGGGTCACACCGACATGGCGGAACCACGCCGCACGTGAGCGGCAGGGCACCCACCAACAGAATCCCACACCTGGATATCGGCGACATATGGGGCGAAAGGCGCTCCCTCGCGACACCCTCGCGCCGGCTGTCGCGACAAGCCACCGTGACGCCCATCGCGCCACCCACCGCGACGCCCATAGCGCCAACCCGCCGTGACGCCCATCGCGCCACCCACCGCGACGCCCGGCGCGACGCCCACGGTCACGGCCAGGGGGGAGCACGGGGTGGGGTCGTCCCGAGGGCGGGTTCCGGTCCACCGAGTGGGAGCGCTCCCACCCCGGCTGCTGCGGAAGGTAGCGCCCGGCGGCCCGGATGTAAACCGTGGGCGGCAGGAGAACAGCGCCGCAACCGAGCCTCACGACACGCGAGTTGACTTCGCCGGACCGTCGCGATTGGCTGCGGTCCGACCATCAAGATCCGGGGGGATCCTGTGCACCGCACCATCCGCACCATCCGCGCCACCCTCTGCTCCGTCGCGATCACCGGGCTCGCGCTCGCTCTCAGCTCCTGCTCCGAGGCGGTGGACCGGGTGGACGAGGCGGTGGACCAGACGTACGAGGTCACCTACGAGGTGACGGGGGAGAACGTCGACTCGATCGAGTTCCACGGGGGCGGCGGCAAGGCCATGGAGCCGAAGACCGAGAGCGTGTCGAAGCCCGAGCTGCCGTGGCGCAAGACCGTCACCCTGCGCGGCATCATGCCCGCCGCGGTCATGCCCGTCGCCGCGGATCCCGAGGGCGCCCGGGTCACCTGCAAGATCATTCACAAGGGCAAGGTGCTGGACGAGCAGAGTGCCGAAGGTCTGGTGACCGCCGGCGGCTGCACCGCGGAGTCCCCGGTCACGGGGTGACCCGGCCCGGGCCCGATGAGGGGGCTCAGGGCCCGCCGCCCCGCCCGTCCAGCACCGCCCGCAGCCACAGCAGTTGCCGCCGCACCTGCACCGCGTCCCCGCCCTCGTGTCCGTTGAACGGGTACGCGTGGATCTCCTTGCGGGGTGTGGTCCCGGACCGTTCGCCGTACCGGTTGAACGCCGCGTACGCCCCGCTCGGCGGGCACACGGTGTCCCGCAGGCCCACCCCGAAGTGCGCCGGCGCCCGGGCGCGGAGGGCGAAGGAGACGCCCTCGACGAAGGAGAGGGTCCGGCGGGCGTCGCGCTCGGCGTCCCGGTGGACGGAGAGGTACGTGGCGATCTCGCCGTAGGGGGCCGCGTCCGTGAGGTCGAGGGCCCGCCGGATCCCGCACAGCAGCGGCGCGGTCACCAGCAGGGCGGCCAGGTCGGGGACGAGCCCCGCGACCGCCAGGGCCAGTCCGCCGCCCTGGCTGTTGCCGGCGGCGACGACCCGGGCGGGGTCGACCCCCGGCAGCTCGCGCACCGCCGTCACCGCCCGCACCGCGTCGGTGATCAGCCGCCGGTAGTAGAAGTCCTCGGGCGCCCGCAGCCCCCGCGTCATCACCCCGGGCCCGCCCGGCGTGCCGGTGTGCGGATCGGGCGTGTCGCCGCCGCACCCGTACTGGTCGCCCTGCCCTCGGTTGTCCATGAGCAGGTGCGCGTACCCGGCGTTCACCCATGTCAGCCGCTCGTGCGGTAGTCCGCGCCCGCGCCCGTACCCGGCGAACTCGACCACCGCCGGGAGCGAGTGCGTCGCACCGGCCCCGGCCGGCCTGCTGAACCACGCCCGCACCGGATCACCCGTGAAGCCCCGGAACGTCACGTCCCAGGTCCGCGTCAGCCGCAGCCCCGTCTCCACCTCCCGCACGGACACCAGCGGTTCGGCCCGCCCGGCCTCCTCCAGCGTGCTCCGCCAGAACGCGTCGAAGCCCGCGGGCTCCGCGATGTCCGGGCGGTGGCGCTCCAGTTCGGTCAGCGGCAGGTCGAACGCGGGCACGACGTCACCTCGCACGAGTCGGAGCAGTGTCAGAAACTTGCGGCGCAGAACGGTGGCAGCTTCTGGGATCTACCCAGCCCTCCTCCGGATCCAACCCTGCACAGACGCCTCGCACGACCCCTGCGGCACCCATTGACAGCGCTTTCTGCTGCCCCTAAGTTGCCGCGAAGTTACCGGTAAGAGCTCGAAAGTTTCGGATCCGCGTGCCCTGTCCACGGGAGGCCCGAGCCATGAGCACGTCGACCACACCGGCACCACGGGGCACCGAGGACGGGCCTGCGGCCCGGGCCGCACCCCGGCGCGGAAAACGGGCACCGGCCCGGACCGGCCGACGGCGGGCGGTGCGCCGCGACTGGCAGCTGTACTCGCTGGCGATCCTGCCCCTGCTGTTCTTCCTGGTCTTCCGCTACCTGCCGATGATCGGCAACGTGATCGCCTTCCGGCGCTTCGAGCCCGGCGGGTCGCTCTTCGGCGAGGAGTGGGTGGGGCTGCGCTACGTGCGGATGTTCCTCGAAGACCCCACGTTCTGGCAGGTGTTCCGCAACACCCTGTGGATCGGCGGGCTCACGCTGCTGTTCTGCTTCCCCGTCCCGATCGTGCTGGCGCTGCTGCTCAACGAGGTGCGCCGGCGCTCCCTGAAGCGGTTCGTGCAGTCCGTGTCCTACCTGCCGCACTTCCTGTCGATCGTGATCGTCGCGGGCATCACGATGCAGATGCTGGCCAGTGACGGCCCCGTCAACCACGTCCTCGGCTGGTTCGGTCACGACCCGATCCGCTTCATCCAGGAACCCGAGTGGTTCCGCGCGATCTACGTGGGCTCCGAGGTCTGGCAGACCGCCGGCTGGGGCACGATCCTCTACCTCGCCGCGCTCACCACCATCGACGAGGACCTCTACGAGGCGGCCCGCATCGACGGCGCCAACCGCTGGCAGCAGATCCGGCACGTCACCCTGCCCGGCATCCGGCCCACCATGGTGACGCTGCTGATCCTCAACATCGGCACCTTCATGGCGGTCGGCTTCGAGAAGGTGCTGCTGCTGTACAACCCGCTGACGTATCCCACCGCCGACGTGATCTCGACCTACGTCTACCGGGCCGGCGTCGAGTCCAACAGCTTCAGCTACGCGGCCGCGATCGGACTGTTCGAGGCGATCATCGGCCTGGTCCTCATCACCTCCGCGAACCAGCTCTCGCGCCGCACGGTGGGGACGAGCCTGTGGTGAGGCCGAGCCGCTCCTACCGGGTCTTCCAGGGCGTCAACGCGGTGGTGCTCACGCTCGTGGTGCTGGTGACCCTCTACCCCTTCGTCACCATCCTCGCGCGGTCCTTCAGCGGGGAGCGGCAGATCCGGGCGGGCGAGGTCACCCTGCTGCCCAAGGGGTTCAACCTCACCACGTACGGGATCGTGTTCCGGGACGCCATGTTCTGGCGGAACTACGGCAACACCGTGCTCTACACGGTGGTGGCGACGGCCGTGGCGATGGTGCTGACCACCTGTTACGCCTACGTGCTGTCGAAGAAGCAGCTGAGGGGCCGCGGCTTTCTCGTCGGCGTCGCCGTGTTCACCATGTTCTTCACCGGCGGCCTCATCCCGCACTACATCCTGGTCACCAGCCTCGGGCTGAAGAACAGCGTCTGGGCGATCGCCCTGCCGAACGCGATCAGTGTGTTCAACCTGCTGGTGATGAAGGCGTTCTTCGAGAACCTGCCGACGGAACTGGAGGAGGCCGCACAGATCGACGGCCTGAGCACCTACGGCATCCTGCTGCGGATCGTGCTGCCGCTGTCCAAGGCGGTCGTGGCGACGATGGTGCTGTTCTACTCGGTGTCCTTCTGGAACTCCTGGTTCGGTGCGTTCCTCTACATGGACCGGACCGAGCTGATGCCGGTCACGGTCTATCTGCGCAACCTCATCCAGGGCGCCACCGGCGGCGGCAACGCGGGCGCGGGCGCCGAACAGCTCAGCCAGGTCGGCGCCAACATCCAGTCGGTCACCATCGTGCTCACCGCTCTGCCGATCCTCTGCGTGTACCCGTTCGTCCAGCGCTACTTCGTCTCGGGCGTGATGCTCGGCGCGGTCAAGGGCTGAACACCGGCCGCCCCCGCCGCCCGCCCGGCCCGCTTACGGAACAAAGGAGTTCCCGTGCAGAACGCAGGACAGCTCTCGCGGCGCAGGATGCTCGCCGCCGCCGGTTTCATCGGTCTCGCCACGGTCACCGGCTGCGGCAGCGGCGACGACGGCGGGGACGGGAAGGACCTGTCGAAGAAGCAGAACGGGGCGATGAAGAACTACCGCGCCGGTCAGCGGTTCAAGGCGGCGAAGCCGCTGTCCTTCTCCGTGCTGCACAACAACAACCCGGTCTACCCCATGAAGAGTTCCTGGCCGTTCTGGAAGGAGCTCACCCGGCGCACCGGCGTGACCCTGGAGCCCGTCGACGTCCCGCTGGCCGACTACGAGAAGAAGCGCAGCGTGCTGATCGGGGCCGGGGACGCCCCGTTCCTGATCCCGAAGACGTACCACCCGTCCGAGGTGGCCTTCGTCTCCTCCGGCGCCATCCTCCCCGTCAGCGACTACGTCCACCTCATGCCCAACTTCCGCGACAAGGTCCGCAAGTGGAAGCTGGAGCCCGAACTGGACTCGATCCGCCAGTCCGACGGCAAGTACTACCTGCTGCCCGGCCTGCACGAGAAGGCCAAGGCCACCTACTCCCTGTCCTTCCGCACGGACGTCCTGGACCGGCACGGCCTCAGTCTGCCCACCACCTGGGACGAGGTGCGCGAGGTCCTCACGGCGCTCAAGGAGGAGTACCCCGGCAGGTATCCCCTCTCCGACCGCTGGAGCACCAACACCCCGTTCCCGTGCGGCGCCCTGTTCGGCTACCTCGGCCAGGCCTTCGGCGTCCGGGCCGGATGGGGCTACGACAACATCAGTTTCGACCACACGGCAGGCGAGTTCGTCTTCACCGGCGCCCAGGACGGCTACCGCGCCATGGTCGAGTACCTGCGCGGACTCGTCGCCGACAAGCTCATGGACCCCGAGAGCTTCAGCCAGACCGACGACCAGGCGGTGCAGAAGCTCCTCGCCGAGAGGTGCTTCGCGATGAGCGCCAACCCCCAGGAGCTGGTGCAGAACTACCGCTACAACCTGCGCAAGCAGGTCGAGGGCGCCACGATCGAGATGATCCCGGTGCCGCTCGGCCCGGCCGGCCCGGTGGTGCTCGGCGGAACCCGCCTGGAGAACGGCGTCATGGTCTCCGGCAAGGCGCTCAAGAGCGACAGCTTCGTCGCCCTGATGCAGTTCCTCGACTGGCTCTGGTACTCCGACGAGGGCCAGAGGTTCTGCAAGTGGGGCGTCGAGGGCGTCACCTACACCGAGTCCGGCGGCCGGCCCCGGCTGAAGCCGGGCATCTCCCTGATGGGCTCGGACCCGGACGCCGCCCGGGACCTCCAGAAGGACTACGGCTTCTTCAACGGCGTCTTCACTTACGGCGGCAGCTGGGAACTGGTCTCCTCGTCCTTCGGCCCGGACGAGCGGCGGTTCCAGGACGCGATGGCCCAGCGCCGGCAACTGCCCATCGACCCGGCCCACCCGCTGCGCTCCTTCGAGCAGGAGCAGGCCACCCTCTGGGACACCCCGCTGAAGGACACCGTCATCCAGAACACCCTGAAATTCGTCCTCGGCAAGCGCCCGTTGTCCGCGTGGGACGACTACGTCGCCGAGCTGAAGTCGAAGAACATGCAGCGACTCGTCGACCTGCACAACCAGGCGTACGAACGGTTCACGAAGGAGAACGGGTGACGCGCGGGGAGGCGGCGGCATGAGCACCGTGCGGGCCTCCGCCTTCGGCACCGGGGCCCTCTCCCGCGCCTGCGCCCTGATCCACACACTCCTCACCGTCGAGGCGCTGCTGCTCCTCGCCGCCTCCCCGGGCCTGGCCGGACTGCTCCTGCTCCGGCCCGACCCCGCTCACCTGCCCCTCGCGGCCCTGTGCCTGCTGCCCCTCGGCCCCGCCCTGTCCGCCGCGCTCTACGCCCTGCACCACCGCGGCCGCGACCTCACCGAACTGCACCCGGCCCGCGCCTTCCTGCGCGGCTGGCGGCTCAACGCCCGGCCGGCGCTGGCCCTCTGGGCTCCCCTGCTGGCCTGGCTGACGGTGATCGCCTTCACCCTGACCCACTTCGCCGCCACGGGCCTGCCCGGCTGGTGGGCCGTCCTGCTCGGCGGGATCGGCGTGGGCTCCCTGCTCTGGGGTGCGCACGCCCTCGTCCTGACCTCCTTGTTCGTCTTCCGGGCCCGGGACACCGCCCGCCTCGCCGCGTACGTCCTGCTCCGGCACGGCCGCGCCACTCTCGCCGCCGCCTCCCTGCTGGTCCTGACCGCCGCGCTGACCGCCCTGCTGACCGAGGCCCTGCCCGCGCTGCTGGCCGCCCCGCTGCTGCTGTCCCTGCTGCACGGCAGCCGCACGGTGATCACCGAGACCCGGGAGGAGTTCACCGCATGAGCGTGCCGCGTCACCCCGAGGCCGACCGACGCCGAGGCCCCGGGGGCGCCGCCGGCCTTCAGTGGATCCGCCGCCCCCGGGTGTCCGGCACCCCGGACTTGCGGAAGAAGTAGCTGTTGATCTGGTCCCGCCACTCCCGGGCGCACCGCAGCTGCTCCTCGTAGAGCTCCGCGACCCGGGCGTGCCGCCCCGGCTCGACCAGGTCCGCGAGCCCCGCCCACACCCGGCTCGCCTCCGCCACCTCCTCGACGCCCTCGAAGTGGGTGTCGTAGATGTGCTGGATCACCGTCTTGCCGCTCTTCAGCACGTGCCCGTACGGCACGTGGTGGAAGAACAGCAGCAGTTCGTCGGGGCAGGTGCCGGGCGACTCGTACAGCTCGGACCAGGGCTTGCCGTACTGCCCGGCGTACCCGGTGCCTCTCGCCACGCTCCGGTCCACGCCGACGCCGTCCCGGTCGGCGAAGTGGTAGGTGCCCCACGGGCTGTACTCGTAGCCGTCGACGCTCGGCCCGTAGTGGTGCCCGGGCTGCACCATGAAGCCCACACCGAGCGGGGCGGTGTACTTCTCGTACGTGCGCCACGAGCCGTCGAGCACCGCGTGCAGCCCCTCGGACAGCCGCGCCGGGGCGCCGGGGAAGGTGAGCGCGATCCACTCGCCGAGCACCTCGCGCGGCCCGGCGTCCGGCCGCCAGGCCAGCCGCCCGAACGTGTAGAGGTTCGCCTGGGCCAGCGGGTGCCCGGTCCAGAACGGGTCGGCACCGGCGTTCGACACGGCCACGAGTCCGCCCCGGGCCGTCTCGCCGACCGTCGCTCCGGGCGCGGGCCGGAAGCGCAGCACCTCGCTCCACATCGGCCCCAGCCAGCAGACGTGCCGCTGCTGGCCGGTGTACTCCTGGGTGGCCTGGAGCTCCACCGCCAGCCGTGTGCGGGGCACGGCCCCGATCAGCGGCGAGACCGGCTCGCGCGCCTGGAAGTCCATCGGCCCGTGCTTCACCTGGAGCACGGCGTTGGCCGCGAACTCCCCGTCCAGCGGCACGAAGTGGTCGTGGGCGGCCCTGGCCCGGTCCGTCGTGCGGTCCCGCCAGTCCTGGTGGTGGTCGTAGACGAACGCCCGCCAGTGCACGGTGCCGCCGAACGGCTCCAGCGCCGCCGCCAGCAGGTTCGCCCCGTCGGCGTGACTGCGGCCGTAGGCGAACGGACCCGGCTGGCCCTCCGAGTCCGCCTTCACCACGTACCCGCCGAAGTCGGGGATCGCCTCGTACACCCGCCGCGTCACCTGCGCCCACCAGTCGCGCACCGCCCCGTCCAGCGGATCCGCCGAGCTCAGCCTCCCGAGCACGACCGGCGCGGCGAAGGAGACCGACAGGTGCGTGTGAATGCCGTAGGGGCGCAACGCGCCGGCGATCTCGGCCACTTCGCCGATCCGGTCGGTGAGCAGGCGGGCCTCGGTGGCGTGCACGTTGACGTTGTTGACGGCGACGGCGTTGATCCCGCACGCCGCGAGCAGCCTGCCGTAGGCCCGCACCCGCTCCAGGTCGCCGCGCGCCCGCCCGTCGTCCCAGAACAGCGACCCGCCCGCGTACCCGCGCTCCACCTGGCCCATGACCGGGTGCACGGCCACGTTGTCCCAGTGGTCGAGCATGCGCAGGGCGAGCGCCGGGCGATGGATCTCCCGGGCCCGCTCCCCGCGGAAGGCGTCCGCGCCGAGCCGTACGACGTGGAACAGGCCGTACAGCAGCCCGCGCCCGCCGGACGCCGTGACGGTCGTCGTGCCGCCCTCGCGGACGCAGGAGAAGCCCTCGTCGCCGAGGCCGCCGGCGCCGAGGGCGAGGACCAGGTCGTACGCGCCGCCGTCCGGCCCGTCGCGTTCGACCCGGCCCCCGAACCGGCGGCAGGCCTCGGCCACCTCCCCGTGCACCGTCTCCACCAGGGGAGCCGACCCCCGGATCAGCGTCCGGCGGCCACCGATCGCCCGGAAGGCGGCGGGCGGCAGCCAGGCCGGGTCGACGCCCTCGGGCAGGACGGGCACGGGAAGCGGCACGAGACCCCCAACTCACTCGCTCAGCCGAGCAGTTCCACCTCCGCCAGGGTCGCCTCGCCGTCGAGGACCAGGCGGTACTTCTCGTACGTACCCGGTGACTTCACCGAGAACGCGCGCGTCTGCCGGTCCCAGGCGAAGGCCTCCCCGGAACGCTGGTCGAGCGTCCGCCAGGTCTCACCGTCGGGGGAGCCCTGCAGCGTCCAGCCGGCCGGTGCCTTCGTCCGGTCCTTCGACGACGTCAGGGTGTACTGGACGGCCTCGGCGCCCTCGCCGACCGGCAGGTCCACGGACGTCACCGTGGCGTCCGTCGCCGACGTGTCGTCGAACAGGGCGCCCTCCCGTTCGAGCAGGTCCGCGCGGGGCGACGGCACCTCGTCGTCCTGGGTGATCGACGCGGGCGCGGCGTCCTTGCCGGTGCCCCACGACGACGGCTTCGGTCCCATGTCGAACTCCAGGACACCGCCCTTGGCGACCAGCGCGTGCGGCAGCGACGTCTTCGACCAGGTACGGCCGTTGACCTTCAGCCCCTGCACGTAGACGTTCTTCGCGCTGTTGCGCGGCGCCTTGACCACGAGCTCGCGCCCGTTCTCCAGGTGCACGGTCGCCTTCGTGAACAGGGGCGAGCCGATCGCGTACTCGCCGCTGCCCATCACCAGCGGGTAGAAGCCGAGCGCGGAGAACAGGTACCAGGCCGACTGCTCGCCGTTGTCCTCGTCGCCGTGGTAGCCCTGCCCGATCTCGCTGCCGGTGTACAGCCGGGACAGCACCTCGCGGACGTTCTTCTGCGTCTTCCAGGGCTGCCCGGCCGCGTCGTACATGTACAGGGCGTGGTGGGCGACCTGGTTGGAGTGCCCGTACATGCCCATCCGCACGTCGCGCGCCTCGGTCATCTCGTGGATGACACCGCCGTAGGAGCCGACGAACTCGGGGGAGGCGGTCTCCGGGGTGGAGAGGTACTCGTCGAGCTTGTCGCCGAGGCCCTTGCGGCCGCCGTACAGGTTGGCCAGGCCCCGGCTGTCCTGCGGGGCGGTGAAGGCGTAGCCCCACCCGTTGGTCTCGGTGTAGTCGTGGCCCCAGACGCGCGGGTCGTACTTCGACGACTCGACCCGCCAGTCGCCCTTGGCGTTCCGGCCCTGGAAGAACCCGGCCTTCTTGTCGAAGAGGTTCACGTAGTCCTTCGCCCGGTTCAGGAAGTACTCCGACTCCTCCTTGTAGCGCCGCTCGCCGGTCTCCTCGTACAGCTTCCGGCCCATGCGGGAGATGCCGTAGTCGTTGAGGTAGCCCTCCAGCGCCCAGGACAGGCCCTCGTGGGTCTCGGTGCTCGTGTAGCCGAGGAAGGGCGAGGTGGCCATGCCCTTGCGCCCGACGCCCGAGTTCGGCGGTACGACCGTGGCATTCTTCACGGCCGCGTCGTAGGCCGCCTTCGCGTCGAAGTCGACGCCCTTGACGTACGCGTCCGCGAACGCCACGTCCGAGGAGGTGCCGGTCATCAGGTCCGCGTAGCCGGGGGAGGACCAGCGGGAGGTCCAGCCGCCGTCCTTGTACTGCTGCACGAACCCGTCGACCATCTCACCGGCCTGAGAGGGCGTCAGGAACGAGTAGGCGGGCCAGGTCGTCCGGTAGGTGTCCCAGAAACCGTTGTTGACGTACACCTTGCCGTCGACGATCTTCGCGCCGGTGTGCGTCGGGGTGTCCGGGTTCGGCATGGGGGAGAACGGCGAGGCGTACTGGTACTTGCCCCCGACCCTCTCGAACCCGGAGTTCGGGTACAGGTACAGCCGGTACAGGCTGGAGTACAGCGTCGTCAGCTGGTCGGGGGTCGCGCCCTCGACCTCGACCTTGCCGAGCAGCCGGTCCCACTGCCGCTGGGCGCTCTTCTTGACCGCCTCGAAGGACCGGCCCTCCGGGATCTCCTGACGGAGGTTGTCCTCGGCCTGGTCGACGCTGATGAGCGAGGTGGCCAGGCGCAGGGTGACGGTCCGGTCGTCGCCGGCCTCGAAGCGCAGATAGCCCTTCACGCCGCTGGAGTCGCCCTCGGCCACCGGCTTGTCGAACTCGCCGTAGACGAACAGCCGGGTGGCGCCCGTGGACAGCCCGGACTTCACGTCCGAGTAGCCGGTGACGATCCCCTTCTCCTTGTCCAGGGTCAGGCCCGCCTGGTCGGTGACGTTGTCGAACAGGACGCTCGCGTCGTCACCGGGGTAGGTGAAGCGCAGGGCCGCCGCGTGGTCGGTCGGCGCCATCTCGGCCTTCAGCCCGTTCTCGAACCGCACCCCGTAGTAGTACGGCCGGGCGATCTCGTTCTCGTGCCGGAAGGCCAGCTCCCGCGCCTCCCGCCCGTACTCCGGGGTCCCGGCGGCCACCGAGGGCATGACCTGGAAGGTCTGCCGGTCGCCCATCCAGGGGCTCGGCTCGTGGCTGGCGCTGAACGCCTGGATCGTCGGCAGGTTGTCCGCGTTGTTCGACCGCGCGTAGTCGTACAGCCAGCTCAGCGAACCGGCGTTGGTCACCGGCGTCCAGAAGTTGAAGCCGTGCGGGACCGCCGTCGCGGGGAAGTTGTTGCCCCGTGAGAAGCCGCCGCTGGAGTTGGTGCCGCGGGTCGTCACCGCGTAGTCGGACAGGTGCGCCTTGGGCCGCTCGGGCGCGACGGAGGCGATGCTCACGTCGTCCAGCCAGCCCCGGAACTTCGCCGGGCCCTTGGGGGAGTCGTAGGCGACCAGGATCCGGTCCACGGTCTTCCCGGCCGCGACCGAACCGATCCGCGAGGCCACGTTGTTCCACTGGTTGACGTAGAGGATCTTGGAGGCGCCCTGCCCCTGCGGGGTGAGCGGGAAGCCGTGCTGGTCGGTGGCGCGCAGCTCGCTCAGGTGGGTGCCGTCGGTGAAGGCCAGGTCGACGGAGACGTTGGTGGCGTCGTAGTCCAGGTCGCCGTCGGCCATCGACGGGAAGATCCGGTACGACAGCTGCGTGTTCCGGCCGACGGCCACGTTCACGTCGAAGACCTTGTTGTACGAGTACGCCCGCCCCTCGGCGTTGTGCCGGCCGGCGTAGCGCAGCGCCTTCTTGCCGGTGAACCCGGCGCCCGCCTTGGCGGTCGGGGAGCCACTCGGGCCGCGGTCGACCAGCGAGAGCATGTCCTGCGGGACCGGCCCGTCGCTGCCGCCCGTGGACAGCTGGAGGTCGGCGAGCTGCAGGATGCCGCCGCCGTTGTTCCGGGTGACCTCCAGCCGGAAGTGCCGGTACTCGCCGGGCTCGGCCAGGTCGTACGTCTTCGTCTGGAACCGCTCCTGGAAGGACTCCCCGGAGCGGGTGTCGAGCGTCGTCCACTCCTTGCCGTCGGCCGAGCCCTTCAGGGTCCAGTCCTTGGGGTCGCGCTCGTCGGCGTCATTGGCCGACGTCAGTGCGTAGCGCGCCAGCTTGACCGGTTTGTCCAGGTCGAACTCCACCCAGCCCGTGGGCTCGAAGGCGAGCCACTTGGTGCTCGGTTCGAGGTCGACCAGGTTCTCCTTCACCTCGCCGCCGCCCGTGTTCTCGGCGCTGGCCCGGACGTCCGTGACCTGGTCGGTCACATTGCCCGGTATGCCGCTGCTGTAGCCGCCGTCGACACCCGAGGCGCGCTTCTCGCCGCCGGGGCCGGTGTCGACGGTGTTCAGCCAGTCCGGAAGCGGGTCGTCCGCCTCGAAGGAGGACGTGAACCCCCGATCGGGTCTCTCCGGGGCCTGGGGCAGTGCGACCGCAACGCCCTGCGAACCCAGGGTCAAAGCGAAGGCGGTCGCCGACACGACCGCCGAACCCCATCTGTACCGAGCTTTCCGCTGCATCAACGGGTACCCTCCCTGCGCAGTGGACAACGTTGTCACCTTCGATGCGCAAGGACCAGTAGTTGCTCAAGTGCCGGGGTGTGTCAAGGGTGTTGCCTGTGGCATTCGGGGGTGACGACCGGGATTTTTCCGTCGTGAAACACACAGGCCGCTCATACTTCCGCGAGGTCTCAACTCGGATAAGACCCGTGACCAACCTTGTGTTCGATCTTGATCCGCTGGCGGGAAGTGGACTATACCTGTCGGGCGATTCACCCCATCCACACATCACCACCCGCACTTTCCTGCACGACCCAGCTTGACCCGATCGCGGTGCCGGCAAGGATCCGGTTCACCGCCTGAGTCCTGGAGAAGGCGAGGACTTGAGCATGGGATCCACTTCCGCCGAGAACCACGGCACCGAGGGTGTCGGCCGCCGTGATCTGATCAAACGATCCGCCGCGCTCGGGCTGATCTCCGTCCCCACCATGAGCTTCCTCTCCGCCTGCGCGAGCAGCGGCGGAGACGACAGCGGGGACAAGGCCAAGGCCGGCAAGAAGACCGCGAAGAACCCGCTGGCGGTCAACGACACCGCGGGCATGGAATTCGTCCTGTTCGACGGCGGTTTCGGCAAGGAGTACGCCGAGGACGCCGTGAAGATCTACGAGAAGAACTTTCCCAAGGCCACGGTGAAGTTCTCCGCCACCCAGAAGATCCAGTCCACGCTCCAGCCCCGTTTCAACCAGGGCACCCCGCCGGACCTCATCGACAACTCCGGCGCCGAGCAGATGGACATGGGCGTCCTGGTCGGCAAGAACCAGCTCACCGACCTCACCCCGCTGCTGGACGCGCCGTCCTACGACGACCCGGCCAAGAAGGTCCGCGACACGCTGCGCCCCGGCATCGTGGAGATGGGCCAGTTCGACGGCGAGAAGGTCTGGATCCTGTACTACGCCTACACGGTCTACGGCGTCTGGTACTCGCAGAAGGCCCTGGACTCGCTCGACGAGCAGTACCCGGAGACCTGGGACCAGATGCTCGCGGTCTGCGCCAAGGCCAAGAAGAAGGGCATGGCGGGCTGGACGTACGCGGGCAAGTACCCGTACTACATCCCCTTCTCGCTCTACCCGATGATCGGCAAGGTCGGCGGCCGCGAAGTCCTCGACGCCATCGACAACCTGGAGCCGAACGCCTGGAAGCACCCGGCCGTCAAGGCCTGCTTCGAGGCCTACTACGAGCTCTACAAGAAGGGCTACGTCCTCAAGGGCACCCCGGGCCTCGACCACATCCAGTCGCAGACCGCCTGGGCCGAGGGCAAGGCGCTGTTCATCCCGAACGGCTCCTGGGTGGAGAACGAGTCGGCGAACGTCATCCCGAAGGACTTCGACCTGGCCGTCTCCGCGCCCACCGGCCTCGACAGCTCCGACAAGATGCCCTTCGGCACCATCTGGGCCTCCGGCGGCGAGCCCTTCATCGTCCCGGCCAAGGCGAAGAACGCCCCCGGCGGCATGGAGCAGCTGCGCATCATGCTCAGCGAGGCCTCCTCGAAGAACTTCACCAGCAAGGTGAAGTCGCTGACCGCGTACAACGGCGGCACCGACGGCATCCCCCTCACCCCCGGCCTCAAGTCGGGCGTCGCGGCGCTGGAGAAGGCCGGCGAGAACGTGGTGAACCCCCGGCTGCAGGACTGGTACGTGCAGTTGCAGAAGGAGAAGATCGGCGTCTCCGGCCTCGGCGAGATGATGGCCGGCCGCCTCACTCCCGCCGAGGCCATCAACAAGATCCAGGGCTTCGCCGACGAGGCCGCCAAGGACGACTCCATCAAGCACTACAAGCACCAGTAACGGCACCGGAAACCCAATTTCCGCAACGGCACCGGAGTGGCGATGCAGCACGGCAAGTACCGGTTCATCGTGGGCTTCCTCGCGCTGCCCCTGGGACTGTACGCGCTCTTCGTGGTCTGGCCGTTCATCCAGTCCATCTATTACTCGTTCACGGACTGGACCGGCCTGAGCCCCGAATTCAAGATGGTCGGTTTCGACAACTACAGCCGGATGCTGGACGACGACATCTTCTGGAAGTCGTTGCAGCACAGCCTGCTGTTCGCCCTCCTGCTGCCGGTGGTGACGATCGGCCTCGCGCTGTTCTTCGCCTTCATGATCAACGTGGGCGGCAGAAAGAGAAAGAACGGCCCGGTCGTCACCGGCGTCCGCGGCTCCTCCTTCTACAAGATCGTCTACTTCTTCCCGCAGGTCCTCTCGATCGCCATCGTCGCGCTGCTGTTCGCGTTCGCGTACAACCCGGACAGCGGCGCGATCAACTCGGTCCTGCGCGGAATCGGCCTCGGCGACGTCCAGCCCTTGTGGCTGGGCGACCCGGACCTGGCCCTGTGGGCCGTCATGGCGGTCCTCGTCTGGTCCACGGTCGGCTTCTTCGTGGTCCTCTTCTCCGCCGGCATGGCCTCCATCCCGGGGGAGATGTACGAGGCGGCCCTGCTGGACGGCGCGAGCCGCTTCACCACGTTCTTCCGCATCACCCTGCCCCTGCTGTGGGACACCGTGCAGTCGGGCTGGGTCTACATGGGCATCCTCGCCCTGGGCGCCGAGTCGTTCGCGGTCGTGCAGATCATGACGACCGGGCCGGGCGGTCCCGACTACTCGACCACCGTCATGGTCCTGTACGTGTACCAGAAGGCGTTCCGGGACGGGCAGGCCGCCTACGCCACCACCATCGGTGTCGCCCTGCTCGTCGTCACGCTGGCCTTCGCCGCCGTGGTGATGCGGCTGGGCCGTCGCGAGCGGCTGGAGTACTGATGAAGACGACCGAAACCCCCGCTCCGCTCCCGGCCGAGTCCGGCGCGCCCCTGGCCAAGGAGGATCTCCCGCCGGCCACGCCGCCCAAGGAGAAGAAAGAGGGCACGGTCCTCAACGTCTTCTCCCACGGCGTCCTGGTCATCTGGGCGATCATGGTGGTCATGCCGCTGCTCTGGGCGGTCATGACGTCCTTCAAGGACGACCGCTCCATCTTCAGCTCGCCCTGGTCGCTCCCGGACTCGCTGCACTTCGACAACTGGTCGCGGGCGTGGACCCAGGCCAACATGAGCGACTACTTCCTCAACACGGTCCTCGTGGTCGGCGGTTCGCTCATCGGCACGCTCGTCCTGGGCTCGATGGCGGCGTACGTCCTCGCCCGCTTCGACTTCCCGGGCAACCGCTTCATCTACTACCTGTTCATCGGCGGCATGAGCTTCCCGATCATGCTGGCCCTGGTCCCGCTGTTCTACGTCGTGAACAACATGGGCCTGCTGAACACCATCCACGGCCTGATCCTGGTCTACATCGCCTATTCGCTGCCGTTCACGGTGTTCTTCCTCACGGCGTTCTTCCGCACGCTGCCCACGTCGATCGCCGAGGCGGCCTTCGTCGACGGCGCGTCCCACAGCCGCACGTTCTTCCAGATCATGCTGCCGATGGCCAAGCCGGGCCTGATCAGCGTGGGCATCTTCAACTTCCTGGGCCAGTGGAACCAGTACATGCTCCCCACGGTCCTGAACACCGACCCCGACAAGCGGGTCCTCACGCAGGGCCTGGTGCAGCTGGCGGTGAGCCAGGGCTACAAGGGCGACTGGTCGGGCCTGTTCGCGGGCCTGGTCATGGCGATGCTGCCGGTGCTCGCCGCGTACATCGTCTTCCAGCGGCAGGTGGTGCAGGGGCTGACGGCGGGGGCGCTGAAGTAGCCGGCTGCAGCACAGGCCGCATGCCCGCAGCCGGGGCGGCCCGCACCCGCCGTTCCGAGGACGGACACCCCCCGCCGCGGCCCCGACCCGCCCTCCACCGTAAAGCGAAGGCGCGCACCCCCGAGCACCCGCACAGGCCGCCGCAGGAAGAAAGCGCGTACCCCCACATAGCGCTCCGCGACGACCCGCGCACACCCCGGAATCAGTTCAACCTCTTGACGGGAGGCAACCCGAACGGCTCAGCTTAGAGTTCACTAGTTGGACATAGACGGGGCCTCACCGATGCGGCCCCGTGCGCAGGAGGTCGTCGTGGAGACTCCGGGGTCGCAGTCGTCGCTGCACCGAGCCAACCTGGAGCGGGTCGTACGAGCCGTGCGCCTGGCGGGCTCCCTCACCCAGGCAGAGATCGCGCGGACGACGGGCCTGTCCGCGGCGACGGTCTCCAACATCGTCCGGGAATTGAAGGACGGCGGCACGGTCGAGGTCACCCCGACCTCCGCCGGCGGCCGCCGCGCCCGCAGCGTGTCGCTCAGCGGCGACGCCGGCATCGTCATCGGCGTCGACTTCGGCCACACCCACCTCCGCGTCGCCATCGGCAACCTCGCCCACCAGGTGCTGGCCGAGGAGTCCGAGCCCCTCGACGTCGACGCCTCGTCGACCCAGGGCTTCGACCGCGCGGAACAGCTGGTCACCCGTCTGGTCGAGGCCACCGGCGTCGACCGTTCCAAGATCGCCGGGATCGGCCTCGGCGTGCCCGGCCCCATCGACGTGGAGTCCGGCACGCTCGGCTCCACCGCCATCCTCCCGGGCTGGACCGGCACCAAGCCTGCCGAGGAACTCCGCGACCGCCTCGGTGTCCCCGTCCACGTCGACAACGACGCCAACCTCGGCGCCCTCGGCGAGATGGTCTGGGGCAGCGGCAGGGGCGTCCGCGACCTGGCGTACATCAAGGTCGCCAGCGGCGTCGGCGCCGGCCTGGTGATCAGCGGGAAGATCTACCGGGGTCCCGGCGGCACCGCCGGAGAAATCGGGCATATTACACTCGACGAATCCGGCCCGGTCTGCCGCTGCGGCAACCGCGGCTGCCTGGAGACCTTCGCGGCCGCGCGCTACGTGCTCCCGCTGCTCCAGTCCAGCCACGGCACCGATCTGACCATGGAAGGCGTCGTGCGGCTCGCCCGGGACGGAGACCCGGGCTGCCGTCGGGTGATCGCCGACGTCGGCCGCCACATCGGCAGTGGAGTGGCCAATCTCTGCAACCTGCTGAACCCGAGCCGAGTGGTCCTCGGCGGTGATCTCGCCGAGGCCGGTGAGCTGGTGCTCGGGCCGATCCGGGAGTCCGTCGGCCGCTATGCCATCCCCAGTGCGGCGCGCCAGCTGTCCGTTCTCCCCGGGGCTCTCGGCGGCCGTGCGGAGGTGCTCGGAGCGCTCGCTCTCGCCCTCAGCGAGATGGGCGATTCGACCCTCTTGGACGGAACTGCCGGGGGCCCGCTGAAGGCGGCCACCCCTGCCTTCACTTAGAGAACGGATGGCACCGTTGCCATCTCGTTAAGGATTTACTTCTTGACGTCGCACGTGTGGCCGAGTTGACTTCCAGCCACCTCGGCCGCAATGTCGCGGCCTCGTCAGGGAGGTTTCTGAAGTGAACACGCGTATGCGTCGCGCCGCCGTTGCAGTGGCCGCCGGTGTGATGGCTGTTTCGCTTGCTGCCTGTGGCAGCGCCAAGGAGTCCGGCGACAACGCCGACTCCACCGCGGGGTCCGCCAAGAAGGGCGACGACATCAAGGTCGGTCTGCTCCTTCCCGAGAACGCGACCGCCCGTTACGAGAAGTTCGACCGGCCGCTCATCGAGAAGAAGGTCAAGGAGCTCACCAACGGCAAGGGCGAGGTCGTCTACGCCAACGCCAAGCAGGACGCCAGCACGCAGAACCAGCAGGTCGACACGATGGTGACCAACAAGGTCGACGTGCTGATCGTGGACGCGGTGGACTCCAAGGCCATCGCCGGCTCGGTGAAGAAGGCCAAGGACGCGGGCATCCCCGTCGTCGCCTACGACCGCCTGGCCGAGGGCCCGATCGACGCCTACACCTCGTTCGACAACGAGACCGTCGGCAAGACCCAGGGCGAGGCCCTGCTGAAGGCGCTGGGCGACAAGGCCAAGGACGGCCAGATCGTCATGATGAACGGGTCTTCCACCGACCCGAACGCCGCCCAGTTCAAGAAGGGCGCGCACTCCGTGCTCGACGGCAAGGTGAAGATCGGCCGCGAGTACGACACCAAGGAGTGGAAGCCGGAGAACGCCAACGCCAACATGGAGGGCGCCATCTCCGCCCTCGGCAAGGACAAGATCGTCGGCGTCTACTCCGCCAACGACGGCATGGCGGGCGGCATCATCACCGCCCTGAAGGCCGCCGGCATCGCCGACATCCCGGTCACCGGCCAGGACGCCGAGCTCGCGGGCGTGCAGCGCATCGTGACCGGTGAGCAGTACATGAGCGTCTACAAGCCCTACCCGCAGGAGGCGGACGTCGCGGCCGAGATGGCCGTCGCCCTCGCCCAGGGCAAGTCGCTCGACTCGATCGCCAAGGACAAGGTCGACAGCCCCACCACCAAGGCGATCCCCTCCGTCCTCGTCCCGGTCGTGTCGCTGACCAAGGACAACATCAAGGACACCGTCATCAAGGACGGCATCTACACCGTGAACGAGATCTGCGCGGGCAAGTTCAAGGCCGCCTGCGACAAGGCCGGTCTCAACTAAGCAGCCGTCAGGTCCGCCCGGGGCACGGGAGTCCGCCCGGACTCCCGTGAGCCCCGGACCCGGACCGGCTGCCCCGAGTTCCTCCGGCGCCCCGCCACACCAGCCCCGCAAGCTCCGCGGGGCGCCGGAGTGATCACTCTCCTCCCACACTTCTGCACAACCTCCCGCCGGGTCAGGCGGCGAAGGAGATGGTTCACGTGTCCGCTACGCCCGTGCTGGCGTTGCGCGGGGTCTCCAAGCGGTTCGGTGCCGTACAGGCGCTCACCGACGTAGAGCTTGAGGTCCACGCCGGTGAGGTGGTCGCCCTCGTCGGCGACAACGGCGCCGGAAAGTCCACGCTGGTCAAGACGATCGCCGGCGTGCACCCCATCGATGAGGGCGTCATCGAATGGGACGGCAGGTCCGTCCAGATCAACAAGCCGCACGACGCCCAGAACCTGGGCATCGCGACCGTCTACCAGGACCTCGCGCTGTGCGACAACATCGACGTCGTCGGCAACCTCTACCTGGGCCGGGAGCTGCGCAAGCGCGGCGTCCTGGACGAGGTGGAGATGGAGCGCCGCTCCCGCGAGCTCCTCGACACGCTGTCGATCCGCATCCCCAGCGTGCGCATCCCGATCGCCTCGCTCTCCGGCGGCCAGCGCCAGACCGTGGCCATCGCCCGGTCCATGCTCGGCGAGCCCAAGCTGGTCATCCTCGACGAGCCCACCGCCGCGCTCGGCGTCGAGCAGACCGCCCAGGTCCTCGACCTGGTCGAGCGGCTGCGCGAGCGCGGCCACGCCGTGATCCTCATCAGCCACAACATGGCCGACGTCAAGGCCGTGGCGGACAAGGTCGCCGTGCTGCGCCTCGGGCGCAACAACGGCGTCTTCGAGGTCAAGTCGACCTCGCAGGAAGAGATCATCTCCGCCATCACCGGCGCCACCGACAACGCCGTGACCCGCCGTGCGGCGCGCACGAACGGGGAGGTTTCCAAGTGAGCATCGACAAGACCTCCGCGGCTCCGGGATCCGAAGAGCACGTCGTGGAGAACCCCGAGGCCGCCAAGGCCGCCGTCACGGTGGTCGACCCGCGGCTGCTGGTGCGCGAGCAGGGCCTCGCGGGCTACGTCACCGAGTTCAAGCGGAAGATGAAGTCCGGTGACCTGGGTTCCATCCCGGTCGTCATCGGCCTGGCGATCATCTGGCTCATCTTCACGAGCCTGAACTCCAACTTCCTCACCGCGGGCAACCTGTCCGACATGTCCGTCGCCATGGTCGGCACGGGCATGATCGCCGTCGGCATCGTGTTCGTGCTGCTGCTCGGCGAGATCGACCTGTCGGTCGGCTCGGTGTCCGGTGTCGCGGGCGCCACGTTCGCAGTGTTCAACGTCACCAACGGCATGAACGAGTGGCTCGCCTTCGTGCTGGCCATCCTCACCGGCACGGTCGCCGGCGTGCTGCACGGCTTCTTCTTCGCGAAGATCGGCGTCCCCGCCTTCGCCGTGACCCTGGCCGGTCTGCTGTTCTGGAACGGCTTCATGCTCCAGATCCTGGGCGACAACGGCACCATCAACCTCGACCCGGACGGGGTCGTGGCCCAGCTGACCAGCTACTACTTCTCCGACGTGGCCGCCGCGTACGCGCTGGCCGCGGTGGTGACCGCCGGGTACTTCCTCAGCTCCTTCTACGGCAACCGCCGCCGCGAGGCCGCGGGTGTGCCGTCCCGGCCGCTGAGCGAGACCATCGTGCGCACGGTGCTGCTGGCGGTCCTCGCCTTCGCCGTCGCCATCGTCTTCAACCAGTACAAGGGCCTGCCCCTGGCCGTGGTGATCTTCATCGTGGTGCTGCTGGTCACGGACTTCGTGCTGCGGCGCACGGCGTACGGCCGCAAGGTGTTCGCACTCGGCGGCAGCGTCGAGGCCTCGCGCCGCGCCGGCATCAACGTGGAGGCGGTCCGGATCTCGGTCTTCGCGATCTCCGGCACCTTCGCCGCGGTGGGCGGTCTGTTCATCGCCTCGAAGATCGCGGCGGCCAACCAGGGCGCCGGTGGCGGTGACCTGCTGATGAACGCGATCGCCGCCGCGGTGATCGGTGGCACGTCCCTCTTCGGTGGCCGTGGCCGCACGTGGAACGCCCTGCTGGGTGTGCTGGTCATCGTCTCGATCCAGTACGGCCTCGCCCTGGAGGGCATCGCCTCCCCGGTGCAGTACATGATCACCGGTGGTGTGCTGCTCGCCACGGTCGTCATCGACGCGGTGACGCGCAAGACGCAGAAGACCGCGGGTCGCGCATAGCGCGGAGGACCCTCACTGTGCCCGGCACCGGAAGGTGCCGGGCACAGTCGTGTCGTAGGTGCGGCACAAGTTGGGTACAGCCGAATGCGTGACGTATGACGCACGGCCTCGGCGCAGTCCTCCAGGGCGGAACATTAGACTCGACACGCCCGGCAACAGCTCGATCAGCTCTACTGCAAGGAGGCACGGGTGCCGCTGCTGACCCGCATCACGGGACCGCGCGATCTGGACCGGCTCAGCCTGGAGGAGCTGAACCAGCTGGCGGAGGAGATCCGCACCTTCCTCGTCGAAGCGGTCTCCAAGACCGGCGGTCACCTGGGCCCCAACCTCGGCGTGGTGGAGCTCACCATCGCCCTGCACCGGGTCTTCGAATCGCCCCGGGACAAGGTGCTCTGGGACACCGGCCACCAGTCCTACGTCCACAAGCTGCTCACCGGCCGCCAGGACTTCTCGAAGCTGAAGATGAAGGGCGGCCTGTCCGGCTACCCCTCGCAGGCCGAGTCCGAGCACGACGTCATCGAGAACTCGCACGCCTCGACCGTCCTCGGCTGGGCCGACGGCATCGCCAAGGCCAACCAGCTGATGAAACGCGACGACCACGTCGTGGCGGTCATCGGCGACGGAGCCCTGACCGGCGGCATGGCCTGGGAGGCGCTGAACAACATCGCCGACGCCAAGGACCGCCCGCTCGTCATCGTCGTCAACGACAACGAGCGTTCCTACGCGCCCACCATCGGCGGCCTCGCCAACCACCTGGCGACCCTGCGCACCACCGACGGCTACGAGCGCTTCCTGGCCCGCACCAAGGAGGTCCTGGAGCGCACCCCGGTCGTCGGCCGGCCGCTCTACGACACCCTGCACGGCGCCAAGAAGGGCCTGAAGGACTTCATCGCTCCGCAGGGCATGTTCGAGGACCTCGGCCTGAAGTACGTCGGCCCGATCGACGGCCACGACATCGAGGCGCTGGAGTCCGCCCTCGCCCGGGCCAAGAGGTTCGGCGGGCCGGTCATCGTGCACTGTCTCACCGAGAAGGGCCGCGGCTACCAGCCCGCCCTGCAGGACGAGGCGGACCGTTTCCACGCCGTCGGCAAGATCCACCCCGACACGGGCCTGCCGATCGCCAGCTCCGGCGCCGACTGGACCTCCGTCTTCGGCGAGGAGATGGTCAGGCTCGGCGAGGAGCGCGAGGACATCGTCGCCATCACGGCCGCCATGCTCCAGCCGGTGGGCCTGGACAAGTTCGCCAAGCGCTTCCCCGAGCGCGTCTACGACGTCGGCATCGCCGAGCAGCACGGCGCCGTCTCCGCCGCGGGCCTGGCGACGGGCGGCGTGCACCCGGTGTTCGCCGTGTACGCCACCTTCCTCAACCGCGCCTTCGACCAGGTGCTGATGGACGTGGCCCTGCACAAGTGCGGCGTCACCTTCGTCCTGGACCGGGCCGGGATCACCGGCACCGACGGCGCCTCGCACAACGGCATGTGGGACATGTCGATCCTCCAGGTCGTCCCCGGCCTGCGGCTGGCCGCGCCGCGCGACGCCGACCAGGTCCGCGCGCAGCTGCGCGAGGCCGTCGCCGTCGAGGACGCGCCGACCGTCGTCCGCTTCTCCAAGGGCGCCGTCGGCCCCGCCGTACCGGCCGTGCGCCGCGTCGGCGGCATGGACGTGCTGCGCGAGCCCGGCACCGACCGGCCGGACGTGCTCCTGGTCTCCGTCGGCGCCCTCGCGCCGATGTGCCTGGAGGTCGCCGGCCTGCTCGACAAGCAGGGCATCTCCACGACCGTGGTTGACCCGCGCTGGGTCAAGCCCGTCGACGAGGCCATGGCCCCGCTCGCCGAGCGGCACCGCGTGGTCGTCACCGTCGAGGACAACAGCCGGGTCGGCGGTGTCGGCTCGGCGATCGCCCAGGCGCTGCGCGACGCGGGCGTCGACGTGCCGCTGCGCGACTTCGGCATCCCGCCGCGCTTCCTCGACCACGCCTCGCGCGCCGAGGTGCTCGCCGAGATCGGCCTCACCGCCCCGGACATCGCCCGGCAGGTGACCGGCCTGGTCGCCAGGCTCGACGGACGCTACGAGCGGTCCACGGTGGACTCCGTGGAGCCCGCCCGCGACTGACGCCCACCCCGGTACCGCTGAATGGGCCGGTTTCACCCCCGACAAGGGTGGTGAAACCGGCCCATTGGCGTGAATCCATCGCCGTCGGGGCATACGGATGGTGCCCCCTCTCGATCATGTCGAGGACGACAAGCGTGGGAGGTACCCCGTGAGCAGCACCCTCTTCCGGACGAAGAAGGTCGAGCAGTCCATCCTCGATACCGAGGAGCCAGAGCACGCGCTCAAGAAGTCCTTGTCCGCGCTGGACCTGACCGTCTTCGGCGTCGGTGTGATCATCGGCACCGGCATCTTCGTCCTCACCGGCACAGTGGCCAAGAACAACGCCGGGCCCGCGGTGGCCCTGGCGTTCGCGGCGGCCGGCGTCGCCTGTGCGCTGGCCGCGCTCTGTTACGCCGAGTTCGCCTCCACGGTCCCGGTCGCCGGGTCCGCCTACACGTTCTCGTACGCCTCCCTCGGGGAACTGCCCGCCTGGATCATCGGCTGGGACCTGGTCCTGGAGTTCGCGCTCGGGACGGCGGTGGTGGCCGTCGGCTGGTCCGGGTACATCCAGTCGCTCATGGACAACGCCGGCTGGGAGATGCCGGCGGCCCTGGGCAGCCGGGAGGGCTCGGACGTCTTCGGCTTCGACATCCTCGCGGCCGCACTCGTCCTGGTCCTCACGGTCATCCTCGTGCTCGGCATGAAGCTGTCCGCGCGCATCACGTCCCTGGTCGTCGCCATCAAGGTGACGGTCGTGCTCGTCGTGATCATCGCGGGGGCGTTCCTGATCAAGGGAGAGAACTACGACCCGTTCATCCCCAAGGAGAAGCCGGTCGAGGCCGGGTCCAGTCTCGACTCGCCGCTGATCCAGCTGATGTTCGGCTGGGCGCCGTCCAACTTCGGCGTGATGGGGATCTTCACCGCCGCGTCGGTCGTGTTCTTCGCCTTCATCGGTTTCGACGTGGTGGCGACGGCCGCCGAGGAGACCCGGAACCCGCAGCGCGACATGCCGCGCGGCATCCTCGGCTCGCTGCTGATCTGCACCACGCTGTACGTGCTCGTCTCGATCGTGGTCACCGGCATGCAGCACTACAGCCGGCTGTCCGTGGACGCGCCGCTGGCCGACGCGTTCAAGGCGACGGGACACCCCTGGTACGCGGGCTTCATCAGCTTCGGGGCCGCGGTCGGCCTGACGACGGTGTGCATGATCCTGCTGCTCGGCCAGACCCGGGTGTTCTTCGCGATGAGCCGGGACGGGCTGCTGCCCCGGTTCTTCTCGCGCGTCCACCCCCGGTTCAAGACGCCGCACCGGCCGACCATCCTGCTCGGTGTGATCATCGCGATCCTGGCCGGCTTCACGCCGCTGACGGAGCTCGCCGCCCTGGTGAACATCGGCACGCTGTTCGCCTTCGTGGTCGTCGCGATCGGCGTGATCATCCTGCGCCGGACCCGTCCCGACCTGCCGCGGTCCTTCCGCACCCCGTGGGTCCCGGTCATCCCGATCCTGTCGGTGTGCGCCTCCCTGTGGCTGATGATCAACCTGCCCGCCGAGACGTGGGTCCGGTTCGGCATCTGGATGGCGGCCGGCTTCCTCGTGTACTTCGTCTACGGCCGCAGCCACAGCCGCCTGGCCCGCGGCGGCACGCCCGAGGAACAGCCGACCACGGGCGGCGGCACGACGACGTCCTAGTCGCCCCCGGAGCAGGGCCGGGCCGTCACGGGCGCACCGTGCGCGGCCCGGTCACCTCCGCGCCCAGGGCGCCGACCCGCCGGCGCAGCTCGCGGTCCGCCGTGACCACCAGGACGGGGCGGTCGCCGGCCGACGCCACCGTCTCGACGATGTGGTCGTCCCCGCTGCCCGGCGCCGACGACACCCGGACCCCGGGCACCGACTCCACTCCCCGGGCCGCCCCCTCCACGACGAGGACGATCTCCACCGGCCCGGGCACTGTCGGCACCCCGTCCGACGCCAGCCGGTCACGCAGCCGCTCCGCGGCCCCGCGCCGGTCCCGCCACCACCCGTCCGGGACCGATCCGACGACGTTCGCGGCGTCGACCACGACAAGCAGGGGTTCAGGGGCGTTCATGCGCCCAGGGTCGCACGACAGGTGCCCCACCGTGCCGGGGGTGGGCCACGCCGGGCCGCCGGGCCCGCATAAAGTGAACTGGTGAACGGCGACTGGCTCCTGCGCGGCCGTGACGGCCGCCTCACCGTCTACCTGCCCTCCGGCGAAGCCGTCCTGTGCCGCGCGGAGCGCGGCCCCGGCGGCCCCTGGGAGGACGCCCCGCGCACCGTCGGCGGCACCCAGAAGCTGCACCCGGGCGCGGCGGTCGGCCAGGGCGCCGACCGCTACGCCCACCTCGCGGCCTGGCGGCCCACCGTGCCGGGGGAGTCGGGGCTCGTGCACACCACGCACTTCCGGCCCCTGCTGGCGCCCCTGGACTGGGTGCCCATCGGGCACCCCGACAAGAAGGGCGACCGGACCGGCCCACCGGCCGTGGCCGTCGACGGCCCGGGCCGCGGCTACGTCTTCGTCCGCAACGCGGGCGGCGGGGTGAGCTTGCGCAACCAGAAGGTGAAGGGCGGCTGGGGCGGCTGGCTGGACCTCGGGGGGCAGGAGATCGAGGAGCGGCTGGCGCCCGTGGCCGCGGAGTCGGGCCGGGTCGAGCTGTACGCGTGTGCGCCCGGCGCGATCCTGCACTGGCACCAGGAGGGGGACGGCAAGAAGCCGGTGCGGGCCGCGGAGGTGGAGGCCGCCGTCCGCCCCGGGACCCTGCGCGCGCTCGCCACGTCCGCCGAGCACACCACCGTCTTCTTCACGGACGACTCCGGGGACGTGTGCGCCTGGCGGCCCGGCGAGAAGCCGGTGCCCCTGCTCGCGGCCGCCGGGCCCGGGCCGGTCTCCGCGGTGCGCTGTGTCATCGAGGGGCACGACTGCACCGTGCTGGCGCAGCGCTCGGCGAGCGGCCGGGTCGCCTTCGCCGCGTACCCGACCGAGCAGGAGTCGGCGGGGGCCTGGTGGACGGAGTCGGGTCCGCAGCTGCCGTCCGACGCCCTGGTCGCGGTGGCGCTGGACGAGCACGAGGAGCTGGTGGCCGCCTCTCTCTCGCCCTCCACCGGGACCCTGCTCCTGACCCGCCGCAAGGACGAGCCGGGGCTCGCGCTGGAGGCCTGGCGGGAGATCTGACCCCGCGGGTCCGGTCCCGCGGAAACGGAAGGGACCCGTTCGTTCCGTGGCTCTTGTCGCACCAGACACACGAAGTGTGTCAAGGGTTGTACGGATGTGTGCGTGACAAGACGCACCTCGGGTGAACATGGTCAATAAGTGAAGGTCTTGTTAACCTCCTCAGACTTGTTCGATTTTGCTCGGGGGGCCGGTTGCTGCTGCGTCTGGCCGACGCCTGGCAACGGGGTTGGGGAATGATGTCGTGAGCAGATCCTCCACGGTGGATCTTGTCGTTGTCGGACTCGGTTACGTGGGGCTGCCGTTGGCCAGATCCGCGGCCGCAGCGGGTCTGAAGGTGGTCGGTCTCGACCGCAGCCGGCGCGTGGTCGACGGACTGAACGCCGGCCGTTCGCACGTCGACGACATCACCGACGCCGAAGTGCGCGCGATGCTGGAGCAGGGCTTCCGGGCCGTCGACGAGGCCCGGGTCATCGCCGACGCCGCCGCGGTGGTCGTCTGCGTGCCGACCCCGCTCACCGACCACGGCGCCCCCGACCTCGGCGCGGTGCACGCCGCCGTCGACGACATCGCCGCCCACCTCGGCGCCGGCACCCTCGTCGTGCTGGAGTCGACGACGTACCCCGGCACGACCGACGAGGTCGTCCGTCCGCGCCTGGAGGCCGGCGGTCTGCGGGTCGGCGTCGACTTCCACCTCGCCTTCTCCCCGGAGCGCATCGACCCGGGCAACGCCTCCTTCGGCCTGGAGAACACGCCCAAGGTCGTCGGCGGCATCACGGCCGACTGCACCAAGGCCGCCCGCGCCCTGTACGAGCGCTTCGTGCACCGCGTCGTCGAGGCCAAGGGCACCCGCGAGGCCGAGATGGCCAAACTGCTGGAGAACACCTACCGGCACGTCAACATCGCCCTCGTCAACGAGATGTCGATGTTCTGCCGTGAGATCGGCGTCGACCTCTGGGACGCCATCCGGTGCGCCTCCACGAAGCCGTTCGGGTTCGCGCCCTTCTACCCCGGCCCCGGCGTCGGCGGGCACTGCATCCCGATCGACCCCAACTACCTGTCGTACAAGGTGCGTTCGCTGGGCATCCCGTTCCGGTTCGTGGAGCTGGCGCAGGAGATCAACCAGCGGATGCCCGTGCACGTCGTCAACCGCGCGGCCGACCTGCTGAACGACCAGGGCAAGGCCGTCCGCGGCTCCCGCGTCCTGCTGCTCGGCGTGACGTACAAGCCGGACATATCCGATCAGCGGGAGAGCCCGGCACTGGCCGTCGCCGAGCACCTCCTCGCGCGCGGTGCCGAGCTCGTCTACTTCGACCCGCGGGTCGAGGACTGGCAGGTCGGGGGCGCGCCCGTCGAGCGGGCCGGGGACTACCTCGCCGCCGCCGAGGACGCCGACCTCACCATCCTGCTCCAGCCGCACCGCGAGATCGACCTCGACGCGCTCGCCGACCGGGCCCGGGCGCTGTTCGACACCCGGGGCAAGTCCGCCGACCACCCGCGGGTGGTCAAGCTGTGACTGCCGACGATACGTACATACCCGGAGCCGTCGACTCCGGTGGCCGTCGGGCCCACCGCAAGCGGCGGCACCTGAAGGTCTCGTACTTCGTCTTCCTGGGCCTGGCCGCGCTGATCGCCACCCGGCTCGACGCCGGCTCCCTCCACCTGTACTCCATGGGCGCCATGGGCCTGCTGGCCCTGAAGATGATCGGCGCCCTGTTCTACCGTCCGGCCAAGGCCGGGCGGGAGGAACTGGAGTACCTGGAGAACGCCTGGGTCACCGCGGTCATCCCGATCTACAACGAGGACCCGGTGATGTTCGAGCAGGGCATGCGCAGCCTCCTCGCGCAGAGCCGCCTGCCGAACGAGATCCACATCATCGACGACGCCAGCGCCAACGACTCCGGCATCCGCGCGGCGAAGAAGCTGCGCCGCGAGTTCGAGGCCAAGGGCGTCAAGTACACCGTCAGCGTCCAGCCCGAGAACAAGGGCAAGCGCGAGGCGCTGGCGCTGGGCTTCGAGGCCGCGCCGTACTCCGACATCTTCCTGTGCGTCGACTCGGACACCGTGCTGTCCCGGGACACCGTGCGCGAGCTGCTGCTGCCGCTGGCCGACGAGAAGATCATGGCGTCCACGGGCATGGTGCTGGCGCTCAACCACGACAGCAACATCTTCACGCGCCTGCAGGACCTGCGCTACGGCAACTCGTTCCTCTTCGAGCGGGCCGCCTACTCCCGGCTGAAGTCGGTGCTGTGCTGCTGCGGCGCGCTCTCGGCCTACCGCGGCACGCTGGTGCGCAAGTACCTGCCGGACTTCCTCAACCAGCAGTTCCTGGGCAAGCCGGCCGTCTTCGGCGACGACCGGCGCATGACCAACTACTGCCTGATGGAAGGCCAGGTCGTCTTCCAGGAGACGGCCGTCGGCTACACGGCCGTCCCCGAGAAGCTGCCGCACTTCCTGCGCCAGCAGGTCCGCTGGAACAAGTCCTTCTTCCGCGAGTCCCTCTGGGCGTTCCGCCACCAGAAGAAGTACCGCCCGGCCTTCTGGCTGACCTGCATGGAGCTCGCGCTCTGGCTGGTCTTCGGCTCGGCGATGTTCTACTCGATGGTCATCCTGCCCATCATCAAGCCGCAGCAGTTCCTGAACCACATCGGGGACTACCTGATCTTCATGGTGCTCATGGGGTACCTGCGCAACGTCCGCTACCTGGACTTCCCGCGCCGCGGCATGGGCTTCATCAAGCGCTTCGGCATGTTCCTGCTCGCGCCGATCTACGGCGTGATCCAGCTGACGCTGCTCACCCCGCTGCGCTTCTACGCCCTGTTCACCCTGCACAAGGGCAGCTGGGGCACCCGCCAGGGCGGAGTCGAGGTGTCCGTGGCCGGCGACCACGAGCACGACGTGACGGAGATCTTCGAGGAAGAGGACCCGTACTCCGACAAGAAGGTCACCGAGACGCTCCAGCTGATGCGTCTGGAAGGCGTCGCCCTGCGCACCCGGCCCCGCCCGGCGGGCGGCATCCCCTCCCAGCCGCAGCCGATCCCCGGCTACGACGAGCAGCACCACGCGGCGGTCCCGCAGCAGCGCGTGTCCTGGGGAGCGCCGGCACCGGCCGGCCAGCAGCAGTGGCAGGGCGGCCACCCCGGTCACCCCGACCCGTACCAGCAGCAGTACCCGGGCCAGGGCCACGACCCCCAGCAGGGCGGCTACCCGTACCAGGACCCCGCCTGGCAGCAGGGCCAAGGTCAGGGACAGGGACCGGGCTACGGGCAGGGCGGCGGCTGGTAGCGCCGCGGCGGCACGGAGAGACGAAGAGAGGGGCGGCCGGGGGGCCGCCCCTCTCTTGTGCGTCCGTAGTCCTGGGCCTCAGGTGTAGGAGGCCATCGCTTCCTCGACCGTCAGCACCGGGATGTCCCGATCGTCGATCGCCTTCATCAGCGCCTCCAGGCCCGCCTTGCCGATCTCGGTGCTGGTCGCCGGCGGGCCCTCGGTGACCTTGTGCAGGCAGAGGATCAGCCAGTCGCCGCTGTTGACGCACCGGTCGAGCTTGCCGCCCGCGCCCGTGAGCTTCGACAGGGCCGTACCGCCGATGCCCGTGCCGTCGTTGATGCCGGTCAGCGCCTTGAGGCGGTAGGGCATGGCCGGGGCGAAGGACTCGATGGTCTCGGAGATGATCGACCGGGCGGTGGTGAAGTGCCGGCTCGCGATCTGGTCCACCGGGACGCCGTCCGACGTCTTCTGGAAGGCGCCGTGCGGGTAGGCGAAGTGCTCGCTGGTGAAGCCGTTGGACACCAGCCACTCGCGCAGCTTGCGGAAGTCGTCGTCGGCCTGTTCGGCGGTCAGTTTGGGATAGCTGGCCGTGTGCACGGCGTTGGCGTACGAGTGGCCCGCCATCTCCCAGCCGGAGAAGTCCTGCATGGAGCGCATCTGGCCCAGTGTCAGGAAGCTGCCGGTGCCGATGGCGTCGGCGATGTTGTAGACCGTGCCGGGGAAGCCGAAGCGGTCCATGACCGGCCGGGCCAGGTCGTGGATCGACTTGTGGGAGTCGTCGAAGGTGATGGAGACGACGCCCTTGGGGAAGACCGAGACGGTGTCCGGGATCAGCTCCACGGCCTGCAGCCGGTAGGTCACCTGGCCGCCCGCGTTGTCGTACACCGCGAACGACATGTCCGTGAAGCCGGTCTTCGTGGAGGGCTTGCCGTCGGCGCCGATGGAGTACGTCCCGGCCGCCGCGTTGACGTCCGCCCACTGGAGGTGGACCGTGACCCACTCGCCGGACTGGACGTAGTTGGCCGACGTCTTGGAGTGGACGTGGAAGGTCCAGGCGAAGTGGTTCGCCAGCGAGCCGCTGCCCAGGTAGAAGACCATCTTGGCCAGGTTGGTCACGTCGTCGACGCGGAAGACCAGCCGGATCATCTTGCCGCTGAGGCTCATCGCGGTCATGCCGGTCCTGCGGACGTAGGACTGCTTGCCGGTGCCGTTGGTGGTCACCCGGACCGCCTGCGTGCCGCGGACGAACTGGGACTTGTCGTTCGCCTCGGCCGAGGCCGTGCCCGCGCCGCCGGGCGTCCAGCCGTGGCCCGACTGGAACTGCTGGGACCAACTGGCCCGGCGGTACTTGGGGCGGCGCCCGGAAGGGGCGTACAGGGGAGGCGTGGTGAGGCCTCCGATGGCACCCTCGGCGGCGGGGGCGGCGGCCGGCTGGGCCATCACCTTGCCCATCCACGCGCCGGCACCGGCCATCGCGACGCCCCCCGCGCCACCCATCAGCAGCGCGGAACGCCTGCTCACCACCGGTTTGTTCTCCGTTGCCTCGGCAGCGTGCCTGTGGGCGCCGGACCGCCTGTTCCTCACCGGGACTCCCGAACCGTGTCGAAGTAGTTCATGCCCTCGTCGGTGAAGCCGGCCACCTGGGACCGGACCTCCTCCGCCGACAGGGTGTCGTTCGCGTTGTAGTAGAGCCAGTCGACCTTCATGTCCCAGGCGCGTTCGCCCTTGAACGGCAGGTCGATGAACCAGTGGTTGAAGTTCACGGACATGTCCGCGCGCGGCGCGTACTTGCCGTTGCTCAGGAAGAGCTTCTTGCCGTCGAGCCAGTAGGCGACCACGCCGTCCTTCACCCGGATCAGCACGGTGTGCCAGGCGTCGAGGCTCTTGTTGGTGGTCTCGTAGACCCGGTCGTTGGTCTTGTGGTCGAACCAGGTGACCGTGTCCAGCTTGGGGCCGGGCCGGCCCCAGCCGCCGTTGGGCATGTACTCGTTGTCCAGCTCGCTGTACTTCGAGCCCTTGCCGCCGATGGTGTAGAAGGTCTGGTTGACGTGGTCGCCGGCGTCGCCGGTGGCCGGCTCGTCGCTGAAGTGGATGCGGGCGGCGTAGGTGCCGTCGCGGAACTTGCTCGCGGCCGTGCCGAGGCTCGCCTGCCTGGTCCCGGCCTCGGTGCCGTCCGTGCTCGCGCGCAGGTTGAGCACCTGACCGCCGGCGTGGGAGCCCTCGGCGGTGGGGAAGCTGACGCCCTGAGCCGACCAGGTGTTCTCGATGCCGGGGCCGCCCTTGCTGGTGCGGACCAGCCAGCCGTGCTTGAACAGGGCCGGGTCCTTGGGGCCGAGGTAGCTGAAGTCGTCGAACAGCACCCCGGCCGGCGGGGCGGGCAGCGCCTCGGGTGCCGTCTTCGCCGTGGCCTTCTTCTCGTCGCTCGCCTTCGTGCCGTCCGGCTCCTCGCCCCAGGCGAGGACGCCCCGCTTGTACGCAGTGACCTCCTCGGCCTCCTTGTAGGACGTCTTGTCGGCGTCGAAGGAGCGGTCGTCGGACTGCTTGAGCTTCTTGTGGTCCGTGCGGAACAGCTGGACGTCGATGCCCTTGCTGTTCGCGCCGGGCTTCAGGTCACCGGCGCCCTCGGTGAACCGGAGCTCCAGGTAGTGGTCGGCGGTGTCGGTGGGCTTGTCCATCGCGACGATCCGCCCGGCCACGTTCGAGCAGCCGAAGACGGCGTTCACACAGTTGAAGGCGTAGGAGGCTGAGTCCTCGGCGGTGAACCAGTACCGGAGCGTGACGTCGCTCAACGGCAGTGGCTTGCCGGTGGCGTTGAAGACCTCCAGCGACGGCTTGGCCGCAGCGGCCGTGGCCGGGGTGTCGGTGCGGTAGCGGATCTTCAGCTCGGGCGGGTCCGGGTTGGCCGCCTTCCACACCGGGTACAGCGCGGTACCGCCGGCCGCCACCACGGCCACGAGGAGCAGGAGCCTGATCTTGGGCCACACCCGGCGTCCGGGCGGTCGGCGGCGGGAGGACGCCACGAAAGACTCCTTCGAGGACCCCGGCGGCCTTGGGTGGAGACCGTCAGAGCCAGGTAAACAATGGTCGGATTGTGTGAGGATCCTATCTGTGCACGCATACGCAGAGGGGGGCGGGTGCACGGATTGTTACCGTACGCCCCACCCCCCTCAGGGGTAACGCGTTACGCCGGGACGCTCGCGACGCCCGGAGCCAGGAACCTCTTGCCGTTGACGCGCTCGGAGACGCCCTCGCGGTCCAGGTACGGCGTGATGCCGCCCAGGTGGAACGGCCAGCCGGCGCCCGTGATGAGGCACAGGTCGATGTCCTGCGCCTCGGCGACGACACCCTCGTCGAGCATGATGCCGATCTCCTGCGCCACCGCGTCGAGCACGCGGTCGCGGACCTGCTCCTCCGTCAGGACGGTGTCGCCCTGCTTCAGCAGCGCGGCGACCTCGGGGTCCAGCTCCGGCTTGCCGGAGTCGTAGACGTAGAAGCCGCGCTTGCCGGCCTCGACGACCGCCTTGAGGTTCGGGGAGACCGTGAAGCGGTCCGGGAACGCCCGGTTGAGCGTCTCCGAGACGTGCAGGCCGATGGCCGGGCCGACCAGCTCCAGCAGGACCAGCGGCGACATCGGCAGACCGAGCGGCTCGACGGCCTTCTCGGCGACCTCGACGGGGGTGCCCTCGTCGATGACGTTCTGGATCTCGCCCATGAAGCGGGTCAGGATGCGGTTCACGACGAACGCCGGGGCGTCCTTGGTGAGGACCGCGGTCTTCTTCAGCTTCTTGGCGACACCGAACGCGGTGGCCAGGGAGGCGTCGTCGGTCTGCTCGCCGCGGACGATCTCCAGCAGCGGCAGGACGGCGACGGGGTTGAAGAAGTGGAAGCCCACGACCCGCTCGGGGTGCTTGAGCTTCGACGCCATCTCCGACACCGACAGCGAGGAGGTGTTGGTGGCGAGGATCGCGTGCGCCGGGGCGACCGCCTCGACCTCCGCGAACACCTGCTGCTTGACGCCCATCTCCTCGAAGACCGCTTCGATGATGAAGTCGGCGTCCGAGAAGCCCTCGGCCTTGTCCAGCACACCGGACACCAGCGCCTTGAGGCGGTTGGCCTTGTCCTGGTTGACGCGGCCCTTGGCGAGCAGCTTGTCGATCTCGCCGTGGACGTAGCCCACGCCCTTGTCGACGCGCTCCTGGTCGATGTCGGTCAGCACGACCGGCACCTCCAGGCGGCGCAGGAACAGCAGCGCGAGCTGGCTGGCCATCAGACCGGCGCCGACCACACCGACCTTGGTGACCGGGCGGGCCAGGGACTTGTCCGGGGCGCCGGCGGGGCGCTTGCCGCGCTTCTGCACCAGGTTGAAGGCGTAGATGCCGGCGCGCAGTTCGCCACCCATGATGAGGTCGGCGAGGGCCTGGTCCTCGGCGTCGTAGCCCTGCTGCAGGTCGCCGTTCCTGGCGGCGGCGATGATGTCCAGGGCGCGGTAGGCGGCCGGGGCGGCGCCGTGCACCTTGGAGTCGGCGATGAAACGGCCCTTGGCGACGGCCTGGTCCCAGGCCTCGCCGCGGTCGATCGCCGGGCGCTCGATCTTCAGCTCGCCCTTGAGGACGCTCGCCGTCCAGATCAGCGACTGCTCCAGGAAGTCCGCGCCCTCGAAGATCGCGTCGGCGATCCCGAGCTCGTAGACCTGCTTGCCCTTGAGCTGCTTGTTCTGGTTGAGGCTGTTCTCGATGATCACCGAGACGGCCTTCTCCGGGCCGATCAGGTTCGGCAGGATCGTGCAGCCGCCCCAGCCCGGGACGAGGCCCAGGAAGACCTCGGGCAGGGAGAACGCCGGCACGGCCGCGGAGACGGTCCGGTAGGTGCAGTGCAGACCGACCTCGACACCGCCGCCCATCGCGGCGCCGTTGTAGTACGCGAAGGTCGGCACGGCCAGCTGCGACAGCCGCTTGAAGACCTCGTGGCCGCCCTTGCCGATGGCGAGGGCGTGCTCGTGCTCCTTGAGGATCTCCACGCCCTTGAGGTCGGCGCCGACCGCGAAGATGAACGGCTTGCCGGTGATGCCGGCGCCGACGATCTCGCCGTCCGCCGCCTCCTTCTCGACCTGGTCGATCGCGGCGTTCAGGTTCGCCAGCGAGGCCGGTCCGAAGGTGGTCGGCTTGGTGTGGTCGTGGCCGTTGTCCAGGGTGATCAGCGCGAAGCGCCCGGCACCCAGGGGGAGGTCGAAGTGGCGTACGTGCGCACTCGTGACGACCTCGTCCGGGAACAGTTCGGAAGCCTGCTTCAACAGCTCGGCGGTGGTGCTCACTTGTCCCCCTCGAAGTGCGGGTTCTCCCAGATGACCGTCGCGCCCATGCCGAAGCCGACGCACATGGTGGTCAGGCCGTAGCGGACGTGCGGCTGCTCCTCGAACTGGCGGGCCAGCTGCGTCATCAGGCGGACGCCGGAGGAGGCCAGCGGGTGGCCGAAGGCGATGGCGCCGCCGTACTGGTTGACGCGCTCGTCGTCGTCGGCGATGCCGTAGTGGTCGAGGAAGGCCAGGACCTGGACGGCGAAGGCCTCGTTGATCTCGAACAGGCCGATGTCGGAGATCGACAGGCCGGCCTGGGCCAGCGCCTTCTCCGTGGCCGGGATCGGGCCGTAGCCCATGACCTCCGGCTCCACGCCCGCGAAGGAGTAGGAGACCAGGCGCATCTTCACGGGGAGGTCGTTCTCCCGCGCGAACTCCTCGGAGGCGATGAGGGAGGCGGTGGCGCCGTCGTTCAGACCGGCCGCGTTGCCCGCGGTGACCCGGCCGTGGACGCGGAACGGGGTCTTCAGGCCCTGGAGGTTCTCCAGGGTCGTGCCCGGGCGCATCGGCTCGTCGGCGGTGACCAGGCCCCAGCCCGTCTCACCGGCCTCGGCGTTGGTGCGGCGGACCGAGATCGGCACCAGGTCGGCCTGGATCTTGCCGTTGGCGTACGCCTTGGCGGCCTTCTCCTGGGAGCGCACGGCGTACTCGTCCGCGCGCAGCTTGGTGATCTGCGGGTAGCGGTCGTGCAGGTTCTCCGCGGTCATGCCCATGAACAGGGCCGACTCGTCGACCAGCTTCTCGGAGACGAACCGCGGGTTGGGGTCGACGCCCTCGCCCATGGGGTGGCGGCCCATGTGTTCGACACCGCCGGCGATGGCGATGTCGTAGGCGCCGAAGGCGACGGAGCCGGCGACCGTGGTGACGGCGGTCAGGGCCCCGGCGCACATGCGGTCGATGCTGTAGCCCGGGACGGACTGCGGCAGGCCGGCCAGGATGCCCGCGGTGCGGCCGATGGTCAGGCCCTGGTCACCGATCTGCGTGGTCGCGGCGATGGCGACCTCGTCGATCTTCTTGGGGTCCAGGCCGGGGTTGCGGCGCAGCAGCTCCCGGATCGCCTTCACGACGAGGTCGTCGGCACGGGTCTCGTGGTAGATGCCCTTCGGGCCCGCCTTGCCGAACGGGGTGCGGACGCCGTCGACGAAGACGACGTCCCTGACGGTACGAGGCACGATGGCTCTCCTCCAGGGTCAGGATTGCGGTGCTGCTGCGACGCGCTGAGCGCGCGCTCAGTCCCCATGCTACTTATGAGTAACGTAGCTGCACAGCCCTGACAGGCGGAGCGGTGAAGGTCACACCCCCGGAGGATCTTGGCGTGATCTCGACGTCCCTGTTCTGCTTCCCGGGCCCTTCGGCGCCCACAAGGGGTGCGGGTAACTGCGCGAACGGCCACGAACGACCCGCACCCGCCACCCGCCGAGGCCCCCTAGGGCGCCTTGGCGGACGAATCCCCTACGGCGCCTTGGCGGACAAAGCGGTCACCAGTACCGGGGTGACCTGCTCCACCTGCCACGGCCGGGCCCCGTACCCGGCCAGCGCCTCCGCGACGGACTCCGCGTCCACCACCGCCGGCGGCTCCCAGCACACCCGCCGCACCGTGTCCGGAGTGATCAGATTCTCCTGCGGCATGGCGAGTTCCTCGGCGAGCGCGGACACCCCGGCCCGGGCGGCGGACAGCCGCGCCGCCGCGGCGGGATCCTTGTCGGCCCAGGCGCGGGGCGGCGGCGGCCCGGCCACCGGCTGCCCCGGCTGCGGCAACTGCGCCTCGCTCAGCGCCTTCGCCCGGTCCACCGCCGCCTGCCACTGCTCCAGCTGCCGCTTGCCCATGCGGTGCCCGAAGCCGTTCAGCGCGGCCAGCGCGTGCACGTTGGCCGGAAGGGCGAGCGCGGCCTCCACGATGGCCGCGTCCCCGAGCACCTTGCCGGGCGAGACGTCCCGCCGCTGCGCGATGCGGTCCCGCGTCTGCCACAGCTCGCGCACGACCGCCAGCTGCCGCCGCCGGCGCACCTTGTGCATGCCGGACGTGCGCCGCCAGGGGTCCTTGCGGGGCTCGGGCGGCGGGGCCGAGGCGATCGCGTCGAACTCCTGACGGGCCCATTCGAGCTTGCCCTGCCGGTCCAGCTCCTTCTCCAGGGCGTCCCGCAGATCGACCAGGAGTTCGACGTCCAGCGCCGCGTACCGCAGCCACGGCTCGGGCAGCGGCCGGGTGGACCAGTCGACGGCGGAGTGGCCCTTCTCCAGCACGAAGCCCAGCACGCTCTCGACCATCGCGCCGAGGCCGACCCGGGGGAACCCGGCGAGCCGCCCGGCCAGCTCCGTGTCGAACAGCCGCGTCGGCACCATGCCTATCTCGCGCAGGCAGGGCAGGTCCTGGGTGGCGGCGTGCAGCACCCACTCGACGCCGGACAGGGCCTCGCCCAGCGCGGACAGGTCGGGGCAGGCGACGGGGTCGATCAGCGCCGTGCCGGCGCCCTCGCGGCGCAGCTGCACGAGGTAGGCGCGCTGGCCGTAGCGGTAGCCGGAGGCCCGCTCGGCATCGACGGCGACCGGGCCGGAGCCGGCCTCGAAGGCGGCGATGACCCGGGCCAGGGCGGCTTCGTCCGCGACGACGGGCGGAATGCCCTCGCGCGGCTCCAGCAGAGGGATCGGCGCCTCCACAGCAGAAGATCCGCCGTCGTCCGGAGGGGCGCCTCCGGTGGTTCGCAGTGGGCTGTCTGCTGCGGTGTCGTGGGCGTCGGTCACCTGTCAAGAGTATCCATGTATGGACAGCGCCCGCCGACGGAACGTTCCGTCGGCGGGCGCCCGAGGGTCGCAAACCAGTCATGTCGGGGAAGTGGCGGGTTCACGAGCCGCGCGTGAGGGGAAGGGGACCGAGCGTCCGGTCCCGTTCACGTGAGTGAATGATCACGAAGGGTCGGAGTGGGGCGGACGGGGTCGGGGTGCGGACGGCCGGTGCTCGGGGTCAGTGGATGATGCCGGTCCGCAGCGCCACCGCCACCATCCCGGCACGGTCTCCCGTGCCGAGCTTGCGGGCGATGCGGGCGAGGTGGCTCTTGACGGTCAGTGCGGACAGGCCCATCGAGACGCCGATCGCCTTGTTCGACTGGCCTTCGGCGACCAGGCGCAGCACCTCGACCTCGCGGCCGGACAGTTCGCGGTAGCCGCCCGGGTGGCTCGGGGCACCCGGGGGGCGGCGGTGCAGGCGCGCGGCGGCGGCGCCGATGGGGGCGGCGCCCGGCCGGGTGGGGAGCCCGACGTTGGTGCGGGTGCCGGTGACGACGTAGCCCTTCACACCGCCGGCGAGCGCGTTGCGCACGGCGCCGATGTCGTCGGCCGCGGAGAGGGCGAGGCCGTTGGGCCAGCCCGCGGCGCGGGTCTCGGACAGCAGGGTGAGGCCGGAGCCATCCGGCAGGTGGACGTCGGCGACGCAGATGTCGCGGGGGTTGCCGATGCGGGGACGAGCCTCCGCGATGGACGAGGCCTCGATGACATCGCGCACACCGAGCGCCCACAGGTGGCGGGTGACGGTGGAGCGGACGCGCGGGTCGGCCACGACCACCATGGCGGTCGGCTTGTTCGGGCGGTAGGCGACCAGGCTTGCGGGCTGCTCGAGGAGAACGGACACCAGGCCTCCTGGGGTGCGGGACGGGGCCGGCTCGTGGGGGTGAAGCCGGGACGAACCGTGCTTTCAAGGTCACAGTCGTCTTCGGCACCAGGTCCGTCCGCCTTTAGAGAATGATCACGATTCGGTGATAACAATCCGCGCAATTCGGACACGCGGTCGATCATTCGAAGGCCGGACGGTTTCGGTCTGCGTCGGTACGCGGTCGAAAGTGGCCGTATCGACAAAGTGATTCGGCCAAGAGGGGGACGCAGGTGTGATCGTCGACAGGGCAGCGTTGACCACCCCGTACAAGTTCGATCAGTACGGGGTGGAACGCGGGGTGGATCGCAGGGGGAAGAAGGGGTCCGTCAGCGGGACCGGGGCCCGCGCCGCTGGGGCAGCGTCACCACGGAGGCGTCGCCGGGCACGGCCGGGGGCAGCCCCGCGACCTGGGCGAGCAGATCGCACCAGGACGCCAGGTGCGCGGCCGTGTCCGGCACCCCGCCCAGGCCCTCGCGCGGCGTCCACGACGCACGGATCTCGATCTGCGAGGCGGCGGGACGCGCGGACAGCCCGCCGAAGTAGTGGGAGCTCGCCCGCGTGACCGTGCCGCTCGGCTCCCCGTAGGTCAGCCCGCGGGCCTGCAGCGCGCCGGTCAGCCAGGACCAGCACACCTCCGGCAGCAGCGGGTCCGCGGCCATCTCCGGCTCCAGCTCCGCGCGCACCAGCGTCACCAGCCGGAACGTGCCCCGCCAGGCGTCGTGCCCGGCCGGGTCGTGCAGCAGCACCAGGCGGCCGTCGGCCAGGTCCTGGTCGCCGTCGACGACCGCGGCCTCCAGCGCGTAGGAGTACGGGGCGAGCCGCTTGGGCGCCGGTGTCGGCTCGACCTCGATCTGGGGTCGCAGCCGCGCCGTCCTGAGCGCGTCGACGGCGGCCCGGAAGGGCAGCGGGGCGGAGTCCGCCTCCCGCCGGTCGTTCTCGGTGTCCTTCGCTTCGTCCATTCCGCCAGCGCCGTCCGACAGTCGTCCCTGAGCCGCAGCCATGCGGGAAGATTACGGGGACCGGAGCCCGGGTGCGGGCTAGACACCCCGCGCCTCTCCAGGGGCTGAATCGCGCTGTCCGGCGGCGTGCGAAACTTGGCCCGTGAGTGTCAACGACGCCCCCCGGGCCCCGCAGCCGTCCGCCCCGTACGACTCCGCCTTCCTCAGGGCGTGCCGGCGCGAGCCCGTGCCGCACACGCCGGTGTGGTTCATGCGGCAGGCCGGGCGTTCGCTGCCGGAGTACCGCAAGGTGCGCGAGGGCATCGCGATGCTGGAGTCCTGCATGCGGCCCGAACTGGTCACCGAGATCACGCTCCAGCCGGTCCGCCGGCACGGTGTGGACGCGGCGATCTACTTCAGCGACATCGTCGTCCCGCTCAAGGCCATCGGCGTCGACCTGGACATCAAGCCCGGCGTCGGCCCGGTCGTGGAGCGTCCGATCCGCACCCGCGCCGACCTCGCGCAGCTGCGCGACCTGACCCCCGAGGACGTCTCCTACGTCACCGAGGCCATCGGCCTGCTCACCCGCGAACTCGGCGCCACGCCCCTGATCGGCTTCGCCGGCGCCCCCTTCACCCTCGCCAGCTACCTCGTCGAGGGCGGCCCGTCCCGCACGTACGAGAACGCCAAGGCGATGATGTACGGCGACCCGCAGCTGTGGGCCGATCTGCTGGACCGCCTCGCGGACATCACGGCCGCGTTCCTCAAGGTGCAGATCGAGGCGGGTGCCTCGGCCGTCCAGCTGTTCGACTCCTGGGCCGGTGCCCTGGCCCCGGTCGACTACCGGCGCTCGGTGCTGCCGGCGTCGGCGAAGGTCTTCGAGGCCGTGGCCGGCTACGGCGTCCCGCGCATCCACTTCGGCGTCGGCACCGGCGAGCTGCTGGGCCTCATGGGCGAGGCCGGGGCGGACGTCGTCGGCGTCGACTGGCGCGTGCCGATGGACGAGGCCGCCCGCCGCGTCGGCCCCGGCAAGGCGCTCCAGGGCAACCTCGACCCGACCGTGCTGTTCGCCCCGACCGAGGCCGTCGAGGCCAAGACCCGGGAGGTCCTGGAGTCGGCCGCGGGCCTGGAGGGCCACGTCTTCAACCTGGGCCACGGCGTCATGCCGTCCACGGACCCCGACGCGCTGACCCGGCTCGTGGAGTACGTCCACACGCACACCGCCCGCTGACCCCGTCCGGCCCGGGGCTCACCACCCGGGCCGGGCCCGCCTGCCGAACAGGATGCCGCGCGGCTCCGGAGGGGGCGGGGTGCCGGGACGCAGCGGCAGGGCGATCAGCAGGCCGACGACGAATCCGGCGACGTGTGCCGCGTACGCCACCGTGCCGGCGTCGGAGACTCCCGCGCCGGAGGAGTACACCGCCTGCAGCACGAACCACAGGCCCAGCACGATCCAGGCCGGCAGCCGCAGCGGCAGGAAGACCAGAAACGGGACCAGCACCCACACCCGGGCCTTCGGATACAGCACCAGATAGGCGCCGAGCACCCCGGCGATCGCCCCCGAGGCGCCGATCAGCGGGGCGCCGGAACCCGCGTCGAGGAGCGCGAAGGCGTAGGCGGCCGCGATGCCGCACACGGCGTAGAAGAGCAGGAAGCGCAGGTGGCCCATGCGGTCCTCGATGTTGTTGCCGAAGATCCACAGGAACAGCATGTTGCCCAGCAGGTGCATCCAGCCGCCGTGCAGGAACATCGCCGTCAGCACGCTGAGTTCGGGCGACTTGTCGTAGGACGGCGGGCCGACCACGCAGCCCGGGCCCTGCGGGCCCACGCTCACCTCCCCGGTGGGCACCAGAGGCGGCATCCGGTGGTGGATCAGCTCCCGCGGCACGGCCGCCCAGTGGTCCAGGAACGCCTGGAGGTGGCAGAGCTGCGCCAGGCTGCTCTCGCCCGTGAGGGAGCCGGCCATGCCCGGGGTGAGCAGGAACACGACGACGTTGGCGGCCAGCAGGGCGTACGTGACCCAGGGGGTGCGTCGCACCGGGTTCACGTCATGGACGGGGATCACCACACCCGACGTGTGCCCGCAGTGCCGCCGGTGAATCGGTGACGCGCGTGAACGCGGCCGTCCGGGCGTGCGTATGTGTCGGCAACCGCCCGCGGCGCGGGGAAGGCGGGTCGCGGGGCCGACGTGAGGAACAGGCGATGAACGACCGAGTGACTCCTCCGATGCACGCCCTGCCCGACGGCGAGGCGGAGCTGACGCTGGTGGTGAAGCTGCCCTGGGAGGACGTGGCCCGCCTCGGCCAGGACGCGGGGCGGCTGGCCGCGCAGTGGCGCAGGCCGGTGACGCTGGAGGAGGCGGTGAGCCACCGGCTGCGGTCCTCGCGGCCGGCCGCGCACGCCAAGCCGGCGGGGGAGCAGCCGCCGGCGGTGACCGCCGCGTCGGCGTCGGTGTCGTCGCTGCCGGCCCGGCCGCCGGCGGAGCAGGCGCGGCAGGCCATCGACCGGATCAACGGGACGGCCGGCACGGCGTAGACCTGTGCCGCAGACCGATACGGACGCACGCCCCTTGAGGGCGCGATCGAGCTGCGCCTCTCAGGGCGTGGTCGAACTGCGCACCTTCGCCGCCGCCTTGCGGGCCGCCACCAGGACCGGGTCCCAGACCGGGGAGAACGGCGGGGCGTAGCCCAGGTCCAGGGTCGTCATCTGTTCCGCCGTCATGCCCGCCGTGAGGGCGACCGCCGCGATGTCGACGCGTTTGCCCGCACCCTCCCTGCCGACGATCTGCACGCCCAGCAGACGGCCGGTGCGCAGTTCGGCGAGCATCTTGACCGTCATCGGGGAGGCGTTCGGGTAGTAGCCCGCGCGGCTGGTCGACTCGATGGTGACCGCCACGAAACGGAGCCCGACGCGGCGGGCGTCCTTCTCACGCAGGCCGGTGCGGGCGATCTCCAGGTCGCAGACCTTGCTGACCGCCGTGCCGACCACGCCCGGGAACGTGGCGTAGCCGCCGCCGACGTTGGTGCCGATGACCTGGCCGTGCTTGTTGGCGTGGGTGCCGAGCGCGATGTGCCGCTCCTGTCCGGAGACCAGGTCGAGGACCTCGACGCAGTCGCCGCCCGCCCACACGTCCTCCCGGCCGCGCACCCGCATCGAACGGTCGGTGAGGAGCCCGCCGTGCGTGCCGAGGGGCAGCCCGGCCGCCCGGGCGAGGGCCGTCTCGGGGCGCACGCCGATGCCGAGCACCACCACGTCCGCCGGGAACTCGCGGTCCTGCGTGGCCACCGCCCGGACCCGGCCGTCGTCCCCGGTGAGGATCTTCGTCACCTCGGCGTCGTTCACCATCGTGATGCCCAGGCCCGTCATGGCCTCGTGCACCAGGCACCCCATGTCGGGGTCGAGGGTCGACATGGGCTCGCTGCCCCGGTTCACGACCGTCACCTCGTAGCCGCGGTTGAGCAGTGCCTCGGCCATCTCCACGCCGATGTACCCCGCCCCGACGACCACCGCGCGCCGGCCGCGCGTGCCCGCCAGCGTGTCGAGCAGCGCCTGGCCGTCGTCCAGCGTCTGCACCCCGTGCACCCCGGGGGCGTCGGCCCCCGGCAGATCGGGCCGGACGGGCCGGGCACCGGTGGCGATCACGAGCTTGTCGTACGGCGTCCAGGACTCGGCGCCCGAGTCGAGGTCCCGGGCGCGCACCCGCCGCCCGTCGAGGTCGAGCTCGGTGACCTCGGTGCGCAGCCGCACGTCGATGTCGCGCGCCCGGTGCTCCTCGGGCGTGCGGGCGACGAGCCGGTCCCGGTCGGTGACGTCGCCGCCCACCCAGTAGGGGATGCCGCACGCCGAGTACGACGTGAAGTGGCCCCGTTCGAACGCCACGATCTCCAGCTCGTCGGGGCCCTTCAGACGGCGGGCCTGGGACGCCGCGGACATCCCCGCGGCGTCGCCGCCGATGACGACCAGTCGCTCCCTGCGCGTACGGCTCATGTTCATGCGAACACGCTACGGGAGCAGGGGATTTCAGTCCCGCTCACCCGGAGCCGGCGGCTGCGTGGCCTCCGGTGCCGGGCGGGCCGTCGGCAGCGGGCCGAGCGCGGTCGCCGCGGGGGCGGGCCGGGGACGGCGCGGCAGACGGGGGCGTACGACGCGCAGCCACAGCAGCGCGAGCAGGGCCGCCACCGCCGCGAACGGCAGGATCGCGCCGAACGCCACCGCGAGCCAGCGCAGCATCGTCACGAAGGCGTTCCAGCCGCCCGCGAGCGCGTCCACGAACCCCGGATCGTCGTCCTTCGCCTCCTTCTTCACCGGCGTCTCGGTCAGCGTGAGGGTGATGGTGGCCAGGCTCGTGCGGTCCTGAAGGGACTTCTGCCGGGCGAGCAGCGCCTCCAGGTCGGCCTGCCGGGTGCTCAGCTCGCCCTCCAGGGTCACCACGTCACCGAGCTTGGTGGCCCGGTCCATCAGTTCGCGGATCCGGGCCACGCTGGCTCGCTGCGAGGTGATCCGGCTCTCCACGTCCACGACCTGGTCGGTGACGTCCTCGGCCTTCGCGTTGCGGTCGAGGAGCTTGCCGCTGCCCTCCAGGCCGGCCAGGACCTCGTCGTACTTCCCGGCGGGCACCCGCAGCACGACCCGGGTGCGCTCGCGGTCCTCGGCGTCCCGCGTGGTGGTCTCGTCGCCGATGTACCCGCCCGCGTTCTCGGTGCTGGTACGGGCCTCCTCCAGGGCCTTCGGGACGTCCTTGACCTGCACGGTCAGCGAGGCGGTGCGGATGATGTGCTGCGCGGGGAGCTTCGCCGGCGCGGTCGCCCGGGGCCCGCTGCCGGTCCCGCCGGGCGCGGCCTCCTTCGCACCCGCCCCGGCACCGTCCTGCGCGAGGCTCCGGTCGGCGGCCGAACTCCCGGCGGAGTCGTCACCGGCGCCGCTGCACCCGGTCAGGGCGAGGGCGGCGGCCAGCGAGAGGGCCGCCAGGGCCGGGACGGGGCGGCGGACGGATCGTCGTGTACGCATGCGGGCATCCCCCGAGGGTCGATTCTGCTGACGCTTCTTCGACGCCCGAGCGGCGCCGGACGTTTGGCCCGGGACGGTTCCGATGCGGTCACGGTCGGGACTCGCGACGGACACCGGGGCGCGGCGGCGGCGCCGGCGGTGTCTGAGAGGCTGGGGGCATGCGCGAAGTTCAAGGTCGTGGGGGCACGGGGCGGGTCGTCGTCGTCGGAGCGGGCATCGCGGGGCTGGCCGCCGCGCACCGGCTGCTGCAGCGGGGGGCGCGGGTGACCGTGCTGGAGGCCTCCGCCCGGGTCGGCGGCAAACTGCTGCCCGGTGAGATCGCCGGCGCCCGGGTGGACCTCGGCGCCGAGTCGATGCTCGCCCGCCGGCCCGAGGCGGTGGCGCTCGCGCGCGAGGTGGGCCTCGCCGACCGCCTGCAGCCGCCCGCGACCGCGACGGCCTCGATCTGGACGCGCGGCGCCCTGCGCCCCATGCCCAAGGGTCATGTGATGGGCGTGCCCGGTACCGCGGCCGCCCTGTCCGGGGTGCTGTCCGAGGAGGGCCTCGCCCGGATCGAGCGCGACGCCGACCTGCCGCGCACGGAGGTCGGGGACGACGTGGCCGTCGGGGAGTACGTGGCCGCGCGCCTCGGGCGGGAGGTCGTCGACCGGCTGGTGGAGCCCCTGCTGGGCGGGGTGTACGCGGGCGACGCCTACCGCATCTCGATGCGCTCGGCCGTCCCGCAGCTCTTCCAGGCCGCCCGCACCCATGCCTCCCTGACGGAGGGCGTCCGCGAGATCCAGGCCCGGGCCGCCGCCGCGCGGCAGACCGGCCCGGTGTTCCTGGGCATCCGCGGCGGCGTCGGCAGCCTGCCCCTGGCGGTGGCCGAGTCGGTCCGGGCCCGCGGGGGTGAGATCGTCACCGGCGCCGAAGTGACGGAGCTGCGCAGGCAGGCACCGCGGCCGGGCGGTCACGGGCCGGATGCGGGCGCGTCGCCCGGGCTGTGGCGGGTGGTCGCCGGCGACCGGGTGCTGGAGGCCGAGGCGGTGGTGCTCGCCGTCCCCGCCCCGGCCGCCGCCCGGCTGCTGCGCGCCGAGAGCCCCGGGGCCGCCGCGGGGCTCGACACCGTCGAGTACGCCTCCATGGCCCTGGTCACCCTCGCCTACCGCCGCGCCGGGACCGACCTGCCCGACGGCAGCGGCTTCCTCGTGCCGCCGGTCGACGGGCGCACCATCAAGGCGTCCACGTTCGCCTCGCACAAGTGGGGCTGGATCGCCGACGAGAACCCGGACCTGGTCGTCCTGCGCACCTCCGTCGGCCGCCACGGCGAGACGGAGATCCTGCGGCGCGACGACGGCGAGCTGGTCGACGTCTCCCGGCACGACCTGAAGGCGGCGACCGGCCTGGACGCCACCCCCGTCGCCACCCGCGTCACCCGCTGGGACGACGGACTGCCGCAGTACCCGGTCGGCCACCACGCGCGCGTGGCCCGCATCCGCGAGCAGGTCGCCCTGCTTCCCGGGCTCGCCGTCTGCGGCGCCCCGTACGACGGCGTCGGCATCCCCGCCTGCATCGCGAGCGCCTGGGCCGCCGTCGACCAGATCCACGGTGACCTGCGGGGTGTGCAGGAGCTCACCGCCCACCCGGTGCAGAGTCTGCACGGCGGAGCGGGAGAATGAGGAGCATGAGTGACGACGCCTCCACCACCCCCTCCGGCACCGCGCCCGACCGCATCCCGAACAAGGGCAAGCTGGCCAAGGACCTCAACGAGGTCATCCGGTACACGCTCTGGTCCGTCTTCAGGCTCAAGGACGTGCTCCCCGAGGACCGCGCCGGGTACGCCGACGAGGTCCAGGAGCTGTTCGACCAGCTCGCCGCCAAGGACGTGACCGTCCGCGGCACCTACGACGTCTCCGGCCTGCGTGCCGACGCCGACGTCATGATCTGGTGGCACGCGGAGACCAGCGACGCGCTGCAGGAGGCGTACAACCTCTTCCGCCGCACGAGGCTGGGCCGCGCCCTGGAGCCGGTCTGGTCGAACATGGCGCTGCACCGCCCCGCCGAGTTCAACCGCTCGCACATCCCGGCGTTCCTCGCCGACGAGACGCCCCGCGCCTACGTGAGCGTCTACCCCTTCGTGCGCTCCTACGACTGGTACCTGCTGCCCGACGAGGACCGCCGCCGCATGCTCGCCGACCACGGCAAGATGGCCCGCGGCTACCCGGACGTGCGCGCCAACACCGTCGCCTCCTTCTCGCTGGGCGACTACGAGTGGATCCTCGCCTTCGAGGCCGACGAGCTGTACCGCATCGTCGACCTCATGCGTCACCTGCGCGGCTCGGAGGCCCGGATGCACGTCCGCGAAGAGGTCCCGTTCTACACGGGCCGCCGCAAGGACGTCGCCGAGCTGGTCGCCGGTCTGGCCTGATCAGCCGAGGCTCGCGCCGGCCCCGTCCGGGGCCGGCGGCTTCGGCTCGGCGTGCGGTGCGCACTCCGCGCGCCGTCCGGGCAGCCGCCCGTCCAGCAGGTACGCCTCCAGGTGCCCGTTGACGCAGGCGTTCGGCCCGCCCGCCAGGCCGTGGGCGCCGGCCGCCCGCTCGGTGACCAGCACCGAGCCCGCCAGACGCCGGTGGAGTTCGAGGGCACCCCGGTACGGCGTGGCCGCGTCCCGCTCGGCGGCCAGGATCAGCGTCGGCGGCAGCTCGCCCGGCCCGGCGCCGACGTCCAGCGGCCGCTGCCGGGGCGCCGGCCAGGAGGCGCACGGCAGGTTCGTCCACACGTTGTCCCAGGTCTCGAAGGGCGCCACCCGCGCGAGCCGGGTGTTGTCCCGGTCCCAGACCTCCCAGTCCGTCGGCCAGGGCGCGTCGTTGCACTCGACGGCCACGTACACCGCCCGGGAGTTCTCCGCCTCCACGGCGGCCTCGGGATGCTGTTCCGCCTGCTCGATCAGGGGGCGCGGGTCGCCCTTGAGATACGCCGACAGGGCCCGCGCCCGGTGCGGCCACTGGTCGTCGTAGTACCCGGCCTGCAGGAACGCCCCCTGCAGCTGTCCCGGTCCGACCTTCCCGCCCGCGGGCTCGGCGGCCAGCCGGGCACTCGCCCGTTCGTAGCTGCGCAGCACCTCCCGAGCGGTCCGGCCCAGTCCGTACACGCCGTGATGCCGGGCGATCCACTCCCGGAAGTCGCGCCAGCGGTGCTCGAACGCGGCCGACTGGGCGAGGTTGTTGCGGTACCAGATCCCCTCCGGGTCGGGATCGACCACCGAGTCGAACACCATCCGCCGCACGTGCGACGGGAACAGCGTCGCGTACAGCGCCCCGAAGTACGTGCCGTACGAGGAGCCCAGGAACGTCAGCCGTTCCTCGCCGAGCGCGGCGCGCAGCACGTCGAGGTCGCGGGCGTTGTTCAGCGAGTGGTAGTGCCGCAGCGCGTCACCGGTGCGTTCGGCGCAGCCGCGGGCGTACGCCTCGGCCTGCGCACGGCGTTGCTTCTTGTACGCCTCGGTGGGGTGTGTCGGCGCCTGCGTCGGCCCCTTGAAGAACTGCTTCGGGTCCTTGCACGACAGCGGCGCCGAGGGGGCGACCCCCCGCGGGGCGTAGCCGACGAGGTCGTAGGCGGCCGCGATCCGCTTCCACTCGGGGAGCAGGCCGATGAGCGGGAAGTACAGGCCGGTGGCGCCGGGCCCGCCGGGGTTGTACACCAGGCTGCCCTGCCGCAGCACCTCCCGTGCGCCGTGCGGGTCCTTGCGGGTGGCGCGGGCGCGGCTGACGGTGAGTTCGATCTGCCGGCCGTCCGGCCGGGCGTAGTCCAGGGGGACCTTCACCGTGCCGCACCGCATGCTGCCGGGCAGGTCCTGCGCGTCGGGGCACGGGCCGAAGGCGACCCCGGCCGCCCTGGCCCGGGCCGCGGCCACCGCCGTCCCGCGCATCTCGGCGGTCCCGTCCCGGCCCTCGGCGGCGGGGGCGGCCGTGAGGGCGCTCAGCAGCAGGGACCCCGCGGCCGAGTAGAGGAGGGCGGCTCGCATCGGGTGTCCCTTCGCTGCACGGTGGCGACGCAAGGGATGTTTCGTGCGCGCGGAAGCGAAGGCAAGCACCGTCCGCCGGTGTCGGCGCCGATGCCTCCGTGCGCCCCCGGTCTCTCAGCCGTGTGCCCCTCGGTGGGCGAACGCGGCGCGCAGGTCCGGCTCGCCGATCGCGCTGACCCCGCGCACCGCCACGGAGGTGAGGTACGTACGGTCGTCGGCGTCGCCGTCCGCGGTGCGGGCCAGGGTGCCGAGCAGCCGCTGGCCGGCCGGGGAGGCCCAGCGCGAGTACGGGTGCACCTCGATGCGCGCCAGGGCGAGGCAGCTCAGCGCCAGGGCGAGAGGCAGCGCGAACCACAGGGCGACCAGGTGGCGGGGCATGTCCGGAGGGAGCGGGGTCAGCAGCGCGGCGACGCCGAGGGCGAGCACGGTGAGGGCCGCCCCGCGCACCTGACGGACCGCCGCCGCGACCGTCGTACGGGCGCTGTCCGGGACGGCGAGGCCCGCGCGCACCAGCCCGTCGGCGATTCCGCGCACCGCGTCCGCCGCGGCGGCCGTGGACCGCACCGGCGCGATCCGGGACTGCCCCTCGGGCCCGATGGCCCCTATCACCGACCGCTCCATCTCGTCGCGCCCGCGCGGATCGACGACCGTCGCCCAGCCGGTGCGGGCCAGCAGCAGACGCCGCTGGCGCGCCATGGCGACCAGGGTCACGTCGGCGACCCGCCGGGGCCCGCCCGAGAGGAACGCGGCCTCGTACAGCGTGAGTTCACGGACCCGGGCGGTGGCCGCGTCACCGGCCGCGGCCCGTACGGCGGCCAGGCACAGGCGGGTGCACGCCGAGCCGGCCACGGCCCACGCCGCCAGCAGGAAAAGAACCCAGAGCATATGTTGTTTGTATGTGACACGGTTGCGGGAGCACCATGCCCTGTGCACGATCCGGACGGAGTGTTGTCGGTCTGTGACGTTCCGTTTCTTCGGGCGAGGACGGGAGTGCGAGGGCGTTTTCAGCGCCGGAGCAGCACCCTGCGGGTCGCGCGGGCCAGCCGGTGGACGGACCGGCCGGAGCGCGGGGCGGGTCCGGAGCGGTCCAGCCACCACTGCCTCAGCTCCCACCGGACCGCACCGTCCCCGGGCCGGCCCGCGGCGAGCAGGTGCTCGGCGAAAGTGAGGGCGTCGCGCCGGTAGCCACCGGTCATGGGGTGGGTCTGGGCGTAGCCGAGGAAGGCCGGGCGGTACTCCGGGCCCAGAATCACCGGCAGTTCGGGCGCGACCTTCGCCACGACGTCCGCACGCTTCGCCGCGAGCGCCCGGGCCTGCACACCGAGCCGCACCCGGTCGAAGCCCTCGGGCACCGGCGTCCCCGCGACCAGCGCCGACAGCAAGGCGGCCTGGGCCAACCCGACCCGCTGCCGCGCCGCGCCGGTGTCCCCGGGGTGGGGCAGGCCGAAGGCGCCCCGTGTCGCCTCGGCCGCCCCGGTCTCGTGGTCCCGCGGCCCGGAGGCCGCTCCTGCTGGCTCGGACGTCCCGGAGCGGAGAAGCTCCGCGCCCGCCTTCAGCGCCTCCCGGATCGAGGCCAGCTCGGACCGGAGTTCCGCCGGCTCCGGGAAGTTCTCGTCCCGTTCCAGCAGCACACCCGGAGGGCGCACCCGGGACGCCAGGTCGGTCAGGATGTCGAGGACCGGCTGCGGCACGGGGTGGGCGTGACTGTCGTGCCAGACGCCGTCACGTGCGAACCCGCCCGCGGCATGGACGTAGGCGATGGCCTCCAGGGGGAGTTCCGCCAGGGCCTTGGCGGGGTCCTCGCCGCGGTTGACGTGGTTGGTGTGCAGGTTCGCCACGTCGATGAGCAGACGCACCCCCGTGCGGTCGGCCAGCTCGTACAGGAACTGGCCCTCCGTCATCTCCTCGGCCGGCCAGGAGATCAGCGCCGCGATGTTCTCCACGGCCAGCGGCACCGGCAGGGCGTCCTGGGCGATCCGTACGTTCTCGCACAGCACGTCCAGGGCGTCCCGGGTCCGCGGCACGGGCAGCAGATGGCCCGCCTCCAGCCGCGGGGACGCCGTCAGGGCGCCGCCCGCCCGGACGAACGCGATGTGCTCGGTGACCAGCGGCGAGCCCAGCGCCGTCACGCGCTCGGCCAGGGCGGCCAGCCGGTCCTCGTCGGGCCGCTCCGCGCCCCCGAGACCCAGCGAGACGCCGTGCGGCACCACGGTGACGCCCCGCTCGCGCAGCCGTCGCAGAGAGTCGGGCAGGTGTCCGGGGCAGATGTTCTCGGCCACGACCTCGACCCAGTCGATGCCCGGCATGCGCTCCACGGCGTCCGCGATCTCCGGCCGCCACCCGATGCCCGTCCCCAGTCGCTCCATCGTCCCCTCCTCCACCCGGCCCGGTCCTCGAACGTGAGGGGGGTATGGCCCAGCCGTCCGCCCGCGAACCCCGCGCGGGCCGCCTTCAGAGCAACATTTGAGGTTCGCGGGCGCGCGCCTCCCACCCACGCAGTCCCCGGGCTCGCGCCGCACGCCGGAGCGCCGTGGACCGGACCCATGCGCGAAGGCGGCGAGCAGGCGCACCGCCCCGCGCTGAGACGGCGGCGGAGACCGGGGGCGGCCCCGGCCTCCGGCCACCGGCCTCCGGCCTCCGGCCACCGGCCCCGGCCTCCGGCCACCGGCCTCCGGCCTCCGGCCACCGGCCCCGGCCTCCGGCCAGCGGATGCGGATCGTGGCCGCGCTGCTGCTGCGCCAGGTGCGCGACGTGGTGCTGGAGGAGCCGCGGTCCGAGCGGGACCGGCGCCCGTCCTCCGCCTGAGCCGGACGGCCCCTACATGACGCGTGTGGAGCGGTAGTTGAACACCGACCACAGGACGAACAGACCGGTCACGATCATGATGATGGACCAGAACGGCTGGTACGGCAGCCACATGAAGTTCGCGATCAGCGCCAGGCCGACCACGACCGCGCCCGCGATCCGGGCCCAGGTGGCGCCGGTGAACAGGCCGAACCCGGCCGCCACCACGAGCACGCCGACGATCAGGTGGATCCAGCCCCACGCGGTCAGGTCGAACTCGAAGACGTAGTCGCCGAAGCTCGTGTACACCTCGTCGTCGGCGATCGCCGCGATGCCCTGCAGCACCGCGAAGAGGCCGTAGACGACCATCAGGGTGCCGCCGAGAGCGAGACCCCCGGCCGCCCAGGAGTCACCGGAACCGCGCGGGCCGCCCCCGCCGGGCATCCGGTCGTCGGGCGCGGGAGGGGCGGGGGGAGGGGGCGCGGCGCTGGTCATGGCTGCCTCCTGGGTCGGGGTTGTCTGGTAACCCCACTGGAGCATTCGTCCGCGCCCGCCGCGCCCGCGGTTACTCCGAACGGGTGGAGGCCCGACCGGCGGTCCCGTGCGGCTCCCGGCGCAGCGCCGGGTGGTCCGCGACGACCGTGCACGAGCCGGGCGCGATCTCCGTGAAGCCGGCGTCCCGGACCAACGGCAGTCCGCTGCCGGTCAGTTCGGGCCAGCGGGCCGGATCGGCCGTCCGTACGGCGAGCGGGAAGCCCGCGTCCCGCCAGGCGGTGCGCTCCGCGTCGGACAGCTCCCACCAGGCCAGCTGGGCGGCGTGCCCGGCCTGGGCCATCGCCTTGCCCGCCGACATGTCCAGCCCGGGGTTGAGCCACAGCACGGGCGCGGCCGGAGCGGCGTCCACCGGCGCCGACGGGTCGTCCAGGTCGGTGCCGGAGACCTGGAGCCGGGCCAGGTCCTTGGGCCAGCCGTCCAGCGGGACGGGCGGGAAGACCCGCACCTCGGCCGACTCGCCGCTGACCGTGATACCGGGCAGGGCCCCGGCCCGCCGCCACTCGGCGCCGCGTGCCCGGCGCACCACCTTGCGGATCCGCGCGTCCTGCCAGTCCCGCATCGCCCCCGCCCACGCGCCGTCACCGGCCGACCGCTCGTCGGCCAGGATCGTCAGCACGGCCCGCGCCGCCGTCTCCAGCGCGTCGGTGCGCGCCGGCGGGTCCGTCCGCTCGATCCGCACGACCAGCGGCAGCACGAACTGCGGTGCCGCGTCGCGCGCGGAGGTCTCGGACCGGAAGGGGCTGTCGTTCACGGGCGTCGGGTCTTCGCTCACGCATCCCAGTGTGCCAGCCGGAAGATCGCGGCAGACCGGCCCGGGCGGCCGCCGGTCGCGGCCGCCGCCGGTGTGGCGCGCCTCAGCCCGAGCAGGCCGTGCGCTGGGCCTCCTGCCACTCGCAGACGGGGCAGAGCGTGATGCCCTTGTACGACTCCGGGTACTCCGTCGGCTCCCGGCACAGCACGCACTCCGCGTACGGCGGCCCGTCCGCCCGGGGCGGCCTGGCCGTGTCGATCAGGCAGTAGTCGTCCTCGCTCATGTCTCCAGCCTAGGCCGGTCGGGGCCGTGCGCCCACGGCCCGCTCAGATGTCCCGCCGTTCCAGCGGCTTGGTCGCCGGGCCCTGGATGACCTTGCCGTCGGTGTCGAAGCGGGAGCCGTGGCAGGGGCACTCCCAGGCCCGCTCGGCGGCGTTGAAGTCGACCAGGCAGCCCAGGTGGGTGCAGCGGGCGGAGACGGCGTGCAGGGCTCCGTCCTCGTCCCGGTAGACGGCGACGCGGTGGCCGTCGGCGCGGACCACGGCCCCCTCGCCCGGCGGCAGGGACTCCACCGGCGGCGAGGGCCGCAGCCGGTCGCCCACGAAGTGCCCGGCCACCTTCGCCTGGGTCTTGAGGAACGACGGCGCCTCCCGCACCGCCGGCTTCACCCGGCGCGGGTCGTACAGCGCGCTCCACTCGCACTCCTCGCCCGTGATCTGCGCGGCGAGCAGCCGGCCCGCCATCATGCCGCCGCTCATGCCCCAGCCGCCGAAGCCGGTGGCCACGTACGTGTGCCGGGCGCCCGGGTGCAGCGGGCCGACCATCGGGACCGTGTCGGTGGGGCTGTTGTCCTGCGTGGCCCACCGGTGGGTGACGTCCAGACCGGGGAAGTGCCGCGTGGCCCAGGCGGTGAGGCGTTCCAGCCGCTCCCTGGTGTCGCCCGTGCCCGGCGTGAAGTGCTCACCGGTGACGATGAGCAGGCGCCGGTCCCCGTCGTGGGGGGCCGTGCGCACCGAGCGGGTGTTCTCGTCGGGCGTGATGAACATGCCGCCGGGGTCCTGGTCCGCCGGCACGGTCCCCGCCACGACCAGCTCGCGCTTCGGCGTCAGCCGGGTGAACAGCAGGGCCCGGTCGAAGATCGGGTAGTGGGTGGCGACGACGACGTCCCGGGCCCGGACCGTCGCCCCGGTGGCGGTCGACAGGCGGCAGGGCTCGCCCTCGTCCAGGCCGAGGACGGTGGTGTCCTCGAAGATCCGGCCACCGCCCTCGACCAGGTCGGCGGCGAGGGCCAGCAGGTACTTGCGCGGATGGAACTGGGCCTGCCCGGTGACCCGGACCGCGCCCGCCACCTCGAAGGGCAGCCCGGTCTCCGTCACGAACTCGGCGGGCAGCCCCGCCTCGGCGGCTGCCCGCGCCTCGGCCCGCAGCTCCTCCACCTTCCCGGGGTCGCGGGCGTACGTGTAGGCGTCCCGGGCCTCCCAGTCGCAGTCGACGCCGAGCTCCGCGGCGATCCCCGCCGCGCGCTCGATCGCCTCGGACTGGGAACGGGCGTACAGCCGAGCGCCCTCGGGGCCGCGGGTGCGGCGCAGCTTGTCGTAGACGAGTGAGTGCAGGGCGGTGACCTTGGCGGTGGTGTGCCCGGTCACGCCGGCCGCGACCCGGCCCGCCTCCAGGACCGCCACGCTGCGCCCCGCCCGCGTCAGCTCCCACGCCGTGCACAGTCCCGCGATCCCGGCGCCGATCACCGCCACGTCGACGTCCAGGTCCTCCGCCAGCGCCGGATGGCGGCCGTCCGGGGCCGTGTCGAGCCAGTACGAGCTGCTGACCTGCTGCTTCTCGCTCATACGGCACCGGGTACCCCGGCGGGCGCGCGTCAGTGCCGGGCAGGCCGCTTTACGGACGGGGCGGGCAGGACTAATGTACAACCAAATGGTTGTAGATGAGCTGAGCGACGAGACGGTGGACCGGCTGTTCCACGCCCTGGCCGACACCACGCGCCGGGACATCCTGCGCCGCTGCGTGCGCGGGGAGCTGTCGGTGTCCCGGCTGGCCGAGGCCTATCCGATGAGCTTCGCGGCCGTGCAGAAGCACGTCGCCGTGCTGGAGCGGGCGGGGCTGGTCACCAAGCAGCGCAGCGGACGGGAGCAGCTGGTGCGCACCGACCCCGACGCGGTGGACCGGGCACGCCGGGCGCTCGACGCGCTGGAGTCGGCGTGGCGCGGGAGGGTGGACCGGATGGCCCGGCTGCTCGCCGAGGACCCCGGAGCCGGCACCTCCCGGACCGGGCCGTCCGCGACCGGAGCGAACGACGAGAAGGAAGGGCCCGAGAGATGAGTGTCACCCGTGTCGACAAGGACCTCGACCACCTGACCCTGACCCTGGTCGCCGACTTCGCCGCCCCCGTGGAGCGGGTGTGGCGGCTGTGGGCCGATCCCCGGCAGCTGGAGCGCTGGTGGGGCCCGCCGACCTACCCGGCGACGGTGGAGGAGCACGACCTGAGCCCCGGTGGCGAGGTCACCTACTTCATGACCGGACCGGAGGGCGACCGGCACCGCGGCTGGTGGCGGATCACCTCGGTCACCGAGCCGACGGCCCTGGAGTTCACCGACGGCTTCGCCGACGAAGACGGCAAGCCGAAGGACGACATGCCGACCATGTCCGTGTCGGTCCGGCTCAGCGAGCGCGAGGGCGGCACGCGCATGGAGATGCGCTCCCTGTTCGACTCCCGCGAGCAGATGGAGCAGCTGATCACCATGGGCATGGAGGAGGGCCTGACGGAGGCCGTCGGCCAGATCGACGCCCTGCTGGCCGCCTGACCGGCCGGGTGCCGGGAGGCCCGGCCGGTGAGCGGGGCGGTGGCTACCGGCGCCAGGGGCCGGTCACCGCGAACGTGGTGCCGGGGGTGTAGCAGTTGACGTACATCGTGTCGCCGTCGGGTGAGAAGGTCACCCCGGCGAACTCACCCCACTCGGGCTCCTCGGGACCGCCGATGTTCTGCCGGTTGCGGGCCATCGCGTACACCTCGCCGCGCCGGGTCACGCCGTACACGTGCTGGGCGCCCTCGCCGTCCTCGCAGACCATGAGGCCGCCGCCGGCCGCCAGACAGATGTTGTCCGGCGACTCGCCCGGCAGCTGCACGTCGGTGTCCGGGCCGAACACCACGACGAGGGTCAGCCGGCGCCGCTCGGGGTCGTAGCGCCAGACCTGCCCGTAGTGGTCGGCCGCCGAACCCTCGCCGGTGCGCGCGAAGGACGACACGAAGTAGACCGAACGGCCGCCCCAGTAGCAGCCCTCCAGCTTCTGCGCGTGGGTGATGCCCCGGCGCCCGAAGTCCTGCAGCCGGATCGGCGTCTGCGCGGCCTGCGGATCGGGGACGTCGACCCACTCGATGCCGTCGAACGCGGCACCGATGTCCTGGATCGTGGACAGGTCGGGCACACCCGGCACGCGCATGGCCTGCAGCCGGCCGCCCGCGCGCAGCGAACCCCGGCCGCCCAGCGGCCGGTGCGGCAGGAAGCGGTAGAACAGCCCGAAGGGCTTCTCGAAGGCGTCCTCGGTCTCGTAGACCACACCGCGCCGGGGGTCGACGGCGATCGCCTCGTGCTGGAAGCGGCCCATCGCGGTCAGCGGCACGGCTCCGGTGCGGTGCGGGTCGACCGGGTCGACCTCGAAGATGAAGCCGTGGTCCTTGGCGTAGCCGTTGGTGCCCGCCTTGTCCTCGTTCTCCTCGCAGGTCAGCCAGGTGCCCCACGGGGTCGGCCCGCCCGCGCAGTTGACGGCCGTGCCGGCGATCGCGACGCGCTCCGACAGCACGTGGTTGCGGGAGTCCAGGGTCAGGGCCGTGCAGCCGCCCTTGGCGGCCGGGTCGTAGGTGAGGCCCTCGACGGCCGGCACCGGGATCCGGCCGTTGTGGCGGTTCTCGTGGTTGCGGACCAGATGCACCCGGCCGCCTCTGCCCTCGAAGGCCGACATGCCGTCGTGGTTGGAGGGGACCGGGCCCTCCCCGGAGCGGAGCGGGTCGCCCTCGCGGGAGAGGATCCGGTAGCGGAAACCTTCCGGCAGATCGAGGACGCCCTTCGGATCGGGGACGAGGGGGCCGTAGCCGGCGCGGCCGAGGGTCCCGGCGGCGGCGGTGCCGGCGAAGAGTTCGGACAGGGCGCCGGAGAACGCGATCCCGAGGCCCAGGGCGCCCGTACCGGCGAGCATCTGACGACGTGTGGCGGGACGACCGGTGGCGGTCATGGGGAAACCTTCCTGCTGGCGGACAGGAACTGTGATCCCGCTGTGTCTACCACCTGGTGCCGGTGGCGGGAACCACGCGCGTGGCGCGCGTCACTGCTCGACCGCGTGCCGCAGCTCCTCCATGGCCTGCTGCGCCTGCTCCGTGCGGTCGAGGGCCTGCTCCGCCGCCGGCTGCGCCCCCTGCCCGCCCGCGCCCGTCGCGCCGCCCCGCTCCAGGAAGCGGAGCAGCTCCACCGGGATGGGCAGCACCAGCGTGGAGTTCTTCTCCGCCGCCACGGCCATCACCGTCTGCAGCAGCCGCAGCTGGAGCGCCGAAGGCGTGTCGGCCATCTGGTGGGCCGCCTGGGCCAGTTTCTTGGAGGCCTGGTACTCGGCGTCGGCGTTGATCAGCCGGGCCCGCCGCTCCCGGTCGGCCTCGGCCTGGCGGGCCATGGAGCGCTTCATGGTGTCCGGCAGGGACACGTCCTTGATCTCGACGCGGTCGATGGTCACGCCCCACTCCACGGCCGGGCTGTCGATCATCAGCTCCAGGCCCTGGTTGAGCTTCTCCCGGTTGGACAGCAGGTCGTCCAGCTCGCTCTTGCCGATGATCGAGCGCAGCGAGGTCTGGGCCATCTGCGACACCGCGAAGCGGTAGTCCTCGACGTTGACGACAGCCGCCGCCGGGTCCACGACCTTGAAGTAGACCACCGCGTCCACCCGCACGGTCACGTTGTCACGCGTGATGCCTTCCTGGGCGGGGATCGGCATGGTCACGATCTGCAGATTGACCTTGCGCATCCGGTCCACGCCGGGGATCACGGTGGTGAACCCGGGCCGTCGCACGTCCCCGTGCAGACGGCCGAGCCGGAAGACCACCCCGCGTTCGTACTGCTTGACGACCCGCGCCGCCGCGGCCAGATACACCAGGCCGCCTGCGCAGACCGCCGCCACCGCACCGATCAGCTCCTCGACCATGCCGACCTCCCGGCTCAGAGGCCCCGTTCCGGGTACTTCTGTCACGATATGCCGGGAGCAGGGGTCGGGGCCATGCCTGGTACGGCCCGGCCCGGACGCACGTGGTCCGGGGCGCGCGGGCCGCGCGCCCCGGACCGGGGACCGTCGACGCCCAGCTAGGCCGCCGTGACCTTCTCACCGTCCGGTGCGGCCTCGGCCCGCGTGACCTTCACCGGCTCCGTGCCCGTCGCGCTGTGGCGCGCGGCCCAGTTCTCCAGGGCCGTGCGGCAGGCGTGGTCGAGATGGTGCAGGCCCGACAGGTCCAGCTCCACCGGGCGGTCCTGGGGCAGGGCCTCCAGGCTGTCGAGGATCTTCGGCAGCCGCAGGAAGGTCGCGTTGCCCGCCAGGTACACCTGGATGGGACCGGCGCCCTTGTCGATGACCTCCAGCTTGACGTGCGAGGCCTCCCAGGCGGTCTTGACGACCGACAGGGCCAGACCGATGAGCACTCCCTCGAACATGTTCACCGCGACGATCGACACGGCCGTGACGACGAGGATCAGCGCCTCGCCCTTGTGGGCCCGCCACAGCGCCGTGATCTGGCGGAACGGGATCAGCTTCCAGCCGGCGTGCACGAGGATGCCGGCCAGCGCGGGGATCGGGATCAGGGCCAGGGCCCACGGCATGGCGGCGGCGAACAGCAGCAGCCACACGCCGTGCAGCACCCGGGAGGCCTTTGTCTTCGCGCCCGCGCTCACGTTGGCGGAGCTGCGCACGATGACCGCCGTCATCGGCAGCGCGCCGAGCAGACCGCACAGGGTGTTGCCCGCGCCCTGGGCGATCATCTCCTTGTTGTACTCCGTGCGCGGACCGTTGTGCAGCCGGTCCACGGCCGCCGCGCTGAACAGGCTCTCGGCGGAGGCGATCAGCGCGAACGCGATGATCGTGCCCCAGATCGCCGGGCTCGCCAGCTCGCCGAAGGCGTCCGCCCCGGGCGGCTGGACCACCCCGAGCAGGCCCTCCACCTGGACGGTGGCGACGGGCAGCCCGAAGGCGAGCGTGACGACCGTGGCCAGGACGACCGCGGCGAGGGCGCCGGGCACGGTCCGGACGGCCCTGGGCATCCTCTTCCACAGCACGATGACGGCGATGGTGCCCGCGCCGATCGCGAGGGAGGTCAGGGCCTCGGTGCTGCCGAACGCGTCGACGAACGCCCCGGGCAGACCCGCGATCTTGCCGAGCCCGGACTCCGGGGCCTTCAGGCCGGCCGCCGCGTAGATCTGGCCGGCGATGATCACCAGGCCGATACCGCACAGCATGCCCTCGACGACCGAGACGGATATCGCCCGGAACCAGCGGCCTATGCCGAGGAAGCCCATGGCGAGCTGGAGCACCCCGGCGAGCAGCACGATCACGCCGAGCGTGGCCACGCCGAACTCGGTGACCGCCTCGAAGACCAGCACGGTCAGACCGGCGGCGGGCCCGGACACCTGCAGGCTGCTGCCGGGCAGCAGTCCGGTGACGATCCCGCCCACGATGCCGGTGATCAGACCCAGCTCCGCGGGGACGCCGGAGGCGACCGCCACCCCGACGCACAGCGGCACCGCGACCAGGAAGACGACGATGGAGGCGAGGAAGTCCTGCCTCAGATGAGGGAACTTGGACACCATGGTCACCGGCCCCCTCAGAGCGTCTCGAAGGTGTCGGACTCCGCGCGGTGCTCCCGCACCACGCCGGTGTGGACCTCGTAGTACCAGCCGTGCAGCTGGAGTTCGCCCGCCTGGAGGCGCTTGTCGACGCACGGGTAGGAACGCAGGCGCATCAACTGCGTGAGCACGTGGTGCTGTACGGCCTCGGCGACCGTCGGGTCGGCGGGGTCGGAGCACGCGGGCTCGTCCGCCGCGTGGGCGAGCCAGTCGCGCACGGCGGGTACGGCGGTGAGGTCGTCGTGGCGCACCACGGCCCCGACGGCACCGCAGTGGGAGTGGCCGCAGACCACGATGTGCCGGACGCCGAGGACCTGGACGGCGTACTCGATGGTGGCCGCCTCGCCGGTGGGAGTGGTGGAGGCGTACGGCGGGACGACGTTGCCCGCGGTGCGCAGCTCGAAGAGCTCGCCGGGGCGGGCGCCCGTGATCAGGGCCGGTACGACCCTGGAGTCGGAGCAGGTGATGAACAGGACGTCGGGGGACTGGCCCTCGGCGAGGCGGGCGAACTCCTCAGGGCGCTGTCCGAACATGCGGGCGTTGTCGATGAGGGGCTGCATGATGTGGTGACTCCTCCTGGCGCGCAGTGGGGGCGCGTCGGACGGGCATGACAGAGGTGGGGGGAACTGCTCCGGCCGCTCAGCAGCGGAAGACCTGCAGTGCTGCCGGTGTGTGCGACGCCGAGGATCTCGACGTGCGTCGGTGCGCGGTGCCGGGTCCGGCCGGTTCGTCCGCCGTCGGCCGGGTGTGCCGGGGCAGCGGGCGATCGGGCGCCGAGGGCGCGGAGTCGGTGGTGTGGGACCGGTCGCGGGTCCGCAGGGGACCGGTCGGGTCCCCGTGGTGCCCGGCGCGGCAGGTGACGATCTCGTCGCGCAGCGCCTTGCCGGGGAACGGGGTCCCGGGGCGCGAGGCCGCACCGGAGGGCTTGGTTCCGGGGTGAGCCTTGGCCTCGGCTTGACTCGGTGTATGCGCGGTTGCGAAGGATGCCGTCGGAGCGAAGAACTGAAGGGCGAGCAGGACGGCGGCGAGGAGCGCAACCACGGTCCGGGCCGTCGTACCTCGAAGCATGCGCCCCCCTTCAGTTGTCGCAGACGTCTAGCACTGACCAACACTTGGTCAACGGCTGGTCAAGAAACACGTTAACCCTGCAAAGTCATTTGCAGGGTTAACTTAACGTTTCGAGCTGAAGAGAGCCTGAAAACCGTGGGTGGGCTGTCCGGAACCAGCCCTTCCCGTACGGCTGTCGGCGCGATATTGGAAGCGGGGTTACCGACCGGTCGGCAAGGAGGCCGCGTCGCGGGCCAGCGCGGTGAGCCGGGAGATGGCCCGGAAGTACTTCTTGCGGTAGCCGCCGTTGAGCATCTCGTCACTGAACAGCTGGTCGAACGGCACGCCCGAGGCCATCACGGGCACCTCGCGGTCGTAGAGCCGGTCCGCGAGAACGACCAGCCTGAGGGCGGTCGACTGGTCCGGAACGGGCCGCACGCCGGTGAGGCACACCGCCTTGATCCCGTCCGTCAGAGCCCCGTACCGGCTGGGGTGGACCCGGGCCAGGTGCTCCAGGAGGGGCGAGAACGAGTCGAGGGAGGCGCCCTCGGTGGCGTGGGCCGTCGCGGTCACCTGTGTGTCGGAGTACGGCGGCGGCGCCTCGGGCAGGCCGCGGTGGCGGTAGTCCTCGCCGTCGATGCGCAGGGCGCGGAAGTGGGCCGACAGACCCTGGATCTCGCGCAGGAAGTCGGCCGCCGCGAACCGGCCCTCGCCGAGCTTGCCGGGGAGCGTGTTGGAGGTGGCGGCGAGGGCGACGCCCGCGTCGACGAGCTTGCCGAGCAGCGTGGAGACCAGGACCGTGTCGCCCGGGTCGTCGAGCTCGAACTCGTCGATGCACAGCAGCCGGTGACCGGAGAGCGTCCGGACGGTCTGCTGGAAGCCGAGGGCGCCGACCAGGTTGGTCAGCTCCACGAACGTGCCGAACGCCTTACGCTCGGGCTCGGCCGGGGTGGCGTGCCACAGGGAGGCCAGCAGGTGCGTCTTGCCGACGCCGTAGCCGCCGTCCAGGTAGACGCCGCGCGGACCGGCGGGGGCCTTCTTCGCCGCCCTGCCGAACCCGAACAGCCGCCGCCTGCCCGAGTCGCCGTCCCCGCCCAGGCCGGCCGCGAAGCCCTCCAAGGCGCTGACGGCCTCGGTCTGGCTGGGCTGGTTCGGGTCCGGTATGTACGTGCTGAACCGGACGGAGTCGAACCGCGGCGGCGGCACCATCTCGGCGACCAGGCGGTCCGCGGGCACGTGCGGCTCACGGGCGCACAGCGACAGCGGGGCCGGGTCGGTCACGGGGCCGGTTCCGGAAGGGGCGGGGGAAGAGGACACGGTTCACCATGCTACGGCGCGTGGAACACTGCACGGCATGCGACGCCTGTTCCCTGTGACCGACGAAACAGCAGCTCCGGCCCCGGACGGCACGCCCGGCGAGGGCACCGGGCGGGAGTGGACCCTGGCCGAGCTGGCCGCCGCGTACGCCTATCCCGAGCCGGGCTTCGAGGGGCCGGTGCCGTACCTGCGGGCGAACATGGTGTCCACGCTGGACGGCGCCGCCCAGCACGACGGACGCTCGCAGCCCATCTCCAGCGCGGCCGACATGCGGATCTTCGGCACGCTGCGGGCGCTGGCCGACGTCGTGGTCGTCGGGGCCGAGACCGTCCGGCAGGAGGGCTACCGCCCGGCCCGCGCGCGGGCCGAGTTCGCGGCGCTGCGGGAGGCGGCCGGGCAGGCGCCCGCGCCCGCGATCGCGGTGGTCACCGCCAGCCTCGACCTGGACTTCTCGCTGCCGCTGTTCACCGCGCCCCTGGTGCCCACCCTGATCCTCACCGGAGCCGCGGCCCCCGTCGAGCGCGTCGCCGCCGCCCGGAAGGCCGGCGCCCGCGTGCTGACCGCCGGGGACGGCATGGGTGTGGACCCCGCCCGTGCCGTGGCGGCCCTGGCCGGGCTCGGCCACACCCGGCTGCTGACCGAGGGCGGGCCCCGGCTGCTGGGGCAGATGGTGGCGGCCGGCGTCCTCGACGAACTGTGCCTGACCGTGTCCCCGATGCTCACCGCCGGCGACGCGCAGCGCATCGCCGGCGGGCCCCCCGTCACCGTGCCGCACCGCTTCGCGCTGCTGTCGGTGCTGGAGGAGGACGGATTCCTGTTCACCCGGTACGGGCGGTCCTGACGAGCCGGGTCCCGGGGCGCTGAACAGCCGGACCGGGGGTACAAGGTGTCGGCGGCCGGTGGTCGGTGCATCCGGCGGGCCGGTCAGGGCGGAAGGGGTGGGCGGTGGCCCGTTCCCGGCCGCCCGGGGGGCGGCATATGCCGGTCCGCTCGGGTCCGGGAGGGCACACTGGATCCGGCAGTACCCGTGCGCGCACGGGCAGGATGGTTTCCGCAGGGCCCCGCACGGCCCACGGAGGAGTGGGGCCCCCGGGCCCCGGGAGCAGAAGGGGCGCCTGGTGTTCACTAGCGTTTTGATGATCGAGAAGGCCCTGACGTCCGCCGACGTGGAGTTCGTCACGACCTTGCACGGGGAGGAGGAGGTCTCCTTCCAGGTGCTGCTCCAGCCGCGCGGCGAGCAGGCGGACCGGCTGCTGCGGGCCATCGACGACGTGGCGCTCGGTGAACTCGACGAGGCCGTCCGGGAGGGCGAGACCCCGGAAGGGGAGGAGGCCCTGAGCGTGGGGCAGCGGGCCCTGGAGGTCTCCCTGGCGGCGCTGCGCGGCTCGGGCAGTCCGGCCGAGGGGCGGCTGATCGAGGACCATCCGCTGGACGCGCTGAAGTCCCTCGTGGAGGAGGTCGGGGCCGACGAGGTCATCGTGCTGACCGACCCGCACTACGTGGAGGAGTTCTTCCACCGGGACTGGGCCTCGCGGGCCCGGCACAAGGTCGGGGTGCCGGTGCTGAAGCTGTTCTCGCACAGCAAGGCGTAGCCGCCGGCGGTGGCGGCACCGCGGAACCGTTCGGCATAGGCTGTGCCGCTGAACGTTCCGCACACGTACAGGGAGACACGCATGGCACCCGGCCTTCCCACCGCCATGGACCGACCGCACTTCATCGGGATCGGTGGGGCCGGGATGTCGGGGATCGCGAAGATCCTCGCCCAGCGCGGGGCCGCCGTCGCGGGCAGCGACGCCAAGGACTCCGCCACGGCCGAGGCGCTGCGGGCGCGGGGCGTGACCGTGCACATCGGGCACGCCGCCGAGCACCTGGCCGATGACGCCAGCTGCGTGGTCGTGTCGTCGGCGATCCGGCAGGACAACCCCGAACTGGCCCGCGCGGCCGAGCTGGGCATCCCCGTCGTGCACCGCTCCGACGCGCTCGCCGCCCTGATGGAGGGGCTGCGCCCGATCGCGGTCGCCGGTACGCACGGCAAGACGACCACCACCTCGATGCTGGCCGTCTCCCTGGGCGAGCTGGGCCTGAAGCCCTCCTACGCCATCGGCGGCGACCTGGACGCGCCCGGCTCCAACGCGCTGCACGGCGAGGGCGAGATCTTCGTCGCCGAGGCCGACGAGTCGGACCGCAGCTTCCACAAGTACGCGCCCGAGGTGGCGATCGTCCTCAACGTCGAACTCGACCACCACGCCAACTACGCGTCGATGGACGAGATCTACGCGTCGTTCGAGACGTTCGTGGACCGGATCACCGAGGGCGGCACGCTGGTGATCTCCGCCGACCACGAGGGCGCGCGCGAGCTGACCCGGCGGGTCGCCGGACGCGGTGTACGGGTGGTGACCTACGGCGAGTCCGAGGACGCCTCCGTGCGCGTGACGTCGGTCGTGCCGCAGGGGCTGAAGAGCCGGGTCACCGTCGTGCTGGAGGGCGAGGAGCTGACCTTCGCGGTCTCCGTGCCCGGCCGCCACTACGCGCACAACGCGGTCGCCGCGCTGGCGGCCGGGGCGGCGCTCGGCGTCCCCGCGGCCGAGCTGGCTCCGGCGCTCGCGGCCTACACCGGCGTGAAGCGGCGGCTGCAGCTCAAGGGCGAAGCGGCCGGCGTCCAGGTCATCGACTCCTACGCCCACCACCCCACCGAGATGACCGCCGACCTGGAGGCCATGCGCGGAGCCGCGGGCGACGCGCGGATCCTGGTCGTCTTCCAGCCCCACCTGTTCTCGCGCACACAGGAGCTCGGCAAGGAGATGGGGCAGTCGCTGGCCCTCGCCGACGCCTCGGTCGTGCTCGACATCTACCCGGCCCGCGAGGACCCGATCCCCGGCGTGACCAGCGAGCTGATCATCGAGGCGGCCCGGGCAGCGGGCGCGGACGTGACGCCCGTGCACGACACGGCGGACGTCCCCTCGGTCGTCGCGGGAATGGCGAAGCCCGGTGATCTCGTTCTCACCATGGGAGCGGGCGACGTCACCGACCTCGGCCCGCGGATCCTGGACCGTCTGTCGAACTGAGGGGCTGGAGGCTCATGCCGTACGACGTCGAGAAGCCGGACGAGCAGTGGCGCGCGGAGCTCAGCCCGGGCGAGTACGCCGTGCTGCGCCAGGCGGCCACCGAGCCCGCCTTCACCGGTGAGTACACCGACACCAAGACACAGGGTGTCTACTCCTGCCGCGCCTGCGGTGCGGAGCTGTTCACCTCGGACACGAAATTCGAGTCGCACTGCGGCTGGCCGTCCTTCTTCGACCCGAAGGACACCGACGCGGTGGAGCTGATCGAGGACCGGTCGCACGGCATGGTGCGGACCGAGGTGCGGTGTGCGCGCTGCGGCTCGCACCTCGGGCACGTCTTCGAGGGCGAGGGGTACCCCACGCCCACCGACCAGCGGTACTGCATCAACAGCATCGCGCTGCGGCTGACGCCCGACGCGGGCTGAGCGCGCTCAGCGGATCCGGCACTCCTTGCGGGTGAGGGGTGCCGTGTCCCCCGCCGTGCGGCGGCACACCACACGCGGCCGGGAGGTGCCGTCGCCGTGGCGGCGCACCTCCTTCAGGACGATGCTGTGCCCGGTGCGGTCGCCGTAGAGCGGGGCGCGGGTGAAGTCGATGGTGCCCGTGGCCATGCCCTCGATCTTGACGTTGCGCAGGTTCACCCAGGTCGAGGCGCGGCTCTGCGGCCGGTCGTCTCGGCTGGCCGCCCAGAACAGGGCGCGGGTCGCGTCATGGGCGAGGGCGGTCTGGCCGCTGGACAGGGCCGGGCTGTCGTGGCGCAGGCGCCGGCCCGCCAGGCCCGGCAGGTGCTGGGCGGCGTCCAGGTAGAAGGCTGTCGTGGTGGCGGCCTGCTCCAGCTCGGCGAGGGCCGCGTGGTACAGCGTGACCTTCGGCGCCACGGACTGTCCCCCGGCCGTGAAGTCGGCCTTGGACAGGTCGTCGCCGGTGATGATGGCCAGGGGCCGTCCGGCGCAGCCCGGCTCGGTGCCCAGCTGGGCCATGAGCGGGTCGACGTCCTCCACCCGCCCCGCGAAGTAGATCACCGACGGGACCCGCTCGCCCCGGCAGATCTCCTGCGCGTGCGAGCGCAGCTGCGGTGTGCCGCCGCTGAGCCGGTAGCGGCGCTGATCGAGCAGGGTGAAGCCCTGCAGCCGCAGCATCCGCCCGCCGTAACGGGCCTGTTCGTCGGTGTACAGATCGTCGGTCCGCGCCGTGTCGCGGGCCAGGACCAGGGCGTACTGCCGCCGCTGCGGGGTGCGCAACTGGGCGGCTATCAGGCCCAGTTGGCGGGTCTGCCACTCGTCGGTGGCGGCCAGGCTGAACCAGTTGGCGAACTCGCGGGGCAGATACGTCGCGGAGTTCGTGCCGGAGACGACCGGCAGGCCCGCCTCCATCAGCGTGCGGGTCGTGGCCCGGCTCGACTTCAGGTCGCGGCCGGTGCCGACGACCCCCACCACGGTCGGGTCGTGCGCGGCGTACGCGGCGATCGCCTCGGCCATCTGCTCCTGGTGGCCCAGGTCCACACCGCCGTTGGCGATCAGCACGCGCAGTTTCACGCTGGAGTTCTCGTTGACGACCGCCTGCGCCAGATACACGCCCGCCAGTTCCTCGGCGCCCTTCACCAGCGAGGAGCCGTCGGCCGGGTCGGCGCTGAGCGGTCCGGCGTAGACGACGGTGACGTACCGGCCGGTGTGCCGGGCGAGGACGTCGGCGTTCTGCCGGCCGATGCGGTCCTCCAGCTCCGCCACCGTCCAGGGTCTCTGCTCGCCTGCCGCGAGGGCCGAGACCTCGTCGGCGGGCCGGGGCTCCGGCAGCCAGTCGGCGAAGCGGACGCCGTCCGTCGCTATGCCGATGCACTCCACCCCGCCTCCGGGCACGGGCGCGCGCCGGGTGTCGCGGTTGGCGGTGAGCAGGGACGCCGAGCAGTAGCGGTCGTGCAGGGCGTCGGTCCGCATGACCGTGCCGGCGGCCAGCAGGGCGATCACCAGGACCAGGGTGTGCAGCGCCCACACCAGCCGGGCGAGCGTGGGCCGGGTGGAGGCCCGCAGATGCCGGCGGCGCTCCTCGACGGGCCCGAGCTGGTCGTGCGGCAGCGGGATCTTCATCACCCAGGGCAGGACGGACCTCTCCCGGCTGGGGGACTGCTCGGCCCGCAGGTTGTGCGCCCACTCGCGGTACCAGGTGCGCAGCCGCTCGCCGAATTTCGGCGGTACCGGATCCGGATCGGGCGCCGTCCGGACCACGCTGCGCTCCAGACGTGCCACGTCGTGCGCGCGCACCGCGGCCACCACGAGCAGCGGATCGAGTTCGCTGCGCCGGCTGCGGACGTCGCTGACGGCGCGGATCAGCTCGATGCCGCCGTTGCGGGCGTCCGCGTGCGGCAGGAACAGCATCGGCGGGCGCGGCCGCTTGAAGCCGCGCAGGTCCCAGCTCCAGCGGCGGTGGTTGTCGCGCAGGTCCTCCCGCAGCGCCAGCACGCACAGCTGGAGATGGAAGTCGCCGCCCGCCTTGAGGGACTCGGCCACGTCGTACGCCCGGGCGGCGATCGCCTTCCAGGACCGCACCGGCCGCAGCAGCGAGACCTCGGTGGGCTCGTCCTGGCCGGCCGCCTGCAGGAAGGTCGTCGTCATGAACCAGCGGCTCTCGCGGCGCAGCCACAGGAAGATCGGCGCCCGGCCGGGCAGCACGTAGTTGAGCACGGTCAGCAGCAACAGGAAGACGAGGCCGGCGCCCACCGCCACGTACCACTCGCTGCGGGCCAGCAGCGCGGCCAGCACGGTGACGAGACTGGCCGGGAGGATGTGCGCCATGTCGAACAGCGGCAGGCCCGAGTGCCAGCGGGCGGTGTTCCTGGGCCGCCAGCGCTGCTGCGCCAGCTGGTTCAGCAGCAGCTGCCGCTGGTCCTGCCCGGCCTCGGGGCTGCCCGGGGCGGGCGCGGGCCAGCTGTCGCCGAGCGCCGCCACCGCGTCGTCGATGGCGTGCACCAGCCGCAGCCGCGGGAATGCGTAGCGCCGGTACACCGCCTTGGGGCCGCCCCACTTCTTCGGGTCGCTCAGCGCGCGCACCAGGGCGGCGGCCCTGCGCACCTCCGTGGGGCCCTCGTAGCCGTCCTGCACCACGGCGCAGCGGGTGCCGTGCGCCTCCTGGCCCGCGTACAGCTGCCGGACCAGCCCCGTCACCGCCTCGTCGTCGGCGCTCTCCTGCGCGTGCACGACGAACACCGGCATGGGCGGCTCGGCGCTCGTGCGGAAGTCCTGGATGAGCATTTCGAGCTGGTCCTGGAGATGCGCCCCGGCGCCGGTCTCGGGCATGCCGTCATGTCCCCCGGGGCAGTCGGGCGGCGTGCGATCGGCGTTCACCATGGGCAACCCCCGTTCACCTTCGGTGACTTACGAGGCTAACCGCTGCGGCTGAGGTGAGAGTGGGTGACGCAGGAACTTCGACCGGCGGTCCGGCCGGCGAGCGCGGCGCTGCGGACCCCCGGGGCGGCCGAGGTGACGTACGACGAGTGCGGCAATCTGCGTGACCCGCTGCCCGTCGCCGGCACGGACGCGCTCCCCCTGCCGCCGGGCGCGCACGCCCTGCACGGGGCGGACGGGCTTCGTCCGCAGGGCGCCGGGACACCGGCGGCCTGCCGGCACCCGCCCTTCGGCCGCCGACCCGCCACCACCACGCACCGCCACGGCACCGGGCCGAGGCGATGCCGCTCGGACCCCGGGACGTCAAGGTGCCGCGGGAGGATGCCGGCCGGCAACCGGCAACCGGCAACCGGCAACCGGCAACCGGCAACCGGCCGCCGGGCGGCGGGAGTTCCGCCCGCCCGTTCGCTGGGCATCGTGTCAGGGGCGTGGGCCGCGCCGCCCCGGAGGGGGAGCGGGCGGGCCGTACCGGCCGGCGAAGGGATGGGAAAGCCATGACGTCACCGCTGCCCTCGGGAGAGCCGCTGCCGCAGCCGCTGCTGAACCCGCCGGCCTCGGTCGCGGTGTTCCTGGTCGCCACGATCGAACCCGGCGGGGAGACCGCCGTGCGGGAGGTGCTGGGCTCGCTCGCGGGCCTGGTGCGCTCCGTCGGCTTCCCCAGCCCCGACGGCGGCCTGGGCTGCGTCGCAGGGGTCGGATCCCGGGCCTGGGGCCGGGTGTTCGGCGGCCCGCGGCCCGTCGCACTGCACCCGTTCCGCGAACTGGCCGGGCCCCGCCACCACGCGCCGGCCACCCCGGGCGACCTGTTCTTCCACCTCGAGGCCGCCCGCACCGACCTGTGCTTCGCCCTCGCCGCCGAGCTCGTGCGGCGGCTGCGCGGCGCGGTCGCCGTGCGCGACGAGACACAGGCGTTCTCCTCCTTCGACTCGCGCAACCTGCTCGGCTTCGTCGACGGCACCGAGAACCCCGTCGGCCGGGCCGCCGCCGACGCGGCCCTCGTCGGGGACGAGGACCCCGGCTTCCGCGGCGGCGCCTACGCGCTCGTGCAGAAGTACCTGCACGACGTGGACGCCTGGGAGGCCCTCGCCGTCGAGGCGCAGGAGAAGATCATCGGCCGCACCAAGCTCACCAACCTCGAACTCGACGCGCCCGGCTCCCACAAGGACGTCAACACCGTCCTCGGCCCGGACGGCGGGGAGCAGCGGATACTGCGCTCGGCGATGCCGTTCGGCCGGCCCGGGCACGGGGAGTTCGGCACGTACTTCGTGGCCTACGCGCGCACGCCGGAGATACCCGAGACGATGCTGCGCAAGATGTTCCTGGGCGGGCCCGGGGCGGGGCCCGACCCGCTGCTGGACTACTCCCGGGCGGTCACCGGCAGCCTGTTCTTCGTCCCGCCGGCCGCCTTCCTGGAGGCCCTGCCGGACAGCTGAGGGGCGGAGCTCACAGCAGCCTGCGGTGCAGCAGGGCCGACAGGACGAGCACGCCCGGCAGCATCGGCAGCCACACCGTCAGCACGCGGTAGCCGATGACGGTGGCGGTGGCCGTGCCGGCGGGCGCGCCGAACGCGGCCATCGTGACCACGAGCGCCGCGTCCACCGGGCCGATCCCGCCCGGCGCGGGCACCGCCCCGGCCGCGGCGCCGGCCACCAGCAGCGCGAGCACCACCTGCGCCCAGGACAGCGGCAGTCCGAGCGAGAAGCCGACCGCGGCGACCGCACTGCCCTGGAGCAACGGGGCCGCGGCCGCCCCGCCCCACAGGGCCAGCACCCGGCTCGGACGTCTGTGCAGCGCGCGGGCGTCGGTCAGGGCGGTGCGCAGGAAGCCCAGGACGGGCCGGCGCAGGGCGGTTACGGTCACCAGTGTCACGACGGCCGCGACGAGGACGACCGCCGCCACCCCGGCCGCCGTCAGGAGCGCGCGGTGGCCGGGCAGGAGCGCGCCGGGCCGCAGCACCTGCGGGAACGCCACCAGGAACGCGAGCAGCACCAGCATCTTGACGACCGGCCTGACCAGGGCGTAGAGGGCGAGCGAGGCGGTGGCGCGGGGGAGCGGGACGCCCTGGCGCTGCAGGAAGCGCAGGGTGACGGCGTGCGCGCCGATCCCCGCGGGCAGCACCTGGTTCGCGGCACCGGCGGCGCACTGCGACGCCACCAGCGGGCCGGGCGGCAGCCGCTCCGGCAGCGCGCCCTGCCGGGCACAGGCGGCGGCCACCCAGGTCAGGCAGGTGCACAGGAACGCGGCGAACAGCCACCGGGGGTCGGCGGACGCCAGCCGCGCGACCCCCTCGGCGGCGGCCCGCCGGTCGGTCAACGCCCACCCGCCGATCAGCAGCAGCGGCAGCAGGGCGAGGGCGGGCCGGGCGAACCGGGCGGCGGCGGGGGAGCGCCGGGGCGGACCGGCCGGGCAGGCGGCGGGGAGCGGTGCGGGCGGCGTTTCGAGGAGCTGGGACACGGCGTATGTCGTCCTTCCGGGTGCCGCCCGGGGACGGGGCGGCCGGGCACGGGGCGGGGACGGCCGAAACGTGCCCGGCCGGCGTGACGCCGCGGTGTCCGCGACGCAAAGGGCGGCGGACGGGGCGGCGACACGGCGGGCCGGGGCCACGATCCTCGGCGTCCCGGCCGGGCGCGGAGCGCAGGCCCTCGCCCTCGACGTGCGCGTTCGGCAGGGCGCGGCCGAGCCACCCGGTCCGGTCCCCGCGCGGCCCGTGCCCCGGCTCCCCCCGGCCCTACGCCGCCACCGGGAACCCCTCGCTGCGCAGCACCCTGCGCCGCGCGTCCACCGCGAACACCTCGCAGCCGGGCCGGGACGCCGCCCAGGAGACGCCCTCCGGGCCCAGCGCGAAGGCCGCCGTGGCCACCGCGTCCGCCTCGGTCAGCGTCGGGGCCACCACCGTCATGCTGAGCAGTCCGGTCGCCGGGCGGCCCGTGCGGGCGTCCAGGATGTGGTCGCCGCGTTCGTAGCGGGCGGACGTGGCGACGGCGCGGTCCGTGAGGTCCAGGACCGCGCACAGCCGCGCGGCGTCCTCGGGGTGGCGGACCCCCACGCGCCAGGGGCCGCCGGCCGCGACCACGTCGCCGCCCGCGTTGAGGCAGAAGCGCCGCGCACCGGCCGCCGACAGCAGCTCCGCTCCGCGCTGCACCGACCAGCCCTTCACCACCGCGCAGGGATCCAGCCGGCCACCGGCCGGACGGACGTCGAAGGCGCCGCCGGTGGCCACCCGGTACTCCTCGCACAGGTCCAGGACCTCGCGCAGATCCGGGCCGGGCTCGGGCAGCTCGCCCCGGTCCAGCCGCGACACCTCGCTGTCCGGGCGGAACGGGCTGAAGCGTGCGTCGACCTCCCGCAGCCACGCGAACAGCTCGTCCACCGGTGCCGCGGGGTAGCCCGCGTCGTCGATCCGCACCGAGACCGGGAACCCCATGACGTGCTCCACGCGCCGCATCCGTCAGCCCTTCGCGTCGAGGGCGGCCTGGAGCGACTCCTTGTAGCCGTCGCTGGTGACCGTCGCGCCGGACACCGTGTCGATCTCGGCGCTCTGGGCCCGCAGCGTCTCCTCGATGAGCTTCGGCACGGCGGCCGTGGTCTGCGGATGGTCCGGCTGCCGCAGCATCCGCACCGAGGCGATCCGGTCGCCCGCGAAGGTGACCTCGACCTGCACCGGTCCCTTCTCGGTGCCGACCGTGGACCCCCGCACGACCGTCGACGTCGTGCCGCCGGGTCCCGCGGACGACGACACCGAGGGTGCCGGCGCCGGGGCCGCGGCCTCCGTGCCGGTGTCCGGGGAGGGGGCGTAGCGCCAGACGGGGATCAGGCCCGCGACGCTGAGGACGAGGACGGGTAGGGCTCGCTTCACGACAGTCTCCTCGTCATCCGGCCAGGCTGAAGCGCTCGAAGTGGATCTGCGGCCGGGGCACGCCCAGCTCCCGCAGGCTGCCGAGCACGGCGTTCATCATCGGCGGCGGGCCGCACAGGTAGACGTCCCGCTCGTTGATGTCCGGCACCAGCCGCGCCAGCTCCCCGGGCGCCAGCCGGTCGGGCACCGGCGGGCCCGTGACCAGGTGCAGTGCGGCGCCCCGGGCGAGCGCGAGGTCACGCAGCTCGTCGTAGAGCACGGCGTCCCGGTCGGTGGCGACCCGGTAGATCACGACCGCGTGGCCGTGCAGCTCCTCCAGCAGGGCCCGGATGGGCGTGACACCGACGCCGCCCGCGACGAGCACGGCGTCGGGCCGGGTGCGGTGCAGGGCGGTGAAGGCGCCGTAGGGGCCCTCGGCGAAGACGCGGGTGCCGATCCTCAGGTGCCGCAGGGCCGCGCTGCCGTCGCCCGCCCGCTTGACGGTCAGCCGCAGCGTACGGCCGTCGGGCGCGGCGGACAGCGAGAACGGGTTCGCCTGCCACCAGCGGTCCTTCGTCAGGAACCGCCACAGGAAGAACTGACCGGCCCGCGCCGGCAGCCGGTCCAGGTCGCGGCCGGTGAGGTACACCGAGACCACGTCGTCGTTCTCGGGGACGACGGCCGTCACCCGCAGCCGGTGGCGCAGGTTGCGCCACAGCGGCAGCGCCAGCCGGCCGGCGAACACCGCGGCGAGGGCCGCGCCCCACAGCGTGTACCAGTACGCCGTCGCCACCGGCGAGGCGGTGAACGTCGTCCCGGCCGCGACCTGGTGCGTGAACGCCAGCACCACCGCCACGTAGGTGTACAGGTGGATGAAGTGCCAGGTCTCGTAGGCCAGCCGCCGCCGGGCCGAGCGGGCCGAGACGACCCCGACCACGACGACGACCGCCAGGGCGACGATCGCCCGCAGCACGCCCTCGACCGTCTCGGCGAGGTCCACCAGCTGGTTCACCGGGTCCAGGGAGGACGACCCGGCGTAGCCGAGGACGACGAACACGGCGTGCGCCAGCAGCAGCCACAGCACCGAGAAGCCCGTCCAGCGGTGCCAGGAGGTCAGCCGGTCCATGCCGATCCGCCGGTCGAACCACGGCAGCCGTGCCACCAGCAGCAGCTGGAACGCCATCAGCAGTGCCGCGTACAGCCCGGTCAGCCGGCCCAGCACGAGCAGCGCGTTCGAGGCGAAACCGGCCTGGACGAAGAAGACGGTCACCACGGCCGCGTTGGCCAGCAGCAGCGCGTACAGGCCGGTGCGGCCCACCACGTTCGGCCGCACACCGGGGCGGGTCGCCGCGGGAGGTTGTCGGAGGGGCGTCACGGTCGGCAGCTCCTTGATCGGATCCTGGGATTCGAGCTTGGCGCCGGGGAGCTGTCGGAAAGCTGTCGCTCAACTTTCAAGTTTTTATCGATCCCACCACGGCAGGGTGGGCGGCTATGGCGGCCCGGGACGGGTGCAGCACTATGAGGGCGTGGAAAAAGTACGACTTCTCGTCGTCGACGACGACCCGCCGATCGCCGACCTCGTCGCGACCGTCGCCCGCTACGAGGGCTGGGAGGCGGTCACCGCGTACAGCGGCGAGGACGCGCTGCGGCGGGCCGCCGAGTTCCACCCGGACATCGTGGTGCTCGACCTGATGCTGCCCGGCGTGGACGGCTTCGGCGTCCTGGACCGGCTGCGCGCCTCCGGCACGATGGTGCCGGTGGTGTTCCTGACCGCGCGCGACGGTGTCGCCGACCGGGTCGCCGGCCTCACCCGGGGCGGCGACGACTATCTGGTCAAGCCGTTCGCCGTGGAGGAGCTGATGGCCCGGCTGCGCACCGTCCTGCGGCGCAGCGCGGGCCCGTCCTTCCAGCGGTCCGTGCTCCGGGTCGGCGATCTCACCATGGACGAGGACACCCGCGAGGTGCGGCGCGGTGAGCGGCTGCTGTCGCTGACCCCGACCGAGTACGAGGTGCTGCGCTACCTCATGCGCAAGTCGCCCACCGTGCTCACCAAGGCGCAGATCCTCGACCACGTGTGGGAGTACGGCTTCGGCGGCCGCTCCAACGTCGTCGAGCTGGTCGTCAGCCGGCTGCGCCGCAAACTCGACGAGACCGACGACGGCGCCGCCCCGCTGATCCACACCGTGCGCGGCTTCGGATACGTGCTGCGGCAGGCCGCCGAGTGATCGCCCGGCTGCGGCGGGCCTACCGCAGGATGCGCCTGGGCACCCGGCTGGCCCTGGGCCTCGGCGCCCTGTCGCTGGTGGTGTTCGCGGTGGTCGGCACGGCCCTGACCACCTCCATGCGCGACTACCTGTCGGCCCAGCTCGACACCCAGCTCGCCCAGGCCCAGATCGCCCAGTCCAAGAGCATCGCCGACTACGGCACGCTCTCGGGCAAGAAGTACTACAGCTGGTTCTACGCCGTGTACGACATCAAGGACGGCGGGCCCGAGCTGCGCCGGCCCGAGGACCCGGCGGACCTGCCGAAGGACGTCGACGACTTCGCCGCGCTGGCCTCGGCGCAGTCCGCCGCGCACGAGGAGCTGCTGCGCACCGAGCACCTCAGGGGCGCGGGCACCTACCGGCTGCGCGCCTGCGAGGTCGAGCCCGGCGTGGTCCTGGTCAGCGCCGCGCCCATGGACGAGATCCAGGACACGGTCGGGCAGCTGATCACCCTCCAGGTCGTCACCTTCGCCCTCGCGCTGCTCGCCCTGGTCGTCTTCGGCCGCCGGATGCTGCGCCGCGGCCTGAAACCGCTCAGCGACATGGCCACCACCGCCCACGGCATCGCCTCGCACGACCTGACCGAGTCGGCGGCCCGGCTGCCGCTGCGCGCCGACGGCCGGGACGGCGGACCGGAGGTGGACGAGCTGCGGACCGCCTTCAACACCATGCTGGAGCACATCGACGACTCCCTCGCGGTGCGCGCGGAGGCCGAGCAACGGCTGCGCCGGTTCGTCGCCGACGCCTCCCACGAACTGCGCACCCCGCTGATGTCGGTACGCGGCTACGCCGACCTCTTCCAGTACGCGGCCGCCAACGCCCCCGGCGAACGCGACCGGCATCTGGCCCGGCTGCGCGCCGAGGCCGCCCGCATGGGCGTGCTCCTGGACGACCTGCTGCTGCTCGCCCGGCTCGACGCCGCAGAGGTGGAGACCCCGCTGCGGCTGCAGGACGCCGATCTGACGGAGCTGGTGGGCCAGGCCGCCGACGCCTTCCGCGCGGGCCACCCGGACCACCCGCTGACCCTGCTCGCGGGACCCGGCCCGGTACGGCTGCGCATGGACCCGCTGCGCATCCGCCAGGTCGTCGACAACCTCCTCACCAACGCCGCCGTGCACACGCCCGCCGGGACGAAGGTCTCCGTCGAGGTGCGTGTCACCCCCGGCACCGCCGAGGTGCGCGTCGCCGACACCGGCCCCGGTATCCCGCCCGACGACCGCGCGCGGGTCTTCGACCGCTTCTACCGCGTCGACAAGGCCCGCAGCCGGGACCGCGGCGGCAGCGGCCTCGGCCTGGCGGTGGCCCGGTCGCTGATCGGAGCGCACGGTGGCCGGATCGAGCTGGACAGCGCACCCGGAACGACGGTGTTCACGGTCTGTCTGCCCCTCGACGGCGCGGGCCCCGCGGGCCGTTGACCCGGGCCCTTTAGACTCGTCCGGCAACAGCCCGTACGACCATGGCCAAAAGTCTCCGCCAACCCGAAGGGCCCCGGCGTCTTGATACGGATGGAATCAGTCACCAAGCGGTACCCGGACGGCACGGTGGCGGTCGACCGGCTCTCGCTGGAGATACCCGACCGCTCGATCACGGTCCTGGTCGGACCGTCCGGCTGCGGCAAGACGACCACCCTGCGGATGATCAACCGCATGGTCGACCCCAGTGAGGGAACGATCCTGCTCGACGGCGAGGACATCCAGCGCCGGCCCGTCACGACCCTGCGCCGGTCGATGGGGTACGTCATCCAGAACGCCGGCCTCTTCCAGCACCGCACGATCGTCGACAACATCGCGACCGTCCCGCGCATGCTCGGCTGGGGCAAGCAGAAGGCCCGCGCCCGGGCGGCCGAACTCATGGAGCGGGTCGGCCTCGACGCCGCCCTCGCCAAGCGCTACCCGTACCAGCTCTCCGGCGGTCAGCAGCAGCGCGTCGGCGTGGCCCGGGCGCTCGCCGCCGACCCGCCGGTGCTGCTCATGGACGAGCCGTTCTCGGCGGTCGACCCGGTGGTCCGCAAGGGACTCCAGGACGAACTGCTGCGCATCCAGGACGAGCTGGGCAAGACCATCGTCTTCGTCACCCACGACATCGACGAGGCCATCAAGCTCGGCACCATGGTCGCCGTGATGCGCGAGGGCGGCCGGCTCGCCCAGTACGCGCCGCCCGCCGAACTCCTGGCCGCTCCCGCCGACGCCTTCGTCGAGGACTTCCTGGGCGCCGACCGCGGCATCCGCCGGCTGTCCTTCTTCCCCTCCGCCGGACTCGCCCTGACGACCGGCCCGGTGCTCCCGCTCGACGCCACCGCCGAGCAGATCGCCGCCGCCGGCGCCCCCTGGCTGCTGGTGACCGACGCCGAGGGCCGTCCGCTGGGCTGGGGCGAGCCGCGCACCCTGACGGCCGGTGCCATCCGGCCCGCCGAACTCCTCCCGCACGGACGGCCGTTCGTGCCCGGCACCGACTCGCTGCGGACCGCCCTCGACAGCGCCGTGCTCTCCCCGGCCGGTCACGCCGTCGCCGTCGACGACGCCGGGCGGGTGACGGGGGTGGTCTCGCAGGCGGCCATCGGCGAGGCCATCCGCGGCGCCCACGCCGCCGACCGGGCCGACGAGGCCAAGGTCGCCTCGTGAACCTCGACCGCTTCTTCGACATCCCGAGCGACCTCCAGCACAGCTGGGCCGGTCTGATCGGACTGCATCTGCGCGAGGCCCTGCTGCCGGTCCTGGCCGGGCTGCTGCTCGCCCTCCCGCTCGCCCAGCTGTGCGTCCGCTTCCGCTGGCTCTACCCGCCGGTGCTCGGCGCCACCACCGTCCTGTACGCCGTGCCGTCGCTGGCCTTCTTCGTCGTCCTCATCGACTACACCGGCCAGACCGAGCTGACGGTGATGATCCCGCTGGCCGTGTGCAGCCTCGTGGTGCTCGTCCCCGCCATCGTCGACGGGGTGCGCTCCGTGCCGCAGGAGACCCTGGCCGCCGCCACCGCGATGGGCATCGGACCCGTACGCCGCTACCTCCAGGTGCAGTTGCCGATCGCCGTGCCCGCCATCATGGCCGGGCTCCGGGTCGCCACCGCCTCCAGCATCTCCCTGGTCAGCGTCGGCGCCCTGATCGGCAACCAGGGCGCGCTCGGCAACCTGCTCGCCGCCGCGCAGAAGTACGACCGCCCCGAACTGGCCCTGAACTCCGTGCTCACCACGGCCGCCCTGGCCATCGTGTGCGACGCCCTGCTGGTCCTGCTGCGCGTCGCGCTGACCCCCTGGATGCCGAGCGGCGGACGTCCCAGGACGGCCGCGCGGCAGCGTCCCGTGCCCCAGGAGGCGACCCGGTGAACGTGCTGAACTTCGTCCAGGCCTTCTTCAGCGACGGCGCCCACTGGCACGGCTACGACGGCATCCCGCAGCGCCTGCTGGAACACGTGCAGTACTCGCTGCTCGCCCTGGCCCTGGCCGCCGCGATCGGCCTGCCGGTCGGGCTGCTGACCGGGCACACCGGGCGGGGCGGCAACGCCCTCGCCTTCATCGCCACCGCCGCCCGCGCCCTGCCCAGCTTCGGCCTGCTGGTGCTCATCGTCATCGTGCTGGGATTCGGCCTGCTGCCCGTGATGATCCCGCTGGTCATCCTCGCCGTCCCGCCCGTCCTCGTGACCACCTACGAGGCGGTCCGCTCCGTCGACCCGTCCCCGGTGGACGCCGCCCGCGGCATGGGGATGCGGGAGTCGCGGATCCTCCTCCAGGTCGAACTGCCCGTCGCCCTGCCGCTGATCCTCAGCGGGCTGCGCTCGGCGGCCATCCAGATCGTCTCCACGGCGACCATCGCCGCGTACGTGAGCCTCGGCGGGCTCGGACGGTACATCGTCGACGGTCTCTACCAGCGCGACTACGAGAAGGTCGTCGGCGGTGCCACCCTCGTGGCCCTCCTGGCGCTGGTGACGCTGGCGGTGTTCTGGGCGGCCGGCCGCCTGACCGTGTCACCGGGCGTACGCAGACGGTGAGTTCTTGACGATTCGTCAGAAACCGTAACAAGGTCGCCCTTGACTGATCACAAAGCGGCTGGATTGGATCGGTGGATGACTTCTACCGCGAAAAGCAGCTGGTCCAGGACGAGGCACACCGGCGCGGCGGCCGTCGCGCTCACCGCCGCCGCGGCGCTGCTCGCGGGCTGTTCCTCCGGCGACACCTCCGACGACCCCCTGGCCGGCGAGAAGGCGAAGGCGGGCACCGTCGTCGTCGGCTCCAACAACTTCGCCGAGAGCACCCTGCTCGCCGACCTCTACGGCGAGGCGCTCAAGGCCAAGGGCCTGAAGGTCACCTACAAGCACAACATCGGCAGCCGCGAGACCACCTACGGCCTGATGAAGAACGGCTCCGTCACCGTCCTGCCCGAGTACAACGGCTCCCTGCTCGCCTACCTGGACCCCAAGGCCGAGCAGAAGTCCGCCGAGGCCGTCAACGAGGCGGTCAAGGCCAAGCTCGACAAGAAGCTGACGCTGCTGGAGTCCTCGCCCGCCGAGGACAAGGACTCGGTCACCGTCAACGCGCAGACCGCGAAGAAGTACAAGCTGACGTCCTCCTCCACCCTCGCCGATCTCAAGGACGCCGCGCCGGAGCTGGTGATCGGCGGTTCGCCCGAGTTCCAGACCCGGCACCAGGGCCTGGAGGGATTGAAGTCCGTCTACGGCCTGGAGTTCAAGTCCTTCAAGGCACTCGACGCGGGTGGTCCGCTGACCCAGGCGGCGCTGACCCGCAACACCGTGCAGGCCGCGGACATCTTCACCACGGACCCGACCATCGTGAAGGAGAAGTTCGTCGTCCTGAAGGACCCGGAGAACCTCTTCGGGTTCGCCAACGTGACCCCGCTGGTGTACAAGAGCGGCCTGCCGAAGGAGGGCGTCGAGGCGCTCGACGCCGTCTCCGCCGCGCTGGACACGAAGACGCTCCTGGAGCTGGACGCGCAGGTGCAGTTGGAGAAGAAGGACCCGCTGGACGTCGCCCGGGCGTGGCTGAAGTCGGCGGGCCTGGCCTGAGCCGGCCGCCCGTCACGATGCGGTGACGGCGACGGCCGGGCCCCCGGGGGACCGAACGCGGGCCGGCGGCGGGGCGTCACAGGGACGACAGCCGTCCCGGCCGCCGCCGACCCCTGGGAGAGTCATGCGCACCGACCCGGCCCGCACCGCCCGTCTGCTGCTCGTCCTCGTCCTGACCGCCGCCGCGGCCGGTGCCGCCGCCGGGTGCGGCACCCGGGAGGCCGGCGCCGCCCCACCGGCCCCGCGCTCCGCCGACCGCCCGGACCCCGTCGCGGCGGAGCGCGCCCGGCAGGTCGCCGACGCCTGGGACGGCTCCCGGGCCGCCGCACGGTGGCGCGCGGGTTACCACCCCGTGGCTCCGGCCGTCCGGCTTCCCGGGTCCGGCCCGCTCCTCGACGACACCGGCCGCCGCGCCTACGAGACCGGGAACTTCGACCTGCGCGGGACGCTCCCCGCCGCACCGGGCCCGAACGGCCGGGTGACCTGGCCGGGAAGGGGCTCTCTCACCGTGCCGCTCCTGGACGCCGAGGACGCCTACCGGGCCCTGGACCGTGCCGACGGCCCCGGCCCGCGCCTGACCGTGACCGGCGCGCGGCTGGGCGAGATGACCCTGGACACCAGCCGCGGCCCGGCCACCGTGCCCGCCTGGCTGTTCACGCTGGAGGGCTACGACCGTCCCCTCGCCCGCGCCGCGGTGCGCCCCTCCGAGGAGCCGGCGTCGCCCATCGAGCCGCTGGGGCCGGACGTGTCCACGAGCACGCTCGCGCCGCTCGGCGGCCTGACGGGGATCGCGGGCGACGGCCGTTCCGTCACCGTCGTGGCCCACCACGGCTCCTGCGACGACGGCCCCGTGGTGACCGCGCACGAGACGGACGGCAGTGTCGTGCCGTCCGCGGCCGTGCGCGGCGTCCACGACGGCCCCTGCACCTCCGAACTGCGGGGCAGGAAGGTCACGGTGAAGCTGGACCGGCCGGCCGGCGACCGCGTCCTCCTGGACGCCTTCACCGGCCGTCCCGTGCCGTACACCGGCCGGCCGGGTGCCGCGCCCGCCCCGGACTGAGCCGCCCGCGGCCTCAGGTCTGCACCGCCGACGCGATCAGCTGGTCGATCAGCGCGATCAGCACGTCCCGGGACGACTCCCGCTCCCGCGCGTCGCACAGCAGCACCTGCACGCCCTCCGGCAGCGCGAGCGCCTCCCGGATGTCCTCGGCGGGATAGGGGTGTTCGCCGTGGAAACCGTTGACGCCCACCACGAAGGGGATGCCCCGGCGTTCGAAGAAGTCGATCGCGGCGAAACTCGACTCGGGCCTGCGGACGTCGACCAGGACCACGGCGCCCAGCGCGCCGAGGGCCAGGTCGTTCCACATGAACCAGAACCGCTGCTGCCCCGGCGTGCCGAACAGATACAGCACCAGGTCCCGGCTGATGGTGATGCGGCCGAAGTCCAGGGCCACGGTCGTGGCCCGCTTCTCCTCGATGCCGTCGAGGTCGTCTACGCCCAGACCGGCCATGGTCAGGGGCTCCTCGGTCCGCAGCGGGACGATCTCGCTGACCGACCCGACCATGGTGGTCTTGCCCACGCCGAAGCCGCCGGCGATGAGGATCTTGACCGTGTCGGGTGCCGAGGACGCGTCGGTGGCAAGGTCAGAGCCGGCCAAGGCCGTCCCTCACTTTCTGCAGCAGGTCCAGGTCCGGGGTGGTACGGGAGACGGGGCGCGGCGGGCGGACGGTGATCCGGCCCGCCTCCAGCAGGTCGCACAGCAGGATGGCGACCACGCTCACCGGGAGGTCGAGCCGGGCGGCCAGCTCCGCCACGGCGACCGGCTCGGCACACAGCCGCAGGATGCGGATGTGCTCGGGCTGCGGCCGGGCCGCGTTGGCGGGCGGCGGATCGACCGCGGTGACCGTCGCGATCAGCGTGAAGTCGGCGCAGTTGGGCCGCGTCCGCCCGCCGGTCAGCGCGAACGGCCGTACGAGCCGGCCCGCCGTATCGCCTCCGCCCACCTCACGCGCCGGGGTCGACGACGGGCCCGGCCACGCCCCGCGGAGCCGCGCTGAGGTGCTCGCCGATCTTCTTCACCAGCATGTTCATCTGGTACGCGACCACCCCGACGTCCGCGCCCGGCCCGGTCAGCACCACCAGGTGCGCGCCGGGGCCGGCGGAGGTCAGGATCAGATAGCTGTTGGCCATCTCGATGAGCGCCTGGCGCACCGGACCGCCGCGGAAGTCCATGCTGACGCCCTTGCTGAGGCTCATCAGCCCGGACGCGGTCGCCGCGAGCCGCTCGGCGTCGTCGCGCAGGAACCCGGTGGACTTGCTGACCACCAGGCCGTCCTCGGAGAGCACCACGGCCTGGTTCACGTCGGCGACGCGCTCCACGAGTCCGGTCAGCAACTGGTCGAGCTGGGTGTGCGTGGCGGGGATGGGGCGTGTCATTGCGGTGTCCTTCGTCAGCGGTCAGCGGTCGGCGGGCGGAGTCGGGGGGACGGGACCGGCGGCGGCCTGCCGGGGTGATGCGGCCGCCTCCTCGCGCGGCGGCTCGGCGTCGTCGTCACGGGCCCGGAGCGTGCCGCGCTGGAAGCCGGCCAGGGAGGAGGCGGCGGCCTCCGCGGTGAACTCGTCGAGGGAGGTGTCCTCGGCGGCGGGCGCGGCCTCCTCGCGCAGCTCCTCCACGAGGCTGGTCTGCGGCACCCGGCGCGGGAGCGGGGCGAGACCGTCCCGGCGGGGGATGACCTCGCGGGCGGCGCCCCGGGGCGCGGGCGCGGAGACGGCGGTGCGGGCGGCCACGAGCGGGCGGGGCTCGCGCGGGGAGGCCGCCCCGGACCGGGCGGCTCCGGTGCTCGGCGACGACCCGGTGCCCTCGGGCGTCCCCCTGTCCCGCGCGGTTCCGCCGGTGCCGGACCGCGCCGGAGCGTGGCCGTCGGCCGACGTGGGTCCGTCTGCCGGCATCCGTCCGTCCTCCGGGGTGTCGGTGGCGCTGTCCGCGCGGCGCTTCGCCCCGGCCGCGTCCTCGGTGCCCGGCGGCTCCGGTGCCCCGTCGCCCGGTGCCTCGCGCACCACGATCTCGTGCGGGACCAGCACGATCGCGGTGGTCCCGCCGTACGGCGAGGCCCGCAGGGTGACCGCGATCCCGTGCCGGTGGGCCAGCTGGGCGATCACGAACATGCCGAGCCTCAGGTCGTCGGCGAGCGCCACCACGTCGAACTGCGGGGGGACCGCCAGCTGTTCGTTGAAGGACGCGTAGTCCTCCTCCGACATGCCGAGGCCGCGGTCCTCCACCTCGACGGCCAGCCCCTTGGCCACCATCGCGGCCCGTACCGTGACGGGGCTCGGCGCGGGCGAGTAGGCGGTCGCGTTGTCGATGAGCTCGGCCAGCAGGTGGATGACGTCGGCCACCGCGGGCGGGGCGACGAACACCTCCTCCTCGGTGTGCACCTCCACCCGCTGGTACTCGGCGACCTCCCCGATCGCGCTGCGCAGGATGTCGATCAGCGCCACCGGCTCGCTCCAGCTGCGACCCGGCCGTTCCCCGCTGACGATGACCAGGTTCTCCTCGTAGCGGCGCAACTGGCTGGCCGTGGAGTCCAGTTCGTACAGGCCCTTGAGGATGTCCGGGTCGGTGTGCTCGCGCTCCAGGGTGTCGAGCTTGCTCAGCTGGAGGTTGACCAGGTTCTGGCTCTGCCGGGCGATGCCGAGGATGACCTTCTGGAAGCCGCGCCGGGTGTCGGCCAGTTCGACCGCCGTGTGCACGGCCGTGCGCTGGGCGGTGTTGAACGCCTGTGCCACCTGGCCCAGTTCGTCGTGGCCGTAGTCCAGCTCGGGCGTCGCCGACTCCGGGTCGACCGTCTCGCCCCGCTCCAGCCGCGCCACCACGTCCGGCAGCCGCTCCTGCGCGAGACTCACGGCGGCCCGGCGCAGCCCGCGCAGCCGCCGGGACAGCGAGCGCGTGATCCGCCAGGACATGCCGACGCACACCAGCAGCGCGAGCAGGCCGCCGGCGCTCAGCAGGGCCGCCTTGAGCAGCAGGGCGTCCGCCTTGTCGGCGCTGCGCTCCAGCAGCCCCGTCGTCTGCTGCTGGATCAGGCCCGCGTACTGCTCGGACAGCTTGTCCATGGCGGCGTTCCACCGCTTCTGGGAGTCCGGCAGGGCGATCCGGTCGGGCGCGCCACCGGAGTTGCGCGCCGCCAGCACGCGGTCCTCGATCGACTGCAGCGTCCGCCACTCGGCGCCTGCCAGGATCCGCTCGGTCTGCGCCTTGGCGTCGCCGGTCAGCTGCGGCACGACCTGGTCCTCCACCAGCCAGCGCCGGGTGTTCACCAACTCCGCGAACTGCGTCCAGGCCGCGTCGTCCAGGTGCCCCGACGGCCAGGCCAGGGTCAGCTGCGCGTCCCCCCGGGAGACCAGCTCCGCGGTGTGCTCCAGCGCCACGAGCGGACCGGCCTGCGAGGTCAGGTCACCGTCGTCGACCTGGGACAGTTCCTGGAAGGCGTGGATCTGGTCGTCGATGATCGAGGAGTACTGGTCGAGTGCCTGCTGGGGCGTGATGTCGGTGGGGTTGTCGACCTGGTCCCGGTAGTACTCCAGGCTGCCCACCGAGCCGAGCACCGAGTAGAGCCGGTCGGAGATGCGGGAGGGTGCCTTCTCGATCGCGTCCGCCTGCCCGACCAGCTTGGCGACCGCCTCGTCGGTCTCCTCGCGCTGTGCGTCCAGGGCGGCCCGGGAACCGTGCGGCGAGGCCAGCCAGGCGGCCGACAGGCTGCGCTCGCGCTGCAGGGCGAGCGTCGCGTCGGTGCCCATGGCACCGGTCGACCGGCTCAGCTCGGTCTGGTCGCGCAGCCGCAGCCCCTCCGAGAACATCTGGATCGTCGTCACGCCCCACATGGCGGCGAGGGTGACGCCGGGCACCAGGGCCAGCAGCACCAGGGAGAGGCGTATGGAACCGAGACGGCGCCGGGCACCTGTCCGTCGAGACATCGTCGTCCTAGGGCGATCAGCGGGGGGGGGCGAGGAACGGGGAGGCGGAGCGGTCGGGGAGGGCGGGGGAGGGGCGCGGGGGTGAGGGTGTGCCCGGAGCGGCACATGGGATGCGCAGGATGTTATCCGCACAAGTGGACGTACGGGCCGGGCGTGACCGAATCTTTGGCGACACCGTCACGGGTAGGGACGGCTCACCGGGTGCCGGCGGCGGCGAACCGTGCCACGGCGGACACGTTCGACCTGGTGACGAAGGCGGGCCCGGTGAGCACCGGGGCCACCCCGCCGCCGCTGACGTTGCCGTTGGTCCGGTACAGCCACAGGGCGTCCACCGCGAGGTAGCCCTGCAGATACGGCTGCTGGTCCACGGCGAACTGCACGGAGCCGTCGCGCACCGCCCGGACCAGGTCCTTGTCGAGGTCGAAGGTGGCCACCTCGGCCCTGCTCCCGGCCTGGCGCACGGCCTTGACGGCGGTGAGCGCGTACTGGGCGCCGTTGGTGACGACCTCGTCGATGCTGCGGTCCTGCCGCAGCCGGGCGGCGAGGGCGGCGGTCACCGCGTTCATGTCGGTGCCGTCCACGTACAGGTTGGTGGTCTCGCCGCCGAAGGTCTTCTTCACGCCGGCGCAGCGGGCCTCCAGTGCGACGTTGCCCCGCTCGTGCACCACGCACAGGGCGTGCTTGGCCTTGAGGTCGTCCAGCTTGTCGCCGACGGCCCGGCCCGCGACGGACTCGTCCTGGCCGAAGTACTCCAGCAAGCCCGTGGGCCGCCAGGCGTCGATGCCGGAGTTCAGCCCGACGACGGGGATGCCGGCCGCCCTGGCCTGCGCGACCGGGCCCCGCATCGCGGCGGGCTTGGCCAGGGTCACCGCGATGCCGTCGACGTCGTCGCGGACCGCGTCGCGCACCAGGTCGGCCTGCGCGACCGGGTCGGCGTCGCTGGTGTACGTCAGCTCGATGCCGTCCTTGGCCGCCGCGGCCTCGGCGCCCCGGCGCACCAGGTCCCAGAACGCGTCGCCCTCGCCGCCGTGCGTGACCAGGGCGACCCTCATTCCCGAGCCGGACCCCGCCGCCGCGTCCCCGCCCGATGCGTCGTCGGCCGCGCCCAGGACGGAGCAGCCGGACATCAGCAGGCACAGGGCGGACGCCAGGGCCGCGGCACGGGTGCGTCCGAGGGGGGTGTGCGGCGGGGGTGGAGTGTTCATGGGGGCGGAACCTCGCTGTGCGGCCGAGCTGGAGCAGGGTGAGAGCGCAGGCGGGCCGCGGGGTGTGCACCGACCGGATGACTCTCGCTGGCCCGGAGCCAACCGTGTGTGACCACACCCCGTCAAGTGAGCAGCCACATGCCGTGAGTTGATGCTGCCGCATCGTGATGATCTGTCCGACCCGTCGAACGGCCCGGTTCCGCTTCGGCGCGCGACGGCACCGCCCCACGGCGCGACGTCCTCGTCGCGGCCGCCCTCACCTCCGTTTTCCGTACCGTCCGCGCGGTTCCGGCCCGGGGTCAGCCCGAGGCGAGGGCGGCACCGCTCTCCGCGTCCGTGCCGCCCGAGCCCGTGCCGCCCCGGGTCTGTGCGGCCCGTGCCGCCCGGGCCTGCTTCCGGCGCCTGCGGCGGCTGACGCGCGGTTCCTGGTCCGGCAGCCAGCCGAAGGCGAGGCAGCTGCCGACCACGCCCAGGAGCAGGCCGACGAAGAAGCCGCCCAGGTTGGAGGTCAGCCAGGAGCCCAGCGAGACCAGGACCCCGATGATCGAGTAGAACAGGCGCTGGGCAGGGTTGAAGAGGATCAGCACCCCGCACAGCAGCATCACGGCGGGCAGCAGATAGCCGGCCAGGCCCTGCATGCCGACGTGCAGGACGACGTCCAGCGACGCCCTGAGGGTGAGCAGGATCTCCGCGCCGCCCAGCGCGAGCAGCAGCCCGCCCCAGAACGGCCGGCCGGCCCGCCACCGCCGGAAGGCGGGCCGGAGCTTCCCGCGCGGGACGCCGGACATCAGCAACCCGACCCGCTGAAGCCCAGTTTCAGCCCCGGCAGCTTGAACACGCCGGCGGTCGTGGCGTAGTTGGTCTGCCGCAGGTTGGCGATGCGCACCGTGTCGGACTGCTGGCTGAACACGCCCTTCGGCCCACGGCCCTTCGGACCGGCCTTGTCGAGGGTGCTCGCGTCGTTGCCGATCTCGATGTTGTTGAACGCCGCGTCGCCGGAGAGCTGGGTGGAGTCGGTGGTCAGATCGCTGGCGGTGACCTTCTGCGCGCCCTCTCCCGCCCGGATGACCAGGTTCGTGCCGCCCAGGTCCACGCTCTGGCACAGCTTGGTGAGGGTCGCGTTCTTGATCACGGACGTGACGACCAGCACCTGGCCACCGGTGTCGCCGGCGTTCGGGCTGCCCTCGGCCATCTCGTCCAGGGCTCCGAACTGCGCGAAGCCGGTGCCGTTCAGCTCGGTCGCGGTCACGGTGAACGGCATGCCGGAGATGGCGAACTGCACGCCCAGCGCCCCCTCGGCGGTGAGGATCGCGAGGCCCGCGGCGACCGCCGCGGCCGGCACCGCCATCACCGCGGCCCGGCGTGCCCGGACCCGCCCGCGACGCGCGGGGGTGTTCCCGGCGTCCTGGACGGCGGTGCCGTCCGGTCTGTCGGAGGTGTGCTCGGCGTGCTCGGCGGAGGAGGTCATGTCTGCTCCCGGTGCTGTCGGTGCGGATCGGACATCGGTGGCACGTTGCCCTGGCGCGGACACCGACCGCGTGCGTACGGCTGCCCGCAACTCCCGGCGGTTGCAAGGGCTTTCTCGCTGCGCCGCGGTAGCCGAGCAGGAAGTTACCGCCGGTTACATGAAGGGTCAAGGGAAGTGTGGACAAAGAGTGCCGACGGTGTGCTCCAGGTGAGTCCCCGTGTCACGGAAACGCTCACTGTCGGCACAACTCGCTTACAGCGCCTTGACGTTGACGGAACGCCAGGTCTACAACCTTGCTCGTCCCACCGGATCCGTGGCGCCGGGTCCGGCAGCTCGGCACCGTCCGCGCACCGCGGACCGCCCGTCCCGGACGGGCGTCCCGCCGCCCGGTGACGCAGTACGGGCTTTCTCCCGCCCGAGTCCCGCTCCTCCGGCACGGCCGCTTCCTTCGGCGCCGTGCCCCCGGCCACCCCCCGCCCGGCCCGGCCGGAGACCTGTCCCCGTGGCGCGCCTCCGACCGGTACCGGCCAGCCGTCGCCGGCCCGTCACGTACGGAGAAGGCGTGCCGGGCAGGCGACGGCCGGCACCGGACGGCCCTTCACCCCCCTCACGAAAGAGGTACACCCGCATGCGTACGCGCACCCTCCTCAGCCTGACCGCGGCCGTGGCCGCCCTGGGCCTCGCCGCCCCCGCCTCGGCGGCCGACACCCCTGTCCTGACCACCGCCGACGGCGCCGCCGTCGCGGTCGGCGACGTGCTCGACGCGTCCCTCGCGAGCGGCACGGCCGCCACCTTCTACTCCAGCGCGACCGGCACCAGCGGCATCTCGTGCACCAAGTCGGCGTTCGCCGCCACCGTCACCGACAACCCGGCGGCTCCCGGCGTCGCCACCGAATCCCTGACCTCGCACAGCTTCGACGCCGGCGGCTGCACCACCAACGTCGTCGGTGTGCTCGGCGTCAGCGGCATCACCGTCGACAACCTGCCCTACACCACCAGCGTGTCCTCGGGCGGCACCGTCTCCGTGACCCCGGCCGCCGGTTCCACCGTCCAGTCCACGGTCAAGCTGCGCACCCTGCTCGGCACGATCACCTGCGTCTACCAGGCCCCCGGCCTGACCGGCACGGCGAGCAACGCCGACAACAGCATCTCCTTCACCAACCAGCAGTTCACCAAGGTGTCCGGCTCGTCGCTGTGCTTCGCCAACGCCTTCTTCACGGCCAAGTACGCCCCGGTGACGAAGGGCGGTGTCGCGATCACCGTCAACTGACCCGGCCGATGGCGCAGTTCAGCGCCGCCGTAGCCGTAGCACCAGGGCGGCGCCGCCGGTGAGCACCAGCACCGCCGCGGCGCCGCCCGCCAGCACGGGCGTGCCCGGCCCGGCGCCGTCCTCCACCCGCCGCGGCTCCGCGGCCTGCCGTGCCCGAGGTGCCACCTCGTCCTCACCCGGCTGCTCGCCCGGCTTCTCCTCCTCCGGCTTCCGCTTCGCCGGGAACACCACGTCGGAGCACGAGTAATACGTGTCGGGCGTACTGCTGTTCTGCCACACCGTGTACAGCACGTGCCGTCCGGCGCGATCGGACGGCAGCGTCACCTCCATGCGGTACGCGCCGTCCGTCAGCTCCGGGTCCGTCACCCGTGCGAACGGCTCGCCGGGCAGGTCCGACCAGGACAGCGGCCCGGAGGGGTCGTAGCCGGGCCTCGTCAGGTACATCCGGAACGTGCCCGTGTGCGGGATCGTCGACGCGTACCGCATCGTCAGCGTCGCGCCGGGCGTCACCCATGCCGACGGCCAGTCCGCGCGGGCCAGGTCGAGACCCCGGTAGCCGGGCAGATTCCCGCTGCACAGACGGCCGTCCGGGACGACCTGCCGGTCCCGGCCGTTCACGCCCGCCAGGCGCAGGTCGTCCCACGCCGCGAACGGGCCGCCGTTCGCGGCCACGGCGGCCCGGCACGCCGCCGAGCCCGCCGCGTCGCCGCCCTCCGGTGAGCAGGCCACGACCCGGCTCACCGGATCCGTCGGCGCCCCGTGCGCCCACGCCGGCACCGCCGCCCACCACGGCAGCAGCGGGGTCACGAGGGCGGCCGCGAGCGCGGCGCGGCGGGTGGTCGTACGGGGCATGCGGCTGCGTCTCCTCGTGCCGGGGGCGGCGACGTCCGGTAGTGCAGTACGGGAAACCGGCCCGACGCGTTCACCTCGCCACCAGCCGTTCGAAAAGGGGGCACATGGGGGAGCGACGGCCCGCCATAGAGGGTGGGTTTCCGGCCGGATCGAGGGTTTCCCCCGTATCCCGATGACCTGCCCTTTGCCTATCGTTCCTGCACAGCTGACCCACAGGTAACCCCGAACGGGTCCGCGTCCGTCTCGCGCCTGGCCGGCCACCGCGTCGCTCTTCGCTTTTCGAACGACCCCCCTCCGCTTCGACGACGAAGCGACCCCACCGCCGCTCCGCGCAGCCCGGAGTCCGGCCACGAAAGGCAGACTGTGCGTACCTCCCCAACGCTCAGACGGAAGCTGATATCCGTCGCCGCCGTCTCCGCCGCCCTGCTGACCGCCGCCCCCGCGGTCGCCGTCGCCCAGGAGTCCGCCCCCACCCCGTCGGCCGTCCCGGCCGCGCAGACGGAGGCCGCCCCCGGCACCACGGCCGAGCGCCTCATCGTCGGCTACAAGTCCGGCGCCACCGAGGCGAAGTCCAACAAGGCCGCGGCCGCCGACGCCGCGGCCAAGGCCGAGAAGACCGGCGAGGACGTCGGCTTCCAGCGCCGCCTCGGCACCGGTGCCGCCCTCGTCGAGCTGGGCACCGACCCCACCCGGGCGTCCGTCGCCGACGTCGTTGCCGCGTACCAGGCCGACCCGCAGGTCGCCTACGTCGTTCCGGACCGTCTGAACAAGCCGACGGCCGTCACCCCGAACGACACCGACTACGCCAAGCAGTGGGACCTGTTCGAGTCCACCGCGGGCATGAACGTCCCGGCCGCGTGGGACACCACCACCGGCTCCGGCGTGACCGTCGCCGTCATCGACACCGGCTACGTCGCCCACTCCGACCTGGCCGCGAACATCGTCGGCGGCTACGACTTCATCTCCGACACGGCCGTCTCCGTCGACGGCAACGGCCGTGACAGCAACCCGGCCGACCCGGGCGACTGGTACAACGCGAACGAGTGCGGCGCGGGCATCCCGGCCTCCACCTCCTCCTGGCACGGCACGCACGTGGCCGGCACCATCGCCGCCGCCACCCACAACGGCAAGGGCGTCGCCGGCATCGCCTACGGCGCGAAGATCTCCCCGGTCCGCGTCCTCGGCAAGTGCGGCGGCTACGACTCGGACATCATCGACGCGATCACCTGGGCGTCCGGCGGCACCGTCTCCGGCGTGCCCGCCAACACCAACGTCGCCAAGGTCATCAACATGAGCCTCGGCGGGGGCGGCGCCTGCTCCACGGCGACCCAGAGCGCCATCAACGGCGCCGTGAGCCGGGGCACCTCGGTCGTCGTCGCGGCCGGCAACGAGAACACCAACGCCTCCAGCTCCTCCCCGGCGAACTGCGGCAACGTCATCACGGTCGCCGCCACCAACCGCGCCGGCAGCCGGGCCTCGTACTCCAACTACGGCACGGTCGTCGACATCGCGGCGCCCGGCGGCGAGACCCGCACCACCACCGCCAACGGCATCCTCTCCACGCTGAACTCCGGCACGAAGACGCCGTCGACCGAGAACTACGCCTACTACCAGGGCACCAGCATGGCCACCCCGCACGTCGCGGGCCTCGCCGCCCTGATGAAGTCGGCCAACCCGGCCCTCACCCCGGCGCAGATCGAGTCGGCCATCAAGGCCAACGCCCGTCCGCTGCCCGGCACCTGCTCCGGCGGCTGCGGCGCCGGCCTCGCGGACGCCGCCAAGACGGTCCAGGCGGTCAAGAGCGGCACGTCCACCGGCACGACCTTCTCCAGCACCACGGCCGTCGCCATCCCGGACAACGCCGCGGCGATCGAGTCCCCGATCACCGTCAGCGGCCGCAGCGGCAACGCCCCCTCGGCCCTCCAGGTCGGCGTGGACATCACCCACACCTACCGCGGCGACCTCGTCATCGACCTCGTCGCGCCGGACGGTTCGACGTACCGTCTGAAGTCGGCCGCGTCGGACTCCGCCGACAACGTGAACACCACCTACACCGTGAACGCCTCCAGCGAGGTCGCCAACGGCACCTGGAAGCTGCGCGTCCAGGACACCGCGGCCCAGGACACGGGCACGCTGAACAGCTGGAAGCTCACCTTCTGAACCTTCCTCGGAAACGCTGAACGAGGCAGGCCGTCGAACGGGCGGGCCGGCCGGTGCGGATGGGGCACCGGCCGGCCCGCCTTCACGTGCGCCCCGTATCCTCCACGGTTAGATACCGAACCCGCTGTTTTCTTTGTCCGGTTGCACTGGTTTTGCCGGAAGTGCGCTCGCACTCCGGCACACTGGTGTGATGAGCGCCGTCTCAGGGTGAGTTATCGTGTACGCGGGGTAAAAACAAACGGCATGACCCGTTCATTTCCGTCCCGGGAGAGTTCAGTCGATGGCGAGGCAGTTGCGAGCCGAGCAGACCCGCTCGACGATCATCACGGCCGCCGCTGACCTGTTCGACCGTCGCGGCTACGAATCGACCAGTCTCAGCGACATCGTGGAGCACGCCCAGGTCACCAAGGGCGCCTTGTACTTCCACTTCGCCGCCAAGGAGGATCTCGCCCACGCGATCCTCGAACTCCAGTCGCACACCGCCCGGCGGCTGGCGGCGGAGACCGACCAGCGCGGCCACACGTCACTGGAGGCGTTGATGCGCCTCACGTTCGGCATCACGCGCCTGTCCGTCGAGGACCCGGTCCTACGGGCCGGCCTACGGCTCGCGACCGGCGGGATCCGCCCCCGGCCGCCCCTGAGCCACCCCTTCACGGAGTGGCTGGACATCGTCACGGCCCGGCTGGTCGGCGCCGTCAAGGAGTCCGACGTCCACCCCGACATCGACATCGACGTCGTGGCCCACTCCCTGGTCTGCTTCTTCGTCGGCACCCGGGTCGTGGGCCGCTCCCGCGAGCCGGTCGCCCGCCAGCCCCGCCGTACCGCCGAGATGTGGAACATACTCATCCGTGGCCTGGTCCCGGTGACCCGCCGCGCCCGCTACCTCAGCCTGGCGGCCCGGCTGGAACGGGAGATCGTGCCGGTGTGACGACCGGCGCGGCGAGGCCCGCCCGTTACCGTGGGCCCATGCCCGACACCCCCACCGCACCCGTGCTCCTCGGCAACGAGCCGGGCTCCTTCCCGCACAGCGTGCTCGCCGAGCGGCACCCCGCCGTCATCAAGCAGGTCCGCGAGGCCTTCCCGTACGAACCGGCGCAGCACCGCGCGCTCGACGAGCTGCTGGTGAACTGCACCGAGGGCACGATCGAACCCCTCCCCGCCGACGCGCACGACCGGGAGAACTGGGACGACTGGGGGCTGCGCGCCTGCACCGGCCGGTCCTGGTTCGACGTGCCGTGGCTGTGGTCCGAGAGCTGGTTCTACCGCCGACTGCTCGACGCCGTCGGCTACTTCGGCCCCGGACCCTGGCAGGGCATCGACCCCTTCCGCCCCTTCAAGCTGGCCGAACTCGACGCCCCCGAGACCGACGAGGAGCTGGCCGCCCTCGACGACCTCGCCGGCCGGCCCGCCGACGAACAGGCGGACGCCCTGCTGCACGGCTCCCTCTGGGGCAACCGCGCCGACCTCGGTTTCCGCCTCTCCGCCGAAGGCGCCCGGGAGACCCAGGCCGTGCCCGGGCTGGTGGCCGACGACAGCGACCGGCTGTGGTCCCTGCTGGACAGCGCCCGCCCGGGCACGCTCTGCCTGGTCGCCGACAACGCCGGGCGGGAACTCGTCCCCGACCTGCTGCTGATCGCGCACCTCCTGGCCGAAGGGCGCGTCGAGCGGGCCGTCCTGCACGTCAAGCCCTCCCCCTACTACGTCTCCGACGCCACCACCGCCGACGTCGTCGACGCCCTGCGCCGGCTGACCGGGGCCGGGGGAGCGGCCGCCGCGTACGGACGGCGGCTGTGGTCCGCCCTGTCCGACGGGCGCCTCACCCTGCGCGCCCACCCCTTCTCCAGCGCCCCGCTGCCCTACGCGGAGATGCCCGCCGACCTGCGCGCCGAGTTCGCCGCGGCCACGCTCACGATCCTCAAGGGCGACCTCAACTACCGTCGCCTGGTCGGCGACCGGCTGTGGGCCCCGACCACGCCGTTCGCGGACGTCACGGCGTACTTCCCCGGCCCGGTCGCGGCCCTGCGCACCCTGAAGTCCGACGTGATCACCGGGCTGGACGCGCGCACCGAGGCCGCCCTGAACGCCGCGGAGGGCCGGCGCTGGCGCACCGGCGGCACACACGCACTGATCCAGGTCGCATAGGCGAGGTCCAACTCCCCGATCCCGGCCCGATTCACGCGATGGTGTGATCATGTCCGGGCTCGTGGATGCCGCCACGGGACGCCGGGTAGGGCCCGGCCATGACGCAGCCGTTCGAACTCCCGCACTTCTACATGCCGCACCCCGCGCGGCTGAACCCCCATGTCGACGAGGCCCGCGCCCACTCGACCGCGTGGGCGCGCGACATGGGCATGCTGGAGGGCTCCGGCGTCTGGGACCAGGCCGACCTCGACGCGCACGACTACGGCCTGCTCTGCGCCTACACCCACCCCGACTGCGACGGCCCCGCCCTCTCCCTCATCACCGACTGGTACGTGTGGGTCTTCTTCTTCGACGACCACTTCCTGGAGATGTACAAGCGCAGCCAGGACCGCGTCGCCGGCAAGGCGCACCTGGACCGGCTGCCCCTGTTCATGCCGCTGGACCTCGCGACGACCGTGCCGGAACCGCAGAACCCGGTCGAGGCGGGTCTCGCCGACCTCTGGGCCCGCACGGTGCCCGCGATGTCCGAGGACTGGCGCCGCCGCTTCGCCGTGGCCACCGAGCACCTGCTGAACGAGTCGATGTGGGAGCTGTCCAACATCAACGAGGGGCGGATCGCCAACCCCGTCGAGTACATCGAGATGCGCCGCAAGGTCGGCGGCGCCCCGTGGTCGGCGGGGCTCGTGGAGTACGCGACCGCCGAAGTCCCCGCCTCCGTCGCCGGGTCGAGGCCGCTCAGGGTGCTGATGGAGACGTTCTCCGACGCCGTGCACCTGCGCAACGACCTGTTCTCCTACCAGCGCGAGGTCGAGGAGGAGGGCGAGAACAGCAACGGCGTGCTCGTGCTGGAGACCTTCTTCGGCTGCACCACCCAGGAGGCCGCCGACACCGTCAACGACGTCCTCACCTCCCGCCTCCACCAGTTCGAGCACACGGCGTTCACCGAAGTGCCTGCGCTGGCCCTGGAGAAGGGCCTCGCGCCGGACGAGGTGGCGGCGGTGGCGGCGTACACCAAGGGCCTCCAGGACTGGCAGTCCGGCGGGCACGAGTGGCATCTGCGCTCCAGCCGGTACATGAACGAGAACGCCGTGCGCGGGGGCAGCCCCTGGCCGGGATGCAGCGGGCCGGGCACTTCCGCCGCCGACGTGCGCGCGCTGCTCGCCGCGGCCGGCGCCGAGCGCGTGCGCTCCTACACGCACGTGCCGTACCAGAAGGTCGGGCCGGCGCGGATCCCCGACATCCGGATGCCGTTCCCGCTGGAGCTCAGCCCGCATCTCGACCGCTCCCGCCGGACCTTGGGCGACTGGGTGGCCCGGATGGGCATCCTCGCCGAGGGCGTCTGGGACGCGGACAAGCTCAGGGCCTACGACCTGCCCCTGTGCGCTGCGGGCCTCGACCCGGACGCCACTCCCGAGGCCCTCGACCTCAGCTCGCAGTGGCTGGCCTGGGGCACCTACGGCGACGACTACTACCCGCTGGTGTACGGCCACCGCCGCGACCTGGCCGCCGCCCGGCTGACCACGGCGCGTCTGTCCGACTGCATGCCGGTCGACGGTGCCGAACCACCGGTCCCGCTCAACGCCATGGAGCGCGGCCTGATCGACCTGTGGGCGCGCACCACCGCGGACATGACCCCCGAGGCGCGGCGCACGCTCAAGGCCGCGGTCGACGTCATGACCGAGAGCTGGGTGTGGGAGCTGTCCAACCAGCTGCAGAACCGCGTCCCCGACCCGGTCGACTACCTGGAGATGCGCCGGGCCACCTTCGGCTCCGACCTCACCCTGAGCCTGTGCCGGCTGGGGCACGGCCCGGCCATTCCGCCGGAGGTCTACCGCAGCGGCCCAGTCCGGTCGCTGGAGAACGCCGCGATGGACTTCGCGTGCCTGCTCAACGACGTGTTCTCGTACCAGAAAGAGATCGAGTTCGAGGGCGAGATCCACAACGCGATCCTCGTCGTGCAGAACTTCTTCGGCTGCGACTACCCGACCGGCCTTGGCATCGTGCACGACCTGATGAGCCAGCGCATGCGGCAGTTCGAGCACGTGGTGGCCCATGAACTGCCCATCCTGTACGACGACTTCGGGCTCTCGAAGGAGGCGCGGGCGGCCATGGGCACCTATGTGGCCGACCTGCGCAACTGGCTGTCCGGCATCCTCAACTGGCACCGGCAGGTGGACCGTTACAAGGACGCGTGGCTGTCCCGGCGGGCCCACGGCTTCCTGCCCGGCCGGCCGCCCGCCCTGCCCGTGCCCGCCCTCGGCTGAGGCGGCGTTTTCCAGCCGGATCATCCCGGAACGGGACATGACGGAACCCCCGGCGGCGCGTCGGGGGTCTTTCCGTGTGCAAGGGAAACAGACGAGCACCACACGGGGGATCCACCTTGACCGACATCATCGAAAGGCCCGGCGCCCGTACGGAGCCCGGGGCACAGGCCCCGGCACCCGCGCCGGCCGAACTGACGCCGTACGTCGCGCCGCTGCCCGTCCCGCCCGTCCTGCGCCCGGCGGGCGGCGACCTGCTGCGCGAGACCGAGATCGCCCTGCGCCCGGCCTGGGTGCGCCTGCACCCGCACCTCCCGCCGACCCTGATGTGGGGCTACGACGGGCAGGTGCCCGGCCCGACCATCGAGGTGCGGCGCGGGCAGCGGGTGCGCATCGCCTGGACCAACCGCATCCCGAAGGACGGCGAGTACCCGGTCACCTCCGTGGAGGTGAAGCTGCGCCGGGACGGCCGCCCCCAGTCGAGCACCGAGCCGGGCCGCGACGGGGCCGCGCCGAACAAGGACGTCGCCGCCCTGCCCGCCTGGTCCGTGACCCACCTGCACGGCGCGCAGACGGGCGGCGGCAACGACGGCTGGGCCGACAACGCGGTCGCCTTCGGCGACGCCCAGCTCTCCGAGTACCCGAACGACCACCCGGCGGTGCAGTGGTGGTACCACGACCACGCCATGAACATCACGCGGTGGAACGTGATGGCGGGCCTGTACGGCACCTACCTCGTGCGGGACGACGAGGAGGACGCCCTCCACCTCCCGTCCGGCGCGCGGGAGATCCCGCTGCTGCTGGCCGACCGCAACCTCGACACCGACGAGGACGGCCGGCTCAACGGCCGGCTGCTGCACAAGACCGTCATCGTCCAGGACGCGAACCCGGAGACGGGCAAACCGGTCTCCCTCCCGTTCACCGGCCCGTACTCCACGGTCAACGGCCGTATCTGGCCCTACCTGGACGCGGACGCCGGCTGGTACCGGTTCCGGCTGGTCAACGCCTCCAACGCGCGCATCTACGACCTCGTCCTCGTCGACGAGGACGACCACCCGGTGCCGGGCGTGCTGCACCAGATCGGCAGCGACGGCGGGCTGCTGCCGCGCCCCGTCCCCGTCGACTTCGACGCGGCGCTGCCGGCCCTGACCGCGGCCCCGGCCGAACGCTTCGACCTGCTGGCCGACTTCCGGGGACTGGCGGGCCGCACGCTGCGGCTGGTCAACAAGGGCCGCAACCAGCCGCCCGGCGTGCCGGACCCGGCGGGAGACGTGCCGTACCCGGCCGTCATGGAGTTCCGGATCCGGGAGACCCGCGAGCCGGACACCTTCGAGCTGCCGCCGGTGCTCTCCGGCTCCTTCCGCCGCCTCACCCACGACATCGGGCACGGCCACCGCCTGGTCGTCCTCACCCCGCCCGCCACCAAGGGCGCGGGCGGGCACCCCGAGATGTGGGAGATGACGGAGGTGGAGCACCCGCACGACGTCCGCGTCCCCACCGACGGCATCATCCAGATCACCGGCCCGGACGGCACGACCAGGACGTACCGGCGCACGGCACGGACGTTCAACGACGCCCTCGGCTACACCATCGCCGAGGGCAGCCACGAGCAGTGGAGCTTCCTCAACCTCGCGCCCATCGTCCACCCGATGCACATCCACCTGGCCGACTTCCAGCTGCTCGGCCGGGACGCGTACGACGTGTCGGGCTTCGACCCGGCGGTGGGCGGCACCCGCACGCCGATCCGCCACGACCCGGGCACCCGCGTCCCGCTCGCGCCCAACGAGCGCGGCTGGAAGGACGTCTTCCGGGTGCCGGGCGACCAGATGCTGCGCGTCATGGGGAAGTTCGACGGCGCGCACGGCCGGTTCATGTACCACTGCCATCTGCTGGAGCACGAGGACATGGGCATGATGCGGCCCTTCGTCGTGATGCCCGCCCCGGTGCTGAGGTTCGACCACGGCGGGGCCCATGGCGGTCACGGGGAGGGGCACCCCGGCTGACGCACCGGACCGCGCCGGTCAGTCTCACTCGTTCGTGGCTCGTCGGCCGCCGACGGGCCGGGTAGAGCACCTGCCGAGATCGTTCCGGCACCCGCCGGAGGCGATCGGCACCACCCGGAGGCGAGCCATGGAACAGACCGCGCTGCGACCCAAGCCGATGCCGGGTCAGGAGCCCGAGCCGTCACCGGCGACGGGGTCCGGGCCGCCGCGGCGGCGTCCGCACGCCGCCCGGCGGCGCGGGCGGCGGTTGCTCAACGTGCTGCTCGCCGCCTTCGCCGGTGCCGTCCTGGTGCTGTCCGGGATCGGCCTCGGGGCGATGGGCGCCACCGTGACCGGCCAGGGCGGCCTCCTCGATCCGCGGGGGCGGCACACGCCCCCGCTCACCCGCCCCTCGCCGGCCGGCTCCGCCGCGTCCGCGCCCGGGCCCGCCGCCGTGACACTCGGGGTGCAGGTCATGGACGCGCGCGGCCCCGGGGCCGTGGTCGTCGGGCTCCACGTCCCCGGCCCGGTGCAGCAGGCGGGCCTGGTGCGCGGCGACGTCCTGCTGAACTTCGGCACGACCCGGATCGACACGGCCGACGACCTGGTGCGGGCCGTGGCCCGGGCCCGCCCCGGGCGGGAGGTGAGGCTGACGGTGCGGCACCGCGGCGGCGGCTACGAACAGGTGACGGTCGTACCGGCGCTGGTCACCTGAGCCGCGGTGGTGTGCCGGTGCCGCCCCGGTCGTCCGCGCCGGTCCCGCCTCGTGCGTCCCACCGTCAGGTGACGACCCGGAAGTGACTGGTCAGCCGCCCCGCGTCGTCCAGGACGTGGAAGGCCAGCCCGGGCGGCGCGTCGCGGTCCGCGGCCTGCTCGCCCTCCCAGGGCAGCCGCAGCGTCCATGTCACTGCCGGCCCGACGACCAGCGGCCGGCCCGCGAACCAGGTCGCCGCGGGGGTGTGGGCGTGGCCGGTGAGCAGACCGGCGATCTCGGGCCGGCGCTCCAGCAGCCGGGCCAGCCGGCCCGGGTCCCGCAGCCGGTACGCGTCGGGCAGGGGGTGGTGCAGCGCCACCGGCGGGTGGTGGAAGGCGAGCAGGGCCGGCAGATCGCCGTCGAGTTCGTCGAGGGTCGCCTCGATCCAGTCGTAGGTCTCGTCCGCGAGCTCCCCGTCGTCGCTGCCCGGGACGCTGGAGTCGCACATCAGCACGGCGGCGTCGTCGAAGACGTGCACGCTGTCGACCGGCTCCCCGCTCCCCGGCCGGCCGAGCAGCGCCTTGCGGTAGGGCGCGCGGCTGTCGTGGTTGCCCGGGCAGGTCAGCACCGGGAACGGGGCGTCGCCGTCGCGCAGGCCCAGCAGGCCGGCGGCCTCCTCGTACTCCGCTTCCGTGCCGTGGTCCGCGATGTCCCCGGTCACCAGCAGCGCGTCCACCCGGCCGGGCAGCCGCCACAGCAGGTCGCGCACCCGCCGGGCGCGCTCCGTCGCCCGCGCGCTCCCGTCGAGATGCAGATCGCTGATGTGTGCGAGTACGAGCACGGTCGTACGCCCCCTCGTTCGAATGATTAATGGTGTGACTGCATCCAAGCATTAGAACTAATGGCTGAGCAACGTGCTTCCGTTAGGGGTGCTGCCGGGGTGAAAGCCCGCAGACGGCTCGCGCCGCCCCCTCCGGCCGGGCAGGATGCTGCCCGTAGCCCCTTCGTCCGTCCTGGGAGGCCCGGATGACCGGAAGCACGGCCGCGTCCTTCACCGCCGACGACTACCGGGCCCGCATGGAGCGCGCCGCGCGGACCGCCGCCGAGGCCGGGCTCGCGGGCCTCCTCGTCGCCCCCGGGCCGGATCTCGTCTGGCTCACCGGATACACGCCCCCGGCGGTCACCGAGCGGCTCACGCTGCTGGTCCTCGCCGCCGGGCAGGACCCCGTCCTCGTCGTCCCCGCGCTGGAGGCCCCCGACGCGCTGGAGGCCGCCGGCGCACCGGCCCTGACCCTGCGCGACTGGACCGACGGCAAGGACCCCTACGCCGCCACCGCCGCGCTACTCGACCCCGCAGGCCGCTTCGGGATCAGCGACAACGCCTGGGCCCTGCACCTGCTCGCCCTGCGGCGGGCCCTGCCGGGCAGCTCCTACGCCTCGCTCACCGAGGCCCTGCCCATGCTGCGCGCCGTCAAGGACGCGGCCGAACTGGAGCTCATGGCGGCCGCGGGGGCCGCCGCCGACGCCGCGTTCGAGGAGATCCGCCTGGTCCCCTTCGCCGGCCGCCGGGAGTCCGAAGTGGCCGCGGACCTCGACCGGCTGCTGCGCCGGCACGGCCACGAGCAGGTCGACTTCACCATCGTCGCCTCGGGCCCGAACGGCGCCAACCCCCACCACGAGGCCGGCGACCGGGTCATCGCACGCGGCGACATGGTCGTCCTCGACTTCGGCGGCCTGCGGGACGGTTACGGCTCCGACACCTCCCGCACCGTCCACGTCGGCGCGCCCACCGACGAGGAACGCCGGGTGCACGACGTGGTGCGCGCGGCCCAGGAGGCCGGATTCCGCGCGGTGCGGCCGGGAGCCGCCTGCCAGGACGTCGACCGGGCCGCCCGCGCCGTCATCGCCGACGCCGGCTACGGCGAGTACTTCATCCACCGCACCGGCCACGGCATCGGCGTCACCACCCACGAGCCGCCGTACATGATCGAGGGCGAGGAGCAGCCGCTCGTGCCCGGCATGTGCTTCTCCGTGGAACCCGGCATCTACCTGCCCGGCCGGTTCGGCGTGCGCATCGAGGACATCGTCACCGTCACCGAGGACGGCGGGCGGCGGCTGAACGACACCACCCGCGAGCTGGTCATAGTGGAGTGAGGCCACCGATGTCCCCCGCACGCCTGACGAACGGCAACGGCGCGACCATGACCCAGGCACCCACCCCCACCGAGGACACCGTCCGCCGGCTGGTCCGATCCCTGCTCAAGGACGGCGGACAGGGCAGGGCCGGCCGGACCGGCGCGTCCGGCGAGCGAGGCGGGGGCACCGCGCGGGACGGCGGCCCGGACCTCAGGCCCGCCACCGAGGACGCCGAACCCACCACCTGGTGGGTCGGCACCCGCCACGTGCTGCGCCTGGCGGCCGACCGGGAGGCCACCGTGCGCCGGCGCCGCGAACTGCGCCTGCGCGACCTCGTCCGCCCGCACCTCCCGGTGGCGGTCCCGGCCAGCGTGGCGCACGGCGAGTGGGCACCCGGGCTGGTCTACACGCTCGACACCAGGCTGCCCGGCGGATCGGGCGAACGGCACGACGTGTCCGCCGTCGGCGAGGCCGACCTGGCGGGGCTGCTCACCGGCCTGCGCGAGGTGCCGGTGCGCCAGGCCGAGCCCCTCGGCGTGCCGCGCGTCGCGCCCCGCTCACTGGAGACGCTGCGCCGGGCCGCCGTACGCGCCGCCCAACGCCTCGACGAGGCCGACGAGTTCGACGCCGCCCGGCTGCACCGGCTCACCCCGCCCGCCGCGGCCCAGCTGGCCGCCCAGCCCGGCTCGGCGGTCCTCACCCACCACGCCCTGACGGCGGGACACCTCGTGGTCGGCGCGGACGGGCGGGTGCGGGGCGTCCTCGGCTGGTCCGGGGCGGTGGTCGGCGACCCGGCCGAGGACATCGCGGGCCTCGCCCTCGCCGTGGGCGCGCCCGCCGCCGTGCGCGCCGCCACCCTCGCCGGCTACGGCGCCCGGCCCTGCCTGCGCGGCCTCTGGCTCGCCCGCTGCGACGCCCTCGTCGGCCTCGCCGAGGTCCTCACCGCCAAGGACCTCACCCTGCCGCGCACCCGGCTGCGCCACGCCTGGGAGCCGATCCTGCTGGAGCGGGTGACGGACCTGGGCGCCACCGACGACGCCCTGTGACCCGTCCCGGCCGGCTCACTCCTGCAGCAGCACCACGGCCGACTCCCCGGGCAGCCGCACCACGCCGTCCGCCCCGGGGGGCTCCACCGGCTCCCAGGCGGCCAGCACGCGCGCGTGGGGCACCCCCAGCGGCAGCTCGGCCGGCTCCGGGGCCAGGTTCACCGCCACGAGGACGTCCCCGCGCCGGAAGGCCAGCCAGCGCCGCTCCTCGTCGTGGGCCACCTTCGTGTCGGCGAGGTCCGGATCGGTCAGGTCGGGCTGCTCGTGACGCAGGGCGAGGAGCCGGCGGTACCAGTCCAGCATGCGTGCGTGGGGCTCGCGTTCCGGCTCGGACCAGTCCAGGCAGGAGCGGTCCCGGGTCGCCGGGTCCTGCGGGTCGGGGACGTCCTCCTCCTTCCAGCCGTGCGCCGCGAACTCCCGCCGCCGGCCCCGGCGTACGGCGTCCGCCAGTTCCGGGTCGGTGTGGTCCGTGAAGAACTGCCAGGGCGTGCCCGCCGCCCACTCCTCGCCCATGAAGAGCATCGGCGTGAACGGCGCGGTCAGCACGAGCGTGGCCGCACAGGCCAGCAGCCCGGGGGAGAGCAGGGCCGAAAGGCGGTCGCCCTGGGCGCGGTTGCCGACCTGGTCGTGGGTCTGGCTGTAGCCCAGCAGCCGGTGCCCGGCGACCCGGGTGCGGTCCAGGGCCCGCCCGTGGTGACGCTCGCGGAAGCTGGAGTAGGACCCGTCGTGGAAGTAGCCGCCGGTGAGGGTCTTGGCGAGCCCGCCGAGGGAAGCGCGCGCGAAGTCGGCGTAGTAGCCCTGGGCCTCGCCGGTCAGCACCGTGTGCAGGGCGTGGTGGAAGTCGTCGTTCCACTGCGCGTGCAGCCCGAGGCCCCCCTCGGCACGGGCGGTGATCAGCCGCGGGTCGTTCAGATCCGACTCGGCCACCAGGAACAGCGGCCGCTCCACCTCGGCGGCCAGGGCGTCCACGGCCGTCGACAGCTCCTCCAGGAAGTGCAGCGCGCGCGTGTCGACCAGCGCGTGCACCGCGTCCAGCCGCAGCCCGTCCAGCCGGTAGTCCCGCAGCCACGCCAGCGCGCTGCCGATCAGGAACGCGCGCACCTCGTCCGAGCCGGGCGCGTCCAGATTGACCGCGGCACCCCAGGGCGTGTGGTGCGTGTCCGTGAGATACGGCCCGAAGACGGGCAGGTAGTTGCCGGACGGGCCGAAGTGGTTGTGCACCACGTCGAGGACGACGCCCAGCCCGAGTTCGTGGGCCCGGTCGACGAAGCGTTTCAGCGCCTCGGGCCCGCCGTACGGCTCGTGCACCGCCCACAGACAGACGCCCTCGTAACCCCAGCCGTGGGTGCCCGGGAAGGGGGTGAGCGGCATCAGTTCCACGTGCGTGACGCCCAGTTCGGCGAGATGACCGAGCCGCGCGGCGGCCGCGTCCAGCGTGCCCTCGGGCGTGTACGTCCCCACGTGCAGTTCGTACAGCACCGCCCCGGCCAGGGGCCGCCCCCGCCAGGGCACGCGCCAGGTGTGGCGCTCGTGCTCGACGACGGCGCTCAGCCCGTCCGGGCCGTCCGGCTGGCGGCGCGAGCGCGGATCGGGCAGCACCGGCCCGTCGTCCAGCGCGAAGCCGTACCGGGACCCGTCGCGCGCCTCCGCCTCGCCCCACCACCACCCCGCCCGTTCCGGATCGCGCTCCAACGCGTGCGTGACGCCGTCGCACTGGAGCGTCACTCGGCCGGCCTGCGGTGCCCACACCTCGAACTGCACGGACGGTTCCCCTTCGTCTGCTCACCGTGATGTAGCCCGTCCATGGTGCGTCAAACGAGATCAATCCGCCGGTGCATCCACCCTTTTGCGGCGGGTCTCACCGGGTACGGGCGCGTGGCGGGCGTTTTCCCGTTTCCTGGACAGCCCGGCCGCGCTGCCCGACAATCACGAGCGTGACGTCGTCCTTCGAGTTCCACACCTACCCCGCGCGGCTCTCCGACGCGGAGCGCGACAAGGCGCTGCGGGTGCTGCGTGACGGCGTCGCCGTGGGCCGCCTGTCCCACGACACGTTCATCCGCCGCATGGAACTGGCGCTCGCCGCACGCCGCCCGGACGAGCTCGCGGTGCTCACCGCCGATCTGCCCACCGAGAGCCGCTTCTCCCGCCTGCTGTTCGGCTCCGTCGAGGCGGTCTCCGGCTTCACCGTACGGCTGCGCCGCGCCTGGCAGGCCGAGCGGCTGCCCAAGCTGCTGCTGCCGCACCCGGCCCACGGCCATCCGCTGCGCATAGGCCGCGACCCCGCCAGCGGGCTGCGCCTCAACCACGAGACGGTCTCCCGCGTCCACGCCGAACTGCGCCACCAGGGCGGCCTGTGGGTCCTGCGCGATCTGGGCTCCACCAACGGCACCACCGTGAACGGACGCCGGGTCGTCGGCGCGGCCGTCGTCCGCGAGGGCGACCAGGTCGGCTTCGGGCACATGCTGTTCCGGCTGTCCGCCACCTGACCGAAAAGCACGCCCCCTCTCAGCTCTGGCCTGGGGTTGACCGGCCGTCGATCCTTCCGGAGTGGCCGAAATCCCTTTGTGTCGCACGGTGTTGACGTACCTCCCAAGTCGTGACTGACTGTGCGTACGCCCTGCACTCGGGGTGAACCGTCGGCGCCGCATCGGAGGTGTGCCCTGCCGCCTCTCCCGCGCTACCCGACCGTCGACGAACTGGGCGCCCGGGCCGCCGCGCTCGTCGCCCGCCACCCCCGTGACGCCCGGCTGCGCCGGGTCGGGACGTCCCGCGCGGGCACGCCCCTGTGGCTGCTGTCCGTCGGGCACGGCGACCGCCAGGCCCTGGTCGTCGCCGGACCCCACGCCAACGAACCCGTGGGCGGCGCCACCGTGCTGCGCCTGGCCGAGCGTGCCCTGGCCGACCCGCGGCTGACCGAGGGCGCGGGCGCCACCTGGAACCTGCTGCTCAGCCTCGACCCGGACGGCCTGCGCCGCAACGAGGGCTGGCTGACCGGCCCCTACACCCTCGGCCGGTACTTCCGGAACTTCTTCCGGCCCGGCTTCCTGGAACAGCCCGAATGGCTGCCCGACGGCGCGGCCGCCGCCGCCCTGCCGGAGACCCGCGCCCTCCTCGACGTCCAGGACGAACTGCGGCCGTTCCTGCAGTGCTCCCTGCACGGCGTCGACGTCGGAGGCGGCTTCGTCGAGCTCACCCACGACCTGCCCGGCCTCGACCGGCGCCTCGCCCGCATCGCCGCCCGGCTCGGCATCCCCCGCGAACTCGGCGCCTACGACGCGCTGTACTGGCCGGGCCTCGGCCCCGCCGTCTACCGCATCCCGCCGCCGCGCCGGGCCTCCCTGGCCGCCGCCATCACCGAGGCCGCCGTCGAGTCGACGTGGTTCCACCCGCACCGGCACGGCACCGTCACCGCGGTCGTCGAGGCGCCCATGTGGGGCGTGGCGGCCGTGGCGGACGACGCCCCGCCCGGGGACCGGGACGCGGTGCTGCGGGCCGTCAGCGGGACCCTGCGCCACGACACGGACCTCCTGCGGCGCCTGCTGGCCCGGATCCGCCCGCACCTGGACACCGCACGCGACGCGGCGCGCCTGCTCGCCCCGGTGGACGACTACCTCCTGGTCTGCCCCGGCCTCGCCGACGCCTGGGACCCCGACACCGGCACGGCCCGGCCCCTGCCGTCCCTCGGCAGCGCCCACCTGGCCGCCCTGCGCATCTCCGGGCGGCGCCTGGCCCTGCGCACCGCCGGACTGCTCCACCAGCTCGTACGGGCCGCCGGTCACGATCCGGCCGGGGTGCTGCCGGAGCTGGACCGGCTGATCGACGCGTGGTGCGCCGACTACCGCGACGGCTGCGGAGCGCGCTGGATCCCGGTCGCCCGCCAGGCGGAGTACCAGGCGCGGGTGGTGCTGTCGGCGTTCGAACTCGCCGGGCGGCTCCCGCACGCGGGCTCCGGCACGGGGGAGCCAGGGGTGGCGGTCCGGGGCGGCGGCGCCGACGCGGCGGGGATGACGCCCCAGGTCTAGCCGGTCTTCTCGCGCGCGTGCAGCGCGGCCGCGACCACCGTCCGGGTCTGGTGCTCGACCTGGTTCTCCAGGGGTACCCAGCGGGCCCGGAAACGCTCCGCGAAGGCGTCGCTCCAGGTCGCCACGAGGTGCTCCAGCTGTTTCGCCGCCCGTTCGTCGGTCCCGCGCAGCACCCGCCGCAGCATGGCCGCCGCCCGCAGGGGCACGCGCCGCGCGAACGCGTCCACACTGCCCACGTAGGCCATCGTCCGGTCGGCGGGCGGGGTGTGCGCCAGGTCGGCCGCGAGCCCCGGCACCAGCTCCAGGCCCCACCGCGCGGCCCGCAGCAACGGCCCGTCCAGCTCCGCCAGCCGGGGCAGCGCGCCGTCCAGCACGCGCGTCACCTCCAGCGCGTCGCGCTGCAGCCGGCGCGCGAGCCGCCCGAGCGCCGCCGCCGGGGCCGGGTGCGGAGCCGGGTCGTCCACCAGGTCGCTCGCCCACATCGGCACCTCGACCACGGCGGTCAGGCCGCCGTAGCGGTGGGCGTGGAACCAGGTGCTGTGCCGTGCGTCGTCCGGCAGGCTCGGGTAGGCCGGGCCGATCCCCGGAGCGGGCATCACGTGCACGCCCGGCCCCGAGGCGGGCCAGCCCGCGGCGTCCGAGGCGCCGGTCTCCACCGGGATGTGCAGTTCCGCCGCGGACTTGGCGAACGGCTCGGCCAGCCCGGGCACGTCCTTGGTGAGCTGCACCCAGCTGCCGCCGAGGTCCGTGCCGTGCAGGGTCACCTGGAGATACGGACGCAGCTCGTCGATGACCCCGGTCAGCGCCCGGGTCTCGGGCGGCAGCCGGTCGGGCGGCAGCACGGACGGCGCCCACTCGGGCTGCTCCGGGCCCGCGGGCCGGAAGAAGCCGAGGTGGTAGTCGAACAGGCTGCGCGGCGCCGGCGTCACGTGCAGACTCGCCCCGTCCGGGTCGGCGCACAGCAGGAAGTGCCAGGAGATGCCGTCGCGCAGCTCCCGCTGCTCCAGCACGCGCCGGGCGAGCGCGAGGAGCGTGCAGGAGCCGGTCGGCTCGTTGGCGTGGGCGCCCGCGACCACCAGCACGGCGCGGCGGGCCCGGCCCACGGACAGCAGGTGCAGCGGCCGGCCGGCCCGTGAGGCGCCCACCTGGCGCAGGGTGCACACGCCGGGACGCTGTGCGGTCAACGCGCGGGCAGCGCGGACCTGTTCGGTCACCGTCGGGTAGCGCAGCTCCGGCAGGACACTCACCCCCGTCACATCCGCCCGAGTTCGCCCTGGCAGTACCCCACGGCCATGGTGCGGTGTCAAGGGCGCGACGGGGGAGGCTCCCGGGGGCGCCCGGAAGCACTGGCCCGCCGGGGCCGGCCTCCGTCCGGCGCCGCGCGTCCGGGCCCGGCGCCGCGCGCCCGGACCGGGGCCCGGCGGCGCGGAGTACGGACCGGGCCCGGCGGCGCGGCGCGGGGTACGGAGGGATGCCCGGCGGCCCTCGGCGCGGGGTACGGAGGGATGCCCCTAGGGCCCCCGCGGTCGCCCGGGTCAGTCGCCCGTCTTCTGCAGCAGAGCCACCGGCCGGGCCGCGAACAGTTCCGCCAGGCGTGCCCGCCCCGTGAATTCCCGGCCCGGCTCCAGTACGTCCGCCCAGCGGCCCGGCGGCAGCGGCAGCGTGGTGTCCCGCCAGCCGCCCGCCTCGGCGAGCCGCAGAGACAGCCGGGTCACGGCCGTCACCACCTCACCCGAGCGGGCGAACGCCAGGCAGTGCCCGGACGCCGGGCCCTGAGCCGGCAGCGCCATGTACGTGGCCGTGTCGCCGAACGCGCCGGGGAGCCGCGCCCGCAGTCCCAGCGCGGCCCGCGTCACCGCGGCCTTCTCGCCGGACGTGCCCCCGTCGTCCGCGGGCGGGAAGTCCACCGCCCGCCGGTTGTCCGGGTCGACCAGGGCCCGGTACTCGGCCTCCGTGCCCTGGTACACGTCCGGGACGCCCGGCATGGTCAGCTGCACCAGGGCCGTGCCCAGCACGTTGGCCCGGATGTGCGGGGCGAGCGACTCCCGGAACGCGGCGACGCGCTCACCCGGCGCCCCGCACGGCCCGGCCGCCACGAACCGCGCCACCGCCTCCTCGTACGGCGGCTCCTGCTCGGTCCAGCTGGTGAACAGGCCCGCCTCGCGCACGTGCTTCAGCAGCGCGCCCTGCACCCGCTCGGCGGTCCCGTCGGCCGGGCCCAGCCCGAAGACCGTCTGCCAGGCCGCCCACGCCAGCTGCGCGTCCGGCACGCCCTCGCCGGAGCGGGTCACCTCGGCGAGGACGTCCGCCCACCGGTCCGGGCACTCGGTGAGCACGTGCAGCGCGGCCCGGACGTCGGCGCTGCGCTTGGTGTCGTGCGTCGAGGCCACCGTCCCGGTCGACGGCCAGTCGCGCTGCACGCGCGCGCAGTACCCGTGGAACTCCTCGGGCGTCAGCGCGGGAGCACCCGGGTTCCCGCCCACCTCGGTCGCCGACAGCAGCGGCACGTACCGGTAGAACGCCGTGTCCTCGACGGACTTCGCCCGCAGCGCCGACGAGGTCTGCGCGAACCGCGTGCGGAACTCCAGCTGGGCGGGCCCGTCGCCGTACCGCCCCAGCACCAGATCGCGTACGACGTCGACCGCACCGGCCTCCTCCGGCACCGCGAAGGCGCCCCGGGCCTCGGCCGCGGCCTCCTCGGTGACCACGGACGCCGCGTCGACGGACTCGTAGGGCCGGTAGACCTCCATCCGGACCAGCAGCTCCTGCAACGCGGTGCGCAGCGCCCAGGGGGCGCGGTCGCGCAGCGCGGGCTCCGGCGAGGTCGCGCACAGCCGGGTCGCGACCCGCGTCAGCCGCTCCGTCTCGGTCGCCAGCTCGTGCGTGAGCACCTTGTACGCCGCGCGCCGCACCGTCGCGTCCCACTGCCCGCCCCGGTCCGTCTGCGGGGCCGCGAAGCGCCGGTACTGACCGAGCAGCTCCCCGAAACCGGCCGGGTCCGTGAAGACGCCGTCCACGTGCCGCAGGGCGTCGTAGCCGGTGGTGCCCGCGACGGGCCAGGAGGCCGGGAGGTGCTCGCCGTCGGCCAGGATCTTCTCCACGACCGTCCAGCGCCCGCCGGTCGCCTCGTGCAGCCGGCGCAGGTAGCCGTCGGGGTCGGCGAGCCCGTCCGGGTGGTCGATGCGCAGCCCGTCGATCACGCCCTCGTGCAGCAGCTGGAGGATCTTGTCGTGGGTGGCCTCGAAGACCTCGGGGTCCTCCACCCGCACCCCGATGAGCTCCGAGATGCTGAAGAACCGCCGGTAGTTGAGCTCGGTCCGGGCCAGCCGCCACCACACGGGCCGGTACCACTGCGCGTCCAGCAGGTGCGGCAGCGGCAGGTCCTCGGTGCCCTCGCGCAGCGGGAAGACGTGGTCGTGGTAGCGCAGGACGTCCCCGTCGACGCGCAGGTCGTCGAGCACCTCGCCCACGGGCCCGCCGAGCACCGGCAGCAGCACCTGGCCGTCCTGGGCCTCCCAGTCGATGTCGAACCAGCGGGCGTACGGCGACTTCGGGCCCTCGCGCAGCACCTCCCACAGGGCCCGGTTGTGGCGCGGTGACATGGCCATGTGGTTCGGGACGATGTCCACCACCAGGCCGAGCCCGTGCTCGCCCGCCGTACGGGCCAGCGCCCGCAGTCCGTCCTCGCCGCCCAGCTCCTCGCGCACGCGCGCGTGGTCGACGACGTCGTAGCCGTGCGTCGAGCCGGGCACCGCCTCCAGGACGGGGGACAGGTGCAGGTGGGAGACCCCGAGCGAGGCCAGGTACGGCACGACGGCCGCGGCTGCTCCGAACGGGAAGTCGGGCTGCAGCTGCAGCCGGTACGTGGCCGTGGGCACCACCGGGTCAGGTCGCTCAGGTGTCATGGAGACGTACGTACCCGCCCCGCGGCGGTTCGTGCCCCCGGAGCCCTCCGGGTGCGCCGCGCGTCGCCCGGACGAGTGGCTCTCACCGGGCGACGCGCGGCGGCACGCTCCTGCGGCCGCGCGGCGGCTACACGGGCCGCTGGAGCACGGTCATGCTCCGGTCGGCGAGGGTCAGCCGGTCCCCGGCCTGCACCTTCGGGCCGGTGTCCGACGGCACGCCCTGCGGCAGCGCCGTGTCGACCACGACCTCCCACTGGCGCCCGTGGTTGACCGGGACGACGAACTCCAGCGGCTTGGGGGAGGCGTTGAACATCAGCAGGAACGAGTCGTCCGTGATGCGCTCCCCGCGTGCTCCCGGCTCCGAGATCGCGTTGCCGTTGAGGAACACGGTCAGCGCCGAGGCCTGCGCCGAGTCCCAGTCCCGCTGGGTCATCTCCCGGCCGTCCGGGGTGAACCACGCGATGTCGGACAGGTCGTCGTGCGTGCCCTCCACCGGCCGCCCGTGGAAGAAGCGCCGGCGGCGGAAGACCGGGTGGTTGCGGCGCAGCCACACCATCGCGCGCGTGAAGCCCAGCAGCTCCCTGCTCAGGCCCCCCTCGCCGCCGTCCTCCGTCTCCTCGGGCCACTCCACCCAGGCCAGCTCGTTGTCCTGGCAGTAGGCGTTGTTGTTGCCGCGCTGGGTGCGGGCGAACTCGTCGCCGTGGCTGATCATGGGCACGCCCTGGGACAGCATCAGCGTGGCGATGAAGTTGCGCATCTGCCGGGCCCGCAGCCGCAGCACGTCCGGGTCGTCGGTCTCGCCCTCGGCGCCGCAGTTCCAGGACCGGTTGTGGCTCTCGCCGTCGCGGTTGTCCTCGCCGTTGGCCTCGTTGTGCTTGTCGTTGTAGGCCACCAGGTCGTGCAGGGTGAAGCCGTCGTGGCAGGTCACGAAGTTGATCGAGGCCAGCGGGCGGCGCCCGTCGTCCTGGTACAGGTCGGAGGAGCCGGTCAGCCGGGAGGCGAACTCCGCGAGGGTGCGCTGCTCGCCCCGCCACAGGTCCCGCACGGTGTCCCGGTACTTGCCGTTCCACTCCGTCCACAGCGGCGGGAAGTTCCCCACCTGGTAGCCGCCCTCGCCCACGTCCCACGGCTCGGCGATCAGCTTCACCTGGGAGACCACCGGGTCCTGCTGCACCAGGTCGAAGAACGACGACAGCCGGTCCACCTCGTGGAACTGCCGGGCCAGCGTCGCGGCCAGGTCGAAGCGGAACCCGTCGACGTGCATGTCCGTGACCCAGTACCGCAGCGAGTCCATGATCAGCTGGAGCACGTGCGGGGACCGCATGAGCAGGGAGTTTCCCGTCCCTGTCGTGTCCATGTAGTAGCGGGGGTCGTCCGTCAGCCGGTAGTAGCGTGGGTTGTCCAGGCCCTTGAAGGACAGGGTCGGGCCCAGGTGGTTGCCCTCGGCGGTGTGGTTGTAGACCACGTCGAGGATCACCTCGATCCCGGCCTCGTGCAGCGCCTTCACGGCCGACTTGAACTCCAGCACCTGCTGGCCCCGGTCGCCCCAGGACGCGTAGGCGTTGTGCGGGGCGAAGAAGCCGATGGTGTTGTAGCCCCAGTAGTTGTTCAGGCCCATGTCGACCAGGCGGTGGTCGTTCACGAACTGGTGCACGGGCATCAGCTCCAGCGCGGTGACGCCGAGCTCGGTGAGGTGCTCGATGATCGCTGGGTGCGCGAGGGCCGCGTAGGTGCCGCGCAGCTCCTCCGGGAGCCCCGGGTGGCGCATCGTGAGGCCCTTGACGTGGGCCTCGTAGAGCACCGTGTGGTGGTACTCGGTGCGCGGACGCCGGTCGTCGCCCCAGTCGAAGTAGGGATTGACCACGACCGAGGTCATCATGTGCGGCGCCGAGTCGAGATCGTTGCGCCGGTCGGGATCGTCGAAGTGGTAGCCGTAGACCTCCTCGCCCCAGCGGACGGATCCGCTGATCGCACGTGCGTACGGATCGAGCAGCAGTTTCGCGGAATTGCACCGCAGCCCGTGCTCCGGTGCGTACGGACCGTGCACCCGGAACCCGTACCGCTGCCCGGGCATGATCCCGGGCACGTACGCGTGCCGGACGAACGCGTCGCTCTCGCGGAGCTCGATCGCCGTCTCCGAGCCGTCGTCGTGCAGCAGACACAGCTCTACTCGGTCCGCGGCCTCCGTGAAGACCGCGAAATTGGTACCGGCGCCGTCATACGTGGCACCGAGTGGATACGCCTCGCCAGGCCAGACCTGCATGGATACGACTCTTTCAGGTGTACGGCGCCGGTGGGGACGCCTTGGCCCCCGAGTCTCCCCGAAAGTGGGGGGACCCCCTATGACTTATGTCCCTCCTACCGAGTGACCAGTGCATACGAGATATGCCGAACCGACGGGGCCAAAACATACTGCCGGGGCTGTGGGGGAGCGGGGGACGATGTGTGCGAAGAAGGCCGCCCCGAGAACCGCCGCCGGCGGTGGCCGGCGCGACCGGCGAGAACAAGGACGGACACGCGCGCTCCTACGAGATCGTCCCGGGACCCACCACCAGGTACCCGGGTCACGGCTGCGCCAAGCACGATCGGCGCCACCGCCATCGATCCGCTCACTTGGGACGGGCCCGGTCGGCGGAACGGGCCCCGGCGGCCGGGCCGTTGAGAACGATGCTGCCCATCGGGCTGCACCGTCGACCGCTCCCGGAGTACCCTTCCTTGATCGTTGACAAGGGGAGTGCTCAGGGGAGCGGAAGGCGGTGCGCGGGTGGGCTCGGGAGGGCTGGAGCTGCCCCCTGGTGACGAGGGTCACGAGGGGAACTCCACAGACGTCCCGACCGGTGCCGTGTCCCTGGCACGGCCGATGGACGCGTCGGGCTCGATCGGTCCGGAACTGGACTGGGACGCCGATGCCTGGCGCGAGGTGCGCACCCGTGCCCAGCGGGCCGGCCGGGCCTACATCTGGCTGAACCTCGTCGAGCAGCGGCTGCGCGCGGTCGTGGCCGCCGTGCTGCGGCCGGTCTACGAACCCGTCCACGGCGACGACTGGGTGGTGGCCGCCGCCGGGCCCGCCGGCCAGGAGTGGGTGCAGCGCGCGGTCGCCGTGCGCGAGGTCAGCCGCCGCAAGGGCTACCTGCTCGACCCGGCCGACGACAACGTGCTGTCCTTCCTCACCCTGCCGCAGCTGCGCGAGCTGATGGTGCAGCACTGGCCCTGCTTCGAGCCCTACTTCGACGACCGGCGGGACGTCGAGCTGGCCCTGGACGAGCTGGAGGTGACCCGCAACGTCGTCTCCCGCAACCGGGCGCTGTCCGAGGCCGTGCTGAACCAGGCCGAGCGGGCCTCGGCCCGGCTGCTGGAGATGCTCGGCGCGGGCGGTGACGTGCCCTCCGCGCGCCGGCTGCCGGTGGACGCGGTCGAGGATCTGGTCGGCGACCGGTACGCCGACGTCGTCGCCGTCCACTCGGACCGGGTGCGGCTGATGCGGCAGTTCCCGGCCGAGGACATCTTCGGTGGCGCCCGCCGCCTCGACGCCATCGGCATCGGCCTCAACCTGCTCGTGCAGAACTTCTCCGGCCGCCGCCTGGTCCGGCTCGCCGAGTCCGGCTGCCGGGTACGGCTGCTGTTCCTCAATCCGGCCTCCAGCGCGGTCAAACGGCGCGAGCGCGAACTCGGCATCAAGCGTGGCGAGCTCAGCCGGGCCGTGGAGATGAACATCCTGCACATGCGCCGGGTGCGGGCCCGGCTGCGCGACCCGGGCGCCTTCGAGATCCAGGTCTTCGACGAGACGCCCCGCTTCACGGCGTACCTGGTCGACGGCGACGGCGCGGACGGCATCGCGGTCGTGCAGAACTACCTGCGCCGCACGCGCGGCATGGAGGCACCGGTCTTCGTCCTGCGCAACGGCAGCAAGGTGGTCAAGTCGGGCGAGCCCGACGAAAGCGGCCTCTTCCCCACCTATCGCGAGGAGTTCGAGGTGATGTGGGCGGATTCGCGGCCGGTGTCGTGAACCGTGCCCCGATGAGCGGCGGTTCGGGGGGCCGGGGCGGGAGCGAACGGAACGCGGTCCTCTGATTGTCAGTGGTGCGTGGGAAGGTGGGGACCACTGGGGGAACGCACCACGAGAAGGGGGGCCCGCCCATGGGCTGGCACCGGGAGCTGCTGATCGGCTTCGACCTGGAGACGACGGGCACGGATCCGCGCGAGGCGCGCATCGTCACGGCGGCCGTGATCGAGGTCAGGGGCGGGGAGCCGATGGGGCGCCGGGAGTGGCTGGCCGACCCCGGGGTGCCGATCCCGGAGGACGCGGTGGCGGTGCACGGCATCAGCAACGAACGGGCGGCCGCCGAGGGCGGACCGGCCGACCGGGTCGCCGACGCCCTCGCCGACGTCCTGACCTCCTACTGGAAGACGGGCGTGCCGGTCGTCGCCTACAACGCCGCCTTCGACCTGACCCTGCTCTCCGCCGAGCTGCGCCGCCACGGCCTGCCGTCCCTGCGCGACCGGCTGGGCGGCGTGGACCCGGCCCCGGTCATCGACCCGTACACCATCGACCGCCGGGTCGACCGCTACCGCCGCGGCAAACGCAACCTCGAAGCGGTCTGCGCGGAGTACGGCATCGTCCTCGGCTCCGCCCACGACGCGCTGGCCGACGCCCTCGCGGCGGCCCGTCTGGCCTGCGCGATAGCCGAGCGCCACCCCAAGATCGCGATGCTCGGCCCGGCGGCCCTGCACCACCGCCAGATCGAGTGGTACGCCGAGTGGGCGGCGGACTTCCAGAACTTCCTGCGCGGCAAGGGCGACACCACGGCCCTCGTGGACGGGGCGTGGCCGCTGCGGGAGTTGGCCGACGACCGGGCCTGAGGCAGACCGCCCCGCCCTCAGAACGGATACCAGCGCACGGTCTCGTCCCCGTCCCGCAGGGACGCCACCCGCCGCTCGAACTCGGCCAGCGCCTTCGGGTTGCCCGGCGCGTGCTGCGCCACCCACGCACAACTGGCCGTCTCCCGCGCGCCGCGCAGCACCGAGCAGCCCTCCCACTCCCGTACGTCCCAGCCGTACGCCTCGGTGAAGGACGCGTACGCCTCGTCCGGGAGTCCGTACCGGTCGTGGGAGAGGGCCATCACCACCAGGTCGTGCTCGCGCAGGTCCGAGGAGACCGTCTCCAGGTCGACCAGGACCGGCCCGTCCGGCCCGACGTGCACATTGCGCGGCAGCGCGTCGCCGTGGATCACCCCGGGCGGCAGGTGCGGCGTCAGCGCGGCGGCCTGCGCGGCGAACGCGTCCCGCCGCTCGCGCAGATACGCCGCGTCCGCGGGATCGACCGCGTCCCCCGCGAGTCGCAGCCAGCGCTCCACACCACCCAGCAGATCACGCCCCGCCAGCGCGAAGGGAGGAGGCGGCGTGGCGTGCACGACCCGCAGCAGTTCGGCCAGATCCCGCGGCTCGGCGGGCCGCACGGCGTCCGGCAGCCGGTGCCACACGGTCACCGGATGGCCGTCCACCAGCAGTGGCTTCGGCTCGGCCGCGCGCACCGCGGGCACCCCGGCCTGAGCGAGCCACCCGGCGACGTCCAGCTCGCGCCGCGCCCGGTCGAGGAGCTCGGCGTCACGGCCGACCTTGACGACCAGGTCACCGGCGGCGAACACCGCGTTCTCGCCCAGGGCGAGCAGCCGTGCCTCGCGGTCCGCACCGGGCAGCACCCGCGCCGCCGCCAGTACGTCCCGTGCCCGTGCCTCGTCCATCGTCCGCCTCCGTCGTCCCCACCGCTGCCGCCGGGTTCCGGCCATCCTCCGGTCAGTGTCGCATCGGCACAGGTCGGCGGGCATACGCGGTGTCTTGACGAGGCAGACCGCTGTCACGACCATGACGTGGCCGGCCGAGCTGTGCAGAGGGGCTGATTCCGTGACATCGGTGACCGGGGCGCCGCCGCCGAGGAGACCGGCCGGCCGTCGGCGGGGAGACGGCGGGTCGCGCCGGACCGTCGACCACGGTGCCTGGTTCCTGGTGCTGCCCGCCCTGATCCCCGTCCTCGTCCTCAGCGTCGGGCCGCTGCTCCACGGGATCCTGCTGGCCTTCACCGACGCCCAGTCGGGCCGCACCGAGCCCACCGAGTGGATCGGCGGCCTCAACTTCCGGGATGTGCTGCACGACAGGCTCTTCCGGGAGTCGTTCCGGATCGGCCTGGTGTGGGCGGTCGGGGTGACCGTGCCGCAGTTCCTGCTCGCCCTCGGCCTGGCCCTGCTGCTGAACCAGGAGCTCCGGCTGCGCTGGCTCGCCCGCGCCCTGGCGATCATCCCGTGGGCCATGCCGGAGGTCGTCGTCGGCGTCATGTGGCGGCTCGTCTACCACCCCGACGCGGGCATCCTGAACGAGACCCTGCGCGACCTGGGGTTCGGCGGCGGCCGGGACTGGCTCAGCTTGCTGACCACCGCGCTGCCCGCCGTGATCGTCGTCGGTGTCTGGGCGGGCATGCCCCAGACGACGGTGGCGCTGCTCGCCGGGCTGCAGAACACCCCGCGCGAACTGCACGAGGCGGCGGCCGTCGACGGGGCGGGCGCCTGGCGCCGCTTCCGCACGGTCACCTGGCCCGCCCTCAGGCCGGTCGCCCTCGCCATCACGGCGCTCAACCTCATCTGGAACTTCAACGCCTTCGCCCTGGTCTACGTGCTCACCAGCGGCGGCCCCGGCGGCCGGACCCGGCTGCCCATGCTCTTCGCCTACGAAGAGGCCTTCCGCTACGGCCAGTTCGGCTACGCGGCGGCCATGGGCTGCGTCATGGTCGCCGTGATCTCGATCGCCCTGGCCGTGTTCCTCGCCGGCCGCCTGCGGGGAGGTGACGACACATGAGGACCGGCCTCCCGGCCCGCGTCGGCCAGTACACCGCGCTGCTCGCGTATCTCGTCTTCCTGGCCCTCCCGTTCCTCTGGCTGCTCTCCACCGCGTTCAAGCCGCCGCGCGAGCTGGGCAGCCTGCACCCCACCTGGCTCCCGCGGGACCCCACCCTCGCCAACTTCCGCCAGGCCTTCGACGAGCAGCCACTGCTGCACGCCGCCCTCAACTCCCTGCTCGCCGCGCTCGGGGCGGCCGTCCTGGCCGTGCTGATCGCCACGCCGGCGGCCTACGCCGTCGCCCGGCACCGGACCCGCCTCGCCCGGGCGGTGACGGGCTGGGTGGTGGTCAGCCAGGCGTTCCCGTTCGTGCTGCTGATCATCCCGCTGTTCCTCGTGTTGAAGAACCTGCGCATGATCGACTCGGTGCCGGGACTCGTGCTGGTGTACGTGGTGGGGGCGCTGCCGTTCGCGCTGTGGATGCTCGCCGGGTACGTCCGGGCCGTGCCGCGCGAGCTGGAGGAGGCCGCGGCGGTCGACGGGGCCGGGCGGGTGCGGACGCTGGTGTCGGTGACCGCGCCGCTGCTCGCGCCGGGCATCGTGGCGACCGGGCTGTTCGCCTTCGTCACCGCGTGGAACGAGTTCTTCTTCGCGCTCGTGCTGCTCAAGACACCGGAGAAGCAGACCCTGCCGGTGGTGCTCACGCACTTCATCGGCGCCGAGGGCGTCGCCGACCTCGGTCCGCTCGCGGCGGCCGCCTTCCTCGCGACCCTGCCCTCCCTCGTCGTCTTCGCGCTCATCCAGCGGCGCATCACGGGCAACATGCTCACCGGGGCGGTGAAGAGCTGATGCGCGCACGCCTGCTGGCCCTCGTCCTGCTGCTGCTCCTCGCCGGCTGCTCCTCAGGCGGCACGTCCGACGACGGGCGGATCACCCTCCGCTTCCAGTCCCTGGCCTGGCAGGAGGAGTCCGTCGAGGCCACCAGGGACCTGGTGGCCGAGTGGAACGCCACCCATCCGGACGTCCGCGTCGAGTACGTCCAGGGCTCCTGGGACAGCGTCCACGACCAGCTCCTCACCGCCTTCGAGGGCGGCGAGGCACCCGACGTCATCCACGACGCCTCCGACGACCTGGCCGACTTCGCCTACGGCGGCCACCTGGCCGACCTCACCGGCCTGCTGCCGGCCGGCCTCACGTCGGACATCCCCGAACGCAGCTGGCGGACCACGACCTTCGGCGACGGCGTCTACGGCGTGCCGTTCCTCCAGGAGCCGCGCGTGCTCGTCGCCAACGCGACCTGGCTGAGCGAGTCCGGTGTGCGCATCCCCACCCCCGAGGAGCCGTGGAGCTGGGAGGAGTTCCGCCGGATCACCGACCGGCTCAGCGGGCCCGGGAAGTACGGCGTCGCCTGGCCGCTGAAGGAACCCGTCTCCGCCACGCTCAACCTCTCCCTGTCGGCGGGTGGACAGCTGTTCCACCGCGGCGCGGACGGCAAGGTGACGGTCCGGTTCGAGGCGGCCGACCAGGTCGTGCCGCGCACCATCCACCAGCAGGTGGGCACCGACCGCAGCGCCTCGCCCACGACCCTCGGCAGCGGCGGCTCCGACACCCTGCCCGGCTTCTTCGGCGGCCACTACGCGATGGTGCCGCTGGGGTTCTCCTACCGGCAGCAGATCGTGCAGCAGGCCCCGAAGGGCTTCGACTGGCAGGTGCTGCCCGCCCCGGCCGGTGCCGGCGGACTCGCCCAGGGCGTCAGCCCGCAGACCCTCTCCATCGCCGAGGACTGCCCGCACAAGAAGGAGGCCACCGCCTTCCTCGGCTTCCTGCTGCGCCCGGAGAACATGGTCCGCCTCGCCCTCGGCGACTGGATGCTGCCCACCGGCACCCGCGCGCTGAAGGACCCCGCCCTGCACACCGCCCGGCACGGCTGGGCCGTCGGCACGGCCCTCGCCGCCCACCTGCGCCCCGCCCCCGCGCAGACGGTCCGGGGCTACCCCGAGTGGAAGGACAAGGTGGCCACACCGGCCTTGCAGGAGTACTACAGCGGAGCGATCGGCCTGGGCGCCCTGCGCGACCGACTGGAAAAGGACGGCAACCTGGTCCTCGCCCGCTACCAGCGCTGACGCCCCGGCGAAACAACGTTGCCCGCCACCGCGGACACCGCCTGGCGTGCCGACCGCGGGTATCGACACCATCCGCACGTCCGGCCCCGGCCACAGCCGAACGCTCCGCACGGCTCTCCCTCCCGGGGGCCCGTTGCTGCTCGAAGCCGGAGCCGACGTGGCCGAGTTGACCACCCCGCCACCCCACCGTCCCGCCGCGCCGCCACCCCACCGTCTCGCCGCGCCGCCGTCCCGCCGTCCCGCCGCGCCGCCGTCCCGCCGTCTCATCGGTCTGCTGCCCGCCGCTGCCGTGAGCTGCGCGCGTTCGAGGGCGACCCGCGGCTCGTGCTCCGGCTGTGCGCACGGTTCTCCGCCCCCGGCACGTGCACGTCGTCGCGCCGGGAACTTCCTGGCCCTGCGGGTGCCGCGCACGCCCTTCTCGGTCACCGGGAGCGTGTCGTCCCGGCGCACCGGCTGCGGCTGCACGCGGTGCCGGCGCATCGTACTTGCACGAGACGTCTCGTCTCGTCTAAGGTCGGCGCATGACCAGTCGCGCGCACATCGCCATGTTCTCGATCGCCGCCCACGGGCACGTGAACCCCAGCCTGGAGGTGATCCGCGAGCTGGTGGCGCGCGGCCACCGGGTGACCTACGCGATCCCGCCGGTCTTCGCGGAGAAGGTCGCGGAGACCGGCGCCGAGGTGAAGCCCTGGACGTCGACCCTGCCCTCGCCCGACGACGACCCGGAGGCGTGGGGGAGCACCCTGCTGGACAACGTGGAGCCGTTCCTCGACGACGCGATCCAGGCCCTCCCGCAGCTGATCGCGGCGTACGAGGGCGACGAGCCGGACCTCGTGCTGTACGACATCGCCGCGTACCCGGGCCGCGTCCTCGCCCACCGCTGGGGCGTGCCCGCCCTCTCGCTCTCGCCGGCCATGGTCGCCTGGGAGGGGTACGAGGAGGAGGTCGCCGAGCCCATGTGGGCGGAGCCGAGGAAGACCGAACGCGGCCGCGCCTACTACGCCCGCTTCCGAGCCTGGCTGGAGGAGAACGGGATCACGCTGCACCCCGACGCGTTCGGGGGGCGGCCCGACCGCTCGATCGTGCTGATTCCCAAGGCCCTCCAGCCGCACGCGGACCGGGTCGACGAGAGCGTGTACTCCTTCGTCGGCCCCTGCCAGGGCGACCGCTCGGCCGAGGGCGGCTGGCAGCGGCCGGCCGGCGTGGAGAAGGTCGCGCTCGTCTCCCTCGGGTCCGCCTTCACCAAGCAGCCGGACTTCTACCGGGAGTGCGTCAAGGCGTTCGGCGACCTGCCCGGGTGGCACCTGGTGCTCTCGGTCGGCAAGCACGTCGACCCGGCCGGGCTCGGCGAGGTCCCCGCCAACGTCGAGGTGCACTCCTGGGTGCCGCAACTGGCCGTCCTGAAGCAGGCCGACCTGTTCGTCACGCACGCCGGCGCGGGCGGCAGCCAGGAGGGCCTGGCGACGGCCACGCCGATGATCGCCGTACCGCAGGCGGCGGACCAGTTCGGCAACGCCGAGACGCTCCGCGCCCTCGGTGTCGCCCGGTACCTCCCGACGGAGGAGGCGACCGGCGAGGCCCTGCGCGAGGCGGCACTCGCCCTGGTCGACGACCCGGAGGTCGCGCGCCGCCTGAAGGAGATCCAGACGCAGACGGTCCAGGAGGGCGGCACGCCCCGCGCCGCCGACCTCATCGAGGCGGAACTGCCGCGGCGCCGGGGGTAGTCGGCACCGCCGCGCCGGACCGGCTGGGCCGAGGGCCGGAAGGGCCCGGCGCTCCCCTGCGGGAGCGGCGGGCCCTTCGAGGGGCGGGGAGGCGTCAGACCCTGACGGGCTCACCCTCGTCGTCGCGCGCCGCCGGCCCCGCGATCGCCTGCGGCGTCTCGTCGTGGGTGAGGTCCGGCAGCCGGTGCAGCCACTTCGGCAGGTACCAGTTGCGCTCGCCGAGCAGCGCCATCACCGCCGGCAGCAGCACCCCGCGGATGATCGTCGCGTCGATGAGCACCGCCGCCGCCAGGCCGACGCCCATCTGCTTCATGGACTGCATGGACAGCGTGCCGAAGATGGCGAACACGGCGACCATGATGACCGCGGCGCTGGTGACCACCCCGGCCGTGGTGACCACGCCGTGCCGGATCGCGTCCCTGGTCTCCAGGCCCCGCAGCCGGGCCTCGCGGATCCGGGACACCACGAACACGTGGTAGTCCATCGACAGCCCGAACAGGATCACGAAGAGGAACAGCGGCAGCCAGGTGATGATCGCGCCGACGCCCTCCGCGCCCACCAGGGACGCGCCCCAGCCGTGCTGGAAGACGGCGACGAGAATGCCGTAGGCCGCGCCCACCGACAGCAGGTTCAGCACGATCGACGTGACCGCGATGGTCAGCGACCGGAACGACAGCAGCATCAGCGCGAAGGCGAACACCACCACGAACGCGAACACCGGCACGACGGCACCCGCCAGCTGGTCGTTGAAGTCCTTCGACCCGGCCACCTGCCCGGTGATCGGCGCCTCCACCCCGTCGACCCTGCCCAGCGTGGCGGGACGCACCTCGTCGCGCAGCTTGTCCAGGCTCTCCCCGGCCCGGTCCAGGTCCGAGCCGCCCACCAGCGGCACGTAGACGAACGCCACGTTCTGCGCGTCGTGCAGCTTGATCTCCACCGGGCCGCGCGAGGCACCCGAACTGATCGCCCGGTCACGGAAGCCGGCGAGCGCCGCCTGCACCTCCGGCGCGTTGATGTCGTCCGCCTTCACGACCACCTCGGCAGGCTCCGAGCCGCCCGGGAACGCCTCGTTGAGCCGGTTGTACGTCTGCACGATCGGCAGTGAGTCCCCGAACTCCTGGTCCAGCGTGAGCTGCTGCGTCTTCATGCCGAGCGCGGGCGCCGCGACGGCCAGCAGCGCACCGGCCGCCACCACCACGGAGAGCACCGGCCGGGCCAGGACACGGCGCAGCACGGCCGTCCAGAACTTGCTGTCCTGCCCGGCACCCCGCTTGCGCCGGCGCAGGAACGGTATACGCCCCTTCTCCACGCGCTCGCCCAGCAGTGACAGCAGCGCGGGCAGCACGGTCACGGACCCCACCATCGCCACCGCGACCACGATCAGCGAGGCCAGACCCATCGCCTCGAACTCGGCGAGCCCGGTGAAGAGCATGCCCGCCATGGCCACGCACACCGTGACACCGGAGACGACGATCGCCCGGCCGCTGGTCGCCGCGGCGATCCGCAGGGCCGTCTGCGCGTCCCGGCCGGCCTCGCGCTCCTCGCGCTCACGGCGCAGGTAGAACAGGCAGTAGTCGACACCGACCGCCATACCGACCAGCAGCATCACGGAGTTGGCGGTGTCGCTCATCGGCATGACGTGGCTGACGACGCCCATCAGGCCCATCGTCGCCATGATCGCGGTGACCGCCAGCGCCACCGGCAGCAGCGCCGCGACCAGCGCGCCGAACGCGATCAGCAGGATGCCGAAGGCCACCGGCACCGCGGAGTACTCGGCCCGCTTGAAGTCCTTCCCGAACGCGTCGTCGAAGGTCTTCATCATGCTGGCGCCGCCGATCTCCTCGATCCGCAGCGCCTCGTGCTCCCGTTGGACGCCCGCGACGGCCTCCAGCACCGGCTCGACCCGCTCGCCGGCCGTGTCGGCCTCACCCCGCATGTCGAACTGCACGAGCGCGCTGCGCCCGTCCTTCGAGATCGTCTTCGTCTCGTACGGCGAGGTCACGTCGGTGACCCGGCCGGTCTTCCCGACCGCCCGGACGACCGCGGTGACCGCGTCGCGGAACTCGGGGTCCGTCGCTTTCAGCCCGTCGTCCTTGGCCTGGATCAGGACCGTCTCGCCGGCCGGTTCGTCGATCCCGGCGTCCTCGATGATCCGGGCGGCGGTGTGCGTCTCCCCCTTGAGCTGGTCACTGTCCTTGACGTCGACCCGTCCGGCCGCCGAACCGAGCCCTGTCGCCAGGACGACGAACAGCACCCAGATGCCGACGGCGGCCCATCGGTGCCGGGCGCTCCAGCCGCCGGCCCGGGCGGCGAAGCCCCGCACCCGTGTTTCTCCGTTCCCCATGACGGGCCTGCCCCCTCGTGACGCGGTGACGGCCCCCTGCCGCCCCCTTCCGTCTCGAAGGTAGGGGCCGGATAAAGCCATCTCGTCGTGCTGCCCGGTGAAGCCGCGCGGCCGGAACTCATCCCCATGGACCCGGTCGTCTCCCCACTGGGGAGGAGCCCCGCGGACCGTGGTCCCTTACACCTATCGGGAGACATTCCGGGCTCCTCGGGTGTGTGGATCCTGAGCAGACGGTTGTGCCCCGCGATGACCGGTGAGTAATTTACGGGGCCGGGCAGCAGCCCGTCGCGGCCGTCGTGCCCACCCCCACGGGGCACGACGGCCGCTCTATCGTGAGCGGATGACCACGATGTACGCGGCCCTGCTGCGCGGGATCAACGTGGGCGGCAGCCGGAAGGTCCCCATGGCCGACCTGCGCGCCCTTCTGGAAAACCTCGGCCACGAGGACGTGCGGACGTACCTGCAGAGCGGACAGGCCGTGTTCTCCAGCGGGCACGGCGACGAGGAGTCACTGGCCGCGGAGCTCGCGCACGGCATCGAACGGCAATTCGGCTTCGGCGTCGACGTGATCGTGCGCGACCACGCCTATCTGCGGGCGGTCGCCGACGCCTGCCCGTTCCCGGCCGCCGACCTGGAGCCCAAGCAGCTCCACGTCACCTACTTCTCGGCGCCCGTCACCCCCGAGCGCTTCGGGCAGCTCGACCAAGCCGCCTTCCTTCCCGAGGAGTTCCGCCTCGGCGACCGCGCCCTGTACCTGTACGCCCCTGACGGCCTGGGCCGCTCCAAGCTGGCCGAGCAGCTGGCGAGACCGCGCTTCACCAAGGGTGTGATCGCCACGACCCGCAACTGGAACACGGTGCTCAAACTGGTGGAGCTGACGGCCCCCGCGGGGTGACCTTCCGGCCCCGGGACAACGCGGGGCCCGGCCGGGTCCCGCGCGACCCGAAGCTCCTCCCGACCGCGCCCGTGTTCGCGTGAACATCACGGCCGCCCCTCCCGTACCTACGGTCGGACGGACGGCACGAGAACGGAGTCTCGCGAGAGGAAGCGCACGGCCAGCGACAGGAGCCCGGATCCATGACCGACACCCAGCTCGTCTACGCCTACGCGGTCCTGCACCGCACCCCCGAGGCCACCGCGGCCGCGGCGCACCTGCGCGGCGTCGCCGGGGAACCGATCCGCCTGGTCGACCCCGCGAGCGCCCCAGGGCCCCTGGCCTTCGCCGTCGGCCACGTCCCGCCCGGCGACTACGACGACGTGCCGCTGCGGGCCCACCTCGACGACCTGGACTGGATGGAGTCCACGGTCCGCTCCCACCACGCCGTGGTGTCCGCCCTGGCCGCCTCCGGCGCCGCCGTCCTCCCGCTGCGCCTGGCCACCGTCTACCGCGACGAGGCCGGCGCCCGCGAGGCCCTCGACATCCGCCGGGCCTACTTCCGCTCCCTGCTGGACCGCCTCACCGGCCACGTCGAACTCGGCGTCAAGATCTACGCCGCCCCCGACCTCGCCCCGCCCGAGGCCGCCCCGGACCCCGGCCGGGACACGGCCACCGGCCTCGGGGTGGGACGTGCCTACCAGGTGATCCGCCGCCGCAGACAGCGCAGGAACGAGGAGGCCTGGCGCACGGTCGCCCAGGCCGCCGCCCGCCTCACCGAAACGGCCGGCACCCTCGCCGTCGACCGCGTCGCCCACACCCCCGAACGCGGCAGCCTCGCGGGCTCCGCCCCCGGCACCAACATGGGCAACGACGCCTACCTCGTCCCCCGGGACCGCGTCGACGCCTTCCGCACGGGCCTCCTGGCAGCCGCCCGTGCCACGCCCGGCCTCCGGGTGGAGATCACCGGCCCGTGGGCCCCGTACTCCTTCGCCCTCCAGCCGGAACCGGCGGCGTAGGCCAGGTGCAGCCGGCGGGAGCTCAGGCGCTGACCGCCGCCAGCGACGGCATCCGTGCCGCCTCGTACCGCTCCAGCACCACCCGCGCCACCTCCGGCGCCGCGCCCAGGACGTCCGCCAGGACGTCCGCCTCCGCCGCGCCCCGGGCGATGCGGTCGGGGAGGAAGCCGGGGGCCAGGACGTAGGGGGCGACCGCGACACGGGCGCAGCCGAGGGCGCGGAGTGCGCGGACGGCGTCCTCGGTGCGCGGGAACCCCGCGGGAGAACCAGCGGAGGCGAACGCAGGCCGCACGGCGCACCAACCGGTGTGCCGCCACTCCCGCGCGATGTCCGCGATCACTGCGATCGCCTCCGGGTCGGTGGACCCCGCCGAGGCCAGCACGACCCCGGTCGAGGACTTGTCGGCGGGGGTCAGACCCGCCTCGTACAGGCGTCGCTCCAGGGCCGCCAGCAGCAGGGGCGAGGGGCCCAGGACCTCCGCCTGGCGGATGCGCAGCTGCGGCGGCGCGTCCGCGAGGACCGCCGGGATGTCGGCCTTGGCGTGGAAGGCGCGGGTGAGCAGGAGCGGCAGGGCGACCACGTCGCGGACGCCCTGCACCGCCAGGGACTCCAGCACGCCCTGCACCGAGGGCACGTTGAAGTCCAGGAACCCGGTCTCCACCCGCACGTCGGGGCGCAGCGAACGCACCCGGCGCACCAGGGCGTGCACCGTCGCGGCGTGCCGCGGGTCGCGGCTGCCGTGGGCGATGACGAGGAGAACGGGCCGGTTCGTCATGTCACTCAGCTCTTCACCAGCAGGCCGCGGCTGCGCAGCACCCACCGCTCCAGCGGGCTGAAGATCAGCAGGTCGATCGCGATGCCGACGATCAGGATGAGCAGGATCGCCTCGAAGACCATGGCCATGTCGCTGGCGTTGCGGCCGTTCTCCAGCAACTGGCCCAGCCCGACGCCGAGGTCGGGGAAGGACGCGATGATCTCGGCGGCCATCAGGGAACGCCAGGAGAAGGCCCAGCCCTGCTTCAGACCGGCCACGTAACCGGGCAGGGCGGCCGGCAGGACGATGTGCCACGTGCCCTTCAGGCCCGTCGCGCCGAGCGTGCGGCCCGCGCGCAGGAACAGCGGCGGCACCTGGTCGACCCCGGACACCAGGCCGTTGGCGATCGACGGGACCGCGCCCAGCAGGATCACCGCGTACATCATCGAGTTGTTCAGGCCCAGCCAGATCACCGCGGGCGGCACCCAGGCGACCGACGGCAGGGACTGCAGGCCCGACAGGATCGGGCCGATCGCCGCGCGGACGAACTTCACCCGGGCCACGATCAGGCCCAGCGGCGTACCGATCGCCAGCGCGAAGCAGAAGCCCAGCAGGCCGCGCGAGACGCTGGTCCAGATGTAGCCGAGCAACTCGCCCTGCAGCCACGCCGTGTGCACGACGTCCCAGACGGCCGACGGCGACGGCAGCTTCGTCGGGTCGTCGACGATCTTGAACGAGACGAGGGCCTGCCAGACCGCCAGCACCAGCGCGACGGCGAGCACGGGCGGCAGGATCTTCTCGGTGAAGGTCTGCCGGAACGGCTTGCGGCTGGTCTGCCGCGTCTCCAGCGCGTCGAGGCCCGCCTCGAGACCGGCGAGATCGGTGCCGTCCTTGTCGACGGTCGTCGTCGAGTCAGTGCTGGCCATGACGGCGGATCTCCCCACGCAGTTCTTCGGTGATCTCGACGGACAGTTCCGCGACGGCGGTGTCCTCGATGCGGCGCGGGTGCGGGATGTCCACCGTCCACTCGCGCGCGATGCGCCCCGGACGGGAGGACAGCAGCACCACGCGCTGCGCGAGACGGACCGCCTCGCGCACGTTGTGCGTGACGAACAGGACGGACACCTGCGTCTCGCGCCAGATGCGGGTCAGCTCGTCGTGCAGCACGTCCCGTGTGATGGCGTCCAGCGCCGCGAACGGCTCGTCCATCAGCAGCAGCCGGCTCTCCTGGGCGAGCGCCCGGGCCAGCGCCACCCGCTGACGCATACCGCCCGACAGCTCGTGCACCCGCTTGCCGTGGGCGCCGGTGAGCCGGACCAGTTCGAGCAGCCGCTCCGCCCGGTCGCGGCGCTCGGCCTTCGGCACGCCCCGCAGCTTCAGGGCGAGTTCGATGTTCTTGCCCGCGGTCAGCCACGGGAACAGCGCGTGCTCCTGGAACATCAGCGCCGGGCGGCCGTCCGTGCTGATCTCGCCGGCGCTGGGCCGGTCCAGGCCCGCCACCAGGTTCAGCAGCGTGGACTTGCCGCAGCCCGAGGCCCCCAGGAGGGTGACGAACTCGCCGGGCGCGACATCGAGGGTGATGTCGTCCAGGACGAGCTGCTGCCCGGCGGGGCCCGCGAACGACTTCGAGACGTGCTCGATGCGAGCGGCGTGCGTGGCCGTCTCGGTGCCGTCGGCGGCCTTGGCGAGGGTCGTGGCCATGGTCGTCACCTCCTGGGAACGGTCGGGTAGCGGGCTTACTTGACGCCGAGGCCGGCGTCGTCGACCGCGGGCGCGCCCTCGGCCTTGAGGACCTTGTTCAGCGGCGCGAGGTCGTAGATGCCCTGCAGGTCCGGCTTCTCCAGCAGCCCCGCCTTCACGGCGTGCTCCGCCTCGGTGTTGAGGGTGGAGGCCAGCGGGTCGTCGGTGAACCGGATCGACTTCCAGGCCGGGTCCAGCACCTCGGCGGGCAGCGCCTTGCCGGTCTCCTTCTCCAGGAGCTTGTTCGCCGCCTCCTTGGCCGCGTCCGGGTTGGCGTTGATCCACTTGTTGGTGGTGACCGAGGCCTTGAGCACGGCCTCGACGACCTTCGGGTGCTTCTGGAGGAACTCCTGCCGCACGATGATGTTCGTGATCACGAACTTCTTGTCCGGCCACAGCGTCGCCTCGTCGAGCAGCTCCTTGCCGCCCTCGGCGACCAGCTTCGACGCGGTCGGCTCCGGCACCCACGCGCCGTCGATCGACCCGGCCTTGAAGGCGTCGGGGGTGACCTTGTTGTCGCTGCGGACGACCGTGACGTCGCCCTTGCCGCTCTGCGGGTCGACCTTCCAGCCCTGCTCCGCGGCCCAGTTGAGGAACGCCACGTCCTGCGTGTTGCCCAGCTGCGGGGTCGCGATCCGCTTGCCTTTGACGTCCTTCAGGGACTTGATCTTGTCCGGGTTCACCACCAGCTTCACCCCGCCGGACGCCGAACCGCCGATGATGCGCAGGTTCTTGCCGCCGGACTTGGTGTAGCCGTTGATCGCGGGGGAGGGGCCGATCCAGCCGATGTCGATGGAGCCGGAGTTGAGCGCCTCGATCTCCGAGGGGCCGGCGTTGAAGACGGCCGGCTCGACCTCGGTGGCGCCGAGCTCCTTCTGGAAGAAGCCCTTCTCCATGCCCACCAGCGCGGTGCCGTGGGTCAGATTGCCGAAGTAACCGATCTTGACGCTGTCCAGACCGTCGATCTTCTTCGCCCCGGCGGCGACCTTGGCGGCGCCGTCGTCCTCGGCCTGGGAGCCGTAGCCGCAGGCGGCCAGGGTGAACAGGGGAAGCGCGGCGACGACCGCGAGACTGCGGCGCACAACGGATGTAGCAGGCACGGGAGGTGGTCCTCTCGGAGGCCCGGCGGTCACGGTCTTTCAGGTCGTGGCCGGGAGGTCGGCAGGTTTTCGTCTACGGCGGTGGGGGGTGAGGGCGCGCAGGCAGTGCGCGTACGTCAGCGCACACATCGCGCCACTCCGCCCTGCCCGCTGCCGAGCGCACCGCTGCCGACGCGGCCGCCCTCCTTCGCGAACATGGAGTAGAAGTCGGGGGAACTCATGTCAGAAGTCCCACCCGTCGTCCTCGGACTCGTCCTTGACCGGCTCGGGGGCGGCGAAGGACTCGCCGACCATGCCCGCGGTCAGGGTCGTGCCGTCGTTCGGGTCGATCAGGATGAAGGAGCCGGTGCGCCGCGAGTCGGCGTAGGAGTCGACCGGCAGCGGCTCGGCGGTACGGATCTTCACCCGGCCGATGTCGTTGGCGACGAGCTGCCCCGGGTGCGGGTGCAGCGACAGGTCGTCGAGCGTGAGCCGGGACGGGATGTCCTTGACGATCGCCTTGACCGTGCGCGTGCCGTGCTTGAGCAGCACCCGGTGCCCGACGGTCAGCGGCGCGTCCGCGACGTGGCAGACGGTCGCCTCGATGTCCTGGGTGGTGGGCGGCGCGTCCTTACTGGGCACGATCAGGTCGCCGCGCGAGATGTCGATGTCGTCCTCCAGCAGGAGGGTCACCGACTGGGTGGTCCAGGCGACGTCGACCGGCTCGCCGAGCAGGTCGATGCCGGAGATCTTCGTGGAGCGGCCCGACGGCAGCACGGTGACCTGCTCGCCCACGCGGAACGAACCGGCCGCGATCTGGCCGGCGTAGCCCCGGTAGTCGGGGTGGTCCGCGCTCTGCGGACGGATCACGTACTGCACGGGCAGCCGGGCGTGGCAGTGGCTCAGGTCGTGGCTGACCGGCACCGTCTCCAGGTGTTCCAGCACGGTCGGGCCGCCGTACCAGTCCATGTGCGAGGACGGCTCCACCACGTTGTCACCGACCAGCGCCGAGATCGGGATCGCGGTGACCTCGGGCACGCCCAGCTCGGTCGCGTACGCCGTGAACTCCTCGGCGATGGCCGCGAACACCTTCTCCTCGTAGCCGACGAGGTCCATCTTGTTCACCGCGAGGACCACGTGCGGCACGCGCAGCAGCGCGGCGATGGCGGCGTGCCGGCGGGTCTGCTCCACGACGCCGTTGCGGGCGTCGACCAGGATCACCGTCAGCTCGGCGGTGGAGGCGCCGGTGACCATGTTCCGCGTGTACTGCACGTGCCCGGGGGTGTCGGCGAGGATGAACCGCCGCCGGGGCGTGGCGAAGTAGCGGTAGGCCACGTCGATGGTGATGCCCTGCTCCCGCTCGGCCCGCAGGCCGTCCGTCAGCAGCGCGAGGTCCGGGGCGTCCTGGCCGCGGCTCGCGGAGGCGCGCTCCACGGCCTCCAGCTGGTCGGTCAGGACCGACTTGGAGTCGTGCAGCAGCCGGCCCACCAGGGTGGACTTGCCGTCGTCGACGGAACCGGCGGTGGCGAACCGCAGCAGGGTGGTGGCCGAGAGCTCCTCGGTCGTGATCGTGCTCATCTCTAGAAGTACCCCTCGCGCTTGCGGTCTTCCATCGCGGCCTCGGACATCTTGTCGTCGGCGCGGGTCGCGCCGCGCTCGGTGAGCCGGGAGGCGGCGATCTCCACGATCACCTTCTCGATCGTGTCGGCGTCGGAGTCCACCGCGCCCGTGCAGGACATGTCACCGACGGTCCGGTAGCGCACCAGCCGCTTCTCGACGGTCTCGCCGTCCTTCGGCCCGCCCCACTCGCCGGCGGTCAGCCACATGCCGGCGCGCCGGAATACCTCGCGCTCGTGCGCGTAGTAGATCTCCGGCAGTTCGATGCCCTCGCGGGCGATGTACTGCCACACGTCCAGCTCGGTCCAGTTGGACAGCGGGAAGACGCGCACGTGCTCGCCGGGGGCGTGGCGGCCGTTGTACAGGTTCCACAGCTCGGGGCGCTGGCGGCGCGGGTCCCACTGGGAGAACTCGTCGCGCAGCGAGAACACCCGCTCCTTGGCCCGGGCCTTCTCCTCGTCGCGGCGCCCGCCGCCGAAGACCGCGTCGAACTTCTCCGCCTGGATCTTCTCGGTCAGCGGCAGCGTCTGCAGCGGGTTGCGGGTGCCGTCCGGGCGCTCCTTGAGCACGCCGCGGTCGATGTAGTCCTGCACGGAGGCGACGTGCAGCCGCAGCCCGTGCCGGGCGACCGTGCGGTCGCGGTAGTCGAGGACCTCGGGGAAGTTGTGCCCGGTGTCGACGTGCAGCAGCGAGAACGGCACCGCCGCCGGGCGGAACGCCTTCAGCGCCAGGTGCAGCATGACGATGGAGTCCTTGCCGCCGGAGAACAGGATCACCGGCCGCTCGAACTCGCCCGCCACCTCGCGGAAGATGTGCACCGCCTCGGACTCGAGGGCGTCGAGGTGCGACAGCGCGTACGGGCTGCCGGTCTCCTCGGACACGGTGGCGACGGTCGTCGTCATGCCAGTCCCCTTTCGGTCAGCAGGGCGTACACCGACGCCGCGGACTCCTGCACGGTCTGGTTCTGCGACTCGATCCGCAGATCGGGCGACTCGGGTGCCTCGTACGGGTCGTCGACGCCGGTGAGCCCGGTGAGCTCGCCCGCGGCCTGCTTGGCGTACAGGCCCTTCACGTCCCGCTCGCTGCACACCTCGACCGGGGTCGCCACGTGCACCTCGACGTACGCCGTGCCGTGGGCCTGGTGGCGCTTGCGCACCGCCTCACGGCTGTCCCGGTAGGGCGCGATGACCGGAACGAGGGCCAGCACGCCGTTGCGGGCGAGCAGTTCGGCGACGAAGCCGATGCGCTGCACGTTGGTGTGCCGGTCCTCGCGGCTGAAGCCGAGGCCCGCGGAGAGGAACTCGCGGATCTCGTCGCCGTCGAGCACCTCGACCCGGTGGCCCTGCTCGCGCAGCCGGCCGGCCAGTTCGTGGGCGATGGTGGTCTTGCCCGCACTCGGCAGACCCGTGAGCCAGACGGTGGCTCCGGTCGTCACGTGAGTCTCCTGAATCGTCCGAATCGTCTGAGGCGTCTGAGGCGTCGTCATCCGTGCAGCCCGCACTCGGTCTTGGCCCGGCCGGCCCAGCGGCCCGCCCGCGCGTCCTCGCCCTCCAGGACCCGGCGGGTGCAGGGGGCGCAGCCGACGGAGGCGTAGCCGTCCATCAGCAGCGGGTTGGTCAGCACGCCGTGCTCGGTGACGTAGGCGTCCACGTCGTCCTGGGTCCAGCGGGCGATCGGGGAGATCTTGACCTTCTGCCGCTTGTCGTCCCAGCCGACCACCGGGGTGTTCGCCCGGGTCGGGGACTCGTCGCGGCGCAGGCCGGTCGCCCAGGCCCGGTAGCCCTTCAGGCCCTCTTCCAGCGGCCGGACCTTGCGCAGCTTGCAGCACAGGTCGGGGTTCCGGTCGTGCAGCTTCGGGCCGTACTCGGCGTCCTGCTCGGCGACCGTCTGACGCGGGGTGAGCGTGATGACGTTGACGTCCATCACGGCGTCGACCGCGTCGCGGGTGCCGATGGTCTCCTCGAAGTGGTAGCCGGTGTCGAGGAAGACGACGTCGACGCCGGGCATGGCGCGGGAGGCGAGGTGGGCGACCACCGCGTCCTCCATCGAGGAGGTCACGCAGAAGCGCTTGCCGAACGTCTCGGCCGCCCACTGCAGGATCTCCAGTGCGGAGGCGTCCTCCAGGTCACGGCCCGCCTGCTCGGCGAGTGCCTTCAGCTCGTCGGTGGTGCGCTCTTCCTGAGTGGTCGTCATATCCGTTCCCCTCCGGAGTCGGATCGCTTCTGTCCCCGGGCCAGCAGGCCCAGGAACTTCAGCTGAAAGGCCCGGCTGCACGCCGCGCATTCCCACGCGCCGTGCCCCTCCTCGCTCGGCCGCAGGTCCTCGTCCCCGCAGTACGGGCAGTAGAACGGGGCCATCCGCTCGCTCACGACAGGGCCTCCTCGCCGGCCCGGGCCGCCCAGGCGGCGAACCGCTCGCCGTCCTCGCGCTCGGCCTGGAACCGCTTCAGGACGCGCTCGATGTAGTCCGGCAGTTCGTCCGAGGTGACCTTCAGGCCGCGCACCTTGCGGCCGAACCCGGCCTCCAGGCCGAGCGCGCCGCCCAGGTGCACCTGGTAGCCCTCGACCTGCTCGCCCTGGTCGTTCAGGACCAGCTGGCCCTTGAGACCGATGTCCGCGACCTGGATACGGGCACAGGCGTTGGGGCAGCCGTTGAGGTTGATGGTGAGCGGCTCGTCGAAGTCCGGCAGGCGGCGCTCCAGTTCGTCGATGAGCTGCGCGCCGCGCTGCTTGGTCTCGACGATGGCCAGCTTGCAGAACTCGATGCCGGTGCAGGCCATGGTGCCGCGCCGGAAGGAGGACGGCCGGGCGGTGAGGTCCAGCGCCTCCAGGCCTTCCACGAGCGAGTCGACCCGGTCCTGCTCGACGTCGAGGACGATCATCTTCTGCTCGACGGTGGTGCGCACCCGGCCCGAACCGTGGGCCTCGGCGAGGTCGGCGATCTTCGTGAGCGTCGCGCCGTCGACGCGTCCCACGCGCGGGGCGAAGCCGACGTAGAAGCGGCCGTCCTTCTGCCGGTGCACACCGATGTGGTCGCGCCACTGGCTGGACGGCTGTTCCGGGGCGGGTCCGTCGGTCAGCTTGCGCCCCAGGTACTCGTCCTCCAGCACCTGCCGGAACTTCTCGGCGCCCCAGTCGGCGACGAGGAACTTCAGCCGGGCGCGGTTGCGCAGCCGGCGGTAGCCGTAGTCGCGGAAGATCGAGATGACGCCCTCGTAGACGTCCGGGACGTCGTCGATCGACACCCAGGTGCCCAGCCGCACGCCCAGCTTGGGGTTGGTGGACAGGCCGCCGCCGACCCACACGTCGAAGCCGGGGCCGTGCTCGGGGTGGGTCACGCCGACGAACGCGACGTCGTTGATCTCGTGCACCACGTCCAGCAGCGGCGAGCCCGAGATGGCCGTCTTGAACTTCCGGGGGAGGTTCGAGTAGGCCGGGTTGTTCAGCACCCGGCGCTTCATCTCCTCCAGGGCCGGGGTGGCGTCGATGATCTCGTCCTCGGCGATGCCCGCCACCGGGGAACCGATCATCACACGCGGGGTGTCACCGCAGGCCGTGACCGTGGACAGGCCCACGCCCTCCAGGCGGTTCCAGATCTCGGGCACGTCCTCGATCCGGATCCAGTGGTACTGGACGTTCTGCCGGTCGGTGATGTCGGCCGTCCCGCGCGCGAACTCCTGCGAGACCTCCCCGATGACCCGCAGCTGCTGCGTGGTCAGCGCCCCGCCGTCGATGCGCACCCGCAGCATGAAGTACTCGTCGTCCAGCTCCTCGGGCTCCAGGATCGCGGTCTTGCCGCCGTCGATCCCGGGCTTGCGCTGGGTGTACAGACCCCACCAGCGCATCCGGCCGCGCAGGTCGTTCGGGTCGATCGAGTCGAAGCCCCGCTTGGAGTAGATCGTCTCAATGCGTGTCCGCACATTGAGACCGTCGTCGTCCTTCTTGAACTGCTCGTTGCCGTTCAGCGGGGTGAAGTGCCCCGCGGCCCACTGGCCTTCACCGCGGTGACGGCTCACCTTGCGGCGTGGAGTCGCGGCGGCAGGCTTCTGCGGGGTGGCGGCCATGGTGGATACGTCCTTCGGGACAGGCGGGAAAGCGGCTCTGACCTGCGCGCGCGGGCGCATGGGCATACGTGCGCGTCATTGCGCGGGAACGAGACGAGAAAGGGGAATGTCGGGCGCGTGCTGAGTGCTCTCAGTGCGCCGGACAGATGGCGCTGGACATGCGGCCGAGGTCGACGTGCCGTCGACTCACCAAGGCGATTCCAGTTCCAGACATGACGGAAGCGTGTCACGGCGATCTGGACACAGTCCAGCATTGTCCAAGATGCGGACACCCTTGTCTCGCACAGCAAGACAGGGGTGTCCTTGGTCACATCCGGTCGGGCAGTGGCGTCCGGCCAGGTCAGGCGGGGAACGCCCCAGGCCACGGTCCCGGAGCGGAAACGTCCGCTTCCTCCTCGACCTTGGTGTCGAACAGCTTGAAGCCGCGGCGCTGGTAGTTGTCCATCGCGTGCTCCCCGTCCTTGCTGCAGGTGTGCAGCCAGACCCGCTTCGTCGGCGCCAGCCCCGCCCAGCGGTCGGCGAGATCCCACGCCCGGGCGGTGCCGTAGGACAGCAGGTGCCCGCCGATGCGCCGGCCGCGGAACGCGGGGAGCAGCCCGAAGTGCACGATCTCCACGACCGCGTCGTCCTGCGCCTCCAGCTCCATGTACCCGGCGGGCGTACCCCGGTCGTAGGCCACCCACGTCTCCACGCCCGGCCGCTCCAGGTGCTCGCGCCAGCGGGCGTACGGCCAGCTCAGCCGGTCGGTCCAGCGGATGTCGCCGCCCACCGAGGCGTACAGGAAACGGCTGAACTCGGGGGAGGGCACCTCGGAGCGGACGATCCGCACGTCCCCCTCCGGGGCGGCGGCCGGCAGCAGATCGGTCGGCGCGGTCTGCTCCAGGGACCAGGTGGTCACGGCGATGGTCGTCATGCGGGCCAGAAAACCATCCGGCCTACTCGTCTGTCGATCGGCCCAGTGCCCGGTCGAGGGAGGTCAGCGGCAGCGCGAACAGCATCCGGCCCGACTGCGACCACACCTCACCGGTCTCCTCCCAGTAGGAGAGGGAACCCGAACCGCCGCTCCAGCAGTGCCGGGTCTCGTCCGTCCCGCACTCCGTCGCCCGGGCCCCGTCCACGTCCTGGCGCCACAGCGTGCCGTGCCCGCCGGGGGAACCCGCCGCGCGGTCCAGGTACCAGGCCGAGCGGTACGCCAGCACGCCCCGCACGTCCGCCGTCTTCGTCTCGTACGCCTCGACCGGCTCCGCACGCCCCGCGGAGTCGGTGCTGAGCAGGCCGGAGCGGGCCGGGTCACGGCTGAGCGCGTAGCGCCACAGCCGGGTCGGGCGGTCACCGTCCGCCGGCACCCACTCGCTCGCGACCAGGCTGTCCGGTGCCGTGCTGCGGTCCAGGGACACGGTGGCCGGACGCGGCGCCTCCCCGCCGGGCAGGGTGTAGGAGCCGACGGCGGGCAGCACGTACCGGGAGCCGTGCGCCGCCCAGCCGCCCCGGACCCGGCCGACCGCGTCGGCGTCGACGGTGGCGCGCTGGATGCGGTCCAGGTCGTACACGTACAGCGCGTCCCGGTCGCCCTCGCGGGTCGTCACCAGCAGCTTGTCCTGGTACCAGACCATGCCCGACAGCGGGGAGACCAGGCCCCGGTAGTCCCGTCCGCCGTCCACCGGGACGGCGAGCAGGGCCCAGGCGTAACGCGGCCGGGCGGGGTCGTTCGCGTCGACGAAGGCGATCTTGGCCAGGCCCCGCTCGGGGTCCGGGCCGTCGAGGGAACCGCCCTCGGCGCCGCCGCGGCTCCAGCCGGACAGCACCACGCGGTTCCCGGCCCAGCGGCCGTCGTCGTCCGCGTCGCCCGAGGTGGTGACCGCGCCGGGCCGCCAGCCCCGGGTGTCGGAGGCGCCGAAGCAGTAGGCGCGCGTGGCCGCCGGCTCGACCGGCAGGCCGTGCCGGTCGGCACCCGCGCAGTCCGCCGCGTCGCGCAGCGGGAGGTCGGCGCCCGCCAGCACCGCGCCGACGCCGACGGGCCGGCCCATCTCCGAGGCGAGCCGGTCCAGCCACGGCCCGGGCACCCGCTGCTCGGCCAGCGGCAGCCGCCCGGTCTCGGCCCCGACCGGCCGCAGGGCCCCGGGGTCGTCGGCGACGGTGGCCTGCGAGGCGCTGATCATGGTGGCGGCGGCGGTGAGCGCGAGGGCCGTCCCGGCCAGGGTCGCGCGCAGCGCCCTTCCCCGCCTGCGCCGCCGGTGTCTGCCGCGATGCTTCATAACGTCCTCCCGAGGCGGACCAACTGCGCCTTGTGATCCGTACGTTGACGGAAGGGCAGGTGGGGTGGCCCGTACAGGGATGCTACGGCAGGGACGGGGGGCGGCGGACGAAGACCCCGCAAATATGCGAAAGACGCACCCCTCGGGGCGGCCCGGACGCCACGGCGCGTGAACCTCAGGGCGCCACCGGGGACCTGCGCAGCCGCGTCACCGCCGGCGCCGCCGAGTGCGGGAGCAGCTCGCCCGGGTCGTCCGGCAGCAGCACCTCCACCTCCGCGTCCTCGGCGAACCGGTACGGCCGGTGCTCCAGGAACGCCCCCAGATACCGCCGCACCCGGGACATCTCCGCACGCACCGTCACCGTGCGGTCCGGGTCGCCGAAGACGTCCGCGGCCAGGCCCGAGGCACTGCGGCCGGAACGGTGCACGGCCAGGAGGTACAGCAACTCCGCGTGCCGCGGACTCAGTTCCCGGGTCCAGGAGCCCGCCGCGCCGGCCACCTCCACCGACCAGCGGCGCGCCTGTCTGAGGTCCAGCACGATCCGGGTCCGGCCGCGCGGCACCGGCTCGTCGGCCGCCGGCCGCAGCAGCCAGCCCCCGGCCAGCGGCTCCACCGCGCACAGCCCGAGCGCCGGCAGCCATCTCAGGCCGGCCGACAGCGACTTCGGCAGGGCCACGCGCCGCGTGTAGGGCATGCCGCTCACCGCGGCCGTCCAGCCGTCCGCGTCGACCGCCAGGGCCCGGCCGCCCAGCCGGGCCAGCACCGGTGCCGCCACCGCGCGCAGCCGCTCCAGCGACTCCAGGTGCATCTCCCGCAGCCGGGCCTCGGCGAGCTTGGCCACCGAGTCGACCCAGGAGAGCGTGGCCGGATGCATCGTCTCCAGCGGCCCGCTGACGTCCACCACGCCCAGCAGCCGGCCGTCCCGCGGATCCGTCAGCGGAGCGCCGGCGCACGTCCAGCCGGCCTGGGAGCGCACGAAGTGCTCGGAGGCGAAGACCTGTACGGGCCGGCGCACCACCGCCGGCGTCCCCAGACCGTTGGTGCCGACCACGCTCTCCCGCCAGTCCGCGCCCAGTTCGAAGCCGAGGCCGTCCGCCCGGCGCAGCACCGGCGGGCTGCCCTCGCGCCACAGCACCCGGCCGTCCTCGTCGGCCACGACCATGATGTGGTGGGCCACGTCCGCCGCGGCCAGCAGACCCTGCCGCAGCACCGGCAGCACATGCCGCAGCGCCGATGTCTCACGCCGCCGCTGCACCTCCTCGCGGGACAGCGGATCGGCCCGGACGTCCCGCTCGGGATCGACGCCGCTGCGCAGCATGCGCTCCCAGGACTGCTCGATCACGGGGCGCGGCGCGACGGGGGCGCGCCGCCCGGACAGCCGGGCGGAACGGACCTCGCTGAGGACCCGGGCCGCACGCGTGGTGTCCACAGCGGCCAGGTGCGTGACGTCCATACGCGTGCGCCCCCCGAAGTTGAGTTTTTGACCGTCTGTCTCATAGTGCCGTCTGTCCCTGGGGTGTGCGCACAGTCCGCCCACAGTCACCAGCAAGTTGCAACCCTCTGCAACCCTGGTGGACGGCCCGGCCCTGACCGAGACTTGAGCGGCGCCGTCCCGAGCGGCGTTCAGTGGCTCGAACGGGCCAGTGCGGCGGGGGTGGTGCCGTGTCGGCGCAGCACCACCTCCGCTTCCCGCAGCGGGGTCAGGACGCCGGGTCGAGTTCCGGCCGGGCCCGCTCCACCACCGCCGCCAGGTCCAGCGTGTGCGGCAGCGTCCCGAAGGCCGCGCCCCCGTCGCCGCCCAGCCGGGCCGCGCAGAACGCGTCGGCGACCTCGGGTGGCGCGAACCGGACCAGCAACGAGCCCTGGAGCACCAGCGCGAGCCGCTCCGCCAGACGCCGCGCCCGGCCCTCCACGCCCTCCAGGTCGGCCAGTTCGGTCAACAGGTTCTTGATCGCCCCGTCCAGCCGGTGATCGGCGCCGCGCGCCCGGCCGACCTCCCGCAGATAGGCGTCGAGCGCCCCGGGCTCCCGCCGCAGCGCCCGCAGCACGTCGAGCGCCTGGACGTTGCCCGCGCCCTCCCAGATCGAGTTCAGCGGCGACTCGCGCACCAGCCGCGGCATCCCGGACTCCTCGACGTACCCGTTGCCGCCCAGGCACTCCGCCGCCTCCACCGCGACCGCCGGGCAGCGCTTGGTCACCCAGTACTTGGCGGCCGGCACCGCGATCCGCAGCAGGGCCCGCTCCTGCTCGCCGCCGTCGTCGCAGGCCGCCGCGAGCCGCAGCGCCAGCGTCGTCGCCGCCTCCGACTCGATCGCCAGGTCGGCGAGGACGTTGCGCATCAGCGGCTTGTCGACGAGCTTCCCGCCGAACGCCTCGCGGTGGGTGCAGTGGTGCACGGCCTGCGCCACCGCCTGCCGCATCAGTCCGGCCGAGCCGAGCACGCAGTCGAGCCGGGTCGCCGCGACCATCTCGATGATGGTGCGCACCCCGCGCCCCTCCTCGCCCACCCGGCGCGCCCAGGTCCCGTCGAACTCGACCTCCGCGGAGGCGTTCGACCGGTTGCCGAGCTTGTCCTTGAGCCGCTGGATCCGGAACACGTTGCGCGAGCCGTCCCGCAGCACCCGCGGCACCAGGAAGCAGGTCAGCCCTTCCGGCGCCTGCGCCAGCACCAGGAAACCGTCGGACATCGGCGCCGAGCAGAACCACTTGTGCCCGGTCAGCTCGTACGTTCCCGCCTCGGCGAGCGGCCGCGCGGAGGTGGTGTTCGCCCGGACGTCGCTGCCGCCCTGCTTCTCCGTCATGGCCATCCCGAACAGGGCCCCGGCCTTGAGGTGCGCGGGCCGCAGCTCACGGTCGTAGATCATGGACGTCAGCCGCGGCTCCCACTCGGCGGCCAGGTCCGGATCCGCGCGCAGGGCGGGCACGGCCGCGTGCGTCATCGACAGCGGGCAGCCGTTGCCGGCCTCGACCTGCGTCCACACCACGAAGGCGGCGGCCCGCCGCAGATGCCCGGCGGGCCTGCCCCAGGCCGCGGTCAGACCGGCCGAGACCCCCTTGCCGAGCAGGCGGTGCCAGGCCGGGTGGAACTCCACCTCGTCGATGCGGTGGCCGTACCGGTCGTGCGTGTGCAGCCGGGGCGGATGCTCGTTCGCCTGCGCGCCCCACTCCTGCACCTGGGCCGAGCCGGAGGTCCGCCCGAGGGCCGACAGCTCGCCGAGCACCTCCTCACGCAGCTCCGGTTCCACATGCCGTTCGACCGCGGCGGCCAGGGCCCGGTCGGCGGAGAAGACGTCGTACCCGACCAGCGGCGGGACCTGGTTCGTCACGAGGTGCGTGCTGCCTGCCATGGTGCGAACGTACCCCGCGGTAGCACCCCGGTCACCAGCGGACCCGGCCCGGTGCGCGAAGAGGCGGCCTGTGGGTGAGTGGGGCCGGGCCCGGCGGATACCGTTAGGGGGTGCAGCCAGCAAGTGAAACCCCCGACACGCCCTCCGGGCGCCTCCACCGGGCGCGGGCCCTCTACCGGAACGTCTCCAAGCGCAAAACCGCCTGGCTGCTGCTCAAGGACACCGTCAACTCCTGCATCGAGTACCGCATCCTGGGGCTCGCGGCCGAGGCCGCCTTCTTCACGCTGCTGTCGGTGCCGCCGCTGCTGCTGAGCATGATCGGGCTGCTCGGCTACGTCGACGCCTGGACCGGCGCCGACACCATCGCGAGCCTGCGCAGCAACCTCCTGGAGGCCTCGCGCACGGTGCTGTCCGACCGCGGGGTGCGCGAGATCGCCGAGCCGATCCTGCACGACGTGATGAAGGGCGGCCGGGTCGACGTCATCTCCCTCGGCTTCCTGATCGCGCTGTGGTCGGGCTCCCGCGCGGTGAACGTCTTCATCGACACCATCACCGTGATGTACGGCCTCGACGGCGTCCGGGGCATCGTCAAGACCAGGCTGCTGGCCTTCCTGCTGTTCATCGTCGCCCTGCTGATCGGCTCGGTCGCGCTGCCGCTGATGGTGGCGGGACCGGACGCGATGGTGGACATCCTGCCCTGGTCGACGACGGTGGTGCAGGTCCTGTACTGGCCGGTGGTGATACTGCTGTCGATCGCCTTCCTCACCACCCTGTACCACGTGTCCGTACCCGTGCGCTCCCCGTGGATCGAGGACGTGCCCGGCGCGCTGGTCGCCCTCGGCATGTGGGTGCTGGGCAGCTTCCTGCTGCGGATCTACCTCCAGAACACCGTCGAGGGCGCCACCATCTACGGTTCGCTCGCCGCCGCCGTCGCCGTGCTGCTGTGGATCGGCGTGTCCGCGTTCGCCGTGCTCGTCGGGGCCGCGGTGAACGCCGCCATCGACCGGGTCTGGCCGGCCGCCGCGACGGCCGCGGCCCGCGAGGCGAACGAGCGGATGCGTCAGGCCCAGGTCGCCGAGTACGTGGCACGCGCCGCCGCCCGGGGCGAGGCCGACCCGGACATGCCGTCCGAGTTCCCCGAGCGCTGGTCCCGCTTCCTGCCCCCGGAGGACGTCACCGCCCGGCTGCGCACGCAGGTGAAGTCCACCCACGGCAAGAACGGCCAGGGCACCGGGGAGGGGCAGCCGCCCGCCGGCAAGTGACGGGCCGGCCTCAGACCTTCCAGGTGCCGGCCGCCGCCTCCTCCCGCACGAACTCGGAGAAGTCCCGGGGCGCCCGGCCCAGGACCTCCTCCACTCCGCCGGAGAGATGCGCGTTGCGGCCGTCGAGGAGGGTGTCGAAGATCGCGGTCAGGGCGGTCACCTCCCGCGGCGGCACACCGAAGGCGGCCAGGGCCTCCCCGTAGTCCCGCGTCGAGACGGCCCGGTACGACAGCGGCCGGCCCGTCACCGCGGCGATCTCCGCGACCGCCTCCCCGAAGGTCAGCAGCCGCCCGCCGGAGAGGGTCAGCGTCCGCCCGGCGTGGCGGTCGCCGGACGTCAGGGCCGCCACCACCACGTCCGCGATGTCCCGGACGTCCAGGAACGGCTCGCGCACCTCGCCGGCCGGGAACACCAGTTCGCCGCGCTCCCGCAGGTCGGCCACCAGCGGGCCCTCGCTGAAGTTCTGCGCGAACCACGCGGCCCGCACGACCGTCCAGTCCGCGCCCGAGGCACGCAGCGCCTCCTCGGTGGGCAGGGCCTGGTCCTCGCCCCGCGCCGACAGCAGCACCAGCCGCCGCACCCCGAGCCCGACCGCCTCCCGTGCGAGTGCCCCGACCGCCTCGGCGGCACCCGGCGCCCCCACGTCCGAGGGGAGGGCGAGGTAGGCCGCGTCGGCGCCGCGCAGGGTGTCCGCCCAGGTCGAGCCGTCCCACCAGTCGAAACCGGTGGCCCGGGACGCCGCCCGCACCGTGAGCCCGGCGGCCTCGGCGGCCCGCGCCACCCGGCTGCCCGTACGGCCGGATGCGCCGGTGACCACCAGCGTCGTCCCCGGGGCGCTCCCGCTCCCCGCCGTGTCCGGCGCCGTCCGGCGCGCCGTGTGCTGCCCGGCGCTGCGCGCCGGGTTCCGTGCTGTGTCGTGTGCCGTGTTCGTCATGCCGTCGAGTCAACTGCCGTACCGCGGACGGAACCATCGCTGAACGGCTCATTCCCATGCGGCCGCGTCTACGCTGGCCGTATGGACGCTCTCGCAGGCCTGCTCGAAGGCCCCCGGGCACGGGGCGCGTTCATGATCAGGGCGTGCTTCGACCCGCCCTGGGCGGTGCGGGTGGAGGACAGGGCACCGCTGACCGTGATGCTCGTCGTGCGCGGCGAGGCCTGGGTCCTGCCCGACCGGGGCGAGAGCGCGAGGCTGCGCGCCGGCGACCTCGCCATCGCCCGCGGCCCCGACCCGTACACCTGCGCCGACGCCCCGGACACGGCACCCCAGGCGCTGATCCTGCCCGGCCAGGAGTGCCGCCGGCCCGACGGGCGGCCCCTCAACGGCTCCATGGACCTCGGCGTGCGCACCTGGGGCGACCGGCTGGACGGCGGGACCGTCCTGCTCATCGGCACGTACCCGATGCGCGGCGAGATCGGCGGGCGGCTGCTGGACGCCCTGCCGCCGCTGCTCACGCTGACACCCGAGGTGTGGGACTGCCCGCTCACGCCGTACCTCTGCGCGGAGATCGTGCGGGACGAGCCCGGCCAGGAGACCGTCCTGGACCGTCTGCTGGACCTGCTGGTCATCGCCGCGCTGCGGGCCTGGTTCGCCCGCCCCGAGGCGGCGGCGCCGGCCTGGTACCGGGCGCTGGCCGACCCGGTCGTCGGCGGGGTGCTGCGTCTGCTCCAGGACGACCCCGCCCATCCCTGGACGGTCGCCGCGCTCGCCGCCAAGGCCGGGGTGTCCCGGGCCGCGCTCGCCCGCCGGTTCACCGGGCTGGTCGGGGAACCGCCGATGACGTACCTCACCGGCTGGCGCCTCGCCCTCGCCGCCGACCGTCTGCGCGACACCGACGACACGCTCGACGCGGTGGCCCGCAAGGTCGGGTACGGCAGCGCGTTCGCCCTGTCCACGGCGTTCAAGCGGGTGTACGGGGTGAGTCCGGCGGAGTACCGGGGGCGGGTGGGGTAGGGGCGGACAGCTGGATCCGGCGGTCGCCGCTCGGCGGTCGGCGGTCGGCGGTCGGCGTGCGGGGTGCGGGGTGCCGGTGGTCGGCGGGTGCGGGTGCGTTGTGGCTGGTCGCGCAGTTCCCCGCGCCCCTGAGGGGGCGGATGGCGGGGCGCTTCTGGGGAGCAGGGGCCGACGGGTGGGCAGGTCCTGGGCGGGTGTCTGTAGCGGCCGGTGCGGGGCGGGCGGCGGGCGGCGTGGGGGGTGCTGGTGGTCGGCGGGTGCGGGTGCGTTGTGGCTGGTCGCGCAGTTCCCCGCGCCCCTCAGGGGGCGCGGTTCCCCGGGCCCTCAGGGGGGCAGTAGTCCGCGCCCCCTGAGGGCGTGTCGGCGGCGTAGCCTGGCTGGCGTGTATGTGGAGCGGGCGTCGCGGCTCGCGGGGGCTGTCGTGTGGACCAACACCCCGGAGCCGTCCGGGACGGGTCGGGTGCTGCCGGACGGGTGCATGGACCTGCTGTGGCACGACGGACGGCTGCTGGTCGCCGGGCCGGACACCCGGGCCCACCTCACCGACGGCGAGGGCGGCTCCTGGGCCGGCATCCGCTTCCCGCCGGGCACGGCGCCGACGCTCCTCGGCGTCCCCGCGCACGAGCTGCGCGACCGCAGGGTCGAGCTGGCGGAGCTGTGGCCCGCCGGCGAGGTGCGACGGCTCACGGCCCGCGTGCGGGCGGCCCCCGACCCCGTGAGCGGCCTGGAGGAGCTGGCGCTGCGCCGGGCGGCGGACACAGGCCCTCCGGACCCGCTGCTGCGGCAGGTGGTCGCGGCCCTCGACGCGGGCCGCCCGGTCGCCGCCACCGCCGACGAACTGGGCGTCGGGGCACGCCGGTTGCACCGCCGCTCCCTGGCCGCCTTCGGCTACGGGCCCAAGGTGCTGGCCCGCATCCTGCGGTTGCGCCGCGCCCTCGCGCTGGCCCGGGCCGGTACGCCCTTCGCGCAGACGGCCGCCCGGGCCGGATACGCCGACCAGGCCCATCTGGCGCGTGAGGTACGGGAGTTGACGGGGCTGTCGCTGAGCGGCCTACTCGGCCGCGGGGTCTAGCGGGGCGTACAGGTCCACCCCGTTGCCGTCCGGGTCGAGCACCACGGCGTACCGCTGCCCCCAGAACGCGTCCCAGGGCTTGAGCTCGCCGTGGTACCCGGCGCCGGTCAGCTCCGCGTACAGCGCGTCCACCTCGTCCGGCCCGTCGCACCGCAGGGCCAGCGAGGTCCTGCCCCCGCCCGAGGGGGGACGCCACCCGGGCAGGAAGGAGCGGACCGTCTCCTCGGTGTCGAGTATCAGCCGCAGCCCGCCGGGCAGCGGGGCCTCGGTGTGCGGCTGGTGATCGGCGTCCTCGGGGAAGGCGAACCCGAGCCGGCGGTAGAAGGCGACGGAGGCGGCCATGTCGGAGACGACGAGGCCGATGGCATCGAATCGTGCGGTCATGGGCCCACCGTAGGCAGCGCCGGGACGGCCGGTCTTGAAGGAAACGGACACCGGCCGCGCCGGTTAGGTTCGATGCCATGGCACCCCGACTGCTCGTCCACACCCGCACCACCGACTACCGGCACGACTCCATCCCGGCCGGTGTCGCGGCCCTGCGCGCCCTCGGCGCCTTCGAGGTGCACGCCACCGAGGACCCGGCCGCCCTGGAACGGCCCCTGGACGGCTACGCGGCCGTCGTCTTCCTCTCCACCAGCGGCGACATCCTCACCCCGGCCGGCCGGGAGCGGCTCGCCGCGTACGTGGAGTCGGGCGGCGGCTTCGTCGGCGTGCACGCGGCGGCCTGCACGGAGTACGGCTGGCCGTACTACGGCGACCTCCTGGGCGCGTGGTTCGACCGCCACCCCCACCACCAGCCGGGCCGGGCCGTCGTCGAGGACCACGACCACCCGGCGACCCGGCACCTGCCCGCCGTCTGGGACTTCACCGACGAGTGGTACGACTTCCGCACCAACCCGCGCGGCAAGGTCCGCGTCCTGGTCACCGCCGACGAGTCCTCCTACGAGGGCGGCGGCATGGGCGAGGACCACCCCCTGGTCTGGTGCCACGACCACGGCCGGGGCCGGGTCTTCTACACGGCCCTCGGCCACGCCCCGGAGGCCTACGCGGACCCCGCCTTCCGGGCGCACCTGCGGGGCGGCATCTCCTGGGCGGCCGCACTGCCCCTGCCCTGACGGGCGTCAACCGGCTTCCGTGTCCCGTCTCCCGTGGTTCACCCTCCCGTGGCCGCCCGGGCGGGCCCGGTGGAGCCCGTGTGCGCGGCCACCCGTCCCACCCGCGTCCCGTCCCACCCGCGTCCCCGGCCGGCCCGTCCCCGGCCGGGACGCCGCCGCCCGGCGCGTGAACCGTCCCCGGGCGGTCCGTGGACGCCGGGAACGCTCGCCGCGGCCGGGGCCGGCCCCCGAGGCTGTGCCGTGCCAGACGAGACGAGCCGCCCCAGGGGGAGACCCGCGGGGGACGGCGGTTCGGAAAGGACAACCGCATGAGGACGCGCAATCGGGCCATGGCGATGGTGACGGCCGCACTGCTGGGGGCCGGCGGCACCGGCATCGCGCTCGCACCCACCGCGAACGCCGCTCCCGCCTACTTCGGCATCGACGGCGGCGGCGCCGTCACCAACGACTGGGAGGACGAGGAGACCCTCGGCGTCGACGCCTACTCCAGGGGCAACGCCATCGCCCTGTGGGAGGCCGTGCTGTGGGCGGACGGCGCCCAGTGGGAGGACGACGAGGGGGAGTGGCGGCCGTTCAAGAAGAGCCAGATCGACGGCTCGTTCGGGCCGGAGACCGAGTCGGCCACGCAGTGGTGGCAGAGCCGGCACAACCTGCCCGAGACCGACGGCATCGTCGTCAGCGAGAGCTGGGACTTCGCCCAGACCCGGCTGCAGGGCCTGCCGGGCAACATCGTCCAGTACAGGGGCGACGCGCGGAACGTCAACTTCAAGCGCGTGGGCGGCAAGTACCAGGTGAAGCTCAGGAACGTCGGGCCCTGGAAGAACGCGTACTACCGCAGCCTGGGCTGAACGGGCCCTCGGGGAGCGGGTGACCTCGCGGGGTCACCCGCTCCCCGCCGGCAGCACCCACAGCAGCCCGGCCAGCAGCACGACGATGACGGCGAAGGAGACCAGGGCAGCCGCCCGCCACCGCCGGTGCGCGGCACCGGCGGGCGGCGTCCCGGCCGCGGGCGGCTCCGCCGGCCCGGCCGCGTCCGCCACGCCGTGCGGCCACGTCGGATCGGCGAGGTCCCACAGCGCCAGCAACCGCGCCGATTCGGCGCCCGCGACTCGGCACAGCGCCTGCACCGCACCCCTCGGCGGCTGCTTGGCCCCGCTGAGGTACCGCTGCCACGACGACTTGCTGTACGCCGTCCGCCGGGCCAGCTCCGCCAGGCTCAGACCCGTGCGGTCCTTCAACGAGCGCAGCTGCTCGACCAGGTGCCGCGCCTCCCTCGGCAGTGCCTCCGGAAGCGGCCGCCAGCGTGTCATGGTCGTCCCCCCACCGCTCGCCGCCATCCCACCCCCGGGTGCCGGCCCCTCCCCGCCGCATCGTTCGACGCCGAGCGGATCCGGCCAGTTCCCCTTCCCGAAGGGCGCGCGGCGCGCGCAGGGGGTGTGCGACCACGGACCGGGCGACCACCGGCCGCCGCCGCGTGCGCCGGGGCGGGGGCGGGGGCGGGCCCGGGCCGGGGGCGACGCTCAGCCGGCGTCCGGTGCCGTCGGGCGGACCGCCACCGCGTCGACCTCGAACAGCATGCCCGGCAGGGCGAGCGCGGCGACCCCGCTCAGCGTCTGCGCGGGGAGGCGGTCGCCGAAGCGGGCGTGCAGGGCCTTGCCGAGCACCTCCAGCCTGCCGGGGTCGTGGTCCACGACGAACGTGCCGAGCCGGACGACGTGTTCGAAGCCCAGCCCCACCCCCTCCAGCGCGGCGCGCAGCCGGTCGAAGGCCAGTTCCACCTGCGCGGCGAAGTCCCCCGGAACGGGCGCGCCGTCGGCGTCGGAGGCGTACTGGCCGGCGATGTACACGGTCTCGCCGGGGGCCGAGACGGCGTGGCTGTACCCGAACGGGGTGGGGTCGTGGAGCGTGGCGGGATTGGTGATCGTGCGCGCGTCGCGCGTCATGCCCGGGCAGTCCTTTCCGCGGAGCGCGGCCGTCACCTCGGCGACGGCCCTGTCTCTCTCGCCAACTCCGGTTGCCCGCAGGCACATTCCCCGGTGCGGGCCCGGTGACGCGCGTCGCCGGGCCCGCCACGCGCGTCGCCGGCCGGTGCGCGGGGTGTCCGTCCGACCGGCCCCGACCGTCCCGTTACGCGCGGGGCGGCGCGGTGCTGGCCCGTTCCACCAGCCGTGTCGACAACTCCGTCCGCGTGCTCTCCGGCCGGTGCCCGTCCATCATGCGCAGCAGCGACCGCAGGGCCGTCGCGGCCATCTCCGACAGCGGCTGGCGGACCGTGGTCAGCGCCGGGGAGGCCCAGCGCGCCTCGGGCAGGTCGTCGAAGCCGACCACGCTGATGTCGTCCGGGACCCTCAACCCCCGTGCGCCGAGCGCCTCGTAGACCCCCAGGGCCATGAGGTCCGAGCAGACGAACACGGCCGTCGGCGGCTGGGGCAGGTCGAGGAGTTCCAGCGTGCGGCGGCGGGCCCGGCCCTCGTCGAAGCCGGCGTACCGGACGTACTCGGCGCGTTGCCGGACCCCGGCCGACGCGAGGGCCGAGCGGTAGCCGGCGACCCGGGCGCCGCTGCACATCGTGCGCCGGGAACCCGCGACCACCGCGATCCGCTCGTGCCCGAGGGAGAGCAGGTGCTCGGTGGCCGTCACACCGCCCTGCCAGTTCGCCGCCCCCACCGACACCACGCCCTCCGGCGGCTCCTGCACGGGGTCGATCATCACGAACGGGATGCGGTGCTGCTCCAGCCAGGCGTACTGCGAGGCGCTCAGCTCGGCCAGGTTGAACAGCACCCCGGAGGAGCCCCGCGCCACCAGCTTGTCCAGCCAGCCCCGCTCGGGGCGCCCGACGCGGGAGCGGGTCAGCGCGGCCGACACCACGACCTCCAGGCCCGCGTCGTGCGCCGCCTCCTCCGCCCCGTGCAGCACGGCGCCCGACCAGGAACTCTCCAGGGAGTGCACGACCAGGTCGACGAGCCGGGGCGCCTTCGCGGCGTCGAAGCGGGGCCGGCGCACGTAACCGAGCCGGTCGAGCGCCTCGGTGACGCGGCGGCGGGTCTCGGGCGCGACGTCCTCGCGGCCGTTGACCACCTTCGAGGCGGTCGGCACCGAGACCCCCGCCTCGCGGGCCACGACCGCCAGCGTCGGACCGGCCGCCGCGCTCGCACTCGCCGTACGCACCATCGGGAACCCGCCTCTCCGGCCCGCCCCGGGGCCGTGGGAAGTGTCGACCAGCACTGCCCGCCGCGGTTCGGCTCCGACCGGGCAGAAAGCGCTTCCTACTGTAGGTGTGGCGCACGACGGCGGGAAGACGGTGCCGACTCGCCGCCGTACGCCGAACAGCCGTATCGCCCGCTCGTGTCCCGGAATACCCGGCCACAATGAGTTGCTCTGATCTTCACGGTGCACGAGCGCGGTGAGGGGGCTGGTGGACGGATGACGGCGGACCGGACGGACCCCGTGGTGAGCACACCCCACGGTGCCCTGCGGGGCAGATACGAGCGCGGCGTCGCGGTCTTCCGCGGCATCCCCTACGCGGCACCCCCCTTCGGCCCGCGCCGCTTCCGCCCGCCCGTGCCCCTCCCGCCCTGGGACGGCGTCCGTGACGCCGGCGCCTTCGGCCCCACCCCGCCCAAACCCCCGTACTCCGACGCCTTCGCCCGCTATCTGTCCGACCCCGTCGTCCCCGGCGACGACATCCTCAACCTCAACGTCTGGACCCCCGACCCGGATCCCGCGGCCCGCCTGCCCGTGCTGGTCTGGCTGCACGGCGGCGCCCTGACCAGGGGCTCCTCGGCGGTACCGGTCTACGACGGCCACGCCTTCGCCCGGGACGGCGTCGTCTGCGTGTCGGTCAACTACCGCCTGGGCGTCGAGGGCTACGGACTGTTCCCCGACACGCCCCCCAACCCGGGGCTGCGCGACCAGATCGCCGCGCTGGCCTGGGTCCACGACACCATCGAGGCGTTCGGCGGCGACCCCGGACGCATCACCCTCTTCGGCCAGTCCGCCGGGGCCATCAGCATCGGCGCCCTGCTCGCCGCCCCGCAGACCCGGGGCCTGGTCCGCCGTGCCGTGCTGCAGAGCGGCCCGCCCGAGGCGTCCGAACGGGCCAAGGTGCGCCGTATGGTGCGCCGCATGGCGTCCCGGCTCAGGATCCCCGCCACCGCCGAGGCCTTCGCAGCCGTCGACCGCGACCTGCTGCTGCGCACCCAGGCCGAGGTGGGCCGGCTCAGCAGCCCGGTCCTCGGCGGCCCCGCCTTCGGCATCGTCGTCGACGGCGACGTCCTCCCGCGCGACCCCCTCGACGCCCTCCTCGACGGCGCCGCCCCGGGCGTGGACCTGATGATGGGCTGGACCCGCGACGAGCACCGGCTCTGGCTGGTCCCCGGCGGCCTCATGGAGCGCCTGGACCGCCTCGGGGCCGTCGCCCTGGCCGGGGCCATGGCCCGCTGCCACTGCGGCAGCGAGGTCCCGCGCGGCTACCGCGCCCTGCACCCGGAGGCCGGCACGGCGGACCTCGTCGGCGACCTCGTCACCGACCACCTCCTGCGCATCCCCCTGCATCGACTGGCCGACGCCCGGACGGAACGGTCGTACGTCTACGAGTTCGCCTGGCCCTCGCGCCTCCCCGGCCTCGGCGCCTGTCACGCGCTCGAGCTCGGTTTCGTCTTCGACACCGGTGAGGTGCCCGAGTCCCGCAGACTCGCCGGCGAGGGCGCGCCCCAGGAACTCGCCGACGCCATGCACTCCGCATGGGTGCGCTTCGCCGCGGAGGGCGACCCGGGCTGGGAACACTGGGACGCCACGCACCCGGTGCGGGTGTTCGGCGACCACGCCCCGGGCGCCGCACACGAGGTGGCCTACACCGCGCACGGCCCGCGCGACCGCGAACTCGCCCTCTGGACCCGCGACGCCGCCACGCCCGCCCCGGCCCCCACCGACACCGGACCACCACGCGGCCCGGAACTCCGCGCAGCGGTACGCCGCCTCCGGCGACCGGGCCCACTCCGCCGGAACTGACACCCCCCGACCACTCCGCCGCCGCCCAGCCGCCCCCTGCCCGACCGCCTGTCGTGGGGTCCGTGTCCGGCCCGCCCGTGCGGGAGGGCTCGTGTCCGGTTCGCGCGTAGGGGCCCTTGCCCGTCCGTCGGGCCCGCCCGTCCGTCAGGCCGGTTCACGGTCGCGGACCGGTACGGTTCCCGGCCGGTTGAGGTGTCGTCAGTGTCTCCGCGATCTTCGAGATCGTCTGCGGCCCCACCCGGCAGCATCCGCCGATCAGCCGGGCGCCCGCGGCCCGCCAGCGTTGCACCTGGGCGGGGGTGAACGTGCCGCGGCCGGACCAGGACCGGGTCGTGGCGTCCCAGGTCTCGCCGCTGTTGGGGTAGACGACGACCGGCTTGCCGGTCACCCGCGCCGCGGTGGCCGCGGCGGACTCGACGTCCTCGGGCGCGCAGCAGTTCACGCCGACCGCGATCACCTCGTCCGCGTCGGCGGCCAGGGCGAAGGCCTCCTCCAGCGGCTGCCCGGCGCGGGTGCGGTCGCCGGCGACCGAGTAGGTCAGCCAGGCCGGCACCCCCAGTCCGCGCACCGCCCGCAGCAGCGCCGCAGCCTCGTCGGCGTCCGGGACCGTCTCCAGCGCGAGGACGTCGGGACGGGCCGCGGCCAGTACCTCCAGGCGGGGGCGGTGGAAGCGCTCCAGCTCGTCCACCGTCAGCCCGTACCGCCCCCGGTACTCCGAACCGTCCGCGAGCATCGCCCCGTACGGGCCCGCCGAAGCCGCCACCCACAGGGGGCGCGGGACCCCGGCCCGGCGAGCCGCCTCCCGCGCCGACTCCACGCTCAGCGCCATGAGCCGGGCCGCCCGGTCGCGACCGACCCCGCGCTGCGCGAAGCCCTCGAACGTGGCCTGGTAGCTGGCCGTGATCGCCACGTCCGCGCCCGCCCGGAAGTAGGCCAGGTGCGCCTCGGTGATCGCCTCCGGCCGTTCGGCGAGGAGCCGCGCGGACCACAGCTCGTCGCTCAGGTCGTGCCCGGCCGTTTCGAGCTGGTTGGACATGCCGCCGTCCAGGACGACCGTCCCGGCGGCGAGGGCCTCGGCGAGGGCGGGGGTGCTGGTCATGCCGCCGACGGTAGTCGACGCCCGCCCGGGGCCGGGTCCCGCTGCCGCTGTGTCCATGGAATGAACAGGTCGGCCGGCATGTGGGACGCCGGGCCACGATCACGGCCCCGGGATCCCGGTGCGCCTGTGGCTGCGGGGACGCGGGGACAGGAGCGGGGCGTCGGCATAGCATCGGGGAATGCCCGAGGTCGCTGCCGCAGATGCCGAAGTACGTGAGGTGCTGGGAGTCCCGCCGGACCGGGCGGAGTTCGAGCCGCTCACGCACAACCCCTCGAACGGCGTCACGGCCGGGGTGTGGCGGGTCGGCGGAGGCGGCCGGACGGCCGTGCTGAAGGTGCTGACGCGGACCAAGGAGACCGGTGTCGCCTGGGCGGCCTCCAACGACCCCCGGCACTGGAACTTCTGGCGCCGCGAGGCCTACGTCTACCGGTCCGGGCTCGCCCGGGTCTGGGAGGCGCACGGCATCCGCGCGCCCCGGCTGCTGGAGTGCGCCGACCGCCCCGACGGGGACGTGGCGTTGTGGCTGGAGGACGTGCCGGGCACCCCGGCCACGGTCTGGTCCCCGGCCCGTCACGTCGAGCACGTCCACCGGCTCGGCAGGGCGCAGGGCGCGGTGGGGGCGGGGGAGGACCACCCCTGGCTGTCGCGGGGATTCCTGCGGGACCACACCACCGACCGGACGACGGGCGCGGAGCTCCTCGACGACGACGCGGCGTGGCGGCATCCCAGGATCCGGCGGCACTTCCCGCCCGGCCTGCGCGCCGACATGGTCCGCCTGCACCACGACCGGGCGTGGTTCCTGACCGTCATGGAGTCGCTGCCGCGCGCCCTGTCCCACCTCGACCAGTGGCCGGCCAACGTGCTCTCCGGCGGCCCCGGCACCAGCGTCCTGCTGGACTGGGCGTTCACCGGCGACGGCGCCCTCGGCGAGGACCTCGGCACGTATCTGCTCGACTCCGTCCTCGACCACTTCCTGCCCGCCGACGAGCTCCCCGGCCTGGCCAAGGCGGCCTACGACGCCTACCTGCACGGGCTGCGTGCGAGCGGCTGGCGCGGTGACGAGCACCTGGTCCGCCTCGGCGTGTGCGCCTCCGTGGTCAAGTACGACTGGCTCACCACGCTGATGCCGGCCCGGGCGGACGACGAGCCGGTGGCATACGGCGGGTCGGGCACCGTGCCGGCCGACCTGCGGTACCGGGAGCGGGGCCTGGCGCTGGCGTACCTGGCCGAACGGGCGGCCGAGGCCAGGGTGCTGGCTCCCCGGCTGGGTTTCCCTCCCGCCCCCAGCGGCCGCTGACCGCACGGACGGAACGGAAGGCCATGGCCCGAGTCACCGAGCTGCTGTACTACCCCGTCAAGGGCTGCGCCGGGACGTCGGCACGGGAGCTGGTGCTGACCCCGGCCGGTCCGGCCCACGACCGCAGCTTCATGGTGGTGAGCGAGGAGGGCGTGTACCGCACCCAGCGGCGCCATCCCCTCCTGGCCGTCGTCCGTCCCGCCGTGACCCCTGACGGCGCCCGTCTCACGCTCTCCGCGCCCCGGACCGAACCTCTCCAGCTGGGGGTGGACACCTCCGGGCCCCGGCGGCGGGTCGACCTCTTCGGCACCGCCTACCAGGGCATCGACCAGGGCGACGAGGTGGCGGAGTGGCTCTCCGGAGTGCTGGGCGCGCGCAGCCGGCTGGTGCGGGTACCGCCCGAACACCACCGGGTGACCGACGGCGCGACCGCGGGCACCTCCGGCTTCGCCGACAGCTGTGCCGTGCACCTCCTGTCCCGCGCCACCCTCGCGCTGCTGGACCGGAAGCTCGCCGCACGCGGGGTCCCGCCGCTCCCGGTGAACCGCTTCCGTCCCAACATCGTCGTCGACGGCTGGGACGAGCCGCACACCGAGGACCGCGCCCACCGCCTGCACGTCGGCGAAGCCGAGTTGGCCTACGCCAAGCCCGCCATCCGCTGTGCCGTCACCCTCGTCGAGCAGGAGTCCGGGTCCAGGGCGGGACCCGAGCCGCTGCGCACCCTCGCCGGCTACCGGCGGGCGGCCCGGGGCGGCGTCGCCCTCGGCACCAAGTACGCCGTGCCGCGGCCCGGCAGGGTGTCCGTCGGTGACGAGGTGACCGTCACGGCATGGGGCGCGTCCGAGGTGTGACACGGTCCCGAACGCCTTTGTCCCGTCGGACCCGTTGACCTCCCCGTGGCCCACCCTTACCTTTTCGGCGTTCGTAATGACAGATGACGTTCGAGATGTCAAACAACGTCGGGTGTTTCCCCCACGAGAGGCAGGCCGCATGAGCCGCGACCCCGCTCTGCCCGAACCCCCCAGCCGCAGGCTGCTGCTGAAGGGCGCCGCCGCCGCGGGCGCCCTGGCCGCCGTCCCCGCCGTCCCCGCGGTCGCCCGGGCGGCCGACCTCGCCCGGCCCTCGAAGCCGGCCCCCTTCGTCAACCCGCTCGTGCGCAACCGCGCCGACCCGCACATCCACCGGCACCGGGACGGCCGCTACTACTTCACCGCCACCGCCCCCGAGTACGACCGCATCGTGCTGCGCCGCTCCCGCACCCTGAACGGCCTGGGCGCGGCGGCCGAGTCGGTCATCTGGCGCGCCCACCCCACGGGCCCGATGGGGGCCCACATCTGGGCGCCCGAGCTGCACCGCATCGGCGGCAAGTGGTACGTCTACTTCGCCGCCGCGCCCGCCGAGGACGTCTGGGCGATCCGCATCTGGGTGCTGGAGAACGCCCACCCCGACCCCTTCAAGGGCACCTGGGTGGAGAGGGGCCAGGTCAAGACGGCCTGGGAGACCTTCTCCCTGGACGCCACCACCTTCACCCACCGCGGCACCCGCTACCTCGCCTGGGCGCAGCACGAGCCCGGCATGGACAACAACACCGGCATCTTCCTGTCCGAGATGGCCGACCCGTGGACCCTGAAGGGCCCGCAGGTGCGCCTGTCCACGCCCGAGTACGACTGGGAGTGCATCGGCTTCAAGGTCAACGAGGGCCCGTACGTGCTCAAGCGCAACGGCCGCCTGTTCATGACCTACTCGGCCAGCGCCACCGACGCGAACTACTGCGTGGGCCTGCTGACCGCCGACGCCGACAGCCACCTGCTGGACCCCGTGAGCTGGTCCAAGTCGTCGGCCCCGGTCTTCACCAGCAACGACACCACCGGGCAGTACGGCCCCGGCCACAACTGCTTCACGGTCGCCGAGGACGGCCGCACCGACGTCCTCGTCTACCACGCCCGCCAGTACAAGGAGATCGAGGGCGACCCGCTGAACGACCCCAACCGGCACACCCGCGTCCAGAGGTTCGGCTGGAAGCCGGACGGCACTCCCGACTTCGGCATACCGGTCGCCGACACCACCCGGGCGGGGGAATGACATGAGACGCGCCTGCGCCGCCCTCCTCGCCCTGTGCGTCGGCCTGTTCGGCGCCCTCGCCACCGCCGGGCCCGCCCACGCCGCACCGCAGACGATCACCAACGGCACCCAGTTCAGGGACACTTCGGGCAGTCCCGTACACGCGCACGGGGGCGGGGTCCTCAAGGTCGGGTCCTACTACTACTGGTTCGGCGAGCACCGCAACGCCGACAACACCTTCCGCTATGTCGACGCCTACCGCTCGACCGACCTGAAGAACTGGGAGTTCCGCAACCACGTCCTGACCGAGGCGAGCGATCCGGAGCTGGCGACCGCCAACATCGAGCGGCCCAAGGTCATGTACAACGCGGCCACCGGCACGTTCGTGATGTGGATGCACAAGGAGAACGGCACCGACTACAGCGAGGCCCGCGCCGCCGTCGCCGTCTCCGGCACCGTCGACGGGGACTACACCTGGAAGGGCAGCTTCCGGCCGCTCGGGCAGCACATGTCCCGAGACATCACGGTCTTCACCGACACCGACGGCACCGGGTACATGGTCTCGGCCGCCCGCGAGAACTACGACCTGCAGATCTACCGCCTGACCGCCGACTACACCGGTATCGCGAGCCTGGTCGCCAACCCTTGGCCGGGCGGACACCGCGAGGCCCCCGCCCTGTTCAAGCGGAACGGCGTGTACTTCATGCTGACCTCGGGCGCGACGGGCTGGAACCCCAACCAGCAGCAGTACGCCACCGCCACGGACATCGCCGGTCCCTGGTCGGCCATGAGGAACATCGGCGACGCGACGACGTACGGCTCGCAGACCGCGTTCGTCCTGCCCGTGCAGGGTACCTCGGGCACCTCCTACCTGTACCTCGGTGACCGCTGGGGCAACTCCTTCGGCGGCACCGTCAACGACTCCCGGTACGTGTGGCTGCCGCTGGACTTCTCCGGCGCCACCACGATGTCGATGTCCTGGTCGCCCGAGGTCACCGTCGACGCGGCCGCCGGAACCGTCTCCGGCACCGGCGCCACCTACCAGACCCTGATCGCCCGGCACTCCGGCCGGTGTGCGGACGTGACCGGTCAGTCGCTGTGGCAGGGCGCCCAGATCAAGCAGTACGACTGCAACGGCGGCGGCAACCAGAAGTACTGGTTCAAGCCCGTCGGAAGCGGCTTCTCCCGGCTGATGGTCCGCAACAGCTCCCTGTGCGTGCAGGAGAACGCGAACACGGTCACCCAGGAGAACTGCGACGCCTCCGCCACGAGCCAGCAGTGGTCGTTGACCACGACCGGCTCGTACGTGAGCGTCAGGTCGCGGGCGAGCGGCGAGTGCCTCGACGTGAACGGCGGCTCCACCGCCAACGGTGCCGCGGTCATCACCTACACCTGCAACGGCGGCACCAACCAGCAGTGGACGCGCGGCACCTGACCGTCACGGGAAGGCGAGCCGGCTCCGCCCGGAGTGCCGTCCGCACCCTGGAAAGCGCTTGCTGCGGGCGGTACGGTCCACCCTCAGGTCCTGTCGTCCGCTGGAGGAGCCGCGAGTGAGACGTCTCAGCATCACCGTCGTGGCGGCGGCGGCCCTGGCCACCGCGCTGCCGACCGCCCCGGCCGGGGCGGCCGGGGCCCCCGCGGGCCACGCGCAGTGCGCCGCCGGTGTCTGCCACTTCGACGTGCCGCCGGGCACGTACGACGTACGGATCGAACTCGGCGGAGCGGCCGCGTCGAGCACGAGTGTCGGCGGCGAGACCCGCCGCTCCCTGCTGCCCGAGACGGCCGTACCGGCCGGTGAGCGCGTCACCCGCGCCCTCACCGTGAACGTCCGCACCCCCGAGGGCGAACCCACCGGCCCCGACGGCACGCCCGGCCTGGACCTGCGGATCGGCGGATCCGCCCCCGCCCTCGCCGGGATCCGGGTCACCCCCGCCCGGCACGCCCGCCAGATCTTCCTGATCGGCGACTCCACCGTCTGCGACCAGCCGGGCGACCCGTACTCCGGCTGGGGACAGCAGCTGCCCCAGTACCTCCGCAAGGGCGTGTCCGTCGCCAACTACGCGGATTCCGGGGAGAGTACGGTGTCGTATCTGGGGAACCCGCAGCTGTGGGCCACCGTACGGCCCCTGATCCGTCCCGGTGATCCGGTGCTCGTCCAGCTCGCGCACAACGACAAGACCACGGACGAGGCCACCTACCGGGCCAACCTGGAGACCCTGGTGGCGGGCGTCCGGGAGCGGGACGGACAGCCGGTCCTTGTCACGCCGATCGTGCGCCGCTGGTTCAACGCCGACGGCACGCTCGACAACGGAACCGCCCTCCTGGTCAACGGCCTCGGCGTCGACCACCCGGCGGTCGTCCGCTCCGTGGCCGCCGCGCGGGACGTCCCGCTGATCGACCTCACGGCGAAGACCAAGGAGCTCGTGGAGTCGCTGGGCGTGGAAGCGTCCAAGGCGCTCTACCTCACCACCGAGGCGCGGGACAACACCCACACCTCCGTGCGCGGGGCGACCCTCTACGCGCGCCTGGTCCGCGACGAACTCGTCACCCGCCATCTGGTGCCGCGGGGCACGGTGCGGGTGGGATGAACCCCTGGGGCGCCCCGACCGGAACCGGGGCGCTCCAGGCCCGGCCCGTTCCGTTCCCCGTCCGGCCCGTTCCCCGTCCGGCCCGTTCCGCGCCCGAACGGTCGGCGCCCGGCCGTTCCGGCCGGTCCCAGCACGAGAGAGAACCGATGCAGCTGCCCGCCGCCGACCGCACGGCGTCCCCGTACACCGGCTACACCCGCGCCCACTGGGAGGCGGCCGCCGACGCCCTGCTCGCCGCCGTCGAACCGTACGCGTCCGAGGACCGGGCGCTGTACCACCTGCCTGGGGACCGCACCAGCTGGTCCGGCCGCCTCTCCGACGGCCTGGAAGGCTACGCCCGCACCCTGCTGCTGGCCGCCTTCCGCCGCGACGAGAAGGCCCTGGAGCGCTACGCCGCCGGCCTCGCCGCCGGGGTCTCGGGCGTCTGGCCGCGCATCGAGGACCGCGGCCAGCCCCTGGTGGAGGCCGCGTCGATCGCCCTGGCGCTGCGCCTGACGCGGGACCTGCTGTGGGACCGCCTGGACGACGGCGTGCGGCAGCGGACGGCGGCGTGGCTGACCGACGCGCTCACGGCCGAACCCTGGCCCTGCAACTGGGAGTTGTTCCCCGTCACGGTCGGCGGTTTCCTCGCGGAGGCAGGCCACGAGCCGGAGGCGTCCCGCGCTGCGGTCGACCGCGGCCTGGAGCGCATCGAGCAGTGGTACCGGGGCGACGGCTGGTACACCGACGGCGACGGCCGCAAGTACGACTACTACAACGGCTGGGCCCTGCACCTCTACCCGGTGCTGCACGCCTGGCTGGAGCGGGACGAGCGCCTGCTGGAGCTGTACGGGGGCCGCCTGGAGCGGCATCTCGCCGACTACGCCCGCCTGTTCGGGGGCGACGGTGCCCCGATGCACCAGGGGCGTTCCCTGACATACCGGTTCGCGACGGCCGCCCCGCTGTGGCTGGGCGCGCTGACCGGCCGTACGCCGCTGGAGCCGGGGGAGACCCGGCGGCTGGCGTCGGGCGTGCTGAAGTACTTCCTGGACCGGGGCGCGGTCGACGACCGGGGCCTGCTGACCCTCGGCTGGCACGGCCCCGACCCGTCCGTCCTCCAGGGCTACTCGGGCCCGGCCTCCCCGTACTGGGCGAGCAAGGGCTTCCTCGGGCTGCTGCTGCCGCCGGAACACGAGGTGTGGACGGCGCCGGAACGTCCCGGGCCGGCCGGGCGCGAGGACGCCGTCACCCCCGTCGGACCGCCCAACTGGCTGCTGCAGTCGACCCGTTCGGACGGCCTGGTGCGCCTGCACAACCACGGCAGCGAGGACGTGCGCTACGACCCCTACTACACGCGCCTCGCCTACTCGACCGTGACCGCGCCCGCCGCGTCGCACGACAACAGCGTGTTCGTGGGCGGCGACCCGGGCCGCACCGGGATCGAACCGCTCGGCACCGGTCCGGGCTGGGCGGCCTCGCGGCACACGGCGGCCGGGGGAGCGCGGGTCACCAGCGTGGTGCTGGCCCGCGGGGCGACGGAGGTGCGCGCCCATCTGGTCAGCGGCGCCGAGCCCGGGACCGTGGTGCGCGTGACCGGGTGGAGCGCCCCGGAGGGCGTCCGCGCGGAACTCCTGCCCGCCGTCGGCCTCGACGGCGACCTCAGCGGCCGCACCGCCGGGGACGCCACCCTGTTCGTCGCGCTGGCCCGCCTCACCGCCGAGCCGGACCCGCGGCCGCTGGCGCAGACGGTGCGTGTCGACACCGACGGGACCGGCGCGGTGACGGTCCGCTGGAGCGCCGGACCCGAGATGCGGGTCCGGCTGGAGGAGACAGGCGTACACGTGACCTGACCCGACGTCCGCACGCGAACCGGTACTCATGGGGGCGGCTGTTGAGCGAGGCACGGTGCGCGGGGGCCGGCACGCGCTGAGCCCGCGTCGCACGAGCCGGCACCTGCGTGAGCCCGCGTGCGCGGGAGACGCCCCGTGCGGGCGCCGGCGGCGCGGGCTCCGGTCCGTGCAGGGCCGTGTGTGCGGACGGGCGTCGTCGTTCGGCGGGCGCCGAAGCGATGCCGGCCTAGCGTGGCGGCATGACCGAAAGCCCCCGGCGCCCCCCGCCGGCCTCCGCCTTCGCCGCGCTCCACCACGCCGAGGAGCCGCTGCTGCTGCCCAACGCGTGGGACTACGCCTCCGCCCGGGCCCTCGCCGGGCAGGGTTTCCGGGCGGTGGCGACGACGAGCCTCGGCGTCGCCGCCGTCGCGGGCCTGCCCGACGCGGCGGCCGCGACCCGCGAGGAGACGCTCCGGCTGGCCTTCGTCCTCGGCTCGGCACCGCTGCTGCTGTCCGTCGACGCCGAGGCCGGCTTCGGCGACGACCCGGACGAGGTCGCGGAGTTCGCGCGTGAGCTGTACGCGGTCGGTGTCGCCGGCATCAACCTGGAGGACGGCCTCGGCCCCGCCGGACGCCTCGCCGCGAAGATCTCCGCCGTGAAGCGGGCCGTCCCCGGGCTCTTCGTGAACGCCCGCACCGACACCCACTGGCTGGGCGACGGCGACACCGCGGACACGCTCGCCCGCCTCGACGCCTATCAGCGGGCCGGCGCGGACGGCGTGTTCGTGCCGGGACTCCTCGACCCCCGCCGGATCGCCGCCCTGGTACGTCGCCTGGACGTCCCCCTCAACGTCCTCTACTCACCCGCCGGGCCGTCCGTCCGGGAGCTCGCCGACGCCGGCGCCCGCCGTATCAGCCTGGGCTCACTGCTGTACCGCAGGGCGCTGGGCGCGGCCCTGCAGGCGGCGGCCGACATCCGGGCCGGCCGGTCGCCGGAAGGAGTGACGCCGTCGTACGGCGACGTGGCGGGGCTTCTTCCGCCGCCGGGCTGACGGGCGCCCCGGTTCAGGCGTCGGGGCGTCCCTGCTCACGGGGCCAGTTGAGCAGCAGTATGTGCAGGGCGTCGATCGCCTTGTCCCAGGAGGCCTGGACGTCGCGGGGCGCGCCGAAGGCACCGGTGGACTCCAGGGCGCAGTAGCCGTGGAACGCGCTGCGCAGCAGGCGTACCGCGTCGGTGAGGTCGGGTTCCTCCAGACCGTAGGCGCGGAGCATGCCGTAGGTGACCTCGGCGGTGCGACGCAGGGCGGGGGAGTCGGTGACCAGGGCCTCGTCCAGGGGGAGCTGCGTCGCCGCGTAGCGGCCGGGGTGCTCCAGGGCGTAGGCCCGGTAGGCGCCGGCGAAGGCGGCGAGCGCGTCCCGGCCGGTGCGTCCGGCGACCGCCGCCGCGATCCGGTCGATCATCTCGCCGCCCGCGAGCAGGGCCATCCGGGTCCGCAGATCCCGCAGACTCCTGACGTGCGAGTACAGGCTCGCGTCCTTCACCCCGAAACGGCGGGCCAGGGCGGACAGGGTGACCTGGTCCAGGCCCGCCTCGTCGGCGAGGTCGGCCGCCGCCGTGACGAGGCGGTCCGGAGTGAGGCCGGCTCTGGGCATGGGACTCGGGCCTCCCTGTCGGACGGTGCCGTGTCGGCTGGGGCCGTGCGATCGTAGCTCGCGCCGCACTCCGGGCCGGGGCGCCGGCCGCCCGGGAGGCTCCCGGCCGCTCAGCGCACCGGCGCGTGGATCACCCCCAGCTTGTCGATCTCGGAGGCCGCGCGGCCCGTGAAGCCCACGATGCGGTGGCCGGAGGGGGCGGTGAAGGTCCGCGCGTCGGACGTGGCCGTGCCGGCGGACAGGGTGCGGCCCCGGTCGGTGGTGAAGGACGCCGAGAAGATCCTGGTCCGGCCGTCCTTCTGCCCCTGGGTCAGCCGCACGGAGGTCAGGTGCTCCCCGGCGGCCAGGGTCAGGGAGCGGGCCGTGCCGCCCGTGCCGCCGTGGGAGAGGACCGTACCGTCGTCGTGGGTGAGGGACAGCGCGTCCAGGCGGGCGTCACCGCGCAGGGTGAGGGTGCGGGGAGCGGGGGTCGCGGGCAGGTCGTCCGCGTCGTTGAACGCCGTGCCGTGCGGGCCGCCGAAGAAGTCGCTCGCGCGCAGTGCGGGGTCCAGGGTGTAGGAGAAGCCGACCGTGTGCGGGAAGTGGTCGGAGAGGTGCTTGCCGTCGGAGCGCAGGAAGGACCGCCAGTCGTTGGCGTACCCGGTGGCGGTGAGGTCCACGAGCGCGCCGCCCCGGTAGAGCACCTTGTCCACGACCTCGCAGTCGTTCGAGGGCGCTGCCGCGTCGCAGACCAGCGCGTCGTCGCCCTGGGCCGGCGGGACGCCGCCCCGCGCGTGCTCGACCCAGGCGTCCGTCAGGCCGTTCTCCGTCACGAGGGTGCGGATGTTGTCGCCGGCGCGGGTGTACCGGGTGTTGGTGTCGCCCATGACGATCACCGCGTTGCCGGACGAGTTCGCCTGGATGAAGTCGGAGAGCTGCTCGATGTTGGCCCGGCGCGCGGCCAGCGCGTCGTCCGTCGAGTCGGCGTTGGTGTGGACGTTGTACAGGTCGACGTAGACGCCCTCCGCCAGCCGGACCCGCGCCAGGCTGAAGCCCTTGGGGGTGAGGCAGTTGGTGCCGGTGCACTGGTTCCACTTCACCCGCTGGAAGTCCTCGAAGGGGAAGTCCGACAGGGTGTTGAGGCCGTCGCCGAAGGCCGCACCGCCGCTGGTCGCGGTGCGGTACGGGTGCCGGTCGTTGGCGTACAGCGAGGCGTGGTAGTTGAAGTCCTCCTGCACGTTGACGATGTCGTACGCCCCGAGCCGCTGCCCGATCAGCGGGGTGTTGGTCTCGGGGTCGCTGTCGCCGAGGCCGAGGGGCAGGCCGGCGATGTTGTAGGTCAGGACGTCGAAGGAGCCGGTGAGCGGGGCCGCGGCCGCGGGGGTGGCGGTTCCGGCGGTGAGCCCGCTGAGGGCCACGGCGGCGGCGGCGAGGATGCCGAGGAGTCGTCTCATGGTGGGGGTGTCTCCGGTCGGGGAGGCGCGACGGAACCTGAACGATGCTCAGGTTGAGCGCCAACCAGTGTGGCGAACAAGGCGAGTTGAGGAAACAGTGAGAGACGGGGAGATCCGCCGTGCCGGGGCCGCCCGCCGCTCATCCCCTGGTCGTTCAACGTTCACCTTTCGCCTCGATCCTCCACACGCGGCGTGGCCACGCGCCGCGGAAGGCAGCCGCCGCACCGGCGGCACACAGGAGGCACTTCAATGGGACACGGGCACGCACACGGCCATCACCACCACGAGCACGACCACGCGCACGAGGCCGCACCGGCCCTGCCCGCCGCCTTCGACACCTCCGTCCCCGACGAGGCCCTCACCCCCGAACAGGCCTCGCGCCGCTCGCTGCTGCGCCGGGCCGGCCTGCTCGGCGCGGGCCTCGCCGCCGGCAGCGTCCTCGCCCAGGCCACGCCCGCCGCCGCGTCCGCGGGCCGCCGCCGCAACGGCTTCCTGTGGCTCGCCGGCGACCACCACATCCACACCCAGTACAGCAGCGACGGCAAGTACCGCGTGGTCGACCAGGTCCGCCAGGGCGCCAAGCACGGCATGGACTGGCTCGTCATCACCGACCACGGCAGCGCCACCCACGCGAGGATCGGCGTGGAGAAGGTCAACCCGGACATCAGGGCCGCCCGCGCCGCCTACGAGGACACGCTCGTCTTCCAGGGCCTGGAGTGGAACATCCCGGCCGCCGAGCACGGCACCGTCTTCGTGCACCCGGGCAAGAACGAGGTCGCCGTCCTCAAGCAGTTCGAGACGGACTACGACGGCAGCGTCAGGAACGCCTCCGACTCCACGCCGGCCAACGAGGCGCTCGCCGTCGCGGGTCTGAGCTTCCTCGCCGACCAGGTCAGGCGCCGCAAGGTCGAGGACGCCCTGATGCTCGCCAACCACCCGGCTCGGCGCGGCGTCGACTCCCCCCACGAGATCCGGGCCTGGCGCGACGCCACCGGCTCCGGCCGGCAGATCGCCGTCGGCTTCGAGGGAGCCCCCGGCCACCAGGCCGCCGGCCTGCCCGCTCCGCTCGGCATGGCCCGCGCCCGCGGCATCTACGACAACAGCCCCTCCGCCAACTCCTTCCCCGGCTACCCGCCGGAGAGCTACCGCACCTGGGGCGGCTTCGACTGGATGACCGCCACCGTCGGCGGCCTGTGGGACAGCCTCCTCGCCGAGGGCAAGCCCTGGTGGATCACCGCCAACTCCGACTCCCACCAGGTCTACGCCGACACCGCCGTGCGCGGCCCCGGCGGCGACTTCAACGCCGACGGCCGCTACCCCGACCCCGTCTACGGCGGGAAGATCGACGTCACCCAGGGCGACTACTGGCCCGGCCAGTACAGCCGCACCCACGTCGGCGCCGACGGCTTCTCCTACGCCGCCGTGATGGACGGCATCCGCGCCGGCCGCGTCTGGGTCGACCACGGGCAGCTCGTCGACGCCGTGGACGTGCGCGTCACGGGCGGCGGCCGCTGGGCCACCCTCGGCGGCGCGCTGCACGTCAGGAAGGGCACCCGGGTCACGCTCACCGTCGACGTGACCCCGGCCGGCGGCCCCAACTGGGCCGGTTTCGTCCCCGAACTGGCCCGCGTCGACGTCATCCGGGGCGCGGTGACCGGCCCGGTCGCCGACCGGGACACCTTCACGGCCCCGACCGCGAAGGTCGTCAAGGCGTACGACGTCAGCAAGGCCACCGGTCCCGTCCGCCTCACCTTCGACCTCGGCCGGGTGGACAAGCCCGTGTACCTCCGGCTGCGCGGCACCGACGGCAACCGGTCCGCCGTCGGCGCGCTGGGCGCGGCCGTCGACCCGGCGGGCCCCGCGCTCGACGTGGTCGGCGACGCCGACCCGTGGCGCGACCTGTGGTTCTACACCAACCCGGTGTGGGTCCTGCCCGCGTGACGCCGCACGCCCTCACCGTCGACCCGGGCATCGGGCAGCTGCGCGCGGCCGACCACCTGCTGCACACCCTGGCGGCCGAACTCGCCCTGCCCGAGGACGTGTTCGGCTGCACCCACCTGGTGCGCGGCGAGCGTCCCCGGGTCGTGCTGTCCTTCGCCCTGCCGTCGGAGCCGCTCCAGCGCACCGCCGTGGAGCGGCTCACGGGCCTGGGGCACACGGTCGCGTCCGGCGTGCCGGACCGAGTGGGCCGCGCGGTGCTCTACCCGGGCGCCGCGTCGCTCACCGGCACGATGACGGTCGCCGAGTTGCTGTCCCGGTCCGCGATCGACCGGGTGACCGTCCTCGGCACCCCGGAGCGGCCCGCGCCCGGCACACCGCTGGCGACCCGGGACCACGTGCGCCCGCAGTGGCAGGACGGCGCGCTCGTGCTGACCGCCATGCCCGCCGTGGGCGGCGCCCTCGTCCCCTTCGAGGTGCCGGACCCGACCCCGTGCTGCGCGGACCACTGAGACGGCTCAGGGCACGGGTCCGCCGGCGGGGCGGTTCCTCACCGCCCGGAGATCACTCACGGCCCCGAGAACCACCGTCCCGGACCTGATGGAAGCAGGCACCATCGAGGAGTTCGGCGAACACCGCACACGGGGGAGACGGCATGGCACACGAGGCGGACCGGCGCGAGGACGAGCCGGGAGGGGCCCCGGCCGGTGCCGACAGCGAGGTCCTGCCCGCTGCCCGGCCGCTGTGGCGGCAGCGGGACTTCGGGGTCTTCTGGACCGCCCAGACCCTCTCCGTGCTCGGCGACTCCTTCGCGCTGATCGCCCTGCCCCTGCTGGTCCTGGAGGCCACGGGCTCGGTCGCTCGCATGGGCTTGCTGACGGCGGTGGGCGGGGCGGCGTCGGTCGTGGCGGCCGTGTTCGCGGGGGCGGTGGTGGACCGGGTGGACCGGCGCCGGCTGCTCATCGCCTGCGACCTGGTCCGCATGGGCCTGTACGGCGTGATCCCGCTGGTGTGGCTGTTCGGCCCGCAGATCTGGCTGCTGTACGCCGTGCTGCCGCTGTGCGAGGCCGTCGGCATGCTGTTCGCGGTCGGCTACGTCACGGTCGTGCGCGCACTGGTCGGCACCGCGCGGCTGACGGAGGCCAACGGGCGGCTGAACGCGACGGCCGCCACCGCCGGTGTCCTCGGGCCGCTGTGCGCCGGGCTGGTGGCCGCCTGGTCGGGCCCGGCCGCGGCGGTGGGCGTGAACGCGGCCAGCTTCGGGGTGTCGGCGCTGTGCCTGCTCCTCGTCCGGCTCGGGCCTCGCACGGCGGACGAGCGGGCCGGTGCGCGCACGGGCCTGTGGCGGGACCTGGGCGCGGGCGTGGCCTTCCTGCGCGGTCACCCGGTGCTGCGCTCCCTGACCGCTCTCCTCTTCGTCTTCAGCTTCCTCACCCTGGGCCTGAACGACCTGGTCATCCACCACCTGAAACACGACCTCGGCCACGACGACGGCACGGTCGGCACGGTCATGGCGGCCGGCGCGCTCGGCACCGTCACCGGCGCCCTGCTGGTCGCCCGGATCCGCCGCCGCCTCGGCTTCGGGGCGACCTGGACCGGCGCCGTCGCCGTGTGCGGCCTGGCCTTCGCCGGTCTCGGCTGGGCCCGCGACGTGCCGGTCGTGGCCGCCCTGAGCGCCGCCTTCCTGGCCTGCGCCGGCATCGCGGGCACCTGCTCGATGTCGCTGCGCCAGGAGGTCACCCCCGAGCACCTCCTGGGCCGCGTCACCTCCGCCTTCTGGACCCTGCAGTACGCGGCGGCGCCGATCGGGGCGGCGGTGCTGACCTGGGCCGCCGAGGAACAGGGCACGACGCCTGTCGCCCTGGCCGCCGGGGCGACCTGCGTCCTGCTCGCCGGGGCGGCCCTGTTCACCCCGATCCGCGCCTCGGGCCGCCCGGTCGGCCGCTGACCGTCAATCGGTCGGCCGACCGGTCAACTCATCGCTCCGTGGCCGAGAACACGAACGAGAACTGCGCCGGCTCGGCCTTCAGGTGGTAGCGCGGCAGCGGGCCCGGACCGCACGACTGCGAACCGATGCCGTGCTGCCCGTGGTCGAGATTGACCCACACCGTGTCCCCGGGCACGAGGTCGGTACGGTGCCGGGCCGCGTCCAGCTGCTCGCTCGTCCAGCGCCGCGCCGTGAACCAGAACTCCGGGTCGCCCTCGATCCGCAGCCCGCCCAGCTCCACCCAGCGCACGTCGGCACGGGCGCCGTTCTCCTGAGGGCGGACATACGGCGTCTGCAGCCCGTCCACCGTCGACCGCCAGCGGCCCACCATGGACGCCGCGCGGGTGTCCGGGTACGCCTCGCCGGGACCGCCGCCGAACCACTCCACCGTGCCGGCCTCCGGCAGCCCGAGACGCACCCCGAGCCGGGGCAGCGGCACCGTCCAGTCGCCCTGGGGCGTCACGGCCACGGACAGCCGCAGCCGCTCGCCGTCGGACGTCCAGCGGTACACCGTGTCCAAACCCACCTCCCGGGCGGCCGGCGCCACCCGGGTGCGGACCGTCAGCGCGTCGTCGCCCGCCTCGACCGACACCAGGCGGTGGCGCATCCGGTGCAGGCCGAGTGCCCGCCACAGCAGGCCGTAGCGGGTGTCGGACTGCCACTCGGCGCCGTCGTCGTTGTCGGTCGGCGCCCGCCACACGTCCAGGCGCGGCGTCGCCGCGACCGGCACCGCGCCGATCGAGAGCAGCGCCCCGGTCCGGGCGTCGAAGGCGGCCGGGCCGAGCGTGATCCGGTCCCCGTCGGGCACGGGCCTGTCGGTCGCGGGGAAGGTCGGAAGCGGCCGCGTCCCGACGGCGAACTGCCCCCAGGCCACGACATGGTCCTTCGCCGCCCAGGCGGTGTCCCGCGCGAGCAGCGCCCGTACCGTCCACTGCCGTTCGCCGCCCCGGCCGTCCGCGGGCGGCTCGGGCAGCTTGACCTCGGCGCTCTCGCCCGGCGCGAGGGCCGGCACCCCGAGGGAGCCCGACTCGACGGTCTCCCCGTCCACCTGGCAGGACCACTCGAAGGCCAGCGCGGACAGGTCGGCGAAGTCGTGCTTGTTGGTGATGCGGACGAGGCCGTCGGCGCCGTCGCCCTCGATGTGGACGGGCTCGATCACCTTCTTGTACTCGATCAGGCCCGGCGACGGCGTCCGGTCCGGGAAGACCAGCCCGTCGCAGACGAAGTTGCCGTCGTGCAGCTCCTCACCGAAGTCGCCGCCGTAGGCGTAGCCCAGCCCGGGGTGCTCGACGCCGTGGTCGATCCACTCCCAGACGAACCCGCCCTGGAGCCGCTCGTGCCGCTCGAACAGTTCCTGGTAGTCGGCGATCCCGCCCGGGCCGTTGCCCATGGCGTGCCCGTACTCGCACTGGATGAACGGCAGTTCGCGGCGTTTGCGGGTGCCGCCGTCGAGCCGCTGCCCGATCCGGTCGACCTCGTCGTGGAAGGCGTACATCCGCGAGTACACGTCGGTGTCGCGGCAGTTCCAGTCGCCCTCGTAGTGCACCAGCCGCTCGGGGTCGCGGGCGCGGATCCACTCGGCCATGGCGGTGAGCCCCCGGCCGGTGCCGGCCTCGTTGCCCAGCGACCAGAACACGACCGACGGGTGGTTCTTGTCCCGCTCCACCATCCGCGCGGCCCGGTCCAGCAGGGCCGGGGTCCAGCGGTCGTCGTCGACCGGGTTGTCCCGCCAGTCCTGCTCGGTGAAGCCGTGGGTCTCCAGGTCGCACTCGTCGATGACCCACAGCCCGTACTCGTCGCACAGGTCCAGGAAGGCCGGGTGCGGCGGGTAGTGCGAGGTGCGCACGGCGTTGAGGTTGTGCCGCTTCATCAGCAGCACGTCCTCGCGCATGGTCTCCAGGTCGAGCGCGCGGCCCGTGCGCGGGTGCCACTCGTGCCGGTTGACGCCCTTGAAGAGGACCGCCGTGCCGTTGACCTTGATCAGGCCGTCCTCCAGGGCGACCGTGCGGAAGCCGATGCGCAGCGGCACCCGTTCGCCCCCGGTGGCCAGCACACCGTCGTACAGCTTCGGCGTCTCGGCGGTCCACGGCTCGACGGCGACGGTCACCGGCTCGCCGGTGGCGACATCGATGTCCAGGGCCGGGACGGTCACCCGGCCCTCGACCTCGGAGTCGACGCGCAGGGTGCCCTCCCCGGTGGTGTGGTCGTAGGAGGCGTGCACGAAGTAGTCGCCGGCACAGCCCTCCGGGCGGTGCAGCAGCGTCACGTCACGGAAGATGCCCGGCAGCCACCACTGGTCCTGGTCCTCCAGGTACGACCCGGCCGACCACTGGTGGACCCGGACGGCGAGCACGTTGCCCCCGGATTTCAGCAGGTGCCCCACCGCGAACTCGTGCGGCAGCCGGGAGCCCTTGAACTCGCCGAGCTCGGTGCCGTTCAGCCAGACGCGGGCGCAGGACTCGACGCCGTCGAAGCGCAGCACCGCCCCGCCGTCCGAGGGCCAGTCGGACGGCAGGTCGAAGGCGCGCAGGTGGTCACCGGTCGGGTTCTCCGTCGGCACGTGCGGCGGGTCGACCGGGAAGGGGTAGAGGTGGTTGGTGTAGATCGGGGACCCGAACGCCCCGTCGCCCTGGAGGACCCAGTGCCCGGGGACCGTGACCTCGGCCCAGGCCCCGGCGTCGTAGCCCTCCTCGGCGAACGAGTCGTCCTCGGCGCCGGCCGTGGCCGACAGCCGGAAACGCCAGCTGCCGTTCAGCGACAGGGACCGCGCGTCCGAGGACGCGTACCAGGCGCGGGGCGGCAGGGCCCCGCTGCCCGGGGAGACGTCCTCGACGTAGTCGACGGACGGGTTCGTGCGGAAAGACATCGGTCTCCTAGCTCAGCCCTTGATGCCGGTCTGCGCGATCCCCTGCACCAGCCAGCGCTGGAGGAAGAGGAAGACGAAGACCAGGGGCAGGATCGAGATGGCCGTGGCCATGAAGATCAGGTGGTAGTTGACGGTCTGGTTCGTCATGTACGACGACAGCGCCACCTGGACGGTCCAGGCGCTCGGGTCCTGGCCGATGACCAGGGGCCACAGGAAGGCGTTCCAGCCGTTGATGAAGGTGATCGTGGCGATGGCCGCGAAGAAGTTCAGCGAGTTCGGCACCACGACACGCCAGTACGCGCCCCAGTAACCGAGCCCGTCCACGCGCGCCGCCTCCTCGAGCTCCTTCGGGAACCCCAGGAAGTACTGCCGGAACAGGAAGCACGTGAAACCACTGAAGAGGCCCGGGATGATGAGACCCCGGTAGCTGTCGACCCAGCCGAGGGACGACACCAGGACGAAGCTCGGCACGAACGTGACCGCCGTGGGAACCATCAGGGTGGCCAGGACGGCGTAGAACACCTTGTTCGCGTGCCGGTACGGGATCCGGGCCAGTCCGTACCCGGCGAGCGAGCAGATCAGCAGGATGCCGGCGGTGTGCAGGACGGCGACGACCACGGAGTTCCACAGGGAACGGGCGAAGTCGACGGTGACGTCGTCGAACGGCTCGGTGAGGTTGCCCCACTGGACGGTGGTGGGGAACCACTTCCACTCCTCGCCCGTGATCTCCGGGTCCGTCATGAAGGCGTTGCGGACGATCAGGTAGAAGGGGATCAGGAACAGGACGGCGGCGACGCCGGTCGCGAGGTACAGGCCGGTGTTGCCGATGACCCCGCCACGCCGGACCCTGCCCGGCTTCGCGGTCTTTCCCACCTCGGGTGCTGTGGTGGTCACTTGGACTCCTCACCCCTTCCGAAGCCCATGATCCTGCCCTGGAGCAGGGTGACGACGCAGATGAGCAGGGTCAGGACGACCGCGCCCGCGCTGCCCGCGCCGTAGTTCTGGTTCTCGCCGAGGGCCATCTTGTACAGCTCGACCAGCGGGGGCTGGCCCCAGGTGGCCTTGGAGAGCAGGTTGAAGAACTCGTCGAAGGCCTGGTAGGCGGCGATCAGCAGGAGCAGGATCACCGCGGTGGACGTGGCCCGCAGCTGCGGCAGCGTGATGTGCCGGAAGGTCTGCCAGCCGGGCTTGGCGCCGTCGATCGCGGCGGCCTCGTACAGCTCCCGCGGGATGTTCTGCAGTGCCGCCAGGAACAGGATCATGAAGAAGCCCGACTGGAGCCACAGCCGGACGGTCACGATGACCAGCCAGTACCAGGGCGGGTCGGGGCTCGCCAGCCAGGCGATGTTGTCCACGCCGAACCAGCCGAGGACGGTGTTGGCGAGGCCGAAACGGACGCCGTTGAAGAGGGACATCTTCCAGATCAGCGAGGCGGCGACGTAGCTGACCGCGGTCGGCAGGAAGAACACCGACCGGAAGAACGCCCGCATGAACCGCAGCCGGTTCACCAGCAGCGCCAGGCCCAGCGACAGCGCCCAGGTGGCGGGCACGATGAACGCGGCGAACACGGTGAACGTGACGAGCGAGTTGCGGAAGTCCGTGTCGGTGAGGACCTCCTTGTAGTTGGCGAACCCGACGAACTCGCTCGGCGTGACCGTGAAGCGCGCCTCGAAGAAGCTGAGCCAGACGCTCCAGCCGATCGGCACGAAGACGAAGATCACCAGGCCGATCAGGAACGGCCCGGTGAAGAGCCAGAAGTTGAAGGTGCTGCTCGCCCTGAGGCCCCGCCGCGGCCGGTCCTGGGAGACCCCGGCCGGGGCGGGGCTCTCGGCGACCCCGGGTGTGGTGGTGGTCGACATGTCGCGATCCGTCCGGCGGCCTAACCGAAGAGCTTCTTGAGCTCGGCGCCGACCTTCTTCTCGCAGGCGGCGAGCTGGGCCTTCGGGTCCCCGTTCTTGCGGACGGAGTTCGCCATGACGTCGTTGAACGCGGCGATCATGGCCTGGGTCCAGCCGATGTTGTCGAAGTGCCCGAACTCGTTGAACAGCTTCACGCCCTCGGCCGGCAGGCCCGACTTCAGCTTGTCGGCGGACCGGGCGAGGGAGGTGCGCGGTGGGATGTGGAAGCCGTAGGAGGTGGCGAAGTCCTCCTGGTACTGCTTCTGGTCGATCCACAGCCACTTGACGTATTCCTTGGCCGCCTCGACGTTCTTGCCCTTGGCGTTGACGAACATCGACCAGCCGCCGTTGTAGACGGACTCCTTGCCGGCCGAACCGACCTTCGGGAAGGGGAAGATGCCGATGTCGTCGCCGAGCGCCTTCTGCATGACCGGCATGGCCCACATGCCGCACCACTGGATCGCCGTCAGGCCCTGGGTGAAGGCCGAGGGGTCCCACCAGTCCGCGGGGGCGCCGAGCAGCAGGTCGCCGCTGGTGAACAGGCCACGCAGCTGCTTGAGGCCGTCGGCGACCGCGTCGGTGTTGAAGGCGGGCTTGTTGTCGGCGGTCAGGGTGTCGGCACCGGCCGACCAGATCAGGTTGTGCTGCACCGGGGTGAGGTCGTTGCCCAGGTAGGCGCCCTTGACCTTGCCGGTCTTCAGCCGGGCGGCCGCCTCGACCAGCTCCTCCAGGGTCGTCGGCACCTCGACGCCGGCCTTCTCGAACATCGACGGGCGGTAGAAGAAGAACTGCGGATCGTCGATCATCCGGACGCCGTATATCTTCCCGTCGACCGTGTGCGACGTGATGTCGGCCTGGTTGAAGTCGTCCTTGACCGGCTCGATGATGTCGGTCAGGTCGGCCACCTGACCGCTCTTGACGAGCTGGATCTGCGGGTGGAACTCGAAGACGTCGGGCGCGTTGTCGGTGAGCAGCGCGGCGAAGAGCTTCTGCTCGAAGTTGTTGCCCGTGATCCACCGGGTGGTCACGTCGGCGTCCTTGTAGGCCTTGGCGTAGCGCTTGACGGCCTGTTCGACGCCGGCCTCGCCGTACGCGTGGAAGTACTGCACCAGGTTCTTGCCCGAACCGGATCCGCCGCCCCGCCCGGTGTTGCTGCCGCAGGCGGCCAGTCCGCCGGCGGCGGCCAGGCCCATCGCGGCCCGCAGTACGGTTCGGCGGTCCCAGGTGCTGTTGCTCGATGCCGACATGCTGACGTCCTTGTCTTGAGTACGGCTGCGGCTCTTCGGCTCACGGCCTGCCGGCGCCGGCCCGGTGGGCGCTCGGCCCGGGGAGGTGCGCCGGATGGCTCGAAGAGGGGGTGCGGTGCGGGACGCTAGAGCTTCGGCTAAGGCTTCGGCAAGGGGTTGGACGAAGTCGGTGCGAAGCGTTGTCTCCGGTTCGCGATATCGAACACCCGAAGGGTGCGGAGGTGGTGCTTCCGCCGCTACGAGGGCGGCGCGGTGGCACGGCCGCGCGCGGCGGCGCGTTTGCCGTTCTTCTGCCCGACCGCCTGCAGCGCGCCTTCCAGGGCGAACGTCGCCGCGCCCAGGCAGACGGAGTCGGTGGGGATCGGCGACAGGACGATCTCGGTGGCGGCCAGCGGCCGCGGCAACGCGTGCCGCGTCACGGCGTCGCGCACCTCGCGCAGCAGCGGCTCGCCCAGGGTGCGGGCGACCCAGCTGCTCAGCACGACGATCTCGGGGTTGAACAGGTTCACCAGGTCGGCGACTCCGGCGCCCAGATAGCGGGCGGTCTCATGGACGGCCCGGCGCGCCACCGGGTCGCCCGCGACGACTCCCCGGGCCAGCGCGTCGATGGTGGCCGTCTGGTCCTCGGGGTGCAGCAGCGCGCTGTCGGGGCTCAGCTCCCGCAGGTTGAGCATGATGCCGCGGGCGCCGACATAGGCCTCCACGCAGCCGTGGTTGCCGCACCGGCACAGTCGTCCGTCCAGCACCATCGTGGTGTGGCCCCACTCGCCGGCGCTGTTGCTCACTCCGCGGTGCAGGCCGCCGCCCAGGACGAGCCCGGCGCCCACGCCCGTCCCGAGGTTCACCACCACCGCGTTCCCGCGCCCGCGCGCGGCCCCGAACCACAGCTCGGCGACCGCACTGGCACGCAGCGGGTTGTCCAGGTACAGCGGGTAGGCGATGTGCTCGGTGAGCAGGTCGAGCAGCGGCACGTCGTGCCAGTCCCAGTTGGGGGCGTACTCGGCGATGCCGGTGGCCCGGTCCACCTGCCCCGGCACGCTCACCCCGACCCCGAGCACCCGGGCGCCCTCGACGCCGGCCTGCGCGACCACCGCGCCGACGGCCGTCGCCACGTGGCCGACCACCTGCTCGGGCAGGCTCTCGCCGGGCCGGACGTCCTCCTCGGCCCGGGCCAGGACGTTCAGTCCCAGGTCGAACAGCTCGACGTGGACGTACGTCTCGGCGATGTCCACGCCGATCAGCGCGCCGCCCGACGTGTTGACCGCGACCAGGCCGCGGGGGCGCCCACCGGCCGAGTCCTCGAAGCCGACCTCGGTGATCATGCGCAGGTCGAGCAGCTCGCCGACGAGGGTGGCGACGGTCGCCAGACTGAGGCCGGTGGCGGCCGCGAGTTCCTGCCGGGAGGTGGGGGACGCCGCGATGATCTGGCGCAGCACCTCGTAGCGGTTCGCGGTGCGGATGTCGCGTGATGTGCGCTTCACCGGGTGCCCATCCCTTCCCAGACCGGCTCGGGCCGGGTCGACGTCGGCACCGGCGCGGCGCAAGGCTATGGGCTGCCGGGACTTTCGACAAGGGCTTTGGAAAGGGGCTTTATAAAGTGCACGCCGGTGGTGAGCGGCCGCGTGTGGGGGTGTGGCTTGCTCATGATGCCCGAGGGGGTGGGGCGGGGGTGTCCCGGGGTGGTGCGGGGGCGTCCCGGCGCGGGGTCGCGGTCGGCCCGTCCCTGGCACGGGGCACCGGCCGGACGCGGGGCGAGGCCCGCTGCCGACCGCTGTCAGAGGACCGGGGGTACCAGCTCCGCCGACGGGCCGGGCTGTCGCTCCGGGGCCTCGAACAGCTCCCGCGCACCCGTCAGGTCGAGCAGGCGCCCGACCGCCGTCCCCGCGGAGCGCACGGTGACCGTCCTGCCCTGGCCGAGGGCCCGGGTGCGCAGGTCCATGAGCATGCCCAGGCCGGAGCAGTCACAGAATCCGACCGCGTCCAGGTGGAGGTCGAGACCGCTGCCCGACAGGGCGAGGACGTCGTGCAGGTACGGCAGCAGCCGCCGGCTGCCCAGGTCCAGCTCTCCCCGCACGGTCACGTTCGTCCGGTCGCCGTCCGGCGTGACGTCCAGGGTCGCCAGGCAGGGCGGCACCGCCGTGGGCGCGTCGTCGCTCGCCGTACCTGCGGCGCGCCCCTCGGGGTGGGACCGTGCAGGGTACGCACGCTCCGGCATGGCCGTCGCTCCTCCTCCGTCCGCCCTGCCCTCGTCTCCAGCGTTGCCCCTCTACCCCACACCTGTCAACCGATACATGAAATGCAGTACGTGTTTTTGAGTGCGCGAATGTTCGGTCAGTAGAGTGGGGGCATGGATGGAGTGCCCGAGCCCCACACCGGATGGACGTTCCTCACCAATCACGCCCGGGTGCTGGCGGCCATCGCCGACAACCACAGCGCCCGGATCAGGGACATCGCGGCCCACTGCCGGCTCACGGAACGTGCTGTCCAGAAGATCATCTCCGACCTGGAGCGGGACGGATACCTCTCCCACACCCGCGAGGGCCGGACGAACACGTACCGGATCGACCCCGGCAAGGTGCTGCGGCACCCCGCCGAGGCCGGCCTGACCGTGGCGTCCCTGCTGTCGCTGCTGCTCCAGGACGAGGCGGACCGCGTCGTGCCCCCCGGCAGGCCCGGCCGGCCGCACGCCACGGCCTGACCGCCCGGCGCGTGCCGCCACCCCTGGCGCGCCCCGCGCCCACGCCGGCGTCCCTGCTCACCTCCGTCGGCGTGCCCTGCACTCCCAGGGGCACACCCTGCCCCCGCGGGCACGCCTCGCACCCGGCGCGGGCGCCCCTACGCCCCTGCCAGCACGTCCCGCACGAACGTGTTGGCGAACGTGCCCCGCGGGTCCAGCTCCCGCGCCAGCGCCCCGAAGTCGCCCAGGCGCGGGTACAGCCTGCCCAGGGCGGGGGCCGGCAGGGTGAACACCTTGCCCCAGTGCGGCCGTGGCGAGAGCGGAGCCAGTGCCTCCTCCACCCGCCGCACCACCGGCAGCACCGCCCGGGTGTCCGCCACCCACGTGAAGTGGACCGCCACCGTGTCCTGGCCGTAGGACGGGCTCAGCCACTGGTCGTCCGCGGCGACGGTACGCACCTCGCAGGTCTGCAGGACGGGCGCGACGGTGTCCCGGATCGCGTCGAGCGCGTGCAGCGTCTCCACGGCGTGGTCGCGCGGCAGCAGGTACTCCGACTGCAGCTCCGCTCCGCTGCTCGGCGTGAACTCCGCCCGGAAGTGCGGCAGCCGCTCGTGCCACGGCCCCGGCACGCCGAACTGCTCGGTGCAGTTGACCGCTGGCATGCCCGGCACCGGATGCAGCTTCTCCGTGGCCGGCGCGGCCCACGGGAAGGCGGGCAGCGGCTGGTCCGTGCGCCGCTTGAGCCACACCTGCCGGAAGCCCGGCGCCCGCCAGTCGGTGAACAGGCTGACGCTGTACGCCGTCGCCATCACCGTCTCGAACACCCCCGCGTCCAGCCCTTCCAGCGGCAGTTCGGTGAACAGGTGCTGCTCCACCTCGTAGGCCGGCTCCAGGTCGAGGGTGAGCGCGGTGACCACGCCCAGCGCGCCGAGCGAGGTGACGGCCCCGCCGAACCGCTCCTCGTCCCGGCCGATGCGCACCGTCGCACCGTCGGCGGTGACCATGTCGACCTCGCGGACGGGCGCCGCGAGCGGTCCGTTGAGCACCCCGGAGCCGTGCGTGCCGGTCGCGACCGACCCGGCCACCGAGATGTGCGGCAGGGAGGCCATGTTGGGCAGCGCGAGCCCGTGCGCGTGCACCCGCCGGGCCAGTTCCGCGTAGCGCACGCCGCCGCCGACCCGGACCGTGCGGGCCGCGGTGTCGACGTCCACCTCCGGGGGCAGGTCCGCCAGGGACAGCAGGACGCCCTCGGCGCCGGGCTCGGCTATCGCGTTGAACGAGTGCCCGCTGCCCAGCACCCGCACCCGGTCGCTGTCCGCCACGAGCGCTCGCAACGCGTCGAGCGAGCCCGGCCGGTGCAGTTCCTTCGCGGCGTAGGTGATGTTGCCCGCCCAGTTGGTCACGGTCCCGTTCATCGCGTCGTCCTTCCCGAGGCAGCGGGGCCGGGAAAGCCCCTGCCGGAACCTACCCCGGCCGCTGTGCATTGCCGACGCCGCCCGGGTCCGCCTACCGTGGAGACGTTGCAGAGAGCGGTTTCTGCCCCGTCGCCGGCGCCGCTCCGCCCGCGTCACGAGTGGGAAGGTCTCCTCCTTGAGCCAGCGCCCCCAGGCACTGTTCGCCATGGCCGCCGAGCACGTGCCGCAGGTCTTCCCGCCCGAGGTGCTCGCCCGGCTGCGGGCGTCGGTGGAGCTCGACCCCGCCCTGGTGGTACGGGACTTCACCGAGCCCGCCGTCCGCGATGTCCTCGCCCGGACCGAGGTCCTGGTGACCGGCTGGGGCTGCCCGCGCCTCGACGAGGCGGTCCTGGACGCCGCCCCCCGGCTGCGCGCGGTGCTGCACTCGGCCGGGTCGGTGAAGTCCTTCGCCGGCCCCGCGCTCTGGGAGCGCGGCGTCGTCGTCTCCTCGGCGGCCGCCGCCAACGCGCTGCCGGTCGCCGAGTACACCCTCGCCATGATCCTGCTCGCCGGGAAGGACGTGCTCGCCGCCCGTGAGCGGCTGCGCGCCACCCGGGTGTCGGCCGGCTGGGGCGTCGTCCCCGGCATCGGCAACCACGGCCGGCGCGTCGGTGTGATCGGCGCCTCCCGCATCGGCCGGCGCGTCCTCGAACTGCTCCGCCCCTTCGACCTGCGGCCCGCCCTCACCGACCCCTACGTCGACGAGCGCGAGGCCGCCGCGCTCGGCGTCCCCCTGCTGTCCCTCGACGAACTGCTGCGCACCAGCGACATCGTCACCGTCCACGCCCCCGAGACACCCGAGACCCGGCATCTGATCGGCCGGCGCGAGCTGGCCCTCATGCCCGACGGGGCGGCGCTGATCAACACCGCCCGCGGCTCCCTGGTCGACCACGCCGCCCTCGTGGCGGAACTGCGCGCCGGGCGCCTGACGGCGATCCTGGACGTCACCGACCCCGAGCCGCTCCCGGCCGACTCGCCCCTGTACGACCTGCCCGGGGCGTTCGTCACCCCGCACCTCGCGGGCTCCCAGGGCAACGAGCTGGCCCGGCTCGGCCTGGCCGTGACGGAGGAGGCGGAACGGCTGCTGGCCGGGGACGCTCTGGCCCACGCCGTCGATCCCGCGGTCCTGGACCACGCGGCCTGACGACGACCTGTGATAGCAAAGCGGGCGAAGTGGCAGATTCCTGGCATCGCACCGGCTCGGGGGGACCGGTACCGCTCCCGCACACCCATGGGCATACCGTGAGGAGTCGTACGTCCGAGCCGGGAGGAGACACGGGATGGGCAGCGGCAGCCGTACCGCGCTGGTCGAGGATCTGATGGAGCGGTTCCCGCACGTTCCGCGGGAGGCCGTCTTCAAGGAGGACCTGCTCCGGGGCGGTGTGGCCTTCGACCCGTCCGCGCTCAGCGACAACGAGGACGGCGAGGTCAAGCCGAAGTCGTACTTCATCTTCTCCTTCGACCACGGCACCCTGCCCGAGCTGGGCGAGGCCGCGCTGCGCCGCCCGCCCGAGGAGATCATCCTCACCGGCGGCCCCTACGACCTGCGCCGCACGGTCGTCTCGGTCCGGGTGAACCCCGCCTCGCCCTACCGTGTCGCCGCGAACGAGGACGGCGTGCTCGGCCTCTACCTCGACGGCAGGCGGATCTCCGATGTCGGCGTGCCGCCGATGCCCGAGTACTACCGGCACACCCTGTCCAACGGGAAGTCGGTCATGGAGGTCGCCCCGACCATCCAGTGGGGCTACCTCATCTACCTGACGGTCTTCCGGGTCTGCCAGTACTTCGGCGCCAAGGAGGAGTGCCAGTACTGCGACATCAACCACAACTGGCGCCAGCACAAGGCCGCCGGCCGCCCCTACACGGGCGTGAAGGACGTCGAGGAGGTCCTCGAAGCCCTGGAGATCATCGACCGGTACGACACGGCGAAGACCTCCACCGCCTACACCCTCACCGGCGGCGCCATCACCAAGACGGTCTCCGGCCGTGACGAGGCCGACTTCTACGGCCACTACGCCAAGGCCATCGAGGAGCGCTTCCCCGGCCGCTGGATCGGCAAGGTCGTCGCCCAGGCCCTGCCGCGCGACGACGTCCAGCGGTTCAAGGACTACGGCGTGCAGATCTACCACCCCAACTACGAGGTGTGGGACGAGTACCTGTTCAAGATGTACTGCCCCGGCAAGGAGCGGTACGTCGGCCGCGACGAGTGGCACAAGCGCATCCTGGACTCCGCCGAGGTCTTCGGCGCCCGCAACGTCATCCCGAACTTCGTCGCCGGGGTCGAGATGGCCGAGCCCTTCGGCTTCAAGACGGTCGACGAGGCCATCGCCTCCACCACCGAGGGCCTGCGCTTCTTCATGTCCCACGGCATCACGCCCCGCTTCACCACCTGGTGCCCGGAGCCCACGACCCCGCTCGGCAAGGCCAACCCGCAGGGCGCGCCCCTGGAGTACCACATCCGCCTGCTGCAGGCCTACCGGCAGACGATGGAGGACTTCGGCCTCTCCTCGCCTCCCGGCTACGGCCCTCCCGGCGCCGGAAACGCGGTCTTCTCGGTCAGCTCCTTCATGGACAGCCTGCCCGCGGACGAACCCGTCGAGGTCTGACCCGCTCCGCTTGAGACGGAGCGGCGTGCCGTACGTACAGCGTCCCGGAGCCCTGCTGCGGGATTTGAATACGCGGCTTGTCAGTTGTGTCGGAAGCGTGAAAAACTCCTCCCCGCCCCGAGGTTCCCCCCAACTCCAATGCCGACATGGTGAGTTGACCTCGCTTGCGGATGCAGGAGACTCATGCCCGACCTGCCGACCCCTCAGGACGCCATCGAGGCCGCGCTGTTCTCCGAGTGCTGGGACGCGGTCCTCGCCTACGCAGACCTGTGCACGTCCGGTTCCACGGCCGCCGCACAGCTGGGCCGCGAGGCGTTCGCACACGGCATACGCGAGGCCCGCGCGGCCGAGGCCGGGCCCGTCCGGGGCGCCGGCCGCCGCCCGGCCCGGCTGCCCCGCATACCCCTGTTGCTGACCTCCGTGCGCACCACGGCAGCGGCCTGGGAGGAGGACGGACAGGGCCACAAGCTCGACCCCGACCTGCGGCTGTGGCTCAACTCCGACAAGGCCGCACGCTTCACCGGGCCGCCCCTGCGGCGCCCGCTCGCGCTGCGCGGCCTGCGCGACCTGCAGCAGGCGGACGCCGAACTGCTGTGGCTGGCCGAGGTGGAGGCGCTGCCGCTGTCCCTGGTCGCCCGGCGCCTGGGCCTCGACCCGGACACCGCCGCCGAGGAACTCCAGCAGGTGCGCACCCTGTTCCGGGACCGCTGCCACCGCAACCACCTCGACACCCCCATGGACGCCGGGTGCCGCAGCTACGCCCGGCTGCTGGACGCCGTCACCCGCTCGCCGGCCGCCGACACCCCGGGCGACCTCTCCCGGCACCTGGCCACCTGCGTGGGGTGCGCCGAGGCCGCCGCCTGCCTGCGGCTGCACGGCGGAGGGCTGCCCGCGGCGCTGGCCGGCGGGGTGATCGGCTGGGGCGGTCTCGCGTATCTGGAGCGCCGCCGCCGCGCTGCCGAGGTGCGGCTGGGCGCCGGGCGCGCCGGTACGGCGGACCGGGCGGCCGACGACCCGGAGGACGGCACGCAGAAGGCGCGCGTCGCCCGCAACGGCCTCCTCGTCGCCGCCGTCCTCGTCTCCGTCCTGGCGCTCGGCGTCTCCCTGATGCCTTTCGGTGGCTCCGGCTCCGGCGACGAACCCGGCACACGCGACGACGCCGGCCGTCAGCCCGTGGCCGACCCCGGCCCGTCCCTGCCGTCCGCACCCTCCCTGCCGCCCGCCACCTCCCAGCCGGCGGGCCGCTCCCACGATGCCGCCGGGGAGCCGGACCGGCCCCGCTCGTCCGAGAGCAGCGACCGGCACACCGAACCGCAGGGCACCGCCACGCCCACCGAGCGGACCACGCCCGCCGAGCGCGCGAAGCCCACCTGCCGCGTCGAGTACGACCTGGTCAACCAGTGGCCCGACGGCTTCCAGGCCACCGTCAGCGTCACCAGTACCGCCGCCCTCGACTCCTGGCGGGTGTCCTGGTCCTTCCGCGACGGCCAGCAGGTCGGCCAGATGTGGGACGCCTCCGTCTCCCAGGACGGCTCCCGCGTCACGGCCACCGCCGCCGACTACAACGAGTCCGTCCCCGCGGGCGGCGACCTGGCCTTCGGCTTCATCTCCTCCTGGCGCGGCAAGAACTCCCCGCCGTACGACTTCACGCTGAACGGCCGGGCCTGCGCGAAAAGCGGTTGACGCCACCGGGGCGTGGCGGGATACGGTGACGCCGGTTCTGCGAAGAGCCGCAGCAAGAGCCGCACGAAGACCGGAAGATCCGGAGAAGGACGAGGAGGTGTCGACCGATGGCTGTCATTGCGACGAGCGCTGCCCGCATCCAGTTCACGAAGTCCACCTCCCTGGCCACCGGCTGACCGACCGACCGTCGCGCCGGGGCCGTCCTCCAGAAGGATCCCCCTCTTGTCTTCCAGCTCCCTTTCCTCCGTTTTCTCCGCCCTCGTCCCGTACGGCTGGGACACCGCCTGGGCCGAGGCGTTCGCTCCGTACGACACCGAAGGGCTGCTGCCCGGCCGGGTCGTCCGGGTCGACCGCGGGCAGTGCGACGTCATCACCGCCGACGGTGTGCTGCGCGCCGACACCGCGTTCGTCACCCCGCACGACCCGCTGCGCGTCGTGTGCACCGGTGACTGGGTCGCCGTCGAACCCGGCGGCAACCCGCGCTACGTCCGCACGTACCTGCCCCGCCGCACCGCGTTCGTCCGCTCCACCTCCTCCAAGCGGTCCGAGGGACAGATCCTCGCGGCCAACGTCGACCACGCCGTCGTCGCCGTGTCCCTCGCCGTCGAGCTCGACCTCGGCCGCATCGAGCGGTTCCTGGCCCTGGCCTGGGAGTCCGGGGCGCAGCCCGTCGTGGTCCTCACCAAGGCCGACCTCGTGCCCGACGCGGTGACCCGTTCCCACCTCGTGCAGGACGTGGAGACCAGCGCACCCGGTGTGCCGGTGGTCCCCGTCAGCGCACGGGACGGGGAGGGAGTCGACGTGGTCGCGGCGATCGTCGCCGGCGGCACGTCCGTGCTGCTCGGGCAGTCCGGCGCGGGCAAGTCGACCCTCGCCAACGCGCTCCTCGGCGAGGACGTCATGGACGTCCGGGCCACCCGCGACGTGGACGGCAAGGGCCGTCACACCACCACCACCCGCAACCTGCTCGCCCTCCCCGGCGGAGGCGTCCTGATCGACACGCCCGGACTGCGGGGCGTGGGACTGTGGGACGCCGAGACCGGCGTCGGACAGGTCTTCTCCGAGATCGAGGACCTGGCCCAGCGGTGCCGTTTCCACGACTGCGCCCACGAGGCCGAACCCGGATGCGCCGTGCTGGATGCCGTCGACTCCGGTGCACTGCCGCAGCGGCGGCTGGACAGCTACCGCAAGCTGCTGCGCGAGAACCAGCGCATCGTCGCCAAGACGGACGCCCGCCTCCGGGCGGAGATCCGCAAGGAATGGAAGCGGAAGGGGGCGATCGGCAAGGCCGCGCTGGAGGCCAAGGGGGCGACCGGCAGGGCCGCGCTGGAGGCCAAGCGGGGAGCGCACCGGCGCTCCTGATCGCGATGTCCGATTTCCGCCAGCGGCGGCCGGGCCGACGGCGGAGACTGGACCCGTGAGCAACCACGCAACGGACGAGGACACCAGGTACGAGGCCGTGCGCAGCCGGGACGCCCGTTTCGACGGCGTGTTCTTCTTCGCCGTCGAGACGACCGGCATCTACTGCCGGCCCAGCTGCCCCGCGGTCACCCCGAAGCGGGCCAACGTGCGGTTCTTCGCCACGGCCGCCGCCGCGCAGGGCTCGGGATTCCGGGCCTGCCGGCGGTGCCGTCCCGACGCGGTGCCCGGCTCCGCCGAGTGGAACGTCCGCGCGGACGTGGTGGGCCGGGCCATGCGGCTGATCGCCGACGGTGTCGTCGACCGGGAGGGCGTCGCCGGGCTCGCCGCACGCCTCGGCTACAGCGCACGGCAGGTGCAGCGCCAGCTCACCGCCGAGCTGGGCGCCGGGCCGGTCGCCCTCGCCCGGGCCCGGCGGGCCCACACCGCGCGCCTGCTGACGCAGACCACCGAACTGCCGATCACGGAGATCGCCTTCGCCTCCGGCTTCGCCAGCGTGCGGCAGTTCAACGACACGATCCGCGCGATCTACGCCTCCACCCCGAGCCAGTTGCGCGCCGCCGCGCCGCGCGGCGGTCACCCCCGGCGCACGGCCACCCCGGGCGCCGGGATCCCGCTGCGGCTCGCTCACCGCGGCCCCTACCAGGCCGGATACGTCTTCGACCTGCTGGCCCACGAGGCCGTACCCGGTATCGAGGAAGTGAGCGGCCCACCCGGCGCCCGCACCTACCGGCGCACCCTGCGCCTGCCCTACGGCACCGGCATCGTCGCCGTCGGCGAACGCTCCGGCACCGCCCGCACCGCGACCGGCGCCCACCCGGGCGGCTGGCTCGACGCCCGGCTGCACCTGACCGACCCGCGCGACCTGACCACCGCCGTACAGCGGCTGCGGCGGCTGTTCGACCTCGACGCCGACCCCTGTGCCGTGGACGAGCGGCTCGGCGCCGACCCGCGGCTCGCGCCCCTCGTCGCCGCCCGGCCCGGTCTGCGCTCACCCGGCGCCGCCGACCCGGAGGAACTCGCGGTGCGCGCCCTGACCGGGCCCGTGGAGGCGGAACGCCTGGTGCGGCGGTACGGCAAGGCCCTCGACGCCCCCTGCGGCAGCCTCACCCACCTCTTCCCCGAGCCGGCCGTCCTCGCGGCGGCCGAGCCGGGCGGCACCCTCGGCGCGCTCACCGCCGCCCTCGCCGACGGCGCCGTACGCCTCGACCCGGGCGCCGACCGGGACGCCGCGCAGGACGCCCTGCTGGCCCTGCCCGGCCTGGACGCCCCTACGGCCGCCGAGATCCGCGCCCGCGCCCTCGGCGACCCGGACGCCGCCCCGCCCGGCCTCGACATCCCCGACACGTGGCGCCCCTGGCGCGCGTACGCCTTGAACCACCTGCGCGCAGCAGGGGAGTGGGAGCTTCGATGACCCAGCCGACCTATTGGACGAGCGTGCCCAGCCCCGTCGGGCCGCTCCTGCTCACCGCCGCCCCGACCGGCGAACTGACCTCGCTGTCCGTGCCCGGGCAGAAGGGCGGACGCGAGGTGCGGGACGAGTGGCGGCACGACCCCGGGCCCTTCCGCGCGGCCCGGGAGCAGCTGGCCGCGTACTTCGCCGGGGACCTCCAGGAGTTCCGGCTGGCGTGGCGCACCGAGGGCACGCCCTTCCGGGAGAAGGTGTGGGCCGCGCTGGACGACATCCCCTACGGCGCGACCGTGACGTACGGGGAGATCGCCCGGCGGATCGGGGCTCCCCGGGCGGCCGTGCGGGCCGTCGGCGGAGCGATCGGCGCCAATCCGCTGCTCGTGGTCCGCCCCTGCCACCGTGTGATCGGGGCCGACGGCACACTGACCGGTTATGCGGGCGGCCTGGACCGCAAGGTGCGGCTGCTGACGCACGAGGGGGTGCTGACGCACGAGGGGGTGCTGACCCCCAAGGGGGGCCGGGGTCCGAGGGGCGCTGACGGACGCGGGGGCGCTGTGGCCTCCGCCTCGGGGCGCTGACGCGCCCGCCGGGATGCTCTGGCCTCGGGCGCCGGCACCCGCCGGGACGCTCTCGTCTCCGCCGCGTGCGCCTCAGCCCCACAGGACCGCGCCGAGCCACGCCGCCGCGATCAGCTGGCAGGTGAACAGTTCGGCCAGGATGCTGGAGCCGCCCGAGCGCATGACGGTGCGCAGGGCGGACCTCGCCTCGGCGCGGCGGCCCAGCCGGACCCGTTCGAAGAGGTACACACCGGCCAGGAAGCCGGGGATCGCGCCGAGCACGGGGAGCAGGACGAAACCCACGGTGGACCCGGCCCCCGCACAGGCCAGCATGCGGCGGCTGGTGCGGTTCGCCCGCAGCCGCCTCGGCGGCAGCGCCCAGCGCACCGCCTGGGAGGCGAGCAGGAGGACCGTCGCACCGACCAGCACCCACCAGGCGACGGGCTGCGGGTCCTTCAGCGCCCACCACAGGACCGCGGCCCACACGAGCAGCGACCCCGGCACCGCGGGCACCAGCACTCCGCACAGGCCGAGCAGGATGACCAGCCCGACCAGCAGGAGGTCCCACACTCCCATCTGACCAGACTGCCGGAACCCGTGAGAAGGCGCAGGTCAGGAGCGTGTCCGAAGCCCAGACCCGCAGGTCAGCCGTCCACGGCGCGTGGGACGCCCGGTATCGCACGACCGTTCTACGGCTCACTCGGCGCGCCGGGAACGGCGGGGTGGCGGGCCGGTTTTTTCCACAAGCCCCGTTTTCATCCCGCTCGGGCGGTGGACAATTACGGGCATGAGCCAGCAGGGGGGAAGGCCCACCGGTCACGAGGACGACTGGTGGGGGCAGTTGTACGACGACTCCACCGGCGACACGGGCCCCACACCGGCCCCCGATTCCCTGGACGACCGCTTCGCCTCGGCGGCGGGGACGGTGGGCGGCCCCGGGGAGACCGGGTCCGCCGGCGCGGAGCCGATGGTTCCGGCGCCCCGGTCCGGGGCGGACGACGTGCCGGGTGCCCCGCGCCCGACGGGCGGGGCTCCGCAACGGGCGCCGTGGGAACCGCCGCCCGCCCGGGCCACGGGACCCGTGACCTTCCCGACGGCGTCCCACCCACGGGGCCGCTCGGAGCCCGGCCCGGGGCGGCCACCACGGCCTCCGGCCCGGCCGACCGCCCCGGCACGGGGCGGCACGGCTCCGCCGGACCCGCGGGACACGCGTGCGGCATCGATCCCGGCCTCCTGGCCACCCAGGGGCCCCGAGCCCGCACCCGCCGGGCCCGACGTACCCGCGGGAGACCCGGGACGGCGTCCGGAAGCGCCGGCCGAGGGCTCGCGGGGATCCACGGCCCCCGCGCCGCCGCCGGCACCCCCGGCACCCCCGGCACCACCGCCCGCGTCCCCGCCCCCGCCCTCGGCCCCTCCCGGCCGTAGCGCACCCCAGCCCCCGCCCGCCCCACCGGCAGACCCACCCCGAGACGCCACCCCGCCCGCCGCGACCGGCCGGCCGGCCCCACCGGCACCCGTCGACCCGCCACCCGTACGTCCGGGCACGGCAGGCCCGCCCTCGGCGGCTCCGGGGCCGGCCGGGCCGCCGCCCGCGTCACCGAGCGCCACCGGGACGCCGCCCGCGTCGGCCGGTGCCGCTGGACCCTCGGCCGTACCCCCGGCCGTCGGGCCGCCGCCCGCGTCACCGAGCGCCACCGGGACGCCGTCCGCGTCGGCCGGTGCCGCTGGACCCCCGGCCGTACCCCCGGCCGACTTCGGGCCGCCGTCCGTGCCCCCCGTCGCCGGGTCGCCGTCCACGGCCCCCGCAGCCGGGTCGCTGCCCGCGCCGCCCGTCGCCTTCGTGGCCGAGGCCGACGGGTCCGGGCCGCTCGTCGCGCCGCCCGCGTCCGTTCCCCGGGCCCGGGGGCACGTCGGGTCGCGGCCTCCCACCTACGACGCCGAACCCACCGCCCTCCCGTCCGCCGACCCGGACGACCTCGGCGACCTGGTCCCGGACACCGTGCTCGACGGTGCCCGCTACGGGGCCTGCACCCTGCGGGCGGCGTCCGTGCGCGGGGACTCCGCGCGGTACCGGGGCGAGCCGCGGCGCGACGCGCTGCTCACCGCCCGGTTCGGGACCGGAGAGCACGCGCTGGTGCTGGTGGCCATGGCGACCGGCGCCCGGACGGCGCCCGGGGCGCACCGGGCCGCCGCCGAGGCCTGCCACTGGATCGGCCGGGCCGTCGGACGCAGCCACGCGCGGCTCGTGGAGGACATAAGGGGCGGCCGCCGCGGCGACCTCAAGTCCGGGCTGCACCGCCTCACCGACCGCAGCCTGGGCAAACTCCGGGCCAGCGCCTCCGAACAGGGCGTGGCGCCGGAGGAGTACGCGGCCGGCCTGCGCTGCCTGCTGCTGCCGGCCGACCCCGACTGCCGCACCCGCGTGTTCTTCGGTGTCGGCCCGGGCGGGCTGTTCCGGCTGCGGGAGGGGGAGTGGCAGGACATCGAGCCGCAGGTCGCCGACGTCAGGGGCGAAGCGGTCCTGGGCTACGGCTCGCCGCCCCCGGAGACCCCCGAGGGCGACCGGCTCACCATGGACCTCGGCATCCCGACCCCGCCCAGCCCGTACGAACCCGCCCCGGAACCGCCCCGCGAGCCCTTCCGCTTCCGCACCTCCGTCGCCCGCCCGGGTGACACGCTCCTGATGTGCAGCGGCGGGCTCGCCGAGCCCCTGCACGGCGAGCCCGAACTGGGCGAGTACCTCGCCGAGCGGTGGTCCCGGCCCGAACCGCCCGGCCTCGCCGCGTTCCTCGCCGACTCCCAAGTACGGGTCAAGGGTTATGCAGACGACCGTACGGCCGCGGCCGTGTGGGAGGCGTGACGGGCCGCCCTGTGACTTGATGGAACCCGGAGGGATCCCAGGAGACCGAAGGGGCAGACGAGAACCATGGCCAAACAGAACGTCGCGGAACAGTTCGTCGACATCCTGACCCGCGCCGGAGTGAAACGCCTCTACGGCGTGGTCGGCGACAGCCTCAACCCCGTCGTCGACGCGGTCCGCCGCAACTCCGCCATCGACTGGATCCACGTCCGGCACGAGGAGACCGCCGCCTTCGCCGCCAGTGCCGAAGCCCAGATCACCGGCGGTCTCGCCGCCTGCGCCGGCTCCTGCGGCCCGGGCAACCTGCACCTCATCAACGGTCTCTACGACGCCCACCGCTCCATGGCTCCGGTCCTGGCCCTCGCCTCGCACATCCCCTCCAGCGAGATCGGCCTCGGCTACTTCCAGGAGACCCACCCCGACCGGCTGTTCGCCGAGTGCAGCCACTACAGCGAGATGATCTCCAGCCCGGAGCAGATGCCGCGGCTGCTGCAGACCGCCATCCAGAACGCCGTCGGCCGCAGCGGCGTCAGCGTGGTCACCCTGCCCGGTGACATCGCCGACCGCCCGGCCCCCGACAAGGCCGCGGAGACCGCCCTCGTCACCTCCCGGCCCACCGTCCGTCCCGGCGACGCCGAGATCGACCGGCTCGTCGAGATGATCGACGAGGCCGGCAAGGTCACCCTCTTCTGCGGCAGCGGCACGGCCGGGGCGCACGCCGAGGTCATGGAGTTCGCGGCGAAGATCAAGTCACCGGTCGGGCACGCCCTGCGCGGCAAGGAGTGGATCCAGTACGACAACCCCTTCGACGTCGGCATGAGCGGACTGCTCGGCTACGGCGCCGCCTACGAGGCCACCCACGAGTGCGACCTGCTGATCCTGCTCGGCACCGACTTCCCGTACAACGCGTTCCTCCCCGACGACGTGAAGATAGTCCAGGTCGACATCCGGCCGGAACACCTGGGCCGCCGCTCCAAGCTGGACCTCGCGGTCTGGGGGGACGTGCGGGAGACGTTGCGCTGCCTGATCCCGCGGGTGAAGGAGAAGAAGAACCGGCGTTTCCTGGACCGGATGCTGAAGAAGCACGCCGACGCGCTGGAAGGCGTGGTGAAGGCGTACACCCGCAAGGTGGAGAAGCACACGCCGATCCATCCCGAGTACGTGGCGTCCGTGCTCGACGAAGTCGCCGCCGACGACGCCGTGTTCACCGTCGACACCGGCATGTGCAACGTCTGGGCGGCCCGTTACATCTCGCCCAACGGCCGCCGCCGTGTCATCGGGTCCTTCTCCCACGGCTCGATGGCCAACGCCCTGCCCATGGCGATCGGGGCGCAGTTCACCGACCGCAAACGGCAGGTCGTGTCGATGTCCGGCGACGGCGGCTTCTCCATGCTGATGGGCGACTTCCTGACGCTGGTGCAGTACGACCTCCCGGTCAAGGTCGTCCTGTTCAACAACTCCTCCCTCGGCATGGTCGAGTTGGAGATGCTGGTCGCCGGGCTGCCCTCGTACGGCACGGCCAACAAGAACCCCGACTTCGCGGCCGTCGCCCGCGCCTGTGGCGCCTACGGGGTACGCGTCGAGAAGCCCAAGGACCTCGCCGGGGCCCTCAAGGACGCCTTCAAGCACAAGGGCCCGGCCCTCGTCGACGTCGTCACCGACCCCAACGCGCTGTCCATCCCGCCGAAGATCAAGGCCGAGATGGTGACCGGGTTCGCCCTCTCCGCGTCCAAGATCGTGCTGGACGGCGGGGTCGGGCGGATGCTCCAGATGGCCCGTTCCAACCTGCGCAACGTGCCCCGGCCGTAAGGGTCGTCAGCGGTAGGGCGTCCAGCGGCGTGCCGAGGTGTCGTACAGGTAGCGGGGCAGGCCCGTGATGCCGCTGGTGCGGAACGGACGCCCGCCGTCGTCGATGCGGACGGTGCCGCTGCGGCCCTGGGAGGACCAGTCGAGCTCCAGGTACCAGCGGCAGTCGCAGCCCCGCGTCCGGGCGTTGACCAGCAGCACCTCGGGGTCCTGCGCCGAGACGCGGTACGGCATGCTCACCGCCGGGATCGGCGTACCGGCGTCGTTCCCGGGGACGGCGCGGGCGATGGGGCGGTCCTTGTCCAGATCCACGTCGAAGGAGCGCGGGGTGATCGAACCGCCGCAGCCCTGGTCCATGGCGTAGGCGTTGCCCTGGACGGGGTCGGCTCGTCCGACCACGCGCACGCGCAGGGCGTCCAGTACGACGGCCGTGTCGCTCCGCCCCTGCACGGTCAGCCGCACGAGCGTCTCGCCGCCGTGCACCGCGTTCTGCGACGCCGCCCAGACCCCGGCGTCCTGCGGGACCGGGGGCGGGGGGACCTGGGACGGCGGCCTGGCGACCACGTAGTCGTGACCGCAGCCGAGCTTCCAGGCCTGGGAGTTCGCGGACCAGGTGAGAGGTGCGGCGGGGTCCGCTCCGCTCCGCGGCGGGGCGGTGGTGCGCCCGGAGGGCGCGGGGACGGGTTTCCCCTTCCCCTTCCCCTTCCCTCGGCCCTTCCCCTTCTCTTGGGGGTCGTCGGAGGACGCGGTCCCTTCGGGCGTGAGGGAGGCGCTCGGTGAGCGAGAGGCACCGCCCCGCCCGGGTGCGCCGGTGTCCGTCGCCCCAGGGGTGACCGGACCGGTCTCGCGCGGACGGTCGCCGGCGGCCGGACGCCGCCCGTCCGGCAGCGCGGCCAGACTCCCGAGCGTCGCGAACACGGCACAGGCGGCGGCCAGTCCGACCGTGAGGCGCCGTCGGCGGTACCAGGGACGACGGGGAAGCGTACCTCCCTCGACCGGCCCCACCACGGGCCCGGACCCGACCGGCGACTCCGCCTCACCGGGGCCGTCGTCCTGCCCGACAGGAGCGACAGGAGTGACAGGAGCGACAGCGCCTTCGGCCGCATGCGCCTCGCGCGAGGCACCCTTCTTCCCGCCCGATCCGGGGCCACCGGCGCTGCCCGCGCCCGTGCTTCCCGCCGCGCCCGCGCCTCCTGCCGCGCCCGCGCCCGCTTCCCGGGCCGTGCCCGTGTCCGCTTCCCGGGCCGTGTCCGTGTCCGCTTCCCGGGCCGTGCCCGCGCCTCCCGTCGTGTTCGCGCTCCCGTCGCGCGCCGTGGGCGCGCCCTGTGTCGCGCCCGCGCTGTGCGGGGCGCTCTCGGCCTGCGGTGCGCGCTCGTCCTCTGCCGTGCTCGGCGCGTTCGCGGCGCCCGTGCCTTCCGTCGCGCCCTCACCGCGCGCCGGGCCCGCCTCACCCGTCGTACCGTCCCCCGTCGTACCGTCCCCCGTCGCACCGTCCGCCGTCGCGCCCCGCGGTCGCTGACGGGCCGCCACCGCGAGGAGCCAGTGCCGGTGGAGGTCCAGACGTTCCTCGGGCGAGGCCCCGCACAGCGCCGCGAACCGCTCCACGGGCGCGAAGTCGAGAGGGACCGCCTCGCCCGCGCAGTAGCGGTGCAGGGTCGAGGTGTTCATCGCCAGACGGCGAGCCAGTGACCCGTAGCTGCGGTCCGTGCGCTCCTTCAGCGTCCTCAGCAGCGCCGCGAACTCCGCGACGTCGTCCCGTGCCGACACCGTGCCCCCGTCCCGTAGGTGCGAACCGGCCCGGGACGGCATCCCAGGCACTCATGTACCTGCACGTCAGACGGGCTGGGATGGTTCCACCCCGCCGGATCGGGCGCCGGCTGTTGCGCCGGCCCGCTGTGACCGCTGATGCTTCTGGTGTCGCCACCGACCAGGCCCGCTCGACCGGCGGGCACCGTCGTTCGCGGCACACCACATCCACGCACCGCATCATCACGGGGGGACACCCATGTCCAAGCGCATCCGAGCAGGCGCGCTCACCGCACTCGTCACCGCCGCCCTCGCGGCCGGCACGGTCCTCACGGCACCGGCCGCCGGCGCCGCGCCGAAGACCGCCGCGCCCAAGTTCCTGTCGGCGTCCCAGCTGCCGCCGCACCCGACGTCGTCCTGGACGGCCGGTCCGGTCACCGAAGGGTTCCCGGAGGCGCTCGGCTTCTGCGTGAGCACGGAGGGCGTGCCCTCCTACGACTACCGGCACCGGGAGTTCCGGACCGACCTGGACACCGGCGCCGTGCAGCTGACCGTCGTGGCGGACACGCCCGCCCTGGCCAAGGCCCTGGCGAAGCACTACGACGACCTGATCCGCACCTGTGCCGACCGCATCGAGAAGGCCGACCCGGACGTCGCGGCCGAGGGCCGGGACTACGGCAAGCTGCCGGTCGAGGAGGGCGCCCGCGTCCGCGGTCTGCACACCGAGACCTCGTGGGGCGCCAACGACATCTCCCTGATGTCCGTCGGACGGGACGGCAGGACCGTCACCGTCGTGCAGTGGGGGCAGATGGGCGACTTCGACGACGCCCCCGTCGCCGCCTTCAAGAAGACGACGACCACCGCCGTCAACAAGCTGTACTGACGGACGAGCACCGGAAAAGGACCGGGGCCGACCTCCGCCACGGGGGTGGGGAGGACGGCCCCGTACCGGTCGGTGCCCCGGGAACACCGTCGTAGTTCAGCCAACTTCCGCCGCGCGGCACGCACGGGGCCGGGCGGCCCCCGCGCTGCGTGGGGTACGCACGGATCGGCAGCCGGCCGTCGGCCCATCGTCCGATCTCCGGCGGTCAGGATCCGTCCGGGGCCGCGAACCGGCTACCCTCCTGTCCCCCTCCCCGCCGCCGCCGCACCGCCCGACGGCCCGCCGCCCTCGCGTGCGCCCGCCGCCGCATGGCCGAACACCTGGTCGTCGACGACTCGACATGACTGCCGCGTGCCCGATGGGGCATGGATCCCCGTGAACGTGTTCGACCAGGAGGGGAACCGACATCGGCGCGCGGGCGGGGGTCATGGAGAGGCAGGCACGAGGAGGCGGTCCCATAGCGATCGGGGCCTTCTCGGCGAAGACGGTGGAGGACAGGACCGACGACGTCACGGAGCAGACGCCGGCGCCTCAGCTGAGGCGCAGACTGGGCAGGTCGGACCTGCGCGCCGTGCCGGAGGCCCGCAGGGCCCTGCGGGAACTGCTCGGGCAGTGGGGAAAGCGGGGGCGGTCCGACCTCTCCGACGTGGCGGAACTGCTCACCAGCGAACTCGTCACCAACGCGATCGTCCACACCGACCACGACGCGGTCCTGACGGCCACCGTCGGACCCCGCGGACTGCACGTGGAGGTACGGGACTTCGTGGCCCGCAGGCCCCGGGTGCGGATGCCGGTCGCCGACGACGGCACCAACGGCAGGGGTCTGTTCCTGGTGGAGTCCCTCGCGGACGCCTGGGGCGTCAGGCCGCACGGCGTGGGCAAGGCCGTCTGGTTCGAGCTGGAGGCCGAGGCCGCGTGAGCGCCGAAAGGGGCGCGGCCCGCAGGCCACGCCCCCTTGCGGTGCACGAGCCGCCCGGCTAACCGAACTGCTGCTCCAGGTCCTTGAGCTTGCGCTCCAGGGAGTCCAGACGCGGCAGCGCCATGGTGTCGTCCTCCGCGGTGAGGTCGACGGTCACGGGGTCAGACCCTTTGCGAACGGGCTGCAGGGAGGGACGCGAGCGGACGGGCAGGGGCTCCGGCCCGGATATGGCAGGCTCCGCGGTGACCTGTGAGGAGCCGCGCTCCACCTGCACCTCCAGCTGCCGGCCGCCGCGGCCGAGGTAGCCGCGGTGACCGCGGCTGATCGCCTTGAGCTGGGCCCGCTCCACACGCTGCTGGTCGCGGCGCCGCTGCCGTTCGGCGTCCTTCTTGCGCTTGTCCTCGCGCACCTCGTCGACCGCCTCGTCGAGGCTGCGCACACCCTCCAGCAGCATCAGGGACCAGGCCCGGTAGGTCTCCCGGGGGGCCCGCAGCCAGCGCACGATACGGATCTGCGGCAGCGGCCGCGGCACCAGACCCTGCTCACGCAGGGCGGCCCGGCGGGTCTGCTTCAGCGCGCGGTCGAACAGGACCGCCGCGGAGAGGGACATGCCAGCGAAGAAGTGGGGCGCGCCGTCGTGGCCGACGCCCCGGGGCGCGTGCACCCAGTTGAACCAGGCGGCGGCGAGCGCGAACGTCCAGACCAGTATCCGCGAGCCGAGCGCCGCGTCACCGTGGCTGGCCTCGCGCACCGCGAGCACGGAGCAGAACATCGCCGCGCCGTCCAGGCCGAACGGGACGAGGTACTGCCAGCCGCCGGTCAGGCCGAGGTTCTGCTCGCCGAAGCCGACCAGGCCGTGGAAGGAGAGCGCGGCGGCGACGGCCGCGCAGCAGAACAGCAGGACATAGGAAACGGTGCCGTAGATCGCTTCCTTGCGTCTGCGGCGTTCCTCGCTGCGCTCCCAGGAATCGTCCGCGCTCGTGTCCTTGACCGAGGAGCGCTTGCCGCGCGCGAGCACCGCCACCGCCGCCAGCATGCCCAGGAGAAGCACGGCGCCCGGAAGCAGCCAGTTCAGCGATATGTCGGTCAGTCTCATGTGGGTGGTCCCTTGCATGGGGATAGGGCGTAACGCCCGCCATAGTGGCCCAATCCCACCGGCCCTCAGGGGGTTTCGGGGCAAGAGGCCGCCAAGGAAGTGCAAGGGGATGCCCAGGGCGGCGTTCTGCTCGAACTGCCGCTTGAGGGGCGGGAGTTGAGTTCGAACAAGACTACCCGTACGAGTGGTTCTCCGGAAAGTTCCCGTGACCCGTGAGGAAGTTGTGAATCGCCTGTGGGCGCATGGCCGCCCGGTTGCGTGATGATCCTACGGGACGCCGGGAGGGCCTGACGCCCGACGGTCCGTCAACTGGCCGTGGCCAGAAGCTTGCTGACTCGGTCCGTGTCGCAGGTGCGCGGGCAGGTGGCGCAGGTGTCCTCGGGGCGCAGCGTGTAGAACATGCAGCAGCTGGCGCGGTCCCGGGTACGCAGCGGCTCGCCGTCGGGGCCGGTCAGCTCGCGGAACGCGGCCGTGCCGACGTACGGCTTGGTCGCGCCCGGCAGGAGCAGCTCCAGTTCGCGCATCGCGCGCCGCTCCTCCAGCTCGCCGAACAGCTGCCCGACGTACCACAGGCCCTCGACGATCTCGTCCGTCGCCATGCCCCACAGGGCCCGGCCGCGGCGCCGCATCCGGGGGCCGAAACCGGTCAGGACCGGCTCCAGGTGCTCGGCGACGGCCGACCGTACCTCCGCGCGCAGGGCCTCCTCGTCCTCGACGACCCGGGCGCCGGGCAGCGCGGCGGCCTCGTCGCCGGGCAGGCAGGCGAAGCCGGCCGGCCGGACGGCGAGGTGGCCGAGGGCGTGGGCGGGGTCGGTGCGGTCGTACGAGACGTGCGTCACGGGGTAGCGGGGGACGCGGCGCTGCAGGAACCAGGGCACGGTGATCAGCAGGCAGGCCGGCCAGGCGTAGCGGTGCAGGCCGAAGCTGGCGACGACGTCCGGGCGGGCCTGCCGGTCGTAGTCCCGGCGGATCTGGGCCTCGTCCCACGCGAGGTAGGCGTCGAGGCCGGGGCCCGCGGCGGCCAGGTCGGCGGCGCCGATCCAGCCGCCGCCGTGCGGGGTCTCCCGTTGGGGGCCGAGTTCGGTGACGGTGAGTCCCGGGAGGACCTCGGCCAGGCGTGCGTAGGCGCCGGAGACGGCCGAACGGGTCGCGGGCATGTGATCACCGATCCGTGTCTGTAGACGACCTTCGCGGGCAAGTCCTGAAGGTAAGCCTTACCTTACCGAAGATCGCCGGGATTTGAACTGGGGGCCGGTGCGCTTATCGTGCTTGACGGACGAGTAACAACCCGCCGTAATGACCCCAAGTACCGACACGTCCGGAGGAGGACCCGTGAAGCAGGATGCGCAGGGCTCCGCCGGGACGGGGATTCCCCAGGTCCGGGCGGAGACCGCCGGGCAGGCCCGGGTTCCACGGCAGGCCGCGGCGGCGCGCGGGGAGCACACGCACTCCGAGCCTCCCGCGCCGCGGGTGCGGCCCGTCGTGCAGCGGGCCTCGGTGCGGGGTCAGATCCTCGACGCGCTGCGGGCCGCGCTGGTGGCCGGGGACCTCCGGCCCGGCGAGGTGTACTCGGCGCCGGTGCTCGGGGAGCGCTTCGGGGTGTCGGCGACGCCGGTGCGCGAGGCGATGCAGCAACTGGCGCTGGAGGGCGCGGTCGAGGTGGTGCCCAACCGCGGCTTCCGGGTGGTGGAGCGGGGGACGCGCGAGCTGGCGGAGCTGGCCGAGGTCCGGGCGCTGATCGAGGTGCCGGTCATGCTGCGGCTGGCCCGGACGGTGCCCGCCGAGCGGTGGGCCGAGCTGCGCCCGCTGGCGGAGGCGACGGTCCGCGCGGCCTCCTCCGGCTGCCGGGCGACGTACGCGGAGTCCGACCGCGGGTTCCACCGGGCGGTGCTGTCCCTGTCCGGGAACCGCCAGCTGGTGCGGATCGCGGAGGACCTGCACCGCCGGGCGCAGTGGCCGCTGGTCGGGGGCGGGCCGGGCCTGCGGGGGCGTGCGGACCTGATCGCGGACGCGCACGAACACACGGCGCTGCTGGACGCGCTCATCGCCCGGGACCTGGACGTGGTGCGGGCACTGGTGGGGGAGCACTTCACGGGAGCGGCCGGCGGCTGAGACCCGCCTCGTCCGCACGCGTCGTCGCGCCGTCGACGGGCAGGGCGGGCCGAGCCCGCACGGCGCGGTTCCCTCAGGCCGTCGCCGCCGGGGGCGCCGGTGCCAGGTGCCGGGCCAGCCAGGTCGGCACACCCCCGAGCAGCCGGTACAGCCGCCGGGCCTCCTCCCGCAGCCGGGACGCCTCCGGTTCCGTCTCCGTGTCGGCCAGGGACACCAGCGCCGGGGCGGTGCCCACCAGGTAGCCGAGTTCCTCACGGATCCGCAGGGACTCGGCGAACCCGTGCCGGGCCTCCGCCAGTTCGCCGTCCCGCAGGGCGCAGCCCGCCAGGTGGCGCCAGGTGAAGGACAGCAGCAGCGGGTCGGCGTGGGCCGTGGCACCGGCGTGCGCGCGACGGTACGCGGCGCGCGCGGCCTGCGGCGAACGCGTCAGGTTCTCCGCCAGCAGTCCGCGCCGGAAGTCCAGCAGGGCCCGGGCCGGAGCCCCGGGAGGGACCAGCGCCGCCGCCCGGCCCAGCGCGGCCCGTGCCTCGTCGGCCCGGTCCCGGACCGCCAGCAGGGTCGCCGCATAGGCCAAGTACCCGCGTTCACAAGCGGCCGCACCGCGCTCGTCGTCGCTGTGGGCCAGGGCCTCGGCCGTGCGCAGCGCGTCCTCGGCCTCCTCCCAGCCCTCCTCGGTGTACAGACACCGTTCGACCAGCAGCGACGCGCGTTGCAGCGCCGCCGCCGGGGTGGCGGGAAGCAGCAGTGCGGCCGCGTCGGCCCAGCACCCGCGGGAGCGCAGCCGCCATACCGCGGTCTGGAGGGGATCGTCACCAGGGGTCGTTCCGTTACCAGACATGGCGGTATGCGCCACGTTGCCCTCCCCGAGCACGCCATCGAGCTGTTGAGTGGTGGCGGCATCTCAGCACGAATCGCGGGGCCGGGCCAAGAGGGTGGGTGAAGGATTTCACAAAGTCGTGGGACTGAGGGGCGCCCCGGGTTCGGACCACGGGACGCCCGCGCCTCAGCTCATGCGCAGGGCGAGGAAGAAGTCCAGCTTGTCCTCCAGCCGCGACAGGTCACGGCTCGTCAACTGCTCGATACGGCCCACCCGGTAGCGCAGCGTGTTGACGTGCAGGTGCAGACGGGTGGCGCAGCGCGTCCAGGAGCCGTCGCAGTCGAGGAAGGCCTCCAGCGTCGGGATCAGCTCGGCGCGGTGCCGGCGGTCGTAGTCGCGCAGCGGGTCCAGCAGGCGGGCCGTGAAGGCGCGGCGGACGTCGTCCGGGACGAAGGGGAGCAGCAGGACGTGGGAGGCCAGTTCCTGGTGGCCCGCCGCGCAGACCCGGCCCGGGCGGGCCGCGGCGACGCGCCGGGCGTGGCGGGCCTCCTCCAGCGCCCCGCGCAGCCCCTCCGCCGAGTGCACGGCCGCACTGACGCCGAGGGTGAGCCGGCCGTCGTCGTCCAGGCCGGCCGTGAGAGGTGCCCGTACGGACTCCAGGAGCGCGTCCGCGAGGACGCCGGTCTCCGAGCCGTCGTGCTCGGCGGAGACGGCCGGCAGCGGGACCAGGGCGATGGCCTCGTCGCCCGTGTGGGCCACCGCGATGCGGTCGGCGTGCTCCGGGCCGGGGGACTGGTGTCCCCTGCTCGCAGAGCTCGGGGAGGGGTCGACGAGCATCTCCTCCAGGAGGGCCTGGGCGACCGGGCCCGTCTCGGTCCCGGCACCGTCCCAGTCCACGCGGGCCACGACGACCTGCCAGTGCGGCGCCGCGCCGAGACCGGGCAGCAGCACCGGGGCGGCCACACGCAGGCGGGCGGCGATCTCGGCGGGGGCCGCGCCCGTCTGGACCAGTTCCAGGACCTCCTGGGCGAGCCGGCGGCGGACCGTGCGGGCGGCGTCCCGGCGGTCCCGTTCGACCGCGATCAGCTGGGTGACGCCGTACAGCAGGTCCAGGCGCTCCTCGGCCCAGTCCCCGGCGTCCGCCTCGACCGCCAGCAGCCAGTCGGACAGCACGGTCTCCCGGACGTCCCGGGCGCCCTGCGAGGCGCGGCCCCCCGGGCCGATCGGGAAGAGCGAGTAGGTGGTGGAGCCCAGGATCACGCGGTGGGGCCCGCGGCGGCCCGTGCGGGTGGCGGACAGGTGCTCCGCCGCGAGGCGGGCGCAGGCGTCGGCGGGCAGGGCCGGGCCGGTCCCCTTCGAGCCCGCGACGAGGCGGCCGGTGGGGGACAGGACCCAGGCCCGCAGGTCGAGGTCCGAGCCGAGCAGGTCCAGGACGACGTCCGGGCCGCCGCCCGCCGGGCCCGACGTCATCATCCGGCGGTGCCGGTCGACCACCGCCGCGAGGTCGCCGGCGCGCTCGCCGGAGACCTGCCGCACGACGTGCTCGGTGATCGTCGCGAAGGCCACCGACTCGTGCACCGCGAACAGCGGAAGGCGGTGGCGGGCGCAGGCCGTGACCAGGTCCTCGGGCACGTCGCCCAGCTCGGCCTCGCCCGCGGCCAGGGCCGCCACCCCGGCCTGCACCAGCAGGCGCACGAACGGCTCGGAGTCCGCGGAGTCCCGGCGCCAGGCCAGGCCCGTGAGCACGAGTTCGCCGCCCGAGAGGTAGCGGCTCGGGTCGCGCAGGTCGGTGGTCATCACGCCGCGCACGGCGCGGTCCAGCTCGTCCTCGCCGCCGAGCAGCTTGAGGCCCAGCGCGTCCGTGTCCAGCAGTGCGCGCAGCCGCATTCTCGTCGCCGCCGTTCTTTGTCTCGAAATCTATGGTGGATCTTGGCGGGCCGTGGCGGACCACCTGTCCGGCGGCCTGGTGGGCGGCGCCGGCCGTCCCCGGACCGTGTCCCGGCTGTGTCCCAGGTCACGCGGTCGTGTCGCGCGTTTCCACAGGAAAACGAGGAGGTAAAAGATGGCCTCCGTTCATACGAATCTACAAGATGCCTCTCCTGGCCAGCCAACTCCTTCATGGTTTCCGTGACTGACCCCGTCGGAGTACGGCGCTGTGTACTGAGGCCACTACGCGTTAACAGCACATGAACGAGCCGGGACCGCCGCACACGGATTGGCTCAATCTGAACGCCCCACGAGAAGACGAAGAAGAGAGCCGGTCATGGACTTCCTTCGCCCCGCCAGCTGGGAGGAGGCGCTCGCCGCGAAAGCCGAGCACCCCACCGCTGTGCCGATTGCGGGTGGCACCGATGTGATGGTCGAGATCAACTTCGACCACCGCCGGCCCGAGTACCTCATGGACCTGAACCGCGTCGGCGACCTCTCCGAGTGGGAGGTCGGCGAGGAGAGCGTGCGGCTCGGCGCCTCGGTGCCGTACACGAAGATCATGGAGAACCTCCGCGCCGAGCTGCCGGGTCTCGCCCTCGCCTCGCACACGGTCGCCTCCCCGCAGATCCGCAACCGCGGCGGCGTGGGCGGCAACCTCGGCACCGCCTCCCCGGCCGGCGACGCCCACCCGGCGCTGCTCGCCGCGGGCGCCGAGGTGGAGGTCGAGTCGGTGCGCGGCGCGCGCCGGATCCCGATCGACGAGTTCTACCAGGGCGTGAAGCGCAACGCGCTCCAGCCCGACGAGCTGATCCGCGCCGTGCACATCAGGAAGGCCGACGGGCCCCAGCAGTTCTCCAAGGTCGGCACCCGCAACGCCATGGTCATCGCCGTGTGCGCCTTCGGACTGGCGCTGCATCCCGAGACCCGCACCGTGCGCACCGGCATCGGCTCCGCCGCCCCGACGCCCGTACGGGCCAAGGCCGCCGAGGAGTTCCTGAACGCCGCGCTGGAGGAGGGCGGCTTCTGGGACAACGGCAAGATCATCACCCCGTCGGTCGCCAAGCAGTTCGCGGATCTGTGCTCCGCCGCCTGCAACCCGATCGACGACGTCCGGGGCACGGCGAGCTACCGCCGCCACGCGGTCGGCGTCATGGCCCGCCGCACGCTGACCTGGACCTGGGAGTCCTACCGCGGCGCCCGCCGCGCTTCGGAGGGAGCTGCGTAATGCGCGTCAACTTCACGGTCAACGGCCGTCCGCAGGAAGCCGACGACGTGTGGGAGGGCGAGTCCCTGCTGTACGTGCTCCGGGAGCGGCTCGGACTGCCCGGTTCCAAGAACGCCTGCGAGCAGGGCGAGTGCGGCTCGTGCACGGTCCGTCTGGACGGCGTGCCGGTGTGTTCGTGCCTGGTCGCCGCCGGGCAGGTGGAGGGCCGCGAGGTCGTCACCGTCGAGGGCCTCGCCGAGTACGCCAAGCAGCGCGCCGAGGGCGGCTGCGCCTCAGGGGCGTGCGGCACCGGGCTCCAGGACGCCCGGGCGTGGCAGGCCAAGGGCACCGACTCGCAGACCGGCGAGGGCACCGAACTCTCCCCGATCCAGCAGGCGTTCATCGACGCCGGCGCCGTCCAGTGCGGTTTCTGCACGCCCGGCCTGCTGGTCGCGGCCGACGAGATGCTGGAGCGCAACCCCAACCCGACCGACGCGGACATCCGCGAGGCCCTGTCGGGCAACCTGTGCCGCTGCACCGGCTACGAGAAGATCATGGACGCGGTCCGCCTGGCGGCCGCCCGGCAGGGAGAGGCGGTCTGAGCATGTCTTCCCCCAACGGAACGCCCACCAAGATCACCCAGGGCTCGCAGACCAAGGGCGGCATCGGCGAGTCCACGCTCCGCCCGGACGGCACCCTCAAGGTCACCGGCGAGTTCGCGTACTCCTCCGACATGTGGCACGAGGACATGCTGTGGGGCCAGATCCTCCGCTCCACGGTCGCGCACGCCGAGATCGTCTCGATCGACACCTCCCAGGCCCTCGCCACCCCCGGCGTGTACGCCGTGCTGACGTACGACGACCTGCCCACCGACGTGAAGAACTACGGCCTGGAGATCCAGGACACGCCGGTCCTCGCCCACGGCAAGGTCCGCCACCACGGTGAGCCGGTCGCCCTCGTCGCCGCCGACCACCCGGAGACCGCGCGCCGGGCCGCAGCGAAGATCAAGGTGGAGTACAAGGAGCTGCCCGTCGTCACCGACGAGGCCTCCGCCACCGCCCCGGACGCGATCCTCGTCCACGAGAACCGCGACGACCACCACAGCGGTCACGTCCCGCACCCGAACATCGTGCACCGCCAGCCGATCGTGCGCGGCGACGTGGCGAAGGCCCGCGAGCGGGCCGACGTGATCGTCGAGGGCGAGTACACCTTCGGCATGCAGGACCAGGCCTTCCTCGGCCCCGAGTCCGGGCTCGCCGTGCCGGAGGAGGACGGCGGCGTCCACCTCTACATCGCCACCCAGTGGCTGCACAGCGACCTGCGCCAGATCGCCCCCGTGCTCGGCCTGCCCGAGGACAAGGTGCGCATGACGCTGTCCGGCGTCGGCGGCGCCTTCGGCGGCCGCGAGGACCTGTCGATGCAGATCCACGCCTGCCTGCTGGCGCTGCGCACCGGCAAGCCCGTCAAGATCGTCTACAACCGCTTCGAGTCCTTCTTCGGGCACGTCCACCGCCACCCCGCGAAGCTGTACTACGAGCACGGGGCCACCCAGGACGGCAAGCTCACCCACATGAAGTGCCGGATCGTCCTGGACGGCGGCGCCTACGCCTCCGCCTCCCCGGCGGTCGTCGGCAACGCCTCCTCCCTGTCCGTCGGCCCGTACGTGATCGACGACGTGGACATCGAGGCCATCGCCCTCTACACCAACAACCCGCCCTGCGGCGCCATGCGCGGCTTCGGCGCGGTCCAGGCGTGCTTCGCCTACGAGGCGCAGATGGACAAGCTCGCGGCGAAACTCGGCATGGACCCGGTGGAGTTCCGCCGGCTCAACGCCATGGAGCAGGGCACCCTCATGCCCACGGGCCAGCCCGTCGACTCCCCGGCCCCGGTCGCCGAACTGCTGCGCCGCGTCAAGGCGATGCCGATGCCGCCGGAGCGCCAGTGGGAGTCCAGCGAGGGCGCCGACGTACGGCAGCTGCCGGGCGGCCTGTCCAACACCACGCACGGCGAGGGCGTCGTCCGCGGGGTCGGCTACGCCGTCGGCATCAAGAACGTCGGCTTCTCCGAGGGCTTCGACGACTACTCCACCGCCAAGGTCCGCATGGAGGTCGTGGGCGGCGAACCCGTCGCCACCGTCCACACGGCCATGGCGGAGGTCGGGCAGGGCGGTGTCACCGTCCACGCGCAGATCGCCCGCACCGAACTCGGCGTCACGCAGGTGACCATCCACCCGGCCGACACCCAGGTCGGCAGCGCCGGTTCGACGTCGGCCTCGCGGCAGACGTACGTCACCGGCGGCGCGGTGAAGAACGCCTGCGAGCTCGTCCGTGAGAAGGTCCTGGAGATCGGCCGCCGCAAGTTCGGCTCCTACCACCCGGCCTGGGCCACGGCCGAACTGCTCCTGGAGGGCGGCAAGGTCGTCACCGACGGCGGCGAGGTCCTCGGCGACCTGGCCGACGTCCTGGAGGGCGAGGTCGTGGAGGTCGAGGAGGAGTGGCGGCACCGGCCGACCGAAGCCTTCGACCTGCGCACCGGCCAGGGCAACGGGCACGTGCAGTACTCCTTCGCCGCGCACCGGGCCGTCGTCGAGGTCGACACCGAGCTCGGCCTGGTCAAGGTGATCGAACTGGCCTGCGCCCAGGACGTCGGCAAGGCGCTCAACCCGCTCTCCGTCGTCGGCCAGATCCAGGGCGGCACGACCCAGGGCCTGGGCGTCGCGGTCATGGAGGAGATCGTCGTCGACCCGAAGACGGCCAAGGTCAAGAACCCCTCCTTCACCGACTACCTCATCCCCACCATCCTCGACACGCCGACCATCCCCGTCGACGTGCTCGAACTCGCCGACGACCACGCCCCGTACGGGCTGCGCGGCATCGGCGAGGCACCCACCCTGTCGTCCACCCCGGCCGTGCTCGCGGCGATCCGCGCGGCGACCGGGCTGGAGCTGAACAGGACGCCGGTCCGCCCCGAGCACCTGACCGGCACCGCGTGAGAGCTCTCCGGGCGGCGCACCGGAACGTCACACTTCCGCGCCGCCCGGAGGACCGGGCACCGCACCGCTCGCGGTCCCCGGGAACCGACTGATCGTTCGCCTCGGGCCGTCCCCCGGGTCGTGCGGCCGAAGCACCTTCCCAAATCCCGCCCGTCGCCCGACGAGCCGCGGGTGCCCCTATGAACCTTGGGAGTAGGCCCACATGACCCAGCAGTCAGTAGAGCCGAGGACCACAGCCGACGACGCGGGCGAAGGCACCCGCGTCCCGGCCGGCAGGTCCTGGCTCGACCGGTACTTCCACATATCCCACAGAGGGTCCACGGTCGCCCGCGAAGTGCGCGGCGGCATCACGACCTTCATGGCGATGGCGTACATCCTCCTGCTCAACCCCGTGATCCTGTCCGGCAAGGACGCGGCCGGGGCCACCCTCGGGCAGCAGGCGCTGATCACCGCGACCGCGTTCGCGGCGGCCCTGACCACCCTGCTGATGGGCTTCGTCGGCAAGGTGCCGCTCGCCCTCGCCGCGGGCCTGTCCGTCTCCGGGGTCCTCGCCTCCCAGGTCGCGCCCGAGATGACCTGGCCGCAGGCGATGGGCATGTGCGTGATGTACGGCGTCGTCATCATGCTGCTGGTCGTCACCGGCCTGCGCGAGATGATCATGAACGCGATCCCGCTCGCGCTCAAGCACGGCATCACCATGGGCATCGGCCTGTTCATCGCCCTCATCGGCTTCTACAAGTCCGGCTTCGTGCACCAGGGCGAGGCCACTCCCGTCACCCTCGGCCCGGCGGGCGAACTCGCCGGCTGGCCGGTCCTGCTCTTCGCCGGCACCCTGCTGCTGATCTTCATGCTCCAGGCCCGGCACATCCCGGGCGCCATCCTCATCGGCATCCTCGGCGGCACGGTCGTCGCCGCGGTCCTGAACGCCGCCGGCGTCATCGACCCCAAGCAGTGGGCGGCCGGCGCCCCCGAACTGCACGGCAGCGCCGTGTCCATGCCCGACTTCTCGCTCTTCGGCGACGTCGAGTTCGGCGGGTGGGGCGAGGTCGGCGCGATGACCGTCGGCATGATCGTCTTCACGCTGGTGCTCGCCGGGTTCTTCGACGCCATGGCGACCATCATCGGCGTCGGCACGGAAGCCAAGCTCGCCGACGACAAGGGCCGGATGCCGGGCCTGTCCAAGGCGCTGTTCATCGACGGGGCCGGCGGGGCGATCGGCGGGGTGTCGGGCGGCTCCGGCCAGACGGTGTTCATCGAGTCGGCGACCGGGGTCGGCGAGGGCGCCCGCACCGGTCTCGCCTCGGTCGTCACCGGACTGTTCTTCGCGGCCTGCCTGTTCTTCACCCCGCTCACCGCGATCGTGCCGCAGGAGGTGGCGTCCGCCGCCCTCGTCGTCATCGGCGCGATGATGCTGATGAACGCCCGGCACGTGGACTGGGCCGACCGCGCCACCGCCATACCGGTGTTCCTCACGGTCGTGCTGATGCCCTTCACCTACACCATCACCACCGGTGTCGCCGCGGGCGTCATCTCCTACGTCGCCATCAAGACCGCCCAGGGCAAGTGGCGCGAGATCGGCGCCTTCATGTGGATCCTCACCGCGGTGTTCCTCGTCTACTTCGCCCTCAACCCGATCGAGAGCTGGCTGGGCGTCCACTGACGCCCTCCGCAGCCCGACACGCAGCCTCAAGGAGACCGAGACAGATGCTGGACATCGCCGAGGAGCTCGACCGGTGGGTCGAGCAGGGCCGTGACTTCGCCGTGGCGACCGTGGTGGCCGTCGGCGGCAGTGCGCCCCGGCAGCCCGGCGCCGCGCTCGCGGTGGACGCCGACGGCACCGCCATCGGCTCGGTCTCCGGCGGCTGTGTGGAGGGCGCGGTCTACGAGCTGTGCGAGCAGGCGCTGCGGGACGGCGAGACCGTCCTGGAACGCTTCGGCTACAGCGACGACGACGCTTTCGCCGTGGGCCTGACCTGCGGTGGCGTCATCGACATCCTGGTCACCCCGGTACGGGCCGCCGATCCGGTCCGGCCGGTGGTGCGAGCCGCGCTCACCGCCGCCGCGCGAGGGGAGGCGGCGGCGGTGGCGCGCATCGTGTCGGGTCCGGGTGAACTGACCGGCCGCGCCCTGCTGGTCCGCCCCGACGGCTCCCGGTACGGCGGCTTCGGCGCCCACCCGGAGCTGGACCGCACGGTCGCGGCCGAGGCGGGCGCCTTCCTGGACGCCGGGCGCACCGGCACCCTGGAGATCGGAGAGCAGGGCTCTCGTTGTGGAGCGCCGCTCACGGTCCTGGTCGAGTCCTCGGTCCCCGCGCCCCGCATGATCGTGTTCGGCGCGATCGACTTCGCCTCCGCCCTGGTCCGCGTCGGCAAGTTCCTCGGCTACCACGTCACGGTGTGCGACGCCCGCCCGGTCTTCGCGACCCGCACCCGCTTCCCCGAGGCCGACGAGATCGTCGTCGACTGGCCCCACCGCTACCTGGAGCGCACGGACGTCGACGCCCGCACCGTCCTGTGTGTGCTGACCCACGACGCCAAGTTCGACGTCCCGCTGCTGAAGCTCGCGCTGCGGCTGCCGGTGGCGTACGTCGGCGCCATGGGCTCCCGGCGCACCCACCTGGACCGCAACGCCCGGCTGCGCGAAGTCGGCGTCACCGAGCCGGAGCTGAGCCGTCTGCACTCGCCGATCGGCCTGGACCTCGGCGCCCGCACCCCGGAGGAGACGGCCCTGTCGATCGCGGCGGAGATCGTCGCCGGGCGGCGCGGCGGCAGCGGGGTGTCGCTCACGGGCGCGCACACGCCGATCCACCACGAGCCCGGGCCGGGTGCCGTGGGGCGGCGGATCGGGTCGGTCGCCTGAACCGCCCGTCCGGTCAGCGGACCGCGGCCTCCAGCAGCGAGAACGGGTCCGCCTCCGGCAGCGGCGTGACCGAGGCCAGGGTCAGGCCGGCGGCCCCGCACAGCTCCTCGAAGTCCGCGCGGGTGCGCTCCCTGCCGCCCACGTTCACCAGCAGCGCAGGGCGCGGGCGGCGCGGTCGAAGCGGACCGGCATGGCGGCGCGCTTGGGCGTGAGGCCGCTCTGGGCGCTGAACCGGGACCACAGCCGCTTGCGGCTCCAGCCGCAGGAGACGGCCGGCTCGGCGACCCGTACGTTGCCCCGCCGGGCCACGATGGTGTCCCAGGCGGCGGCCACCTCGGGCGCCATCTCCGGTGCTCGTGCGGCCCGTTCGGCGAGGAAGCCGTCCACGAGGGCCAGGCGGCGGTCCCAGGCGGGGGTGGCGGCCGGCCGCTCCCGCAGGAGCCACTCGTCCCGGCCCCACAGATCCTCCAAGGGGGCGACGCACCCGTCCAGTTCGCGCGGGGAGACGCCCAGCAACGCGTAGGCGGCCCGGGGCGACAGACGGATCTCGACGCACTCGACCCGTGCACCGCGGATCCGGGCCGGACGGGGGGGACAGCGCGGCGAGGCAACCCCGCAGCGCACGGCGGCCGCCGGCGTCCTCGACGGTGAGCGGGGCGTGCCCGAGCCCGAGGAGGACGGTCGCCGCCGGCTGCGGGAGCACCCGCAGGTCCGGCCCGGCCGCCGCACGGTCGCGGAACCCGGCCGTCAGGACGCCGTCGAGGGAGGGAGCGCCGAGGGGGAGGGCGACGTCCCAGCCGGGCTCGGCCTCCGCTTCGTGACTGCGCATGCCTCCACGGTCGCCGACGTCGGCCGCGTTGTCTTGGACGAAAGTTCCGCCCCGGCTCACGGCCGGCGGAGCAGGCGGTTCAGCGCCCGGCCGAAGACGACCCGGGCCGAGCGCCGCACCACGCCGTCGAAGAGCGCCAGCAGGAAACGGAGCCGGATCTCCTCCCGCCACACCACCCGGGTGCGCCCGCCCGGCCCCGGCCGCACCTCCAGTTCGGCCCAGCCGAGGACCACGCGCCCGCGCTTCTCCAGCCGGCAGAGCCCCGGGGATCCGTCCGTGGGCGGCCGCCAGAGGACGACCTCCATGGGGTCGTCGAACGCCAGCGGTCCGACGCCCGAGCGGGCCACGACGCGCGTGCCCTCGCGCGTCGGTCCGGGCGGGACCACCCGGACCACGGTCAGTGGCACGACGTCACCGTGCCGGGGCCACGCCGTGATCCGGCGCCACGCCTCGTCGAGGGGGAGCGGGGCCGTGCGCTGGAGCTCGATGTTCGCCACGGCACGATCGTAGGGAACCCGTCCCGCCCCCCGACCCGCCCGCGTCCGGTTCATCCACCCGGCCCAGGCGACGGGTGCCCGGCGCGGGCCGTCGTGCCCCTCACCGGTAGACGGCCCCCGGCTCCGCCTTTCCCGGCGCCAGCAGCTGCGGCACCGTCACGAAGACGAAGCCCCGTTCCTTCAGGGCGTCGATGATCCCGGGCACGGCCGGCACCGTGCCGTCGTAGATGTCGTGCAGGAGGATGATCCCGTCCCGGGACGCCTGGTCGAGGACGCGGCGGCCGATCAGGTCCGAGTCGGTGGTCGTGTAGTCCTTCGCCGTCACGGTCCACAGGACCTCGGACAGGCCGAGTTCGCGGCAGATCTCGTGCACGGTCTCGTCGGTGCGGCCCTGCGGCGGGCGCATCAGGGTGGGGCGGCGGCCGGTGAGGCGCTCTATCTCCCGGTTCGGGCGCTCCAGTTCCTCGCGTATCTCCTCGGGGCCGAGCTCGGTGAGGATCCTGTGGTCCCAGGTGTGGCTGGCCACCTCGTGGCCCTCGTCGGCCATGCGCCGCACCAGTTCCGGGTACTTCTCGATGTGCCGCTCGCCCAGCAGGAAGAAGGTCGCCGGAACCTGCTTCTCCTCGAGGATGTCCAGCAGTCGCGCGGAGTGTTCGCTCGGCCCGGCGTCGAAGGTGAGCGCGATGCACTTGGCCTCGCGGCAGTCCACGGTGCCGTAACGGGCGGCCTGGGCGCCGGCGGCCGGCTGGGCCCGCGCGGCGCTGGGGGCGGTGGTGTCGAGCCCGGAGCAGCCGCTCAGGGCGAGGGTGAGGGCGGCGGCAGCCGCGAGCGTTCCGGCTGTTCGGAACGCGGTCCCCGTTTGCGTCATCTTCTTGGTCAGAGAAGGCATGCCGGGACTATACACACCGAGTATACACGCCGTTTATACGGCTTCGCTCTGTACCGCCCGGACCATCGCAGCGCTACTCACGGTGACAAATGGGCGCTTTTGCCGTAAGTAGGCATCAATTGTTTAAGTCAGCTCACCCGCGGCACTCGCCAGCACCGTAGTCCCCAGACCCCACGTGGAGGTGTCCCCGTGAATCCGGCCCGCCGCGTCAAGGCCGTGCTGTTCGACCGCGACGGCACGCTCGTCGAGGACGTCCCCTACAACGGCGACCCCGGCCTGGTGCGCCCCGTCGAGGGCGCCCGGGAGGCGCTCGCCCTCCTGCGCGAGGCCGGCATCGCCACCGGCGTCGTCACCAACCAGTCCGGCGTCGCGCGCGGCCTGCTCACCGAGGCCGACGTCCGCCGCGTCAACCACCGCGTGGACGAGCTCCTCGGCCCCTTCGACGTGTTCGCCGTCTGCCCGCACGGCCCCGACGACGGCTGCCGGTGCCGCAAGCCGCAGCCCGGCATGGTGCTGTGGGCGGCCGGACGCGTCTGCACCCACCCCGCCGACCTCGTCGTCATCGGTGACATCGGCGCCGACGTGGAGGCCGCCCGCCGGGCCGGTGCCCACGGCATCCTCGTCCCGAACGCGCGGACCCGTCCCGAGGAGACCGCGGCGGCCGATCACATCGCCCCCGACCTCGTCACCGCCGTCCGCGCGGTGCTGGACGGAGTGCCGCGCGGCCGTGTCCTGGCCGACGAACGGCCCGTCCGGGAGGCCTTCGCCACCGGCCCCGCACCGGGGAGGTGCCGGTGAGAGCACTCGTGACCCGACTCGACAGCTTCGGCGACGTGCTGCTCGCGGGCCCCGCGATCCGCGCGGTCGCCGCCCGGGCGGACACCGTCACCCTGCTGTGCGGCCCGCGTGGCGCGCCCGCCGCCCGGCTGCTGCCCGGCGTCGACGACATCCTCGTGTGGGACGCGCCCTGGGTGGGCTTCACACCCCCGCCCGTCGGCCGCGGCGAGGTCGACCAGCTCATCGACACCATCGAGGCGTCCGCCGCGGACACCGCGCTGATCCTCACCTCCTTCCACCAGTCGCCGCTGCCCGCCGCCCTGCTGCTGCGCCTGGCCGGCGTCGGCTTCATCGCCGCCGACAGCGACGACTACCCCGGTTCCCTGCTCGACGTACGCCACCAGCGCGCCCCGCACGCCCACGAGGCCGAGGCCGCTCTCGACCTCGCCGCGGCCGCCGGGTTCCCGGCGGCCGACGACGGCCGGCTGCGCGTGCTCCCGCCGCCCCCGACCGCCGGACTCACCGGGCCCGGCCCCTACGTCGTCGTGCACCCCGGCGCCAGCGTCCCCGCCCGCGCCTGGAGCCCCGAGCGCTGCGCCGAGGCGGTGCGCGAACTGGCCGCCGCCGGCCACCGGGTGGTGGTCACCGGCGGGCCGGAGGAGAGCGAGCTGACCGCGTTCGTCGCCGGTGAGCAGGCCCTCGACCTCGGCGGGCGCACCGGCGCGGCGGAACTGTCCGGCGTCCTCGCGGGCGCCGACACCGTCGTCACCGGCAACACCGGCCCCGCCCACCTCGCCGCCGCCGTCGGCACCCCCGTCGTCTCCCTGTTCGCCCCGGTCGTGCCCGCCGGGCGCTGGCGGCCCTACGGCGTCCCCTACGTCCTGCTCGGCGACCAGGACGCGCCCTGCGCGGACAGCAGGGCCCGGCAGTGCCCCGTGCCCGGCCACCCCTGCCTGGACACCGTCACCGCGCACGACGTGGTCACCGCCGTCGAGAAACTGCGGGGAGAGAGATGAGGATCCCGCCGGGGCACGCGCACGGCCGGCGGACCACCGCCGCCGTGCGGGGCCGCTCCCTGGGCACCCGCGCATGACACACCCGTTGGGCCGGGTCGCGGGGGCGGACCCGCGGGCCACGCGGCAGGCTGCTGCCATGACACCGGACACGCCGCCCGCCGTCCCGCCCCGCCTTCTCGTCCTGCGCGCCCTGGGCCTCGGTGATCTCCTCGCCGGCGTTCCCGCCCTGCGCGCCCTGCGGCGGGCGTACCCGCGCCACGAACTCGTGCTGGCCGCGCCCGCCGAACTCGCACCGGTCGCCGAGGCAACGGGCGCCGTGGACCGGCTGCTGCCCGCCGCCGCCCCGGGGCGCGCGGTACCGCGCTCGCTGGACTGGACCGGCCCGCCCCCGGACGTCGCCGTCGACCTGCACGGCAACGGCCCGCCCAGCCACCGGCTGCTGATGGGCCTGCGCCCGCTGAAGCTGCTCGCCTTCGCCCACCCCGACACCCCGGAGGTCGACGGCCCGCCCTGGTCCGCCGAGGAGCACGAGCGCGACCGCTGGTGCCGGATGCTGCGGGCGTACGGCATCGACGCCGACCCCGGCGACGTGCACCTGGCCCGCCCACGGACGGCCTCCCCGGCGCCCGGCGCGATCGTGCTGCACCCGGGGGCCGGATCACCGGCCCGCCGCTGGCCCGTGGAGCGCTACGCCGCCGTGGCGACGGAGCTGCGGGCCCGGGGCCACCGGGTCGTCGTCACCGGCGGCGCCGACGAGGGGGACCTGGTGGCGCGGCTCGCCAAGCAGGCCGGGCTGCCCGACACGGACGTCTTCGGCGGCGGCCTGCCCTTCGACCGGCTGGCCGCGCTCGTCGCCGACGCGCGGGTCGTCATCAGCGGCGACACCGGCATCGCCCACCTCGCCGTCGCCCACGCCACGCGCTCCGTCACGCTGTTCGGCCCGGTGGCGCCCAGCCGCTGGGGCCCGCCGCCCGACCCGCGCCACCGCGCGCTGTGGTACGGCCCGGAGGGCGACCCGCACGCCCACCGCACCGACCCCGCGCTGCTGCGCATCACCCCCGCCGACGTCCTGGACGCCGTCGCCGCCCTGCCGGGCACGGCACACCCCTGAGGCCCGGCACGGCGGGGGACCCGTACGGCTCAGCCTCCGCACCACCGGCACATCAGCCGGAACCCGGCGAACAGCGTCGGCGGCCACAGGGCGGCGAACGCCCAGATCACGGCGGGCTCGGAGGTGACCATCCCGGCCACCATCAGACCCGTCGACACCGCGAAGAGGACGGCCACGGTCAGCACGCGGGGCCGGTAGGAGGCGAGCCGGGCCGGCAGCCCGGCCGGATCGGGGCGGCGGCCGGGCCGCAGGGTGCGCATCCGGCGGTCCAGGCGGCGGTCGCGGCGCAGGACGCGTTCCATCTCGTCGAGGATGCGCTGCTCGTGGTCGGGGAGTCGGCCGATGGACACGCGGTTCTCCTTCCGGGCGGCCGGACCGTGGGTCCTCCCGGCGGGACGGGCGGCGGGGACGTGCGGCGGGGGACGAACAAGCGGGTGCCCCGCGAGGTGCCGGAGCTAACCGGGAACCGGTCGCGCCAGCGCCTCGACGAGCCGGTCCGCGCTGTCCGGCACGGTGCCCTCACGGAACCCGTCCCGGATCTGCCGCGCGGTCACCCGCCCACCGGTCAGGCACCAGTCCCACCAGCGGTCCAGCTGCCGCACGTCCAGTCGTTCGGCGGGCACCAGCGCGGGCCAGCCGCAGGCCCGGGCCTGCGCGGTCAGCTTGGCGCCGCCGGCGACCGGGTCGACGGCCAGCACCGGGGTGCCGACCCGCAGGGCGATCACCAGGCCGTGCAGCCGGTCGGTGACCACGAGGTCCAGCCGGGCCAGCACGGACTGCAGTTGCGCGGGCGTGGCGCTCAGATGCCAGTCGTGGGTGTCGAGCCGGGTCTCCAGTTCCAGCCGGGCACAGTCCTTCGCGGCGAGCCAGCGCGTCACCTCCTCGGCGACCTGCACGGGCCGCCGCGGCTGCCCGTGCTCCTCCCGCCCGTACGTGAGGATCACCCCGACCACCGGCCGGGCCGGCACCTGAGGCGCCCGGGCCGCCAGGTCCTCCACCGGTTCGCTGTCCGGCCCGTCCCGGGGCAGCACCCGGTGGAAGCCGGTCACGGCCGGGCCGTCCGGGTCGATCACCGAGGTGCCGACGGCGATCCGCACGCAGTGCGCGAACCGCCGGTGCAGTTCCTCGATCTGCGGCCCGTGCAACGGGCCGCAGACGAACACCAGGTGGCTGTAGTCCTGCGGCCGGAGCCGGTCCAGATGCAGTGCCTCCGGCCGGAAGCCGGGACTCCAGGCGATGTCGTAGGGGATGCCCGTCCCCCGCAGTACGTCCTCCACCCGGCGCAGGGCGAGCACGTCCCCGGCGGTGGCCTCCCCGTCCCGGAAGCTGAACCACCCGGTGAGCAGCACCCTGCGCGGTCGCATGCCCTGTCGTGTCTGCACATGCCCTGAGTGCCCGCCCACCGACGGGGCATTCAGGGCATTACTCTCATATGACCTGCGGTCACCGGGCGTGGAAGGTGGCGTCCGCCCGGTCGGTGGCGGTGCTCACCGCCTGCACGTTCAGCAGGTACTCCCAGTGGCGGACGTAGCGCCCCGGGTAGTTGTGGGACTCGAAGGACACGCCCGCCGGGTCGGCGAGACCGGCCCGCCGGTGGAACGACGCGTCGGCGGCGAACCGCGCGCTGCCGTCGTTCCGCTCCAGCCACACCTCGAAGGCGTCGTGCCGCAGGTGGTACCCGGGGAAGTTCGCCGACTCCAGCGAGACGGTGCCGCTGCCGGCGAGACCGGGCACGACCCGGAACTGCGAGTCGGCGAGCCGGGTCACGTTCGCCTCGATCCGGGCCCGGTAGTCGTAGTGCCGGACGAACCGGTCCGGGAAGTTGTGCGAGGAGAAGCGCTGCGGGGTGACCCCGTCGGCCACGGGGATGCCGAAGTTCGGTGTGCCGTCGGCGTTCCAGTAGACCTTCTGCACGCGCGTACGGCGGTTGGGGTCGTGCAGCGGGTCGCCGCTGATGTCCTTGTAGCCGCGGTCGTGGTAGACGAGGATGTCGCTCTTGCCGTCCTCGGAGACCGTGAAGGAGTTGTGGCCCGGCCCGTACTGGCCGGTCGCGGCGCTGCTCGCGAACACGGGCGTGGGGCTCTTGCTCCAGGACGCCCGGCTGAGCAGGTTCGCGCTCGCCGACGCGGTGAGCATGCCGAGGCAGTAGTTGCTGTCCGTGGCGCTCGCGGAGTACGTCATGAACACCTTGCCGCCGCGCTGGATGACGGCCGGCCCCTCGTTGACCTTGTAGCCGACGGTCTCCCAGGAGTAGGTGGGCCGTGACAGCATCACCGGAGTCCCGGTGATGGTCCAGGGGTTGGCCATCCGGGCCAGGTAGAGGTCGGTGTTGTTGTCCACGGACGGGTCGCGCTGCGCCCAGGCCAGGTAGCGCACGCCGTTCACGACGAAGGTGGTGGCGTCCAGGGAGAAGCTCTCCCACTGGGTTCTGATCTGGCCCTTCTCCGTCCAGGCGGCCGTGCGCGGGTCCGCGCCGGTGCCCTCCAGGACGTACATCCGGATCGCCCAGACGTCGTGCGTGGCGCCCGCGGCGAAGTACACGTACCACTTGCCGTCGATGAAGTGGATCTCCGGCGCCCAGATGTGCGCGCCCATGACACCGCCGGCGTGCCTGGTCCAGATCGTCGTCTCCGGCGCCGACTGCAGCCCCTGGATGGTGGTCGCCCGGCGCAGCACGATGCGGTCGTACTCGGGGACGGTCGCGGTGAAGTAGTAGAAGCCGTCGGTGTGCTTGACGATGTGCGGGTCGGCGCGCTTCTCCGCGATCGGATTGGTGTACGTGACGGCGGGGGAGTCGGGCTCGGCGGCCTGCGCGGGCGCGCCGGTGAGGCAGGTCGCGAGGGCGACGAGGACCGCCAGGAACAGCCGAAGGGCTCTGCGTCTCAAGGGAGTTCTCCGGGGGCAGGGGTGAGGGAGACCGACTCTGTCCGTGATTTCGGACGTGGTTCGTGAAATCGGCCACGAAGGCGGTCCAGAAGATAGGGCGGGCCCCCCTCCCCGTCAACGGGTCGGGCAGCGACTGCGCGGACACGTCCTAGGCTGGACACATGCCTCCTACGGCGGAAGCGGCGCCCGTCGCGGTCACCGTCCGGCCGTCGGCGCCCGCGCTCCGGCCCTTGATCGGTGCGCTGGGCCACGTCGAGGGACGGTTCGCGCACGCCGCCGAGCTGGCGCTGCCGACGGGCGGGGTGCAACTGCTGGTGAACCTGGACCGGGACGTCCTGTCCTCCTCCCCCCTGAACGGCCCGGACCTGTGCACGGCGGGAGCCGCGCTGCAGGGACCGTCCACGGGCCCGGTGTTGATCGATCCGGCGCAGCAACGCGCCGTCGTGTGGGTGGCCTTCCGGCCCGCCGGATTCCACCCCTTCCTCACCGCTCCGGCCGGCGCGCTGCGCGACCGGCTCGTGGGACTGGACGAACTGTGGGGCCGGGACGGCGCGGTGCTGCGGGAGCGGCTGCTCCAGGCCCGGGCCACCGGCGGTCCCGAGGCCTGCCTGCGGGAGGTGGAACGGGCCCTGCTGCACCGGGCGGCACGGCCCCTGGAGCCCGACCCGGCGGTCCGCCTCGCCGCGGCCCTGCTGGACCGCGGGAGGCCCGTGGCCGAGGTCGCCGACCGGCTCGGCTGGACCTCCCGGCGGCTGGCCCGCCGGTGCACCGAACACCTGGGGCTCCCGCCCAAGCGGTACGCCCGGGTGCGGCGCTTCCAGCGGCTGCTGCGGCGGGTGAACGCCGCGCTCGACGCGCCGGACTGGGCGCTCCTCGCCGCCGACTGCGGCTACCACGACCAGGCCCATCTGATCCACGAGTTCCGTGCGCTGACCGGCCTCACGCCGACCGCGTACGCGCCGCGCTCGCCGCTCGCCCGCAATCACGTGCCGCTCGACGGGTGACGCGCCCGCCGCCCGGCGTTTTTCTACAATCCACGGCACCCCTCGACCCGCCATCGTGACGACCATGACCCACCGCACCCACACCCCGGCACACCGCCCCCACACCCCGGCCGTCACCCGGCTCCACCCCCGGCTCGTGGTCTCCGACGGGCCCCGCGCGATCGACTTCTACCGGACCGCGTTCGGCGCCGAGGAGATCGAGCGCTACACCGGCCCCGAGGGGAGGATCGTGCACGCGCTGCTGCGCCTCGGCGACGCGGTCGTCGCGGTCAAGGACGCCGACGAGGGCGACCCGGCCCCGCCCTCCCTCGGCGGCACCCCCGTGATCCTGGCGCTGGACGTCACCGACGCGGACGCCGTGGCCGAGGCGATGCTGCGGGGCGGGGCGACGGTGGTGTACCCCGTCGCCGACCAGCCCTACGGGCAGCGCGGCGGGCGGCTCGCCGACCCGTTCGGCCACCTGTGGATGATCTCGCAGACCATCGAGGACCTCACGCCGGAGGAGATCCAGCGGCGCACCGACGCGACGTTCTCGTCCTGACCGGTGCCGGCCGGGCCCGCCGCGCAGGCCGGCGACGGACCTCAGCGGACCGGCGCCGCCGGTTCCCCGGCCTCCGCCGCCCGTGCCCGTGCCGCGTCCACCTTGCCGCCCGGGTGGCGCAGGGCGCACAGGAACGCCACGCCCAGGGCGATGGCCATGCCGTAGAAGACCCACTGGTTGGCCTCGGCGAAGTCCATGCGGATCGCGGACATCGCGTCCCGGGTCGCCTCGGCGGCGGCCCCGGAACCGGTGGGCGGCCGGGCGTCGCCGTTGCCCGTGACCGACTCGGTGACGTCCCGGGCCACGGCCCCCGCGTCCCCGGCGGACACCCCCCGCGACTCCAGGGTGTCCTCGACCTTGCTGGAGGTGACGTGCGTCAGGATCGTGCCGTAGACGGCCAGCCCCACGCTCGCCGCGTAGTTGCGCACGGTCTGGGTGATGCCGGTGACCTCGCCGTACGAGGCGCCGATGGACCGGTTCACGGCGTCCGTGGAGGCCGGTGCCAGGACGAAGCCGATACCGGCCCCGGCCAGGGCCGCGTAGGGCCACTGGTCGTGCATGGACAGGTCGGTGAGCTTCCCCGCCCACAGCGCGAACCCCACACAGCCCAGGGCCGTGCCCAGCTTCAGGGCCGGGCGCGCGCCCCGCTTGTCGAGGATCCGCCCGCCCCACTGCGAGGCGATCGCGAAGCCCACGAAGAAGTACAGCAGGAACAGGGCCGCCTGGTTCGGTGAGGCGCTCAGGGACACCTGGGCGTAGACCGAGGTGAAGAAGAACAACGGGACGAAGGCGAGCATCGAGAAGAACAGCACCGCCGCGTCGACGGTGAACGCCTTGTCGCGGAAGACCCGCAGGTCGACCAGCGGATGCCGGACCCGGTGCTCGAAGCGCACGAACACGCAGAGCACCGCGATGCCGCCCGCGATGCAGACCCAGGTCGCCCAGCTGTCCCACCCCCAGGACCAGGCCTGCTGGAAGCCCAGGACGCTCAGGCCCATGCCCGCCGCGACGAGGACCGCCCCCCGCACGTCCAGCGTGCCGGAGCGCCGTCGGTCGGCGATGTGCGCCAGGGCCGTCAGCACCAGCGCCACGATCGCGACCGGCACGTTGACCCAGAACACCGCACGCCACGTCCAGCTCGTCAGCCAGCCGCCCAGCAGCGGGCCGATGGCGGTCAGCGCGCCGGTGACCCCGAAGAACAGGGCGAGGGCGCGACCGCGCCGCTCGACCGGGAACACGGCCACCACCACGGCCAGCGCCGCGGGGAAGAGCAGGGCCGCTCCGAGCCCCTGGGTGGCGCGGAAGACGATGAGCCAGGTCTGCGCCGCGCCGCCGTCGGGCACACAGCCGCACAGCACCGACGAGACGACGAAGACGAGCGTGCCGGCGACGACGACCCGGCGCGGGCCGTACAGGTCCGCGAGGCGCCCGCCGAGGGCGAAGAAGGCCGCGAGGGACAGCAGATAGGCGTTGACCACCCACTGCATGCCGGAGGACGACAGATCCAGCTCGCGGACGATGTCCGGAGCCGCGATCGACACGATGGTCTGGTCGATGAAGGTCATGGCGACGGCGAACATCATCGCCGCGAGCGCCACGGACTGCTGCGGTGCGGTACGGGTGGGGGACGCGGTCCCGCGCCCCGGGCGCGCAGTGCTCATCACCTCAGTCTGCGCCCCTCCGGTCCCTCCCGCATCAGAGGACCCGTCAGGCCTCGCCCGTCGCACCGATACCGCCGAATGCCTCTCCGGGCAACCCCCCGGTCGTGTGAGGACCGCCTCTCCGGCCATGTGACCACGGCCCGCCACGGATGCCGCGTCGAACGTGCAGGATGCGGGCACCAAGGAGGACAGGCAGCGAACGACGGGAGAAGCAGACGATGGCCCCAGCGGAACCAGAACCCCAGAGGATCGGCGTCCCGGCCGAATCCACTGCGGGCGAGACCAGGGTGGCGGCGACACCCGCCACCGTGGGGAGACTTGTCGCGCTCGGGTACGACGTGGTGGTCGAACCGGGAGCGGGAGCCTCGTCCCGCTTCTCCGACGCCGCGTACGAGGAGGCGGGAGCGCGGCTCGGCGACCCGTGGGCGGCCGGGATCGTCCTGAAGGTCAACGCCCCCTCGACCGAGGAGATCGGCAGGCTCCGCGACGGGGCCACGCTGATCGCGCTGATCAGCCCCGCCTTCAACCCGGAGCTGGTCGAGGAGCTGGCCCGGCGGCCGATCACCGTGCTGGCCATGGACGCCGTGCCGCGCATCTCGCGCGCCCAGTCCCTGGACGTGCTCAGCTCGATGGCGAACATCGCCGGCTACCGGGCCGTGGTGGAGGCGGCGCACGCCTTCGGCCGGTTCTTCACCGGGCAGGTGACCGCCGCCGGCAAGGTGCCGCCCGCCAAGGTCCTGGTGGCCGGCGCCGGCGTCGCCGGGCTCGCGGCCATCGGCGCGGCCCGCAGCCTCGGCGCCGTGGTCCGCGCCACCGACCCCCGGCCCGAGGTCGCCGAGCAGGTGCGCTCCCTGGGCGGCGAGTTCCTGACGGTCTCCGCCGAGCAGGAGGTCAGCACCGACGGCTACGCCAAGGCCACCTCCGAGGACTACGACCGGCTCGCCGCGCAGCTGTACGCCGAGCAGGCCGCCGACGTCGACATCATCGTCACCACCGCGCTCATCCCGGGCCGCCCGGCGCCGAAGCTGATCACCGCCGAGCACGTGGCCCGCATGAAGCCCGGCAGCGTCATCGTCGACATGGCCGCGGCCCAGGGCGGCAACGTCGAGGGCACGGTCCCCGGCAAGGCCGTCGTCACCGACAACGACGTGACGATCATCGGCTACACCGACCTGCCCGGCCGGCTCCCCGCCCAGGCCTCGCAGTTGTACGGCACCAACATCGTCAACCTGATGAAGCTGCTCACCCCGGGCAAGGACGGCCGGCTCGTCCTGGACTTCGACGACGTGGTGCAGCGCTCGATCACCGTGGTCCGCGAGGGCGAGAAGACCTGGCCGCCGCCCCCGGTGCAGGTGTCCGCCGCGCCCGCCCCCGGCGGTGCGAAGGAACCCGCCGCCCCGGCCGCACCGGCGACACCGGCGAAGCCCGCCCGTCCGGCCTGGGCCTCGTACGCGCTCGTCGGCGTCGGGGCGCTCGCGCTGTTCCTCGTGACGGCCTTCTCCCCGAGCGAACTCCTCGGCCACTTCACGGTGTTCGTCCTGGCGATCGTCATCGGCTTCTACGTCATCGGCAACGTGCACCACGCGCTGCACACCCCGCTGATGTCGGTCACCAACGCCATCTCCGGGATCGTCGTGGTCGGCGCGCTGCTGCAGATCGGGCAGGGGGACACGGCCGTCACCGTGCTGTCGTTCGCCGCGATCCTGCTGGCGAGCATCAACATCTTCGGCGGTTTCGCCGTGACCCGCCGCATGCTCGGCATGTTCTCGAAGGGCTGATCAGGATGACCACAGACACGGCCGCACAGGCCGCCTACGTCGTCGCGGCGCTGCTGTTCATCCTCAGCCTCGCCGGCCTCTCGCAGCACCGCACCTCCCGCTCCGGCGTCGTCTGGGGCATCGCCGGGATGGTCGTCGCGCTGGCCGCCACGGTCGGTCTCGCCTCCCGGAGCATCAGCGCCACCGGGCTGGTGCTGATCGCCGTCGCCACCGCCGTCGGCGCGGGCATCGGGCTCTGGCGGGCCAAGGTCGTCGAGATGACCGGCATGCCCGAGCTGATCGCCATCATGCACAGCCTCGTCGGCCTGGCCGCCACCTTCGTCGGCTGGAACGGCTACCTCGACGTCGACGCCGAGCTGTCCGGCTCGCTGCTGGGCATCCACCACGCCGAGGTGTTCATCGGCGTCTTCATCGGCGCCGTCACCTTCACGGGCTCGGTCGTCGCCTATCTGAAGCTCTCGGCGCGCATCGCCTCACGCCCGCTGACGCTGCCCGGCAAGCACGTCCTGAACATCGGCGCGCTGGTCGCCTTCGTGGGGCTGACCATCGCGTTCGTGGCCCGCCCGACCATGGGCCTGCTCATCGCGGTCACCGTGATCGCCCTCGCCCTCGGCGCGCACCTGGTCGCCTCCATCGGCGGCGGCGACATGCCGGTCGTCGTCTCCATGCTGAACAGCTACTCGGGCTGGGCGGCGGCCGCCTCGGGCTTCCTGCTCTCCAACAACCTGCTCATCGTCACCGGCGCGCTGGTCGGCTCCTCCGGTGCCTACCTGTCGTACATCATGTGCAAGGCGATGAACCGGTCGTTCATCTCGGTGATCGCCGGCGGCTTCGGCACTCCGGCCGCCGCGTCAGACGAGGGTGAGCAGGGCGAGCACCGGGAGATCAGCGCCGAGGAGACCGCGGAACTCCTGCGCGACGCCTCCTCGGTGATCATCACTCCGGGCTACGGCATGGCCGTCGCCCAGGCCCAGTACCCGGTCGCCGAACTCGCCCGCAAGCTGCGCGAACGGGGCGTCGAGGTGCGCTTCGGCATCCACCCGGTGGCCGGCCGGCTGCCCGGGCACATGAACGTGCTCCTCGCCGAGGCGAATGTGCCGTACGACATCGTCCTGGAGATGGACGAGATCAACGACGACTTCGCCGCGACCTCGGTCGTGCTGGTCATCGGCGCCAACGACACGGTCAACCCGGCCGCCACGGACAACCCGTCCAGTCCCATCGCGGGGATGCCGGTGCTGCACGTGTGGGAGGCGGCGAACGTGGTCGTCTTCAAGCGGTCGATGGCCGCCGGGTACGCGGGCGTGCAGAACCCGCTGTTCTTCCGCGAGAACACCCAGATGCTCTTCGGCGACGCCAAGCAGCGGGTGGAGGACATCCTGCGCGGCCTGGACGCCCTGGACACCCCGGTCCGGGAGATGGCGGGCTCGTCCCGCTGAGCCTCCGGGCGGCGACGGCGTGAAGGCCGGCTCGACAGTGTCGAGCCGGCCTTCACGTGTCCCGTGCGGGTCCCGCCGTGCGGTCAGTCCGTGCCGGACTCCATCGCCGCGCGGTCCAGCCAGGCGTCCTCCTCCGAGACCTCGCCGCGGGAGGCGATGGCCTCGGCGCCGCCCTCGGGCAGCTCCGGCATGGTGCCGATCAGCCCGGTCGCGGCGGCCTGGGAGGCGCCGATGGTGGGGCTGCCGGTGCCGATCAGGCCGATGCCGGCGTACTGCTCCAGCTTGGCGCGCGAGTCGGCGATGTCCAGGTTGCGCATGGTGAGCTGGCCGATCCGGTCCACCGGGCCGAACGCGGAGTCCTCGGTGCGCTCCATGGACAGCTTGTCCGGGTGGTAGCTGAACGCGGGGCCGGTGGTGTCGAGGATCGAGTAGTCCTCGCCGCGCCGCAGCCGCAGCGTCACCTCGCCGGTGACGGCGGCGCCGACCCAGCGCTGCAGCGACTCGCGGATCATCAGCGCCTGCGGGTCCAGCCAGCGGCCCTCGTACATCAGCCGGCCGAGGCGCCGGCCCTCGGTGTGGTACTGGGCGAGGGTGTCCTCGTTGTGGATCGCGTTGACCAGCCGCTCGTACGCGGCGTGCAGCAGGGCCATGCCCGGGGCCTCGTAGATGCCGCGGCTCTTGGCCTCGATGATCCGGTTCTCGATCTGGTCGGACATGCCCAGGCCGTGCCGGCCGCCGATGGCGTTGGCCTCCATGACCAGGTCGACGGCGGTGGCGAACTCCTTGCCGTTGATCGACACCGGGCGGCCCTGGTCGAAGCCGATCGTCACGTCCTCGGTGGCGATCTCGACCGCGGGGTCCCAGAACTTCACGCCCATGATGGGCTCGACCGTCTCGATGCCGGTGTCCAGGTGCTCCAGCGTCTTGGCCTCGTGGGTGGCGCCCCAGATGTTGGCGTCGGTGGAGTACGCCTTCTCCGTGGAGTCCCGGTAGGGAAGTCCGTGGGCGAGCAGCCACTCGGACATCTCCTTGCGGCCGCCCAGCTCGGTCACGAACGCCGCGTCCAGCCAGGGCTTGTAGATCCTCAGGTGCGGGTTGGCGAGCAGGCCGTAGCGGTAGAACCGCTCGATGTCGTTGCCCTTGAAGGTCGAGCCGTCGCCCCAGATCTGGACGTCGTCCTCCAGCATCGCCCGCACCAGGAGCGTGCCGGTGACGGCCCGGCCGAGCGGGGTGGTGTTGAAGTAGGCCCGCCCGCCCGAGCGGATGTGGAACGCGCCGCAGGTCAGCGCGGCCAGACCCTCCTCGACCAGCGCGGCCCGGCAGTCGACCAGACGCGCGATCTCGGCCCCGTAGGTCTGGGCACGGCCGGGCACCGAGGCGATGTCGGGCTCGTCGTACTGGCCGATGTCGGCGGTGTAGGTGCACGGGACGGCGCCCTTGTCGCGCATCCACGCGACCGCGACGGACGTGTCGAGACCGCCCGAGAAGGCGATGCCGACGCGCTCGCCGGCCGGCAGGGAGGTGAGGACCTTGGACATAGAAAGAGTATGTCTCACTTTGCATATTCATGCAAGCCGGGTATGCGGAATTCCCGTCCCCGCCGGTCAGGGATCAGGAAAGCGTCGTTCCGGAACCGCCGAGCGCGCCCAGGATCCGCTCCGCCGCCAGGGTCGGCGTCAGCTCGCCCTCCCGGACCTGCCGCTCCAGGACCGGCGCCAGAGACCGCACCGCCGGATCGGCCCGGAGGCGGCCGAGGAGTTCGTCGCGGACCATGCTCCATGTCCAGTCGACCTGCTGGTCACGGCGCTTGGCGGTGAGCCGGCCGGTGGAGTCCAGCAGCGCGCGGTGCTGCTCCAGGCGCTCCCACACCGCGTCCAGGCCGGTCGACTCGCGGGCGCTGCAGTGCAGCACGGGAGGCGTCCAGAACGCGTCCTTGCCGTGCATCAGCCGCAGCGCGCCCGCCAGTTCCCGCGCTGCCGCCCGGGCGTCGCGCTCGTGCGGCCCGTCCGCCTTGTTGACGGCGATCACGTCGGCCAGCTCCAGCACGCCCTTCTTGATGCCCTGGAGCTGGTCGCCGGTGCGGGCGAGGGTGAGCAGCAGGAAGGTGTCGACCATGTTCGCCACGGCCGTCTCGGACTGGCCGACGCCGACCGTCTCGACGAGGACCACGTCGTAGCCGGCCGCCTCCATCACCACGATCGACTCGCGGGTGGCCTTGGCGACCCCGCCGAGCGTGCCCGCGGTGGGGGAGGGGCGCACGAACGCCGCCGGGTCCACGGCCAGGCGCTCCATCCGGGTCTTGTCGCCCAGGATGGAGCCGCCCGTGCGGCTGGAGGACGGGTCGACGGCCAGCACCGCGACCCGGTGCCCGAGGGAGGTCAGCAGCGTGCCGAACGCGTCGATGAACGTCGACTTGCCCACCCCGGGCACCCCGCTGATCCCGATGCGGCGGGCCCGGCCGCTGTGCGGCAGCAGCGCGGTCAGCACCTCCTGGGCCAGCGCGCGGTGCTGCGGCCGGGTCGACTCGACGAGGGTGATGGCCCGGGCGACGATCGCCCGCTTCCCGTCGAGCACGCCCTTCACATACGCGTCGGCATCGATCACAGCTCGTGCCCGAGGTCGCCCGACAGCCGCTTCACCAGGTCGTACGCCGCGTCCGGGATCACCGTCCCGGGCGGGAAGACGGCCGCCGCGCCCATCTCCAGCAGCGTCGGCACGTCCTGCGGCGGGATCACGCCGCCGACCACGACCATGATGTCCTCGCGGCCCTCCTCGGCCAGCGCCTCGCGCAGCGCCGGGACGAGGGTGAGGTGACCGGCCGCCAGCGACGAGACGCCGACGATGTGCACGTCCGCCTCCACGGCCTGCCGGGCCACCTCGGCGGGCGTCTGGAACAGCGGGCCGACGTCCACGTCGAAGCCGAGGTCGGCGAAGGCGGTGGCGATCACCTTCTGCCCGCGGTCGTGGCCGTCCTGGCCCATCTTGGCGACCAGGATGCGCGGGCGGCGGCCCTCGGCCTCCTCGAAGTCGGACACCAGGGTCCGGGTGCGGTCCACGCTCGGGGAGTCTCCGGTCTCGTTGCGGTACACGCCGGTGATGGTACGGATCTGGCTCGCGTGGCGGCCGTACACCTTCTCCAGGGCGTCCGAGATCTCCCCGACGGTGGCCTTGGCGCGGGCCGCGTGCACGGCCAGCTCCAGCAGGTTGCCGTCACCCGCGGCGGCCCGGGTCAGCGCGTCCAGCGCGTCCCGGCAGGCCGTCTCGTCGCGCTCGGCGCGCAGCCGCCGCAGCTTCTCGATCTGCTGGGCGCGCACGGAGGAGTTGTCGACCTTGAGCACGTCGATCTGCTCGTCGGTCTCCACCCGGTACTTGTTGACGCCGATGACCGGCTGGCGGCCCGAGTCGATGCGGGCCTGGGTGCGGGCCGCGGCCTCCTCGATGCGCAGCTTCGGGATGCCCGCGTCGATGGCCTTGGCCATGCCGCCCGCGGCCTCCACCTCCTGGATGTGCTGCCAGGCCCGCCGCGCCAGGTCGTACGTCAGCTTCTCCACGTACGCGCTGCCGCCCCACGGGTCGATGACCCGGGTGGTGCCGGACTCCTGCTGCAGCAGCAGCTGGGTGTTGCGGGCGATGCGCGCCGAGAAGTCGGTCGGCAGGGCGAGCGCCTCGTCCAGGGCGTTGGTGTGCAGCGACTGGGTGTGGCCCTGCGTCGCCGCCATCGCCTCGACACAGGTGCGCGTGACGTTGTTGAACACGTCCTGCGCGGTCAGCGACCAGCCGGAGGTCTGCGAATGCGTGCGCAAGGAGAGGGACTTGGCGTTCTGCGGGTCGAACTGCTTCACCAGCTTCGCCCACAGCAGCCGCGCCGCGCGCAGCTTGGCGACCTCCATGAAGAAGTTCATGCCGATCGCCCAGAAGAACGACAGCCGGGGCGCGAACGCGTCCACGTCCAGGCCCGCTTCCCGGCCCGCCCGGATGTACTCCACGCCGTCCGCGAGCGTGTACGCCAGCTCCAGGTCGGCCGTCGCGCCGGCCTCCTGGATGTGGTAGCCGGAGATGGAGATGGAGTTGTAGCGCGGCATCCGCTGCGAGGTGAAGGCGAAGATGTCGGAGATGATCCGCATCGACGGCTTCGGCGGGTAGATGTAGGTGTTGCGGACCATGAACTCCTTGAGGATGTCGTTCTGGATGGTCCCCGCCAGCTTCTCCGGCGGCACGCCCTGCTCCTCGGCGGCGACGATGTACAGCGCCAGCACGGGCAGCACCGCGCCGTTCATCGTCATCGACACCGTCATCCGGTCCAGCGGAATGCCGTCGAACAGCTGCCGCATGTCGAGGATCGAGTCGATGGCCACGCCCGCCATGCCGACGTCACCGGTCACGCGCGGGTGGTCGCTGTCGTACCCGCGGTGCGTGGGCAGGTCGAAGGCGACCGACAGGCCCTTCTGCCCCGCCGCGAGGTTGCGCCGGTAGAAGGCGTTGGACTCCTCGGCGGTGGAGAAACCGGCGTACTGGCGGATCGTCCAGGGCTGGTTGACGTACATCGTCGGGTACGGGCCGCGCAGGTACGGCGCCGCCCCGGGATACGTGTCGAGGAAGTCCAGGCCCTCCAGGTCACGGCCGGTGTACAGCGGCTTGACCGCGATGCCCTCGGGGGTCTCCCACAGCAGGTCGTCGCCGCCGGAGGCGTTCTTCACCGCCGCGCGCCACTCGTCGGGGCTGCCGTCGGCGGCCGGGGTGCCCAGCTCGATCCCGGAGAAGTCGGGGATGCCATGGGGGGCGGTCATCGGGCAACTCCCATGCGGTCGAGGGTCGCGGACAGCACGGCCACGGCGTCGCAGCCCGCGAAGACGTAACCGTCGACACCGGGGTACTCCCCGGGCCGCCCGGCGAGGAACACGTACGAGGCGCCCGCCTCCTTCAGCTCCGCGGCCCGGGCCGCCGCCTGCTCCTCGTAGAGGGCGTCGCTGGAGCACAGCACGGCCTCGCTCGCGCCGCTGTCCGCGAACGTGCCCTCGGTGACCGGCTCGATGCCGCCCGCCTGGAACAGGTTCGAGGCGAAGGTGAGGCGCGCGGTGTGGGCGGCGGCCGGGCCGAGTGCGGCGAGATGGATCCGCGGCCGGGAGCCGGTCGCGGCCAGGTGCGCGTCCGAGCGGGCCCGCAGCGTCTCGAAGGCCTCGTCGCGGCGCACCCGCGGCAGCCCGCCGGACGGCCGCTCGGGGGCGCTCTCGCGCACCACCGGCTTCTCCGCCAGGAACGGGAACTCGCTGACGCCGGTGACGGGCTCGCGCCGCTTGGCCAGCTTCGCGCTCCGCGCCCGCCAGGTCTCGGCGAGGTCCCGCTCCACGTCCCCGGAGCGCAGGGCGGCCGCCATGCCGCCCAGCCGCTCGATCCGCTGGAAGAACTCCCAGCCCGCGTGGGCGAGTTCGTCGGTGAGCCGCTCCACGTACCAGGAGCCGCCCGCCGGGTCGATGACCCGGGCCAGGTGCGACTCCTCGATGAGGATCGTCGAGGTGTTGCGGGCGATGCGCCGCGCGAACGCGTCCGGCAGGCCGAGGGCGTGGTCGAAGGGCAGCACGGTCACCGCGTCGGCCCCGCCCGCCCCGGCGGCGAGCGTCGCGATCGTCGTGCGCAGCATGTTCACCCACGGGTCGCGCCGCGTCATCATCACCGGCGAGGTGACGGCGTGCTGCGCCTGCGCCCCGGCGCGCGGGGCGCCGCAGACCTCGGCCACCCGGGCCCACAACCGGCGCGCCGCGCGCAGCTTGGCGATGGTGAGGAACTGGTCGGCGGTCGCCGCGTACCGGAACTCCAGCTGCCCGCAGGCCTGTTCGACGCCCATCCCGGCCCCGGTCAGCTCCCGCAGGTACGCCACCGCCGTGGCCAGCGAGGCGCCCAGCTCCTGCGCGGCCGAACCGCCGGCCTCGTGGTACGGCAGCGCGTCCACGGCCACCGCCCGCAGCCCCGGGTACCGCTCGGCGCACAGCCGGGCCAGTTCCACCGTCGGCGCCGCGTCGTCCGGCTGCCCGGTGCGGGCCTCGTACCCGAGCGGATCGACGCCCAGACCGCCGCGCGCGGCCTCCCGGGCCACGCCCCGCTCCTCGTACAGCCGCAGCAACTCCCGCGCCGCGGACCCGGCGTCGGCCCCCGCGTCCAGCACGACCGGGGCGAGATCGAGGTACACGCCGTCGAGGACCCGGCCCAGCTCGGCCACCGGGATGCCGCCCTCGCCCACGGTCAGCCAGAGGGAGGTGACGCCGTTCTCCAGGTCCGCGAGCACCGCGTCGTGGTCGGCCGTGGTGTGCCGCTGCCGTACGTCCCAGCCGCCGACCGTGTTCCCCTCGGCGCGGCCGCCACGCACAAAGGGCGAGAACCCCGGCAGACCTGGCTCGGGTGAGGTGTCGCGCGCGGTGTAGAGGGGCCGGGTGCGCACCCCGTCCTCCAGCGCGGTGGAGAGGGCTTCCTCGGCCTCGGCACCCTCGACGTCCTTGCCCGATTTGCGCAGGACACCCGCCACGAGGCGCTGCCACTGCTCATGGGGCACGTCAGGGAACTCGCCGGCCAGCTCAAGCCCGTCGTCAGGCAGGACCGTCATGCTCGGATGCTAGGACACGAGCACGACTGAGCAGCAGAGGCCTCGGCTGTGACCTTTCCCTCGCCCTGACTGTGACCCCGCTCTCCGGGGCCGGTGCCGTCGCGCCCGGCGCGGGTACCCGGCGTGCGGCGGAGGCGGGCACCAGGCGCCCTGCCCCGCGCAGACGTGAGGAGGTGCGGGATGCGACTGCGCGATCGCGTGGTGGTGGTGACCGGGGCGTCCAGCGGGATAGGACGGGCCACGGCGGAGGCGTTCGCCCGCAAGGGCTGCGCCGTGGTGCTGGCGGCGCGGCGCGAGGAGGCGCTGTGGGCGGCGGCCGAGGAGTGCGGCAGGCACCGGGGTGCGCGCACCCTGGTCGTGCCGACCGACGTGAGCGACGTCAAGGCGGTCGAGGACCTGGCGCGGCGCGCCGTGGAGGAGTTCGGCCGGATCGACGTCTGGGTCAACAACGCGGCGGTCAACGCCTTCGGCCGTTTCGAGGACGTGCCCCTGGAGGACTTCCGCAAGGTCCTGGACGTCAACGTCATGGGGAGTGTGTACGGCGCCCGGGCGGCACTGCCGGTGATGCGGGAACAGGGCTCGGGCACGCTGATCAACATTTCGTCCATCGTGGGGGCCGTCGCCCAGCCCTACAGTCACCCGTACGGCATGTCCAAGCACGCCGTCCGGGCGCTCGGCTCCGGTCTGCGGCAGCAGTTGCGCGTCGAGGGCGTGAAGGGCATCGACGTGTGCACGGTGCTCCCCGCGACCATCGACACGCCGCACTTCCAGCAGGCGGCCAACCACACCGGGCACAAGGTCGTCGCCATGCCGCCCGTCTACACGCCCGAGCGGGTCGCCAAGGCGGTCGTGGACCTCGTCCGCCATCCGCGCCGCGAGGTCGTGGTCGGTCCCGCGGGCCGCGCGCTGGTCCGCCAGTCCCGGATGGCGCCGGCGCTCGCCGAGCGGGCGATGGCCCGGCAGACGGACAAGACCCACCTGGACCACGACGAGGACGCCCCGGCCACGCACGGCGCGCTGCACGTACCGGCACCCGGCGAGGGCGCGGTGCACGGCGGCTGGGGCGGACGACGGCGCACCGCACTGCGCAGGGCCGCCCTCGCGACCGCGCTGGCGGGCGCGGCGGTGACGGCGGGGCGGCGGATGGCCCGCGCCTGAGGAGACCGGAGGAGACCCGAGGAGACCTGAAGAGACGGGAGGAGACCGGAGGAGACGACCTGGGGACGACGGACCGACGGCCCGCCCCGAAGGGCGGGCCGTCGTCCGGTTCCGCGTCCCGCCCGCCGGCTAGCCCACCGGCACCGGCACCCGGACCGCATCGAGGACGAAACCGCTGCGCACCCGGGCCGGCACGCGGTTCAGCGGGATCCTCAGGTCCTGTTCGGGCACCTCGTACTCCAGCCGGGCCAGCCGGGGCGCGAGGGTCGCCAGCAGGGCGACGGTGATGTCCTCGCCGGGACAGCGGTGCCCGGTGGCGCGGTCGCCGCCGCCCTGGGGGATCAGCTCGTCCCGGGCGGGCGGATGCCCCAGGAAACGCTCCGGCCGGAAGGCGTACGGGTCGTCCCAGAGGTCGGGGTCGTGGTTCTGCCCGTACAGATCGAGCAGCACCAGCGCGCCGGCCGGGATCGGCTCGCCGTGCCAGTCCAGATCGGTGACGGCCCGGCCGCCGACGAACGGGGCGAAGGGGTAGAAGCGCCGCAGCTCGTGCGCGAACGCCACGGCGTAGGCGGCGTCGTCGCCGCGCAGCCCGTCCCGCACGTCCGGGCGGCGCATCGCGTGTCCGGCGTAGGAGACGAACCAGCACACGGCGACCGTCGGCCGGATCACGTTGAGCAGCTCGACCGCCGCCGTGCGCGGATCGAGGAGCCGGCCGTCGGAGTCCCGGTGCCGGACCACCGCCTCCAGGACCGACCCGTCCGGCGCGCTCGCGGTCCCCGCCCGCACGTCCTCCACCAGCCGTCCCAGCCAGGTCTCGCGCCGGGCCCGGGCGCGGCGGGCCCGCCAGTGGCGCGGCCCGGCCGTGGCGAAACCGTCGACCATGGCGACCAGGTCCCGGGCCAGCGCGTCGGCGTCGTCCAGCGGAATCCCGGCCCACCGGCACACGCCCCGGGTGAGCACCCGGCTCGCCTCGTCGAACAGCACGACCCGGCGCCCGGGCCACGAGCGCACCGCCTCCTCCCACGCCGCGGCGACCTCGTCCACGACCCCGGCGACCGCCTTCGGCCCGGTGAGTTCGGAGAGGAACATCTCCTTGCGGCCGCGGTGCCGCAGCCCGTCCAGCGTGTGCACGGCCCCGTGCCCGAACAGGGTGCTCAGGACCGGGCCGGGCATCGCCGACCCGCGCTCCACGTGCTGCTCGTCGTAGAAGAACCGCACGGCGCCGGTGCCGTGGAGGGCCACGGCGTGCTGTCCCATCAGGCGGGCGCGCACCAGGGGGGCGGTGGTGCGGCGCCTGCGGTCGGGCAGCCAGGTGTACCCCTTGGCCAGCAGGGCGAGCGAGCTGTCCGCGAGTGGTGCACGACGACTCTCATCCATGGCGCGGCGAGTGCCCGCCGGCCCCGCCCGGAAACGCGGACCCGCACCGGACGATTGCACCCCGGAGCGGGGGTACTCGCCGCGCACCGGGGCGCTCGTCGTGACGCACCCCCCGCGCCGGAAGGCCACCGCCATGAGCACACGCACCCAGCCGACGCGAACGGCCCGAACCCCCGTGCAGCAGGCCGCGCTGCTGGTCGGAGCGGTGTTCCTGCTCGTCGGCATCCTGGGCTTCATCCCGGGGATCACCACCGACTACGACACCATGGAGTTCGCCTCGCACGACTCCGGCGCCGAACTGTTCGGGATCTTCCAGATCTCGATCCTGCACAACCTCGTCCACCTCGCGTTCGGCGTCGCGGGCCTGGCCCTGGCGCGCACCGCATCCGGTGCCCGCACCTACCTCCTGGCGGGCGGCGCCATCTACCTGGTCCTGTGGCTGTACGGCCTGATCGTCGGCCACGACAGCGACGCCAACTTCGTCCCGCTGAACACGGCCGACGACTGGCTGCACTTCGTCCTCGGCATCGGCATGATCGCCCTGGGCGCACTGCTCACCCGTCGTCCGGCCGCCGCCTCCCGGAGGATGTGAACGCCGATGGCTCACGCCAAGACCCTGTGGACGGCCGCAGCCGGACTCACCGCCGGCGCCGTCATCGCCTGGCGGCGCAGGGCGGCCGGCCCCGCCGGCTCCCCCGCCGACGACCGCTGGCTCGCCGTGACGATCAACGTGGACCCCGGCGAGCTCCAGCCGGAGAAACTCCCCCCGCCGCTGGCGGAGTACGGCGAGCGCATCGAGACGCGCATCGGGCCCGCCCCCGGGGACCGTGGCACCGAACTGGCCGTACGGCTGAGGGAACCGCAGCCCGAGGGGGCGCACTCCGTGCCCGCCCGGCTGGCCGGCGAGGACCCCCGCCAGGACCTGCGCCGCGCGCTGCGCGACGCCAAGTCACTGCTGGAGGCCGGTGAGGTCCTCGAACCGGACGCCCCGCCCACCACCCACGACACCCCGGGCGGAAAACTCGTCGGACTGCTCGGCCGCCGCGCCGGCGGGGAGGGAGTGCTGTGAAGGCCCTGTGCTGGGAAGGCGTCAACAAGCTCTCCGTCGAACAGGTGCCCGACCCGGAGCTGCGCAACGACCAGGACGTGATCGTCCGGCTCGTCGCCGGCACCACCTGCGGCTCCGACCTGCACCTCATCGGCGGCTACATCCCCTTCATGCGGTCCGGGGACGTCATCGGCCACGAGTTCGTCGGCGAGGTCGTCGAGGTCGGCTCCGCCGTGCGCAAGCACAAGGTCGGCGACCGGGTCGTGGTCTGCTCCTTCGTCGGCTGCGGCCGCTGCTGGTACTGCACCCACGACCTGTGGTCCCTGTGCGACAACACCAACACCAACCCCGGCATCGGGCAGGCCCTGTTCGGCGCCGACACCGGGGGCATCTTCGGCTACTCCCACGCCATGGGCGGGCTGCGCGGCAGCCACGCCGAGTACGTGCGCGTGCCCTTCGCCGACCACGGGGCCTTCCCCGTCCCGGAAGGCGTCGACGACACCAGCGCCCTGTTCGTCTCCGACTCGGTGCCCACCGGCTGGATGGGCGCCGACCTGGGCGGCGTCAAACCCGGCGACGTGGTCGCCGTCTGGGGCTGCGGCGCCGTCGGCCAGATGGCGGCCCGGGCCGCCATTCTGCTCGGCGCGGAGCGCGTGATCTCCATCGACCGCATCCCCGAGCGCCTCGCGATGACCGAACGTCACATCGGCAGCGAGGTCATCGACTACACCGCCACCGACGTCGGCGCCGAACTGCGCGAACGCACCGGCGGCCGCGGCCCCGACGTGTGCATCGAGGCGGTCGGCATGGAGGCCCACAGCGACAGCCCGGTCCACCTCTACGACCAGGTCAAACAGCAGCTGCGCCTGCAGACCGACCGCCCCACCGCCGTACGGCAGGCCATCCACGCCTGCCGCAAGGGCGGCACCGTCTTCGTCCTGGGCGTCTTCGCCGGCGCCGTCGACAAGTTCCCGCTCGGCGCGGTGATCAACAAGGGCCTGACGATCCGGGGCGCCCAGCAGCACGGCCAGCGCTACATCCCGATGCTTTTGGACCGGCTGGCGGCCGGGGAGCTGAGCACCTCCCACCTGGCGACCCACAGCGTCTCCCTGGACGAGGCGCCGCGGGCCTACGAGATGTTCAAGGACAAGAGCGACGGCTGCGTCCGCGCGGTCATCCGGCCGGGCGGCTGACGTGCCTCAGCGCCGCACACTGCCTCGTTTGCCGCCCATACCGGTGGAAACCCGGCGGGGCATGAGTGCAACGCGACGCCGCCTGCTGCGGCAGAACCGGGTCCTGTGGCTGCTGGACCGCCTGGAGCGCGAGCCCCGGGCCGACGCGGTGATCGACACGCTCCGCAAGGGCGTACGGTCCCTGCCGCTGGGACGCGGCAGGGACCTGCTGCACGGCCGCTGGCTGGGACACCCGGTGCATCCGCTGATGGTCCAGGTGCCGATCGGCAGCTGGCTGTCGGCGGCGGTCCTCGACCTGCGACCCGGCCGCTCCCGCGAGTCACGGCTGCTGATCGGCTTCGGCCTGGCCGCCGCCGCCCCGGCGGCCCTCGCGGGCTGGACCGACTGGGCGGAACTGCACCGGCAGCAGCAGCGCGTCGGACTCGTGCACGCCCTGTCCAACACCGTCGCCGTCGGCCTCTACGCCGCCTCCCTCGCCTGCCGCGTCAAGGGACGCGAGGCGGCGGGCCGGACCTACGGCTTCCTCGGCATGACGGCCGTCGGCGTCGGCGGCATGCTGGGCGGCCACCTCGCCTACCGCCAGGCCTCCGGCGCCAACCACGCCGAGGAGGTCCCGCACGTCGTCTCCGCGGGCTGGCACGAGGTCGGGACCGTGGACGAACTCCCCGCCGGGCGGCCGGTGCGCCGGGTCGTCGACGACGTGCCCGTGCTGGTGGTCAGGGAGACCGGCGGGCAGATCCACGCCCTCGCCGAGCGGTGCAGTCACCTCGCGGGACCGCTCGCGGAGGGCACCGTCGAGGACGGCTGCGTCCGGTGCCCCTGGCACGGCAGCGTCTTCCGCCTCTCCGACGGCTGGAACGTACGCGGCCCGGCCACCGCGCCGCAGCCCTCCTTCGAGACCCGCATCACCGAGGGGGGCCGTGTCGAGGTGCGCCTGCGCCACCAGGACGGGGCAGAGCCCGCCGAACAGCGCCGGGAACCGGCCGTACAGGGAAGTGGAACGCGAACGGATGCCGCACATGGACACGACGCCCGTGACTGACAGCCGCCCGGTACGAGGCCTGCGCGGCCTGCTGCGGCGCGCGGAACGGGACTACTCGGCAGGACACGACCGGCCGCTCGGCGGCTACGTCGCGGCCATGGCCGGCTTCGCCGCCTTCACGACGGCCTGGACCACGGCGGTCCGGCTGCGGGGCCGCCCCGTGCCCGACCGTCCCGAGCCGTGGGACGTCGCCCTGACCGCGGTGGCCACCTTCCGCCTGAGCCGGCTGCTCAGCAAGGCGTCGGTGACCAGCCCGCTGCGCGCCCCCTTCACGCGGTACGTCGGGCCGCAGGGCCCGGCCGAACTGCACGAGGAGGCCCAGCCCGAGCAGGGCAGGCACACCGTCGGCGAGCTCGCCACCTGCCCGTTCTGCATGAGCGTCTGGGTGGCCTCGGCCCTGACCGCCGGACAGCTGCTGTGGCCCCGCGCCACCCGCACCGCCATGGGCACGCTCACCGCGCTGGCCGGGGCGGACACGCTGCAACTGGCCTACAGCGCCCTGATGGACAAGACGACCGGCGACTGAGGGACGGCGCGTGACCCGGGCCCGCAAACGGGTACTCGCCGGGACATGCTCAAGCGCGCACTGTGGCAAGGACTGGTCGCCGGTACCGCCGGGGGCGTCGTGATGACCCTCGGCGAGAAGCTGGAGCAGGCCCTCACGGGCCGGCCGGACTCCCATGTGCCGGCCCGTGTCCTGCAACGGCTGACCGGCCTGCCCGAGCGCCCCGGCACCCAGCCGTTGACGGTCAACTGGGCCATGCACTTCGGCCAGGCCGCCCTCCTGGGTGTGCTGCGGTCGGTCATGGCCCAGGCGGGGCTGCGCGGGCCGGTCGCCTCCGCCAAGTTCACCGTCGTCCGCCTCACCAACGACCAGATCCTGGAGAACGCGACCGGCGTCGGGGCCCCGCCCGAGACCTGGCCGCGCCGGGAACTCGTGGTGGACGTGATGCACAAGGCCGTCTACGCCTTCGTCACGGGTGCCGTCGCCGACGCCCTGGCCGCGCGCGGCGGCCCCGGCCCCGGGCAGCGGCACGCCGCCCTCCGCCCCGGCCGCCACGCGGACGTCGGCCCCCTGCCCCGTAGCGCCGCCCACGGACGCTGACCGCCACTCCCGGCGGTGCCGCCTGCAGGTGGTGAGGTGGCGACCTGCCGGCTTACGGCGGCACCGCACACAGACGGTGACCCGCCGGCGCATCGGGGGACCACCACGGGTGGGTGACCCGCCGGCTCACCGGGGACCCCTCGCGGACGCTGGCTTGTCGGCTCAGCGGGGACCACCACGTGCGGTGACCTGCCGGCTCGCCGCAGGGCCCCTCTCGGACGATGATCCGTCGGCTCACCGTCGCTTGCGCATGATGACGGCGACCGCGCCGGAGACCAGCAGCCCGATCAGACCGGACAGGATCCTGCGGCCCCACGGGCCGGACACGCCGAGGCCCAGGCCGTCGCGCAGCCGGTCGTAGAGGCTGAGCGGCACGCCCAGGACCGCGTTGCCCGGCGGGCGCCGCGGCACGACCGGGTGCGGATGGGTCGGCGCGCTCCTGCGCACCGTCTCCCACGCCGCGCCGAGCCGCCGCAGCCGGGCGGCGTCCAGCGCCTCCTGCAGCCGCGGCAGCACGAGGTCCTCCTCGTCCCGGATGTCCTGCCGGATCAGGGCGAAGACCCGCTCCACCCTCTCGTCGCGCTCCGCAGTGCCGGGCTGCAGGCGCTCGATCTCGGCGACGAGGTCGTTGATCTCCTGGTGCTCCTCCTCGACCCGGGAGGTCAGCTCCTCCCCGTCCGGGACCGCACGCCGCACGGCCGGCCACAGCACGGTCTCCTCCGCGAAGGCGTGGCTGAACACGAGCTGCACGACCTCCTTCAGCATCCGCTCCCGCTCCGCACCGTCCTCCAGCGCCCGGTACCGGTCCATCAGCCGGTCCATCTCCGCGTGATCCCGGCGCTGGCGGGCCAGCACGCTGCCCGGGCCGCCCAGCTGGTCGACGCTCTGTGTCTCGATGGTCGTGGCCATGCCCCGCTCCTTCCCGCGCGCCGACGGCACGCCGGCGTCCGCGCGGCACCCGCCGGTGCCGCGTGGCGCGGGTACCCCTTTTCCGCGGAAGCCCTCCGGCTCACCCGGCCGGCCGAACCCGCACGTCGAGGGGGCGCGAGCGGTGGCCGGACCCGGCCCCGGTCGGAAGACTGCGAAGGCGAACCCGTGCTCGCCGGCCCTGGCGGGGCCACCGCCGGCGCGCGAGTGCCCACCCCCCACCCAGGAGACCTTCCGTGACCTTCAACCCACTGGAGCAGCGGGGCATCCCGCTGGACCGCCAGCTGCGCAGCTGGCGCGAGCTGGACGTGCAGCCCATCGACCCCGACCGCTGCGACCCGTACACCCGCTGCCGGATCATCACGATGAACGGCATCGAGGTCGAGGCGATCCTCTTCAGCCACCAGCTCGCCCGCAACACCGTCGACCCGGAGGTCAAACGGCAGCTCGCGCAGACCCGGTACATCGAGGCGCAGCAGCAGAAGGTCGTCAACTGGCTGCTGCCCGGTGTCTCCTCCGTGCTGGAGACGACCATCGCCTACGAGCAGGTCGCGGTGGACCTGACCGCCTGGGTGGCCAGGATGGAGCCGGACCCGTACCTGAAGCAGGCGTACCAGTTCGGCGTGCTGGAGGACTTCGACCACCTGTACCGGTACGCCAACCTCTACGAGATGATCGAGCACCGCAAGGCGGAGTCGATCGTGGACAACCTCACCGAGGTGATGCCGGGCCGGCCGACGAAGTACCACCACCGCCACCCGGCCGACAACGTCCGCGACCCCTACGACAAGAACGGCACGGACCCGCTGTCGAAGCTGCACGCCCTGACCATCATGTCGGCGGAGCAGCAGACCATGAACTTCTACATGAACACCGGCCCCACCTACATGGAGCCGATCGCCCGCCAGCTCTACCAGGAGATCGGGCTGATCGAGGAGGAGCACGTCACCCACTACGAGTCCCTCGTCGACCCGGGTGAGACGTGGTGGGAGCAGCTGGTCAACCACGAGTACAACGAGTGCTACCTGTACTACTCGTTCATGGAGCAGGAGAGCGATCCCAAGGTCAAGGCGATCTGGGAGCTGCACCTGAACATGGAGCTGGAGCACCTGCACACCGCCTGCGACCTGATGCGCCGTCACGACGGCCGGGAGCCGCAGGAGGTCCTCGCGCCGGAGCTGCCGAACGTGCTCACGTTCGAGCCGAACAAGCAGTATCTGCGCGAGCTGCTGGAGACCCAGATGGACCTGACCACCCTGGGCGCCGGCTATGTGCGCGAGGCGCACGAGCGGTTCGAGAAGCTGCAGGAGCAGATCCACGGCGGCGAGGAGCCGCCGAGCGAGCGGGTCATGGCGGAGCACGACGCGATGTTCGGCCGCGAGTACCGGGTGCAGTCGGAGGGCGAGCACCCCGACCCCGCGATGCGTGAGAAGTGAGGCGACCGGTCATGACCGAACTGCACACCCCCCAGGCGGGCGACGACCGGGCGCGGGACACCGACGTGGTCGCGCTGCTGATGCGCCAGCACGGCGACATCCGCAACCTCTTCGACGAGGTGGAGGCCTGCGAGGGCGAGGAGCGCCGGGACGCCTTCCGGCGTCTGGTGCGGCTGCTGGCCGTGCACGAGACCGCCGAGGAGGAGGTCGTCCATCCCTTCGCCCGCCGTTCGCTGCCGGGCGGCGAACAGGTCGTGGAGGACCGGCTCGCCGAGGAGCGGGCGGCCAAGGAGACCCTCTCGGCCCTGGACGACATGGACACCGACGACCCGGCGTTCCTGCCCCGGCTGCGGGAGCTGCGCACCGACGTGCAGGAGCACGCCCGGGCGGAGGAGCGCTACGAGTTCACCCACATCCGCCGCAGCACCGACACCGCCGGCCTCGCCTCCATGGCCAAGGCCGTGAAGGCCGCCGAGGCCATGGCCCCCACCCGCCCGCACCCGGGTGTCGAGTCCGGCGCCGCCAACGTGGCCCTCGGCCCCGTCGCCGCGCTGATGGACCGCACCAAGGACGCGGTCCGCAAGGCCATGGGCCAGGGCTGACAGCCCAGGACCGAGCAGCCCGCCCGGCACCGGACCGACGGCCCGCGCCGCCGGTCACGGTCCGGGCACGCCTGGCGCTTCCTTCTGGCCATGCAACCGTGATGGCCGAAAAATGTGTCTCCGAATGCGGCCGGCCCCTGCCGAGCGGCGGCCCGGGGGGATGCGATGAACACATGGGGAGTGCCCGGATACACCGAGTCGCTGGAACTCGGAGCCGGGGCGAGCGGACGGGTCGTCCTGGCCGTCCACGAGGAGACCGGCGTCCCGGTCGCGGTGAAGTACCTCAGCGAGTCCCTGCGCACCCGGCCGGGCTTCGTGCACGACTTCCGGGCGGAGGCGCGGCTGCTGGCGGGCCTGGCGAGTCCGTACGTCGCCGGGCTGTACGAGTACGTGGAGAGCCCGGACGGGGCCGCCATCGTGATGGAGCTGGTCGACGGGGTCTCTCTGCGGGCGCTGCTGAAGCGCGAGGGCCCGCTCGGTCCGGAAGCCGCGCTCGTCGTCCTCAAGGGATCGCTGCTCGGTCTGGCCGACGCGCACCGCGTCGGCGTCGTCCACCGCGACTACAAGCCGGAGAACGTCCTGGTTGCCCGGGACGGCTCCTCCAAGCTGGTCGACTTCGGCATCGCGGTCGACTCGGGCAGCAGCGCGGGCGTGGCCGGAACCCCCTTCTACATGGCGCCGGAGCAGTGGACGGGTGCTCCCGCCTCGCCCGCCGCCGACGTGTACGCGGCCACCGCCACCTTCTTCGAGTGCCTGACGGGCCGCAAGCCGTACGCCGGCGAGAACCTCGCGGAACTCGCCCTCCAGCACGTCGACGCGCCCGTCCCCGCCGACGAGGCCCCCGAGCCGGTGCGGGACCTGGTGCGCCGGGGCCTGGCCAAGGACCCGGGGGAGCGGCCCGCACGGGCCGAGGACCTCGTGACGGACCTGGAGGCCGCCGCCGGCGCCGCCTACGGCCCCGGCTGGGAGGAGCGCGGCCGGGGCCGGCTCGCCGCCCTGGTGGCCCTGCTGCCCCTGCTGCTGCCCACGTCCCGGCAGGCGCCCCGCGGCACCGCGGACACCGCGCGCACCGTGCTCGGCGGACGGTCCGCGACGGGCCATGGAGGGATCCGCTCATGGCTGCCGGGCCGGGCCGGGCTGTTCGTGTCGGCCGCCGCCGTGCTCCTCGCCGCCCTCCTGACCCACGGGCTGCCGTCCGGGCCCGGCACCGCGGGGCAGGGGGCGGCAGCGGCGCTGGCCACCACCGGCGCCGGCCCGGGACCGTCGGGGTCGCCCGCCGCGACGGGGACCTCACCGTCGCCGTCCGCCACCTCCAGCGCGTCGGCAGGCCCCTCGCCGTCGGTCACCCCGTCGCCGCCCGGCGCCTCGGCTCCCGGCACCGCGGAGCCCCCGGCCCCCGGCACCCCGGCCGGTGGCGAGAGCACCACGGGCGACGAGACGTCCGCCGGTGAGGGGACCACCGCCGAGCCGCCGGCCACCGCCCCGCCCACCGAACCGGCGGCGCCCGCCGGGCCGGCCGTCAAGGACGTCTCCGTGTCGTCCTTCCGGCAGACCGGCCCCACGACCGCCACGGCGACCCTCGGCGTCACCACGGACGGCACCGGTCCGGTGACCATCACGGTCACCTGGTACGCCGGTGGCACGGCGGGAGAGCCCGGCACACCGGACGGCGCTCCCCAGACCTTCGAGCGCAGCGGCGCCACCCGGTACACGCTCACCGTCGACCACACCTTCCGGAGCCTCGGCTGCTACTGGACGGTGCAGGCCACCACGACCCCCGCCCCCGCCGACGGCGGCGCCTCGCAGCAGCTCCTCACCAGGCGGTGCGACCTGCGATGACCCCACAGGACGACGCCGAGTACAGCGCCACCGCGCTGGGCAGCCACTGGATCGTGCGGCCGGAGGAGGACCGGACCCTCGTCGAGCAGGGCACGGGGCAGGAGCGGCCCACCCGGCCCGACCGCGTCGAGGGCACCGTGCTGCGCTTCGGCCCCGGCGTGACGGCAGCCGTCGCGCACCGCACACATCCGGCGCTCGCCGCCGCACCGCCGTCCCCCGCGCCCGCCCCCCGGCGGCCGCGCAGACACGCCCTGCCCGCCCTGGTCGTCCTCTGCGTCCTGGCATACCTCGCCTGGCCACGCCTCGGACCGCCCCTCGCGGTCCGCACGGCGGCCGTCACGGCCCGGCCTGCGGTGCTGGGCTGCGACGGCACCGCGCACGTCACCGGCCTCGTCACCACGAACGGCCGCCCGGGCACGCTGTCCTACCGCTGGGTGCGCAGCGACGGCACCGCCTCGGGCGTCCTGAAGGAAAAGACGGTCCGGGGCCAGAAGCAGGCCCGCCTCCGACTGCGATGGACCTTCCAGGGCACCGGGCACCACACCGCCCGGGCCGAACTGCGCATCCTGGCCCCGGCTCCCCGCACCCTGACCACCCGTTTCACCTACGACTGCCCCTGACGCGTCCTGGATCTGTACATTTAGGCGAAGAGGCAGACAAAATGCCAGGCGTGCCGACGGCCCATCCCGTTCCCTGAGCCGCGCAGGCGAGGACCACATGCTCGATGTGAGTGCGCCGATCCTGACCATGTTCCTCGTGTACGTGGCCGCCCTGATCGGGACCGGTGTCTGGGCGTACCGCCGCACTCGCACGTTCACCGACTTCGCGCTCGGCGGCCGGCGGCTCAACGCGTTCGTCGCGGCCCTGTCCGCCGGGGCCAGCGACATGTCCGGCTGGCTCTTCCTCGCGCTGCCCGGAGCCGTCTACGCGGCCGGCCTCGGCGCCGCCTGGATCGCCGTCGGCCTGGTCGTGGGCACGTACCTCAACTGGCTCTTCGTCGCTCCCCGGCTGCGCACCTACACCGAGCGCGCCGAGAACGCCGTGAGCCTGTCGGCCTATCTGGAGGAACGGTTCGAGGACCGCACCCGGATGCTCAGACTGGTCTCGGCCGCCGTCACCCTGGTGTTCTTCACCGTCTACGTGGCCGGCGGGCTGGTGGCCGGAGGCGTGCTGTTCGAGCAGGTCTTCGACGTCCGCTTCGGCCTCGGGGTGACCCTGACCGCCCTGGTGATCGTCGTCTACGCCGGCCTGGGCGGCTTCCTCGCCGTGAGCATGACGCACGTGCTGCAGGGGACCCTGATGCTCCTCGCGCTGCTCGTGGTCCCCCTGACGGGCATCACGGCGCTCGGCGGCTTCGGGGCCCTCGGGGACGACGTCGACGCCCGGAACCCGGACCTGCTCGACATGGGGGCCGCGGTCGGCTACGCGGACGGCCAGTGGTCGGCGGGCGGTCCGCTCGGAGCCGTGGCCACGGTCTCCCTGCTCGCCTGGGGCCTCGGCTACTTCGGCCAGCCGCACATCCTGGCCCGCTTCATGGGCATCCGCAGCACCCGGTCCGTCCCGGCGGCCCGCCGGATCGGAACGGCCTGGGTCGCCGTCGTGCTCGCCGGCGCCACCCTCGTCGCCCTGGTGGGGATCGCCCAGCCGGGCGCCCCGCTGGGCGACCCGGACACGGTGTACATCGCCGTCACCCGGGCCCTGTTCACCCCGTGGGTCGCCGGTGTGCTGCTGATCGCCGTCCTGGCCGCGATCGTCTCGACCGCCGACAGCCAGCTCCTCGTGTCCTCCACCGCCCTCACCGAGGACTTCTACCGCGCCTTCCTGCACCGGCGGGCCGGGGACCGCACCCTGGTGCGGGTCGGGCGCGGTGCCGTCGTGCTGGTGATCCTGGTGGCCTGTGTGATCGCCCTCAGGGGCGGCGGGCTGCTGGACATCGTCGGCGAGGCCTGGGCGGGCTTCGGGGCCGCCTTCGGGCCGGTGGTCCTGCTCTCGCTGTACTGGCCGCGGATGACGTGGGCGGGCGCCATGGCCGGGATCGTGTCGGGCGCGGCCACGGTCCTGCTCTGGGACCGGATCGATCCCCTGCTCGGCCCGATGGAGTCGGGCATCTACGAGATGGTCCCGGGCGTCCTGGTCGCCACGGCCGCCGCGCTGGTCTTCGGCAGGTTCGTCGGCCGGCCGCCCAGGCGCGCCTTCTGGCGGATGCCGGGCGGCGGTGTGAGCCGGCTGATGGTGACGCCGTTCCTCACCGACGCACCCGTCGGCATGGCCGTGCTGGACGCCGACCTGCGCTACGTCTGGGTGAACGAGCCGCTGGAGCGCCTCATCCCGCTCGAACGACGGCTGGGGCGGCGGGTGCGGGACGTCCTGCCGGAGGCGGAGGCGGACGCCTTCGAGGAGCAGATGCGCAAGGTCCTGGAGACCGGGGAACCGGTGCTCGACCACGAGTACCGCGCCCCCGGTCACCTCGACCCCGGCCGGGTCCGCGCCTGCTCCGCCTCCTTCTTCGGCATGAGGGACCGCAAGGGCCGCACCGTCGGCGTCTCCTACATGGTCGTCGACGTCACCGAGCGCTGGCGGGCGCAGGAACGCCTGGCCCTGCTGAACGACGCCGGCGCGCGGATCGGCAGCACCCTGGAAGTCACCCGGACCGCGCAGGAACTGGCGGACGAGGCGGTCCCCGCCGTCGCCGAGTTCGTCGCCGTCGACCTGCTCGACTCGGTCATGCGCGGCGAGGAGCCGGCCCCCGGTCCGGTGGGCATGACGCCCGTCATCCGCCGGGCCGGCCAGCAGTCGGTGCGCGAGGGCTGCCCGGAGGCGAGTCTGGCCGTGGGCGAGACCGTCCGGCGCGCCGCTCGCTCTCCTGTGACCCGGTGCCTGAGCGAGAGCCGGACGCTGGTGGAGCGCGTCCTGGACCTCTCGGCCAGCACCTGGGTGACGGAGGACGAGTCGCTGGGCTCGACCCTGCGCGACTTCGGCTTCCGCTCGCTGATGGTCGTCCCGGTGCGGGCCCGCGGCGTCACCCTCGGCGTGGCGACGTTCGCCCGCACCGACCGCACCGGCCCGTTCGAGGACGACGACGTACGCCTCGCCGAGGAACTGGTGTCCCGGGCGGCGGTGTCCGTGGACAACGCGCGCCGCTTCACCCGCGAGCGCACCGCCGCCCGCTCCATGCAGCGCTACCTGCTGCCGCGGGAACTGTCCGGCGGCTCCGCGCTGGAGGTGGCCTCCTGGTACCTGCCCGCGGACGCGCCCAGCGGCGTGGGCGGCGACTGGTTCGACGTGATCCCGCTGTCCGGGGCCCGCGTCGCCCTGGTCGTCGGGGACGTCGTCGGGCACGGCATGAACGCGGCGGCGACCATGGGCCGGCTGCGCACGGCCGTCCGTACCCTGGCCGACCTGGACCTGCCCCCGGACGAGTTGCTGGCCCACCTGGACGACCTGGTGATCGGCCACCTCGGGGCGGACGGCGACCAGGAGCCCGCGGTGGCCGGCGACGACAGCGCGGGTGCCGCGTTCCTGGGAGCCACGTGCCTGTACGCCGTCTACGACCCCGTCAGCAGCAGGTGCACGCTGGCCCGGGCCGGTCACCTCCCGCCCGTGATCGTCTCTCCCGACGGGACCGCGGACCTGCTCGACCTGCCCGCCGGACCGCCCCTCGGCCTCGGCTACCTCCCCTTCGAGTCCGTCGAGGTGGAACTGGCCGAGGGCAGCCTCATCGCCCTCTACACCGACGGCCTCATCGAGACCTACGACCGGGACATCGACCTGGGGCTCCACCGGCTGGGCGACGCCCTCGGGGCACGAGGACCGGAGCTGGAGGAGCTCGGCCGGGGCGCGATCGACGCCCTGCTCACCGGCCCGCCCTCCGACGACGTGGCCCTGCTCCTCGCCCGGACCCGGGTCCTGGCCGCCGAGCAGGTCGTCTCCTGGGACCTGCCCAGCGACCCGGCCGCCGTCGCCCACGCCCGCACGCTCGCCCTCCGGCAGCTGGAGGAGTGGGGCGTGCCGGACCTGGCCTTCACCACCGAACTCATCGTCAGCGAGCTGGTCACCAACGCCATCCGGCACGCGACCGGGCCGGTCTGCCTGCGCCTGATCCGGGACCGCGGGCTCATCTGCGAGGTGTCCGACGGCGGCAGCACCGCACCGCGTCTGCGCCACGCCCGGACCACCGACGAGGGCGGCCGCGGCCTGCTGATCGTCGCGCAGCTCGCCCAGCGCTGGGGCACGCGCTACACCGGCACCGGCAAGATCATCTGGACGGAACAGGTCCTGCGCCCCGACGGGATGCCCGAGGTGTAGCACACCGCAGGGCACGTTGCGGACAGAAGCTGTCCGCAAGTCCGGCTACCGTGCCTGGCATGACGAACACCCAGCGGAGCGTCACCCGTACGGCACCCCACCTCGGGACCCGGGCCCTCAACCGGGCCACCCTCGCACGCCAGTTGCTCCTGCGGCCCGCACGGATGTCCGCCGCCGGCGCCGTCGAGCACCTGGTCGGTCTGCAGGCGCAGAACGTCAAGCCCCCGTACTACGCGCTCGCCGCCCGGCTCGACGGATTCGCGCCCCAGGACCTGTCGCGGCTGATGGCCGACCGCGAGGCAGTCCGGATCGTCACGATGCGCTCCACCCTCCACACCCACACCGCGGCCGACTGCCTCGCCCTGCGGCCGCTGACGCAGCCCGCGACGGACCGGGAGCTGGCGAACTTCCGCAAGGGCCTCATCGGCGTCGACCTGGACCGGCTCGACCGCCTGGCCCGTGACCTCGTCGAGGACGAGCCCCGCACCATGAAGCAGTTGCGCGAGGCCCTGCTCCGGGAGTGGCCCGACGCCGATCCGCAGGCCCTGGCCGTCGCCGCCCGCTGCCGCCTGCCGCTCGTGCAGGTCACCCCGCGCGGCCTGTGGGGCAGGAGCGGGCAGGTCAGTCTCACCACCGCCGAGCGGTGGCTCGGCCGCCCCGCCGGAGAGCCCGCCACGCCCGACGCGGTCGTGCTGCGCTACCTCGCCGCGTTCGGCCCGGCCTCCGTGCGGGACATGCAGACCTGGGCCGGACTGACGCGCCTGGACGAGGCCTTCGAGCGCCTCCGCCCGCGGCTGGTGACCTTCCGGGACGACAGGGGTGCCGAACTGTTCGACCTGCCGGACGCCCCGCGCCCCGACCCGGACACCCCCGCCCCGCCGCGCTTCCTGCCCGAGTTCGACAACCTGCTGCTCTCCCACGCCGACCGCACGCGGGTCGTCCCGGCCGAACACCGCGGCCGCAGCTGGCAGGGCAACATCGCCTACTGCACCCTCCTCGTCGACGGCTTCCTCGCCGGCCTGTGGCGGCTGGAGCAGGACGCGCTGGTGATCGAGCCCTTCGAGGAACTCGGCGCCGCGCGGCGCGAGGAGGTCACCGCCGAGGGGGAGCGGATGCTGAGGACCATGCACCCGGGCACGGCGTACGACATCCGCTTCGGCACCGTGCGCAGGTGACGCATGGAGAGGGGGCGTTGCGGGCTGCTCGTGGAAGCCCGCAACGCCCCCTGGTCTTTCACCCGGGGGTGGCCCGGGAGCTAACGGGTCACGAGTTCACCTGCGTCGTGACCAGGTTCGAGAAGGTGGTCAGCCGGGTGTAGACACCCGGGTAACCGGCCTGGGCGCAGCCTTCGCCCCAGGAAGTGATGCCTGCCAGGACGCCCCCGACGAGCAGGGGACCGCCGCTGTCGCCCTGGCAGGTGTCCACGCCGCCGGAGGTGTACCCGGCGCACACCATGTCGCTCTGCACGAAGTCGGAGCCGTAGGAGCTGCCGCAACTCGCGTCGGACACGGTCGGTACGGTCGCGGTGCGCAGCTGGTTGGAGGAGCTGCCGCCGGAGGAGGTGGTGCCCCAGCCGAGGATGCGGGCGGTGGTGCCGGCCGCGTACACCGAGGTCTGGGCGGAGGAGACGTACTTGGCCGGGGTGTACGGCATCGACGTCGACAGCGTCAGCACGGCCACGTCGTCGCCGTTGGTGGCGTCCGTGTAGCTCGGGTGGATCCATATCCGACTGACTCTGCTGACCGTGCCGTTGGTGCCGTTGCGGTAGGTGCGGCCGCCGACGACGCGGACGCTGCCGGTGGTCTCACCGACCATGCAGTGCGCGGCGGTGACCACCTTCGTGGGGGAGACCAGCGTGCCGCCGCAGAACTGGCTCTGCGAGGCGTCCGTGATCTGCATGACGAACGGGTACGCGGTCGTCGTGGTCGTGGTGCCGCCGACGATCGGCTGGGGCGCGGCCACGGCCGTGGGGGCGGCGAGCAGCGCGGCGGTGGCGGCGGCAGCGGTCGCCGCGGCGACGGCGGCGGCCTTCCTGGCGGCGTTGAGCCCGAACATGGGTCTCCTTGGGGAGTTGCCGGTGGGGGGTCGCGCGGGTGGGTGGAGCACGGGGACCCTGACGCCGTTGTTCGGATCTCCGTGTGCCCGGCGAGCGGCACGCCCCTTAAGCTAGGGCTCGGCGGCGAGGGCCCCAATGAGGGAACCCCCTAAGGGAGTTGGGCAGGGAAAACCCTCGGTGCGGCGCCGTAAACCCAGGTCGGGTCAGGTGCTGCGGCGGCCCGCGGCCAGCCGGACGATGTCCACCCGCGAGCGGATGCCCAGCTTGCGGTAGACCCGGGTGAGGGTCGCCTCGACGGTCTTGACGCTGATGAACAGGCGGCCGGCGATCTCCCGGTTGGTCGCGCCCTCCATCACGAGCGAGGCGACCTGACGCTCCATCGAGGCGAGCCCCTCCAGCGCGTCGAGCGCCACCGGCGGCGCGACGGAGGGCGGTTCCACCGCGGCGGGTCCGGCCGTGACGGCCGCGTCGACCTGCCGCAGCCAGGGCAGCGCCCGGCAGCGCCGGAACAGCCGGGCGGCCTCGTCGTACGACGCCGGCCCGGGCTGGGCCGTGCCGCCGGGGCGCGCCTGGGCGGCGGCCCGGTCGCGCAGCCGGGCCAGCGCGAAGGCGGCGCGGGCCTCCTCCAGGCCGTAGCCGAGCCGGCCGAGCCGGCCCTGCACCGAGGTCAGGCGGACCGCGGCCGTCTCGTGCTCACCGCGCGCCGCCCTGACCAGCGCCTCGGCCCGGTCGAGCACGGCCAGGACGCTCTCCCGGCCCAGCCGCAGCGCGTGCACCCGGGCCGTGTCGATGACGTCCTGCGCCTCGCCCGGCTCGCCGATGCGGACCAGGGCCTCGGCGAGGTCGCCGTGCCAGCGGCCGCGCGCCGGGTCGTTGATGCCGAGGCCCTGCTCCAGCTCCCGCACCCGGCGCAGCGAACGGACCGTGCCCGCCGGGTCCCCCGCCACCAACTGGGCGTAGCCCAGCGCCGCCAGGGCCCGGGAGAGGTACATCTGGTCGCCGTCGACCTCGGCGTGGTCGGCCGCCTCACGGGCGAGGGCGAGCGCCCGGTCGACGTCCCCGGCGGAGGCCTCCGCGAGGGAGGTCAGCATCGCGGAGGCGCCCTCGCCGATCCCGGAGTCCCGGGCCAGGCGCAGGCTCTCGCGGGCCAGGTCCAGGGCCCGGCCGCAGTGCCCGGAGCGCAGCTCGGTGTCGGCGAGGAAACGCAGGAAGTGCACCTCGCTCTCGACCATGCCGCGCCGCCGCACCTCGCGCAGCAGCGCCGTGATGGTCGCGCGGGCCTCGGCCAGTTGGTCGCTCATGATCAGCCAGCGGAAGCGGGCCGAGCCGGCGCCGTTGTGATGGCAGGCCACGTACGGGTCCTGTGGTTCCTTCAGGGCCCTCTTGACCGTCGCGGGCGCGTCCGGGTGGCCCATCAGGGTCTCGGTGGAGGCCTGGAAGGACAGCGCCATCAGCTCCGTGCGCCGGTCGCCGCCGCGGGCGGCCAGGTCCGCCGCGTGCGCGGCCTCCTGCCGGGCCTCGGCGAAGTCGCCCTCCACGACCAGGCCGCGCCAGGCCAGCTGGTAGTGGACCAGGGCGAGCAGGCCCGGGTCGTCGCCGGCGTCGGCCAGCACCTGCGGGAAGACGGCGTCGACCTCGCCGAGCGCCTGCCCGGCCGCCTCGATGACCACCATCCAGGCCCGCACCCGCTCCGCCGGCACGGTGGCGCGTGTCAGCACGTCCCGGGCGATGTCCCTCGCGAGATCGGCCTCCCCGGCGGTGATCGCGTCCTCCGCGGCCTGCAGCCGCCGCTCGTCCGGCCCCGGGACGCTGTCCGCCGGGGTGTGCCGGGCCGCGAGCAGCCCGAGCGAGGCGGCCACGGACGGGGCCCCGCGGTCCCGGGCCAGCGCACCCGCCTCGGCCAGCCGGGCCGCCACCTCCGGGTCGGTGCCGGTGGTGGCCAGGGCCAGGTGCCGGGCCCGTTCGATCGGGTCGGAGGCCGCCGTGGACAGCGCCGCGTGCACGGCCCTGCGCTCCTGCGCGGGGGCCTCCGCGTACAGCGCGGCCGAGATCAGCGGATGCGCGAAGCGCAGGGCCGGGGCCTCCGGGTCGGTCGTCAGCAGCCCCAGGGCGGCGGCCTGGGCCGTCTCGGCCTCGGCGTGCTCCCGCCCGGCCGCGCGCAGCAGCGCCAGGGTGGGGCGGGCACCCGCGCTGGCCACCAGGAGGGTGCGGCGGGCCTCGTCCGGCAGCATCTCCAGACGGCTGAGCACCAGCGCCCGCAGCGAGGTGGGCACCGGCAGCGGCTCACCGGGCCGGGGCCGGGCCGGGCTCTCGGCCAGGGCGCGGCCCAGCTCCAGCGCGAAGAGGGGGTTGCCGCCGCTGGTGCGGTGGATGTCGCGGATCGTGGAGCGGGACAGGGGGGTGTAGCCGCGGTGGTCCAGCAGCGCCGAGACCTGCGTACGGGTGAGCGGCCCCAGCCGCACGGCGAGGGTGTCCGGCGGGGACGCGCGGAGGTGGCGGTCGTACTCCTCGCCCTCGGTCCGCACCGCCGACAGCATCTGCACGGGCGTGTCGCCGAGCCGACGGGCGGCGAAGCCGAGCAGTTCGGCACTGGCCGCGTCCAGCCACTGCAGATCGTCGGCGACGACCAGCACCGGACCTTTCGCGGCCAGGACCCGCAGCGCCGACAACACGGCCAGGCGCAGCGCCAGGCCGTCCCGCTGCAGGGTCGACTCGCCGCGGCCGGTGAGCGCCGACTCCAGGGCGGTGCGCTGGGCGGCGGGCAGGTGGCCGGAGACCTCGTCGAGGACCAGACCGAACAGATCGGCCAGGGCCAGGAAGGGCAGATGGGATTCGGACTCCGTGGCCGAGCAGCGCAACACGGTCCGGTCCGGACCGCCGTAATCCGCGGCCAGCGCGCGCAGGACCGTCGACTTTCCTATTCCGGCCGGGCCGTGGAGCAGCACACTGCCGCCCCGGCCGAGCTGGTCCCGTGCCGAGGCGAACAGCTCCTCCCGTCCGATGACCAGGTCGGGGCGGCTCCTGGGAGGCTCCTGGAAGTCCCGTCGAGCGGTCACCTCTGTCCTCCCTGTGTCGTGTCCTGGCCAATATTAGGCAACGGCTCTTTGAATTTCGGACGGACGGTGTGGTGAGGGAAATAACAACCCGTGCCGGAGGACGAATTCACCGGCCTGCCGAATGCGCGGGAACGCGCTGTGCGCGCCCCCTCGGTAACCGGTCGGCCCACCGAACGAACCGACAGGGTGGAAAACACCTCAAACCTACGGCAACCACCCGGCCCGGCGGGCGGCGACCACGGCCTCGCCCCGGGTCCGGGCCCGCAGCTTGCGCATGGCCGATCTGAGATACCCCTTGACGGTCTCGGCCGTGACCCCGAGCCGCTCCGCGGCGACCGCGTTCGTCGCCCCCGCGGCGACACACGCCAGCACGTCCACCTCCCGGGGCGCGAGCCGGACCCGCGGAGCGTCCCCGGACGCCCCGGAGTCGGCCGCCAGCAGCGCGCACGCACCGAGCAGCTCGGCCCGCAGCCCGGGGTCCGCGATCCGCGGTGCCAGCGCCCGCAGGGCCGCGTGCGCCTCACGCACCTGCTCCCAGCCCGCGCCCGCCCCGCCGCCGGCGGCGAGCGTACGCGCCTCGTCGCGCACGACCAGCGCCCGCTCCACGTCCCGCGCCGCCTCGACCGCCGCGTCCAGCATCCGCCCGCCCAGCGGCTGAGCCGTGCGCAGCGCCCCGTACAGCACCCCGCGCACCCGGTGCCGCACCACCACCGGCACGGCCAGCACCGAACGCAGACCCTCGGCGGTCACCGGGGCGTCGTACTCGTGGCTGATCTGCCGCGAGGCGGAGTAGTCCGTCACCACGCACGGCCGTGACAGGGCCACCGTCTTGCCGCCCAGACCGGTCCCGGACGTCACCACCAGCGACCGCAGGGCGTGGGTCGCCGTGCCGCTGAGTTCGCTGATGCGCATGTGCCGCCCGGCCTCCAGCAGGCCGCCGAAGGCCACCGGGAGACCGGTGGCGCGCCGCAGGCGCAGCAGCGCGTTCCGTACCTCGACCGCGTCGGACGCGTCTGCCGTCACCTGTTCGCCCCTTCACTACGGCGCCTGTGCGGGCGCACCCCCCGTTCGGGGGTAGTGAGACCTGCATCACGGATTACACGATGGCTCAGAGCCGCCCGGCAATGGTCCGGCACCGAGGAGGACGCATGACATCGGCGACGGAGGCGTTCCGCAGCGCGCGGGACTTCCTGCTGGAACACCGCGAGGACTACGCCACCGCCTACGAGGGCTTCCGCTGGCCCCGCCCCCCGTACTTCAACTGGGCCCTCGACTGGTTCGACGCGATCGCCGACGGCAACGCCCGCACGGCCCTGCACATCGTCGAGGAGGACGGCCGCGAGACGCAGCTGTCGTTCGGGGAGATGTCCGTGCGGTCGGCCCAGTTCGCCACGTGGCTGCGCGCCCGGGGCGTGCGCGCCGAGGACCGGATCCTCGTCATGCTCGGCAACCAGGCCGACCTGTGGATCACCGCCCTCGCGGCGATGAAGCTGCGCGCGGTGGTCATCCCGGCCACCCCGCTGCTCGGCCCGGCCGACCTGCGCGACCGGGTGGCGCGCGGCCGCGTCCGGCACGTCATCGCCCGCCCCGAGGACGCCGGGAAGTTCGCCGAGGTCCCCGGCGACTACACACGCATCGCCGCCGGTGCCGCCGGAACCGTGCCGGACGGCTGGCTGCCGCTGGACGACGCCTACGGCGCCTCCGCCGACTTCACGCCCGACGGCCCGACCCGGTCCGACGACCCGCTGATGCTCTACTTCACCTCGGGTACCACCGCCCGGCCCAAACTGGTCGAGCACACCCACACCTCGTACCCGATCGGCCACCTGTCGACCATGTACTGGATCGGCCTCAGGCCCGGCGACGTGCACCTGAACATCTCCTCCCCGGGCTGGGCCAAGCACGCCTGGTCCAACCTCTTCGCGCCCTGGAACGCCGAGGCGACCGTCTTCCTGCACAACTACACGCGCTTCGACGCCGCCCGGCTCATGGCCGAGATGGACCGGGCGGGCGTCACCACCTTCTGCGCCCCGCCGACCGTGTGGCGCATGCTCATCCAGGCCGACCTCACCCAGCTGCGCACCCCGCCCCGCGAGGTCGTCGCCGCGGGCGAACCGCTCAACCCCGAGGTCATCGAGCAGGTCCGCCGCTCCTGGGGCGTCACCATCCGGGACGGCTTCGGCCAGACCGAGACGGCCGTCCAGGTCGCCAACAGCCCCGGCCAGCCGCTCAAGACCGGCTCGATGGGCCGGCCCAGCCCCGGCTACCGCGTCGAGCTGCTGGACCCCGTCTCGGGCGCGCCCGGCGCCACCGAGGGCGAGATCGCCCTCGACCTGTCGCACCGCCCGGTCGGCCTGATGACCGGCTACCACGGCGACGCCGACCGCACGGCGGAGGCGATGGCCGGGGGCTACTACCGCACCGGCGACATCGCCTCCCGGGACGCGGAGGGCTACCTGACCTACGTCGGCCGCAGCGACGACGTCTTCAAGGCCTCCGACTACAAGATCAGCCCCTTCGAGCTGGAGAGCGCGCTGCTGGAGCACGAGGCGGTGGCCGAGGCGGCGGTGGTGCCCGCGCCGGACGAGGTGCGGCTTTCGGTCCCCAAGGCGTACGTGGTCCTGGCGGAGGGCTGGGAGCCCGGACCGGACACGGCGAAGGTGCTGTTCGAGCACTCCCGCGAGGTCCTCGCCCCCTACAAGCGCATCCGCCGCCTGGAGTTCGCCGACCTGCCCAAGACCGTCTCCGGCAAGATCCGCCGGATCGCCCTGCGCGAGGCCACGGCGGCCGGCTCGGACGCCGAGTACCGCGAGGAGGACTTCCGGTGAACTCCTACAGCCACGGCACCGGCACCACGGCGCTGCTCGGCGACACGATCGGGGCGAACCTGGACCGGGCCGTCGCCGCCTGGCCGGAGCGCGAGGCCCTGGTGGACGTGGACTCCGGGCGGCGCTGGACCTACGCTCGGTTCGGCGCCGACGTCGACCGCCTCGCCTCCGCGCTGCTGGCCTCCGGTGTCGCCAAGGGCGACCGGGTGGGCATCTGGGCCGTCAACTGCCCCGAGTGGGTGCTCGTCCAGTACGCGACCGCCCGCATCGGCGCGATCATGGTGAACATCAACCCGGCCTACCGCACCCACGAGGTCGAGTACGTCCTGAAGCAGGCCGGGGTGTCCCTGCTGTTCGCCTCGCTCGCCCACAAGACCAGCGACTACCGGGCCATGGTCGAACAGGTGCGGGGCCGCTGCCCCGGGCTGCGCGAGGTCGTGTACTTCGGCGACCCGGGCTGGGAGGGCCTGCTGGCCCGGGCGACCCCCGACCCGGCGTGGCCGGAGCTGTCCTGCGACGACCCCATCAACATCCAGTACACCTCGGGCACCACGGGCTTCCCCAAGGGCGCCACCCTCTCCCACCACAACATCCTCAACAACGGTTACTTCGTCGGGGAGTTGATCGCCTACTCCGAACAGGACCGGATCTGCGTGCCGGTGCCCTTCTACCACTGCTTCGGCATGGTCATGGGCAACCTCGCCGCCACCTCGCACGGCGCCTGCATCGTCGTCCCGGCCCCGTCCTTCGAACCCGAGGCCACCCTGCGGGCGGTCCAGCAGGAGCGCTGCACCTCGCTCTACGGCGTCCCGACCATGTTCATCGCGGAGCTGAACCTGCCCGGCTTCGCCTCCTTCGACCTGTCCTCCCTGCGCACCGGCATCATGGCGGGCTCGCCCTGCCCCGTGGAGGTGATGAAACGGGTCGTGGCCGAGATGCACATGGCCGAGGTCGCCATCTGCTACGGCATGACCGAGACCTCCCCGGTCTCCCTGCAGACCCGGCGGGACGACGACCTGGAGCACCGCACGGGCACGGTCGGCCGCGTCCTGCCGCACCTGGAGGTCAAGGTCGTCGACCCGGCGACCGGGGTGACACAACCCCGGGGAACGGCAGGGGAGTTGTGCACGCGCGGGTACAGCGTGATGCTCGGCTACTGGGACGAGCCGGAGAAGACGGCCGAGGCGATCGACGCCGGGCGCTGGATGCACACCGGCGACCTCGCCGTGATGCGCGAGGACGGGTACGTCGAGATCGTCGGCCGTATCAAGGACATGATCATCCGGGGCGGGGAGAACATCTACCCCCGCGAGATCGAGGAGTTCCTCTACGGACACCCCAAGATCCGGGACGTCCAGGTCGTGGGCGTCCCGCACGAGCACTGGGGCGAGGAGGTCCTGGCCTGCGTCATCGCGAGGGACCCGGGCGACCCGCCGACCCTGGAGGAACTGCGGGCCTTCTGCCGGGGGCGGCTCGCGCACTACAAGGTCCCGAGCCGGCTCCGGATCCTGGACGCCTTCCCGATGACGGTGTCCGGAAAGGTGCGCAAGGTGGAACTGCGCGAGCGCTACACCGTCTGAACGACCGTGGGGGCGTCCGGTCGTACGGGGGCCAGGGCCCGTAAGATCGACGCCCTTGGGGGGTGACACATGGTCAAGCGGCGGCCCGGTACGACGCCCACGCTGGAGCAGGTGGCCGCGCTCGCCGGCGTCGGACGGGGCACGGTCTCGCGCGTCGTCAACAACGAGGCGGGAGTGCGGGAGTCCACCCGCCGCGCCGTGCAGCAGGCCATCGCCGAACTCGGCTACGTGCCCAACCTGGCGGCGCGCTCGCTGGCCGGGCGGCGGGCCGACGCCGTGGCGCTGGTCATGACGGAACGCGACTGGCGGCTGTTCGGCGAGCCGTTCTTCTCCGAGACGGTCACCGCCGTCGGCGACGCGCTCGCCGAGACCTCGGTCCAGCTGCTGCTCACCCTGGTCCGCACCGACGCCGAGCGGCAGCGGTTCGTCGAGTACGCGCGCGGCGGCCGGGTCGACGGCGTGCTGCTGATGTCGGTGCGGGCCGAGGACCGGCTGCCGGACATGCTCGCCGACGCGGGTCTGCCCACCGTGCTGCTGGGCCGCCGCTCCGGCGACGAGCAGATCACCTACGTCGACGCGGACAACGTCGGCGGCGCCCGCGAGGCGGTGGCCCACCTGGTGGCCGGCGGCCGGCGGGCGATCGCGGCGATCACCGGGCCGCTGGACATGTACGTCGCCCGGTGCCGGCTGCGCGGTTACCGGCAGGCCCTGGAGCAGGCGGGGCTGCCCGCGCCGGCCTCCCGGACCGTCGAGGGCGACTTCACGGAGGCGAGCGGACGCCGGGCGATGGCCGAACTCCTGGAGCGCCACCCGGAGGTGGACGCGGTCCTCGCCGCCTCCGACACCATGGCCTCCGGAGCCCTGGCCGTGCTGCGCACGGCGGGGCGCCGGGTGCCCGAGGACGTGGCGGTCATCGGCTTCGACGACTTCGAGCTCGCCCGGCACACCGACCCGCCGCTGACCACCGTCCGTCAGCCGCTCGAGCAGATCGGCCGGACGATGGTGCGGCTGCTGCTGGAGGAGATGGAGCAGCCGGAAGTGGCGTGGCGGCACGTGATCCTGCGGACGCAGCTGGTGGTCCGGGACTCGGCGTGAGGCCGTCCGGGAGTCGTCCCGAGGCCATCCGGGAGCGCTCCCAACTCCTGTGTGCTCTGCACCCGTTGGCCGAAGCAGCTGAGGCGCCTCGCTGACCTGCGGCTTCGAAATACATTCGACGGATTCCCGCCTAACGGGTTGTCAGGGACATGGGGTGGCTCCTACAGTCGCGACCGAAACCGGTGAGGTGGGAGCGCTCCCATCAGTGGGGAGGTGGGAGCGCTCCCGATACCCCTGCCGCAGCACCCTCTGTCGAACCCGGTTGTCCCCCCGCAGAGAGGCCCCCGCATGCGATCGTCACCGCACCGCCTCCGCACCGTCCGCGCCCTGTTCGGCGCGCTGATCACCACGCTCGCCACCGTCGCGGCGCTCCTCGCCGCCACCGCGCCCGCCCGGGCGGACACGGTCGTCTGCGAGCAGTTCGGATCGACCGTGATCCAGGGCCGCTACGTCGTCCAGAACAACCGCTGGGGCACCAGCGCCCCGCAGTGCGTCACCGCGACCGACACCGGCTTCCGGCTCACCCAGGCCGACGGCTCCGTGCCCACCAACGGCGCGCCGAAGTCGTACCCGTCGGTCTTCAACGGCTGCCACTACACCAACTGTTCGCCCGGGACCAACCTGCCGGCGCAGATCAGCACCATCTCCAGTGCGCCCAGCAGCATCTCCTACGGCTACGTCTCCGGCGCGGTGTACAACGCCTCGTACGACATCTGGCTGGACCCGACGCCCCGCACCGACGGCGTCAACCGCACCGAGATCATGATCTGGTTCAACCGGGTCGGCCCCATCCAGCCGATCGGCTCCCAGGTCGGCACCGCCTCCGTCGGCGGGCGCAGCTGGGAGGTGTGGACCGGCAGCAACGGGTCCAACGACGTGATCTCCTTCGTCGCCCCCTCGGCGATCTCCAGCTGGAGCTTCGACGTGATGGACTTCGTCGACCAGACCGTGGCCCGGGGCATGGCGCAGAACAACTGGTACCTGACCAGCGTCCAGGCCGGCTTCGAGCCCTGGCAGAACGGCGCCGGGCTCGCCGTGAACTCCTTCTCCTCCACCGTCAACACCGGCGGCGGCGGCGACCCGGGCGGCCCCGGCGGTCCGGCGGCGGCCTGCCAGGTGACGTACGGGACCAGCGTCTGGCAGGGCGGCTTCACCGCCGACGTGACCGTGAAGAACACCGGATCGGCCGCGGTCGACGGCTGGCGGCTCGGCTTCACGCTGCCGTCCGGGCAGCGGGTCACGAGTGCCTGGAACGCGACCCTGTCCGGCACCTCGGGCGCCGTCACGGCGAGCCCCGTCGCGCACAACGCGCGGATCGCCGCCGGCGGCACCCAGAGCTTCGGCTTCCAGGGCACCTACAGCGGCACCTTCGCCAAGCCGTCCGGCTTCACCCTGAACGGCACTGCCTGCTCCGTCGCCTGACCCGCGGCGCACCGACCCGCTCCGGGCTCCGCCCTGCGCCGAACGGGCGGACCCCGGAGCGTTCCACCCGCGGCCCCGGGACACCGCGGGGGGCCTCCCCGCGGCACGCACCAGGGGCGAACGGACCCCGTCCCCGGCCGCCCACGGGGGCCGCGCCCCTGGCCGTCCCGGCAAGTCCTGCACAGCGCAGTCCGCTTGAGTACCGCACCCCGCGCTCTGCCCGGGCCGCACCACTGGCCCACCGGCAAGTCCCGTACCGCGCACCCTGCTTGAGCTCCACACCCCGGCCCCGGGTCGCGAAAGGCCGGTCGAAGCGACCGGGCGGGCCGTCCCGGAGGCCCGCACGACCGGCTCGCGCCGGGTGGCCCGGGCGACACGAGCCGCTTGCCGGCTCCGGCCCGGGCCACCCGACACGGCCCGCTCCGCTCGGACCGGCACCGTTCCGCCCCTGCTCCGCTTGGACCTCGCACCACCTCGCCCCACCCGGGCCCGCGCCACCTCGCCCCACCCGGGCCCGCGCCACCCCGCTCCGCTCGGACCCGCACCGTTCCGCCCCCGCTCGGGCCCCGCACCACCCCGCCCCACCCGGACCCGCACCACCCCCGCCCCTCCGGCCCGCATCCGGAAAGGCTCTGTCATGATCCCGCTCCCGTCCGAAACCGCCGTTCCCCGTTCCGCCCGGCGGTCCGCTCGCCGGCCCGCGTTCGTCGCCGGCCTGTGTGCCGCCGTGCTCGCCGTGACCGGGCTCACCGCCGCCGCTCCGCCCGGGCGGGACACCGTGCGGGCCGCCGCCGTGCTGCCGTACCAGGACCCGGCCCTGCCCGTTCCGCAGCGGGTCGAGGACCTGCTGGGCCGGATGACGCCGGACGACAAGCTCGGCCAGATGACCCAGGTCGAGAAGGACGCCCTGGTCCCGCGCTCCGACCTCGCCACGTACCGCATCGGCTCGGTGCTCTCCGGCGGCGACTCCACGGTCAGCCCCAACAACGCGCAGACCTGGGCCGACACGTACGACTCCCTCCAGCGCACGGCGCTGGCCACCCCGCTCGCCATCCCGATGATCTACGGCATCGACGCCGTGCACGGCCACAACGCGGTGCGCGGGGCCACGCTCTTCCCGCACAACATCGGCCTCGGTGCCACGCGGGATCCGGCCCTGGTGCAGCGCGTCGGGCGCGCGGTCGCCGAGGAGGTCGCCGGCACCGGCATCGACTGGTCCTTCGCGCCCTGTCTGTGCGTGGCCCGCAACGACCGCTGGGGGCGCACCTACGAGTCGTTCGGCGAGACGCCCGGACTGCCCACCGCCATGACCTCGTTCATCACCGGCCTGCAGGGCGACACCCTGGGCGCCGACCCGGCCTCCGTGCTCGCCACCGCCAAGCACTACATCGGCGACGGCGGCACCACCGGCGGCGTCGACCAGGGCGACACCCGGCTCTCCGAGGCCGAGCTGCGCGCGGTGCACCTGCCGCCGTTCAAGGAGGCCGTCGAGCGCGGCGTGGGCTCGGTGATGCTCTCCTACAGCAGCTGGAACGGAGTGCGCTCGCACGCCCACAAATACCTCGTCACCGATGTCCTCAAGGGCGAACTGGGCTTCACCGGCTTCGTCGTCTCCGACTGGGCGGCGGTCGACCAGCTCGACGGGCAGACCGGCTTCACCGGCGCCGAGATCGCCACCGCCGTCAACGCGGGCGTCGACATGGTGATGGTCCCGCACGACTACAAGAAGTTCCTGAGCCTGCTGCGCGGCGAGGTCACCGCGGGCCGGATCCCCCCGGCCCGGATCGACGACGCCAACCGGCGCATCCTGACGAAGAAGTTCCAGCTCGGGCTGTTCGAGCGGCCGTTGACCGACCGCTCGTACACCTCCACCGTCGGTTCGGCCGCCCACCGGAGTCTCGCCCGGCAGGCGGTGCGCGCCTCGCAGGTGCTGCTGAAGAACGACGGCGGGATCCTGCCGCTGCCGAAGACGGGCAAGCTGTTCGTCGCCGGGAAGTCCGCCGACGACATGGGCAACCAGAGCGGCGGCTGGACCCTGGGCTGGCAGGGCCGCAGCGGTCCCGTCACCGAGGGCACCACCGTCCTCCAGGGCATCCGCGCCGCCGTGGCCGACCCCTCCCGGGTCACCTACGACCGCTACGGCAACGGCATCGACGGCGGCTACACGGCAGCCGTGGCCGTCGTCGGCGAGACCCCGTACGCCGAGATGCGCGGCGACCGCCCCGACGGCATGGGCCTGGACCAGGAGGACCTGCAGACCCTGGCCCGGCTGAAGGCGAGCGGCGTGCCCGTGGTGGTGGTGCTGGTCTCCGGCCGCCCGCTGGACATCGCGGACCGGCTGCCCGACTGGAAGGCCCTGCTCGCGGCATGGCTGCCGGGCACCGAGGGCGGCGGCGTCGCGGACGTGCTGTTCGGCGACCACGCGCCGACCGGCAAGCTGCCCATGACCTGGATGCGCAGCGCCGCCCAGCAGCCGATCAACGACGGCGACGGCAAGACCCCGCTCTTCCCCTACGGGCACGGCCTGACCTACGGCACGGACCCCGGCCCCGACCCGGATCCCGACCCCGACCCCACCCCGGCCAAGGCCTGCACCGCCACCCACAAGCTGGTCAACTCCTGGCCGGGCGGCCATCAGGCGGAGGTCACCGTCAAGAACACCGGCACCGGACCGATCACGGGCTGGACGGTCGACTGGGACCTGGGCGGCGCGACCGTCACCAGCCTCTGGAACGGCACCCACACGGTCACCGACGGCCGGATCACGGTGCGCGGCACCGGCTCGGGCGGCACCCTCGCCGCCGGTGCCACCACCTCGTTCGGCTACACGGCGAACGGCACCGCGGGCACCCCCGCCCCGCGCTGCACTCCCGCCTGACCGGCTCCACGGTTCTCCCCACCGGTTGATCCCGCGGACGTCCCCACACCCGTCACCCGCACCCCCGCACCGAGGAGAGCACATGACAGACCGGACCAGACGCGCGGACACCCGCCCGCGCAGGCCGCACCGCAAGCGGACGGCGGCCCTGGCCACCGCGGTGAGCACGCTGCTGCTGGGCGCGGCGGCCCAGCTGACCGCGCCCGAGGCGTCCGCCGCGGAGGCGCACGTCGACAACCCGTTCGCGGGCGCCTCGTTCTACGTCAACCCGGACTACGCGCGCCTGGTCGACGGATCCATCGCCCAGACCACCGACGCGACGCTCAAGGCCAGGATGGAGAAGGTCAAGAGCTATCCGACGGCCGTCTGGCTGGACCGGATCGCCGCCATCCACGGCGGTGAGGCCAACGCGGGCCGCAAGAGCCTCGCCGACCACCTGGACCTGGCGCTCGCCCAGAAGGAGCCCGGCCGGCCGCTCGTCGCCACCTTCGTCGTGTACGACCTGCCGGGCCGCGACTGCTCCGCCCTCGCCTCCAACGGCGAACTGCCGCTCACCGCGGCTGGGTTGGCGCGCTACAAGAGCGAGTACATCGACGAGATCGCCGAGGTCTTCGCCGATCCCAAGTACCAGGACATCCGCATCACCACGGTCATCGAACCGGACGGCCTGCCGAACCTGGTCACCAACCTCAACGACCCCGAGTGCGCCCAGGCCAAGAGCAGCGGCATCCAGGTCGACGCCATCCGCTACGCCCTGAACAAGCTGCACGCCGTCCCGAACGTGTACACGTACCTGGACTTCGCCCACTCCGGGTGGCTCGGCTGGGACAACAACCTCGCCCAGACCACCCAGTTGTACACGGACGTCGTCAAGGGCACCACGGCCGGTCTCGGCAGTGTCGACGGCCTGATCACCAACGTCGCCAACTACACGCCGCTCGCCGAACCGTTCCTGACCGACCCGAGCAAGACGGTCGGCGGCAACCCGGTCCGGTCCGGCAAGTACTACGAGTGGAACCCGAACTTCGACGAGTCGGACTTCACCAAGGCCGTGCACGCCGCGCTGGTGGCGCAGGGCTGGCCCGCCTCCACCGGCATGGTCGTCGACACCTCCCGCAACGGCTGGGGAGGCGCCGGCCGGCCGACCGCCGAATCCACCAGCACCGTCCTCGACACCTACGTCAGCCAGTCCAAGGTGGACCGGCGGACCCACCGCGGCCTGTGGTGCAACGTCAACGGCGCCGGCCTCGGGCAGCCCCCGCAGGCCTCACCCGCCGGCTACCCGGACTCGCATCTGGACGCCTTCCTGTGGATCAAGCCGCCGGGGGAGTCGGACGGGGCCAGCAAGGACATCCCGAACGACGAGGGCAAGCGTCCGGACCCGATGTGCAACCCGGACTACACGGCGCCCAACGCGGGCGGCAACCCGACCGGCGCCATGCCGGACGCGCCGCTGGCCGGCCACTGGTTCCACAACCAGTTCTCGATGCTGGTGCGCAACGCGTACCCGGCCGTGCCCACGGACGGCGGCGGTGAGCCCGACCCCACCGACACCACCGCTCCCACCGCGCCGACCGGTCTGAGGGCCACCGCGAAGACCGCGAGCAGTGTCTCCCTGGCGTGGACGGCGGCCACCGACGACGTGGGCGTCACCGGCTACGACGTGTACCGCAACGGCACCAAGGTCAACGCCTCGACGGTCACCGGCACCGCGTTCACCGACACCGGGCTGACCGCGGCCACGGCGTACGGCTACACCGTCCGGGCCCGCGACGCCGCCGGCAACGTCTCCGCGGCTTCCACCGCGCTGAGCGTCACCACGGAGGCGGGCGGCGGCGGCCCCGACCCGGCCGGCGGTCTCAAGGTCACCTACAGGAACAACGACGCCTCGGCCACCGACAACGGCATCCGCCCCGGCCTGCGGATCGCCAACACCGGCAGCGCCTCCGTGGACCTCAGCAAGGTCACCGCCCGCTACTACTTCACCCGGGACGGCGGCTCGTCCACCGTGAACGCCTTCTGCGACTACGCGGCCGTCGGCTGCTCCAGCCTCTCGCTGCGGGTGGTGCCGCTGAGCGCCCCGGTCGCGGGCGCGGACGCCTATCTGGAGGTCGGCTTCAAGAGCGGCACCCTCGCCGCCGGCAAGGACACCGGCGACCTCCAGCTGCGTCTGGCCAAGTCCGACTGGTCCGCCTTCGACGAGAGCGACGACCACAGCCGGACCACGGCCGCCTCCTACGCCGACGCCCCGAGGATCCCCGCCTACCTGAACGGTGCCCTGGCCTGGGGCGCCCCGCCCGCCTGACCCGCCCCGAACCCCCGGGGAGACAACCGAACCCCACCATCCCCACAGGAGAGAACATGGCTCGAAGCACCAGACGCCCCCTGTCCTTACTGGCGGTCCTGGTCACCCTGCTCAGCGGGCTCGGTCTGGCCCTGATCGGCCAGAACAGCGCGCAGGCGCACGGCGTGACGATGACGCCCGGCTCGCGGACCTACCTGTGCTGGCTGGACGCCAAGACCAGCACCGGCTCCCTGGACCCGACGAACCCCGCGTGCAAGGCCGCGCTCGCCGAGAGCGGTGCGAGCGCGCTGTACAACTGGTTCGCCGTGCTCGACTCCAACGCGGGCGGACGCGGCCCGGGTTACGTCCCGGACGGCAAGCTGTGCAGCGCCGGTGACCGCTCCCCGTACAACTTCACCGGCTACAACGCCGCCCGCGCCGACTGGCCCCGCACGCACCTCACCTCCGGGGCGACCATCCGCATCAAGCACAGCAACTGGGCGGCGCACCCGGGCGACTTCCGGGTGTACGTCTCCAAGCCCGGCTACTCGCCCACCAAGCCGCTGGGCTGGGGCGACCTGGAGCTGATCCAGACCGTCACCAACCCGCCGCAGTCCGGCTCGGTGGGCAGCGACTCCGGCCACTACTACTGGGACCTGAAGCTGCCCTCGGGCCGCTCGGGTGACGCGATGATGTTCATCCAGTGGGTGCGCTCGGACAGCCAGGAGAACTTCTTCTCCTGCTCCGACATCGTCTTCGACGGCGGCAACGGCGAGGTGACCGGCATCCGCGGTTCGGGCGGCACCCCGGACCCGACGCCGACGCCGACGCCGACCCCGACGCCCACCGATCCGCACGCCGGGTGCATGGCCATCTACAAGGTGACCAACTCCTGGGGCGGCGGCTTCCAGGGGTCCGTCGAGGTGATGAACCACAACACCACCGCGCGTGACGGCTGGGCCGTGCGCTGGCAGCCGGGCGCCGGAACCCGGATCAGCCAGGTCTGGAACGGCACGCTGAGCACGGGCACCGACGGCACGGTGACGGTCAGGCACGCGGACCACAACCGCACCATTCCGCCGGACGGCACCGTGACGTTCGGCTTCACCGCCACCTCGACCGGGAACAACCTGCCGGTCGGCTCGATCACCTGCGTCAACCCGTAACACCGCGCATGACGGCGCCGGCTCCCCGGTCGTGGGGCCGGCGCCGTCCCGCGCCCGCACCTTCAGGCGGCGAACGCCTCGGCAGGCTGGTTCACCGGCCGCGGGGTGCCGGTCGGATCGAGCACGAACAGCGGCACGCCCAGCGCGTCGGCGCGGGCGCGGGCGTCGTCGCCGTACCCGGCGAGGGAGAAGTGGACGCAGGCCGCGGACTCCGTCATCGCGGTCAGCCACAGGCACTCCACGTCCCGCGCGTCCGCCGGGCGGACGGTCGGATCCACCCAGGCCAGCACGCCCGGGGCGGCGAGCCCGATGCCGGAGGGCGGGCGCCGGTCGGCGCGCCGCACGTCCCGGTGGCCCAGCCAGCGCAGATAGAGAGCCGCAGCGGTGACGGCGTCCCGGGCGGTGCGGATCGTCACCGGCCGGAAGGCGGGACGCACCGGCCGCGGCGGGATGTCGCGCAGGGCGTCGCGCGGGCCCGCCACCGGGAACCGCAGCACCGTGCCGCAGGCGCAGCCCAGCTCCGGGTGCGGCCAAACGGAGGGACGGTCGCAGGCCGCGCAGTGCACGGTCACCCACTCCTCCTCCCAGGTGCGGTGGGTGACGGCGGCCGGTTCCACGCGCCGGTCGAGCGGCGGTGCGACGGGCGTCCCGCAGACGCACGGATAGGACGGCACGGCGAACAGATGGGCGCGCCCACAGGCCGGACAGCGCACCGACACGCTCTCGGACATGCCGTCCATCGTCCACCCGCGGGACCGCGCTTGTCCGGTGCTCGGCCCATTGCCCGGACGTCTCTTGACGGCTTGTCCGCACCCCCCTACATTGCTTCCAGATAGTAGAAGTTTATTTCTGCAATGCGGAAGGTGCTCACGGCGGGGCGCGACGGGAGTGCGTATCCGACAGCCGAACCAGGAGTAGTTCCATGGCTCGTATGACCGCTGCCCGCGCGGCAGTCGAGATCCTCAGGCGTGAGGGCGTCACCGACGCGTTCGGTGTCCCGGGCGCGGCGATCAACCCCTTCTACGCGGCGCTCAAGGCCTCCGGAGGCATCGCCCACACCCTCGCCCGGCACGTCGAGGGCGCCTCCCACATGGCCGAGGGCTACACCCGGACCCACCCGGGCAACATCGGCGTGTGCATCGGCACCTCAGGCCCGGCCGGCACCGACATGATCACGGGCCTGTACTCGGCGATCGGCGACTCCATCCCGATTCTGTGCATCACGGGCCAGGCCCCGACCGCCGTGATCCACAAGGAGGACTTCCAGGCCGTCGACATCGCCTCCATCGCCAAGCCGGTCACCAAGATGGCCGTGACCGTGCTGGAGGCCGCGCAGGTCCCGGGCGTCTTCCAGCAGGCGTTCCACCTGATGCGCTCGGGCCGGCCCGGCCCGGTCCTCATCGACCTGCCGATCGACGTGCAGCTGACGGAGATCGAGTTCGACCCGGAGACGTACGAGCCACTGCCGGTCTACAAGCCCGCCGCGTCCCGCGCCCAGGTCGAGAAGGCCCTCGGGATGCTGAACGCCGCCGAACGGCCGCTGATCGTCGCGGGCGGCGGCGTCATCAACGCCGACGCCTGCGAACTGCTCGTCGAGTTCGCCGAGTTGACCGGCACACCCGTCGTGCCCACGCTGATGGGCTGGGGCATCCTGCCCGACGACCACGAGCTGAACGCCGGCATGGTCGGCCTGCAGACCTCGCACCGCTACGGCAACGCGACCTTCCTGGAGTCCGACTTCGTCCTCGGCATCGGCAACCGCTGGGCCAACCGCCACACCGGCAAGCTGGACGTCTACACCGCCGGACGGAAGTTCGTCCACGTCGACGTCGAACCGACCCAGATCGGCAAGATCTTCGCCCCCGACTACGGCATCGCCTCCGACGCCAAGGCGGCCCTGGAACTGTTCGTGGAAGTGGCCCGGGAGATGAAGGCGGCCGGCCGGCTGCCCGACCGCTCCGCCTGGGCCGCGTCCGCGCAGGAGCGGAAGGCCACGCTCCAGCGCCGCACGCACTTCGACGACATCCCGATCAAGCCGCAGCGCGTCTACGAGGAGATGAACAAGGCCTTCGGTCCGGAGACCCGGTACGTCTCCACCATCGGTCTCTCCCAGATCGCCGGCGCCCAGATGCTGCACGTCTACCGGCCCCGGCACTGGATCAACTGCGGCCAGGCCGGCCCGCTCGGCTGGACCGTCCCGGCCGCGCTCGGCGTCGCCAAGGCCGACCCGGAGGCCTCCGTCGTCGCGCTCTCCGGCGACTACGACTTCCAGTTCATGATCGAGGAACTGGCCGTCGGCGCCCAGCACCGGATCCCGTACGTCCACGTCCTGGTGAACAACTCCTATCTGGGGCTGATCCGCCAGGCGCAGCGGGCCTTCGACATCGACTTCCAGGTCAACCTGGAGTTCGAGAACATCAACGCGCCCGAGCTGGGCGTCTACGGCGTCGACCACGTCAAGGTGGCCGAGGGCCTGGGCTGCAAGGCGATCCGGGTGACCGACCCGGCCGAGCTGGGCGCCGCGTTCGAGCAGGCCAAGAAGCTGGCCGCGGAGTACCGGGTCCCCGTCGTCGTCGAGGCGATCCTGGAGCGCGTCACCAACATCTCCATGTCCACGACCAACGACATCGGCAACGTCGTGGAGTTCGAGGAGCTCGCCACGGAGCCGGGCCACGCCCCGACCTCCATCAAGACGCTGAAGGTCTGAAGGACGCCGAAGGTCTGACACCCACGGACCGGGGGCGGTCCGTCCGACAGGACGGGCCGCCCCTCACGCATGCGCGGACGCGCCTCACTCCCCGCCTCCGCCGCCACCGCCCCCGCCGCAGTAGGAGTAGCCCCCGTAGCCGCCGCCCGTGCCGCGTGGCGAGTGCTTCAGCAGGGCGGTGCCACCCACCTCTGCGCGGCGGACCAGGCCCGCGCGCAGGGCGAAGCGGGGCAGCAGCAGCCGCAGGGCCGGCTCGCCGTGCAGGGCCACGGCCCGCAGCCGGTCGTCATGGCTCAGCCCGTGCCTGCTCGCGGGCAGCGGCCGGCTCTGCCGCAGGTTACGGAGGTGCCGACGGGCGGCGCGTGTCGGGCCGAGCAGCGGGTGGCGCAGCAGGCCGGCCTCCGCGAGCGGGATGCGCATCAGCGCGACGGCCAGCCGGATGTCGGCGTCCTTCACCAGGGTCCTCAGCCCGGCGGGCTCCCGCAGACGCGTGTGCACCGCCTCGGCCAGGGGCGAGAGCGGCCGCAGGCCCTGCACGGCGTCCCCGATGCCCCTGCGCACCGTCCCCGGCAGATCGGCCTCGGCCAGGCCCCGCAGGTGCAGATCCACCACGGCGACGGTGACGGCGGCCCGCGGGCCTTCCCCCAGCAGTGCGATCTCGTGCGGCTCCAGCCGGGTCACCGTACCGTCGCTCATGGCTCACCCCCGTACCGGCGCCCGCCGCCCCCGTGCCGGCGGGCCCCGTGTGCCGAGAATGCGCCCGGCCCCGGGGGCGGTTGAAGCCCCCGGGGCCGGGTTCAGAGGTTCATTTGAGGGTTCCGTACGCGGTGTACGACCGGTGCCGTACGCGCTCAGGCGCCGTGGTGCTCGGAAAGCCCGGGCCAGTCGTCCGGGCCGCCGCCCTGCCACTCGACGAGGTCGTTCTCCTCGACGTCGGTGACGTAGAGATCGGCCAGGCGCAGGATCTCCGCCACGTCGTCGACGTGGGTGGCGACGCCCAGGGGCTCGTCGCCCAGCGTGACCCGTCGCGAGCCGTCCAGGGCGGGAGCGTGGACCACGACGTGCGGCTGCTCGGTCGGATGTGCCATGCCTTCAGGCTGTCGCCGCCGGGGCGGTTCCGCACCCCGGGGCGGGCTGGCCGTCCGACGGCGCGAGGCTGGGCGCGACAGGACGTTCGCGCCGCCGGACGGGGTCGAGGGGAGGGGGAGCGTGTGCTGGGACCGCGGCGGGTGCGACGGGATCCGGAGCGGGCTTCCCTCAGGTCGAGAAGCCGGTCCAGACCCCTTCACCACCGCACTGGCTCGCGCCCGCCGCGGTCCGCGCCCTGCCCGTGTCCGTGTCCGGGACGGCCACCCCTCATCCGGGCCGCCGCGGGCGGTCGGACACGGGCAGGGAGTCTCAGTCCTCGCGCAGCGCGCGGACCGCCTCCTCCACGCGCCTGCCGTACTCCGGGTCGGCGGCGTGGAAGTGCGCGAGGTTCTTCTCGATCACGTCGTCGCGGGAGACCCGGGACAGGCCCCCGGCGATGTTCGCGACCAGGCGGGACTTCTCCTCCGCCGACATCAGCCGGTACAGCTCGCCCGCCTGGAAGAAGTCGTCGTCCTTGGTGTGCACAGGAGCCGCGTGGGTGCCGGTGTGGCCGTGCACCGCGAGCGGGGCCGACAGCGGCCGGCCGGTCTCGACCGGGCCGTCGTAGGAGTTCGGCTCGTAGTTCTTCGCGTACCGGCCCTGCGGGTTGGACGCCATGAGGCCGTCCCGGCCGTAGTTCTCGGCGGTGGTGGCCCGGGGCGCGTTGACGGCCAACTGCGTGTGGTTGACGCCCAGGCGGTAGCGGTGGGCGTCCGCGTAGGCGAACAGCCGGCCCTGGAGCATCTTGTCGGGCGAGGGGCCGATGCCCGGCACGAAGTTGTTCGGGGAGAACGCGGCCTGCTCGACCTCGGCGAAGACGTTGTCCGGGTTGCGGTCGAGGACCAGCCGGCCCACGCGCCGCAGCGGGTGGTCCGCGTGCGGCCAGACCTTGGTCAGGTCGAACGGGTTGAAGCGGTACTCCGCCGCCTCGGCCGCCGGCATGATCTGCACGTACAGCGTCCAGGACGGGTGCACGCCCCGCTCGATGGCCTGGAGCAGGTCCGTCTGGTGGGAGTTGGGATCCTTGCCCGCGAGCTCGGCCGCCTGCTCACTGCTCAGGCAGCGGATGCCCTGGTTCGTCTTGAAGTGGTACTTGACGAAGAAGGCCTCACCACGGGCGTTGGTCCACTGGTAGGTGTGCGAGCCGTAGCCGTTCATGTGCCGGTACGAGGCCGGGATGCCGCGGTCGCCCATCAGCCAGGTCACCTGGTGCGTGGCCTCGGGGGAGTGGGCCCAGAAGTCCCATACGTTGTCCGGCTCCTGACGGCCCGTGAACGGGTCGCGCTTCTGCGAGTGGATGAAGTCCGGGAACTTGATCGGGTCCTTGATGAAGAAGACCGGGGTGTTGTTCCCGACGAGGTCGTAATTGCCCTCGCGCGTGTAGAACTTCACCGCGAATCCGCGCGGGTCGCGCACGGCGTCCGCGCCGCCGAGGCTGTCGGCCACGGTCGAGAAGCGCAGGAACACCTCGGTGCGCCGGCCCACCTCGCCGAGGAAGTCGGCGTGGGTGAAGTCCGTGACGTCGTCGGTCACTTCGAAGTGGCCGTAGGCGCCCGAGCCGCGGGCGTGCACCACGCGCTCCGGGATGCGCTCGCGGTTGAAGCGCGCGAGCTTCTCCAGCAGGTGCTGGTCCTGGAGCAGGAGCGGTCCGCCGACGCCGGCGGTGGCGGAGTTCTGGTTGTCGGCGACGGGGGCGCCGGACTCGGTGGTGAGCACGCGCTGCGACATCGTGACCTTCCGTACGAGAGGGCAGCGGAAAAATGTTTCCGCTTTGTGGAGCCTAGGGTCGGGGCGATCGGAGCGTCAACAGTTTGTTGAAGCAGTGGGCATGGGTGGACCGGGCGGCGCCGCCCCTTTGGGCGCGACAGGACAGGTGTCAGCGGCGGCACCGCCCGGAGCAGAGGGCCCTCGGGGGGCGAGGGTCAGAGCTGCGCGCCGGAGAGCCGTTCCACGGCCCGCAGCAGCGCGGAGTGGTCCAGGCCGCCGTCGCCCTGCGCGCGCAGGGACGCGACCAGCTGGGCGACCACGGCGCCGACGGGCAGGGCCGCGCCGACGGTGCGGGCGGCGTCCGTGACGATGCCCATGTCCTTGTGGTGCAGGTCGATCCGGAAGCCCGGCTTGAAGTCCCGGGTGAGGAAGTTGTCCTTCTTGCGGGTCAGCACGGTCGAGCCGGCCAGGCCGCCGTTCAGGACGTCCAGGGCCGCCTTGAGGTCCACGCCGGACTTCTCCAGGAAGACCACGGCCTCCGCGCACGCCTGGATGTTCACGGCGACGATCAGCTGGTTGGCCGCCTTCACGGTCTGGCCGGAGCCGTGCGGGCCGCACAGCACGATGGTCTTGCCGAGGGCCTGGAAGACCGGCTCGGCCTCGTCGAAGTCCGCCTGCTCGCCGCCCACCATGATGGACAGCACGGCTTCGATCGCACCGGCCTCACCGCCGGAGACCGGGGCGTCCAGGACGCGGATGCCCTTGTCCGCGGCGGCCTTGGCGAGGTCGATGGAGGTCTGCGGGGTGATCGAGGACATGTCGATCAGCAGTGCCCCGGACCGGGCGTTCTCCAGGATGCCGTCGGGGCCGTAGGCGATGGCCTCGACCTGGGGGGAGGCGGGCACCATCGTGATGACGACGTCCGCGTCCCGCACGGCCTCGGCGATGGAGGAGGCGGCCGTCCCGCCCGCCGCGGCGAGCCGGTCCAGCTTGTCCTGCTCCAGCGTGTAACCGGTGACCTGGTAACCCGCCTTGATCAGGTTCTCGGACATGGGGGAGCCCATGATGCCGAGGCCGATCCAGGCGACCTTGGGAAGAGTGCTGCTCATGGTGGGGTGCCTTTCGGTGCAGGAGGTCAGCGGGGCAGCCAGTCGAAGGCCTGGGCGCTCGGGCGGTCGCCCGGCTTGTACTCGAGGCCGACCCAGCCGTCGTAGCCCGCCTTCCTCAGCCGGTCGAGGAGGTCTTCGAGGGGGAGCGAGCCCGTGCCGGGCGCGCCGCGGCCCGGGTTGTCGGCGATCTGGACGTGGCCGGTCTGCGCGGCGAACCGCTCGATCACCGCCGGCAGGTCCTCGCCGTTCATGGACAGGTGGTAGAGGTCCATGAGGAAGCGCGCGTTGCCCAGCCCGGTGGCCTCGTTGACCCGGTCGACGACCTCGACGGCGGCGGGCGCGGACACCAGCGGGTACAGCGGGGACTCCGGCTTGTTCAGCGCCTCGATCAGCAGCACCGCGCCGATCCGGTCGGCGGCCCGGGCCGCGAGGGCCAGGTTCTCCAGCGCGAGCGCGTCCTGCTCCGCCGGGTCCACGCCCTCGACGCGGTTGCCGTACAGGGCGTTGAGGGCCCGGCAGCCGAGCGAGGCGGCGAAGCCGGCGGCCACGTCGATGTTGGCGCGGAACCGATCCGACTCCGCGCCGGGCACCGACAGTGCGCCGCGGTCCGGGCCCGGCAGCTGTCCGGCGTAGAAGTTCAGCCCGGTGAGCTGTACGCCCGCGTCCTCGATCGCCCGCTTGAGGGCGTCGAGCTCGGACCGCTCGGGGGTGGGTGTGTCGGTCCAGGGCCACCACAGCTCGACCGCGGTGAAGCCGGCCGCGGCGGCGGCCGCGGGGCGCTCCAGGAGCGGGAGTTCCGTGAAGAGGATCGACAGGTTGACGTTGAAGCGCTGGTCTGCGAATCCCATCGGGCCGCGCTCCCTTCCGCTGTATTTCGTATTGTGGAAGTTGCTTTCTGCTTAACGGAAGACTGCCGTCGGGTCTCCCCGCTTGTCAAGGGGGCGTGTCGGCTAGGGTCGGCTCGTGGCGGGCCCGGCGGGTCCGAGTCATTACAGTCAGGGGGCACTATGCGCTTGAGGGTGGAGTTCACGACCGAGCCCTTCGACCTGGACGAGGCGCCCGCGCACGCGCTGGTCGCCCGTGAGGTCGTGGAAGGGGCCGGACTGGACGCCGTGGACGTCGGTCCGTTCGGCAACACCGCGCAGGGCGGCGCCGACGCGGTCCTCACCGCCGTGGACGCCCTCCTCCGCAGGACCCTGGAGGCCGGCGCCACCCGGATCTCGCTCCAGGTCAACGTGGTCGAGGAGGACGAGGCATGACCGGCGCGGGGGACGAGCCGTTCATCGCGGCCGTGAAGCCCCTGGTCGACGCCATGGGTGGCGAGATGGTGCCCCCCGACGAGGCCGGCCCCGACGACGTCGTGCTGTCCTGGGAGGGCCGCGACGCCGTCGCCGTACGGCTGCCGCAGCTCGCCGACTCCCTCGATCACATCCTGGCCGCCATGGAGCGCCGCAAGGGCATGCCGCTGGCCGACCTGGACCGCAAGGCCAAGCAGGAGGTCGTGCGCATACTGGAGGCGCGCGGCGCCTTCTCGGTACGGCACGGCGTGGAGACGGTGGCGAGCGCCCTCGGCGTCAGCCGCTTCACCGTCTACAACTACCTCAACCGCGAGAAGGGCTCCTGACCGGCCCCTTCCCGGCCCCTTCCCGGCCCTTTTCCGGTCTCGGCCGGCCGCGCCGCCGCCCTGCGGTTTCCGCGCCGTTTCCCCGCCGCGAATTTTCAACAAACTGTTGACGTGCTGTCGCGGGAGGGCGTTAGCTATCGGCACGCCCGTTCAGCACGACGGCCGCATCCGGCCACGGAGGCTCCCGTGACTTCCACTTCCACGCCGCCGGGCCTGGCCCGGTTCAACACTCTGGAGGAGCACGCGGCCCTCACCGCGCTCCACGAGGCGTGCGCCTCCACGGCGTGGGCGAAGCGCCTGCTCGCCGCCCGCCCCTACGCCACCCCCGAGGACCTGTACGCCGCGAGCGACGCCGCCACGGCGGATCTGACGGCCCCGGACCTCGACGAGGCGATGGCCGGCCACCCACCCATCGGCCGCCCCAAGCCCGGCGACCCCACCTCGGCCCGCGAACAGCGCGGCATGGCCGGCGCCTCCGACGAGCTCAAGGCGGAGATGCTGGAACTGAACCTCGCCTACCAGGAGAAGTTCGGCCATGTCTTCCTGATCTGCGCCACCGGCCGCACCGGCGAGCAGATGCGCGACGCGGTCCGGGAACGGATCGGCAACACGCCGGAGCGGGAGCGGGAGATCGTCCGCACCGAACTGGGGAAGATCAACCGCATCCGCCTGGCCCGACTCGTCGAAGGGGACTGACCGCACCATGAGCACCTCCGCCACCGCGTCCGTGTCCACGCACATCCTGGACACCAGCGCCGGCCGCCCGGCCGAGGGCGTCGCCGTCCAGCTGTCCGCCCGCTCCGGGCGTGCGGCCGACTGGCGGGCGCTCGGCGGCTCCGCGACCGACGGGGACGGCCGGTGCAAGGACCTCCCGGCCCTGCCGGGGGGAACCACCCACGTACGGCTCGACTTCGCCGTCGAACCGTACTTCGAGAAGAAGCAAGCCGATGCGCAGCAGGACGCCCCCGCGAATCGGGACAGCGGCGCCGGTGTGTTCTTCCCGGAGGTGGCGATCACGTTCGCCGTCGTCCCGGGCGAGCACTACCACGTACCGCTGCTGCTCAACCCGTTCGGCTACTCCGTATACCGAGGGAGCTAGCTAAATGACCGTCAATTCCCGCCCGGGCCGCCCTGTCCTGCTGGGACAGAACCAGTACGGCAAGGCCGAGAACCGAGTCGTGAAGATCACGCGGGACGGCGCCACCCACCACATCAAGGACCTGAACGTGTCCGTGGCGCTGAGCGGCGACATGGACGAGGTCCACTACTCCGGCTCGAACGCCAACGTCCTGCCGACCGACACCACCAAGAACACGGTGTTCGCGTTCGCCAAGGAGCACGGCATCGAGTCCGCCGAGCAGTTCGGCATCCACCTCGCCCGGCACTTCGTCACCAGCCAGGAGCCGATCCACCGGGCCCGGATCCGCATCGAGGAGTTCGCCTGGGAGCGGATCGAGGCCTCCGACGCGAACTCGCAGTTCATCGGCGCCGACGAGGTCAAGCACTCCTTCGTCCGCAAGGGCCAGGAGACCCGCCTGACGCAGATCACCTACGACGGTGAGAAGTGGGAGGTGATCTCGGGCCTGAAGGACCTGGTCGTGATGAACTCCACCAACTCCGAGTTCTGGGGCTACGTCAAGGACAAGTACACGACCCTGAAGGAGGCCTACGACCGCATCCTGGCCACCGAGGTCTCCGGCCGCTGGCGGTTCAACTGGACCGACGACGAGGAGCGCATGCCGAACTGGGAGAAGTCCTACGAGCAGGTGAAGAAGCACATGCTCCAGGCCTTCGCCGAGACGTACTCGCTCTCGCTGCAGCAGACGCTGTACCAGATGGGCGCGCGGATCATCAACCACCGCAGTGAGATCGACGAGGTCCGCTTCTCGCTCCCGAACAAGCACCACTTCCTGGTCGACCTGGAGCCGTTCGGGCTGAAGAACGACAACGAGGTCTACTACGCCGCCGACCGGCCCTACGGCCTGATCGAGGCGACGATCCTGCGGGAGGGCTGCGAGCCGCGCATCCCGGTGGACCTCACCAACCTCTGACGTTCCCTTTTTCGGCACCCGTGGCCGGGGGAACCCGTCTCCCGGCCACGGCACTCAAAACTCCCGGGGTCCTGCCGTGCCCTCTCCACATCAGCGCAAAGGACGAACCATGGCAGCAGACCGGCGCATCGTCATCGAGAACTGTGCGATCGCGACCGTCGACGGACACGACACCGAGTACGCCTCCGGACACGTCGTCATCGCCGGCAACCGCATCGAGTCCCTCGGCGCGGGCCCCGCCCCCGAGGGCCTGCGGGACGTGGCCCGCCGCATCGACGCCTCCGGCCACCTCGTGACCCCCGGCCTGGTCAACACGCACCACCACTTCTACCAGTGGATCACCCGTGGCCTGGCCACGGACCACAACCTCTTCGACTGGCTCGTCGCGCTCTACCCCACCTGGGCCCGCATCGACGAGCCGATGGTCCGCGCGGCGGCCCAGGGATCGCTCGCGATGATGGCCCGCGGCGGCGTCACCACCGCCATGGACCACCACTACGTCTTCCCGCGGGGCTCCGGCGACCTGGCCGGCGCGATCATCGGCTCCGCCCGCGACATGGGTGTGCGCTTCACCCTGGCCCGCGGCTCCATGGACCGCAGCGAGAAGGACGGCGGCCTGCCCCCGGACTTCGCCGTGGAGACCCTCGACGGCGCGCTCGCGGCCACCGAGGAGACCGTGCGCCGGCACCACGACTCCTCCTTCGACGCCATGACCCAGGTCGCCGTCGCCCCCTGCTCACCCTTCTCCGTCTCCACCGAACTGCTCCGCGACGGCGCCCAGCTGGCCCGCCGCCTCGGCGTGCGCCTGCACACCCACGGCTCGGAGACCGTGGAGGAGGAGAAGTTCTGCCACGAGCTGTTCGGCATGGGCCCGACCGACTACTTCGAGTCCACCGGCTGGCTCGGCGAGGACGTGTGGATGGCGCACTGCGTCCACATGAACGACTCGGACATCGCCGCCTTCGCCCGCACGAGGACCGGCGTCGCGCACTGCCCCTCCTCCAACGCCCGCCTCGCGGCCGGCATCGCCCGCGTCCCCGACATGCTCGCCGCCGGCGTCCCGGTCGGCCTCGGCGTCGACGGCACCGCCTCGAACGAGTCCGGCGAACTCCACACCGAGCTGCGCAACGCCCTCCTCATCAACCGCCTCGGCGGCCACAAGGAGGCCGCGCTCAACGCCCGCCAGGCGCTGCGCCTGGGCACCTTCGGCGGAGCCCAGGTCCTCGGCCGGGCGGCGGAGATCGGGTCCCTGGAGCCCGGCAAGCTCGCCGACCTGGTGCTGTGGCGGATGGACACCCTCGCGCACGCCTCCATCGCCGACCCGGTGACCGCCCTGGTCTTCGGCGCGGCGGCCCCTGTCACCGCCTCGTTCGTGAACGGCCGGCAGATCGTCGAGGACGGGCGCCTGCTGACCGTCGACGAGGACGCGATCGCCCGCGCCACGCGCGACGAGGCCCGGCGCCTGGCGAGGATCGCCGCGCAGGCCTGACCACCCGGATACTCCGGCCGGGAGGGACGGCTCCCGGCCGGTGGCCGTGGACCCGAGCGGGGTCCGCGGCGGCTGTCTCCGGGGGCGTGCGCCCATGCGCGCGCTCCCGGAGACGGTCACCACCGTCCGCCGGTCCCGCACGACCACCCGCACCACCTCCTTGACACCCACGGGCGCCGCTCGGCGCAGCCGTGTAACCGACCGGAGGGACGCCGCCGTGGCCGACCACCCCGTTGACGAGAAACTCCCCGCGCTCAAGATGGCGACGACCGGCCTGCAGCACGTGGCCGCCATGTACGCCGGAGTCGTCGCCCCACCCCTGATCGTCGGCGCGGCCATCGGCCTCTCCGCCACCGACCTGACCTTCCTCACCGGCGCCTGCCTGTTCACCGCGGGCCTCGCCACCTTCCTGCAGACCCTCGGCATCTGGAAGATCGGCGCCCGGCTGCCGTTCGTCAACGGCGTCACCTTCGCCGGTGTCGCCCCGATGACGGCGATCGTCGCCGCCACCGAGGACAAGTCCGACGCCCTGCCGGTCATCTTCGGCGCGGTCATCGTCGCCGGACTCCTGGGCTTCCTCGCCGCCCCCGTCTTCTGCAAGGCGATCCGCTTCTTCCCGCCGGTCGTCACCGGCTCCGTGATCACCCTCATCGGCATATCCCTGCTGCCCGTCGCCTTCGGCTGGGCGCAGGGACCGAACCCGGCCGCCGACGACTTCGGCTCGGCGACGAACCTCGGCCTCGCGGGCGTGACCCTGCTGATCGTGCTGCTGCTGCGCCGGTTCACCCGCGGCTTCGTCAAGCAGATCGCCGTGCTGCTGGGCCTGGTCGCCGGCACCCTGATCGCGATCCCGTTCGGCGTCACGGACTTCGGCCCGGTGGCGGACGCGGACGTCATCGGCTTCCCGACGCCGTTCCACTTCGGCGCCCCGCAGTTCCAGCTCGCCGCGATCCTCTCGATGTGCGTGGTGATGGTGGTGTCGATGACCGAGTCGACCGCCGACATGCTGGCGCTCGGGGAGATCGTCGACCGCCCGGCCGACGAGAAGACCATCGCCGCCGGACTGCGCGCCGACACCCTCGGCTCGGCGATCAGCCCTCTCTTCAACGGCTTCATGTGCAGCGCCTTCGCACAGAACATCGGCCTGGTGGCCATGACGAAGATCCGCAGCCGGTACGTCGTCGCCGCGGGCGGCGGCTTCCTGGTGCTCATGGGCCTGTGCCCGATGGCCGCCTCACTGATCGCCGTCGTACCGCGCCCGGTGCTCGGCGGGGCGGGCGTGGTCCTGTTCGGCTCGGTCGCGGCCAGCGGCATCCAGACCCTGGTCCGGGCGGGTCTGGACAAGGACAACAACGTCCTGATCGTCGCCGTCTCCCTGGCCGTCGGCATCGTCCCCATCACGGCGCCGGAGTTCTACCACGCCTTCCCCGAGACGGCCCGGATCGTCCTCGACTCCGGCATCTCCACCGGCTGCGTGGCGGCGGTGCTGCTGAACCTGGTCTTCAACCACCTGGGCAGGAGCGGCCGGGACGCCCACGACGTGACCCACCCGATGGAGGCGGGCGAGGAGCTCACGGGCACGCCCAAGGCGGCGACCGCGTCCTGAGCCCGCGGAACTCCGCTCCGCGTTCCGGCCTCGGCCGACCATGGGTCGACCGAGGCCGGAACGGTCCGGCTCAGAGCCCGAACAGGCCCGGGTCGGAGGCCAGCTTCCGGAAGACCTCGGCGGGGTCGGCGACCAGCTTGCGCTTCTCCAGGTCCAGGATCCCGCCGACCGCCGAGATCTCGGCGGCCACCGTGCCGTCGGTCTTCACCACGCTCTGCTCGATCCGGAAGGTCTTGCCGCCGCTCCAGAGGAAGGCGCAGGTCACCTCGGCCTCGTCACCCGCGAGGAGCTCGCGCAGGTAGCGGATGGTCGTCTCCAGGGCGACCGGGCCGACGCCGCTGCCGATGAGGGCGGACTGGCTGATCCCGGCCGCCCGCAGCAGTGACCAGCGGGCGTGCTCCGCGTAGTTCAGATAGACCGCCTGGTTGAGGTGCCCCTGCACGTCCGTCTCGTAGCCACGGACGGTCACTGGGACGGAAAACGGCTCGCTCACGGCTTTCCCTTCTCGCGCCGGACTCTCCCGCACGGGAGTCCCGTGCACTGCGCAACGATCCACCGATCTTGGCATGTTCATCACGCCCGGCGGGGCGAAGCCAGCAGATACCGGATGCCGGTGCGCGGCTCGCGGTGCTCGCTCACCTGCCACCCTGCCTCCTGAAGCGTGGCCGCGCAGGTCCGCAGCGCCTCGCCGTCCGGCTCGTACACGGCGACGGCCTCCGGCTGCGGTGTCTCCCGCACCCGGTAGCCCTCGCCGTCCGGGCCGGCCGGGTGGTGGCCCGCCGCCTCCAGCGCGAGCGCGGCGGCGGACACCAGGTGCGCACGCTCCCAGCCGCACGGCCGGTCCGCCGCCGCGTCCGGGTTGGTCATCCGGCGCAGCTCCAGCAGCCCCTGCCAGGCGCTGTGCACCTCCCGGCGCCGGGCGGGCCCGGGCGGCGGTGGATCCGGCTCGCCTCCCGTGCGGGCCGCGAACACCCCGGCCGGGGCGGCGCGCTCCCCGGGCGCCGCGGGCTCGGGCTCCCGGGTGATGCCCTGGCGGATCCGGTGCCCCTCCGGCGTCAGGAAGTGCTCGTGCGGCGGGCGGGGGTGGCGGAAGGCGAGACCCCGCTGCACCAGCGCCGCGAGCTGCGCCGGCGTACCCCGCAGGCGTCCGGTCACGGGGTCGGCGGCGTCGATGACACGCCGCTGCGCGGCGGTCGGCGGTCTGGTCACGGCGTGCTCCTCTCCGGCCGGTCTCGGCTGCGGCCCACCTGCTCGAAGGCTACGGCCCGCCACTGACACCCGCTCTACTGGCGATAGCCGCCGAGGAACCGCCCGATCCGCCCGATCGCCGCCTCCAGGTCGTCGGCGTGGGGCAGCGTGAGGATGCGGAAGTGGTCCGGGGACGGCCAGTTGAAGCCGGTGCCCTGCACCACCTGGATCTTCTCCCGCAGCAGCAGGTCCAGGACGAACCTCTCGTCGTCGTGGATCCGGTGGACCTTGGGGTCCAGGCGCGGGAAGGCGTACAGGGCGCCCTTCGGCTTCACGCAGGTCACGCCGGGGATCTCGTTGAGCTTCCGCCAGGCCGTGTCCCGCTGCTCCAGCAGCCGACCGCCGGGCCCGGTCAGCTCGGTGATGGACTGCCGGCCGCCGAGCGCTGCCTGGATGGCGTACTGGGCGGGCGCGTTGGCGCACAGCCGCATGGAGGCCAGCATGGTCAGCCCCTCCAGGTAGTCCCTGGCGTGCTGCCTGGGGCCCGTGACCACCAGCCAGCCGGAGCGGAAGCCCGCCACGCGGTAGGTCTTGGACAGGCCGCAGAAGGTGAGGACGACCAGGTCCGGGGCGAGCGCGGCGGCCGAGTGGTGCACGGCGTCGTCGTAGAGGATCTGGTCGTAGATCTCGTCGGCGAAGACCATCAGGCCGTGGCGGCGGGCGAGGTCGAGGATGCCCTCGACGATCTCCCTGGGGTAGACCGCGCCGGTGGGGTTGTTCGGGTTGATGATCACGACGGCCCTGGTGCGGTCGGTGATCTTCGCGGCCATGTCGTCGAGGTCGGGGTACCAGTCGGCCTGCTCGTCGCAGAGGTAGTGGACCGCCTTGCCGCCGGCGAGGGTCGTCACGGCCGTCCACAGGGGGAAGTCCGGCGCGGGGATCAGGACCTCGTCGCCGTCCTCGACGAGGGCCTGCACGGCCATCGACACCAGTTCGGACACGCCGTTGCCGAGGAAGACGTCGTCGACGCCGACCTCCAGGCCCAGGGTCTGGTAGCGCTGGGCGACCGCGCGGCGGGCGGAGAGGATGCCGCGCGAGTCGGTGTAGCCGTGCGCCCGGGGCAGCATCCGGATCATGTCCTGCAGGATCTCCTCCGGCGCCTCGAACCCGAAGAGCGCGGGGTTGCCGGTGTTCAGGCGCAGCACGCTGTGGCCGGCCTCCTCCAGCGCGTTGGCGTGCTCGATCACCGGGCCGCGGATCTCGTAACAGACCTCGCTGAGCTTGCTCGACTGCCGGAACTCCATGCGCCGCTTCTCCTCTGCCGACTGTGTCGCTTGGTTTTACCAAGTGGGCGCTTGGAAAGTCCAACAACTTGTCTAGACTGCGTCGCATGCCACCTCGCCGAAGCTACGACCAGTACTGCTCCGCCGCCCGCGCGCTCGACGTCGTCGGCGACCGCTGGACCCTGCTGATCGTCCGGGAACTGCTCGCCGGTCCCCGTCGCTACACCGACCTGCACGCGGACCTGCCCGGCGTCAGCACGGACGTACTCGCCTCGCGGCTGAGGGACATGGAGCGCGACGGCCTGGCGACCCGGCGCCGGCTCCCGCCGCCCGGTGCGGCGAACGTCTACGAACTCACCGCGCGAGGGCGTGCGTTGCTGCCGGTGCTGCAGGCCCTGGGGGAGTGGGGGCAGGACGAACTCGGTGAGCGCCGGCCGACGGACGCCGTACGGGCGCACTGGTTCGCGCTGCCCCTGCTGCGCCTGCTGGAGGGGAAGGAAGGGCTCGTCGAAGTGCGCCTGGAGGAAGGGCGGTTCCATGTGCACGCCGGTGCCGGGGAAGGCCCGGTGTACGGCGACGGACCCGCCCCCGCGGAGCCCGACGCCCTGCTGGTCCTGGACACCGCCACGTGCGCGGCCCTCGGCCGGGGGGAGCTGGACCTGGTGCGGGCGGTGCGCGAGGGCCGGGTCGAGGTGACCGGCGAGGGCACCCTGGCGAAGACCCTCCGCGAGGCATGAGAGAAGGCCCGCACGGGGCGGGCCTTCCGCAAGGGTGTCAGGTCCGGTCAGGCGCCCGGCGGAACGCGGGCCGGGCGGCCCGGGCCGCGGGTCAGGGCGTATCCGGCGACCCCCGCCAGCGCGGCCAGCGCGCCGCCCAGGGCGGTCCACACCCACCGGTCCGACCACCAGCCGGAACTCCAGCCGTCCTCGGGTTCGAGTCCGGCCGGCGCCGCCGCGTCCTGACGCTCCTCCTCGGGCTTCGCCGCGATCCCGGGCACCAGCGGCTCGGCCAGGGAACCGTCCACCGCTGCCGCGCCGCCGACGTCCACGGACTCCACCCGGACCCTGGTGTCCACCGGGAGGCCGAGGTCGGAGGCGGCGACGCCCGTGGCCGTCAGCCGGATGTAGTACGTGCCGGGCAACGGGTCGTTCGCCCACGGCTCGGACCAGGCGCGGACGGTGCGCAGCGCGCAGGCCAGCTCCACCGAGGCCGCGTCCGCCGCCGCCGTGCGCGTCTGGGCCCCGTACCGGCAGGCCTGACGGCGGCGCAGACCGTCGTAGACGTCGATCTGCCAGGTCTGGGAGACGTGGGTGTCCGGCAGTTTCACCGTCGCCCTGACCGTGGGGCGCTGCCCGGTGTCCGCGGGGAACGACCAGTACAGGTAGTCACCGGTGGAGCCGCCGGCCGTGGCCTCCTGCCCCGGCTCGATCCCCGTCGCGGTACGGAAGGAGGTGCCCGCCCGCGTGGGGCCCGCCGAGCCGTCCTGCGAGGGACCCGGTGAGGCGTCGGCGGCGGCCGGGGCGGCCGCCAGGCCCAGGGTCAGCAACGCGGCGCCGAACGCGCGTACTACTCGCATCAGTTGGTCCTCCAGACGGCGACCCGCCAGCGCGACAGCCAGCCCCAGACGAGACCGGCCAGGAAACCGGTCAGGATGAGCACACCCAGCAGCCACCAGCCGCGGCCCAGGCCGAAGGCGGCCACGTCGGCCGCGTCGTCGGGACCGTCCACCACGTCGACGGTCAGCTCCAGCGGCAGGCCGGGCGTGCTCTGCACGCCGGGCGCCGCCGAGAAGGAGTGTGAGACGGCCAGGCAGACCACCTCGGCGGGAGCGTCCTCGTCGTCGCTCCCGGCCTTCGGGTAGCGCAGACCCGTCGAGATCACGTCCGTACGGCCGGTGCCCGCCGCCTCGCCGCGCACGATCTCGCGACCCTTGACCGTGACGGCCCGCAGCAGCACGCCGTAGCCGGGGTTCACGGCCCGGTCGGCCGCCACGCTCACCGACGCGCGCAGCTCCTTGCCCGGCGGGACGTCCACCCGGTACCAGCGCTGCTGCCCGAACCCCTCCCGGTCCGTGTACAGGCCCGCCTTCAGAACCGGTGCCTCGACGCACCGGTCCGCGCCCTCGGCCGGCACCGGCGTCACCACCGGATCGGCCGCCCGGTCCACCAACTCGTTCACCCGGTCGGTGAGTTCGTCCTGGTGCTGCACCGAGGTGTAGGTGCCGCCGGTGGCCTCGGCGATGCAGCTCAGCTGCCGGCTCAGCTTCGCGGTCGGCACCAGGCCGAGCGTGTCGATGGTCAGGCCGATGCCCTTGGCGGCGATCTCGCGGGCGACCTCGCACGGGTCGAGCGGGGCGCAGGTGTCCTCGCCGTCACTGATCAGCACGATGCGCTTGGAGCCGTCACCGCCGTCCAGGTCGTCGGCCGCCTTCAGCAGGGCCGGGCCGATCGGCGTCCAGCCGGTCGGGGCGAGCGTGGCGACGGCCGCCTTCGCCTCGGTGCGGTCGAGCGGCCCCACCGGGTAGAGCTGCGCGGTGTCCTTGCAGCCGGTCCTGCGGTCGTCCCCGGGGTAGTTCGCACCGAGGGTGCGGATACCGAGCTCGACCTCCTCCGGCGTCGCGTCCAGCACCTCGTTGAACGCCTGCTTCGCGGCGGCCATCCGCGACTGCCCGTCGATGTCCCGGGCCCGCATCGAGCCGCTCACATCGAGGACGAGGTCGACCTTGGGGGCGTCCCGGCCCGTGGGTTCACCGGCGGCCGCCCCGGCCGGGACGGCGATCCCGGCGGTCAGGGCGGCGAGCAGGGCACAGGCGCCCGCCGCCAGCCGTGTACGTGTGATCATCGGCGGATCCTATTGATCACTCGGGCCGTCCTCCAAAACGGCAGTCAGCGCAGCGGATTGGGCAGTTCCGCCCACTGGTCCCCGGGTGTCCGCGGCGAGAGCCGCATCAGCGTCAGCGCCTTGGCGGGCAAGGGCTCCGCCCGCAGGGCCGCCAGGTCCGCGGTCTCCGGCAGGTCCCCGGCGGCCGTCCGCAGCGCCGCCGCGAGTGCCCGGCCCGACCCGGCCGTCCCGGCCAGCGCGCCCGCCACCAGGGAGCCGAACAGCTTGCGGCGCAGGACGCGTTCGTCGTCCGTGACCATGCGGGCCGGCAGCTCCGGCACCGCGATGCCGTGCCGCGCGAGGCGCGCCGGGCTGACGCGGATGTCGGCCAGGTCGCGGTAGACCAGCCGCAGCGGCTCGCCCGCCGCCGAGAGGACGACCAGGAGGTTCTGGCCGTGCGCCTCCAGGGCCACCCCCAGCTCCAGCAGCCGCAGGCCGACCGTGAGGGCGAGACGGGCGAAACCGGCCAGCCAGGCGGGGGAACGGGCCAGTTCGGTGGTGGCGAGGGCCGCCACCGGCAGCACGCGCTCGCCGTCGCCGGCGTACGTCTGCGGCGACTCCCGCAGCACGGCCGCGAAGTCGGGGGAACCGGCCGCCGCCGCGCCCAGGGTGCGGGTGACGTGCAGCAGCCCGTCCGTGCGCGCGGCCGGGAGTCCGGCGAAGTCCGACAGCAGCGCGGAGGCGGCCACCGAGGGCAGCGAGATGTCCCGCACCGAGGACGTCAGCCGGGCGCTCAGCGAGGTCTTGACGTGCGGCCCGCCGGGCAGGGCCAGCGTCCGCAGGGACATCAGCGGATGCCCCGGACGGTGTTCCTCGCACGTCCGCTTCAGCACATGGGCCGCCTGCCAGGGGTGCACCGGCAGCACCAGCCGCCCGCCGTCCCGCAGTTCGTCCGGCCACCCGCCGGTGACCAGGCACTCCGCCGCCGGCACCGGCACCAGCCCCAGCTCCACCACCGGCCGGTGCTCGGGCCCGTAGGCAAGCTGCTCGGCGACCGAGAAGCCGGGCCGGGAGCGGCAGGTCGGGTGGAACGGGTGCCCGTCGACGATCCGCTGCTCCCACTCCCAGTCCCGCTCCGGCCACGCCCCCCGCTCGCCCTCCTGCCCCGCCCGCGACAACGCCAGGGAGGCGACGCTGTGCCCGAGTTCGGCCGCGAAGGAGGCGGAGTGCGGCACCCCCAGGGCGGTCACCAGCCGCGCCGGATCGTCGTACTCCGTCCCGTCGAGCCGTACGGCCGTGACGTACGCCCCGGTCGCGTACGGATCCGGCAGCGGACCGTGCAGCCGGCGGCCGTCGGCGAGGCACAGGGTCAGTCCGTCCCGGCCCCGCTCACCGCCCCGCACCCAGGGCAGTGGATCATGGGTCAGGCCGCGCCACAGGCGGGACAGCACGGCCGCCCGGGCGCCGGGCAGTTCGGCCTCGTACCGCGGCAGCAGCCCGGGCCGCACGACGGACAGCTCGTCGGCGACCTCGGTCTCGGCGCAGGGGGGACGGTGCACGGGCGGACTCCTCGGGTACGAATAGGGCGTCACAGCGGAATGGCGACGACCGACATACTGATCATCTCCGCCCGGAACGCTGGAAGGACCGTAGGGACGAGTGGAACGCGTGGACCTCATGCCCCCGCCCGCCGACGACGACTCGGCCCACGGTGACGACCCGGCCATCGGCGATCTCGCCGACGCGTACGCCGCCGTGCCCCTGCTCAACTGCCTGCTGCGCGAGGTCGCCCGGCCGGTGCGCGAGGAGGACGGACACCGCGTCCACCACCTGCCCGGCACGGACCGGCTGCTGCGCGTGCGCGGCAGCCGGCGGCCGGCCGAGCCCGAGATCGAGGAGGCGGGCACCTGGCGGCGCCTCGGCCACGCCGAGCTGGTCGGCCTGGTCGCCGCGGAACTGCGCCGGCACACCGGTCTGGACCACCCCGCTCTGCCCGCCGAGATGACCGACAGCCGGGACGTGGTGGCCGCGCTGCTCGCCGCCCGCGCCGGGACCACCCCGCCCGAGGACCTCTACCGGCGGTCCGAGCAGTGCCTGCTCACCGGTCACACCCACCACCCCGCGCCCAAGGCCCGCGGCGGCGGTCCCGCGGCGGACTGGCTGCCGTACGCGCCCGAGGCGTATGCCCGCTTCCCGCTGGTGCTGCTCGGGCTGCGCGCGGACACCGTCGTGGAGGAGGGTGACACCTCCGCCCTCGACGCCCTCGGCACGGCCCCGCCCGGCTACCGGCTGCTGCCCGCCCACCCCTGGCAGCTCGACCTGGCCGCCCGGGAGCTGGCCCCCGCCTTCGCGGACGGCAGGCTCCTCCGGCTCGGCACCACGGCCTTCCACACCTGGCCGACCGCCGCGATCCGCACCCTCTACGCCCCCGAGCGGGACCTGTTCCTGAAGTTCAGCCTGGACGTGCGCATCACCAACGACATCCGCCGGCTGTGGCGTCACGACCTGCTCGCCCTGCGCCGGACCGACACCGCCACGAGCGCGGCCTTCGCGGCGTACGACGGCCCGCCCGGCTGGCTCGGCGACCGCGGGTACCGCACCGCCGGTTTCGCCTTCGAGGCCCTGGCCGTCCTGGTCCGCGACGGCTTCGCCGGCCGCCTCGTGCCCGGGGCGACGCCGCTGCTCGCGGCCGGTCTCGTCGAGGGCTTCGACGGCAACCCGCTCGACCGGGTCACCGACCCGGAGCCCTGGTGGGAGGCCTATCTGGCGCACGCCGTGCCCCCGGTCCTGGCGGCCTTCGCCGGGCACGGCGTCGTCGTCGAGGCCCATCTGCAGAACACGCTGGTCGCCGTGGACGCCGACGGTGTGCCCGTGCAGGTGCTGTACCGGGACGCCGAGGGCGTGAAGCTGCTGCCGGACGTGGAGCGCGCGGCCGGCTGGGAACGGCTGGTGTACTGCCTGGTCGTCAACCACCTCACCGAGATCGCGGGCGCCCTCGCCGAACGCCGGCCCGGCTTCGATCCCTGGCCCGCCGTCCGCCGCGAACTCGCCCGGCACGACCTGCCGGAGATCCCCGCCCTGCTCGCCTCCCCGGCGCTCCCGGCCAAGACGAACCTGCTGCTGCGCTGGACGGGAGCCGACGGCGCCGACGCACGCTACCTGCCGCTGCCGAACCCGCTCAGGCGGTCCTGACCCCGGCACGGCCCCGTGGAATGATGACCGGCGACAAAGGCGACGGCGGACGAGGAAGCCGGTGTGAATCCGGCGCGGTCCCGCCACTGTGATCGGCGAGCCGGTCCCGAGAGGCCACTGCCCGCGAGCGGGTGGGAAGGCCGGGACCGGCGGCGACCCGAGAGCCAGGAGACTCACGCGGTGGCCTCCTCCACGGACCACCGGGGCGGATCTCCCCGGAGAGAGGGCAGGTGCGGCATGCCCGCGACGCCGGCCGGCGAACCCCTGGACGACCCCCGCGGCGATGCCCCGCCGTGCCGGGTCGTCGTCTGCCGTGACTGCTGCTGCGGCAGCCCCAAGGTGAGAGGCATCGACCACGCGGCCCAGACCGCGCGTCTGCGCGCGGCGGCCCCGGTGCGGATCTCCGACTGCCTCGACGTCTGCGACCAGGCCAACGTCGTCGTCGTGCAGCCCTCCGCCGCGGGCCGGGCCGCCGGCGCCCGGCCCGTCTGGCTCGGCCTCGTCAACGACCCGGCCGCCACCGAGGACGTCGTCGCGTGGGTCCGCGCCGGCGGCCCCGGCGTGGCCCCGCTGCCCGACATCCTCGGACTGTACGTCTTCAGCCCCCGGGCGCGACGGGACGGGGACCGCCCCTGACACCGGTCTAGGCCGCTCTCCGGCCGCGGACCAGCAGCCACAGGAAGTACGGCGTGCCGATCACGGCCGTCATCAGGCCGGCGCCCAGTTGGGCCGGGGCGATCACGGTCCGGCCCAGCAGGTCGGCCGTGCCGACGAGCGCGGCGCCGAGCAGGACGGCGACCGGCACCACCCGCACGTGCCGACGGCCCACCAGGGCCCGGGCCGCGTGCGGCGCGACGAGGCCGACGAAGCCGATGGTGCCGGCCGAGGCCACGGCGGTCCCCGCCAGCAGCACGCCCACCACCAGGAAACCGAGCCGGGCCCGGGGCAGCCCGAGCCCGAGCAGGCGCGGGGTGTCCCCGTCCAGCGAGACGAGGTCCAGCTCGGTGCGCCGGGCGACCGCGACGGCCACCCCCAGGGCCAGCACGAGCGCGACGGGCACGACGTCCGCCGTGGTCCGCCCGTACGTCGAACCGGACAGCCAGGTCAGCGCCTTCGTGGCGTTGAACGGGTCGGTCAGCACGATGAGCAGGCTGATCAGGGCCGTCGACCCGGCGGCCATGCCGATGCCGACGAGGACCAGCCGGCTCTGCCGGTAGCCGCCCCGGGCGGCGAGCCCGAAGACCACCGCGGAGGCGAGCGCCGCACCCGCGAACGCGGCGGCGGCGATCCCCCAGGAACCGGCGGCGGGCACGGTGGTCACCAGCAGCACGGCACCGAGGGCGGCACCGCCCGAGACGCCCAGCACCCCGGGCTCCGCGAGCGGATTGCGCGTCACGGCCTGCACCAGCGTGCCGGCCAGGGCGAGCGCGGCGCCCGCGCACAGCGCCGCGAGCACCCGCGGCACCCGGGTGTCCAGGACGAACGAGACGGCCTGACCGGCGCGTCCCTGCGCCCAGTTGGCGACGTCGCCGAGCAGGAGCTTGCTGTCGCCCAGCAGGGCACCGGCGAGGGCGACCCCGACGACCACCGCGGTCAGGGCGGTCACCGTGACCAGGAACGCCGTCCGGCCGGGGATGCGCAGCCGGTCCGGGGCCTCCACTCCGGCCGTGTCCTTCAGTCGCAGCGCCGTCGCCACCAGGAACACGGCCCCGACCAGGCTGGTGACGATGCCGGTGGGCACACCGACGGCCGTGTCCGCGGGGATCAGGGCCCGCAGCAGCACGTCCGAGCCGAGCACCAGGGCGGCCCCGGCCAGCCCGGCCACGGGCAGCGCGGCCCGCGCGCGGACGAAGCCCCGGAACCGGCGGGCGAGCGGCCGGACCAGGGCGGGCGCGCAGAGCCCGACGTAGCCGAGGGGACCGGCCAGCGTGACGGCCGCCGCGGACAGCAGCGCCGCCAGCACCACCACCGTGACGCGGGTGGCGTGCACCGGGACGCCGAGACCGCGCGCCGCGTCGTCGCCGAGGGCGAGCGCGTCGACCCTGCGGGCGACCAGCAGCAGCCCGGCGACGCCGACGAGCGCGACGGGCAGCATCTGCAGGACACCGTCGAAGCCGTTCTGGCCGATGCTGCCCTGGTTCCACTGGTAGAGGCCCTCCGTCTGCTGCGGGAACAGCAGGAGCAGGCCTTCCGTCAGGGAGTTCAGGCCCAGCGCGAGCGCGGTACCGGCGAGGACCAGCCGTACGATGCCCGTGCCGAGGCCGGACAGGGCGAGCACCACGGCCGCGGCCACCAGCCCGCCGGCGAAGGCCACGCCCGAGGAGGCGAGCAGGGGCAGGGAGACGCCGGTCGCGCCGACCAGGCCGAGCGCCAGGTACGAACCGGCGTTCACCGCGAGGGTGTCGGGCGAGGCGAGCACGTTGCGGCTGACGGCCTGCAGCACGGCGCCCGCGATGCCGAGGACGACACCGACCAGGACGCCCGCGGTCATCCGCGGCAGCCGGGAGGCGATCACCACGGACGCGTCGGCCGGATCGGCCTGCCCGGTCAGGGCCTTGAACACCTGGGCCGGCCCGACGGCGGCGGTGCCCTGGGTGATGTCGACGACCGCGAGGGCGGCGACGAGGAGGACGAGCCCGGCCGTCACCGCGGCCGCGCCCGACCGGGACGGGGCCTCGGGGGGACGGACGGCGGGGGGCGCTTCGGTGACGGCCATGACGGGCGTTACTTCGTCAGCGCGCCGACGAGGGCGTCGATGTACGCCTCCATCGAACCGGGGCCGCCGAACATCCAGATGCCGTCGGGCAGCCGGTGCACCTCGCCCGCCTTCACGAACGGCAGGGAGGTCCACACGGCGTTCTTCTTCAGCTGCCCGGCGAACGGGTTGCTGGCCTTGTCGCCGTCGTTGCCGATATAGGCGAACGCGGTGTCCTTCGGCAGCGCCGTGAGGCCCTCGACGTCGGTGGTGCCGAGGCCGTAGGCCGGGTCCCCCTTGACCTTCCAGGCGTTCTTCAGGCCGAGTTCCTCGTTGACGGAGCCGATCAGGGAGCCGCTGGTGTACGGACGGATGGAGACCTGGTTGGACGTCACGTAGCCGTCGGCGAAGGCGATGCCGGTGCCGTCGAGCTTCGCACCGCCGAGGGCCTTGCGGCCCTCGGCGACCTTGGCCTCGAAGCTCGTGCGGGCGGCCTCAGCCCTGTCGGTGGTGCCGGTGGCCTTCGCGATCAGGTCGAGGTTCTTGAACATCTGCCCGATCTGGTCGGCGGCGTCGGCCGACTTGATCTCCAGCACCGGGGCGATCTTCCGCAGCTGCTTCACGGCCGCGTCCGGCAGGTCGGAGCTGGCCACGATCAGGTCGGGGGAGAGGGAGGCGATGGTGTCCATGCTCGGCTCGCCGCGCGTGCCGATGTCCTTGGGCTCGTTCTTCAGCGGGACGGCGGTGTCCCAGGTCTTGTAGCCCTTGACGTCGGCGACGCCCACGGGGTCGACGCCGAGGGTGATCAGGCTCTCGACCTCGTTCCACTCGGTGGCGACGACCTTCTTCGCCGGGCCGTCCAGCTTCACCTTCGCGCCCGTGGCGTCGGTCAGGGTGATGGCCTCGGAGGCCTTGCTCCCGGAGCTGTCGGCGGCCGGCTCGGTGGTGCCGCAGGCGGCGAGGGCGAGTGCCGCGGCGGTGGTGGTGGCCGCGGTGAGCAGGAGACGTCTCATGAGGTGGTGCCGAGCCTTTCGCTTCGGGTGGTGCGGGTGTGGTGGCGGCCGATCGGACGGGTCCGCAGCCGGCCGGTGAGGGGGTCGGTGTCGACGTCGATCCGGATGCCGTAGACGGCCGTGAGGCGCTCCGGCGTCAGGACGTCCTCGGGCGGTCCGTCGGCGACGATCCGGCCCGCTTCGAGCAGCGTGATCCGGTCGGCGATCGCCGCCGCCTGGTCGAGGTCGTGCAGGACGACGCCGACGGCGATGCCGTGGTCGTCCGCCAGGTCGCGGACGAGGTCGAGGAGTTCGATCTGGTAGCGCAGGTCGAGATAGGTCGTGGGCTCGTCGAGCAGCAGCACCCCGGTCTCCTGCGCGAGGCAGCTCGCCAGCCAGACGCGCTGCAACTGCCCGCCCGAGAGGTGGTCGGCGCCGCGCCCGGCGAGGTCCGTGACCCCGGTCAGCGCCAGCGCCCGTTCCACCGCGGCCGCGGCGTCGGCGTCGGGACGGCCGAAGCGGCCCCGGTAGGGGTAGCGGCCGAACTCCACGAGGTCGCGCACGGTCAGTCCGCTGGGGGTGGGACGGCCCTGGGTCAGCAGGGCCACGTGCCGCGCGAACTCCCGGGCGGACAGGGCCAGGCCGTCGATGTCGCCGTCGATCCGCAGCCCGGCCCGGCGGGCGCGCTGCAGCCGGGCGACGGTCCGCAGCAGCGTCGACTTGCCGCTGCCGTTGGGGCCCACCAGGACGGTGACCTCGCCGGGCCGCAGCGCGATCGTCGCGTCGTGCACGACGTCGACGCCGTCGTACGACACGGTCACGTCCGTGGCCGACAGTTCGTGCCCGCGCAGACGCTGACCGCCGGCGGGTGCTTCACCAGATCTCACGTGGCGAAGGTTAGCCTAACCTAACCGCAGGTCGGGAGGGGGGTGCCCCGCTCAGCCGGCGGCCGGCCAGGACGCGGGGTCCCACACGCCCGAGCGGCGCAGCGAAGCGGGGCAGTGCAGATAGATCTCGTCGATCTCCAACAGCAGGGCGAGGGCGGGACGTTGGCCGCCGTGGCGCATGGCGTCGAAGAACGGGGCGTCGGTGAGGACGCGGGCCCGGCCGTTGACGCGCAGGACCTCCTTGCCGCCGGGTATCAGGTACAGCAGCCCGGCGTGCGGGTTGTCCAGGACGTTGTGCAGGCTGTCGCCGCGCCGGTTGCCCGGCCGCTCGGGCAGGGCGATCCTGCCGGGGTCGACGACGTGCGTGAAGCCGGCCGCGTCCCCGCGGGGCGAGACGTCGCAGTTGCCTGCCGCGTCGGAGGTGGCCAGCAGGCAGAACGGGGAGCGGGCGAGGATGCCGAGGTCCTGCTCGGTGAGCCGGTCGTGGACCTTCTCGATCACCACGGGCCAGGGCTCGCCCAGCAGTTCGCGCAGTGCGGAGCGGGAGGCGATTTCGGTCCAGCCCTCATCGGGCGCTGCGCCCGGCCCGTTCCCGGCGGTGTCGGTGGTGTGCGGCATGGCCGGCTCCCGTGCTCGGATGATCGAACTTAGGCTTGCTAACCTTAACGGACCTGGAACGGCTGATCGCTGCCGCGGCCCCGCCGCCCGGTACGGTGGGGGGATGCTGTCCGAGGTCACCGCCACCCGCTACATCGAGCCCCTGCGCTCCGGCGGTTCCGTCCCCGGGATCGTCGAGGCGGACGACCTGGGCACGTACGTCGTGAAGTTCACCGGCTCCGCGCAGGGCCGCAAGGCGCTGGTCGCCGAGGTGATCGTGGGCGAGCTGGCCCGGGCGCTCGGGCTGCGGTTCCCGGAGCTGGTCCTGGTGCACTTCGACCCGGCGATCGCCGACGAGGAGCCGCACCAGGAGGTGCGCGGCCTGCACGCGGCCAGCGCCGGCGTCAACCTCGGCATGGACTACCTGCCGGGCGCCCGCGACTTCACCCCCGAGGTCGCCCGGGCCTTCCCCGTCGATCCGCTGGAGGCCGGGCGGATCGTCTGGCTGGACGCCCTGACCGTGAACGTCGACCGCACGGTCCACAGCTCCAACCTCATGGTCTGGCCCACCCTGGGTGTGGCGCCCCCGCGCCTGTGGCTCATCGACCACGGCGCCGCGCTCGTCTTCCACCACCGCTGGGACGGCACCGACCCCGCCAAGTCCTACGACTTCCGCCACCACGCCCTCGGCCACTACGCGCCCGACGTCCGGGCCGCCGACGCCGACCTCGCGCCCAGGGTCACCGAGGAGCTGCTGCGCCGGATCCTCGCGGAGGTCCCGGACGCCTGGCTCGCCGACGACCCGGCCTTCAACACCCCGGACGCGGCCCGCGAGGCGTACGTGGCCCACCTGCACGCGCGCGTACGGGCCTCCGCGGCGTGGCTGCCCACCGACTTCCCCAGCCGGGAGGAGCTCGCCGCCGAGGAGGCCCTGCGGGCGGCGCGGAACCAGCAAGGACGCCCCGCGTGGCTCAAGCAGGTCCCCGACCTGCACGGCAAGCCCGCGGCCCAGCAGGATTGGTCGGTGCACCTGGGATGAGTGGCCGTGTCGAGATCGAGTACTGCACCCAGTGCCGCTGGCTGCCCCGCGCGGCCTGGCTGGCGCAGGAGCTGCTGACCACCTTCGAGGCCGAACTGACGGAACTGGCCCTGAAGCCCGGCACGGGCGGGGTGTTCGTGGTCCGCGTCGGCGACGAGGTCGTCTGGGACCGCCGCGAGCAGGGCTTCCCCGAGCCGACGGCCGTGAAGAAGGTCGTACGCGACCGAGTGGCCCCGGGCAGGACCCTGGGCCACTCGGAACGGTAGGGGCTCCTTCGGGCGGTGCCGGCTGCTCAGCCCTTGAGCTGCTCGTAGGCCGGAAGCGTGAGGAAGTCGGCGTAGTCCTCGTCGAGGGAGACCTTCAGCAGCAGGTCGTGCGCCTGCTGCCAGGTGCCGGCCGCGAAGGCCTCCTCACCGATCTCGGCCCTGATGTTCGCCAGTTCCTCGGCGGCGACCTTGCGGGCCAGCTCGGCGGTGACCCGCTCGCCGTTGTCCAGGACGACTCCCGCGTTGATCCACTGCCAGATCTGCGAGCGGGAGATCTCGGCGGTGGCGGCGTCCTCCATCAGGTTGAAGATGGCGACGGCGCCCAGGCCCCGCAGCCAGGCCTCGATGTAACGGATGCCGACCTGCACGGCGTTGACCAGGCCCGCGTACGTCGGCTTGGCGTCCAGCGAGTCGACGGCGATGAGGTCGGCCGCCTTGACGTCGACGTCCTCGCGCAGCCGGTCCTTCTGGTTCGGCCTGTCGCCGAGGACCTTGTCGAAGGACTCCATGGCGATGGGCACCAGGTCGGGGTGGGCGACCCAGGAGCCGTCGAAACCGTCGTTCGCCTCGCGGTCCTTGTCGGCGCGGACCTTCTCGAAGGCGACCTTGTTGACCTCGGCGTCCCGGCGGGAGGGGATGAACGCCGCCATGCCGCCGATGGCGTGCGCCCCGCGCTTGTGGCAGGTGCGGACGAGGAGTTCGGTGTAGGCGCGCATGAACGGGGCCGTCATCGTCACCGCGTTGCGGTCCGGCAGCACGAACTTCGCCCCGCCGTCACGGAAGTTCTTGACGATGGAGAACAGGTAGTCCCAGCGGCCCGCGTTCAGCCCGGAGGCGTGGTCGCGCAGCTCGTAGAGGATCTCCTCCATCTCGTACGCGGCCGTGATGGTCTCGATGAGGACCGTGGCGCGGACGGTGCCGTGGGGGATGCCGCAGTACTCCTGAGCGAAGACGAAGACGTCGTTCCAGAGGCGTGCCTCCAGGTGCGACTCCGTCTTGGGCAGGTAGAAGTACGGGCCCTTGCCCAGGTCGAGCAGGCGCTGGGCGTTGTGGAAGAAGTACAGGCCGAAGTCGACCAGCGCGCCGGGCACGCGGGTGCCGTCGGTGTCCGCGAGGTGACGCTCGTCCAGGTGCCAGCCGCGCGGGCGCATGACGACCGTGGCGAGCTCCTCGTTCGCCTTCAGGGCGTAGGACTTGCCCGACTTCGGGTCCGTGAAGTCGATGTTCCGGGTGTAGGCGTCGATCAGGTTGAGCTGGCCCGTGACGACGTTCTCCCAGGTGGGCGCGGAGGCGTCCTCGAAGTCCGCGAGCCACACCTTCGCGTCCGAGTTGAGGGCGTTGATGGTCATCTTGCGGTCGGTGGGGCCGGTGATCTCGACCCGGCGGTCGTTCAGGGCGTCCGGGGCCGGGGCGACCTGCCAGGAGTCGTCGGCGCGGATGGCGGCGGTCTCGGGGAGGAAGTCGAGGGTGGAGGTGCGGGCGATCTCGGCGCGGCGCTCGGCACGGCGGGCGAGGAGTTCGTCACGCCGGGGAGTGAACCGCCGGTGCAGCTCGGCCACGAAGGCGAGCGCCGCTTCGGTGAGGACCTCCTCCTGCCGGGGCAGGGGCTCGGCGTCGACGATGGCCAGCGGGGACGGCGCTGGAGCGGACATGAACGGTCACTTCCTTCAGCGAGCTGTGAAGACGAGCCGGCGGTGGCACCCGGTGCCAGTCTTCCCGGATACGGCGTTCGGCGCCCGGGGAGCCATCGGGCGCCTCTGAACAGTGGATAGTAGTTTCCTCATGGTGGAAGTTCAATGGTCTGTTGATGTCGAGATTCTCCGGGTCGAGGCAAGGTGGCTCTCCGTGCCACCCCGCTCACTCCAGGTGGGCCAGGTCGGCCTCGGTGTCGATGTCGAAGGGCCGGGCCACGTCCGCGCACTCCACGAGCGTCAGCGCCGGTGCGTGCTCCCTCAGGTAGGCGCGTGCCCCCCGGTCCCCGGTGGCAGTCGCGGCGACACCGGCCCAGTGCGCGGCGCCGAACAGCACCGGATGGCCGCGCACCCCGTCGTACGCGGCCGACACCAGGGATTCCTCGCCCGTGTACGCCCCGAGCACGCGGGCCACCGCCTCCGGGCCGATGCCGGGCTGGTCGACGAGCGAGACCAGGGCGGCCCGGGCGTCCGAACCGGCGAGCGACTCCAGTCCGGCCCGCAGGGACGTCCCCATGCCCTGCTCCCACGCGGGGTTGTCGACGAGGACGCAGTCCGCCAACTCGGCCCGGGCGCGCACCTCGTCGGACCGTGCGCCCAGCACCACGTGCACACGGGTGCAGCCGCCCTCGCGCAGGATCCGCACCGCGTGCTCCACCAGCGGACGTCCCCGGTGGGGCAGCAGGGCCTTGGGGCGGCCGCCCAGCCGCCGCCCGCCCCCCGCGGCGAGCAGCAGGGCGACCGCAGCCGCCTCGTCCGTCGTCTTCCGTGTCGTCATGGATCCTGCATACCGCACGAATCCAGGGCCAGGTCGTCACGCAGCGGAGCAAGTCGATGACGCAATGGACTGGCGCCCGGTGGTCCGCGTCGTTTACTGTCGCCCGCACCGACCGGCCGGGCGTGCGGGCAGCGCCGGGTGCGGAGGCTCGGTGCCGGGGCGGCACGCGCACGACGAGGTGCGAGGGGGAGGACTGTGTTGCGGAGCGTGGAGCGGAAGCGGCAGGGGCCTGTGGCCGGCGGCGACGAGGATCCGCGGGTGGCGGAGCTGTGCTCCGCCGTGGCCCGGCTGCGGCGTCGTCTGGCCGCCCATCCCGGCGAGTTCGCCGACCGGAGCATCGCCGAGGAGGAACTGGCCGCCCTCGCGGCCATGGCCGCCGGCGGCGTCCCCGAGGTCCCGCGGCTGCGCCGCTCCCTGCTGCTCATCGCAGGCGCGATCGGCTCGGTGAGTGCGCTCTCCCCGGGCCTGGCGGAGGTCCGCCGGGCGGTGGACCTCTTCGGCGGGCCGGTGCGCGGGCAGGGATAGCCCGGCCCGGGCGGCGCCGCGGGCGGGTCCCCGATGGCCGTCGCGGAGCTCGACCTCCGGGCACACGCGTCTCGCGAACGCCGTGAGCCGGATCCGGGCGCGCGGACGCCCCTGTGGGCCGTGCACGGCGTCGGATCCGGGCCGGCCGGTGGAGCGCGGTCCCGCGGGGCGGTGTGCGCCGCGTTGTGCGGGGTCCGGCCGGGGCGCGTTGTGCGGGGTCCGGCCGGAGCGCGTTTCGCGGGGGCCGACCGGCGCGTTACGCGGGGGTCTGGCTGGCGAGTGCCCGGGACAGGTCGTCGGCGACCTGCTGGAGCACCGGCACGATCTTCTCCGTCGCCGCCTCCGTGACCCGGCCCGCCGGGCCGGAGATGGAGATGGCGGCGGCGGTGGGGGAGTCGGGCACCGGCACCGCGAGGCAACGGACCCCGATCTCCTGCTCGTTGTCGTCGATGGCGTAGCCCTGGCGGCGGACGTCCTCCAGCGCCGCGAGGAACCCGTCGGCCGTCGTGATCGTCTTCTCCGTGGCGGCGGGCATGCCCGTACGGGCCAGCAGCGCGCGCACCTCCTCCGGCGGGAAGCCGGCCAGCAGGGCCTTGCCGACGCCGGTGGAATGCGGCAGCACGCGCCGGCCGACCTCCGTGAACATGCGCATCGAGTGCTTCGACGGCACCTGCGCCACGTAGACGATCTCGTCCCCGTCCAGCAGCGCCATGTTCGCCGTCTCGCCGGTCTCCTCCACCAGGCGCGCCAGGTACGGCCGCGCCCAGGTGCCCAGCAGGCGGGAGGCCGACTCGCCCAGGCGGATCAGGCGGGGGCCCAGCGCGTACCGCCGGTTGGGCTGCTGCCGAACGTATCCGCAGGCCACCAGCGTGCGCATCAGGCGGTGGATGGTCGGCAGGGGCAGTCCGCTGCTCGCGGACAGCTCGCTCAGGCCGACCTCGCCGCCCGCGTCCGCCATCCGTTCGAGCAGGTCGAAGGCGCGCTCCAGGGACTGGACCCCACCGTTGGACGAGGACCGGGCGGAGTCGGTGGTGCTGGCGCTGGACGTCGGCACGGGGCGTTCCTTTCGGGTAGCATTTCGCTTCCCGGTATGTTAATTCCGCTTCGTGGAAAAGTCCAGGGGGCGGCCGCCGGTGCCGTCCTGTAGCAGTGTGCCCTTGACGGAGCCGGAGCGGGAGTGAAGACTCTTTCAACAGATTGTTGAAGAAAGGGGTTCGCGGTGTCCGACGCCGAACTGGTGCTCCGCTCGACGCGTGTCATCACTCCCGAGGGGACCCGCGCCGCGTCGGTCGCGGTCTCCGACGGGACGATCACGGCCGTCCTCCCGTACGACGCCCCGGTGCCCGGCGGTGCCCGCCTGGAGGACCTGGGCGACCACGTCCTGCTGCCCGGGCTGGTCGACACCCACGTGCACGTCAACGACCCCGGCCGCACCGAGTGGGAGGGCTTCTGGACCGCCACCCGCGCCGCCGCGGCCGGTGGCATCACGACCCTCGTCGACATGCCCCTGAACTCCCTGCCGCCCACCACCACCGTCGCCCACCTGCGCACCAAGCAGCAGGTCGCCGCCGACAAGGCGCACATCGACGTCGGCTTCTGGGGTGGCGCCCTGCCCGACAACCTCAAGGACCTGCGCCCGCTGCACGAGGCCGGCGTGTTCGGCTTCAAGGCGTTCCTGTCGCCCTCCGGCGTGGACGAGTTCCCGCACCTGGAGCAGGACGCGCTCGCCCGCGCCATGGCCGAGATCGCAGCCTTCGGCGGTCTGCTCATCGTGCACGCCGAGGACCCCCACCTCCTCGCCTCCGCCCCGCAGCACCCCGGTCCCCGGTACGCCGACTTCCTCGCCTCCCGCCCCCGGGACGCCGAGGACACCGCCATCGCCCGGCTCATCCGCGAGGCCAAGGCCCTGGACGCGCGGGTGCACGTGCTGCACCTGTCCTCCAGCGACGCCCTGCCGATGATCGCCGAGGCGCGGGCCGAGGGCGTGCGCATCACCGTCGAGACCTGCCCCCACTACCTGACCCTCACCGCCGAGGAAGTCCCCGACGGCGCCAGCGAGTTCAAGTGCTGCCCGCCGATCCGCGAGGCCGCCAACCAGGACCTGCTCTGGCAGGCGCTGGCCGACGGCACCATCGACTGCGTCGTCACCGACCACTCCCCGTCCACCGCCGACCTCAAGACCGACGACTTCGCGACGGCCTGGGGCGGCATCTCCGGGCTCCAGCTGAGCCTCGCGGCGGTGTGGACCGAGGCGCGCGGGCGCGGGCACGGTCTGGAGGACGTGGTCCGCTGGATGTCGGCACGGACCGCCGCCCTGGTCGGGCTCGACGACCGCAAGGGCGCCATTGCCGCCGGACGCGACGCCGACTTCGCCGTCCTCGCCCCCGACGAGACCTTCACCGTCGACCCGGCCTCCCTGCAGCACCGCAACCGCGTCACGGCCTACGCCGGCAGGACCCTGTACGGCGTCGTGAAGTCCACCTGGCTGCGCGGGCAGCGCATCGTCGCGGACGGCGAGTTCACCGAACCGAAGGGGTGGCTCCTCACCCGGACCCACTGACTCCCCTCCCGGACACCCGAAAGGAAGACCTGATCATCGTGACGGCGATCCCCAGCTTCACCGGCGACGCGCACCCCTACGGAGGCGGCGACCCCTACGCGGACTACCGCACCGCCGACTTCCCCTTCACCCAGTACGCCGACCTGGCCGACCGGCGCCTCGGGGCCGGAGTCATCGCCGCCAACGACGAGTTCTTCGCCCAGCGCGAGAACCTGCTGGTGCCCGAGCGGGCCGAGTTCGACCCGGAGCACTTCGGGCACAAGGGCAAGATCATGGACGGCTGGGAGACGCGCCGCCGCCGGGGCGCCTCCGCCGAGCACCCGTGGCCGGCCGCCGAGGACCACGACTGGGCCCTGGTCCGCCTCGGCGCCCCGGGCGTCATCCGCGGGATCGTCGTCGACACCGCCCACTTCCGCGGCAACTACCCGCAGGCCGTGTCCGTCGAGGGCACCTGCGTCGAGGGCTCCCCGGCGCCGGAGGAACTCCTCGGCGACGACGTGAAGTGGACGACCCTCGTACCGCGCACGGCGGTCGGCGGCCACGCGGCGAACGGCTTCGCCGTCGCCGTCGAGCAGCGCTTCACGCACCTGCGGGTCAACCAGCACCCCGACGGCGGCATCGCCCGCCTGCGCGTGTACGGCGAGGTCGTCCCCGACCCCGCGTGGCTGACGGTCCTGGGCGCCTTCGACGTCGTCGCCCTGGAGAACGGCGGTCAGGTCGAGGACGCGTCCGACCGGTTCTACTCGCCCGCCACCCACACCATCCAGCCGGGCCGCTCCCGGAAGATGGACGACGGCTGGGAGACGCGCCGCCGCCGCGACCAGGGCAACGACTGGATCCGCTACCGCCTGGTCGCCCAGTCCCGGATCCGCGCGGTCGAGATCGACACGGCCTACCTGAAGGGCAACAGCGCCGGCTGGGCGTCCGTGTCCGTCAAGGACGGCGAGGACGGGGAGTGGCGGGAGATCCTGCCCCGCACCCGCCTCCAGCCCGACACGAACCACCGCTTCGTCCTGCCGGAGCCGGCCGTCGGCACGCACGCGCGTGTCGACATCTTCCCGGACGGCGGCATCTCCCGCCTGCGCCTGTTCGGCTCCCTCACCGACCAGGGCACGACCCGCCTGGCGGCCCGCCACCAGGAACTGGGCGGCTGAACCACCCGACGGACCCGCGGGCCGCCCGGGACGAACAGCCCCGGCGCGCCCCGCGATCCGGATGTGCCCGGGCCCCATCCGGCCTGTCACCGCCCGCCGCCGGCTGGCTGCTGGGCCGAGGCGCCGCACGCGCGGAACGATGCCGGTGCGCTTCGCGCGCTTCACCGGGGCCGGGCACCGTTCGCGGGACCGCGACGAGGGTGGGCCCCCGCGTGCCGCACCGGCCCGGTGTGCGTCGCGGGCTGCGCCGGCCCCGCGTTCCGCGCGCACGGGAGAGCAACGGTGTGTCCTGCGTGCCGCACCGGTCCGAGGTGCCGCACGCGCGGGACAGGTGCCGGTGTGCTTCGTGCGCTGCACCGGGTCTCAGGGTCGGCACGCGCGAAAGAGCACCGGCGGGTCCGGCGTGCCGCACCGGCCCGGTGCGCTTCGCACGTTGTACCGCGCCTGGGCACTGTTCGCGCGGCTGGCAAGGGTGGGTCCCCGCGTGCCGCGCCGGCCCGGGGCGCCGCGGGCGGCGAGCCGGTGGGTGGGGGTCATGCCGCGTGGCCGCCGTCCACGGCGAATTCCGCTCCTGTCACGAATGTCGCCCCGGCCAGGTACGCGACCGTCGACGCCACCTCCCCGGCCGTGCCGAAGCGGCCCAGGGCCGTCATCGCCGCCTGTCCGGCCGCGTACGGGCCGTCCGCCGGGTTCATGTCCGTGTCGATCGGGCCGGGATGGACGAGGTTCGCGGTGATGCCCCGCCCGCCCAGCTCCCTGGCCAGCGCCTTCGTCAGGCCGGTCAGCGCGGCCTTGCTCATCGCGTAGAGCGTGCCGCCCGGCCCCGGCACCCGCTGGGCGATGCAGCTGCCGATCGTGATGATCCGCCCGCCCTCGCCCATCAGCGCGGCGGCCGTCTGGGAGGCCAGGAAGACGGCGCGGACGTTCACCGCCAGGACCCGGTCCACCTCCCTGAGGGACAGCGTCTCCAGCGGCCCGAGCACCCCCACACCCGCGTTGTTCACCAGGACGTCGAGGCCGCCCAGCGCCTCGGCCGCCGCCTGCACCACGCCGGCGGCCTCGGCCGGATCCGCCGCGTCCGCGCGCACCGCCACCGCCCGGCGCCCCCGCGTCTCCACCGCCCGGACGACCTCCTCGGCCGCTTCCTTTCCGTGCGCGTACCCGACCGCCACGTCCGCGCCCTCCTGCGCCAGCCGCAGAGCCGTCGCCGCGCCGATCCCACGGCTCCCGCCGGTCACGAGAGCCACCTTGCCGTCCAGCATTTTTTGAGAAGTCATGTCTCCATCCCAGCGGCGGGGACGCGACCACGCTGGCGGCGAACGGACGTCGAACTCGCGGACCGCGAGGCTCCGGACGGCCCAGCGATGAGTTGCGCCGGCCGGCGGGGTCTGAACCGATGACACCAGGGCCGCAGAGCCCCCGCGCGACCCGGAAGGAAGGCACCCGCCATGGGCAAGCTCGTCTCCACCCTCTTCATCACCCTCGACGGCGTCTACCAGGCCCCCGGCGGCCCGCAGGAGGACACCCGCGGCGGCTTCACCCACGGCGGCTGGAGCTTCCCGTACGCCGACGAGGACTTCGGCCGGTTCATCAACGAGGTCTTCGCCCGCCCGGCCGCCTTCCTGCTGGGCCGCCGGACCTACGACATCTTCGCCACCTACTGGCCGAAGGTGACCGACCCCGCCGACCCGGTCGCCGCCAAGTTGAACTCCCTTCCGAAGTACGTCCCCTCCTCGACCCTGACCGACCCGGAGTGGGCGGGCACCACCGTGCTCTCCGGCGATCTCGCCGAGGAGGTCACCGCCCTGAAGGAGCGCACCGACGGCGAGGTCCAGGTGCACGGCAGCGGGGCGCTCGTCCGCCACCTGGTGGCGCTCGGCCTCGTCGACACCCTCCACCTGCTGACCTTCCCGGTCGTGCTCGGCTCGGGCTTCCGCCTGTTCCCGGAGGGCGCCGTACCGACCGCCTTCGAGCACGCCGGGGGCAGTGTCACCGGCGCGGGCGTCTCCGTGCAGACGTACGACGTGGCGGGCCGCCCGCAGTACGGCGAGTTCGGACTGCCGGAGGACGCCTAGGCGTGGGTGCGGGCCTGGGTGCGGGCTTGGCGCCGGGCGGCCGTCCACCTCCGCAGGTCGGTTAACTTCGCGCGAACTCATTGGACTTGACGGGAAAATCTCTCGTCTTGTCATTGACATGCCACTGTCTACGCGCGTCATCATGTGCGCATGAATTTCCCCCCACGCGCCTCGCGGCTCGGCGCAGCAGCCGCCCTCCTGTCCGCCCTCCTCGTCGGTGGCACCCTCACCGCCACGACCGCCGACGCGGCCCCCACCGCCGTCGGCGACATCTGCTACAGCGCCCTGCCCTCCCAGGCCCACGACACGCTCGACCTGATCGAGCAGGGCGGCCCCTACCCGTTCGACCAGGACGGCACCGTCTTCCAGAACCGGGAGGGCATCCTGCCCAGCCAGTCGTCCGGCTACTACCACGAGTACACGGTCATCACCCCGGGCTCCTCCACCCGCGGGGCCCGGCGCATCGTCACCGGTGAGCGCAGCCAGGAGGACTACTACACGGCCGACCACTACGCGTCGTTCGACCTGATCGACCACGGCTGCTGACCACGCCCGCTGACCGGGACCCCACCCCGGCACGCACCCGCCGGAAGTCCGTCGCGCTCCGACGGCGTCACACGGACTTCCGGCTCCCGGCCGCCGCGAACAGGGCGACGCCCAGCACCAGCAGGGCGACGCTCGCGTAGATCTCGTGACCGTCCAGGAACCCCAGGCGCTGCACCAGGCCCCAGTCCCAGTCGGTGAACTCGTGCACCAGGCCCGCCACGCCCTGCACCAGGGCGAGGAAGCCGAGAATCTCCAGTACCTGCTTCATGTCTGCCGACCCTCACCCCGCGGACCCCCGACGCGCATCGGCCGCGGGGCGAGCATCCCCGGACCGAAGTCCCCCATCCGGGCGGGCCGGCCGCGACGAAAGTCTGCGGCGGGACGACTTTGGTCGGCGATCCGGTCCGCGGAGCCGTGGAACGGACCCGGGCTGCGTAGATTTGTCGACCGTGAATGGTGAGAAGGCGGGGCGGACCTCCCCGGTGCCGGCCGAGGAGACACCGGCGTTGTTCACCGGACCCCGGTGGTTCATCCCCTCCGCCGTGCTCCACGAACTCGACCCCGGCGCCGCGGGGAACGGGCGGCGGCCCCGGCGCACCGCCCGCGACTGGATCGTGGACTTCTCCTGCTTCCTGTTCGCCGTGATCGTGGGCCTCACGGCACTCGACGCGCTCCGCCAGAACCCGAACGTCCCGCCAGGGCTGGCCGTCCTCGACCAGGTGGTGGGGGCGCTCGCCTGCGCGGCGGTCTGGCTGCGGCGCCGCTGGCCGCTCGGGCTGGCCGTGGCGATGGTCCCCGTCACCTTCGTCTCGGACACCGCGGGCGGCGCCGGCATCATCGCGCTGTTCACCCTGGCCGTGCACCGCCCGTTCCGGTACGCGGCCTGGGTCGGCGGCGTCAACACCGCGCTGGTCCCGCTCTACTACTGGCTGCGCCCCGACCTCGACATCCCCTACGTGGTGAGCGTGCCGTTCGCCATGCTGCTCACCGTGGCGATCATCGGCTGGGGCATGTTCGTGCGGGCGAAGCGGCAGCTCATGGTCAGCCTCAGGGACCGCGCCCGGCGGGCGGAGACGGAGGCGCGGCTGCGGGCCGAGCAGGCGCAGCGGCTCGCCCGCGAGGCCATCGCCCGCGAGATGCACGACGTGCTCGCGCACCGGCTGACGCTGCTCAGCGTGCACGCGGGCGCCCTGGAGTTCCGGCCGGACGCGCCCCCGGCGGAGACGGCACGCGCCGCGGGCGTGATCCGCGAGAGCGCCCACGAGGCGCTGCAGGACCTGCGGGAGATCATCGGCGTCCTGCGGGCGGCCGAGCCGGACGACACCGGCCGGCCCCAGCCCACGCTCGGGGCGCTGGACACGCTGGTCGCCGAGTCCCGGGAGGCGGGCATGAAGGTCTCCCTGGACCTGCGCGTGGCGGACCCGGCCGCCGTCCCGTCCTCCGTCGGCCGCACCGCCTACCGGATCGCCCAGGAGGGCCTGACCAACGCCCGCAAGCACGCCCCCGGCACGGAGGTCACGGTCTCGGTCGCCGGCGCGCCCGGCGACGGCATCACCGTCTGCGTGCGCAACCCGGCCCCGGAAGGGGAGGTGCCCCCCGTCCCCGGCTCCGGGCAGGGCCTGATCGGCCTGACGGAACGGGCGACCCTGGCGGGCGGCAGCCTGGAGCACGGCCCCACCCCGCAGGGCGGGTTCGCCGTACGGGCGTGGCTGCCGTGGGGGCCGTGATTACGTAAGGGCCATGACTGCGATCAGACTCCTCCTCGTCGACGACGATCCGCTGGTGCGGGCCGGGCTGTCCCTCATGCTGGGCGGGGCCGACGACATCGAGATCGTCGGCGAGGCCGCCGACGGCGACGAGGTGGAGTCCCTCGTCGACCGCACCCGCCCCGACGTCGTGCTCATGGACCTCCGGATGCCGACGGTGGACGGCCTCACCGCCACCGAGCGGCTGCGCGCCCGCCAGGAGGGCCCGCAGGTGGTCGTCCTCACCACCTTCCACGCCGACGAGCAGGTGCTGCGGGCCCTGCGCGCGGGTGCCGCCGGGTTCGTCCTGAAGGACACCCCGCCCGCCGAGATCCTCGCCGCGGTGCGCCGCGTCGCGGCCGGCGACCCGGTCCTGTCGCCCACCGTCACCCGCCAGCTGGTGCGGCACGCCGTCGGCACCGCCGCCGACACCCGCCGCACGCGCGCCCGCACGCGCATGGCCGCCCTCAACGACCGTGAGCGCGAGGTCGCCGTCGCGGTCGGCCGGGGCCTGTCCAACGCCGAGATCGCCACCGGCCTGTACATGAGCGTCGCCACCGTCAAGACGCACGTCTCCCGCGTCCTGGCCAAACTCGGCCTCAACAACCGCGTGCAGATCGCGCTGCTCGCCTACGACGCGGGACTCCTGGACGAGGAGCCGGACGAGAGCTGAGCCGGGGGGCCCTCAGGCGAACGCGGCGGCCCCGCCGGGGATCTCCGCGAGCCGCACCGGCCTGCGCTCCCGGCGCGAGACCTCGCACGCCTCGGCCACCCGCAGCGCCTGCAGGGCCTCCCGCCCGTCGCACGGGTTGGCCCGCTCGCCCCGGACGACCTCCACGAACGCGTTCAGCTCGGCCTCGTAGGCCGGGCCGAAGCGCTCCAGGAAGCCCGCCCAGGGCTTGTCCGCGGCCGGCGGCCCCGTCGGCTCGGTGGACGCGATCGGCGTGCGGTCGTCCAGACCCACCACGATCTGGTCGCGCTCCCCGGCCAGCTCCATGCGCACGTCGTAGCCCGCCCCGTTCAGCCGGGCACCGGTGACCGTGGCGAGCGTGCCGTCGTCGAGGGTGAGCAGCGCCGCGCCGGTGTCGACGTCCCCGGCCTCGCGGAACATCGCCGGCCCGGCGTCCGACCCGGTCGCGTACACGTCCGCCACCTCCCGGCCCGTCACCCAGCGCAGCACGTCGAAGTCGTGGATCAGCGTGTCCCGGTACAGCCCGCCGGACACCGGCAGCCACGCGGCCGGCGGCGGCGCCTGGTCGCTGGTCAGCGCCCGCACGGTGTGCAGCCGCCCCAGCCGGCCCGAGCGCACGGCCTCGCGCGCACCCGCGTAGCCCGTGTCGAAGCGGCGCTGGAAGCCCATCTGCAGGACCGTCCCGGCCGTCTCGACCTCGGCGATCGCGCTCAGCGTCCCCGGCAGGTCCAGCGCGATGGGTTTCTCGCAGAACACCGGCAGGCCCGAGCGTGCTGCCCGACCGATCAGTTCGGCGTGGGCCGACGTGGCCGTCGTGATCACCACGGCGTCGACTCCCCAGCGGAAGATCTCCTCCACGCCGGGCGCCGCCGTCTCGCCCAGGCGATGCGCCAGGTCCTGGGCCCGCGCGGGGTCCGCGTCCGTGAGGATCAAGGACCCCACGTCACGGTGCCTGCTGAGGGTGTTCGCGTGGATCGTGCCGATGCGGCCCGTCCCGATGACGCCGATGCGCATGGAAACAAAGTGCGGGCACGGGCCGCCGCTGTCAATCTGTATGTCCGGACAATCTGACTACACAACTTCCCGTCAACAACGCACGGAGCTACGCTCAGCGCGTGCCGAAACCAGAAGTGGACCCGACCGTGCAGCTAGAGCTCAGCGTGGACCGCAGTTCCCCCGTGCCGTTGTACTTCCAGCTGTCCCAGCAGCTGGAGGCCGCGATCGAGCACGGCACGCTGACGCCCGGCAGCCTGCTGGGCAACGAGATCGAGCTCGCCGCCCGGCTCGGGCTGTCCCGGCCGACCGTCCGCCAGGCCATCCAGTCGCTCGTCGACAAGGGCCTCCTCGTCCGCCGCCGCGGCGTCGGCACCCAGGTCGTGCACAGCCAGGTCAAGCGCCCGCTGGAGCTCAGCAGCCTCTACGACGACCTGGAGGCGGCGGGCCAGCGGCCCGCCACCCGGGTCCTCGTCAACACGGTCGTGCCCGCCTCCGCCGAGGTGGCCGCCGCCCTCGGTGTCGCCGAGGACAGCGACGTCCACCGCGTGGAACGGCTCCGCCTGGCCCACGGCGAGCCCATGGCCCACCTCTGCAACTTCCTGCCCCCCGGCCTGATCGACCTCGACACCGGCCAGTTGGAGACGACGGGCCTGTACCGCCTGATGCGCGCGGCCGGCATCACCCTCCACAGCGCCCGCCAGTCGATCGGCGCCCGGGCGGCCACGACGGAGGAGGCGGAGCGACTGGCGGAGGAGACGGGAGCCCCGCTGCTGACCATGCAGCGCGTGACGTTCGACGACACGGGCCGGGCAGTGGAATACGGCACACACACCTATCGCCCGACGCGCTATTCGTTCGAGTTCCAGTTGCTCGTCCGGACGTGATGGTCACGCTGTTGAGGGGCGCGGGGAACTGCACGACAAGCCCCCGACGGCCGGCACGTGGCGATGATCCGCACCACCCCTGTGCTCCGCACCGTTGCGTCCCGTGAGGCAGAATCGGGCCCGATGAGCACCTACCGCGACTTCACCGCCCCCATCGGCTCCCGCCGTGCCACCGTGCTCCGCACCGTCGGCACCCGGGAGCGCCGCTCGCACCTGACGGCACCCCGCGTGCCCACGGTCGGCATCGACATCGGCGGTACGAAGGTGATGGCGGGCGTCGTCGACGCCGACGGCAACATCCTGGAGAAGCTCCGCACGGAGACCCCGGACAAGTCCAAGAGCCCCAAGGTCGTCGAGGACACCATCGCCGAGCTGGTCCTGGACCTCTCCGACCGGCACGACGTGCACGCCGTCGGCATCGGCGCGGCCGGCTGGGTCGACGCCGACCGCAACCGCGTGCTCTTCGCCCCCCACCTGTCCTGGCGCAACGAACCCCTCAGGGACCGCCTCGCCAGCCGCCTGTCCGTCCCGGTGCTCGTCGACAACGACGCCAACACCGCCGCCTGGGCCGAGTGGCGCTTCGGCGCCGGCCGCGGCGAGGACCACCTGGTCATGATCACCCTCGGCACCGGCATCGGCGGCGCGATCCTGGAGGACGGCCAGGTCAAGCGCGGCAAGTACGGCGTCGCCGGCGAGTTCGGCCACATGCAGGTCGTGCCCGGCGGCCACCGCTGCCCCTGCGGCAACCGCGGCTGCTGGGAGCAGTACAGCTCCGGCAACGCCCTGGTCCGCGAGGCCCGTGAGCTGGCCGCCGCCGACTCCCCGGTCGCGTACGGGATCATCGAGCACGTCAAGGGCAGCATCGGCGACATCACCGGCCCGATGATCACCGAGCTGGCCCGCGACGGCGATGCCATGTGCATCGAGCTGCTCCAGGACATCGGCCAGTGGCTCGGCGTCGGCATCGCCAACCTCGCCGCCGCCCTCGACCCGTCCTGCTTCGTCATCGGCGGCGGCGTCTCGGCCGCCGACGACCTGCTGATCGGCCCGGCCCGGGACGCCTTCAAGCGGCACCTCACCGGCCGCGGCTACCGCCCCGAGGCCCGGATCGTGCGCGCCCAGCTCGGCCCCGAGGCCGGCATGGTCGGCGCCGCCGATCTGGCCCGGCTGGTCGCCCGTCGCTTCCGCCGCGCCAAGCGCCGCCGCGTGGAGCGCTTCGAGCGCTACGAGCGGTACACGCAGTCATTGCGCAGCAGCCAGGAGACCCTGTGACCGCCTCCCTGCCCCACCAGGGTCCCTGGCCCGGCGAGCCGGACCGCCCCGCCGAGGACCGCCGCCACATGATCCGCCGCAGGGCGCTCACCCTGCTGATCATCGTGCTGCTCATCGGCATCCCGGCCGGCTATCTGGTGATCTCCGCCAACCAGAGCCGGGACAGCGGCAAGGACAAGGAGGCCAAGTACTCGGCGACCGGCCTCACCGAGGGCTGGCCCTCCAAACTCCAGCGCCGCATCTATCAGGTGCCGATCCCGCACCCCGCCTGGCACGTGGCGTACTACGAGACCAACAACTGGAAGACCAGCCGCCTGTACGCCCAGTTCGAGACCAACACGGCCGGCCTGGACGCCTATCTGACCGGCCTGGGCATGACCCGCGCGGACCTGAAGCAGGGCGACGTCACCATCGGCGCCCGCGACCGCAAGGTCACCGGCTGGAAGTTCCCCGAGGGCGACGGCTGGTACGGCTTCGTCCACAAGCAGAAGAACCCGGCCCCGACGCACGACGTCGTCGTCGACCTGTCCAACCCGGCGTACCCGTGGGTGTACGTCGTGTCCCGGACGGTGCCCTGACCCCGCTGCCGGGGCCGATTGTCGGACCCCGCCCGTAGAGTCGGAGACGACTGGTCCGACAGGCGGGCGGGAGGTGGCAGGACGTATGGGCGACACGGCGACGGTGACCGGACGGGCGGGCGACACGGCGGTCCCGCTCCGGCTCGCGGCCGTCTTCCTGCCCGCGCCCCTCCCACGCGAGGGACGCATCGCCTTCTGGGACCCCGACGGCGGACCGCTGCCCGCCGGCGCGAGGGAAGCGACCGGCGACGCGGGACCGACCGGAGCCATGGAACCGGCCCGCGGCGGGGGACCGCTCCGGGGCAGGCTGCCGGCCGGTGGCTCGGAAGCGACCGGCGCCATGGAAACTACCGGCGCCATGGAGGCGACCGGCGGCGCCAAGCCGCTCGACGGCACGGAACTGACCGTCGTCCGCCGGCACGGGGTGGCCGTCCGCCGGCACACCACCCCGGCGCTGTCCCTCCCGCTGGAGACGGCCCTGCCCCTGCTGGTGCGCGCCCGGCACGACCCGGCGGCCCACCCCGCCACGGCCTGCTGGGGCGCGGCCGCCCTGCACGCCCTGCGGCTGACCGCGCGCGGCCGGCTGCTGCCCGGCCTCACCGCCACGGGACACGACGCCTGGCGCGCGGGCCCCCTCGACCCGGACGACATCGCGCACCTGCGCGCGGTGGCCGCCGCCCTGCCGTACGAGGGCCACGCCGTCCCGCTGCCCGGCCCGGGCCCGATCTGCCTGCCCGAGCCGGAGGCGCTCGTACGCGCCTTCCTGGACGCGGTCGCCGACACCCTGCCGCGCACCCCGGCCGCGCCCCACGGCACCGGACGCCCCTTCGCCGCCCGCGAGGCCACCCCGCTGCCCGGCGCCCACGACTGGGCCGCCGAGGTCGCCGCCGGCATGGACGCCGGCGTGCGGATCTCGCTCCGTCTGGACCTCTCGGCCTACGACCTGTTCGACGACACCCCCGACGGCGGCGCGCGCAGCGCCGGCGCGGCCGTCGTGCAGGTGCACAGCCTCGCCGACCCCACCCTCGTCGCCGACGCGGCGGCCCTGTGGGCGGGCGAGGCCGGCGACGCCTTCGGCCCCCGCGCGCGCGTCGACGCGGCCCTCGCCGTCCGCCGCGCCGCCCGCGTCTGGCCGCCGCTCGACCGGCTCTCCGAGCAGGACGTGCCCGACGTGCTGGCCCTGACGGAGGAGGAACTGAGCGACCTGCTCGGGATCGCCGCCACCCGGCTCGCCGCGGCGGGCGTCGCCGTGCACTGGCCGAGGGACCTCGCACAGGACCTGTCCGCCACGGCGGTGGTCCGTCCCGCGCCCGGCTCCGCGACCGACGGCACCGGCTTCTTCGAGAGCGAGGACCTCCTCGGCTTCCGCTGGCAGCTCGCCCTCGGCGGTGACCCGCTCACGGACGCCGAGATGGACGCCCTCGCCGAGGCGCACCGGCCGGTCGTCCGGCTGCGGGACCGCTGGGTGCTGGTCGACCCGGCCCTCGTCCGCAAGGCCCGCAAGCGGGACCTCGGACTGCTCGACCCGGTCGACGCGCTGTCCGTCGCCCTCACCGGCACGGCCGAGGTGGACGGCGAGACCGTGGAGGCCGTGCCGGTCGGCGCCCTGGCCGCCCTGCGCGACCGCCTCACCGCCGGGATCCGCCCGGCCGACCCGCCGCCCGGCCTGCACGCCACCCTGCGTGACTACCAGCTCCGCGGCCTGGCCTGGCTCGACCTGATGACCTCCCTCGGCCTCGGCGGCTGCCTCGCCGACGACATGGGCCTCGGCAAGACCGTCACGCTCATCGCGCTGCACCTGAAGCGGGCCCGCAGCGAACCGACCCTGGTGGTCTGCCCGGCCTCCCTCCTCGGCAACTGGCAGCGCGAGATCAACCGCTTCGCCCCCGGCGTCCCCGTGCGCCGCTTCCACGGCCCCGACCGCAGCCTGGCCGGCCTGGACGGCGGTTTCGTCCTCACCACGTACGGCACGATGCGCTCGGCGGCCACCGCCCTGGCCGAGCGGACCTGGGGCATGGTCGTCGCCGACGAGGCACAGCACGTCAAGAACCCCTACTCGGCCACGGCCAAGGCGCTGCGCACCATCCCGTCCCCCGCGCGCGTGGCCCTCACCGGCACCCCCGTGGAGAACAATCTGTCGGAGCTGTGGGCCCTGCTCGACTGGACGACCCCCGGCCTGCTCGGTCCGCTCAAGTCCTTCCGGGCCCGGCATGCCCGGGCCGTGGAGTCCGGCGAGGACGAACAGGCGGTGGAGCGTCTGGCCCGCCTGGTCCGGCCCTTCCTGCTGCGCCGCAAGAAGTCCGACCCCGGCATCGTCCCCGAGCTGCCGCCCAAGACCGAGACCGACCACCCCGTCCCGCTCACGCGCGAACAGGCCGCGCTGTACGAGGCGGTGGTGCGCGAGTCGATGCTCGCCATCGAGACGGCCGAGGGCATGGCGCGCCGGGGCCTGGTGCTGAAGCTGCTGACCTCGCTGAAGCAGATCTGCGACCACCCGGCGCTGTACCTGAAGGAGCAGCACGCGGGGCCGAGCGACCGGCTCGCCGCCCGGTCCGGCAAGCTCGCCCTGCTGGACGAACTGCTGGACACGCTGCTGGCCGAGGACGGCTCCGCCCTGGTCTTCACGCAGTACGTCGGCATGGCCCGTCTCATCACCTCCCACCTGGCCGGCCGCGCCGTCCCGGTCGACCTCCTGCACGGCGGCACGCCGGTCCCGGAGCGGGAGCGCATGGTCGACCGCTTCCAGGCGGGCGCGACCCCGGTGCTGGTGCTGTCCCTCAAGGCGGCGGGCACGGGCCTGAACCTCACTCGCGCGGGCCACGTCGTGCACTTCGACCGCTGGTGGAACCCGGCCGTCGAGGAGCAGGCCACCGACCGTGCCTACCGCATCGGCCAGACCCAGCCCGTCCAGGTCCACCGCCTCATCACCGAGGGCACGGTCGAGGACCGCATCGCCGAGATGCTCCAGGCCAAGCGGGCCCTCGCCGACGCGATCCTCGGCTCCGGCGAGTCGGCCCTCACCGAGCTGACCGACCGCGAGCTGTCGGACCTGGTGTCCCTGCGGAGGCCGTCATGACACCCCGTCGGAGCCGCCGCCCGTTCCCGGGGAGCACGCCATGAGCGCCCGTCCGGCCGACGAGGCCCGCCGGGCCCTGCGCGAGGCCAGGGCCCGTGCCGCCCGGGACCCGGGCACGGACTCCGGCGCGGATCCCGAAACGGACTTCGGCAGGGATCCCGGAGCGAAGTCCGGCAGGGATCCCGGAGCGAAGTCCCGCAGGGATCCCGGAGCGGACTCCGGCAGAGATTCCGGCACGGCGGCGTCTCCGGGCTCTCCGGGCTCCCCGAGCCCTGCGGGCGATCCGGTCTCTCCGGGCCGGGAACCCACGGGTGGACCGGCCCCGCGCCCCGGCGACATCGCCCGCGAGGCGCTGCGGAAGGCGGTGTCGGAGCACCGGGGGAGCGGCCCGGGCGACGACGACCGGACCGGCGAGGAGGCCACGGCGCGGCACATCGGGGGATGGCGGCACACCGGGGCAGGACAGGACTCCGGCACGGCCGCAGGAGGCGGGGAGCCGGAAGCGTCGCGCGGCCCGCAGGAGAGTACAGCCGCGCCCGGCGCGGCCGACGTGCCCACAGAGGTGGAGACCGCGGGGGAGACGGCCGATGCGGAGACGGACGTCGGGGAGACGGAGAGGGAAACCGGGTGGGAGGAACACGAGCGGACTCCGACCGCTGAAGCCGGCCCGGCCGGACCCCGCGCCGCGGACGTCGCGCGCGAGGCCCTGCGCGCGGCACGGGACGACGCGCGGCGCGCCCGGGAGGAGACCGAGCGGGAGGGGGCCCGGCGCAGGCGCCGGGCCCGGCAGAAGCTCGTGGACGACAGGGCGGCGGCAGCCCGGCGGGCCCGTGACCACGGCGCCGGCGGGGCAGCCCCCGATGTACGGCGGCTGCTGTCGGACGCGTTCCGGATGCCGGACCTGCCGGACCTGCCGGACGAGCCGGAGCCGTCGCCGTCCGACCGTGGGGAGAGAGCCTCCGGTCGGGGCGGTGCGCCGTCGCGCCTGACCGGGCTGCTGCACGGGGGTGCGCCGTCGCAGCCGGGGGCCGGGGAAGCGGAGGACGCGACGGAGAGTCCGGCAACGCCGCGAGGATCCGCGGCTTCCGCGGCCGGGACCAGGGGCCGGATGCCTCAGGACCCCGCTGCGGACTCCGAGCGTCCGCCGCCACCGGGAACGGAGCCTGGCGTGTCCGACCAGGGTGTGTCGCCGACGCGGGGAACCGTGCCTGGCGTGTCCGACCAGGGTGTGTCGCCGACGCGGGGAACCGTGCCTGGCGTGTCCGACCAGGGTGTGTCGCCGACGCGAGGGACCGTGCTGGGCGTGCCCGACTCCGGTGTCTCGCCGACGCGAGGGACCGTGTCCGGCGTGCCCGACTCCGGTGTGTCGCCGACCCCGCTGCCGGACGTCGGTCCCGCTCCTTCCTCCCCCACCCCCCGCTCCATGGCCGCACCGAACCGGGACGGCGACCTGCGTCGTACGTTCCCGGCCTTCCCGCCCCGGGAGGGTGACCGGTTCGCCGAGAGCTGGTGGGGGAACGCCTGGGTGTCCGCGCTGGAGCAGGGCGCGCTGGACGTCAAGCGGCTGGAGCGCGGGCGGGGGTACGCCGAGCAGGGGCACGTGGACGCCATCACGGTGACCCCCGGCCTCGTGCTGGCGTACGTCCAGGGCAGCCGCCCGCGGCCCTACCGCGTCCAGGTGCGCCTGCGCACCCTCGGCGACTCCGACTGGGACCGCTTCCTGGAGGCCGCGGCCGACCGGCCCGGACACATCGCCGCGCTGCTCGACAAGGAGATGCCCCGGTCACTGGCGCAGAGCGGCGTCCCCCTGCTGCCGGGCCCCGGCGACCTGGAGCCCCGGTGCAGCTGCCCCGACCGCGGTCACCCCTGCAAGCACGCCGCCGCACTCTGCTACCAGACCGCCCGGCTGCTCGACGCCGACCCGTTCGTGCTGCTCCTGCTGCGCGGCCGGGGCGAGCGGGAACTGCTCGACGCGCTGTCCCGGCTCAGTGCCACCCGCGCGGCCCGCGCCGCACAGGACAGGGAACCAGCGCCGCTCCCCGGCGTGCGGGCCAAGGAGGCGCTCCAGCCGCGCACTCTGCCGCCCCTCCCCGCGCCCCTGCCCCCGCCCGCGCACCCGGAACAGCCTCCGGCCTACCCTGCGTCCCCCGGCGGCCCGGACCCCTTCGCCCTGGACCAGCTGGCCACGGACGCCGCCGCCCGCGCCCACGCCCTGCTGACCAGCGGCCGTGACCCGGTCGGCCGGCTGACCTTCTGGCAGGACGCGGTCCGCCTGGCCGCGGCCCGTCCCGGTTCGGGCCTCACCGCCGGCAGTCGGGCGCTGTACTCCTCCCTCGCCGCCGCGGCCGGCCGCACCCCCGCCGACCTGGCCCGCGCGGTCGCCGCCTGGCGGCAGGGCGGACTGGAGGGCCTCGCCGTCCTGGAGGAGCCCTGGGATCCGCCGGCCGGCCGGTTCGACCGGGCCCGCCCCCTGCTCCTCGCCGCCGACCTGCCCGCCTTCCGCCCCTGGCGCAACCACCTCACGCACCCCCACGGCCACCTTCAGCTCCGCCTCGGCCGCGACGGCCTGTGGTACGCGTACGAATCCGAGCCGGGCCGCGACGACTGGTGGCCGCGCGGCACCCCCGACCTCGACCCGGTCGGCGCGCTGACAGGGCTCGGTCTCTCCGGCGACCTCTGAACCACTGGCGGCCTCTGGCGACCTCTGCGACCTGCAACCTCTGCGGCCCCTGACGACCTCTCACGACGTCGCCGGGACGCCGGCCCGCCCAGCGTCCGGCACGCGCGTTGCGGGGATAACGGGGTGATATGCCCGCGCACCATCATCAAGACCCCAATGACGCGTCCGCCCTGCGGACGGGAACGCGACCGAGGTGGCGGAGGGGTCATGGCGGCGGTGGCGGAGCCATTGCGCGTGCACGAGCTGTTCCAGCGGCAGGCGGCCCGGACGCCGGACGCGGTCGCCGTCGTCCACGGTGAGCGGAGGTTGACCTTCCGCGAACTCGACGCGCGGGCCGAGCGGCTCGCCCGGCACCTCGCCCACCTCGGCGTCGGCCCGGACGTCCTCGTCGGCCTCTGTGTGGAACGCGGACTCGACATGGCCGTGGGCGTGCTCGGGGTGCTCAGGGCGGGTGGCGCCTACGTGGGCCTGGACCCGGCTCATCCGCCCGAGCGGCTGCGCCGGACGGCCGAGGACGCGGGGCTGCGGCTCGTGGTGACCCGGCGCCGGCTCGGCCCGCTGCTGCCGGACGGCCCCCGTCCCGTCCTGCTCGACGAACTGCCCGAACGGCCGGGCCCTCTGCCTGACCGGGCGCGTCCGGCGATGGGGTCCCTCGCTTACCTGATGTACACCTCCGGAACGACGGGCACCCCCAAGGGGGTCCTGGTCACGCACGGCAGTCTGATGAGCGTCCACAGCGCCTGGGAGCGGCTGTACGGGCTGGCAGAGAACCCCTTGACCCTGGTGTCCGTCACCGGGCTCGCCGTCGACCTGTTCTTCGCCGACCTGCTGCGGTCCGTCTGCGCGGGCGGCACCCTCGTCATCGCCGCCCAGGAGGTGATCAACGACCCGCCCCGGCTCTTCGACCTCGTGACGCGCAGCGGGGGCGACGCCGTGGAGCTGGTGCCGAGCCTCGCGAAGGCGCTGGCGCGCGAGGCGCTTTCGCGCGGCACCCGGATCCCTCGGATGCGGCTGATGTCCGTCGGGTCGGAGGGCTGGCTCACGGAGGACTGCCGCGCACTGCTGCGGGCCGTCGCGCCGGGCAGCACGGTGGTCAACGCCTACGGCACGACCGAGACCACCGTGGATTCCTGCGTGCTGTTCCTGGACGGGGAGGGCGTGCTCGACGGCACCGCGACCGTGCCCGTCGGGCCCGCACTCGCCGGTACCACCGTCCATGTCCTGGACGCCGCCCTGCGCCCGGTGCCCGACGGCACGACCGGTGAGCTGTACCTCGGCGGGCCGGGCCTGGCGCGCGGTTACCACGGCCGACCGGGCACGACCGCGCTCGCCTTCGTGGCCGACCCCTTCGGCGCTGCGGGCGCACGCCTGTACCGCACCGGGGACCTGGTGCGGCGCAGGGCCGACGGGCACCTCGACTTCCTGGGCCGCACCGACGCCCAGCTGAAGATCCACGGCCATCGGGTGGAGGCCGCCGAGGTGGAGAACGCGCTGGTCGCGAGCCCTGAGGTGCGTGCCGCGGCGGTCGCCGTCAAGGCGGACGGCAGCGGACGGCGTCGGCTCGTCGGGTACGTGGTGCCCGACGCCGGCGGCGTGCTCGACGCCGAGCGGCTGCGTGCCGGGCTCGCCGCGCGGCTCCCCGAGCACATGGTGCCGGCGGTGTTCGTCACGCTGCACCGGCTGCCGCAGCTGCCGGGCGGCAAGACCGACCGGCGTGCCCTGCCGGACCCGCGTCGGCCGCGTCCCGCCGGCGCCGGTTCCGAGGCCCCGCGCACGACGACCGAACGCGTGCTGGCCCGGGTCTGGGCCGAGGTGCTCGGCGTGCGGCGGATCGGACGGCACGACGACTTCTTCCGGACCCTCGGCGGCGATTCGGTCCTCGCCATGCAGGTGATCTCGCGCGCTCGCGACACCCTCGGCACTCCGCTGCCCCCCGGTGCCCTCTTCCGCGCGCCGACCCTGGCCACCCTGGCCGCGGAGAGCGACGCCGCCCGCCCGCACCCCGTCCCGGAACCCGGTGCGGACAGCAGCCCGGCCGTCTCCGTCCAGGGCCCGGCTCACGATGCGGACGACGGCCCGGCCGTCTCCGGACCCGGTCGCATGCCCGGCGCCGAAGGTCGCGGGACAGTCCGGACGGAGCCCTCCTTCGGTCAGCGGCGGTTGTGGTTCCTGCACCACTACGACCCCGGCCCGGCCTATCACGTCAGCCTGGCCCTGCGGCTCGTCGGTCCCCTGGACGCGGACGCACTGGAGGACGCGCTGCACCGGGTCGTCGCGCGGCACGAAGGCCTGCGCACCACGTTCGACACGGAGGCCGGCCGCTGCGTCCAGGTCGTGCACCCGCACGCCCGGCCGGCGGTGGCCCGCAGCGATCTCGGCGGACTGCCGCGAGCCGGACGTGAGCGCGAGGCAGAGCGGCTGCAACGCGCCGACCTCGCCCGCCCGTTCGACCTCACCGCCCTGCCCCTGCTGCGGCCGCGCCTCATCCGGCTCGGCGAGCGCGAGCACCTGTTGACGCTGACGGCCCATCACATCATCACCGACGACTGGTCCTACGAGGTGCTCGCCGCCGAAATCGGCGCCTGCTACACGGCGGCCGTGACCGGCTCGGACCCCGCAGCCGCGCTCCCCCCACTGTCCCTGCGCCCCGCGGACCACGCCGCGCGGCAACGTCAACGCCTGTCCGCCGGCCGCGCCGACCGTCACCTGGCGTACTGGCGGCGGCGCCTGGACGGCATGGAGCCCCTCGAACTGCCCCGGGACCGCCCCCGGACCGCGCGCACCGGGCCGGCAGCACGCATCCGGCGCTCCGTGCCGCCGGCGCTGCGCGACCGCCTCGCGGCCCTGGGGCGTGACCAGGGCGCCACGCTGTTCGCGACGCTGCTGGCGGCCTGCACGCTGCTGCTGGCCCGGCGCACGGGCCGGCCGGACGTCGCCGTGGGGACGGTCTTCTCGGGGCGTGACGACAGCGACCTGGAAGGCCTGATCGGGTTCTTCCCCAACACCGTGGTGCTGCGCGGCAGCGTCGACGAGCGGCAGAGCTTCGCCGACCTGCTCGCCGCCGTACGGGACTCGGTGGCCGAGGCCATGGACCACGCCGACCTGCCCTTCGACCGGCTCGTCGAGGAGCTCGCGCCGGAACGCCGGTCGGGCCGGGACCCGCTGGTCCAGGTGTTGATCGTGATGGCCAACACCCCATCGCGGAACCGGGAGTTCGCCGGACTCACTGTCACCGAGGAGGACGTGCCCGCCGTGGCCGCGGACTACGACCTCACCGTGGAGTTCCGGGACACCCCGCGCGGACTGGTGACCGACCTGCTGTACCGGTCCGACCTGTTCGACGCCGCCACCGTCGAGCGGCTGGCGAACGCCCTGGAGGACCTGCTGGCACGGCTCGTCCGGCACGGGAGCCGACCGCTGCGGGAACTGCCGCCCCTGACCGCCGCCGAGCGGCGGCAGCTCACCGCCTGGCAGGACGGTGGCCCCGCCGGGGACGACCGCTGCGCCCACGAGGTGTTCGCCGAGCACGCCCACCGCACGCCCGGCGCGATCGCCGTCGTACGCGGAGAGGAGCGGCTGACCTACGGCGAACTGGAGCGCAGGGCAGACCGGCTGGCGCACCGCCTCGTCGACGCGGGCCTCGGCCCGGACGCGGTGGCCGGCATCTGCCTGGAGCGGGGGCCCGGCTTCGTCGTGGCCGCGCTCGCCGTGCTCAAGGCCGGTGGCGCCTTCCTGCCCCTGGACCCCGCCCACCCCCGCGACCGGCTGGCGGCGGTGCTCGCCGACACGGCACCCCGGCTGATCCTCACGGACGGCGACCACGCGCCCCTGCTGCCGCCGGGCGACACCCCTGTCCTGCGGGCCGACCTGGACGAGGAACCGACGGTTCTCGCCCGCCGCCCCGCCACCCCGCCCCGGCGCACGGCCCTTCCCCAGCACCTCGCCTACATCGTCCACACCTCCGGGTCCACCGGCCGGCCCAAGGGCGTGCAGATCCCGCACGCCGGGCTCACGGCCCTCGCCGCCGACAGCCGGCGCACGCTGGGCCTCGGACCCGGTGCGCGGATGCTCCAGCATCTGTCCTGCGCCTTCGACGGCGGCCTGTGGCAGATCCTCATGCCCCTGCTGACCGGCGCCGCCGTGTGCTTCAGCCTGCCCGAGGAGCAACTCGACCCGCGCGCCCTGGTCCGCCGGGTGCGCGCCGACGGCGTGACCGTACTGATGCTGCCCCCGGCCCTGCTCACCACCCTCGACCCGGCGGCACTGGCGGACAGCGTGCTCGTCTGCTCGGCCGCCGACGTCTGCCCCCCTGCCACGGCGGACGCCTGGGCGGCACACCACTGCTTCGCCAACCTCTACGGACCGACCGAGACCACGATGTGCTCCACCGGCCACCTGGTGCCCCACCCGGCCCCGGGCCCGGTGGCCGGAGCGGACGGCGTCCCCATCGGCCGGCCCGTGGCCGGGGCACGCCACTACGTCCTGGACGCCTGGCTGCGTCCCGTCCCCGTCGGCACGCCCGGCGAACTCCACATCGCCGGGGCCGGGCTCGCCCGCGGCTACCACGGCCGGCCCGCGCAGACCGCGGCCCGCTTCACCGCCGACCCGTTCGGGCCGCCCGGTGCCCGCATGTACCGCACCGGCGACCTGGTCCGGATGCGCGCCGACGGCACCCTGACCCACCTCGGCCGCCTGGACGACCAGGTCAGGATCCGCGGCCACCGCGTCGAACCCGCCGAGACGGCGGCCGTCCTGCGCGGCCACCCCGACGTCGCCGAGGCGTTCGTGGCGGCCCGGCGCGACGACCCGGGCGGACTCCGACTCGTCGGCTACGTCGTACCGCGCCCCGGCCGGGACGCCCCCACCGGCACCGCCCTGCGCCGCTTCCTCGCCCGCTCGCTGCCGGCCGCCCTGGTCCCCTCCGCCTTCGTCGCCTTACCGGCCCTGCCCGTCAACTCCAGCGGCAAGGTCGACCGCGGCGCCCTGCCCGTCCCCGTCGTCACGCCGCAGGCGGCGTACAGCCCGCCGGAAACGCCGGTGCAGCGAACGCTGGCGGACGTCTGGGCGGCGGTGCTCGGCACCGAACGCGTCGGCGCCGACGACGACTTCTTCGACCTGGGCGGCGATTCCATCACCAGCGTCCGGCTCGTGGCCGAGGCCCGCTCGGCCGGCCTGGAGGTGACCCCCGCGGACGTGTTCGCCCGGCCCACCGTGCGTTCCCTGGCGGAGGCGGTCCGCCCCCTCGCGCCCCCGGCGACGAACCCGGACGGCCCCCTGCCGCGCTCCCGGTACCCACTGACGCCGCTGCAGGCCGGGCTGCTCTACCACGCCCTGGCCGGGCGCGACCCGTACGTCCGCCGGATCACCATGACCCTGGCCGGGGTCACCGACGCCGAGGCCCTCGCCCGGGCCTGGCAGCACGTCGTCGACCACGTCCCGGCGCTGCGCAGCACCGTGCGCCTGCCGCACGGCGGGCGGCCCGAGCAGGTCGTGCACCCCGAGGTGCGGGTGCCCGTCGCGGTGTACGACTGGCGCGGACTCACCCCCGACGGACGGCGCCGGGCGTCGGCGGCGCTGGGGGAGCGGGAACGGGCCGAAGACCCCGATCCGCGCCATGCCCCGCCGCTGCGGCTGGCGATCGCCCGCACCGACGACGACGAGGCGACGGTCCTGTGGACCACGCACCACCTCTTCGTGGACGGCTGGAGCGTGTCGGAGATTCTCACCGACGTCCTCACCGCCTACGAGGACCTCGCCGCCGGCCGCACCCCGGACGTCACACCCCGCAGGCCCTTCGCCGACTACGTCCACTGGCTGGGCACCCGTGACGAGACGGCGGGCCGCGCCCACTGGCGCGCGGAACTCGACGGGTGCGACGGGCCGACGCCCCTGCCCTACGGCCGCAGGTCCACGCCGGAGGGCGGGCCGGGCCCGCACGCCGGACACACCGTCACGATCCCCCTGCCCGAGCACGAACGCCTGCGCTCCTTCGCCCGGCGCCACCGCCTCACCCTCAACACCCTCGTGCAGGCCGCCTGGGCCCTGCTGCTGTCCCGGCACGGGGGCACGGACGACGTGGTGTTCGGCGCGACCGTCTCCACCCGCGAGGCCGACCTGCCGGACGCCGGGAGCATCATCGGGCTGCTCGTCAACACGCTGCCCGTGCGCATCCGCGTGCACGCGCGCGCTCCGCTCCTGGACTGGCTGCACGGCATCCAGGACCGCCAGGTCGAGGCCCGGCGGCACGCCACGTTCCCCCTGTCCGGCCTGGCCACCGCCGACGGGACGGACCGGGCGGCCGACCTGTTCGCCACCGCCCTCGCCTTCGACAACATCCCCTACGATCCGGCCGCCGTACGCGCCGGCCGGGCCCGGGTCGTCCGCCTCGACACCGACAACGCCACGAACTACCCGCTCTCGCTGCTCGTCCACTCCGGAGGCGACCTCGTGCTGCAGGCCGACTACGACACCACCGTGTTCACCGCCGACGAGATCGCCCGCCTCACCGGCGAACTCGTCACCACGCTGCTCGCCCTGCCCGCCGTCGCACCGGACGCCCCGGTGGCGGCCGTGCCGGCACCCGCCGACGAAGCGGTCCCGGGCCCCGGGGAAGCGGTGCCCGCGCCGCCCGAACCGGTCTGCCTGCACCACCTGTTCGCGGCCCAGGCGTCCCGCACCCCGGACGCGACAGCCGTCCACCACAGCGACGCCGGCCGCACCCACCGCCTCACGTACGCCGAGCTGGACGCCCGCGCCAACCGGCTCGCACGCCATCTGCGCACGTGCGGCGCCGGCCCCGAGACCCTCGTCGCCGTGGCCCTGCCCCGCGGCACCGACCGGATCGTCGCCCACCTGGCCGTCCTCAAGGCCGGTGCGGCCTTCCTCCCCCTGGACCCCGACCACCCCGCCGACCACACCGCGGGCACCGTCGCGGACTCCGGCGCGGCCGTCCTGCTGACCCGCGGTCCCGAGGACGCCCCCTGGCGCCCGCCGGGCGTACGTCTGGTGGCGCTCGACGCCGCGCAAGCCGTCCTGAACCGGCTTCCGGCCACCGCGCCCGAGGTGCCCGTACGCCCCGGCAACACCGCGTACACGATCTACACCTCCGGATCCACCGGCCGCCCCAAGGGAGTCGACGTCACCCACCGCGGGGTGACCGGCATGCTCGCCGCGGTGCGCGGCACCGGCGCCCTCGGGCCCGGCAGCCGGGTGCTCCAGTTCGCGGCCGCGAGCTTCGACGCGGCGGTCTGGGAGATGTGCGCGGCGCTGCTCACCGGAGCCATGCTCGTCCTGGTCCCGCCCGACCGTCTCCGGCCCGGGCCGGAGCTGGCCCGCACGCTGGCCCGGGAGGCGGTCACTCACGTCACGCTGCCGCCCGCGGTGCTGGCGATGCTGCCCGAGGCGGAGCTGCCCCGTGCGACGGCCGTCGTCTCCGCCGGCGAGCACCTGCCCGCCGCGCTCGCCGCCCGGCTCGCCCCGCACATCACCGTCCGCAACGCCTACGGCCCCACCGAGAGCACCGTGTGCGCCACCGTCACCGGCCCGCTGAGCGGCACGGGCGAACCCCCGATCGGCACCCCCGTGCCCGGCACGCGCGTGTACGTTCTGGACGCCGGGTTGCGGCCCGTGCCGCCGGGCGCGGCCGGGGAGCTGTACCTCGCGGGTGCCGGACTCGCCCGCGGCTACCGGGGGCGCCCGGCGCAGACCGCCCTGCGGTTCACGGCCTGCCCGTTCGGGCCGCCCGGCGCCCGCATGTACCGCACCGGCGACCGGGTCCGCCGCCGCCCCGACGGTGAACTGGAGTTCCTCGGCCGGGCCGACGACCAGGTCAAGGTGCGCGGCTTCCGGGTCGAGCCCGCCGAGATCGAGGCGGTGCTCACCGCCCACCCGGCGGTGGCCCGGGCCGCCGTCACCGCCGACGGCACGGGCCGGCTGCGGCGCCTGACGGCCCATCTGGTCCCGGCGACCCCCGCCGACGGCACACCGCGGAGGCTCGCCGCCGTCCGCGCCGACCTCGCCCGGCGGCTCCCCGGCCACCTGGTGCCCTCGGCGTTCCTGGTGCACGACAGCCTGCCGCTCACCCCGCACGGCAAACTCGACCGCCGCGCCCTGAGCGCCACCCCGCGCTCCCGGCCGCCGGCCGGCCGCGCGCCGAGGGGGGCCGCCGAGCGGTACGTCGCCCGCGAGTGGGCCCGGCTCATCGGACGGGACGGCGTCGGCGCGCGGGAGAAGTTCTTCGAGGCCGGCGGGACGTCGCTGACCCTGCTGGAGCTGGCGGCCCGGCTCAACCCGCCGGGCCGGGAACCGATCTCCGTCGCCGAGCTGCTCGAACACTCCACCGTGGAGGAGATGGCCCGTCTGCTCGCCGCGCGCGGCGGTCCACCGCCGGACGGCAGCCCCGACGACGGCGACGGGCCCGCTCCGGACCCGGGCGCGCCCGGGACGGCCGACGGGGACTGGGAACTGTGATGCGGGGGGACGCAAGGGGCCACGACCACCCTGTGGCGGTCATCGGGTTCGCGCTGGCCCTGCCCGGCGCCCACGACCTGGACACGCTCCACGACAACCTGCGCGCCGGGCGGGTCGCCGTGGGGCCGCCGGGCCCGGACCGGGTGCGGTACGCCGGCGGCGACCCCGCCCTCGACCACGCGCCCGGCGCCTACCTCGACCGCATCGATCTGTTCGACCACGCCTACTTCGGGCTCTCCCGGCGCGAGGCCGGGACGATGGACCCGCACCAGCGGCTCGCGCTGCAGCTGGCACACCGGGCCGTGGAGCACGCCGGTCACGCACCCGGCGGACTCCGGGGCTCGCGCACCGCGGTCGTCCTCAGCGCCCCCGACCCCGCCTACGCCGCCCTCGTCCCCGAGGACGACCCGCAGCGCATCCTCGGCACCCTGCCCGCGGCGACCGCCGCCCGCGTCGCCTATCTGCTGGACCTGGCCGGTCCCTGCCAGGTCGTGGACACCGCGTGCAGCGGCAGCCTGGCCGCGGTCGCCCTCGCCGTGGAGCAACTGCGCTCCGGGCAGGCCGAGCTCGCCCTCGCCGGCGGTGTGAGCCTGCAGACCGTACTGCGCCCCCGCGACCACCATGAGCCGCTGCCGGGCATCGAGTCGCCGGGCGGTGTGTGCCGGCCCTTCGACGCCGCCGCCGACGGCACGGTCGGCGGCGAGGGCGGCGGGATCGTCGTCCTCAAGCCGCTGGCCCGGGCGCTGGCGGACCGGGACCACATCCACGCCGTGCTGCGCGGGGCCGCCGTCAATCACAACGGCAACCGGGCCACCGGCATGAGCGCGCCCAGCCGCGACGCCCAGGCCGAGGTGATCGAGGCGGCCTGGCGGGCGGCGGGCCTGCCGGTCGGCTCCGCCGGGTTCCTGGAGTGCCACGGCTCGGGCACACCCCTCGGGGACGCCGTGGAGGCCGCCGGTCTGCGCCGGGCCCTGCGGGCCGCGGGCGGCATGGACGAGCCGCTGCCGATCGGCGCCGTCAAGGCCAACGTGGGTCATCTGGACCACGCCTCCGGTATGGCGGGCCTGTTCAAGGTGCTCGCCGGACTGCGCCACACCACCCTCTATCCGACGCCCGGCTTCACCGAGCCGCACCCGCTCCTCGGTTCGGGCAGCCCCGTCCGCGTCAACGACACCGCCCGGCCCTGGCCCGAAGCCGGCGACGGCGGACCGCGCCGGGCGGGAATCAGCTCCTTCGGGCTGACCGGGACCAATGTGCACGTGGTCGTCGAGGAGGCGCCCATCCGCCCACCGCGGGCGACGACGTCCGGGCCCGGCTGGGAACTCGTCACCGTGTCCGCCGCCACACCGGCCGCGCTGGAGCGCAGCCTCGCCCGGGCCGGTGACTTCGCGGCGGACACCGGGCACCCGCTCGACGAGGTCGCCCACGCCCTCAACCGCGGCCGGGACGACCACCGCCACCGTGTCGCCGTCGTCGCCCGCGACACCGACGGCCTCGCGCGGGCGCTGCGCACCGCCGCCGTGCCCACGGAACCGGCCCCGGCCGACCCGCCGCTGGTCCTGCTGTGCTCCGGCGACGCCTCCGTCGCCGCACTCGACGAACGGACATGGCACACGCTGCGCGCCGACTTCCCGCGGCTTTCCGAGGGGGGCCGGGGGACGGGTGACGGGGACACGGATGCGGGAGGTGCGGATCCGGGGGGCACAGACCCGGGGGACAAGAACCCCGGAGACACGGCAGGCCTGCGGCTGCTCGGACGGCAGGTGGCGTTGTACCGGCTCGCCGGGGCGCTGGGACTCGACACCGGGCGGCTGGTCGGCTCGGGGCCGGGCAATCTCGCCGTTCAGGTCGCGCGGGGCAAGCTGACCCAGGCGGACGCCCGGGCGCGGGCGCGGCACGCCCCCCTCACGGACCAGGTCGACGAGACGGGGCTGCTGCGGGCCGTCCGCGGCTTCGTGCAGCAGGGCGCCGTCCTCCTCGAACTCGGCGGTGACGGGGTGCTCTCGCGGCGCGTCCGGGAGCTGGCGCCGGACCTGCCGGTGGTCTCCCTGCCCGGCGACGCGGGCCGGCCCGGCGTGCTGCGGGCCCTCGCCCGGCTGTACGAACTCGGCGTCGCGATCGACTGGGAGCGCCTGTACGACGGGCGGGACCTGGCACGGATCGAGGCACCGGCCTACCCGTTCGAGGAACTGCCCTGCTGGTGCGGACCACCGTCCGGCCCGCAGATCGCACCGGCCCCGGCCTCCGTACCGCTCCCCGCCTCCACGGCGCCGCCCCTCGACGACGGGCACGGCGGACACCGCACAGGCAACGGCACCGAACAGGCGGTCGCGGAGATCTGGCGCAGCGTTCTCGACGCCCCCGGCATCGGCCCCGACGCGAACTACTTCGACCTCGGCGGGACGTCCATCGCGGGCATCACCCTGCTCCGCGAGGCACGGGCACGCTTCGGCGCCCGCATCACCTTCGCCGACCTCTACCAGAACCCGACGGTCCGGCAGATGGCCACGCTCATCGACCGCAGGAAGGCACCCGCCGAGAACCGCCCGCGCGACCACGGCTCCGAGCGGACCCTCCGGGCCGTCCCGCGCACCGGCCGCACCCCGCTCTCCGTCAACCAGGAACAACTCTGGTACCTGGACCGCCTGCTGCCTCCGGGGCCGCTCTACAACATCCCAGGCCGGATGCGCTACCACGGCGACCTGGACACCGCCGCCCTGGCGGCCGCCCTGCGCGCGGTGACCGCGCGCCACGAGGTGCTGCGCAGCCGGATCCTGGCCGACGAGGGCCGCCCGTACGCGGTGTTCGACGCCCCGCCGCCCGAGCTGACCGTCGTGGACCTGCGCGACCGACCGGCGCGGGAGCGTGAACGAGAGGCCCACCGCGTCGCCGGCGCCGAGGCCCGGACGCCGTTCCGGCTGGACACCGGACCGCTGCAGCGGACGACACTGATCACCCTGGCCGACGACGACCACCTGCTGCTGTGCACCTGGCACCACATCGTCTTCGACGGCTGGTCGCCCGCGGTGTTCTTCCGCGACCTCGCCGAGCACTACGGGGCCCACCGCGAGGGCCGGCCCGCCCGGCTCCCCGAACTGCCCGTCCAGTACGGCGACTTCGCGCACCGTCAGCGGGAGATGCTGACCGGCGGGGCGCTCGCCGGCGGACTGCGGTTCTGGCGGGCCGAACTGGCCGGTCTGCTGCCCGGCGAACTTCCGCTGGACCGGCCGCGCCCGCCCGTCCCGTCGTACGCCGGAGAGCTGTTGGAATTCCGTATCGCCGACGAACCGGCGCGGCGGATCAGGGAGTTCAGCCGGGGGGAGCGAGTCACGACGTTCGTGACCATGCTCGCGGCCGTCAACTCCCTGCTGCATCTGTGGGCCGGGCACCGGGACGTGGTCGTAGGAGCCGCCACCAGCGGCCGCCTCGACCCCGCCGCGCACGACCTCGTCGGCTACTTCAACAACGTCCTGCCGTTCCGCACCCCCGTGGACGGCCGCGGGACCTTCCGCGAGCTGGTGCGGCGCACCGCCGCCACGGTCACCGGCGTGCTGGACCACGAGGACGTGCCGTTCGGGACGATCGTCACGGATCTGAACCCCCGGCGCGATCCGTCCCGGCACCCCCTGTTCACCGTCTGCTACACCCACCAGAACACGGCTCCGCACACTGCGGAACTGCCCGGCCTGACCGTCACCGGCGCCGCGGCCGTGACCGGCATCGCGCCCGGCACCGCGAAGGTCGACCTCACCCTGGGCGTCAGCGACGAGGCGGACGGGCCCATGCCCGGCTATCTGGAGTACGCCGTCGACCTGTTCGACCGGGGCACCATGGAGGAACTCGCCGACGGGTTCCTCGCCCTGGTCGCCACCGTGCTGGACGCCCCGGACCGCCCCCTGTCCGAACTCTCCCCGTACCTGCCGGCGTCCCGCACGGGGCGGCCGGCGCCCGGCGGCGACGTGACGGACGCGGTGCGGCGCGTCGCCGCGGCGGACCCGGAGCGGCCCGCCGTCGTGCACGGCGGCCGTGTCTGCGGCTACGGCGCACTCGACCGGAGCTCCGACCTGCTCGCCGCACGGCTGACCGAGGCCGGAGCGGGGCCGGACACACTGGTGCCGGTGCTCGCCCCGCGCGGCACGGACCTGGTCGTGGCCTGGCTCGGCGTGCTCAAGTCGGGTGCCGCCTTCGTCCCGCTCGACCCGGCCGCCCCGCCCGACCGGCTGGCCGGCATCCTCGCCGACCTGGGCGCCGGCGTCCTCGTCGGCCCACCGCACCTCACTTGGGCGTACGCCCGGACGCACACACTCGTCTCCCTGCCCGGCGACTCGGCTCCGCTCCCGGGCGCGCCACCGGCCCCCACCCCGCGTCCGCACCCCCGTGCCCTCGCGTACGTGGCCTTCACCTCCGGCTCCACCGGCCGCCCGCACGGCTGCGGTGTCGAGCACGGGTCCCTGGAAAACCTGCTGGCGTGGTTCGGCCGGGAGACCGGGCTGCGCTCCGGCGACCGGACGGCCCAGGGGTTCGCGCCGGGATTCGACGGGTCGGTGCTGGAGATCCTGGCGACGCTGCGGCACGGGGCGACCCTGAGTGTCACGGACGACACCCTGCCCACCCCGGCCGCCCTGCTCCGCCGGTTCGCCGAGGAGGGCGTCACGGTGGCCTGCCTGCCCACCCCGCTGGCCGAACTCGTCCTGGCCGACGCCCCCGGCGCGCCGGGCCCCGCCCCGCGGGTCCTGGCCACCGGTGGCGACCGGCTGCGCGTGCGCCCGGCGCCGGGGACGCCCTTCCGGGTGCTGAACATGTACGGACCCACCGAATGCGCCGTGGTGGGCACCTGCGGCGAGGTCGTGCCCGAGCCGGCCGGCGAAGTGCCCGGCATCGGCGGCCCGCTGCCCGGCGTCGGCGCGTACGTGCTGGGCCCCGACCTGTGCCGCGTGCCGCCCGGACGGCCCGGGGAGCTCTACCTGGGCGGCCGGGCCGTCGGCCGGGGCTACCACCGGCTGCCCGGCCCGACGGCCGCGCGCTTCGTCGCCGACCCCTACGCCGGCACTCCCGGGGCGCGCATGTACCGCACCGGAGACCTGGTCAGCCTCCGTCCCGACGGCACCCTCGACTTCCGGGGCCGCGCCGACGACCAGCTGGAGATCCGGGGCCACCGCGTCGAACCGGCGGAGATCGAGCGGGCGTTGCTCGACCAGCCGGGAGTGCGGGAGGCCCTCGTCATCGCCGAGCCGGACCCCCGCGGAGCGCCCCGGCTCGTCGCGCACGTCGCCGGCGAGTCCCTGCCCTCCGGCGCCGACCTCCTCGACCGGCTCGCCCGGCGGCTGCCCGCCGCCATGGTCCCGGCCCGGGTCCGCGCCCACCGGCACCTGCCGCGCACCCCCAACGGCAAACCGGCCCGCCGCGCCCTCACCGAGGCCGCCGGCCCCCACCCGACCGACGCCGACCCCGGAGCGCCCATGCCCCCGACGAACCCTCCCGCGCCGGTCGCGGCACCCCCACCCCACGCCCGGGACGCCGAGCGGATCCTGGCCGGGATCTGGACCGAGCTGCTGGGCCGGCCCGTCGGCGCCGACGACGACTTCTTCGCCGCGGGAGGGGACTCGGTACTCAGTGTGGCTGTCGCCGCCCGAGCCGAACGCGCCGGACTCACCCTCACCCCGCACGACGTCCTCACCCATCCCACCCTGCGTGAACTGGCCGCCCTGGCCGCCCGTTCCGACCCCACCGCCCCGGCCGGCCCCTGCCCCTCCCAGGACGACCCCGACGACCCGATCGACCTCTCCCCGCTGATGCACGCCGTCCTGGACAAGGCACCCGACCACGCCCGCGACCTGGTCGTCGCCGAGGTCCTCGAAACGGCCCCGGGCCTCCGCGCCGACGCGGTCCGCGCCGCACTCGCCCAGCTGGTGCGGCGCCACGAACCGCTGCGGATGCGGCTCAGGACCAACGCGCTGGGACACCGCCTCGTCCGCGCCTCCGCCGAGACGTCCACCGTCGTCGACGTCAGAGCCCTGCCCCTGCTCGACGACGACGCCGTACCGGCCGTCCTGGAGGCCGACAAGAGCGAACTCGCCGTGGCCGTGGACCCCGTGCGCGGCCCCCTGCTCCGCGCCCGCTTCTACGACCGCGGCCCACGCCGCACCGGCATCCTGCTCCTGGCCGTGCACCATTTCGCCTACGACCACATCTCGGCCGTACCGCTGCTGGAGGAGCTGAACTGCGCACTGCGGACGGCGAGTCCGGCGGAGCAGCAGCCCGACGACGGAGACGTGCGGCGTCGGGCGTGGCGGCACTGGACCGCCCATCTGCGGCGGCAGGCGCGCGGCGACGAACCGGCCGGCGAACTCGGCCACTGGACCGCCGTCCTGCGGTCCGTGCGCGCCGCCGGGACCCTGCCCGACCGGCCCGCCGGTCCCTGCACCGGCACGGCCGTGCTGCGCCGCACACTGCCCCCGGAACAGGTCGCCGCCGTGCTCGGGGAGTCCGGCGCGCCCGGCCGGGAGGCCGCCGTGGCCTCCGTGGCCTGCGCCTGGAGCCGCTGGCGCGGAGCCCCCGACGCCTGCGTGCTGACCGTGGGCTCCGGCACCCCCAACCCCTACCGGCCCGCCGACCGGTCCCCGGCGCTCGGCTGGTTCACCACCGCCCACCCCGTGCTCCTGCCGGTCGCGCCGGGACAGCACGCCGGCACACTCGTCCCGGCCGCCGCCGAGATCCTGCGCTCCGTACCCAACGACGGCGTCGGCTACGGCATCCTGCGCCACCTCAGCCCGCTCACCGAGGCCACGGCGGCGCTGCGCGCCCTGCCCGAACCCGACCTGCTCGTCGAGCACACGGCGACCGGCGCCGACGAACTGCGCACGGGCGCGGACCCGGTGTGGATCCGCTCCGGGCCGCTGGCCCTGCCCCAGAACGCGCTGCTGTCGTACGTGCCGGCCATCGTCACCAGCGCCGTCTCGGCGGGCGCCCTGGAGCTCCACCTGGTGCACGACGACCGGCTGCCGGCCGACCGTATGAACGCGCTGGCCGACCGGCTCGCCGAGGCCTTCGCCGAACTCGCCGACCCCGGCCGACCCGCCGGACCGGGCCGGTCCGCCGAACCCGGCCGACCCGCCGGACGGCCCTGACATGGCCGCCCCGCTCGCCATCCGGGCCGCCGCCTGGCAGCTGCCCGAGCGGTCCGTCGCCGTCGCCGACCTGCCCGAACTGGCCGCACTCGACCCGGCCGAACGCGAACTCTGCCTGGCCCTCGGCATCGACCGGATCCGGGCCGACGACGGCCTCGGCGCGCTGGACCTGGCCCGGGACGCGGCCCGGCGGGCGCTCGCCGACGCCGGCGTCGACGCCGCCGACCTCGGGGCGCTCGTGGTCGTCGAGTCCCGCGCCCCGGACCGGCTGATGACCTCCGAGGCCACCCGGCTGCAGGACCTGCTCGGCGCCCACCGGGCCCTGACCTTCTCCGTGGGCGGCCTCGGCTGCGTGTCGCTCACCCCCGCCCTGCTCACCGCCCGAGGGCTCCTCGCCGCCGACTCCGGACTGGAGCACGTCCTCGTCGTGCACGGCAGCAAGCCCGCCACCCCCGCCCGCTACCGGCACCCGGTGACCGTCAACGGGGACGCCGGGCAGGCGTTGCTGCTGGGACGCAGCGGCGACCTGTCCGTCCTCGACTGCCTCCAGGAGAGCGACGGGGCCTACTGGGACCTGTTCCACGTACCGTTCCGAGACCGCCCCGTCGCCGACTGGCGGGAGGAGTGCCGGGACACCACCACCTACTCCTTCCGGCTCGCCCTGGAGACCCGCCGCCGGCTGGAGGGCCTGCTGCGGCGGCTGCTGGAGCGCAACGGACTGCACCGCGACGACGTCCGCGGATACGTCAGCCAGAACCTGTCGGAGGGAGGCTTCGCCTTCCTCGAAGAGGCCCTCGACATCACCCTGCTGCCCGCCTGCCGCGACAACCTGCGCCACTACGGGCACCTGGGACCGGCCGACGTCCTGCTCAACCTCCACACGGCCCTGCGCCGCGGCGAGGTGGCCGAGGACGGGCCCCTCGTCCTGATCAACGCCAGTCCGGTGGCCGCCTGGAGCCTGCTCCTCGTCGGCACCGACGGCGCCCCCGCACCCACGTACCAGCTCTAGACCCGGGAGACCCCATGGCAACAGCGGCCGAGGACGTCCTGGCCTTCCTCACCCGCGCGTTGGGCAGCCCGGTCGGGCCCGACGACGACTACTTCGCCGACGGGCGCGCCAACTCGCTGTTCGCGCTGGAACTCGTCACGTACGTCGAGCACCGCTTCGGGCTGACCGTCGAGGCGGAGGACCTCGACATCGGCAACTTCCGCACCGGGACGAACATCCTGGCGTTCGTCACCGCCAAGACGGACGGGCGGATCTCCGGCGGGACGGCGGCCGATGCCGCGCACGGCTGAAACGGACGCGGCGGCGGACGCCGCCGCCCTCGCCGCCTCCGTACAGGCGGCCGCCGCCGACTGGGACCGCGACGGCGAACTGCCCGGCTCCGTCCGGACGGCGGCCGCCCGCGCCGGACTCCTCGGCGTCGGCGTGCCCGCCGCACACGGGGGCCGCGACGGCACCCCGGCCGAGCTCGGCGAGGTCTGCGCACGGCTCGGCGGGGTGTGCAGCGCCCTGCGGGCCCTGGTCACCGTCCAGGACATGGTCACCGCCGCGCTGCTGCGCTGGGGCACCCCCGCCCAGCGCGCCCGCTGGCTGCCGTCGCTGGCCGGCGGCGAGCGCTTCGCCGCGTTCGCGGCCACCGAGCGGGACGCCGGCACCGAACTGTCCGCCGTGACCACGTCGGTGACCGAGCACGGCCACGAGCTCGAGATCACCGGGAGCAAACGCTGGGTCACTTTCGGCCGGACCGCCGATGTCTTTCTGGTCCTGGGCACGGCGGACGGACGCCCCGCGGCGGTGCTCGTCGAGGGCGACCGGCCGGGGGTCCGCAGGGAGCCCGTGCGAGGACAGCTCGGCCTGCGCGCGGCCGGCGTCGCCCATCTCGACCTCGACCGGGTGCGGGTGCCCCGCGGCCATCTCCTGGCCCCGGTCGGCCTCGGTCTCTCGCACGTCGTGGGCACCGCGCTCGACCACGGCCGTTTCACCGTGGCGTGGGGATGCGTGGGCATGGCCGAGGCCTGTCTGGACGCCGCGGCCGGGCACGCGGCACGCCGCGACCAGGCCGGCGCCGTCCTCGCCGAGCACGAGGTGGTCCGTGCCCTGCTCGGCCGCGGCGCCGTGGACGTCGCAGCGGCCCGCGAGCTGTGCGCCCGGGCCGCCCGCTCACGCGCCGGGCGGCTGCCCGAGGCGGTCGCCGACACCGTCGTCGCGAAGTACGCGGCGGCCGGCGCAGCCGTGCGGGTCACCGGTGGTGCCGTGCAGACGCTCGGCGCGGCGGGATGCGCCCCCGACAGCCTCGTGGGGCGGTTCTTCCGCGACGCCAAGGTCATGGAACTCATCGAGGGCTCCGCGCACGTCGCGGAACTGCACATCGCCGACCGGCTGCTGCGCCGCCACGGCTTCAACGCGGCGGCGCACGGCGCCCGCCGGGAGGTACGCCCGTGAACGCACCCGCGAGCACCCCCGAGCCCCCCGTCGTCAAATGCCTCGTGTGGGACCTCGACGACACCCTGTGGCAGGGCACCGTGCTGGAGGGGGACGCCCCCCGTCCTTCCCCCGCGGCCCTCGCCACGCTCAAGGCCCTGGACGAGCGCGGCATCCTGCACGCCGTCGCCAGCCGCGGTGACCACGCCACTGCCACCGCCCATCTGACCGCCCTCGGCCTGCTCGAGCTGTTCACGGTGGTGGAGGTCGGCTGGGGCGCCAAGTCGGAGGCGGTCCGCCGTATCGCCGGCACCCTGGGCATCGGGCTGGACACCGTCGCCTTCATCGACAACGACGCCGTGGAACGCGCCGAGGTCGCCGCGGCCCTGCCCACCGTACGCTGCCATCCCGCGGCGCACGCCGCGCTGTTGCCCGGCCTGCCCGACTACCGCCCCTCCCACGTGACCGCCGAGAGCCGCGCCCGGCGCCTGCTCTACCGCGGCGAACTGCGGCGCAGACAGGCCCAGGAGGACCACACGGGGCCCCCGCAGGAGTTCCTCAGCTCGCTCGGCCTGGTCCTCACCGTACGCCCGGCCACCGCCGACGACCTCGAACGCGCCCACGAACTCACGGTCCGAACGCACCAGTTGAACACCACCGGCCGCACCTACGGCCTCGCCGAACTGCGGGATCTGTGCGGCTCCCCGGCCCACCAGGTGCTCGTCGCAAGCCTGGAGGACCGGTTCGGCTCCTACGGCACCGTCGGCCTCGCGCTGAGCGAGCGCGGCGAAGGCACCAGCCTGCTGCAGCTCCTGCTGCTGTCCTGCCGGGTCATCAACCGGGGCGTCGGCCCCGCCCTGATCGGCCACGTGGTGCGGGACGCGCTCGGCTCGGGCCGCCGCCCGCTCGCCGAGTTCGTGCCCACCGACGTCAACCGCGTGATGCTGGTGAACCTGCGCTTCAGCGGCTTCGAGGTGGTCGAGCACACCGAAGCGGGCCTCCTCCTCGGTTTCGACCCCGCCCGCACACCCCCCGCCCCGGACGGCGCGGTCCGCGTCGTCACCCGCCCCTGACCCTCGCAGGAGACGCCCATGCACACCGCCCACGACACAGCCGCCCCGCCCCCGCTCACCGTCGGCGTGGCCGGCGCCGGCACGATGGGCGTCGGGGTGGCCCAGTGCCTGGCCGCGGCCGGTCACCACGTCGTCGTCACCGACCCCGACCGGCACGCCCTCGCCACCGGTCCCGCGCGGCTGCGCGACGGCGCCCGCGCCGCCGTACTGCTGCGCAAGGCACCACGGGACGCGCCCGGCACCCTGCCCGCCCGGGTCCGCTGGACCCGCGACCCGAGGGACCTGGCCGATGTCTCCTTCGTGATCGAGTGCGCCCCGGAACGCCTCCCGCTCAAGGAGGAACTGTTCCGCACCCTGGACGCCGTCTGCCCGCCCGGCGCCGTGCTCGCCTCGTGCACCTCCGCCATCCCCGTCGGCCGGCTCGCCGCCCGCACCGGCCGGCCCGAACGCGTCCTCGGCATGCACTTCATGAACCCGGCCTACGCCAAGGACGCCGTGGAGGTGATACGCGGCCCGCACACCGGCGCCGGCACCCTGGACCGCGCCCTCGGCCTGCTGGCCGGCATGGGCAAACACGGCATCGTCGTCTCCGACGCCCCCGGGTTCGTCTCCAACCGGGTCCTGATGGCGACCGTCAACGACGCGGCCGCGGTCGTCCAGGCGGGCACCGCCGACGCCGCGACCGTGGACCGCGTCTTCCAGGAGTGCTTCGGGCACGCCATGGGCCCGTTGCGCACCGCCGACCTCATCGGCCTGGACACCGTCGTCGACTCCCTCGACGTGCTGCGCACCCTCACCGGCGACGCCCGCTTCACCCCCTGCACGCTGCTCGCCCGGCTGGTCGCCGACGGCCGCCTCGGCCGCAAGTCGGGGCAGGGTTTCCACTCCTATCCCGGGCGGTCCGGGCCGGCCGGAGCGCCCGCCACCGAGGGCGCCGGGCACGCGATAACGGCGCGATAGGTGGCTCATATCCACCGCCAGCACAGTGGATCCGACCCCACCGGCAGCGCCGCCGGTCCCCACCCCCCGACAACCGACTGAGGTGACAGCCATGAGCATCGACGCGCAGACGATCGTGCACACCATCCTGGCCGAGGACCTGGAGGTGGACCCCGGAGAGATAGCCGACGACGTCAGCCTGCGCACCCTGGAGCTGGACTCGCTGGCCGTCGCCGAGCTCATCGTCCGCATCAAGGAGGAGACGGGCATCGACCTGGAGGGCGAGGAGACCCGCATGGCCGACCTCACCGTCGGGGACATCGTCGCCCTGGCCGGATCGGGTCGGGAAGCGGCGTGACCGACGGGCCCGTCGCCATCACCGGCACCGGACTGGTGACGCCGGCCGGCACCGACACCGACTCCACCTGGGACGCACTGTGCGAGGCCCGCTCCCTGGAGTCCGGTGACCCCGAGCCGCTGGAGGGCACCGGAGTCCGGCACAGCCTGCGGGTGCCGCCCCTGCGCCCCGGACAGCTGGAAGGGCGGGGAACGGCACGCACCGACCCGTTCATCCGCTTCGCGCTCGCCGCCGTCGACGAGGCCCTGGCCGCCTCCGGCCTCGACTCCGGCAGCTGGGACGGCAGCCGGGTCGGTGTCGTCGTCGGTTGCGGTCTCGGCGGCACCACGACCCTGCACGAGCAGCACGAGCGGCTCGCGCGCGGCGGCCCCGGGATCGTCTCCCCGTATCTGCACCCCCGCTCACTGATCAACATGGCGGCGGGCGCCGTCAGCCTGCGCCACGGCATCACCGGACCCAGCCACACCGTGGTGGCGGCCTGCGCCTCCGGGGCGGTGGCGCTCGGTCTCGGCAAGACCCTGCTGGACGCGGGCCTGTGCGACACGGTGATCGCCTGCGGCACCGACGCCGGGGTGACCCCCGTGGTGGTGTCCGGCTTCGCCCGCATGGGCGCCCTGTCCGCGCAGAAGGGACCGGACGCCTCCCGGCCGTTCGCCGCCGACCGCGACGGGTTCGTCATCTCCGAGGGCGCCGCCGCCGTGGTCATGGAGAAGCCCGCCAAGGCACGCGCCCGCGGCGCCGAGGTGCTCGGCCGGCTGCTCGGCTACGGCAGCACCTCCGACGCCCACCACCCCACCGCCCCGCGTCCCGACGGCGCGGGCGCCGAGGCCGCCGTGCGCCAGGTCCTGGAACAGGCCCACCTGAGCCCGGCCGACGTGCAGACCGTCAACGCCCACGGCACCTCGACCCCGGCGAACGACCTGACCGAGAGCCGGCTCATCGCGCGGCTGTTCCCGCACAACCCCTCGGTCACCGCCAACAAGGGGCTCCTCGGCCACACCCTCGGCGCGGCCGGCGCCATCGAGGCGGTGCTGACCCTGCGCAGCCTGCGCACCGGCATCCTGCCGCCGATCGCCCACACCGAACGGCCCGACCCGGAACTGCCCGAGCTGGACCTGGTCCTGGGCGGCGCCCGCCGGCACGGCGCCACCGTCGCCCTGAGCACCTCCTTCGGGTTCGGCGGCAGCAACTGCGCCCTGCTGCTCGACGCCTGACCCACCGCCGCCACCGAACCGAGCGACCCGTTCCTGGGGGAGTCCATGACGCAACGCGAAGAAGAACTGGCCCGGGTGCTCGCCGGGCCCGAGTTCACCCCTGTGCGCCCGGCCGGCCAGGGCCTGTACGAGTACAGCCTGCTGACGCTGCGCCGGGCACGACTCCTGAACCGGGCCGGGCTGACCGCCAACTCCCTCTGGCTGGGCCGCGGGGACGGCGCCGACTTCCCCGGTTTCCTGCGCACCATGGGCTGGATCGGCGCCTACGACCTGTCCCTGCTCAACGTCCTGGTCTCCCACCAGATCGCCGGAGACGCGCTGCTCAGTCACGGCGGCCCCGGCCAGGTCCGCTCCTACGGCCCGGAGATCGACCGGATGGCGAAGGTGTACTGCTTCGCCGCCTCCGAACTGCACGCAGGCTCCGACCTGAAGCGGGTCCGCACCACGGCCGTCCACGACCCCGGCAGCCGCACCCTGGTCCTGAACACCCCGAGCCCCGCCGACGCCAAGGTGTGGATCGGCAACAGCCTGCACACCGGTGACGTCGCAATGGTCCTGGGGCGGCTGGAGGTCGCGGGCCGCGACGAGGGGCACCACTGGTTCCGGGTGCCGCTGCGCGAGGGCGGCCGGACGCTGCCCGGGGTGCGCATCGGCCGGGCGGAACCCAAGGGCGGCGTGACGGCCAACCAGACCGGACTGCTGACCTTCACCGACTGCCGGCTGCCGCTGTCCGCGCTGATGGACCGGTGGGCCACCATCGGCCCCGACGGCGTCTACAGCTCCCCGCTGCCCCGCCACCGGCGGTTCGAGGAGTGCCTGGCCACCTTCACCCACGAGCGGCTGTTCCCGTCCGTGGGCGCCGCCCACGCCCAGCGTCTGGCCTGCGCGGTCACCACCCGGTTCGCCGTCGTCAAACACGCCTTCGGCGCACCGCTGATCGGCCACGCCCACTACCGCATGCGGCTGACCACCGCCGTGGGCCGGGCGCTCGCCGCCCGGCACGCCATGGAGGCCCTCACCTCCGTCGCCGTGACCCGCGCCGCCCGGGAACGCCCCGCCCGCGACCAGGTGGTGCACGCCCTGATCTCCTGCGGCAAGTCCGGCTGCACCGCCGACGCCCGGCACACCCTCGCCGAGACCCGCGAACTCTGCGGCGGCCTCGGCTACCACGACGACAACCAGATCGCGCCCCTGCTGCACGACTACGAGATCGCCGTCACCTTCGGCGGCGACAACACCGTCCTCGGGTATCAGGCCTCGCGCTACGCCCTGCGCCGCCGCGAGGACTTCGACGCCGTCCTCGACGAGGCGGTCGCCGCGTCCGGCGGCGCGGAACCGGTGCTGAAGCTGCGCCGGATCTGCGACGCCCTGCTCGACCGCGTCGAACAGTCCGGCCCCGGCGAGGCCAGCAACCGGTGGACGCGCGCCGTCTACCAGACGCTGGCGCTGGGGCACTGGTACGCCCACCCCGAGAGCTCCCCGGGCGCCCGGCTCAGGGGCCAGTACGCGGCCGGCTGCCTGCTGGAGCACGCGCTGACCGGGCTGCGGGCCGGGATCCTCGACTCCGCCGCGGTGCTCCGGCTGGAGGAGACCCGCCAGGCCGCTGCCGCCGCCCCGGTGGACGGGCTGGAACTGCTGGACGCCCTCGCCGTCCCCGAGGCGCTGATCACCGCGCCCATCGCCCGCCCGGACTTCGCCGAACGCCATGTGATCGCGGCCCACGAGCACCTCGGGGCCGCCGTCGCGCCCACGGCCGCACCGGAAGGAGGCACCCTCGCATGACCGGTCCGCACCCCGCCCAGGCCGCCGTCGTCACCGGCCTCGGCACCTGTCTGCCGGAGACCGTCGTCACCAACGACGACCTCTCCCGCCACCTGGACACCGACCACGCCTGGATCCACAGCCGCACCGGCATCGCACGCCGTCACCGGGCCTCGCCCGGCACCGGCACCGGCGACCTGGCCGTCGCCGCCGGCGCCGCCGCGCTCAAGTCGGCCGGCCGGGACGACTGCGACCTGGTCCTGCTGGCCACCACCACACCGGACCGGCGCTGCCCCGCCACCGCCCCCACGGTGGCCTCCCGGCTCGGCCTGGAGGCAGCCGCCTTCGACCTGTCGGCCGTGTGCTCCGGCTTCGTCTACGGGCTCTCCGCGGCGGCCGCCATGGTCACCGCCGGGACCTGCGAACGCGCCCTGGTCATCGGCGCCGACGTCTACTCGTCCATCGTCGACCCCACCGACCGCACCACCGCCGTCGTCTTCGGCGACGGCGCCGGAGCGGTCGTCCTGGAACGCGGATCACGGGACGCGCCCGGCGCGCTGCTCCACTGCGAACTCGGCAGCGACGGCACCGGAGCCGACCTGATCACCATCCCGCCCGGCGGCGACCACCTGACCATGCAGGGCCGCGCCGTGTACACCCGCGCCGTGACCACCATGACCGAGTCGGCCCGGTCGGTGGCCCGGGCAGCGGGCTGGAGCCCCGACGACATCGACGCCTTCGTCGGGCACCAGGCCAACCAGCGCATCCTCACGTCGGTGGCCAAACGCCTGGGGCTGCCCGCCGAGCGCGTCGTCTCCAACATCGCCGACGTCGGCAACACGGCCGCCGCCTCCATCCCGCTCGCCCTGGCCGACGCGTCCGCCGACGGCCGCATCCGGCAGGGCGACCGTCTCGTCCTGACCGCCTTCGGCGGCGGCCTCACCTGGGGCTCGGCGGCACTCGTCTGGCCCGACACGGAAGCCGTGTGCGACGTACGGGCGTGAGCACGCCCTCCGACCGACGGCCCGGACACCGCACCACCCACGCACTGTCACCGAGACGCACTGTTCCCGACACGGAAGGAACCCAGCGGTGCCCAAGGTACGGATCGCGATCGCCGGCGCGGGCATGGGCGGACTCGCCGCGGCCGCCGCCCTGACCCGCGCGGGCCACGAGGTGCGGGTCCACGAACAGGCCGCCGCCCTCGGCGAGGTCGGCGTGGGCATGCACCTGACCCCCAACGGCACCCGCATCCTGCAGCGCTGGGGTCTCGGCGACGCCCTGCGGGCCCGCGCGGTACGGCCCGAGGCGATGGAAGTCCGGGAGTGGGCGGGCGGCACCACCCTCGTCCGCAGCCCGATGGGCGAGGCCTGGACGGCGGAGTTCGGGGCGCCCTACTACACCGTCCACCGCGCCGACCTGCACGCCCTGCTCCTCGGACTGCTCCCACCGGGCACCGTGCGGGTCGGCCGCCGCCTCGAACGGTTCACCGACGCCGAGGACGGCGTCCGGCTGGAGTTCGCCGACGGAAGCCTCGACGAGGCCGACGTCCTGATCGGCGCCGACGGCGTCCACTCGGCGGTGCGCCACGCGTTGCACGGCCCCGGCACGCCCGTCTTCACCGGCCAGAGCGCCTTCCGCGGGCTCGTCGCCCGCCGGGACGTGCCGCACCTGCCGGGCGACACGGTGCTGGTGTGGGCGGGCCCCGACGCGCGCATGCTGCTCTACCCGGTGCGCGGTGGCGAACAGCTGACCTTCGTCGCCCTCGTCCCGGGCGGCGCGGAACCTCTGGAGTCGTGGAGCGCGCCGGGCGACCTCGCCGCACTCGCCGCGGCCTTCACCGGCTGGAACCCGGACGTCACCGCTCTCGTGGCCGCCGTGCGGCAGGCCCGGCGCTGGGACCTCCACGACCGGGAGCCCCTGGCCTCCTGGGGGCACGGCGCGGTCACCCTCCTCGGCGACGCCGCCCACCCGATGCTGCCGCACCACGGCCAGGGTGTCGGTCAGGCCGTCGAGGACGCGGCCGTCCTCGCGCACTTCCTCGGCGCCCCGCACCCGTCGCCCGCCCGTGCCGGTACCCGGCGCGGGCGGATCGCCGAGGCGCTGCGCCGCTACGAAGCCGTCCGCCGCCCGCACACCACCCGCGTCCAGCTCGGCTCCCGCGACGGCGGCTCCCAGCGGCTGCGGCCCGCCGCCGACGGCGCGGCGCCCCGGGACTCCATGGCGTCCCTGGTCCAGGACGTCTCCTGGATCCAGCGGCACGACGCGGAGGCGGACCTCACCGAGACCGCCGTCCCGGCGGGTGCCCCCGCCTGAGCACGGCAGAACCGACGACCGTCCCACCCCATCCGCTCACGACAGACGGGAAGAACCATGCAGAACCCCCTCGGCAGGCGACAGGTCCTGCGTACCTCCCTGGGCGGCGCCGCCGCCGTCGGCCTCGGGGCCGGCGGCCTGCTCGTCGCCGCGCCCGGCGCCATCGCCGCCCCGGCCCGCCCGGGCCGTGACGAGTTCCCCGACGTGCCGGGCATGCTCGGCGACCGCCGGGCCAACGAACTCTGGTACCAGTTCGACGAGGTGACCCTCTACAACTCGACCCCGGAGCTGGAGCAGGCCTACGCCGACATCGCCACCGCCCTCGGCGACAAGTGGGAACGGGCCATCTTCGACACCTGGATGAGCATGGCCAAGTCCCCCGACTACCCGCGCAACTTCACCGAGTACGTCAGCCCGATCCGCGGCCCTCTCCAGATCCTGTCCGCCACGCAGCTCGGCGTCTTCGACACGTTCTACCGGCCCTACGGCCGCGGACTCGTAGGCGCCTTCGCCGACTTCGCGCAGGGCGTGCTCAACGACCCGCGCCGCGCCCGCCCGGTGCACACCATGAACGGCAACCCGCCGCCCGGATACCACATCTGGTTCATCTTCATGCGGGCCATGATGCTGCTCGGCATCGACTGCCACCGCTGGGAGCGCATCGCCCCGATCAACGCCATGGCCTGGGCGGTGCAGACCATCGCCAAACCCGACCAGTGGAACGTCAAGGAGCCGCTGCCGCGCGCCACGGTCGCCCGTGAGGCGGCGAAGTGGCTGCCGCGCGGCGTCGCCCGCCTGGACCGCGACTTCCAGTCCTACCCCTACCCCGAAGGCATGAGCTGACGAATCGGCCACGGCCCGCCGGAGCGGTGACGTGCCGCTCCGGTTGCGGAGGGCACCGGCCGGCCGTGCCGGAAAACCGTTCCGCGGCGAATTCCGGAAACGGCCGGCCATGCTCAACCGATACGCGGGCGATAACGCATCGCCCTAGCGTCCGGAGTGCACCCGATAACAATGTGGACGGAGGCCGCCTGACGATGGCTGCGAATACCGGACGCACGACTGCGCCCTACGACACGACCCTCACCGGGCAGGACGCGCAGCTCGTCGAGGAAATAGCTTGGAAACTCGCCAACCGGACCTCGGGCCTGCCCGACGATCCGGAATGGGTGGCGGCCGCCCGCAATTCCTGGCATGAATTGCCGGTGGCGCTGCGCCGCATTCTCGCTGAATTCCGCCGCGACTCCGGCCCCCAGGGCGCACTGGTCGTGCGCGGGCTCCCCGTCGAGGCGATGGAACTCCCGCCGACCCCCAGCGTCAACGGGTCCGTCCAGCGCGAGGCCTCCCTCGCCGCCGCGATCCTGCTCATGGTCGCCAGCGGGCTCGGCGACCCGGGCGCGTTCCGGCCCGAGAAGGGCGGCGCGCTCGTCCAGGACGTCGTGCCCGTGCCCGGCATGGAGGAGTTCCAGGGCAACGCCGGCTCCACGCTGCTGACCTTCCACAACGAGAACGCCTTCCACGAGCACCGCCCCGACTTCGTGATGCTGCTGTGCCTGCGCGCCGACCCCGAGGGCCGGGCCGGGCTGCGCACCTGCTGCATCCGGCAGGTGCTGCCGCTGCTGCCGGAGGAGACCCTGCGGACCCTGTGGGCGCCGGAGTTCGTCACCGCCCCGCCGCCCTCCTTCGGCCTCGGCGACGTCGAGACCCCGCCGGCCCCGGTGCTCTCCGGCGACCCGCACGACCCCGACATCCGCGTCGACATCGCCGCCACCAGCCCCGTCACCGAACGGGCCGCCCGGGCCCTGCGCACCCTCCAGGACCACTTCGACCGGACCGCGGCCACCCACCGCCTCACGCCCGGCGAGCTGGCGATCGTCGACAACCGGGTCACCGTGCACGGCCGTACCGAGTTCACCCCCCGCTACGACGGCACCGACCGCTGGCTGCAGCGCACCTTCGTCCTGAGCGACCTGCGCCGTTCCCGCGCACTGCGCCCGGCCGACGGCTACGTGCTCGGCGCGGCCGGCTGACCCGTCGTACGGCCAACCGACCGAACCGAGTCACGTAAGGGAGAGCGATGACCAGCACGCAGACCAGGGAGCGGCCCGCCGCCGCGCGCCCCCAGGCGACGGCGCCCGGCGCCGGGGCGGCAGGCGCCTCCACCTCAGGCATGGGTCTGCGCTCCCTGCTGCCCCATCTCAAGGGCCACTGGCCGACCCTGGGCGTCGTCGCCCTGCTGTCGCTGGCCACGACCCTGCTGACCCTCAGCCAGCCGGTGCTGATCCGGGACGTGCTGACCCGCATCGAGGCCGACGAGGCCGTGGGCGGTCTCGTCGGCCTGCTGCTGGCCGCGCTGGTGGCGGCGGCCGTGCTCACCGGCTTCCGCGACTACATGCTCCAGCGGGTGGCCGAGGGCCTGGTCCTCGGCACCCGCCGCCGGCTGGTGGCCCGCCTGCTGCGGCTGCCCATCGCCGAGTACGACCAGCGCCGCACCGGGGACCTGCTCTCCCGTGTCGGCGCCGACACCACCCTGCTGCGGGCCGTGGTCACCTCCGGGCTGTTCGACATCGTCACCAACGTCCTCATGGTGGGCGGCTCCGCCGTGATGATGTTCCTCATCGACCCGACGCTGTTCGGGGCCACCGCGCTGGGCCTGGCGACCGGTGTCGTCGCGGTGGTGGGGCTCTCGCGCCGGGTGCGCGGCGCCTCGCGGGCCGCCCAGGACCGCGTCGGCGAGATGACCTCCGCGGTGGAACGCGCCATCTCGGCCGTGCGCACCATCCGGGCCAGCGGAGCCGAACACCGCGAGGCGCAGGCCGTCGACGACTACGCCAAGGGCGCCTACGACGCCGGCCTGCGCATCGCCACCCTGCAGGCGCTGATCAACCCGGTCACCTCCACCACCGTCCAGCTGGCGTTCCTGGTGGTGCTGGGCATCGGCGGCGCACGGGTGGCCTCCGGCGCGATCGAGGTCGGAGACCTGGTCTCCTTCCTGCTGTTCCTGTTCACGCTCTGGTTCCCGCTCGGCCGCGCGCTCAACGCCTACTCCCGCCTCCAGACGGGCCTCGGCGCCCTGCACCGCATCGAGGAGGTCCTCACCCTGCCCCAGGAGTCGGACCTCGCCGACCCCCCGGCCGCCACCGCGCTGTCCGTGCGGGAGCGGACCCCGCCCGCCGCCGGCGGCACGGCGAGCGCCCCGCCGCCGCCCGCGATCGAGTTCGACCACGTCGCCTTCGGCTACACCGGCGGCGAGACCGTCCTGAAGGACGTCTCCCTGGTGGTGCCGCGCGGCACCCGGACCGCGCTCGTCGGCCCGTCCGGCGCGGGCAAGTCCACCCTGCTGTCCCTGGTGGAGCGGTTCTACGACGTCACCTCGGGCACCGTCCGCGTCGACGGAACCGACGTGCGCGAACTGCCGCGGCCCGTCCTGCGCCACAGGCTCGGCTACGTCGAGCAGTCGGCGCCCGTGCTGGCCGGAACCGTCCGGGACAACCTCGCCCTGGCCGCACCCGACGCCACCGACGAGGACATGCGTGAGGTGCTGCGCTCGGTCAACCTGGAGAACGTGATCATGCGGGCGCCGCTCGGCCTCGACGCCCAGGTCGGCGAGGGCGGTGTGCTGCTGTCCGGCGGCGAACGCCAGCGGCTGGCCCTGGCCCGCACCTTCCTGGCCGCGCCGCCGATCATGCTGCTGGACGAGGCGACCAGCAACCTGGACGCCCGCAACGAGGTCCTGATGCGGGACGCGATCGGCTCCGTCACCGCCGACCGGACCCTGCTCGTCGTGGCGCACCGGCTGTCCACCGTCGTCGACAGCGACCAGATCGTGGTCCTCGAACGCGGCGAGGTCGTCGCCGCCGGCCGGCACGACGAACTCGCCGACAGCAGCCCCCTCTACCGCGAACTCGCCGCGCACCAGCTCCTCATCAAGTAGTCCAGCCGCACGGCACCTCACGCGGCGGCACGACACGTACGGGCACGACACCCAGGGACACGACAAGGAAGGGGCCTCCCGGCCGGCGGCCGGGAGGCCCCTTCGCGTGCCCCGAGGGGTTCCCTCAGCCGGCGTGGCGCATCACCCGCTCGCGCACCGCCTCCCAGGCGGCGTCCAGCCGCGCGGCGCGGGCCACGGACATCTCGTCCGTGAACCGGCTGTGGGCGCGCCGCTCCCGGTACAGCAGCAGCGTCAGGTTGACCAGGAACGGCACCAGGCCCTCCCGCTCGTCGAGGCGCGCCACCTCGGCCTCGACCCGCTCGCGGGCCCCGGGGACGTCGCCCAGCAGCAGCCACAGCTGGGCCAGGTCGAGGCAGGGCAGGAACACGGCGGCGCTCGCCCAGTCGATCAGCGTGTACGTCCGGCCGGTGCGCATCACGTTCGCCAGGACCAGATCGCCGTGGCCGAACTCCCGGGGCTCACCGGCGAGTTCCAGCATGCGCACCACGGCCGCCTCGTGCCGTTCGTCGAGGTCCCTGCGCTCCAGGATGCCGTCCACCAGCGGGCGGTAGTCGACCCGCCAGTTCTCCGGCACGCCGGGACGCCACGGGCGCAGCCGTCGTACGGCCTTGAGCACCCCGGTCAGGTCCCGCTCCGCCAGCGGCGGGGCCGGGAACCGTTCCGGTGCCAGCACCGTGCCCGGCAGCCGCTCCGTCACCAGCACCGCACGGCCGGCGTCCGCGGCCAGCCGCCGCGGCACCCGCACCGGCGGGCGCTGCCGGTCGAAGAGGTCGTACGCCTCGATCTCGCGCAGGCACTGCCGGCGCCAGTCGGGGGTGCGCACCTTGGCGATCACCTCGGTGCCCCGCAGCACGCCGGCCACCACCAGGGAGGTGCGGCTGCGGTGGACGACGGCAGTCGGCTCCAGCCCCGGGCACACCTCGTGCACCAGACCCATCAACGCCTGCTCGTCGACGGTCGGTTCGAAGGTCGTCTCGATCTGCGTCAAGGGAGTTCTCACCGCCCCAGGAATTCGGTGATCAGCTTGTTGACGGCGTCGGGCGCCTCCAGATAGCCGTAGTGCCCGCAGTCGGCCACCACCTCGAACTCCGCGCCCGGGATCGCCTCGGCGACCTCCCGGCCCAGCACCGGAGGGGCGATCAGGTCGTCCTGGAAGGCGATGACCCGGGTGGCCGCCCGGATGCCGCGGTAGGCCGGGCGCCGGTCCGGCATGGCACCCACCGCGAGCTGGGCACGGTGACCGGGGCCCGACACCCGCGTGAGCTCCAGCACGTCCAGCCAGTCGCGCGCCCGCTGGTCGTCGTCGAGGGTGCGCGGGGAGAGGTTCTGCAGGGCCTGCACCACCGCCTCGTACGCCGCGGGCAACCGCACCCCGTTGTCGTAGAGCTCCATCTCCGCCCGGCACAGCGCCTCGCGCAGGACGTCCGAACGGCCTCGGGTGGCCATCAGCACCAGCCGGTCGACCAGTTCGGGCCGGGACACGGCGAGCTCCTGCGCGATGTGCGCGCCCATCGAGATCCCCACCACCGGGCACGGGCCCAGCCGCAGTTCCTCGATCAGCGCCGCCGTGTCGGCGACCAGGTCGTCGATGCCGAACCCGTCCGCGCCCTCGTCACTGGGCGCGATGCCGCGGTTGTCGAAGCTGATCACCCGGAACCCGGCGGCGACCAGCGCCGGCACCTGGTGCAGGTGCCAGGCCCGGCCGCTGCCGCCCGAGCCCATGACCAGCAGCACGGGCGGGGCCGACGTCCCGCCGGGGGGTGCGTTGTCGTAGTAGTGGAGCCGGACGCCGTTGACGTCGAGGAAGGGCATGGCGGTGCCTCCGGGGAACCGTGGAAGAAGGGACAGGGACGGAAGGGCGGAGCGGCGCCCCGAGACGGCGCCGCTCCGCCGGTGGTTCAGCCGATCCGCTCGGCCAGCGCCTCGGCGATCCGGGCGAGCGCGGCGTCGGACTGCACGAGGCCGAGATGGTCGGCGTCGACGTCGACCCGGTCGATGCGGCCCGAGACGTACGGCCGCCACGACTCGTGGTCCCGGCGCGCGAGCTTCTCGCCCGGCACCCGGGTCGCCGCCACCACCAGCACGTCGCCGTCGTGACGGGGCGGGGTGTGCCCGCGCATCAGCCGGGCGTTGTTCATGAACACGGCGAGCACCGCGGCCAGTTCGGATTCGTCGAGCCGGCCCATCGGGTCACCGGTGGCCTGGAGGAACGACCGGTAGCGGGCCACCGGGAAGGTGCCCGACGCCAGCTCGGCCTCCTCCGGCGCGGTGAGTTCGAAGCCCGCGTCGCGCAGGTTGTGCGCGAAGACGTCCGCCAGCGCCGGCTCCGGGCCGGAGCCGGCCTGCCGCGGATACGCGTCCAGGAACGCCAGCAGCTCCACCTGCTGTCCGCGCGCCCGCAGTTCGGCCGCCATGGCGAAGGCCACGTTGCCGCCCAGCGACCATCCCAGCAGCCGGTACGGCCCCTCGGGCTGGGTCCGCCGGATCAGGTCGACGTACTCGGCCGCCATCTCCTCCAGCGTCGCGGGCAGGCCCCCGTCCCCGTCCAGGCCCGCGGCCTGCACGCCGTACACGGGGACGTCCGCGGGCAGGTGACGCACCAGACCGGCGTAGCACCAGCTCATCCCCGAGCCGGGGTGGACGCAGAACACGGGCCGGGCCGGGCCGCCCGCGCGCAGGGGCAGCAGCCGTTCCATCGGTTCGCGGTCGCCGCGTGAGGCCAGCCGCGCCGCGAGCTCGGCGGCGGACGGGGCCGCGAACAGGTCCCGCACGGCCACCTCGACCCCCAGCTCGGCGCGGACCCGCTCGGCCAGCCGGACCGCGAGCAGCGAGTGGCCGCCCAGATCGAAGAAGCCGTCGTCGGGCCCCACCAGGTCCAGTCGCAGCACCTCGGCGAAGAGCCGGCACAGCACCTCCTCGCGCGGGCTGCGCGGGGCGCGGCCGCCCCCGGCACGGAACTCCGGCGCGGGCAGCGCCCGGTGGTCCAGCTTGCCGTTGGCGGTCAGCGGCAGCCGGTCGAGGACCACGAACGCCGCGGGCACCAGATACTCCGGCAGCACCTCGCGGATCTGCCCGCGCAGTGCCGCGCCGTCCACGACCGCGCCGTCCTCCGGCACCACGTACCCGACCAGCCGCCGCTCGCCCGGGGTGTCCTCACGGACCAGTACGGCGGCCTGCCGCACCCCGGGCCGGCGCGCCACGACCGCCTCGATCTCGGCCGGCTCCACGCGCATGCCGCGCAGCTTGACCTGGGTGTCGGTGCGGCCCAGGTACTCCAGCTGCCCGTCCGCCCGCCAGCGCACCAGGTCACCGGTGCGGTACATCCGCCCACCCGGCGCCCCGTGGGGCGCGGGCACGAACCGGGAGGCCGTCAGGCCCGGGCGGCCCAGATAGCCGCGGGCGAGCCCGGGGCCCTGGACGTACAGTTCACCCGGCACTCCGGGCGCGACCGGCTGCAGGGCGGCGTCCAGCACGTAGACGGCGGTGTCGGCGATCGGGCCGCCGATCGGCGGGGTGAGGGAGCCGGTCAGCGGGCGGCTCATCGTGGCGCACACGGTCGCCTCGGTCGGGCCGTAGGAGTTGAGCATCAGCCGCCCCGGGGACCAGCGTGCGACCAGCTCCGGCGGGCAGCTCTCGGCGGCGACGACCAGCGTCATGCCGTCCGGCAGCGCCCCCTCGGGGATCAGCTGGAGCACACCGGGCGTGATCGCGGCGTGCGTGACCGACTCCCGCACCGCCAGCTCGGCCAGCTCCCGCCCGGGGGTGAGTTCCGGCGGGGCGACGACGAGGGTGGCCCCCGTCAGCAGACCCATCGTCAGTTCCCAGAAGGCGCCGTCGAAGCCGGGGGAGAGGTGGTGCAGCACCCGGCTGCCGGGCCCCACCCCGCACTGCTCGGTGAAGATGTCCACCAGAGCCGGCAGGCCCGCGTGGGTCACGGTCACGCCCTTGGGGCGGCCCGTGGTGCCCGAGGTGTAGATGACGTACGCGGGGTGCGCCGGCCGCAGCGGCGCGAGCCGGTCGGCGTCGGTCAGGTCGGCCGAGCCGGCCCGCTCCAGCTCCGCGAGCACCTCGGGCGCGTCCACGACGACGGCCGGTACGTCCGTCGCCGGGAGGTTCGCCCCGGCCCCCCGGGTGGTGACCAGCGCCACCGGTGCGGCGTCCGCCAGCGTGCCGGTGATCCGTTCGCCCGGGTGCCCCGGGTCCAGGGGCAGGTAGCCGGCGCCCGCCTTGGCCACCGCGAGGACCGCGACGGCCAGGTCCGCCGAGCGGGGCAGCGCCAGCGCCACCAGCCGCTCGGGCCCGGCACCGCGCGCCACGAGCAGCCGGGCCAGCCGGTTGGCGCGGGCGTTCAGCTCGGCGTAGCTCAGCGCGACGCCGTCGAGCACCAGCGCCTCGGCGCCGGGCCGCGCACGCACCTGCTCCTCGAAGCGCTCCGGCAGGGTGGCCGGGGCGAGACCCCTGGCGGTGGCGTTCCACTCGTGCAGCACCCGCCGCCGCTCCTCGGCGCCGAGCACGTCCAGCCGGCTCAGCGCCGTGCCGGGCCGGGCCGCCGCGTCGGCCAGCAGGCGCGTGAAGCGGTCGGCCAGCGCCTGCGCCGTCGACCGGTCGAACAGGTCCGTGCTGTAGTCCAGTACGCCCGCCATCCCGGCGGGCGTGTTGTCCTCGGCCCGTCGCTCCACCACCGAGAAGCCGAGATCGACCTTGGCCGCGGTCGCCGTGCCGCCGAGCCCGGACACCACCAGGCCGCCCGGCAGCGGCGGCAGCCCGGCCGTGTCGACCGCGCGCGGGCCGGCGTTCTGCAGGGCCAGCACCACCTGGAACAGGGGGTGGTGGGCCAGCGAGCGGGCCGGGTTGAGGACCTCCACCAGGCGCTCGAAGGGGAGGTCCTGGTGGGAGTAGGCGGCGAGGTCGGTGGCGCGGACCCGGCTCAGCAGCTCCCGGAAGCTGGGGTCGCCGCCGGTGTCGGTGCGCAGGACCAGGGTGTTGACGAAGAAGCCGACGAGCTGGTCGGTGGCGTCGTCGGTGCGTCCGGCGACCGGGGTGCCGATGGGAATGTCCTGGCCGGCGCCGACCCGGGTGAGCAGGGCCGCCAGGGCCGCCTGCAGCACCATGTGCAGCGTGGTGTCGGTGGAACGCGCCAACTCGACCAGCCGCTGGTGCAGTTCGGCGCCGAGCGTGAACTCCACCCGGTCGCCCGCCTGGCCGGCGACCGCGGGCCGCGGCCGGTCGGTGGGCAGGTCGAGCCGCTCCGGCAGCCCGTCCAGGGCCTTGCGCCAGTAGGCCAGCTGCGCTCCCGCGACGCTGTCCGGGTCCGTGTCGTCGCCCAGCACCTCGCGCTGCCACAGCGCGTAGTCGGCGTACTGGACCGGCAGGGGCTGCCACTCGGGCGCCCGGTCCGCGGACCGGGCGGTGTAGGCGGTGGCCAGGTCGCGGGCCAGCGGGCCGCGCGACCAGGCGTCGCTGGCGATGTGGTGGATGAGCAGCAGCAGCACGTGATCGGTGTCGCCGACGCGCAGCAGCCGCGCCCGTACCGGGATCTCCGCCGCCAGGTCGAAGCGGTGCCGCGCGGCCCGGGCGAGGTCCGCCTCCCAGCCGTCCTCGGTCGTGTCGGCCGTCTCGAAGTCCGGCCGGGCCTCGGCGGGATCCAGCACGATCTGGTGCGCGCCCTGCTCGTCCTCGGCGAAGACGGTGCGCAGACTCTCGTGCCGGGCCACGACGTCCCGCAGGGCCAGCTCCAGCGCCCGCCGGTCCAGCGGCCCGGTCAGCCGCAGCACGGTCGGGATGTTGTACGTCGGGCTGGGCCCCTCCAACCGGTGCAGGAACCACAGGCGTTGCTGCGCGTACGACAGCGGGATCCGCTCCGGCCGCTCCCGCGCGGCGAGCGGAGTGCGGGCCCGGGCCGCACCGTCCAGGACGCCGGACAGGCCGGCGACCGTCGGCGTCTCGAAGAACTGCCGGATGGACAGCTCCACGCCGAGCGTGGAACGGATCCGGCTGACCAGGCGCGTGGCCAGCAGGGAGTGGCCGCCGAGGTCGAAGAAGCTGTCGTCGACGGTCACGTCGGACACCGAGAGGATCTCGGCGAACAGCGCGCACAGGATCTCCTCGCGCGCGGTGCGCGGAGCCCGCCCGCCGCCCGTCGAGGAGTACGTCGGCACGGGCAGCGCCTTGGCGTCCAGCTTGCCGTTCGTGGTCAGCGGCAGCGCGTCCAGCGTGACGAGCGCCGACGGCATCATGAAGTCGGGCAGCCGCCGGGCCAGCCCCGCCAGGGCGGCGGACTCGTCCCAGTGCCGGGGGTCGGTGACGACGTAGGCGACCAGTCGCTGGTCGCCGGGGGTGTCCTCGCGCAGCACCACCGCGGAGCGCACGACGCCGGGCTGGGCGGCCACCGCGGACTCGATCTCGCCCAGCTCGATCCGGTAGCCGCGCAGCTTCACCTGCTGGTCCGCGCGCCCGACGAACACCAGCTCGCCGTCGCCGTTCCACCGGGCGACGTCGCCGGTGCGGTACATCCGGCTGCCCGCCGAACCGAAGGGGTCGGCGCAGAACCGCTCGGCCGTCAGGCGGCCGCGGTTCAGATAGCCGCGGGCCAGCTGGCCGCCCGACAGATAGACCTCGCCGGCCACCCCGGGCGCCACCGGCCGCAGCGCGGAGTCGAGCACGTAGACCCGCACCCCCGCGTGCGGCACGCCGATCGGCACCGGACCCTCGGGGACCTCCTCGCCCGGGCCGATCCAGCGTTCCAGGCAGTGGCCGGTGGCCTCGGTGGGACCGTAGACGTTCACCACGGTCGCCTCCGGCGCCTGGGCCCGCCACACCGCCAGGTGCTCACCCCGCAACTGTTCGCCGCCCAGCGTCAGCAGCCCCGACGGGGAGACCTCGCGGGGCATCGTCGACAGCAGCGCCAGGTGCGACGGCGTGGCCTTCAGGAACGTGGCCCGGCCGAAGTCCGCCTCCCGCACCGCCGCCTCCGCCAGCGTCGGCAGGTCCGCGAGCCGGACGCAGCCGCCACTGATCAGCGGCGTGTGCAGCGAACCGACGCTCTGGTCGAACGACGCCGACGCCTGCATCACCGACAGGCCCCGCACGTGCGGGCTCTGCGCGGCGCGCCCGTGCCGCACGAACGCCGACAGCGCCCGGTGCTCGGTGATCACGCCCTTGGGACGGCCGGTGGAGCCGGAGGTGTAGATGACGTACGCCGGATGGTGCGGCAGCAGCGGGGCACCGCGGTCGGCGTCCGTCAGATCGCGGCCCGGATGCCGGGCCAGGGTCCGGCTCAGCCGCGGATCGTCCATGACGAACGTCAGCGGCCACCCGCACTCCTCGCCCACGCGGGCGTCCATGTCGCTCGTGGTCAGCACCAGCGCGGGGGCCGAGTCCTCGATCATGTGCCGCATCCGCTCGGCCGGATACTCCGGGTCGACCGGCACGTACGCGCCGCCCGCTTTCAGCACCGCGAGCATGCCGACGACCAGGTCGGTGCGGCGCGGCACCACGATCGCCACGTACCGCTCCGGGCCGACGCCCAGCTCCACCAGACGCCGCGCCAGCCGGTTGGCCCGGGTATTGAGCTCGGCGTAGGTCAGCCGGCCGTCGGGCGCGATCAGCGCGGGCCGGTCGGGGGTCCGCGCGACCTGCTCCTCGAACAGGCCGGTGAACAGCTCGGCGGGGTGCGGGCCGTCGGAGCCGCTCCAGTCCCGCACGACCGTGCGGCGCACCTCGGGATCGAGCAGCGGCACGGCGCCCACCGGCGTCCGCGGGCTGTCCAGCACGGTACGCAGCGTCCGGCGGAACGTGCCGATGACCTGCTCGACACGGGCCGCGTCGAACACCTGCGGCAGATAGCCCAGCGAGAAACGCAGCGTCTCCCGGGGCAGCGCCAGCAGCCCCAGCGGATAGTGCATCTGGTCACGGGAGTGGATCTTCAGCACGGTCGGCAGGTCCGCGTCGGGGGCCGCCGCCGTGGGGCGGTTGCGGCTGGAGTCCAGCGGATAGTTCTCGAACACCATCGCCGTGTCGAAGAGTTCACCCGCGCCCGCCCAGCGCTGGATCTCCGCGAGCCCCACCCACTGGTGGTCGATCAGCCGGGTCTGCTCGGCCTGCATCCGCCGCAGGAACTCCGCCAGCGGCTCCGCCGGACGCAGCCGCACCCGCAGCGGCAGGGTGTTCATGAACAGGCCCACCATCGTGTCGACGCCGGGCAGTTCGGGCGGCCGGCCGCTGACCGTCACCCCGAACACCACGTCGTCCCGGCCCGTCAGATGGGACACCACCAGCCCCCACGCGCCCTGGATGACGGTGTTCACCGTCACCCCGTGCGACCGGGCGAACCGGGTCAGCGCCTCGCTGACCCGCGCGTCCTCCTCGAAGTGGATCCGCTCCGGCGCAGCGGTCAGCGCACCCCGGTCCGGCGCCACCACACTCGGCGTGTCGAACCCCTCGAACGCCTGCGTCCACGCCCGCCGGGCCCCCTCCCGGTCCCGCGAGTCCAGCCACGCCAGGTAGTCCCGGTACGGGCGCACCCGCGGCAGCGCCGAGGCGTCACCGCGCACGGTGTACAGCGTCATCAGCTCCCGCAGCAGCACCGGCATGGACCAGCCGTCCAGCAGGATGTGGTGGTTGGTCATCACCAGCCGGTGCCGGCCGCCCCCGAGGCGGATCAGGGTGAAGCGCATCAGCGGCGGCCGGGCCAGGTCGAAGCGCCGCCAGCGGTCCTCCTCCGCGATCCGCTCCGCCACCGCCTCCCGCTCGGCCTGCGGCACCCCGCTCAGGTCCTCCTCCCGCCAGGGCGGTGTCACCTCGCGGGGGATGAGCTGCACCGGACGCTTCAGGCCCTCGTGCCGGAACGCGGCGCGCAGGTTCGCGTGCCGCTTCAGCAGCGCCCCGACGGCCCCGCGCAGCCGGCCGGCGTCCACGTTCCCCGCCAGTTCCACGAAGACCTGGACGTTGTAGGCGTCCAGCTCCTCCCCGTCGAACAGGTTGTGGAACAGCATGCCCTCCTGCAGCGGGGACAGAGGCAGGATGTCTTCCAAGCCCGACTTGGCCATCAGACGGAACCCCATTCGCTTTCGAGTCGTGTGATGTCGTCCTCGCTGAGCGCGGCGAGGGAGACGTCCGACGGCGTCAGACCGCTGGCCTCCGGACGGCTCGCGTGCTCCACCAGCGCCCGCAGGGCCCGGAACCAGCCCTCCGCCAGCCGCCGGATCTCCTCTTCGCCCAGCACGGCCGACGCGTAGGTCCACACGCTGTGCAGCCGCGGCCCCTGCCCGGTGTCATGGGCGCCCGCCACCAGGTCGACCGGATGCGCCAGGGCGGTGCGCGGGTCCTGGCCCGCCACGCCGCGGCCCAGCACGCTCCACGCGGCGGGCTGTCCGGCCGTGCCGGCCGAGCGGCCGCCCGTGTACCGCCCCAGGTAGTTGAACCCGAAGGCGGGCACGGGCCGTTCGGCCAGCCGCTGTCCGGTGCGCGGGTTGAGGTAGCGCAGCAGCCCGTGGCCGACGCCGTCGCGCGGCACCGCGCGCAGCCCCTCCTTCACGCGCCGCAGGGCCCGCCCGGCCGCCGCACCGCCGTCCCGGACGTCCGCCCGGTCCGTGACCTCGTGGCGCAGCGTCACCGGGTACAGGGTGGTGAACCAGCCCGTGGTCCGGGTGAGGTCGGCGCCCGGGACGAGGTGCTCGTGGCGGCCGTGGTTCTCCAGGTCGACGACGACCGGCGCGTCACCGCCGTGGCCGCGATCGCGCCGCCAGTCGGCGACGGCCAGGCCGAACGCGGTGAGCAGCAGCTCCTCGACGTCGGCGTGGAAGACTCCCGGCACCCAGGTGAGCAGGGCCTCGGTGGTCCCGGCGTCCAGGTCCAGGACGACCTGCCCGGACCGGGCGTGCGTGTCGCGCGCCGGATCCAGCGTCGGCTCCGGCCCGCTCCCCTCGTACACGTCCGGCGAACCCGCCCAGTACTCCGCCTCGGCCTCCACCGCCGGGTCCTCGGCCAGCTCCCGCAGCGCCGCCGCCCACTGACGCCAGCTCGTGCCCCGCGGGCTCGGCTCCCGGCCCTCGTAGGCGGCGGCCAGGTCCGGCACGAGGAGCCGCCAGCTGACCGCGTCGACGGCCAGGTGGTGGGCGACCAGCACCAGCAGCCCGTACCGCTCGGGCCCCCGGTCCAGCCACACGGCCTGCAGCACCACACCCTCCGCCGGGCCGAGCCGGTCGCGGGCCGCGGCCGCCAGCTCGGTGAGCACACCGTGCGCGTCCGCGTCGTCCAGGTTCGGCGCGTGGTGCCGGACCAGCAGCGCGGCGGCGTCCGGCGTGCCCGGCTCGGCCAGGGACATCGCCCAGTCCGCGCCGACCCGCAGCCGCAGCGAGTCGTGCCGGTCCAGCACCACCCGCAGCGCGCCCACCAGCCGGTCCCGGTCCAGGTCCGCCGGCACCGCCACCACCACGGACTGGTTGAACGGCGCGAGGGGACCGCCCAGTTCGGCCAGCCAGCCCATGATCGGCGTCAGCGGCACCGACCCGCTCGTCTCCTGCTCCTGAGACGGCTGCCCGGGCCCGCTCTCCGGCTGGGCGGCCTCCAGCGCCTGAGCGAGCTGCGCGACCGTCTGGTGCTCGAAGACGTCCCGCACGCCCAGCACCAGACCCTGCCCGCGCGCCCGGCTCACCAACTGGATCGACAGCACACTGTCGCCGCCCAGGTCGAAGAAGCCGTCGTCGATGCCGACCGTCTCCAGCCCGAGCGTCTCCGCGAACAGGGCGCACAGCGCCTCCTCCCCGGGCGTGCGGGGCGCTCGGCGCGTGCTGTGCGCCGCGTAGTCCGGCGCCGGCAGCGCCTTGCGGTCGAGCTTGCCGTTCCCGGTCAGCGGCACCGCGTCCAGCCGCACGAACGCCGCGGGCACCATGTAGTCCGGCAACGACGCCAGCAGATGGTCGCGCAGCTCCGCGTCGCCGGGCACCGACCGCTGCCCGGCCACGAGGTACGCCACCAGACGCCGGTCGCCCGGCCGGTCCTCGCGGACCACCGCCACCGCCTCGGACACGGCCGGATGCCGGGCCAGCGCCGCCTCGACCTCCCCCAGCTCCACCCGGAAGCCGCGGATCTTCACCTGGTCGTCGACCCGGCTGATGAACTCCAGCTCCCCGCGCCGGTTCCAGCGCACCACGTCACCGGTCCGGTACATGCGCTCGCCCGGGCCCTCGAACGGATTCGCCACGAACCGCGACGCCGTCAGCCCCGGCCGGCTCAGATACCCGCGCGCCAGCTGCACCCCCGACACGTACAGCTCGCCCGGCACCCCCACGGGCACCGGCTGCAGGAACCGGTCGAGCACCAGCATCCGGGTGTTCGGGAACGGCCGCCCGATGGTCAGCACCCCGTCGGCGAGGTCCGCCGCGCCGGAGGCGTCCCACGTGGTGCAGCCGACGATCGTCTCCGTCGGGCCGTACTCGTTGAGCACCCGCGCCCCGGGATGCGCGTCCAGCAGCGCCCGCACCGCCCGTCCCGTCAACGACTCGCCGCCCAGCACCAGTTCGCCCCGCGGCACACACACCGGGGGCAGCCCGGTGATCAGCGGCAGATGGCTCGGCGTCGCCTTCAGGAACGTCATCTGCGGCAACTCCGCCGCCACCTCGCCCGCCAGGCCCCGCTCGTGCAGCGCCTCCAGGTCGGCCAGGTGGACGCGACCGCCGTTCAGCAGCGGCGCGAACAGACCGGTCACCGTCAGGTCGAACGACAGCGGCGAGTGCACCAGCGCCTCACCGCCCACGCCCGGATACAGCTCCGCCGACACCGCCAGATAGTTGACCGCCGGCTGGTGCTCGACCAGCACCCCCTTCGGGCGCCCGGTCGACCCCGAGGTGTAGATGACGTACGCCGCGTTCCACGGCGACAACGGCTGCGTACGGTCCTCGTCGGTGAGGTCGTGCTGCGGATACTCGGCCAGCCGCCCGGCCACGGCGGGGTCGTCCAGCACCAGCCGCGCCAGACTCCGCGGGAACAGCTCCTCGGGCACGGCCGCCGAGGTCAGCGCGCACACCGGGTCCGCGTCCTCCAGCATCACCGCCACCCGGTCCGCCGGATACCCCGGGTCGACGGGCAGATACGCGGCGCCGGTCTTGAGCACCGCCAGGACCGCCACCCCCATCTCCACCGACGGCGGCAGGGAGATCAGCACCACCTGCTCCGGGCCGGCCCCGCACTCGGCCAGCAGATGCGCCAGCCGGTTGGCCCGCGCGTTCAGCTCCGCGTACGTCACCGTCGTGCCGCCCGCCGACAGCGCCGCACGCCCGGGGGTCCGCGCCACCTGCTCCTCGAACAGCTCGGGCAGGGTCGCCTCCCGCTGCGGACGGGCGGTGTCGTTCCACTCGACCAGCAGCCGGTGCCGCTCGGCCGGGTCCAGCAGACCGATCCCGCCGATCGGCAGGTCCGGGTCCGCCGCCACCGAACCGAGCACGCCCAGCAGCCGCGTCACCATCGACTCGGCGGTCTCCCGGTCGAACAGCTCGGTGCGGTACTCCAGCGCGCCGCGCATCCCCGCCGCCGCACCGGAAGCGGACGCCGCCTCGCCCAGGGTGAGCGACAGGTCGAACTTCGCCACCTCGGTCCGGGCCGTCATCCGCGTCACCGCGAGCGCCGTCCCGTCCGCACCGGCCGCCTCGACCCCGCTCGCGCCCGGCGCCTCGGCCGCGCTGTTGAACGTGATCATCACCTGGTACAGCGGGTGGTGCCCCAGACTGCGCACCGGATTCAGCGCCTCCACCAGCCGCTCGAACGGCAGGTCCTGATGGGCGTACGCCGCCAGGTCCCGCTCCCGCACGCGCGCCAGCAGTTCCCGGAACGTCGGGTTGCCCCCGGTGTCCGCGCGCAGCACCAGCGTGTTGACGAAGAACCCGACGAGGTCCTCGGCCGCCGCGTCGTCACGCCCCGCCACCGCCGTGCCGATCGGGATGTCCTCGCCCGCCCCCAGCCGGGTCAGCAGCGCCGCGAACGCGGCCTGGGCCACCATGAACGTCGTCGTGTTCGTGGCCCGCGCCAGCTCACCGAGCCGCCGGTGCAGGGCGGCCGGAACGGTGAACTCGATCCGCTCGCCGCCGTAGCCCGCGGTCGCCGGACGCGGCCGGTCGGTGGGCAGCTCCAGCTGCTCGGGCAGCCCCGCCAGCGCCTCCCTCCAGTACGCGAGCTGCCGGCCCGCGACGCTCTCGGGGTCCGACTCCTCGCCCAGCACCTCGTGCTGCCACAGCGCGTAGTCCGCGTACTGGACCGGCAGCGGGTGCCAGTCCGGGCGCGCGCCGGTGCGGCGCGCCGCGTACGCCGTGGTCAGATCGCGCGCCAGTCGCGTCATCGACCAGCCGTCGCAGGCGATGTGATGGATGAGCAGCAACAGCACGTGCTCGTCCTGCGACAGCCGGAACAGCCGCGCCAGGAACGGGATCTGTGTCGTCAGGTCGAAGGCGTGCCGCGCCGCCGCGGCGACCTCGGCGTCGACGGTGTCCTCCGTCGCCTCGGACACCTCCAGGGCCCGGCGCACCTCCTCCGCCGGCCGCACGATCTGCCGCGCCCCCGCCTCGTCCTCGGCGAACACCGTCCGCAGGCTCTCGTGCCGCTCCAGCAGATCACCGACCGCCAGCTCCAGGGCCGCGACGTCCAGCGGCCCGGACAGCCGCAGCGCCGTGGGCACGTTGTACGTCGCCGACGGACCCTCGAACCGGTGCAGGAACCACAGCCGCTGCTGCGCGGGCGACAACGGCACCCGCTCCGGCCGGGGGCGTGCCGTCAGCGGCGCACGGGCCCGCCCCGCACCGTCCAGGGCGCCCGCGAGGCCGGCCACCGTCGGAGTCTCGAAGAACCGCCGCACCGACAGCTCCACGCCCAGCGTGGAGCGGATCCGGCTCACCAGCCGGCTCGCCAGCAGCGAATGACCGCCGAGGTCGAAGAAGCTGTCGTCGATGCCGATCCGCGCGGTGCCCAGCACGTCGCGGAACAGCCCGCACAGGATCTCCTCCCGCGGCGTGCGCGGCGCGCGTCCCGCCCGCTCGACCGCCTCGTCCGGCGCGGGCAGCGCCTTGCGGTCCAGTTTCCCGTTCGGGGTGAGCGGCAGCGCCCCGAGCGTCACGAACGCCGTCGGCACCATGAACTCCGGCAGCCCGCGCCGCAGCAGCTCGCGCACCTCGCCCACGTCGGGCACGGCGCCGTCCCCGACCAGGTACGCCACCAGCCGCTGATCGCCCGGCCGGTCCTCCCGCACCGACACCGCCGCCTCGGCGACCCCGGGGACGCGCGTCAACGCGGCCTCGATCTCCCCGAGTTCGATCCGGAAACCACGCAGTTTCACCTGCTGGTCGACCCGGCTCAGATAGCGCAGCGCCCCGTCCCGCTCCCGGCGCACCAGGTCACCCGTGCGGTACATGCGCGAGCCCGCGTCGCCGTACGGGTCGGCCGTGAACCGCTCCGAGGTCAGCCCGGGCCGCCGGTGATAGCCCTCGGCGAGCTGCGCGCCCGCCAGATACAGCTCCCCGGGCACGCCCACCGGCACCGGACGCAGCGCCCCGTCCAGCACATACGCCCGCGTGTTGGCCAGTGGCCTGCCGATGGTGACCCGGTCCCGCGCGGTCACCTCCGCGGCCGTGGCCCAGATCGTCACCTCGGTCGGACCGTACAGGTTCGTCACCGAACGGGCCTGATCCGCCAGCGACCGCGCGAGCTGCGCGGGCAGCGCCTCACCGCCCACCAGCACCCGCACCCCGGCGAGCTCGCCCGCCGCCTCGGCCGCGACGCCCTGCCAGAGGCTCGGCGTCGCCTGCACCAGGGTCGCCCCCGACCGCTCGACGGCACGCAGCAGCGCCCGCGGATCCCGTGCCGTGTCCTCGTCGGCCAGCACCAGCCGCGCCCCGTGCAGCAGCGGCAGGAAGATCTCCAGCCCCGCGATGTCGAAGCCGACCGTCGTCACCGCCAGCAGCCGGTCCGCGGCACCGGGCGCGAACCGCGCCCCCATGTCGGCCAGGAAGTGGTCCAGCGCGCCCCGGGGCACCACCACGCCCTTCGGCCGTCCTGTGGAACCCGAGGTGTAGATGGTGTACGCCGGATGCGCCGCCGACACCGGCCCGCGCAGCTCTCCGGCGCCCAGGACGTCACCCGAGTACGCCCCGAGCTCCGCCTCGCCGACCGGCTCCCGCAGGGTCAGCGCCGGCGCGGCGTCGTCCAGCATGTACGCCACCCGGTCCGGCGGATACCCCGGGTCGATCGGCAGATAGGCCGCCCCCGACTTCAGCACCGCCAGCAGCGTGACCACCAGGTCCAGCGAGCGCGGCAGCACCACCGCGACGAACCGTCCCGGAGCCGCGCCCCGCGAGACGAGGTACCGCGCCAGCCGGTTGGCCCGCGCGTCCAGTTCGGCGTACGACAACGCGTCGCCGCCGAACTGCACCGCCGGGGCGTCCGGGGTCCGGGCCGCCTGCCGCGCGAACAGCTCCGGCACCGACGCGGCCGGCACCTCCCGGGCCGTGCCGTTCCACTCGCCGAGCACCCGGCGCCGCTCGGCCGCGGTCATGATCTCCAACTGCCCGATCGACCGGTCCGGGTGGGACACGGCAGCACCCAGCAACCGCACCAGGCGCGCGGCGATCCCCTCGACGGTCTCCCGGTCGAAGATCGCCGTGCTGTACGTGACGCTGCCGCCCAGCCCGGCACAATCGCCGTCCTCGTCGAACCGCTCGGCCAGCGCGAACGACAGGTCGAACCGCGCCGACACGTGGTCCGCGGCCCGCACCCGCGCGCCCAGCCCGGCGAACGACGTGACCGCCTCCGCCCCCGCGGCATGGGTGTTGTGCAACGTCAGCATCACCTGGAACAGGGGGTGGTGAGCCAGGGAACGAGCCGGATTGAGCACTTCCACCAGGCGCTCGAACGGGAGGTCCTGCTGCGCGTAGGCGGTGAGGTCCGTGGCACGGACCCGCCCGAGCAGCTCACGGAAGGTGGGGTCGCCGCCGGTGTCGGTGCGCAGGACCAGGGTGTTGAGGAAGAAGCCGATCAGCTGGTCGGTGGCGTCGTCGGTGCGTCCGGCGACCGGGGTGCCCAGGGGAATGTCCTCCCCGGCGCCCAGCCGCGTCAGCAGGGCCGCCAGCGCCGCCTGCACCACCATGAAGACCGTCGTGTTCGTGTCCCGGGCCAGCCCGGCCAGCCGCTCGTGCACCTCCGCCGGCACCGCCAGCTCCACCCGGTCGCCCTGGTGGTCGGCGATGGCGGGGCGGGGGCGGTCGGTGGGCAGGTCGAGTTGGTCGGGGAGGCCGGCGAGGGTGTCCTTCCAGTGGGCGAGCTGTCGTCCGGCGAGGGTGTCGGGGTCGGTGTCGTCGCCGAGGAGGTCGTGCTGCCAGAGTGCGTAGTCGGCGTACTGGACGGGCAGGGGTGCCCAGTCGGGTGCGTGTCCTTGGAGGCGTGCGGTGTAGGCGGCGGTGAGGTCCTGGGCGAGCGGGCCGCGCGACCAGGCGTCACTGGCGATGTGATGGACGAGCAGCAGCAGCACGTGCTCCGTCTCGGACAGCCGGAACAGCGTCACCCGCACCGGGATGTCGGCGCCCAAATCGAAGGTCTCCGCCGAGGCCTGAGCCACCCGGCCGTCCACGTCCTCGTCACTGGCCTCCACCACACGGAAGGGCACCTCGGCGGAATCCAGCACGACCTGGTGAGAGCCCTGCTCGTCCTCGGCGAAGACCGTGCGCAGGCTTTCGTGCCGGGCGACGACGTCGTCGAGCGCGTGGCGGAGGGCTTCGGTGTCGAGGGTGCCGGTGAGGCGGAGGGTGGTGGGGATGTTGTAGGTGGCGCTGGGGCCCTCCAACTGGTGGAGGAACCACAGGCGTTGCTGGGCGAACGAGAGCGGGATCCGCTCCGGGCGGGGCCTCGCGGTGAGCCGCACGCGCGCTTCGCCGGCGCCGTCCAGCGCGCCGGAGAGACCCGCGATGGTGGGCGTCTCGAAGAGCTGTCGGATGGTGAGTTCGGTGGCGAGGGTGGAGCGGATGCGGCTGACGAGTCGGGTGGCGAGGAGGGAGTGGCCGCCGAGGTCGAAGAAGTTGTCGTCGATGGTGATGTCGGTGACGGAGAGCACTTCGGCGAAAAGGGTGCAGAGGATTTCCTCTTGGGGAGTGCGGGGGGCTCGGCCGGTTGCTGTCGTGGTGTAGGTGGGGGCGGGCAGGGCTGCCCGGTCCAGCTTTCCGTTGGGGGTGAGGGGGAGGGCGTCGAGGGCGACGATGGCGCTGGGGACCATGTAGTCGGGCAGGTGCTGTGCTAGGGCGGCCCGGACGGTGTTCTCGTCCCAGTCGTCGGTGACGACGTAGGCGATGAGGCGCTGGTCGGCGGGGGTGTCCTCGCGCAGGATGACAGCGGCCTGGGTGATGCCGGGTTGGGTGGTGAGGGCGGTTTCGATTTCTCCGGGTTCGATGCGGTGGCCGCGGAGTTTGATCTGGTGGTCGGCTCGGCCTGCGTAGATGAGGTGGCCGTCGGGGGTCCAGCGGGCGAGGTCGCCGGTGCGGTAGATGCGGCTGCCGGGGGTGCCGTAGGGGTTGGCGGTAAAGCGTTCGGCGGTCAGGGCGGGGCGGTGGTGGTAGCCGCGGGCGAGTTGGTGGCCGGCGAGGTAGAGCTCACCTGTCACTCCCGGGGCGACGGGCCTGAGTGCTGAGTCCAGGACGTAGACGGCCGTGTTGGCGAAGGGCCGGCCGATCGGCACCGGGCCGTCCTCGACCGTGTCGTCGAGGCGGTACTCGGTGATGTTGACGGTCGACTCGGTGGGCCCGTAGGCGTTGATGATCTGTACGTGGGGGTGTTGGGCCCGCCAGGCGGTCAGGTGGTCGGTGTGGAGGGCTTCGCCGCCCAGGATCAATGTGTGGGAGGGGGAGGAGGTCTTGGGCAGTCCGGCCAGGATGGGCAGGTGGCTGGGCGTGGCCTTGACCAGAGTGGGCTGGGTCTCCGCCTCTTCCAGGGTGGTGAGGTGGACGGTTCCGCCGTTGGTGAGCGGGGTCCACATGGCGGTGATGGTGAGGTCGAACGCCAGAGGCGAGTGCAGGACGGTGGAGCCCGTGGTGGCGGGGTAGGCGGTGCGGGCGCGGTGGAGGTAGGTGGCCAGGGCGTGATGGTCGATGACCACACCCTTGGGACGCCCGGTGGAGCCGGAGGTGTAGATCATGTAGGCGGCATGCCGGACCGACCAGGCCGTCCGCCGTTCATCATCGGTGACCTCGGCGTCCGACAGCCCCGCATACACCCCGTGCGGCACGGGTTCCGTGAAGGTCAGTACCGGTGCCGCATCCCCGAGGATGTAGGCGATGCGCTCCTCGGGATAATCCGGGTCGACAGGCAGGTAGGCCGCTCCCGTCTTCAGCACCGCCAGCAGCGTGACGACCGCGTCCAGTGATTTGGGCAGCACCACGGCGACGAACTGCTCCGCCCGCACGCCCTGGCCGATCAGATGCCGGGCCAGCCGGTTGGCCCGGCCGTTCAGCTCGCGGTACGTCAGGCTCTGCCCGTCGCTGACCAGCGCCACCGCATCCGGTGTCCGCGCCGCCTGCTGGGTGATCAGCTCGTGCAGCGGAACATCCGGCAGGTCTGTCGACTGGCCGTTCCACTCCACCAGCACCCGTTCCCGCACAGCGGGTTCCAGCGTGTCGAGGCGGCCGACGGGCAGGTCACCGTCGGAGACGAGCGCCTCCAGCACCCGCAGCATGCGGTTGCCGAAGTCGTCGGCGTGCGTGGCGTCGAAGAGGTCGGGGCGGTAGTCGACCCGGAAGGAGAGGTCCGTGCCGCGCATCGTGGCGACGACGTTGACGGCGAAGTGCGTGCCGCCCTTGATGTCGGCGGAGGCGACGCGGAGCCGGGTGCCGTCGGCCGGGGCGTCGAGGGAGCCCTCCTCGACCGGGTAGTTCTGGAACACCATGGCGGTGTCGAAGAGTTGGGGGTGTCCGGCCCAGGTCTGGATGTCGGCGAGGCCGGGCCATTGGTGGTCCAGGAGCGCGGTCTGTTCGTGCTGGAGGCGGCGGAGGAGACCGGTGAGGGTTTCGGCGGGGTCCAGGCGCAGGCGGACGGGGAGGGTGTTGATGAACAGGCCGACCATGTGCTCGACACCGGTGAGCTCGGGCGGGCGGCCGGAGACGGTGGCGCCGAAGACGACGTCGTCGCGGCCGGTGGCCTGAGCCAGGGCGAGAGCCCAGGCTCCCTGGACGACGGTGTTCATGGTCACGCCACGCGACCTCGCCCACGCCGCCAGCGACTCGCTGAGAGCAGTGCCCGCATTGAAAAGGACGTGCTCGGGCGCGGCGGACGGCGCCTCGCTGCCGGGTGCGAGCAGGCAGGCCTCCTCCAGGCCGGACAGGGAGTGCGCCCAGGCCTCCCGCGCGGCGTCCCGGTCGCGGCCGCCCAGCCAGGCCAGGTAGTCCCGGTAGGGACGCACGCGGGGCAGGACGGCGGCGTCACCCCGCGAGTCGTAGAGCGCCATGAGCTCCTTGAGCAGGACCGGCAGGGACCAGCCGTCGAGCAGGATGTGATGGTTCGTCATCACCAGTCGGACGTGATCGGGCGACAGGCGCAGCGCGGTGAAGCGCAGCAGCGGCGGGCGGCCCAGGTCGAAGCGGCGGTCGCGGTCCTCGGCGGCCAGCCGGGCCGCCTCATGCCGCCGCTCGTCCGCCGGCAGGGCGGAGAGATCGTGTTCCTGCCATGGCAGTTCCACCTCGCGCAGCACGAGCTGCGCCCACGCCCCGTTCTTGCGCTGCCGGAAGCCGGCCCGGAGGTTCGGGTGGCGTTGCAGCAGGGACCCGGCGGCGAGGCGCATCCGGGCGTCGTCGTAGGGCCCGTGCAGGTCGAAGGCGACCTGGCTGACGTACGGATCGAGACCGCTCTCGTGGAGCAGGCTCAGGAAGACGAAGCCCTCCTGGAGCGGGGACAGCGGAAGAATGTCCTCGATCTTGCTGCGCGAACGCGACGACTGCTGGCTCACTGCTCACTCTCCCACTCGGACTCAAGGTCGGCCTCGAACTCCTCGATCTCGGACTGACTGAGGGAGGCGAGGGTCACATCGGACGGGGTCAGGCCGCCCGCGTCGGGTCGGTCGGCGAGATCGACGAGGGCTTGCAGAGCCGCGGACCACTGCTCGGCCAGCTGCCGGGCGTCCTCGTCACCGACCACACGGCTCGCGTAGGTCCAGTCGGCACGCAGCCGGGGCCCGTCCTCCCCGTCCACCGCCACCGCGCTGACCTCCACCACGTGCGCCATGGGCGCCGCGGGCCGGAAGGCGGCGACTCCGCCGCCCACCACGCTCCACCGCTCGGCCGCTCCGGACGGCGCCGCCGTGCGGCGGCCCAGGTAGTTGAAGCCGAACTCCGGCTCGGGCAGCGCGGCGAGCACGGGGCGGGTGCGCGGGTTGAGATGGCGCAGCAGGCCGTAGCCGAGGCCGTGGCCGGGCACGGTGCGCAGCTGCTCCTTGACCTGCTTCAGCACGTCACCCAGGGCGTCGGCGTCCTGGTGCAGCGTGCTCCAGTCCGCGACCTCCGGTGCGAGCCGCACCGGATACAGGGCGGTGAACCAGCCGGCGGTGCGGCTCAGTTCGCTGCCGGGTACGGCGTCCTCGTGGCGGCCGTGGCTCTCCAGGTCGACGACGACCGGGGCGTCCGGGTCGTCGCCGCGGCCGCGCCGCCACTCGGCGACCGCCACCGCGAACGCACTCAGCAGCACGTCCTCGACGCCCGCGTTGACCGTGCCGGGCACCCGCGTGAGCAGAGCCCGTGTCACCTCGGGCGGCAGAGTGAGGCTGATCCGCCCCGACGTGCCGTGCAGATCGCGCTCCCGGTCCACGCGCAGCAATCGGTCCGGGACCACGGCCAAGGTGTCCTGCCAGTACGGCAGTTCGGCCTCGGTCTCCTGCTCGGTGGCGAGCCGGTGCAGCGCGGTGGCCCACTGCCGCCAGGGGGTGCCGACCGGGGCCAGGGCGTCGCCCTGATATGCGGCGGCCAGGTCCGGAACCAGGATGCGCCAGCTGACGGCGTCGACCACCAGGTGGTGCGCCACGAGGATCAGCAGCCCGTCCCGGCCCTCCCCGCGGTCGAGCCAGACGGCCTGCAGCATCCGCCCGGCGGCGGGTGCGAGGCGGTCCCGGGCGGCCTCCGCCAGTTCGACGACCAGCGCCTCCACGTCGTCGGAGCCGACATCACCGTCGACCGCGACCCGGACGAGGATCTCCGCGCCCGGCCCGGTCGCGGGCGGGCACACCTCCATGGTCCCGTCGGGACCGGTGCGCAGGCGCAGGGCGTCATGCCGTTCCAGCACCCGCCGCAGAGCGGTCTCCAGCCGCTCCCCGTCCAGGCTCGGTGGCACCGAGACCACCACGGACTGGTTGAAGTCGTCCCCGCCCAGACCCAGTTCCGTGACCCGCGCCATGACGGGCGTGGCCGGGACGGGCCCGTACGGGTCGACCTGCGGCAGCCGTGCCGCCTCGGCCGGCTCGGCACCGCGCAGGTCCAGCGCCTCGGCGAGCCGGGCCGCCGACTGGTGCTCGAAGACGTCCCGCACCGCCAGCGTCAGTCCCGCCGCGCGGGCCCTGCTGACGAACTGGATGGACAGGATGCTGTCGCCGCCCAGGTCGAAGAAGCCGTCGTCCGCGCCCACCGCGGACAGGCCCAGGACCTCCGCGAACAGCGTGCACAGCAGTTCCTCCACCGGGGTACGGGCGGCCCGCCCGGTGGACCCGGAGCCGTAGTCGGGAGCGGGCAGGGCCCTGCGGTCCAGCTTGCCGTTGGCGGTCAGCGGCAGCGCGTCGAGGACGACGACCGCCGACGGCACCATGTAGTCGGGCAGGGACCCGCGGGCGAACGCCCGCAGACCCGTCGGGTCCACCTCCGCGGCGCGGCCGTCCGCCGGCACCACGTACGCGACCAGACGGCGGTCACCGGGCCGGTCCTCACGGACGACGGCGGCGACCTGTGCCAGCTCCTCCCGGCCCGCCAGGGCCGTCTCGACCTCGCCGAGCTCCACCCGGAACCCGCGGATCTTGACCTGGTCGTCGGCGCGCGCCAGGTACTCCAGCTCGCCCGCGGGGTTGTAGCGCACGAGGTCACCGGTGCGGTACATGCGCGCGCCGGCACCGCCGTACGGATCGGCGACGAACCGCTCGCAGGTCAGCTCCGGCCGGTGCAGATACCCGCGTGCCAGGCCGCTGCCCGAGATGAACAGCTCGCCCGCCACACCGGCCGGTACCGGCTGGAGGTACCGGTCGAGCACGTAGGCACGGGTGTTGCCCGTCGGCCGGCCGATCGGCAGCGTCGCCCCGGCCGAGTACGGGGCCCGCACCTCGTGCTGGGTCACGCACAGCGTCGTCTCGGTCGGACCGTACAGATGACGCAGCACCAGGCCGGGCGCGTGTTCCAGGACACGGGCGACCGCCGTCGGCGACACCACGTCACCACCGGTCAGCACCTCCCGCACCCCGGCGAAGCACTCGGGTGCCTCCTCCGCGACGACCCGGAAGAAACCGGCGGTCAGGTGGATCGCCGTGATGTCGTGCCGCGCGATCAGCTCCGCGATCGAGGCGGCGTCCAGCTGCCGCGGCGGCGCGACCACCACCGTGCCGCCGGACAGCAGCGGCACCCACATCTCGTAGCAGGAGACGTCGAAGGCGTGCGGGGCGTGCAGCAGCACCCGCTCGTGCGTGCCGGGCCGCCAGCAGTGGTCGCGGACCAGGTCCACCACCCCGCGCTGGGTCACGGCCACGCCCTTGGGCCGGCCGGTCGAGCCGGACGTGTACATCACGTAGGCGAGATCGTCCGGCCGCAGGCCCGTGGACGGCGCGTCGCCGGGGTACGCGCCGGACGGGGCGCCGTGCTCGTCCACGACGACGACCCGGGCGCCGAGTTCACCGGCGCGCTCCTCCTCCACACGGTCGGCCAGCACCAGGGTGGCCGCCGTGTCCTGCACCACGTACCGCATCCGCTCGACGGGATACGTGTCGTGCAGCGGGACGTACACGCCGCCCGCCTTGCCGATGGCGAGCGTGGCCACGACGTGCGTCACGGACCGCTCCATCAGCATGACCACCGGGGTCCCCGGCCGCACGCCCTCCCGGCGCAGCAGCCGCGCCAGCCGGTCGGCCCGCGCGTCGAGTTCGCGGTACGACACCGTCGCCGCCGCCGACACCACCGCCGGGGCGTCCGGCGTCCGGGCCGCCTGCGCCTCGAACAGCCCGGGCAGCGTCGCGTCCAGCGCGGGCAGTACGGCCCCGGCCCCGCCGGCCAGCAGCCGACGGCGCTCGGCGGAACCGAGGACGTCGACCTCGGACAGCCGGAGGGCCGGATCGGCGACGACCGTCTCCAGCAGGAGCACGAACCGGTCGGCCAGCGACCGGGCCGTCGCACGGTCGAACAGATCGGTACGGAAGTCCAGCGCACCGGTGAGCCCGGCCCCACGGCCCGCCGCGTCCCGCGTCTCCACCAGGGCGAACGCCAGGTCGGTCTTCGCCGCGCCGAGCCGGCTCCGCTCGGGAGTCACCCGCAGCCCCGGCAGGGCGAGCGCCGTGTCCGGGTCCGCGTCGGCGGTGCTCAGGATCAGCATCACCTGGAACAGCGGGTGGTGTGCCAGCGTCCGCGTCGGGTTGACCGCCTCCACCAGCCGCTCGAACGGCACGTCCTGATGGGCGTAGGCCGCCAGATCGGCGCGGCGGGTGCTCTCCAGGAGCGCACGGAACGTCGGATCACCGCTGGTGTCGGTACGCAGCACCAAGGTGTTGACGAAGAAGCCGATCAGGTCCTCGGCCGCCCGGTCCGTGCGTCCGGCGACCGGGGTGCCGAGGGGAATGTCCTCCCCGGCGCCCAGCCGCGTCAGCAGGGCCGCCAGCGCCGCCTGGAGCACCATGAACGTGCTGGTGTTCGTCGCCCGCGCCAGCTCCGCCAGCCGACGGTGCAGCCCGGGGGCCAGCGCGAACTCCACCCGGTCGCCCCGGTGGTCGGCGACGGCGGGGCGGGGGCGGTCGGTGGGCAGGTCGAGTCGTTCGGGGAGGCCGGCGAGGGTGTCCTTCCAGTGGGCGAGCTGCCGTCCGGCGAGGGAGTCCGGGTCGGTGTCGTCGCCGAGCATCTCCTGCTGCCACAGCGCGTAGTCGGCGTACTGCACGGACAGCGGAGCCCAGCCCGGCGCCCGCCCCTGCAGCCGCGCGGTGTACGCGGCGGCCAGATCGCGGCCCAGGGGCTCGCGGGACCAGGCGTCGCTGGCGATGTGATGGATGAGCAGGAGCAGCACGTGCTCCGTCTCCGACAGCCGGAACAGCGTGGCCCGCACGGGCAGTTCGCGCTCCAGGTCGAAGGAGTGGTGCGCGGCCTCGGTCAGCCCCGCCTCCAACTCCTCCTCCCCGACCTCCACGACCGGCAGCGGCACGCTGCCCGGGACCCGCTCGTGCACGACCTGCCGGGGCCCGCGCTCGTCCTCGACGATCGTGGACCGCAGGCTCTCGTGCCGGGCGACGACGTCGTCGAGCGCGTGGCGGAGGGCTTCGGTGTCGAGGGTGCCGGTGAGGCGGAGGGTGGTGGGGATGTTGTACGTGGCGCTGGGGCCTTCCAACCGGTGCAGGAACCAGAGGCGTTGCTGGGCGTAGGACAGCGGGATCCGCTCCGGGCGGGGCCTCGCGGTGAGCGGCACGCGGGCCTCGTCGGCACCGTCGAGCACCTCGGCCAGGCCCGCCACCGTCGGCCGCTCGAAGAACTGCCGCACGGACACCTCCGCGCCCAGCGCTGCCCGGACCCGGCTGACGAGTCGGGTGGCGAGGAGGGAGTGGCCGCCGAGGTCGAAGAAGTTGTCGTCGATGGTGACGCGTTCGGTGCCGAGGACTTCGGCGTAGAGGGTGCAGAGGATTTCCTCTTGGGGGGTGCGGGGGGCTCGGCCGGTGGAGGTGGTGGTGTAGGTGGGGGTGGGGAGTGCCGCGCGGTCGAGTTTCCCGTTGGGGGTGAGGGGGAGGGCGTCGAGGGGGACGAGGGCGCTGGGCACCATGTAGTCGGGCAGGTGTCGGGCGAGGGCGGCCTTCACCGTGGTCTCGTCCCATGTGGCCGGGTCGGTGACGACGTAGGCGGTCAGGCGTTGGTCGCCGGGGGTGTCCTCGCGGAGGATGACCGCTGCTTGGCGGATGCCGGGTTGGGTGGTGAGGGCGGTTTCGATTTCTCCGGGTTCGATGCGGTGGCCGCGGAGTTTGATCTGGTGGTCGGCTCGGCCGGCGTAGATGAGGTGGCCGTCGGGGGTCCAGCGGGCGAGGTCGCCGGTGCGGTAGATGCGGCTGCCGGGGGTGCCGTAGGGGTTGGCGGTAAAGCGTTCGGCGGTCAGGGCGGGGCGGTGGTGGTAGCCGCGGGCGAGTTGGTGGCCGGCGAGGTAGAGCTCACCCGTCACTCCCGGGGCGACGGGCCTGAGCGCTGAGTCCAGGACGTAGACGGCGGTGTTGGCGAAGGGCCGGCCGATGGGCACCGGGCCGTCGGGCAGGGTCGCGTCGAGATGGTGCTCGGAGATGTTGACGGTCGACTCGGTGGGCCCGTAGGCGTTGATGATCTGGACGTTGGGGTGCTGGGCTCGCCAGGTGGTGAGGTGGTCGGTGTGGAGGGCTTCGCCGCCCAGGATCAATGTCTTGGAGGGGGAGGAGGTGTCGGGCAGTCCGGTCAGGATGGGGAGGTGGCTGGGTGTGGCCTTGATCAGAGTCGGGCGTGTCTGTGCTTCTTCGAGGGTGGTGAGGTGGACGGTTCCGCCGTTGGTGAGCGGGGTCCACATGGCGGTGATGGTGAGGTCGAACGCCAGAGGCGAGTGCAGGACGGTGGAGCCGGTGGTGGCGGGGTAGGCGGTGCGGGCGCGGTGGAGGTAGGTGGCCAGGGCGTGATGGTCGATGACCACACCCTTGGGCCTACCGGTGGAGCCGGAGGTGTAGATCATGTAGGCGGCATGCCGGACCGACCAGGCCGTCCGCCGTTCACGATCGGTGACGTCAGCGTCCGACAGCTTTGAACAGAGGTCGAGGGCGATCGGTTCGGTGAGGGTGAGGACGGGAGTCGCGTCGCTGAGGATGTAGGCGATGCGGTCCTCGGGATACTCCGGGTCGACAGGCAGGTAGGCCGCACCCGTCTTCAGCACCGCCAGCAGCGTGACGACCGCGTCCAGTGACTTGGGCAGTACCACGGCGACGAACTGCTCCGCCCGCACGCCCTGGCCGATCAGGTGCCGGGCCAGCCGGTTGGCCCGGCCGTTCAGCTCGCGGTACGTCAGGCTCTGCCCGTCGCTGACCACTGCCACCGCATCCGGCGTGCGCACGGCCTGCTGGGCGATCAGCTCGTGCAGCGGAACATCCGGCAGGTCTGTGGCGGCACCATTCCACTCCACCAGCACCCGCTCGCGTTCCGCCGCGCTGATGATCTCGGAGTCACCTATGTGTTGGTCGGGCGCTGTGGTCATGGCCTCCAGGACGCGGACGAATCGCTCCGCGATGCTCTGTGCCGAGGTGCGCTCGAAGAGCTGAGTGCTGAAGTCCAGCGCGGCCTCGATGCCCCTGGGCCATCGGTCGCTGTCGAACGACTCGGCGAACGCGAAGGACAGGTCGAACTTCGAGTTCGTGCGCTGCACCGTCTGCGGTGACACCCGCAGTCCCGGGAGTTCGGTGATGTTGTTCAACGCACCTTGGTGGTCTGTGTTGTTGAGGGTCAACAAGACCTGGAAAAGGGGGTGATGGGCCAGCGTGCGCGCGGGGTTGAGGACTTCGACGAGGCGCTCGAAGGGGAGGTCCTGGTATGTGTAGGCGGTGAGGTCGGTGGCGCGGACTCGTTCGATGAGTTCACGGAAGGTGGGGTCGCCGCCGGTGTCGGTGCGCAGAACCAGGGTGTTGAGGAAGAAGCCGATCAGCTGGTCGGTGGCGTCGTCGGTGCGTCCCGCTACGGGGGTGCCGATGGGAATGTCCTGGCCGGCACCGAGCCGGGTGAGCAGTGCGGCGAGCGCCGCCTGAAGCACCATGAACGGGCTGGAGTGTGTCGTCCTCGCCAGCTCGGTCAGCCGCTCGTGCAGCTCCGCCGATATCTCGAAGGTGACGCGGTCGCCCTGGTGGTCGGCGATGGCGGGGCGGGGGCGGTCGGTGGGCAGGTCGAGTTGGTCGGGGAGGCCGGCGAGGGTGTCCTTCCAGTGGGCGAGTTGCCGTCCGGCGAGGGTGTCGGGGTCGGTGTCGTCGCCGAGGAGGTCGTGCTGCCAGAGTGCGTAGTCGGCGTACTGGACGGGCAGGGGTGCCCAGTCGGGTGCGTGTCCTTGGAGGCGTGCGGTGTAGGCGGCGGTGAGGTCCTGGGCGAGCGGGCCGCGCGACCAGGCGTCACTGGCGATGTGATGGACCAGAAGGACGAGTACGTGGTCCTCCGCCGACACGCGCAACAGCTGTGTAGCCACCGGCAGTTCGGACTCGATGTCGAAGCGGTGTGCCGCCGCCTCGGCCAGCTTGTCGCCGACCTCCGCGTCGGTCACCTCGACGACCGAGAACGGCGCCTCGGCGATGTCCGCCGGCAACACGACCTGGTGGGAACCCTGCTCGTCCTCGGCGAAGACCGTGCGCAGGCTTTCGTGCCGGGCGACGACGTCGCTCACTGCCTCACGCAGGGCCTCGGTGTCGAGAGTCCCGGTGAGACGCAAGGCGGTGACGGTGTTGTAGGTCGGACTCGGCCCCTCCAACTGATGCAGGAACCACAGGCGTTGCTGGGCGAACGAGAGCGGGATCCGCTCCGGCCGCGGACCTGCGGTCAGCTGCGGTCGGGCGGCGTGCTCAGCACCTTCCAGCGCGGCTGCCAGTTCGACGACCGTCGGTGCTTCGAAGAGCTGTCGGATGGTGAGTTCGGTGGCGAGGGTGGAGCGGATGCGGCTGACGAGTCGGGTGGCGAGGAGGGAGTGGCCGCCGAGGTCGAAGAAGTTGTCGTCGATGGTGATGTCGGTGACGGAGAGCACTTCGGCGAAAAGGGTGCAGAGGATTTCCTCTTGGGGAGTGCGGGGGGCTCGGCCGGTTGCTGTCGTGGTGTAGGTGGGGGCGGGCAGGGCTGCCCGGTCCAGCTTTCCGTTGGGGGTGAGGGGGAGGGCGTCGAGGGCGACGATGGCGCTGGGGACCATGTAGTCGGGCAGGTGCTGTGCTAGGGCGGCCCGGACGGTGTTCTCGTCCCAGTCGTCGGTGACGACGTAGGCGATGAGGCGCTGGTCGCCCGGGGTGTCCTCGCGCAGGATGACAGCGGCCTGGGTGATGCCGGGTTGGGTGGTGAGGGCGGTTTCGATTTCTCCGGGTTCGATGCGGTGGCCGCGGAGTTTGATCTGGTGGTCGGCTCGGCCGGCGTAGATGAGGTGGCCGTCGGGGGTCCAGCGGGCGAGGTCGCCGGTGCGGTAGATGCGGCTGCCGGGGGTGCCGTAGGGGTTGGCGGTAAAGCGTTCGGCGGTCAGGGCGGGGCGGTGGTGGTAGCCGCGGGCGAGTTGGTGGCCGGCGAGGTAGAGCTCGCCTGTCACTCCCGGGGCGACGGGCCTGAGTGCTGAGTCCAGGACGTAGACGGCCGTGTTGGCGAAGGGCCGGCCGATCGGCACCGGGCCGTCCTCGACCGTGCCTTCAAGCCGGTGTTCGGTGATGTTGACGGTCGACTCGGTGGGCCCGTAGGCGTTGATGATCTGTACGTGGGGGTGTTGGGCCCGCCAGGCGGTCAGGTGGTCGGTGTGGAGGGCTTCGCCGCCCAGGATCAATGTGTGGGAGGGGGAGGAGGTCTTGGGCAGTCCGGCCAGGATGGGCAGGTGGCTGGGCGTGGCCTTGACCAGAGTGGGCTGGGTCTCCGCCTCTTCCAGGGTGGTGAGGTGGACGGTTCCGCCGTTGGTGAGCGGGGTCCACATGGCGGTGATGGTGAGGTCGAACGCCAGAGGCGAGTGCAGGACGGTGGAGCCCGTGGTGGCGGGGTAGGCGGTGCGCGCGCGGTGGAGGTAGGTGGCCAGGGCGTGATGGTCGATGACCACACCCTTCGGACTACCGGTGGAGCCAGAGGTGTAGATCATGTAGGCGGCATGCTGAACCGACCAGGCGACCTGCCGCTCGTCGTCGGTGACCTCGGCATCCGACAATCCGGCATAGTCCTCGTGCGGCACGGGTTCCGTGAAGGTCAGTACCGGTGCCGCATCCCCGAGGATGTAGGCGATGCGCTCCTCGGGATAGTCCGGGTCGACGGGCAGGTAAGCGGCCCCGGCCTTGACCACCGCCAGCAGGGTGACGACCGCGTCCAGTGACTTGGGCAGCACCACGGCGACGAACTGCTCCGCCCGCACGCCCTGGCCGATCAGGTGCCGCGCCAGCCGGTTGGCCCGGCCGTTCAGCTCGCGGTACGTCAGGCGCTGTCCGTCGCTGACCACTGCCACCGCATCCGGCGTGCGCACGGCCTGCTGGGCGATCAGCTCGTGCAGCGGAACATCCGGCAGGTCTGTCGACTGGCCGTTCCACTCCACCAACACCCGTTCCCGGACGGCCGGTTCCAGCGTGTCGAGGCGGCCGACGGGCAGGTCACCGTCGGAGACGAGCGCTTCCAGCACCCGCAGCATGCGGTCGGCCAGCGACCGGGCCAGGGTCTCGTCGCAGACGTCGGCCCGGTGGTCGAGTCGCAGGCGCAGGGCCGCGTCCCTCGTGTGTGCCACCAGGTTGGCGACGAAGTCGGTGTGCTCCTCGGCCTGGAACCCGGCGACGCGCAGGCCGTCGAGGTCGGGGCTCGTCGCCTCGGCGCTGACCGGGTAGTTCTGGAACACCATGGCGGTGTCGAAGAGTTGGGGGTGTCCGGCCCAGGTCTGGATGTCGGCGAGGCCGGGCCATTGGTGGTCCAGGAGCGCGGTCTGTTCGTGCTGGAGGCGGCGGAAGAGGCCGGTGAGGGTTTCGGCGGGGTCCAGGCGCAGGCGGACGGGGAGGGTGTTGATGAACAGGCCGACCATGTGCTCGACGCCGGTGAGCTCGGGCGGGCGGCCGGAGACGGTGGCGCCGAAGACGACGTCGTCGCGGCCGGTGGCCTGAGCCAGGGCGAGAGCCCAGGCCCCTTGGACGACGGTGTTCATGGTCACGCCACGCGACCTCGCCCACGCCGCCAGCGACTCGGTGGCGGCCGGGTCCAGGCCGAACGCGACACTCAGCGGGGCCCCTTCGACCGCGCCCGCACCGGGTGCGAGCAGGCAGGCCTCCTCCAGGCCGGACAGGGAGTGCGCCCAGGCGTTCCGCGCGGCGTCCCGGTCGCGGCCGCCCAGCCAGGTCAGGTAGTCCCGGTAGGGACGCACGCGGGGCAGCGACGAGGCGTCGCCCGCCGCGGCGTACAGCGTCGTCAGCTCCTGCCACAGCAGCGGCAGGGACCAGCCGTCGAGCAGGATGTGATGGTTCGTCATCACCAGTCGGACGTGATCGGGCGACAGGCGCAGCGCGGTGAAGCGCAGCAGCGGCGGGCGGCCCAGGTCGAAGCGGCGGTCGCGGTCCTCGGCGGCCAGCCGGGCGCCCTCGCGCCGCCGCTCGTCCGCCGGCAGGGCGCTCAGGTCCGCCTCGCGCCAGTCGGGTTCGGCGTCGGCGGGGATCGCCTGCACCCATGCGCCCGAGGTGGTCTGGCGGAAGCCGGCCCGCAGGTTGGGGTGGCGGCGCAGCAGCGCGTGGACCGCCGTGCGCATCCGGGCGGCGTCGAAGGCGCCTTCGAGGTCGAAGGAGATCTGGCCGACGTAGACGTCGCGCGCCTCCTGGTCGTACAGGCTGAGGAAGAGGAAGCCCTCCTGGAGCGGGGTCGGCGGCAGGACGTCCTGCAGGCCGGGTACGGCCCGCTCCAGCAGTTCGATCTCGTCCTGGCGCAGGCCGGGGTGGGCGAGGTCCGACGGGGTCAGTCCCGCCGCACCGGGCCGTTCGCACTCGGCGACCAGGTCGCGCAGGGCCCGGAACCAGGCGTCGGCGAGACGCCGGGCGTCCTCCGCGGTGACCAGCGAGGGCGCGTACGTCCAGGTTGCCCGCAGGCGGGGGCCCGAACCGGTGTCCAGGGCGACGGCGTTGAGGTCGACGGGGTGGGCCAGGGGCATGGCACCGTCGATGCCGGCGACGTCACCCCCGGCGATGGCCCAGGACGCTCCGGTGCCGTCGTTCCGGCCGAGCCGGCCGAGGTAGTTGAAGCCGAACTGCGGCTCGGGCAGCGCGGCCAGCGTCTGCTCGGTGCGGGCGTTGAGACGGCGCAGCAGACCGTAGCCGAGGCCGTCGCCGGGGACCGTGCGCAGCTGCTCCTTGACGGTCTTCAGCGCCCGGAACATCGGGGCGGCGGTGCCCTCGGCGCGGCGAGCGGCGAGCCGGACGGGGTACAGGGCGGTGAACCAGCCGGCGGTGCGGCTCAGTTCGCTGCCGGGTACGGCGTCCTCGTGGCGGCCGTGGCTCTCCAGGTCGACCACGACCGGGGCGTCCGGGTCGTCGCCGCGGCCGCGCCGCCATTCGGCGACCGCCACCGCGAACGCACTCAGCAGCACGTCGTTGACCGTGGCCCGGCACAGTCCGGGGACCCGGGTGAGGAGCGCGTGGGTCGTGTCCGCGTCGAGCTCCGCGGTGATCTCGCCGGCCACCGCGTGCAGGTCGCGGGCACGGTCCAGGCGCGGGGTGTGCGGGGCGTCGCCGAGCACCGACCGCCAGTGGTCCAGCTCGGCCTCGGTGCGCGGGTGTTCGGCCAGCTCGGCGAGCGCGCACGCCCACTGCCGCCAGGATGTGCCCACCGGGGCGAGGGCGCCGCCCTCGTACGCCGTGACCAGGTCGGGGACGAGGATGCGCCAGCTGACTCCGTCGACGACCAGGTGGTTGGCCACCAGGACGAGCAGTCCCTCGCTGCCGGGGCCGCGGTCGAACCAGACCGCCTGGAGCATCCGGCCGTCCGCCGGGGCCAGCCGGGCCCGTGCGGCGCGGGCCTGTTCCGTGACCGCCGCGTCCAGCGCCGGTGCGTCCAGGGCGGAGGCGTCGACGCGGGTCAGGCAGTCGGCGCCGGTGACGGAGCCGGGTGCGGGGACGGTGACCGTCCAGTCCTCGGTGACCCGCAGGCGCAGGGCGTCATGGTGGTCGAGGAGGGTGCCCAGGGCGGCCTGCAGGGCGTCGCCGTCCAGGCCCGCCGGGGCCGTGAGGACGATCGACTGGTTGAACGGGGCGGCGTCCGAACCGAGTTCGGCGAACCAGCGCATCATCGGGGTCGCCGGCGCGGTACCCCACGGCGTACCGGAGACGGCTGCCGGGCCGTCGCCGTCCGCCGGGGTGCCGGTGGCGGACTCGGCGAGCAGGGCCGGCGTCTGGTGCTCGAAGACGTCGCGGACGGACAGCGCCAGGCCGGCCGTGCGGGCCCGGCCGATCAGCTGGATGGACAGGATGCTGTCGCCGCCCAGGTCGAAGAAGCCGTCGTCGGCGCCCACCTCGGCCACGCCGAGGGTCTGCGCGAACAGGTCGCACAGCAGTCGCTCGCGCGGCGTGGCCGGGCGGCGGCCGGAGCGCTGCGCCGTGTAGTCGGGCGCGGGCAGCGCCTTGCGGTCGAGCTTGCCGTTGAGGGTCAGCGGCAGTGCGTCGAGGGTGACGAACGCCGTCGGGATCATGTGGTCGGGCAGCGTCTCGCGCAGTGCGGCGCGCAACCGCGTCGCGTCCGGGGTGTGGCCCGGCTCCGGGACGACGTAGGCCACGAGCCGGCGGTCGCCCGGCCGGTCCTCCCGGACGATCACGGCGGCCCGGGCGAGCTCCGCGCGTTCGGTCAGGACCGCCTCGATCTCGGTCGGTTCGATGCGCAGTCCGCGGATCTTGACCTGGTCGTCGGCCCGGCCGAGGTACTCCAGTTCGCCGTGCGGCAGCCAGCGCACCAGGTCACCGGTGCGGTACAGCCGGGTGCCCGGGGCGCCGAACGGGGCGGCGACGAAGCGTTCGGCGGTGAGGGCGGCCCGGCCGTGGTAGCCGCGGGCCAGGTGCGGGCCGGCCGCGTAGAGCTCCCCGGGGACACCCGGCGGGACCGGGCGCAGCGAGCCGTCCAGGACGTATACGGCGGTGCCCGCGACGGGGGAGCCGATCGGCGGGGTGACGGCGCCGGACAGCGGGCGGCTCATCGTGGAGCAGACCGTGGTCTCGGTGGGGCCGTAGGAGTTGAGCATGGTGCGGCCCGCGGACCAGCGCTCCACGAGCTCCGGCGGGGTGGTCTCGGCACCGACCACGAGGGTCGTGCCGGCGGGCAGGGAGCCCTCGGCCATCAGGCTGAGGACACCGGGCGTCAGGCTCAGGTGGGTCGCGGCGTGGCGGGTCGCGAGTGCGGCCAGCTCCGGCCCGGGCGTGACGTCCTGCGGGGCCACGACCAGGGTGGCGCCGGTGAGCAGGCCCATGGCCAGTTCCCAGAACGCGGCGTCGAAACCGGGGGAGAGGTGCTGCAGGATCCTGCTGCCCGGCCCGGCCTGGCAGTCACGGACGAAGATGTCGAGCAGGCCCGGCAGTCCGGTGTGGGTGACGACGACGCCCTTGGGGCGGCCCGTGGTGCCCGAGGTGTAGATCATGTACGCCGGGTGCTCGGGCCGCAGCGGCACCGGTCGCTCGGCGTCGGTGACGTCGTGCCCGGGCAGCCGGTCCAGGACCTCGGCGGTCGCCGGGTCGTCCAGCAGCAGCCGCGGCACGGGGCCCTCGGGCAGGTTCCCGGCGACGTCGGCGGAGGTCACCACGACGACCGGTGCGGCGTCGGCGAGGACGTGGGCGACGCGCTCGGCCGGATAGGCCGGGTCGACGGGCAGATAGGCGGCGCCCGCCTTGAAGGCGGCGAGGGCGGCGACGACCAGGTCGGCGCCGCGCGGCAGGGCGGTGGCGACGAACCGCTCCGGTCCGGCGCCCAGGCGCAGCAGCCGGCGGGCCAGCCGGTTGGCACGCGTGTTGAGCCCGGCGTAGTCGAGCACCTGTCCGGCGAACTCGACGGCGGGCCGCTCCGGCGCCTCGGCGGCGTGCCGTTCCACGTAGGCGGCGAAGGTGAGGGCCTCGGCGGGCCGGGGCGTGTCGTTCCACTCGGCCAGCACCTTCCGGCGCTCCGCCTCGCCGAGCAGGTCGACGTCCCCGATGCGCCGGTCGGGTGCCGTGACGAGCGCGGTGAGCAGGCGCAGGAACCGGTCGGCCAGGGCCCGGACGGTGTCCTCGTCGAAGAGGTCCGCGCTGTACTCGGCGGCGCCCACGAGACCGGCCGGGGCTCCGTCGGTGTCCCGGTGCTCGGCGAGTTCCAGCGCGAGGTCCAGCTTGGCGACGCCCGTCCGGACCGGCAGCGGGGTGGCCCCGAGGCCGGTCGCGGCCAGGGCGCCCAGCGCGTCCTGCTGGGTGGTGTCGAGGCTCAGCAGGACCTGGAAGAGCGGGTTGTGGGACAGCGACCTGGCCGGGGCAAGCACGTCCACCAGGTGCTCGAAGGGCAGGTCCTGGTGGGCGTAGGCGGTCAGGTCGGTCTCCCGGACCCGGTCCAGGAGTTCGCGGAAGGTCGGGTCGCCGCCGGTGTCCGTGCGCAGCACCAGGGTGTTCACGAAGAAGCCGACGAGCTGGTCGACGGCGTCGTCGGCGCGGCCCGCCACGGGCGTGCCGACCGGGATGTCGTCGCCGGCGCCCATCCGGGACAGCAGCGCGGCGAGGGCCGCCTGCACCACCATGAACAGGCTGGCCCGGGACTCCGCGGCGAGGGCGACGGCGGCGCGGTGGACCTCGGGCGGCACGGCCAGCGGCACGCGGCCGCCGCGGTGCGAGGCGACGGCCGGCCGGGGCCGGTCGGCGGGCAGGTCGAGACGTTCGGGCAACCCGTCCAGGGCCTGCCGCCAGTGTGCGAGCTGACGGCCGGCGAGGGACGTCCCGTCCCGCGCGTCGCCGAGCGTGGCGCGCTGCCACAGCGCGAAGTCGGCGTACTGGGCGGGCAGCGGTGCCCAGGCGGGCGCCGCACCTCCGGTCCGGGCGGTGTAGGCGGTGGCCAGATCGCGCATCAAAGGACCCAGTGACCAGCCGTCACCGGCGATGTGATGGATCATCAGCAGCAGGACGTGCTCGGCCGCGTCCACCCGGAACAGCTCGGCGCGGACGGGCAGGTCGCGCTCCAGATCGAAGCAGTGCCGGGCGGCGCGCTCCAGCCGGGCGTCCACCTCGTCAGCGGCGGTGTCCACGACCGGCAGCGGGAAGCGGACGCCGGCGGGGTCCAGCACGATCTGCCGGGCACCCCGCTCGTCCTGCGCGAAGACCGTGCGCAGGCTCTCGTGCCGCGTGACGACGTCGGCGAAGGCGGCCCGCAGCGCCTCGGGGTCGAGCGCGCCGGTCAGCCGGAGTGCGCCGGTGATGTTGTACGTCGGCGCGGGACCGTCGAGCTGGTGCAGGAACCACAGCCGCTGCTGGGCGTACGACAGCGGCAGCCGGTCCGGACGCGGCCCGGCCGTCAGCGGCTCCCGGGCGTGCTCGGCGTCGTGCAGGGCGGCCGACAGACCGGCCACCGTGGGCGTGTCGAACAGCTGCCGCACCGACAGCTCCGCCCCGAGCGCGGCGCGGATCCGGGCGGCGAGCCGGGTGGCGAGCAGGGAGTGGCCGCCCAGGTCGAAGAAGCTGTCGTCGATCGTGACCCGCGGCACCGCGAGGACCTCGGCGAACAGCGTGCACAGCATCTCCTCGCGCGGCCCGCGCGGGGCGCGCCCGGCGGCGGTCGCCGCGTAGGCGGGGGCGGGCAGGGCCCGGGTGTCCAGCTTGCCGTTGGGGGTCAGCGGCAGCGCGTCGAGGGCGACGAACGCGGACGGCAGCATGTGCTCCGGCAGCCGGGCGGCGGCGTGGTCGAGCAACGCCCGTTCGGGCAGGGGCCCGTCGGTGACCACGTAGGCGACCAGGCGCCGGTCCCCGGGGGTGTCCTCGCGCAGCCGCACGGTCACGTCCCGCACGGCGGGGTGGGCCGCGAGCACGGCCTCGATCTCGCCGAGCTCGATGCGGAAGCCACGGATCTTGACCTGGTGGTCGGCGCGGCCGAGGTAGTCGAGGCCGCCGTCGGCGCGGCGCCGGGCCAGGTCGCCCGTGCGGTACATACGGGCACCCACCTCGCCGAACAGCGTGGCGTGCGGGTCGGCGGGGAACCGGTCCGCGGTCAGCCCCGGCCGGCCCAGATAGCCCCGGGCGAGACCGGCCCCGGCGACGTACATCTCACCGGTGACACCGGGCGGCGTGGGCCGCAGCCGGGAGTCCAGCACGTACACGCGCAGGTCGGGGATGTTGACGCCGACGGTGCTCGCCGACGCGGTGGCCGCGGTGACGCGGTCCAGCGGGAAGTGCGAGACGTGCACGGTGGTCTCGGTGATGCCGTACATGTTGACCAGCACCGGGGCGTCGTCGGCGTGCCGCTCGTACCAGTCGCCCAGCCGTGACAGGTCCAGCGCCTCGCCGCCGAAGACCACGTACCGCAGGGCGAGTTGCGCGGACCGCTCCCGGTCGGCGGCGGCCAGCTGGTGGAAGGCCGACGGGGTCTGGTTGAGCACCGTGACCCGCTCGCGCTCCAGCAGCGCCAGGAACGCGGCCGGGTCCCGGCTCACGCCGTGCGGGACGACGACGAGCCGGCCACCGTGCAGCAGCGCGCCCCACAGCTCCCAGACGGAGAAGTCGAACGCGTACGAGTGGAACAGGGTCCACACGTCCTGCTCGTCGAAGCCGAACCAGTGGTCGGTGGCGGAGAACAGCCGCACGACGTTGCGGTGCGGCACGGCCACGCCCTTGGGACGGCCGGTGGAGCCCGACGTGTAGATGACGTACGCGATGTCCTGCTCGTCGAGCGGCCGGGTCCGTTCGCCCGGCGCGAGGTCGTCGGCGGACCGGGCCTCCGCCTCGTCCGTGCCCACCAGCAGCGTCGGCACCCCGTGTGCGGGCAGCCGGGCCGCGGCCTCCTCGGTGGTCAGCAGCACCGCGGGGGCCGAGTCGGACAGCGCGTGCGCCAGCCGTTCGGCCGGGTAGCCCGGGTCGAGCGGTACGTAGGCGGCACCGGACTTGACCACCGCGAGCAGGGCGACGACCAGCTCCAGCGAGCGGGGCAGGGCCAGCGCGACCAGGTCACCGGGGCCGGTACCGCGCTCCGCGAGCAGCCGGGCGAGCCGGTTGGCGCGGGCGTTGAGCTCGGCGTACGTCAGCGTGGTGTCCTCGTGGGTGACCGCCGGGCGGTGCGCGTGCCGGGCCGCCTGCCGCTCGAACAGCTCCGGCAGCGTCGCCCGCGGCGCGGGGACGGCGACGGGGGAGCGGTTGGCGTCCACCAGCAGGGTGAGCCGCTCGCCCGCCACCAGGACGTCCAGGTCGGCCAGCCGCCGGTCCGGATCCGCGACGGCCTGGGCGAGCAGGCCCAGCAGCCGCTCGGCCAGGGCGCGGGCGGTCGGGGCGTCGAAGAGCTCGGTGCTGAACTCCACGGCGAGGTCGATGCCCGCGGCGGCACCGTCGGCATCGCGGCGCTCGTCGAAGGCGAACGCCAGGTCGAACTTGCTCAGACCCGTGTGCACGGGCACCAGTTCGGCGCCCAGGCCGGGCAGCCGGCCCAGCTCGCCCAGGGCGTCCTGCTGGGTGGTGTCGAAGGTCAGCATGACCTGGAACAGCGGGTGGTGACCGGCGCCGCGGTCGGGGTTGACCGCCTCGACCAGCCGCTCGAACGGCAGGTCCTGGTGGGCGTAGGCGGCCAGGTCGGTGTCGCGAACCCGGTCGAGCAGCGCGCGGAACGTCGGGTCGCCGCCGGTGTCGGTGCGCAGCACCAGCGTGTTGACGAAGAAGCCGACGAGGTCCTCCACGGCCGCGTCGGTGCGTCCGGCGATGGTGGAGCCGATCGGCACGTCCTCCCCGGCGCCGAGCCGGGTGAGCAGCGCGGCGAGCGCGGCCTGCAGCACCATGAACACGCTGGTGCGGCTCCGGGCGGCCAAACCCGCCAGCTCCTGGTGCAGTGCGGCGGGCACGCGCAGGTCCAGCCGGTCGCCGGCGTTGTCGCGGCGGGCCGGACGCGGCCGGTCGGCGGGCAGCTCCAGCCGCTCGGGCAGACCGGCCAGGACCTGCCGCCAGTGCGCCAGCTGCCGGACGCCCTCGCTGTCGGGGTCCCCGTCGGCGCCCAGGAGTTCGTGCTGCCAGAGGGCGTAGTCGGCGTACTGCGCGGGCAGCGGCTCCCACGCGGGGGCCGTCCCCGCCAGCCGGGCGCGGTAGGCGGTGCCCAGGTCGCGGGCGAGGGGGGCCAGCGACCAGCCGTCTCCTGCGATGTGGTGCAGCACCAGCATCAGCACGTGCTCGTCCGGGGCGGTGCGCAGCAGGGCGGTGCGCAGCGGCACGTCGCGGGCCAGGTCGAAGGGGGTGCGGGCGATCCGGGCGACGGCCGCGTCCAGGTGCCCGGCATCGGTGTCCGTGACCGGAAGGGAGACGGCTGCATCGGCCACGGGCAGGACGACCTGGTGGGGCCCGTGCTCGTCCTCGGCGTAGACGGTGCGCAGGCTCTCGTGGCGGGCCACCACGTCCCCGAGCGCCGCCCGCAGCGCCGCGGCGTCCACCGGGCCGGTCAGCCGCAGCGCGGCCGGGATGTTGTACAGCGGCGAGGGTCCCTCGTACTGGTGCAGGAACCACAGCCGTCGCTGGGCGAAGGACAACGGCAGCCGCTCCGGCCGGACCCGGGCCGTCACCGCCGTACGCGCCCGGCCCTCGCCGGCCACGGCGCGGGCCAGCGCCGCAACGGTCGGGAACTCGAACACCCGCTGGATCGGCACCTCGACGCCCAGGGCGGTGCGGATGCGGCTGACCAGCCGGGTGGCGAGCAGGGAGTGGCCGCCCAGGTCGAAGAAGCCGTCGTCGACGCCGACCGCCTCGACGCCGAGGACCTCGGCGAACAGCGCGCACAGCAGCTCCTCGCGCGGGGTGCGCGGGGCCCGCCCCCTGCCGCGCGCGGGCATGTCCGGGACGGGCAGGGCCTTGCGGTCCAGCTTGCCGTTCGGGGTCACGGGCAGCTGCGGCAGCGTGACGAAGGCCGACGGCACCATGTAGTCGGGCAGCGCCGCGCGCAGCCGGGCGGCCAGGGCGTCCGCGTCGGGCGCGCTCTCGCCGGCCGGGACGGTGTAGGCGACCAGCCGCTGGTCGCCGGGCCGGTCCTCGCGCAGCAGCACCGCGGCCCCGGCGACCTCCGGCTGCCGGGTCAGGGCCGCCTCGATCTCGCCGAGTTCGATGCGGAAGCCGCGCAGCTTGACCTGCTGGTCGGCGCGGCCGAGGTAGTCCAGGCTGCCGTCCGGGTTCCAGCGCGCCAGGTCGCCGGTGCGGTACATGCGGCTGCCCGGCGCGCCGTGCGGATCCGCCGTGAAGCGCTCGGAGCTGAGCCCGGGGCGGCCCAGATAGCCGCGGGCCAGCTGGACACCGGCGATGTACAGCTCGCCGCGCACTCCGGCGGGCACCGGGCGCAGCGCGGAGTCCAGCACGTACATCCGGGTGTTCCACACCGGGCGGCCGATCGGCACCGGCCGCGAGCCGGTGTCCTCCGCGCAGTCCCAGTGGGTGACGTCGACGGCGGCCTCGGTGGGGCCGTACAGGTTGTGCAGCGGCACGTCGGCCGTCGCCCGGAACCGTGCGCGCAGTTCGGCGGGGAGGGCCTCGCCGCTGCAGTAGACACGGCGCATGCCCGACAGCGCGCCGGCGGACGGCTCGCGCAGGAACACGTCGAGCATGGACGGCACGAAGTGGGCGGTGGTGATGCGTTCGTGCCGGATCGTCTCGGCCAGGTAGGCCGGGTCGAGGTGCCCCTCGGGCCGGGCCACCACCAGCGTCGCGCCCTGCAGCAGCGGCCAGAAGAACTCCCACACCGACACGTCGAACCCCGACGGGGTCTTCTGCAGCACCCGGTCGTCGGGGCCGAGCCGGTAGGTGTCCTGCATCCAGGCCAGCCGGTTCACGATCGCCCGGTGCGAGACGACCACGCCCTTGGGACGGCCGGTGGAGCCCGAGGTGAAGATGACGTACGCGGGATGGCTCGGGTCGAGGGACGCGACAGGTGCGGCGGGCGCGGCGGGCGGGGCGGTGGCGGCGCCGAGGTCGTCGAGCAGGAGGCGCGCGGTGCCGTCGGCGGGCAGCCGCTCCTCGGTGTCGCGGGTGGTCAGCACCAGCGACGCGCCCGCGTCGTGCAGGATGTGGCCGATGCGGTCCACCGGGTATGCGGGGTCGACGGGGACGTAGGCGGCGCCCGACTTCAGCACGGCGAGCAGGGCGACGACCAGCTCCACCGAGCGGGGCAGGGCCACGGCCACGAACTGCTCCGGGCCGGCCCCCCGTTCGGCCAGCAGCGCGGCGAGCCGGTCGGCGCGGTCGTGCAGTTCGGCGTAGGTCAGGGAGGTTCCCTCGAAGGCCAGCGCCTCCCGTTCGGGGCCGCGGGCCGCCTGCCGGTCCAGCAGCGCGGTGAGGGTGTCGTCCGGCACGTCCCGGCCGGTGTCGTTCCACTCGCTCAGGAGCCGGTGGCGTTCCTCGGCGGTGAGCAGCTCACAGCGGCCCACCGGAGTGCCGGGGTGGGCGGCGAGGTTCTCCATCAGCCGGACGAAGCGTTCCTGGAGACCGGCCAGCTCCGCGGCGCCGTACACCTGCGGATTGCCCTCGAAGTCGACCCGCAGCCCCGACTCGGGGGTGCCCGTCAGCACGAAGTTCAGATCGGTGGTGGGACCGGACCCCAGGCTGCGCATCCGCCCCAGCGGGCCGCCGAAGTCGACGGGCCGGGTGTAGGGCAGCACGTTCACCGTCGGGCCGAGCGCGCCCGCGCCGCCCGCGGCGCCCAGTTCGCGGTTGAGCTCCTCGCCCCGGTAACGGCTGTGCGCCATCAGTCCGCGCAGCCCGGTGGAGACCTCCTCGACCAGGGCGGCGAAGCTCGCCTCGGGGTCCACCGTCAGGCGCAGCGGCAGCTGGTTGGAGACCATGCTCGGCGTGGTCCGGGCGTTGGCGCCGTGGCGGCCGGTGACCGGGACGGAGACCACGATGTCCCGGGCGTCGGTCATCCGGTGCAGGAACGCGGCCACCGCGGCGATCACCACGCGTGCCCAGGACGAGCCGGCGGACCGCGCCGCCTCTTCCAGCACCCGGGTGCGTTCGGGCCCGAGCCGCACGCTGGCCAGGGTCCCGGCCAGGGCGTGCGCGCTGACCCGGCCGGTGAGCGAGACCGGCTCGGGCCGGTCGCCGAACAGCCCGGTCCAGTAGGCCCGGTCGCGCTCGTGCCGGGCCGAGGCGCGGTAGGCCTCCTCGCCGGCGACGATCCGGTCCATGCTGCCGAAGGAGCAGTCCGGGGCGTCCTGACCCCGCGTCAGGGACCGGTAGACCTCGGCGAGCCGCTCGTAGAACAGGGTCATGCTGGTGCCGTCCAGCACGATGTGGTGCACGCCCAGGTAGTACATGTGCCGCCCGGGCGCGAGCGTGAACAGCGCGTGGCGGCTGATGTCCGGCTGGTCCAGAGCCACGGGCGTCGCCCGGTCGCGCTCCATCCAGGCGATCGCCTCGGCCTCGGGGTCCGGGCGCCCGGTCAGGTCGAAGTGCGGCAGCCGCACCGGGGTGTCCGGGCAGTGCTCACGGTAGGGCTCACCCCGCTCGTCGGTGAGGAAGCGGGAGCACAGCGTCTCCGTCTCGGCCAGGGTCCGCCGCAGGGCCTCGGTCAACACGGCGTGGTCCAGCGGGCCGTCGATCTCCAGGCAGGAACCGGTCTTGTAGCTGGTGCCCGCCGGGTCCAGCTGCTGGCCCAGCCACACTTCGCGCTGGGCGGCGGTCAGTTCGTGCCGAAGAATCGAGAGCTCGGACACCTGTCTCCTCACAATCATCCGCCGGAAAAACTCCGGCCTTTTTCCGTGCCACGCTGTCGAGAAAACACCGGAGCGTTGGTGAGACGTCGTCGAATTAGAGCAGATCGGGGACGCTAGCAGGGCTTCCGAGGACCGGTCAATACGGTTATCCGGAGGCGGTAGCTGCACGTCAGGAGCCTGATATCGAGCCGATAGCGAGGTTATACGGGCTATTTGTAGAGTGTTCTTCGCTGCCCTTCCCAGCCCTCCGTCGGCATGACCCCGGAATGAATTCCCAACGGGTTTCCGACGGTGCTTTCCGTCTTCTCCCGTCCCTGTATTGGAGAGCCCCCATGCCGCCCCATGCCATTGCCTACGCCGAGTTGTACGTCGCGGACGACCGGGAGGCCGCGGGGTTCCTCGCCGACAGCCTCGGCTTCGAGCCGGTGGCGGTGTCGGGCCCCGCCACCGGCACGCCCGACCGGCGCTCCACCGCGCTGCGCAGCGGCGAGGTCACCCTCGTCGTCACCCAGGCGCTGGCCGGGGGCACCGCCGTGGCCGACTACGTCGAGCGCCACGGCGACTCCATCGCCGACCTCGCCTTCAGCTGCCCGGACGTCCGGTCCGCCTTCGACCGGGCCGTCCTGGCCGGCGCCGCCGCGCTCCGGGCACCGGTCCCCTCCCCGGCCGACGAGTCCTGGTACGCCGCGGTGTCCGGCTTCGGCGACCTCCGGCACACCCTCGTCACGGAGGGCGAGGGCCTCCTCCTGCCGCCCGACCGGGAGTGGGCGCTGCTCCCCGCCGCCACCGGCACCGGCGGCCCCCGGCCGGCCCTCGATCACGTCGCCGTCTGCCTGGAGCCCGGCACCCTGCGCAAGACCGCCGAGTTCTACGAGGCGGCCTTCGACACGCCCTACTACTCCTCCGAGTACATCGAGGTGGGCGGCCAGGCCATGGACTCCATCGTCGTGCGCAACGCCGACGGCGGCATCACCTTCACGCTGATCGAGCCCGACGACACCCGGCTGCCGGGCCAGATCAACCGCTTCCTGGAGTCCCACGGCGGCCCCGGCGTCCAGCACCTGGCCTTCCTCGTCGACGACATCGTCGGCGCGGTGCGCTCCCTCGGCGACCGCGGCGTGGCCTTCCTGCGCACCCCGGGCACCTACTACGACCTGCTCACCGAACGCGTCAGCGGCCTGTCGGACCGCATCGCCGACCTGCGCGACACCAACGTCCTGGTCGACCGCGACGAGTGGGGCTACCTGCTGCAGATCTTCACCCGCTCCCCGTACCCGCGCGGCACGCTCTTCTACGAGTACATCCAGCGCAACGGCGCCCGCGGCTTCGGCAGTTCCAACATCAAGGCGCTGTACGAGGCCGTCGAGCGGGAGCGGGAAGTGGCCGGCCGATGACGGCGCCCGCCCTCCGGCCCCCGGGCGTACCGGCCGCGGCGCAGCCGCTCACCGTGGCCGACTTCGCGGCCCTGGCCCGGGAACGACTCCCCGCCGACGTCTGGGACTTCATCGCCGGCGGGGCCGGGCGGGAGCGGACCCTGGCCGCCAACGAGGCGGTCTTCGAAGCGGCACGGCTGCGCCCGAGGGCCCTGCCCGGCATCGAGGAACCCGGCACCTCCGTCGAGGTCCTCGGCTCCCGCTGGCCGGCGCCCCTGGGCATCGCCCCCGTCGCCTACCACGAACTCGTCCACCCGGACGGCGAGTCGGGCACCGCGCGCGCCGCCGGAGACCTCGGCCTGCCCCTGGTGGTGAGCACCTTCTCCAGCCGGCGCCTGGAGGAGGTGGCCGCGGCCGCCACCGCCCCGCTGTGGCTTCAGGTGTACTGCTTCCGCGACACCGCCACCACGCTCGACCTGGCCCGCCGGGCGCGCGCGAGCGGCTACCAGGCCCTGGTGCTCACCACCGACACCCCCTTCACCGGCCGCAGGCTGCGCGACCTGCGCAACGACTTCCGGATCCCCGGGCACATCGCAGCGGCCAACCTGAGCGAGACGGCCGCCGCCGGGGCGGCGACCCCGGGGGCGCACAGCCGGCACGCCTTCGACCGCTCGACCGGGTGGTCCGTCGTCGCCCGGCTGCGCGCCGAGAGCGGACTGCCCGTACTGGCCAAGGGCGTGCTCACCGCCCGCGACGCCGAGGCGGCCCTCGCCGCGGGCGTCGCCGGCATCGTCGTCTCCAATCACGGCGGCCGGCAACTCGACGGCGCCCCGGCCACCCTGGAGGCCCTGCCCGAGGTGGTCGCCGCCGTCCGCGGGCGCTGCCCCGTCCTGCTGGACGGCGGGATCCGCACCGGCGCGGACGTCCTCGTCGCCCTGGCCCTCGGCGCCCGCGCCGTCCTCGTCGGCCGGCCGGCGCTGTACGCCTTGGCCGCCGACGGCGCCGCCGGGGTGCGCCGGATGCTGAGCCTGCTGACCGAGGAGTTCGCCGAGACGATGGTGCTCACCGGTCACGCCACGCCGGACGCCATCGGCCCGGACACCGTCCTGCCGCCGGTCCCGCCGTACCCAGCCAGGAGCCATGGATGACGATCACCGCGGACACCACGGGCCACGCTGTGGCGCTGCCCCGCACCGCCCTGCACCGCAGCCTGTCCGAACCGCTGCTCGACACGATGACCTTCCTCAACGAGGTGACCCTGCGCTACCCGCGGGCGGTCTCCTTCGCCCCCGGGCGCCCCCAGGAGACCGGCTTCGACGTCGCGGACGTGCCCGCGCTCATCGAGACCTACCTCGACCACCTGCGCGCACGCGGGATGTCCGAGGCGGGTGTGCGCACCGCCCTCTACCAGTACGGCGAGACGGCCGGCCAGATCCGCGACCTCGTGGCGGGCATGCTGCGGGTGGACGAGGACCTGACCGTCGACCCGGCCGCCGTGGTGGTGACCGTCGGCTGCCAGGAAGCCGTGCTGCTCACCCTGCGGGCGCTGTTCACCGGCCCGGAGGACGTGCTGCTCGTCGACAGCCCCTGCTATGTCGGCATCACCGGAGCGGCCCGGCTGCTCGGGATCCACGTCGTGCCGGTGCCGGGCACCGCGCACGGCCCCGACCCGGAAGCCCTCCACCGCATCGTGCGGGAGCTGGCCGAACGCGGCCGGCGGGCCAAGGCGCTGTACGTGGTGCCCGACTGCTCCAACCCCACCGGCGTCAGCCTGTCCGTGGAGGACCGCACGGCCCTGCTGGACGCGGCCCGGCGGCTCGGGCTGCTGCTCCTGGAGGACAACCCGTACGGCGTCTTCAGCACGGTCCGGCGCCCCACCCTGAAGGCGCTGGACACCACACGGAGCGTCATCTACCTCGGCTCCTTCGCGAAGATCGCCTTCCCGGGCGCCCGGGTCGGGTTCGTCGTCGCCGACCAGCCGGTGGAAGGCGCCGACGGTGCGGCGCCCGGTCTGCTCGCCGACGAACTGGCCAAGGTCAAGAGCATGGTCACGGTCAACACCGCCACCCTCAGCCAGGCCGCCGTGGCCGGGCTGCTGCTGCGCGCCGGTGGCGGGCTGCGGGCGGCGAACGAACCGGCGGCCCGGCACTACCAGGCCACCATGCGGGCCCTGCGCGACACCCTCGCGCACGAACTGCCGCCCGGCGCGCCGGAGTCGGCCGGAGTGCGCTGGAACGACCCCGACGGAGGGTTCTTCCTCACCCTCGACGTCCCCTTCGACGCCGACGAGGCGGCCCTGCACCGGTCGGCGGAGACCTACGGCGTGATCTGGACGCCGATGCGCTACTTCCACCTGGACGACGCGGGGGACCGGCGGATCCGCCTGTCGTGCAGCGCCGTCACCGTCGACCAGGCCGTCGACGGTGCCCGGCGGCTCGCCCGCTTCGTCCAGGACCGGGCGCGCCACGGCGACCGGGCCTGACCGGCGGGCCGTCCGGCCGGGCCGCCACCCGGCCGGACGGCCCCGCGCGTGTCGCGCTACCGCAGGTCGTCCTTGTTCACCAGCCCCGCCTCGTAGGCGATGATCGCCGCCTGCACCCGGTTGCGGACGCCGAGCTGGTTCAGGATCGCGCTGACGTACGTCTTGATCGTGCCCTCGACCAGATGCAGCCGCTCGGCGATCTGCGCGTTCGACAGACCGGCGCCGAGCATCCCCAGCACCTCCTGCTCCCGCTTGGTCAGCAGCGCGGTCCGGTCGCCGGAGACGTCCGCGCGCGCAGTGGGGGCCCGGCGCAGCTCCGTCATCAGCCGGCGCGCCACCAGAGGGGACAGGCAGGCACCGCCGGACGCCACGGCCCGCACGCCGGAGATCAGATCCCGTGGATCCGAGGCCTTCAGCAGGAAGCCGGCCACGCCCTGGTCCAGGGCCCGCTCGATGTACTTGTCCTCGCCGAAGGTCGTCAGGATGACCACGGCGCTGTCCGGATTGGTGGCCCGGAGTTCCCCGGCGGCCGTCAGTCCGTCGATCTCCGGCATGCGGATGTCGAGCAGCACCACGTGCGGCCGGTGTCTGCGGGCCAGTTCCACCGCCTCACGGCCGTTGGTGGCCTCGGCCACGACCTCGATGTCCGGTTCCGTGGTCAGGATGGAGCGCACTCCGGCCCTGATAATCGTCTCGTCGTCGGCGAGCAGTACGCGAATCATCCGTTCCTTCACCATCGTTTCCGGCTGAGGCGCCCCCACACCGGACGCGCCGCTCAACTGCTGTGTCACAGCGTGTCCTTGGCCACCAGCACATCATCCCTGAAGCACAGGCGGTACAGCGTGTCCGTGAACGTCAGGACACTGTCGCCGGACCGGTAGTACTCACACACGGCCCCCGGCGGGACGGGCGGTTCGGTGACGACCGGCGGCGGCTTGCGGATCCGCCGCTCCGGCAGCACCGAGGCCAGCTCCGCGCGCGACTCGCCCAGCCGCAGCCGCCCGTAGTCACCGGGGGACAGCGCGGTCATCGCCGAGGTGAAGACGTACAGGCCGACCAGGGACAGCACCAGCACCCCGCCGAACAGCACGGGCAGCAGTGCGGCCCGCCGAACGTTGCGACGCACCCGCGTGCGGGCCCGCGCCAGCGCCGTGCCGGAGGCACTGCGGCGCGTGGCGGGCCCGGCGGGATCGGACGCCTCCTGCGTCCCCGGGGCCTCCACCGCAGCCCCGGCTCCCTCGTCGTCCCCGCCGCGCACCGGGGTACCGGACCCCCGCTCCGTACCCGCCCCGAAGCCCTGCGCTTCGGCGGCGCCGGAAGCCCGCCCGCGGGCGGGTGGCTCGTGCGGGAGTTCGGCGCGGACCTCGAAGCCACCCGCGCGGCGGCCCGCGCGGAGCGTGCCGCCGGCCAGCCTGACCCGTTCGTCGAGGCCGATGAGGCCCGAACCGCTGCCGGGCGCCGCGGCACGGCCCCTCTCGTCGGGCAGCTCGTTGAACACGGACACCACCGTCTCGTCCGCCCGGTGGCTCACCCGCACCGTGATGGGCGCGCCCGGGGCGTGCTTGGTCGCGTTGGTCAGCGCTTCCTGCACGACACGGTACGCGGCGAGTTCGCCGAGCAGCGGCGTCCGCGTGCCCGCACCCTCCTCCCGGAACCGCACCGGCATCCCGGACCGCTCGAAGCGCCGCACCAGTTCGGCGATCGACTCCTGCGCGGGACGCAGCGAGGGCGTGGAGTCCTCCCGCAGCAGCCCGATGACGTCGTGCAGCCGCTCGGTGGCCATGGTGCAGCGCTCGCGCAGTTGCCCCATGGTCCGGCGCTGCTCCTCCGTCAGCCCCTGGGCCAGTTCGAGCCCGCCGGCCAGCAGCGCCATCACGCTCAGCTCGTGCCCCAGGGAGTCGTGGATGTCCTGGGCGATCCGCGCGCGTTCCTTCAGCCGGGCCTGCTCGGCCACGAAGCGGTTGCGCCACTCCATCTGCTCGGCCCGCTCCCACCCGGCCCGGGTCAGATCCGAGCGCTGCCGCCACCAACTGCCCGCCCACCAGGGCAGGGCGCAGGTGGAGAACTCGGTGATGAGCAGACTCAGCCAGTCCTTGGGTTCGGCGAACAGGGTGACCAGCAGCAGTCCGGCCGCCGCCACCGCGAGGAACACCGCGTGGGCGTGCGCGATCCGGGTGACGCGGCGGCCGGCCACGAAGCTCAGGACCACCGTGGCCGTCGCCGTCCACACGGTCGACCCGAGGGTGACGTAGAACAGCACGATCAGCCCCGCCAGCACCAGCGACAGCAGGGGCAGCGCCCGGCGCACCGCGACCCCGGCCATGATCAGCACGGTCACGGCCACCCAGCTGGCCGGTGAAGTCGCCAGACTCCCGGCGCTGAACACCGACGGAGCCAGCAGCGCCGCGAGCAGCAGCAGATCGCCGCGCCGGGTGAACGGGCGCTCGGAGCCCAGCGCATGGACCGTGTGTGCCACTCGTTGCCGGAAGGCCTGTAACAGCTGCATTCCAGCACGCTACAAGAGCCGGGGTGGGGCCCGAACCTGCCGAAAGTCGAGTCACATCGTTGCCGAACGCCAGATGTCCGCGAAGCCGGTCCTCCCTAGTTTTGAAGTCGTTACTGCGGAAGGAGCCGACAGGCAATGATCACTGTGGACCGACTGACCAAGAAGTATGGGGACAAGACAGCGGTGTCCGACCTCTCGTTCCAGATCAACCCGGGAAAGGTGACGGGTTTCCTGGGACCGAACGGCGCCGGCAAGTCGACGACCATGCGCATGATCGTCGGTCTCGACGAGCCGACGGAGGGCCGCGCACTGGTCGCCGGCAAGCGTTACGCGCACCTCAAGCACCCGCTGCGCGAGGTGGGCGCCCTGCTCGACGCGCGGGCCGGCCACCCCGGCCGCTCGGCTTATCACCACCTGCTCGGCATGGCCCGCAGCAACGGCATTCCGGCCTCCCGCGTGGGCGAGGTGCTGGACACCGTCGGTCTCGGCGAAGTGGCCAAGAAGCGGATCGGCTCCTTCTCCCTGGGCATGGGCCAGCGGCTCGGCATCGCCGGGGCGCTCCTCGGCGACCCCAAGGTGCTGCTGTTCGACGAGCCCGTCAACGGCCTGGACCCCGACGGCGTGCGCTGGGTGCGGGAGCTGATGCGGAAGCTGGCGGCGGAGGGCCGCACGGTCTTCGTCTCCAGCCACCTCATGAGCGAGATGCAGGAGACCGCCGACCACGTGATCGTCATCGGCCGCGGCAAGGTCATCGCCGACGCCCCGATCGAGGAGGTCATCGCGAGCAGCTCCCTGAACGCCGTCCGCGTCCGCACCCCGCAACCGGACGTGCTGCGCCGCGAACTGCTCCAGCTCGGCATGACCGTGGAGCGCAGCGCCGGCGACGCCCCCGACGAACTCATGGTCGTCGGAGGCACCTTGGAGGAGATCGGCGACCTGGCCTTCCAGCACCGCGTGCCCGTGCACGAGCTGAGCCTGCGCAAGGCCAGCCTGGAGCAGGCGTACATGGAACTCACCGCCGCCAGCGTCGAGTACGGATCACCCTCCCTCGTCCCCGACATCCACGTCACCCGAGCCACGGATCACCAGGAAGCGTAGACAGACATGACAGCGACAACGGCCCCCAAGCTCGTCGGACCCGTCTCCGGCGGCGGATTCAAAGGCGCCCTCGCCTTCGAGTGGACGAAGCTGTGGAGCGTGCGCGCGACGTGGTGGAACCTGCTCGTCGGTCTGGTGCTGACCGTCGGCTTCGCGGTCATCGTCGGCATGTCCGCCGACGCCAGCGCGAAGAAGGGCGTGGACGTCACCATGCCCGCCCCGCACGCCGCCTCCCAGGCGTTCCTGATCTCCCAGCTCACCGTGGTCGTACTGGCCACGCTCGCGCTGACCAGCGAGTACTCCAGCGGCTCGATCCGCACCACGCTGCAGAGCGTGCCCAGGCGCAGCCGGATGCTGCTGTCCAAGACGCTCGTCGTCACCGCCGTGGTGGCCGCGGCGGGCTTCGTCTTCAGCCTGCTGGCCAGCCTGGCCGCCGCCTCCTTCATGGGCGAGTACGGCGAGTACACCAGCGGTGAGCTGTTCGGCACCGCCTTCGGCGCGGCGGCCTACCTGGCCCTGCTCGCCACCATGTCGATCGGCGCGGGCACGATCCTGCGCAGCGCCGCCGGCACCATCACCACCCTCATCATGCTGCTGCTGGCGCTGCCCCAGCTCATGGGCGTCGTCGGTGCCAAGTGGCTGTCCACGGCCAGCGAGTACATGCCCAGCGAGGCCGGCACCGTGCTGATGACCCAGGACACCGACCCCTACAGCGGCGGAACCGCGCTCGTGGTGCTGCTGCTGTGGGCGCTCGCCGCGGGCGTCGGCGGCTACGCGGTGCTGCGCCGCCGCGACGCCTGAGCCACCCACAGGTCCCGGCGGCTCCCCCTTCGCCACCGGGTCCGCCTCCCCCCCATGTCGGCCTCCGGACCGTTCCACGGTCCGGAGGCCGACGTCGTGCCCGGACCGCCCCGCAGGGATAACCGCGCGATAGGGGCCTCATATCGACCCTGGCGACATTGGAAGCACTTCCTGTCCGCTTCCCCGGAGGTCCCCCCATGCGTCGCCGTACGACCCTTTCCATGACCCTCGCCGGCTGTGCCCTGGCCGTCGGCATGTCCGCCGCCCCGGCGCAGGCCGTCCCCGCGGACAAGCCGCAGGTGCTGTCCTCCTTCACGCAGACCGGCGCGGCGAGCTACAACGCCTGGAACGCCGCCCGCCAGAACCAGGCAGCCTGGGCCGCCTACGAGTTCGACTGGTCCACGGACCACTGCACCCAGGCGCCCAACAACCCCTTCGGCTTCCCCTTCGAACTGTCCTGCGCGCGCCACGACTTCGGCTACCGCAACTACCGGGCGGCCGGCACCTTCGACGCCAACAAGGCGCGCGTGGACAGCGCCTTCTACGAGGACATGAAGCGCGTGTGCGCCGCCTACACCGGCGAGAAGAAGACGAACTGCAACAGCACCGCCTGGACCTACTACCAGGCCGTGAAGATCTTCGGCTGAGTCCCGCCGCGGACCGGCACCCGGCCGGTCCGGACGGCTGAGAAAGGACGACGGCATGCGCACCGCCGCCATCGTCGGCGCCGGGCCGATCGGCTGCTCCGTGGGGCTCGCGCTGCGCCGGCACGGCGTGGCCACCCATGTGATCGACGCCGACCCCGAGGCCGCACGCAGGGCCGAGGAACGCGGGGCGGGCGTCGCCGAGGCACCCGCGCAGCCCGCCGACATCGCTGTCATCGCGGTGCCGCCGGGACAGGTCGCCCCCGTGCTCGCCGAGCACCAGAAGCTCGGCACCGCCCGTGTCTACACCGAGGTCTCCGCGGTCAAGGTGCGGCTGTACCACGAGGCGTGGGCGCACGGCTGCGACCTGACCTCGCTGGTCGGCGGACACCCCGTGGTGGGCGAGGGCGGCTCCTGGCCCAGGGAGCCCCGCGAGGACCTCTTCGAGGGACGTCCCTGGGCACTCAGCCCGACCGACGCCACCGACATCCTGGCCCTCAACCGGGCCCTGGAACTCGTGGCGTTGTGCGGTGCGGTCTCGGTGCTGCTCGACCCGGAGACCCATGACCGCGCCGCCGCCCTCGTGTCGCACGCCCCGTACCTGATCGCCAGCCTCGCCGCCGCCCGACTGCTCGATGGCGACGAGTCAGCCGTACGGCTGGCCGGGCAGGACCTGCGCGCCGTCACCCGGATCGCGGACGGCAACCCGGACCTGTGGACGGACACCCTCACCGCCAACGCCGGTCCGGTCGCCGACCAGCTGGACGGCTGGGCCGCCCAAGCGGGGCTGCTGGCCCGTGAGTTGCGGGACGTCGCCCGGTCCGGCGACCCGGCCCGCCCCGAGCGGCTGCGCGCGATCCTCCGCTCCGGAGCGGCCGGGCGGGCCCGGATCCCCGGGCCCTGGGACACCCCACTCGACTGACACCCCATCAGAAGGGCAGACTGGCATGCACCGTACCCCCACCCCCCGGCGACTGCTGCGCACGGCGTGCGTCACGGGGGCCGCCGCCCTGGCGGGCCTCATGGCGGCACCGCAGGCCGGCGCCGCCACGCCGGAGGCCGCGCCGGCCTCCTGCACCACCGCCACCGACACCCGGTCCTTCGGCCGCGGCGAGATCACCCTGTGCGTCGGCGACGACGGCACGGCGCGCGTGACCGGCTGGGTCGAGGACCTGCTGCCCGGCGGTGGTCTCGGCGGCCCCGACGGCGGCTGTGTGGGCTGGTGGATCACCTGGCAGACGGCCGGCGGGCAGCAGCTGGACCTCAGCCCGTTCGTCTGCGGTCACTTCCACAACCCCGACCGCCTGGACTTCGACTACGACCCGACCGCCGTGGAGGGCGGCCCCCGGGACATCACCGGCGTGGCGCAGGTGAAGCTCGGCACCGTTTGGATATGACGGCACATCCGTCGCACGACAGGGCATGACGGGCCGGCCGGACGACGAAAGCCCGGGCGGATCACCCGCCCGGAACGCCGGGCGTCATGAATGCCGTCGACGAAGGTGATGAAAGCGCGGGCGGCGCGCCCGGAACCCGTGTCACGTCCCTAGCGTGATCGGTGTCCGGACTTTCCCGACGAAAGGGCGCCGATCGTGAAGCCGACCGGAACCGGGCGTGCCGTGCGCCGGTACGCCGTCCTCGTGGCCGCGCTGCTGTCCGTCGTCCCCGCCTGCGGACAGCCGCCCGCCCCCGCCCCGGGCGCCGCCGCCACGAGCCGGCCCGACCCGCCCGCCCTGCCCGGCCCGACCGGAGCGCGGCCGGTCGGGCTGCGGGTCCTCGAACTGCGCGACACCTCCCGCCGCGACCCCTGGGACCCGAGCCGGTCCCGCGAACTGATGGTGTCGCTGTGGTATCCCGCACGGCACTCCACCGAGCGCGCGGCGCGCTACGTCACGCCGCGGGAGTCGGAACTGATCCTGCGCGCACAGCGGATCAAGGGCGTTCCCGCGGACCTGCTGAGCCGGGTGCGGGTGCACGCCTCCCGCGATGCCCCGCCGGCCGCGGTGAGCGGTCCCGGACTGCCCCTGGTCGTCCTGTCCCCGGGTTTCTCGCTGCCCCGCACCTCCCTGACCGCGCTCGCCGAGGACCTGGCCAGCCGGGGGTACGCGGTGGCCGCCGTCGACCACGCCTACGAGGCGGCGGCCATGAGCCGTCCCGACGGCCGGGTCACCGGCTGCCGGGCCTGCCACGGCTCCCCGGACGGGCGACGGGTCGCCGCCACCCGGGCCGTCGATCTGTCCTATGTGCGACGGCAGTTGCTCGGCCGGCCCGGCACGGCGGACGGCCGGCTGCCCCGGCTGGATCCGGCCCGGGTCGCCGCCGTGGGCCACTCCATGGGCGGCGCCGCCGCGTTCGAGGCGCTGCGGACGGACCCGGGGTTCGCCGCCGGCGCCGATCTCGACGGCACCTTCCACAGCGCGGGCACCTCACGCGTGGACCGGCCCTTCCTGCTGCTGGGCGCGGACGCGCACGGCAGGCCCGGCGCGGACCCCACCTGGGAGCGCGTGTGGCAGCGGCTGTCCGGCTGGCGCCGCTGGTACTCGGTGACCGGCGCGCAGCACGCGTCCTTCACCGACTACGGGCTGCTCGGCGAACGCCTGGGCCATCCGGCACCGGGGACCGCCCGGGAGGCCGAGGACGCCCTGCGCATCACCCGCCGCCTGGTCGCGGCGTTCCTCGACGACCGGCTGCGCGGCGTCGTCGCCCCTGACCCGGACGACGTCGCCCGGCACGACGAGCGCATCCGCAGGCACCAGCCGCGACAGCGGCCGTAGCCGCCGGGCAGCTCCGAAAGCGAACCGATATCGGAGGGAAACGCCGGCTGCGTACGTTGGCCGGGATGGGAGCCAGGTTCCAGCGTCCCACGCAGTTCAGCCCGACGTTCCCGGAAGGAATGCGACGTGACCAATCCGTTCGAAGACGCAGACGGCCGCTACCTCGTGCTGGTCAATGACGAGGGCCAGCACTCCCTGTGGCCGTCTTTCGTGGAGGTGCCCGCCGGATGGACGGTCGCCTTCGGCGAGTCGGACCGTGAGTCCTGCCTGGAGTACGTGGAGAAGAACTGGACCGACATGCGTCCCAAGAGCCTCATCGACGCCATGAACGCCGACGCCTGACCGGCCCGGCGCCCCGCTCGGCCGCCGCGCCGAGCCGGTCCCCGCGCACGACGAACCGCCCCGCCGGGAAATCCGGCGGGGCGGTTCGCCGTGCCCGGCTCGCGGACCGGTCCGGCTCCGTGCTCACACCACGAGAGGGGCGCCGCACGGCTGTGCCGGCCGGGTGGCCAGGGCGTGCAGCCGTATCAGCTCCTGCCAGCGGTAGCGCATCTCGCCCCAGCGGCCGCGGCCCACCACCTCCAGCAGCTGAGCGTCCACCAGGGTCTCGATGAGGTCCTCGGCGTCCATCTGGTCCATGCCGAGGGCGCCGGCCGCTCCGGCGGCGCAGAAGTCGGTTCCGTCCAGCCGGCCCAGTTCGGCGTAGGCGGCGGCCGCCGCGCCGTCCAGCTCCCGCAGGCTGCGGTCGAGCCGGGCGCGCAGCGAGTCCTCGCCGATGCTCAGCTCCGCCAGCCGGTCGGCCGACCGTTCCAGCCGCCGTACGAGGTCGTGCACCCGCCAGTGCTGCTTGGTCAGCAGCCTGGCCCCGGCGGCCCGCAGCGACACCGGCGTGTTGCCGCACAGCCGCACCAGGCGCCGGGTGGTCTCCGGGGACTCGTCGGCCCTCGTGTCACGCAGGACGCCGGCCAGCATCTCGTGCGACTCGTCGTCGGACAGCGGCCCGATGCGCAGCCGCAGCAGGCCCGGGTCCTGGAGGAGTTCGTCGAGCGTGGCGCAGCCGGTGATCAGCACCCGGCACCCGCCGTGCCCCGGCAGCAGCGGCCGGATCTGGGCGTACGACGAGGCGTGGTCGAGCACGACCAGCACCCGTCTGCCCTCCAGGGCGGAGCGGTAGCGCTCGGCGGCCTCGGCGAGGCCCGAGGGTAACGGGCCCTCGACGCCCAGCCGGCGCAGGAACTGGTGGAGCACGTCGAGGGGGTCGCCGTACCGGAGATCGGCGAAGAGCCGGCCGTCGGGGAACCGGTGCGCCGACCGATGGGCCCAGTGCACGGCGAGGCTGGTCTTTCCGATGCCGGGGCTTCCCGTGATGTGCGCGATGGACGAGGAATTCTGCGTCGTCCGGCCGAGCAGGGAGTCGTCCAGAAGCCACTGTTCGCGGGTACGGCCGACGAAGTACGCGTCACTTTCCGGAAGTTGGGCGGGAGTGTTGTTCTGCGTACCGGGCTGTGCGACAGCAATCGCCGGGGCCGAGGGCTGCGGGACGTCGTCCCGGAGGATCGCGTTATGGAGTTCCTGGAGTTCCGCGCCGAGCTCCAGACCGATCTCTTCGACAGAATGACGCATTCCGTCGCGGAAGGTGGTGAGTGCCTCCGCCCGCCGCCCGGAGCGGTACTGGGCGAGCATCAGGTAATACCGCAACCGGTCGCGCAGGGGGCACGCGCTCACCAGGGCCTGCAACTCCCCGAGAATGGCCTGGTGCTCACCGAGTTCGAGCCGCAGCGCGACCTGCTGCTCGATGGCCAGCATGCGCTGTTCGTCCAGGCGGGCCGCCTCGGTCTCGGCGAAGGGCGCGTAGACCCCGCCGAGCGCCGGGCCGCGCCAGAGGGCCAGCGCGTTCCGCAGGGCGCCGGCGGCTTCGGCGGTGCGGTGGTCGGCGGACAGCCGGACACTCTCGGCGACCAGTTGCTCGAAGCGGGTGGCGTCGAGTGAGTGGCCGACCAGGGAGAGCATGTAGCCCGGCGTGGCGGTGACGATGGTCTCCCGGTCCCAGCCGGCGGTGCGGAAGATCTTGCGCAGGGCGGCGATGCAGATGGCCACCTGGGTGCGGGCGGTGCTGGGGGGCTGCCCGTTCCACACCTTCTCGATGAGCGAATCGAAGGAGACCACCTGATTCGCCGAGAGAAGCAGGGCCGAGAGGACGGCGCGCTGCCGCGGTCCGCCGACGGTGAGCGTACGGCCCTTCATACGGACCTCCAGCGGCCCGAGTATTCGGAATTCCAGATTGTTCCCGCGTCGCGTTTCGTCCGGGGACCCGGATATGTCGTTGCGCTTTACTCGATGGACGGCCGGCGCATTCCGCCGCGCTCTCTCGTCTTCCCGGAATATGGTGCCTGATCGATATTCCATGGCTCTCTGAGACCCCCGTTGGTGATGTTCTGCTACTCGCGCGCAGTTCCAATTCTTGAAGGCGGCTGGATCCAAACAAATTCTCCCATCGCTGCCAGGAGAAGTGGACGGATGGGTTCCGATTTCTTCGTTGCGGCCCATGCGCGTGGTGGGATGTCCTCAAGATCGCCGTGGGCCGTCGTCCGGGACGGTGGAAGCGCTCGAGTAGGTGTCGAACGTCGCGTCAAAGAGTCGTCATCGGTCCCCCTTGCCTCTGTCGAATGATACGTATCCCACCAGGTTCCAACACTCGACTTTCGACAGGTGTGGACTTGCCTTTCGTAGAGTGACCAACACCGTTCTCCTAAGCGTTCATCGGGGGTCGCCCGATATGTGGTCAGTCAAGTTCGAGCGAGATTTAATGGCAGAACAGGAAATTCCTGGTCGTGACCGTATTGGACTGAACCACCGGGGGTTTCGCGCGGCCCGTGGCACCTGGGCCGGTGTTCCCGCGGTGGATCATGACCGATGGCCGAGGTTGGCCGGAACGCGACGTTCGGCCGCCCACCGGGCGGAGCCGTTCGCGCCGGTTGGCGCCCGGAACGGCGAAAGGGCCGCCCGGCGTAGTGCCGGGCGGCCCTTCCTTTCACCGGGGCAGCCGGGGGAGTACCGCCCCGGTGGGCTCAGTCGGCGGTCTGCCGGCGCCGTCCCAGGGCCCACACGGCCTCCAGGGCCAGCCCGGCCACCACCGCGGACGCGACCGCCGCGCCGGGCGCCGCCGTACCGACCAACTGCAGCTGGAAGAACTCCTGCAGGTACGGCACCACCAGCACCACCACGAAGCCCAGCCCCATGGTCAGCACCAGCAGGATCCGCCACCAGGTGTAGGGCCGGGCGATGATGGCCAGCGCCCACAGCGCGGTCAGGAACAGCGCCAGCGTCGCCGCCGAGGTCTCCGCGTCCAGGTTGTCGTCGTACACGGACCGCGCGACGAAGTACGACACGGAGGTGGCCGCGGCGGCCAGCGCACCGGCGGGGACGGCGAACCGCAGGACGCGTCCCACGAAGTTCGGCCGGGCGCGTTCCTTGTTGGGCGCAAGGGCGAGGAAGAACGCCGGGATGCCGATGGTCAGCGAGCCGATCAGAGTGATGTGCCGCGGCAGGAACGGATACGGCACCTGCGTCAGGACGACCACCACGGCCATCAGCACCGAGTACATCGTCTTGGTGAGGAACAGGTTGGCCACGCGCTCGATGTTCCCGATGACCCGCCGGCCCTCCGCCACGACCGACGGCAGTGACGCGAAGTTGTTGTCGAGCAGCACGATCTGCGCGACCGCCCGCGTGGCCGGGCTGCCGGAGCCCATGCCGACCCCGATGTCGGCGTCCTTCAGCGCGAGCACGTCGTTGACACCGTCGCCCGTCATCGCCACCGTGTGGCCGCGCGACTGCAGGGCGCCCACCATGTCCCGCTTCTGCTGCGGCCCGACCCGCCCGAAGATGGTGTGCTTCTCGACCTCGTCGGCCAGCGCCTTCGGGTCCTCGGGCAGGAACCGCGCGTCCACCGGGCTGTCCGCGCCGGGCAGGGACAGACCGGCGGCCACGGCGCCCACGGACACCGCGTTGTCACCCGAGATCACCTTGGCCGAGACGCCCTGGTCCGCGAAGTACCGCAGGGTGGCGGGCGCCTCGGGCCTGATGCGCTGCTGGAGCACGACCAGCCCGCACGGCTCCACCGCGTCCGGCACCGCCGCCGGGTCCTCCAGCAGCGCGTCCAGCGGGCGGGCCGTACGCGCCAGCAGCAGCACCCGCAGGCCCCGGGCGCCGTAGGAGTCGGCCGCTGCGAGCACCGCGTGTCCCGTGGGGAGCATCGTGTCCGGCGCCCCGAGCAGCCACGCCGAGCGCGCACCGGACGGCTCGGAGAACTCCGCCCCGCTCCACCGGCGCGCCGAGGAGAACGGCGCGACCGCGTGCCGTGTCCAGCCCTCCGGGGCCGGGTAGGCGTCGATGATGGCCTGCAGGCTCGTGTTGGGACGCTCGTCGGCGGCGCCGAGGGCCCCCAGCACGTCCTCCACGGGCACGTTCTCCGCCAGCGGCAGCACCTCGCTGACGTCCATCGACGCCTCGGTGAGGGTGCCCGTCTTGTCCAGGCACACGGTGTCCACCCGGGCCAGACCCTCGATCGCCGGGAGCTCCTGCACCAGACACTGCTTGCGGCCCAGCCGGACCACGCCCACCGCGAAGGCCAGCGACGTCAGCAGGACCAGGCCCTCCGGCACCATCGGCACCAGACCGCCCACCATGCGGCGGATCGCCTCGGGCAGGTCGTCGTCGTTGACCATCAGCTGCGTGATGATCAGCGAGATGCCCGCCGGGACGATCGCGTAGGTGACGAACTTCAGGATCCGGTCGATGCCGTTGCGCAGCTCGGAGTTGACCAGCGTGAACCGCCGCGCCTCCTCGGCGAGCTGAGCGGCGTAGGCCTGCCGGCCGACCCGCGTCGCGGTGAACGAGCCGGAGCCCGCCACCACGAAGCTGCCCGACATCACCGCGTCGCCGGGCTGCTTGAGGACCGGGTCCGCCTCGCCGGTGAGCAGCGACTCGTCGACCTCCAGGTTGTCGGCCGCGGTGACGGTACCGTCCACCGCGATCTTGTCGCCCTGGCCCAGGTCGATGAGATCGTCGATGACGATCTCCGAGGGCCGCAGTGAGACCCGGTCGCCGTCGCGCCACACCCGCGGCCGGCTCTCGCCGACGATGGCCAGCTGGTCGAGGGTCCGTTTGGCACGGACCTCCTGGATGATGCCGATCAGCGTGTTGGCGAGGATCACCCCGCCGAACAGCGCGTCCTGGATCGGGCCGACCACCAGGATGATCACGAACAGCACGCCGATGATGGCGTTGATGCGGGTGAAGAGGTTGCTCCGGACGATCTCACCGATGCTGCGGCTGGACCGGACCGGTACGTCGTTCACCCGGCCGGCGGCGACGCGCTCGGCGACCTCGGCCGCGGTGAGCCCTGTGCCGCCCCTGCCGTCACCCGCCGTGAGCGGTGGCGGGGCGCTGCCCCCCGGTGCGACGGCCTCGGCGGTCACGCCGGGCTCGTCCAGCCGCTTGTCCATCCCTGGATTCCTCCGCATCCGTCGCCGGCCGGCGCTCGCACGGGGCGGCGCCGGCCGTTCGTCCGTGACCGACCGTAGAAGCAGGTGGACACGCGCCACCACGCACGAAGGACGTCTTCTGATCTGACTTTCGTCAGGGGCGCCGGACGCCCGCGCGCGACTTCCGGCAGACGCCCGGCCCCGGAGCCAGGGCCCGGGACGTCCCGCGCCCCCGTGCCGCCGCACCCCGCCGACCGGAAAACGAATCGATATCGGAGAGAAACTGCCGGCTCCTAGCGTCTGGGCCCCAGAACGCCCCGGGGATCCCGGAGTTCGCCCGCCGGTCCACCACCTCCCAGGACCGGCGGGCCCCCGCAGCCCACGCAGAGGAGAGCCTCATGCACGCCCAGACGAGCGGGTCCATCGTGTCAGGGGACGACATTCCGGGGCAGCTGGCGCAGCTCCGGCAGCTCCACCCGGAGCTGTACGCGCGCACCGACCCGCAGCGGATCGCCACGTGGCAGGCCACGCTCGGCAGGACCCTCGGACAGCACGACGACTTCGGGGACGACGCCGAGGGCGGCCGGGGCGTGGTCTACCTCAAGGCCCAGGCGCTGAACACCCGCGCCCGGGCCACCGGCATCCGGACCCTGCTGGACCTCGCCGCCCCGCGGCTCCCCGCCCGGGACGGCGAACGGCCCGTCCTGGTCGACCTGCTGGGCGGCGACGGACTGATCCGCAAGGTGGCCGGGGAACTCGGCATCACCGACTTCGACGTCCTCACCTGTGACGCCTCCCCCCACATGGTCGCGGCGGCCTGGGCGGCCGGCATGCCGGCCCTGCTGCAGCGCGCCGAGCAGCCGCTGCTGCGCGACGCGTCCGTCGACGCCGTGCTCCTCGCCTACGGCTCCCACCACGTGCCCCCCTCCGACCGGCAGACGGTGGCGAGCGAGGCGTACCGCATGCTGCGTCCCGGAGGCGCCTTCCTGCTGCACGACTTCCTCGTCGGCTCCCCCATGGACGTCTGGTTCGAGGAGGTGACCGACGTCCACTCGACGACCGGCCACAAGTTCCTGCACTTCACCCGCGACGAGATCGACGGCTACCTGGAGAAGGCCGGCTTCGAGCACCGCGAGGTCCTGGAGGTCGACGACCCCTACACCGTCACGGGTGCCACCCCGGACGAGGCCGAACTGGCCGTCGGCCGCTACCTGCTGCACATGTACGGCCTGGTGAGGGTCTTCGACGGGCGGACCGAGCGGGAGGCCTACCGCTGGGTGGCCGACCGGGCGAAGTCCGTCTTCCGGTACGCCGAGGCCGACGGCTCGGTCACCGGCACCGCGCTGCGCCGCGACGACGCCACGGGCGAGTGGCACATCACCGTCCCCCGGCGCGCGGTCGTCGGGGTGGGCCGCACGGCGGGCGCCGCCTGACAGCACCCCGGAACTTCCGAAGTCTTCCGGCACGCCGACGTCCGGAAGACCACGTCACCGAACGGATCCACGACCGACACCGCAGACGAGGCGACGGTACGAGGCGCCTTCGTGGCGTGCGTCCCGGTGGACAGCGAGACCGTGCTCAGCCGCGGCGAGCAGTCCGGACGGACCCCGCGCCGGCCCTGCCGAGGAAGGCGACATGACCACCCAACTCACCGAAGAACCCGCAGAGGTCACGGCCGAGGCGGCCCGGGCCACCCTGCCCGGCCGGGCCGCGGCGGCCACGCTGGGGCACACCCATGACGTGGTCCCGCTCCACCAGGAGTTCCTGGCCGACGGGATCAGCCCGGTCACCGCGTTCGCCGCGCTGTGCGGACCGGACGAGCCCGGTTTCCTGCTGGAGAGCGTGCCCGTGTCGGGCGGGGTCGCCCGCTACTCCTACGTCGGCCACCGGCCCGCCCGCATCGCCCTGCCCGACGGCGACCCGCTCACCGCGCTGCGCGCCCGGCTCGCCGCGCGCGAGGCCCCCGTCGAGGGGCTCCCGCCCTTCCACGGCGGCGTGGTCGGCTACCTCGGCTACGAGGCGGCACGCCACTTCGAGGAACTCCCCGTCGCCGGGGACGCGACCGGCCTGCCGGAATCCGCGTTCCTGTCGGTGGACGACCTGGTGGTCTTCGACCACGCCACCCGCCGCGTCCTGCTGATCACCCTGCACCGGCCCGCCCTGGAGTCCTACGACACCGCCGTCGCCCGGATCGTGCGCCTCGGCGGCCGGCTGCGCGCCGCGGGCCCGGCGCCCGGCTTCTCCGGCCGCCCGCTGCAACCCACCGACCGGGCGGCGGACGCGGACACCGCGGGCTGGACGGCCGACCTGACGGAGCGCGAGTTCACCGAGCGGGTCGAGCGGGCCCGGGCCCACATCGCGGCCGGGGACGCCTTCCAGATCGTGCTCTCCCGGCGGCTCTCCCGGCGGCTGACCGTGCCGCCGCTCGACCTGTACCGGCACCTGCGTGCGACCAACCCGTCGCCGTACATGTACCTCCTGAGCCTGGGGCGCGGCCGGCACGTCATCGGAGCCTCGCCGGAACTGCTGGTCAAGGCGGACGGCGACCGCGTGCAGACCCGCCCGCTGGCCGGCACCCGCCCCCGCCACCCCGACCCCGCGGCGGACCGGGAGCTGGAGCGGGAACTGCTCGCCGACGAGAAGGAACGCGCCGAGCACGTCATGCTCGTCGACCTCGGCCGCAACGACCTCGGCCGGGTCACCGAGCCCGGCACCGTCCGCGTCGACCGGCTCATGCGCGTCGAGCGCTTCTCGCACGTGATGCACCTGTCCTCGACCGTCTCCGGCCGGCTCACCCCCGGCCGCACCGTGCTGGACGCCCTGCGGTCCGCCTTCCCCGCCGGCACCCTGTCCGGAGCCCCCAAGATCCGCGCCATGGAGATCATCGCCGAGCTCGAACCCCAGCAGCGCGGCGTCTACGGCGGAGCCGTCGGCTTCGCCGGGTACGACGGCCTGGCCGACTTCGCGATCGCCCTGCGCACCATGGTCGTCGCCGACGGGCAGGTGCACGTCCAGGCGGGCGCCGGGATCGTCGCCGACTCCGATCCCGCCGCCGAGTTCCGCGAGACCCTGCACAAGTCCGGCGCGATGATCACGGCCGTGCACCGCGCGGAGCGGGAGGCCCGGTGACGACCGCCCCCGGCACCGCCCCGGGCCGGCCCGCCCGCCCCCGCGTCGCGGTGATCGACAACTACGACTCCTTCACCTACAACCTCGTGCACCACGTCGCCGAACTGGGCGGCGCCCCCACCGTGTTCCGCAACGACGCCACCACGGTCGGCGAACTGGCCGACCACGACCTGCTGCTGATCTCACCCGGCCCGGGCACCCCCGACGGGGCGGGCATCTGCGTGGAGGCCGTGCGCGCCCTCAGCGGCCGGCTGCCGATCCTCGGCGTCTGCCTCGGCCACCAGTGCATCGCGACCGCGTTCGGCGGGACCGTGGCACGCGGCACTCCCGTGCACGGCAAGACCTCGCCCGTGCACCACGACGGCAGCGGGGTGTTCGCCGGTCTGCCCGACCCCTTCACCGCCACCCGTTACCACTCCCTCGTCGTCGCGCCGCACGACCTGCCCGGCGAACTCCTCGCGGTGGCCGCCACCCCCGACGGCACCCTCATGGGGCTGCGCCACCGCGACCACCCCACCCACGGCGTCCAGTTCCACCCCGAGTCGGTGCTCAGCCCGGACGGGAAACAGCTGATCGCGAACTTCCTGGAGCTCAGCGATGATTGACGTACTGCGCAGCGTCGCGCGACGCCGGCTCACCGAGGACGAGGCCGCCGCGGCCATGCGGGTGATCATGCGCGGCGAGGCCACGCCCGCGCAGATCGCCGGCTTCGCCCTGGCCGTCACCGTGCGCGGGGAGTCGGTCGACGACCTGACCGGACTGGCCCGCGCCGCCCTGGAGTTCACCACCCCGCTGCCCGTGGACGGCGACGTGCTGGACACCTGCGGCACGGGCGGCGACGGCCTGAACACCTTCAACATCTCCACCGCCGCCGCCGTCGTGGCCGCCGCCTGCGGCGTGCGGGTCGCCAAGCACGGCAACCGCAGCGCCTCCTCCGCCTGCGGCAGCGCCGACGTCCTGGAGGAACTCGGCGTACGCATCGACCTCGGCCCCGAGGAGGCCGCCGCCTGTCTGTCCGCCGCCGGCATCACGTTCCTGTTCGCCCCCGTCTTCCACCCGGCGTTCCGGCACACCGCCGGCCCCCGCCGCGAACTCGGCGCCCGCACCGTCTTCAACCTCCTCGGGCCGCTGCTCAACCCCTCCGGGGCCCGGCTGCGCATCCTGGGCGTGCCCGCCCCGCACCTGGTCGAGCCGATGACCGAGGTGCTGCACCGCCTCGGCGTCACCCGCGCCCTGGTCTTCCACAGCGAGGACGGCATGGACGAGCTGAGCACCACCAGCCCCGCCCACCTCGTCGAACTGCGCGACGGCCACCGCACGGCGCACCGCTTCGACCCCGCCGCACTGGGCCTGCGGCCGGCCCGCCCCCACGACCTGGCCGGCGGCGACCGCACCGTCAACGCGGCGATCATCCGCCGGGTGCTCGCCGGCGAACCCGGACCGGCACGCGACATCGTCCTGCTGAACGCCGCCGCCGCCCTGCGCGTCGCCGGCGCCGCAGGAACCTGGCACGAGGGGCTGCGCCAGGCCGCCCACGCCGTCGACACCGGCGCGGCCGACACCCTCCTGGCCCACTGGGCCCGTGTCTCCCACACCCCCACGGCAGCCCTGGAGATGCCGGTATGAGCGACATCCTCGCCACCCTCGTGACACAGGCCGGACAGCAGACCGCCCGGCGGCGCGCGGCCCGGCCCACCGCCGAGACGGAGGCCGCCGCCGCCCTGGCACCCGCACCCCGGGACTTCGCCGCGGCCCTGCGGGAACCGGGACTCGGCGTGATCGCCGAGATGAAACCCCGCAGCCCCTCCAAAGGCCCGCTGACCGACGACTATCGACCGGCGGACCGCGCCCGCTCCTACCGCGAGGGCGGTGCCGCGGCCCTGTCGGTCCTCACCCACGAGGACGGCTTCGGAGGCAGCCCCGAACACCTCGGCGTGGCCCGCGCCGAGAGCGGACTGCCCGTCCTGCGCAAGGACTTCATCACCGACGACTACCAGCTCCTCGAAGCCCGGGCGCTGGGCGCCGACGCGGTGCTGCTCATCGTGGCCGCCCTGCCCGCCACCCGGCTCGCCGGACTCCTCGCCCGCACCCGGGAACTGGGCATGGAGGCCCTGGTCGAGACGCACGACGCCGACGAGGTCGACACCGCCCTGGCCGCCGGCGCCACCGTCATCGGCGTCAACCACCGCGACCTGCGGGACTTCACCATCGACCGCACCCTGTCCGCTCGGCTGCGCCCCCGGATCGGCTCCGGCCGGATCCTCGTCGCCGAGAGCGGCATCCGCGACGCCCACGACGCCCGCGCACTGGCCCGGGCCGGAGTGGACGCGGTGCTGGTCGGGGAACTGCTGATGCGGGCCGACGACCCCGCCGCCACGATCAAGGAACTCACCGCATGACGCTGCTGCCCACACCCCCCGTGCTGACGCCCCACGACTCCCTCGCCCCGCCCCCGCACGGCTGGACCCCCACCTCATGGCACGACCACCCCGCCGCCCAGCAGCCCGACTACCCCGACCCGCGGGCGCTGCGCCGCGTCACGGAGACGCTCGCCCTGCAGCCCCCGCTGGTGCTGCCCGGCGAGATCCTCGACCTGCGGCGCGAACTCGCCGGTGTCGCGGCCGGTGACGGCTTCCTGCTCCAGGCCGGCGACTGCGCCGAGCGGTTCGCCTCCTGCACCGAGGACGGCGTGCGCGGCAAACTGCGGGTGATCCTCCAGCTGGCCATCGTGCTCACCTTCGGCTCCGGCCTGCCCGTGGTGAAGGTCGGCAGGATCGCCGGACAGTTCGGCAAGCCGCGCAGCAGCCCCACCGAAACCGTCGACGGCGTCGAACTGCCCGCGTTCCGCGGCGACATCGTCAACGGCCCCGAGTTCGACCCGGCCTCCCGCCGGCCCGACGCCGACCGGCTGCTGCGCGCCTACCACCACTCCTCCGCCGCGCTGAACGTCCTGCGCGCCCTGACCCTCGGCGGGTTCGCGGACCTCGGCCAGGTCCACGCCTGGAACCAGGAGTCCGTCCGGCGCAGCGCAGCCGGGCGGCGCTACGAGAAGGCCGCCGACGACATCAGCTGGGCCCTGCGGTTCATGACCGCCTGCGGCGTGGACACCGGCGCCCAGCCCGTCCTGCACCAGACCCGCCTCTACACCTCGCACGAGGCGCTGCTGCCGGCGTACGAGCAGGCGCTGACCCGGTACGACGAACACCGCAGGGCCTGGTTCGGCACCAGCGCCCACCTGCTGTGGATCGGCGACCGCACCCGGCAGCTCGACGGCGCCCACGTGGAACTGCTCTCCGGCGTCGCCAACCCCCTCGGCGTCAAGGTGGGCCCCTCCACCACACCGGAGGACCTGCGCGCGCTGTGCGAGCGGCTCGACCCGCACCGCAGCCCCGGCCGGCTGGTGCTGATCACCCGGCTGGGCGCCGGACGCTCCGGCGACCTGCTGCCGCCGCTGCTGCGGGCGGTCCGGGAGGCCGGTCACCTGCCGGTCTGGGCCTGCGACCCCATGCACGGCAACACCTTCGTGTCGCCCGCCGGGTACAAGACGCGCCGCCTGACCGACATCACCACCGAGATCGGGGAGTTCTTCGGCGCCCACGCCCAGGAGGGCACCCACCCCGGGGGACTCCACCTGGAACTCACCGGCGACGACGTCACCGAATGCCTCGGCGGCGAACTCGACGAGATCGTCGACGCACGGCTCGGCACGCGCTACGAGACCGCCTGCGACCCCCGCCTGAACGCCGCCCAGTCGCTCGAACTCGCCTTCCGCAGCGCCGAGATCCTGCGCGCCCACCTCAGCGCCTGACACGGGCCGGCCGGAGAGGAACCCGACGTGACCGTCGCCGCACCACCCGAGAGCGCCCCCGCCACGCCGCGGGCGGACGCCGAACTCGTCGTGGCGCCGGTGACGATCACGCCGACCAAACCCCTCACGCCGACGCACGTCAAAGGTCTGCTGTGGACCGACGTCCTGGTCAAGGCGAGCTCCCGGCTCGGCCCCGTCCGCCTGGTGTGGAACAACCGCATGGCCACCGTCACCACCCAGTCCACCGCCTTCTGGCACCACCTCGACCGCACCGAACCCGGCACGGACTGGGCCACCCTGACGGCCACGGACATCGGCGAGCGCTACGTCCGCTACCACGCCGGGCGCCCCCGCACCGACCCGCGCGCCCTCCACGACTACCTCGCCCGCGCCGACTCCGCCGGCTGGATCCATCCCGCCGGCCGCCGCATGCTCGACCTGTGGCGCGCCGACCTCCGGCTGCTCGGCGTGGCCGACCCGGGCCTCGCCCTCGACCGCCCGCTCGCCACCGGAGCACCCGCGGTGCTCGCCCGGCTCGCCGACCGCGGACTGCTGATCGACCACCGGCGCCACGGCGGCCCCGTCCACCTCGACGGCACCCGGTGGGGCCTGCCGCTGCGCCGCCTCGTCGGCAGCGACGGCCACCCCAACTATCTGCTGCCGATCCTGCGCGAACTGATCCCGATGATCCGCCCCGACCGCACCTTCCTCCTCGTCTGCGACGACGACCTCGCCGCCGACTACGTGCTGCTGGACCGGGTGCTCGGCGCGTTCGGGGCCCGGGTCGCCCGGCTCTCCCTCAGCCGGGTGCCCCTGGCCGGCAGCACCCGCTCCAGCCGGTACGGCGGCTGGCGCGGCGCGACCCTCGGCGACCTGTCCGCCGAGCCCGGCACCGCGGACCGGGCCGCCTACCGGCTCGGGATGCGGCTGTACTTCACCGGCACGCTGCAGCGACGCTCGGCCCAGTCCTTCCGACTGCCCCTGCTGCGCCGCTGCGTGGGCCGCGCCGCACGCCTGCTCGACCGGGCGCCCGCCGGCGCCCGCGACGCACCGGCGGACCGTCACCTGGAGGAGATCCTCGCCCGGCTGCGGACCGGGCCGGGCTACGTCGACCCCTACCGGCTCACCACCTCCCTGCTGGGCAGGCGGCCCCTGCCACCCACCCCCCACCTGCGAGCCATCTACACATGAGCACAGAACGAGCCCTCCGGTCCCCGTCCGCCGAAGGACCCACCACCAACGCCGCAGGCCCTTCCCCCACCTCCGCACGCGCCGGGGCGCGGTATGCCGCGGGCCCGCACGGGCCCCCGCACGCCATCGGTCCGCACGGGGCCCCGCACGCCACGGACCAGTACGCCACCGGTCCGTATGCCACCGGCCCGCTCGACGCCGCGGCGCGCGCCCGTCTCGCGGCCGTCCGGCACGGCCTGGGCGACGCACCGGTCACCCCGGGACTGACCGTGGCCGTCGTCGTGGGCGAACTCGACCTGCCGGCCTTCGTCGCCGGTGCCGCCCGGTTCGCCCTCGGCCTGCCGCCCGCGCTCGCCGACGGCTGGTACCGCGCCTTCACCCGGACCGTGTTCCTCAGCGGCCGCCCCGCCACCCTGGCCCCCCGCCACCCCCACCGGTACGCCGGCCCCACGGCCGGCCTCGCCTGGTACGGCCCGGCGCGCCGCGGCGCACTGAAGCCGCTGTCCCGGCTGCTGCGCGCCTTCGAGGGCCCCGCCCCGGTCCGCACACCGGACGGCGCTCTGACCGTCGCCCTGCCCGGCCCGCCCTCGGGACACACCGCGCACGCCGTCCTCGCGACCGGCGGAACCAGCACCGCGGCCTACCTCGTCCACACCCACCACCTCGTCGCCGAGGCGGCGCTGCGCGGACTGATCCGCCCCGGGGACACCGTCCGCGTCACCCACCGCCACGCCCTGCCCCCCGGCGACCACCGAGACGCACTGGACCCCTCCCGCGCGGGCTCCGTCCAGACGCGGATCGCCGCCTGCCCCACCGATCCCCACCGGCTGCGCCTGTACGGCGTACTGACGACCGACCGCCCCGAAGGGAAGCACTGACATGCGGGCCGAACGCGTCCTGGCCGAACACCGCGCCTTCCTCACCGCCCTGGACCACCCCGAGGAGGTGCAACGCGAACTGCTCGCCGGGATCCTGGAACGCAACGCCGGCACCGCCTTCGGCCGGGACCACGGCCTGGACCGCGTCCGCACCCTCGACGACCTGCGCCGGGCCGTGCCCCTGCGCACCCACGAGGCCCTGATGCCCTGGATCGAACGGGCGATGGCCGGCGAGGACGCCGTGCTGACCGCGGACGAGCCCGTCGTCTACTTCTCCTCCAGCGGCAGCACCGGCCGCGAGAAGCACATCCCCGTCACCCGCAGCTACATGCGGGGGACGTTCCTGCCCTTCTACCACGCCGCCTTCGCCCCCCTCCTGCGGACCCTGCCGCAGGCCCTGGCCGCGCCCACGGCGGTGCTCAACCTGTGGCAGGACCCGACCGCGCCCATCGCCCGGACCGGCCACGGCCAGCCGCACATCGGCGCCAGCCAGGTGGACTACCGCACGTTCGGCGAGGACTCCGCCGTCGGACCCGGCAACGACGCCGAGTGGAGCCGCATCCCCGCCGAACTCGCCACCGCCGGACCCTGGGAGCGCAGCTACCTCAAACTGCGCCTCGCCGCCGAGCAGGACATCCGCGTCGTCATCGGCGTGAACCCCGCGATGGTCGCCGGACTGCCGTACATGCTGCGCACCGTGTGGCCCCGGCTCGTCGAGGACATCCGCGCGGGCACCCTCGGCGGCCGGCCGCACACCCGCCCCGACCCCGGGCGCGCCGACGAGATCGAGCGCTGCGCGCGGCGGTTCGGCACGCTCCTGCCGTACCACCTCTGGCCGCGCCTGGAGGCCGTCCTCGTCTGGAACAGCGCGCTCGCCTCGCTCTACCTGCCGCGCGTGCGCGAGACGTACGGACCGGGCGTGCGGCTCTTCGACGCGCCGGTCGCCTCCTGCGAGGGGCCGGCCGCCGTCCCCGTCGACCTGCGGCCCGGCGCGCCCCTGTACGTGCCCGGCTGCGTCTACGAGTTCGTGCCGGCCGACGCGCCGGTCACCGCCGGCAGCGAGACGCTCGCCGCCACGGAACTGGACGCCGGGCAGGACTACCACCTCGTCCTCACCCACGTCGGCGGCCTGTACCGGTGCGCCGTCACCGATGTGGTCCGGGTCGTCGGGCACCTCGGACGCACCCCGCGCATCGTGTACGCCGGACGCGACATCGTCCGCTCCGTCGCCGGCGAGCGCCTCACCGAGGCCGTCGCCGTCCGTGCGCTGCGTGCCGCCTGCCACGACACCGGCGCCGAGATCAGGGGCGCGACCTTCCACCTGGCCGGCGGCGGCCGCGGCCGGCACCAGGCCGCCGTCGCCTTCGCGGGCCCCGCGGCACCGGACCTGTCCGGCGCCCTGGACGCCCGGCTGGCCGAGCAGTGCCCCGGCTACCGGGAGGCCCGCCGCTCGGACCGGATCGGGCCGGCCGAGGTCATCCCCGTCCACCCGGACGCCTTCCAGTGGGAGTGGGAACGCGCCGTGCGGGCCGGACAGCGCCCGCCCCGCGTCAAGGACCGGGTCTTCCTGCCCACCGAGGAGGCGTGGGAGCGGCTCGTCGCCTCCGCTTCACAGCCCGCTGCCTGATGCCCGCTGCCCGATGCCACCACCCCACCGTCCCGACGACGACCCCTGCCCGACCGGGCCGCGGGAGAGAAGGCGAGACCGCATGAGCGACGTGATCCCCGGCCGGGGCCAGTACACCGAGGAGGCCCGCAGGAAGCGGCTGACGTGGCTGCGCGCACGCAGCGGCGCGGCGCTCGCCTCGCTCGGGGAGACCGGTCTGAGCGCCCGGCACCTGGTCGGCAACGTGGAGAACTTCGTGGGCTCCGTCGAGGTGCCCGTCGGCCTCGCCGGCCCGCTGCTGTTCCACGGTGAGACCGCCCGCGGCGGCATCGTGGCGCCGCTCGCCACCACCGAGGGCGCGCTCGTGGCGTCGGCCTCGCGCGGCGCACGGGCGGTCACCGACTCCGGTGGGGTCACCACCCGGGTGCTCGCGCAGCGGATGACCCGCGCCCCCGCGTTCGAGTTCGCCGACATCGCGACCGCGCAGCGCTTCACCGCCTGGCTGCACGCCCAGCGCGAACGGCTCCACGAACAGGTGCGCCTGGTGTCCCGGCACACGCGCCTGGTCGACATCGACCCGTACCAGATCGGGCGCCATCTGCACGTGCGGTTCGTCTTCGAGACCGCCGACGCCGCCGGGCAGAACATGACGACGGCGGCGACCTGGCAGATCTGCCGCTGGCTGACCGACGAACTCGCCACCACCGAACCGGCGCTGCGCCCGCGCGGCCTGCTCCTGGAGGGCAACCTCAGCGGCGACAAGAAGACGGCCGCCGTGTCGCTGCTCGCCGGCCGCGGCACCCGGGTGACGGCGGAGTGCGCACTGCCCCGGCACATCGTGGCCTCGGTGCTGAAGACCACCCCCGAGGCCATGGTCAAGGGCCACGTCACGACGGTCCTGGGCGCCCAGCAGTCCGGGATGACGGGGTACGGCGTCAACGCCGCGAACATCGTCGCGGCCCTGTTCACGGCGACGGGCCAGGACGTGGCCTGCGTCCACGAGTCCGGCGTGTCGATCTTCTCGATGGAGCAGGACGGCGACGACCTGCTCGCCACGATCCTGCTGCCCAACCTGGTCGTGGGCACCGTCGGCGGCGGCACCGCCCTGCCCCACCAGCGCGAGCTGCTGACCGCCCTCGGCTGCGCGGGGCCGGGCGGCGCCCGCCGGTTCGCCGAGATCGTCGCCGGATTCGCCCTCGCCCTGGACCTGTCGACCATGGCGGCGGTGGTCAGCGGGCAGTTCGCCGAGGCGCACCAGCGGCTCGGCCGCGCCCGCCGCGTCGACTTCCTCCAGCCCGGCGACCTGGACGCGGCCCTGCTGCAACCGGTCCTGGCCCGGGGCCTCGGGGACTCCCGCCTGCACGTCACCCGGGTCCGGCAGGCCGCTCCGCTGCACGGCGACGGCATCGCCAGCGAACTCGGCGCCCTCGCCGAGCGCCGCAAGCTGACGGGCCTGCATCCGCTGACGGTGACCTACACCCCGGGCCGGGGCGAGCCGGCCACCGTCGAGCTGGTGGCCAAGGTCAAGCCGCGCGGCGACGAGATCGTCTCCGGCATCGCGAAACTCCTGTCACTGTGCGGTCCGGAGGTGTCCCGGGCGTGGGCCCGCTGGGGCGCCGACACCGAGTTCGCCGACGCCCACCGCCGGGAACCGGCCGTCTACCGGCGCACCGAGACCGCCCTGACCGGGCTGCTGCCGCGCTGCTACGGCCTGCTGGAGGACGACGAGCGCGAGGCGTACGTCATCCTCATGGAACGGCTGCGCGACGACGGTGGCCCGTGGACCCACGGCCGGATCGCCGACGCGCTGCGCGCCGTCGCCGCCGTGCACGGCCACTGGCTGGGCCGCGAGCAGGACCTGCTCGCCGAGGGCTGGCTGCACCGGGTGCCGGAACCGGCCCACCTGGCCAAGGCCCGGGAGCTGTGGGAGGCACTGGCGCACCAGGCGGCCGCCGACCAGCCCGGCCTGGTCGGCCCGGAGCGCCTGGAGGTCCTGCTCGGCATCGCCGGGGACATCGGTCACTGGACGCAGGAGGTGCAGGCCCTGCCCCGCACCCTGGTCCACCACGACTTCAACCCGCGCAACATCGCCCGGCAGGACGGACGCGTGGTCGTCTACGACTGGGAGCTCGCCACCGTCGACCTCCCGCACCGCGACGTGGTGGAGCTGCTGGCCTTCACCCTCGGCCCCGACGCCACGGCCCGGGAGGTCGACGACCTGCTCGCCGTGCACCGCGACGCGGTGGCGGCGGTGTCGCCGCACGCGGCGCGGCTGGCCGGGGCGGCGGACTGGCACCGCAGCCACGGCCTGGCCCTGCGCGCGTTCCTGACCAGCCGCCTCGCGCTGTACCTCACGGGCCACGGCCAGCGCGAGTTCGGCTTCCTGCCGCGCGTGGCGCACACCGCGTTCCGCCTGTGGGACCTCGACCGTGCCCGGACGGGGAACTGACGTGCGGGTGGCGGTGGTCGGCATCGACGGCAGCGGCAAGACCACGGTGCTGCGCCGGCTCGGCGCACGGGACGGCGTCGCGGTCGTGCACGCCATCCGGGCGCACGACGACCCGCGCAGCCCCGTCGCCGGCCTGTCCCGGGACCTGGCCGGCGCCTCGGCCGCGGCGGACGCCGTGGGACGCATCCAGCTGAAGGCCGCCGTGCTCTGCCTCCAACTGTGCCTGTACGGCCCGTCGGAACGGCACGCGGCCGGCGCCGCCCGCCTGCTGCTCACCGACCGGCATCCCCTGGTCGACCCGCTCGTCTACCTGCCGCTGTTCGGCCGGCTCGCCGGCGGCGGTGGGCCCGGCTCCGACGTGAGGACCTGGTGGGCGCGGCAGGAGCCGGACGCGGCCCGGGCGGTGCGCGACTGGCTGGCGGACCGCACCGGACACACCGACCCCTGGGCCCTCGGCGAGGAACTGCTGCGCCTGGGCACCCGCCCGCCCGAGGAGATGCTCGACGGGCTCGGGCGGCGGTTCGGTGTCGCCCCGCCCGACGCGGTGCTGCTGCTCGACCTGCCGGTCGAGCAGGCCCTGCGTCGCACCCGGGAACGCGCGGGGCAGAGCGAACTGCACGAAACGGCCGCCTTCCTGTCGGCCACCCGCCAGGGCTACGCGTCCGTCCTGGACCGGCTGGCCCGGGCCCGCCCGGACATCGCGCAGCGGCGCGTCGACTGCACGGACCTCGACGTGGACGAGGTGGCCCACCGCATCCGCGAGACGATCGCGAAACTCGACGGCCCGAGCCCTCACCCCGCCCCGATCACGCGCCCGGCCCGGCCCCCGCTGTCGGGGCGGCCGTGCTACGTGAGAAGGTCTGAGGCGTGAGTGAGACACCGTCGAACACCCTGCAATACCGCTTTGACGGGCCGGAAGAGGCTCCCGTCCTGATCCTCGGTCCCTCACTGGGTACGACCTGGCACATGTGGGACCGCCAGGTCCCCGAGCTGGCCAAGCAGTGGCGCGTCTTCCGGTTCGACCTGCCCGGCCACGGCGGCGCTCCCGCCTACCCGGCCGGCTCGGTCGCCGACCTCACCACCCGGCTGCTGGTCACCCTGGAAGGGCTCGGGGTGCAGCGCTTCGGCTACGCGGGCTGCGCGCTCGGCGGCGCCGTCGGCATCGAACTGGCCCTGCGCCACCCCGAGCGGCTCGCCTCCCTGGCGCTGATCGCCGCCTCGCCGCGCTTCGGCACGGCCGACGAGTTCCGCCAGCGCGGTGTGATCGTGCGGACCAACGGCCTGGACCCCATGGCCCGGACCGCGCCCGAGCGCTGGTTCACCGGCGGGTTCGCCGCCGCGCAGCCCGCCATCACCGAGTGGGCCGTGCAGATGGTGCGCACCACCGACCCCGGCTGCTACATCGCCGCCTGCGAGGCGCTCGCCTCCTTCGACGTCCGTACCGAACTCGGGCGCGTCGGTGTCCCCACGCTGGTCCTCGTCGGTTCGGACGACCAGGTCACCGGGCCCGCCGAGGCCCGCACCCTGGTCGCCGGCATCCCGGACGCCCGGCTCGCCGTCGTGCCCGGGGCCTCGCACCTGGTGCCGGTGGAGCAGCCCGCCGCCGTCACCGACCTGCTCGTGCGGCACTTCTCCACCGCCTGGCAGCCCGTCTTCGAGACCTCCACCGGCCAGACCGCCCTGCCCGCCGCCGCCCTCAAGCCGGTCCTCTCCCCGGCCCCGCCGCAGCCGCCGCAGACCGGCCCCGTCGCGGAGATCGCCCCGGTCGCCGTACCGCAGGGGCAGGGCCGGCCCGACCCGTACGACGCCGGGATCAAGGTCCGCCGGGAGGTGCTCGGGGACGCCCACGTGGACCGGGCCCTGGCCCAGGCCGACGAGTTCTCGGGGGACTTCCAGGAGTTCGTCACGCGCTACGCCTGGGGCGAGATCTGGGACCGGCCCGGGCTGGACCGGCGCACCCGCAGCTGTGTCACCCTCACCGCCCTGGTCGCCGGGGGCCACCTGGACGAGCTGGCCTTCCACACCCGAGCCGCCCTGCGCAACGGCCTCACTCCCGGCGAGATCAAGGAAGTGCTGCTCCAGGCGGCCGTCTACTGCGGCGTGCCCGCGGCCAACAGTGCCTTCAAGGTGGCCCAACAGGTCATCCGCGAGGAGACCACACCCCAGGAGTGAGCCCGCGGGGGAGCCCGGAGGGAGGATGGAATCATGAAGCTCACGAAGAAGTCGCACGCCTGCGTCCGCCTGGAGAAGGACGGCCGGACCCTCGTCCTCGACCCCGGCGGGTTCACCGAGGAGGACGCCGCGCTCGGCGCGGACGCGATCCTCGTCACCCACGAGCACCCCGACCACTTCGACGAGTTCCGGCTGCGCGCGGCGATGGAGGACAACCCGGCCGCCGAGATCTGGACCCTGAAGTCGGTCGCGGAGAAGATCTCGGCCGCCTTCCCCGGCCGCGTCCACACCGTCGGCCACGGCGACACCTTCACCGCCGCGGGCTTCGACGTGGAGGTCCACGGCGAACTCCACGCGGTGATCCACCCGGACATCCCGCGCATCACCAACGTCGGCTACCTCGTCGACGGCGGCAAGGTCTTCCACCCCGGCGACGCCCTCACCGTCCCCGACCGGCGGGTGGAGACGCTGATGCTCCCCGTGATGGCCCCCTGGAACAAGATCTCCGAGGTCATCGACTACGTCCGCGAGGTGCGGCCGCGGCGCGCCTACGACATCCACGACGCCCTCCTCACCGACCTGGCCCGCCCGGTCTACGACCGCCAGATCGGGCAGCTCGGCGGCTCGGAACACCTGCGGCTGACGCCGGGGGACTCCGCCGAGGTCTGAGGCCCCACGGGGACCGGGCCGCGTTGTCACACCCTCCGGGTAGGTTGTGAGGCATGCGCATCGCGACCTGGAACGTGAACTCGATCACCGCCCGCCTGCCGAGGCTCCTGGCCTGGCTGGAGAGCAGCGGCACGGACGTGCTGTGCCTGCAGGAGGCCAAGGTCGCCGAGGCGCAGTTCCCCGCTGAGCAGCTGCGCGAGCTGGGCTACGAGTCGGCGGTGCACGCCACCGGCCGGTGGAACGGCGTGGCGGTGCTCTCCCGCGTCGGCATCGAGGACGTCGTCAAGGGCCTGCCCGGCGACCCCGGCTTCGACGGCGCGGTCGAGCCCCGCGCGATCTCGGCGACCTGCGGCCCGGTCCGCGTCTGGTCGGTCTACGTGCCGAACGGCCGTGAGGTGGACCACCCCCACTACGCCTACAAGCTCCAGTGGTTCGAGGCCCTCAGGGCCGCCGTCGCCTCGGACGCGGCCGGCGGCCGCCCCTTCGCGGTGATGGGTGACTACAACGTGGCGCCGACGGACGACGACGTCTTCGACCCCGCGTTCTTCGAGGGCTCCACGCACGTCACGCCCGCCGAGCGCGCCGCCCTGGCCTCGCTGCGTGAGGTCGGCCTGTCGGACGTGGTCCCGCGGCCCCTGAAATACGAGCACCCGTTCACGTACTGGGACTACCGCCAGCTCTGCTTCCCGAAGAACCGCGGCATGCGCATCGACCTGGTGTACGGCAACCAGCCGTTCGCCCAGGCGGTCAAGGACGCGTACGTGGACCGCGAGGAGCGCAAGGGCAAGGGCGCCTCGGACCACGCCCCGGTCGTGGTGGACCTCGACGTCTAGGGCCGCAGCAGCCGCAGATCCACCGAGTCCGCCAGGGCCGCCAGACCCGCGTCGCCCGGATGCAGATGGTCGCCGCTGTCGTAGGCGGGCAGCATCCGGGACGGCTGCTGCGGATCCCGGACAACCGCGTCGAAGTCGAGCACGCCGTCGAAGACCCCGCCGTCCCGGAGCCAGGCGTTCACGGCCCGGCGCTCGGCGTCCACGGCGGCGGTGCACCGCGCCTCGCCCGCGCAGGGCAGGATCGTCGCGGCGAGCATGCGCACGCCCCGGGCGTGCCCGCGCTCCGCGAGCTCGCGCAGCCCGGCGATCACCCGCTCCGCCGAGGTGTCCCACCGCAGGTCGTTGACGCCCTCGAAGACGACCGCCGTGCGCGCCGAGGTCTGGGCGAGCACGTCGCGGTCGAACCGGTGCAGGGCGCTCACCCCGGCCGTGTCCGTGGACACCCCGTCGCCGGGGTACCGGTCGGTGACCACGCGGTTGCCCGAGACGCCCTGGTTCAGCACGCCGTAGCGCGGCACGGTGTGCTGGGCCCGCAGCCGCCCGGCCAGGACGTCCGGCCAGCGCCGGTTGGCGTCCACCGTCGACTTGTCGCCGTCGGTGATCGAGTCCCCGAGCAGCACCACGGACCCCGGCCCGCCGCCCACGTCGACCGCGGCCAGCAGCGGCCAGCCGGTGATCACCGAGGTGTAGGGCCCGGCCGAGCCGTCCGCCGCGTGGTTGCCGGGTTCGCTGACGTACGACCGCTGCTGCGCGAGCCGGTGCAGCGGCGCGGCCCCCACCGTGCCGGGCAGGTGGAAGCTCACCAGCAGGTCGGTGCCGGCGGGCACGGCGAAGCCGAGAGGATCGCTGTAGGCCTGCGCCCCCGCCGGGATCTCCACGCCCGGCGCCCCGCCGAAGGCCAGCGGCACCGGCGTGCCCCGCGCGGCCGCCCCCGACGCCCGCACGGCCACCGTCGCACGGCCGATCCGCACGGGCACCGCCGCGAAGGTGTTGTCGAACCGCACCCGTACCCGGGGCCCGCCGGCGGAGGTGTGCACCACCAGCCGCAGCGTGCGGTCCGTCCACGGGCCGACGGCGGCGTAGCCGCCCGTGGACGTCGTCCAGCTGCCCGTCCAGCCCGCCGTCGCCGCGCGGACCGAGACGGCGAAGACGTGCAGCCCGGCCGCGTCCGGCAGCCGCACCGAGGCGACCGCGCGCCCCGGCACCAGCGGCACCGTCACCACGTACAGGCGGGCCCGCTCGGCGAGTTGCCCACCGGGCGTGTTCACGTGCGGCAGGGCCACGGCCTTCGTGCCGAGCGGACCGGTGCGCCAGTCGGGCGCGGTCAGCCGGTACGCGGAGCGCGTGCCGTCCGCGTAGCCCACCGTGCCCGGGCCGCCCGCCTGCGCGCCGGAGGTGCCCGCCACCAGGAAGGCGAGCGCGTCGCCGCGCCCGGTGACCCGGACGTCCTGCCCGGCGGCGCGGACGTTGTCCGGCTCACCGGGCTGCCGCTTCGGCCAGGTCAGCCGGACACCCTGAAGGGTGAGGGCGCGGCCGGGCGTCCAGCCCGCCGCCGTGAGGTCCTGCGCCGACAGCGAGGCCCCGGCGCCGTCGAAGTCCGCTTCCCCGGGCCGGGCGTCGTCACTGACGGCGCCGTTGTCGAACAACCGCTCCAGCGGCAGCGGCGCGGCGCGTCCGTCCCCGGCGGCCTCCGCCGACACCCCCGGCACCAGCGACCCGCACAGGGCCAGGACGACCAGGATCCCCCGCACACATCGGCGCACGGCCGACTCCTCCCGCTCGTCGGGACAGGACGCGACGCCCCGCCACGCACAGGACCCCGCGACAGCCGGTACGCAAGGCGCACGGTGAACGTAGGGAGACGGCGGGGACTCGTCAACGAGCGCCGCGCGAACCCGGCGTGAACTCGGCCACCGCACCCGGTCCGCGCGCCCTGTGGTGCATACGGCGGTACGAATGACACGCTGGACGTATGAACATCCCTTTCCTGGGCCACCGGCGCCAGAAGGTGGGGTTCCCCGATCCGGCGGGCATCGCGGACCTCCTCGCCGAGTGCGAACTGCTCCGCTCCCAGGCGTCACGGGAGGGTGTCCGGCTGGACGACTCGGTGGCCTCCCTGGAGGCGCTCGACCAGCTCGTCCCGCGCTGGCGGGACGACGAGGAGACACTGACCTGGCTCGGCAACGACGCCGGGCTCTACCTGGGCACCGTGATCGTGCGCACGGTGCCCGGCGCCGCCTGGGAGATCCGGTCCGACGGCCAGCCCGTCGTGCGGCTCACCTCCGGCCGGGAGTTCGACGTCGTGGACTCCGGCCACGAGTGGGCCGCCCACGGGGTGCCCGAACTGTCCCAGCTGTACGCCGAAGTCGCCGAGTCCTGACCTCCGGGACGGGAACCCTTGGCCCAAAGTCCGACGTAAATACGGCTAATGATCGAAAAGTGCGTGTCGCCCGACACATCCGATCGTGCCTGGATACGTTGCGGCAACCACCACACAGCTGAGAGTGAGTAGGGCTGAGTATGGCCGTCGATCCGCTGATCGAGCTGCGTGACGTCAACAAGCACTTCGGGGACCTGCATGTCCTGAGGGACATCGACCTCACCGTCGGCCGGGGGGAGGTGGTCGTGGTCATCGGCCCGTCCGGTTCGGGCAAGTCGACGCTGTGCCGGGCGATCAACCGGCTGGAGACCATCGAGTCCGGGGAGATCGTCATCGACGGGCAGCCGCTGCCGGACGAGGGCAAGCCGCTGGCCCGGGTGCGCGCCGACGTCGGCATGGTCTTCCAGGCGTTCAACCTCTTCGCCCACAAGACCGTCCTGCAGAACCTCTCGCTGGGGCAGGTCAAGGTGCGCGGGCGCAAGAAGGAGGACGCCGACCAGCGCTCCCGCGCACTCCTCGACCGGGTCGGCGTCGCCGACCAGGCGGACAAGTACCCCGCACAGCTCTCCGGCGGCCAGCAGCAGCGCGTGGCCATCGCGCGCGCCCTGGCCATGGAGCCCAAGGCGATGCTCTTCGACGAGCCGACCTCGGCCCTCGACCCGGAGATGATCAACGAGGTGCTGGAGGTCATGAGGCAGCTCGCCCGCGAGGGCATGACCATGATCGTCGTCACCCACGAGATGGGCTTCGCCCGCTCGGCCGCCAACCGTGTCGTCTTCATGGCCGACGGCCGGATCGTCGAGGACCGCACGCCCGACGAGTTCTTCACCAACCCCACCAGCGACCGCGCCAAGGACTTCCTCTCCAAGATCCTCAAGCACTGAACGGGCGGGCACCGGAAGGAGCCCCGGACCGGACCTCGACTACGATGTGCCCTTCATCCCTGTGGAGAGGGGGACTTCGCCGAAGGTCGCCGATCCGTTCGGGGTGAGCAGACCGCCCGCCCGGTCCGCGGGGCGTCTCCCGCCGGGCGCGGCCCCCGCGGCACCAGGCCACGGGGGCGGTGGTTCACATCGGCCAGGCCCGTCCGGCGGCAGCCGGAGATCACTGCTCGCGCAGCGGAACCGACACGTACGACGGGTCGTTCGCCGGCGAGGAGAAGGTCAGCTGCGCGCCGGACGGGTTGTGCTCGATGTAGAGCGGGTCGACCGTGTCGACGACCAGGGCGAGCCGATGCCCGGCCGGGACGTCGTAGGCCGTGGAGTACAGCTCCAGGTCGACGCCGAACGGCTTTCCGGGGGTGCGCCCGTGGAAGGTGTACGGCGCGTGGGAGACCAGCTTGCCGAGGCCGAGCGGCCCCACGTCGTACAGGTGGGCGACGAGGGTGCCGCTCTCCTTGGTCGGGGTGAGGGTCGTGTGCAGTCTGGCCGTGCCGCGCACGTGCTGGGCCGTGGCGTACTTCTCCGACTGCCACACGGCGGCCCAGCGGCGGGGGAGCAGCGGGATGGACGCCATCGGGGGCAGCCGGGTCATCTGGTCGAGGATGCCGGACAGCAGGACGGTCCCTCCGTCGGCGCCCGAGTTCACGTTCGCGCGGATGGTCTTCGCGTCCGTGAGGGCGATCTTCCGGGCGTCCGCACCGACCGACTTCCAGTCCGGGTAGCCCTCGTAACCCCCGGAGGAACGGGACTTGAGCCGGACCGGCTGCTCGCGGTCGATGCCGTTGTCCACGCCCCTGAGGTGGTGGTCGAACCAGCGCCGGGTGTCCTTCCACACGTCGTTGGGCAGCCCGAACAGGCCGGTCAGCTCGGCGGTGGCGTGGTCGCCGGGGCGCATCTCCAGCCGCTTGGGGCCGGTCAGCTTCTCGTAGAAGTCGGCGTACTGGTTGGGCGGGAAGACCGAGTCGCCCCAGGCGTTGGCGAGCATGACCGCCGTGCCGTTGTCGTTGATCCGGTCGGCGTAGGTCGCAGCGGAACGTTTCTTCCCCCAGGCGATGAGCTCCGGCTCCTTCGTCAGGTCGGAGCTGTAGAAGTCGTCGAAGACCTGACGGACTTCGGCGCCCTGGCGGCCCGTGACCACGCTCGCGCCGTCCAGCAGGGCGGCCGCCTGGACGTGCTGGGTGCGCCCGGAGTAGATCGAGCCGATCAGGTCGGCCCAGCCGCTCAGTGAGGCGACCGCCTTGACGCGGGGGTCGTGCGCGGCGGTGAGCAGACTGATGCCGGCGCCGTAGGAGACGCCCGCCATGCCGACGCGCCCGGCGTCGGAGGGGGTGTGCGCGAGCGCCCAGTCGATGACCTTCGAGGCATCGGCGACGTCGGGTGGACCGGCCACCTCGATCTCGCCGCCCGACTGCCAGAAGCCGCGCACGTTGTAGGTGACGACGACGTACCCGGAGTCGGCGAGCTGCCGGGCCTGGGCGAGGTACTCGATCTGGGGCAGGCCCCAGCTGGTGGGCAGGACGAGCAGCGGGTAGCGGCGGGTGCCGTCGGCGCCGGCCGGGGTGACGACGTTGGCCTTGAGGACGGTGCCGCCGTCGCCGCCGATGTCGACGAAGCGGACGGGGTGCGGAGCCGCCTGGGCGGTGGGGGCGATTCCGAGGGCGCTTCCGGCGAGCAGGGTCGCCGAGACGGCGCCTACGGCCGTGGTGCGCAGGGCCTTGCGGTGGGGTCCCACGGGTCACTCCTCACTCGTGTCAGTGCAAAGTGACCGAACGGTAACCTCGTCCGCTTACCAGGAGTAACCCGCCGGTAAGTTACGTGGCAGTAACGATTGTTGAGACGTGGAGGACTTCAGGAGGCCCGGTGGGTATTGCGTGCAGCCGTCGTCGCGGCGGGCGGTGCGGTCTGCGCCGCACGCGTCACGTCCTCCACCAGTTCGACGACGTCCGGCCCGTACGCCTGCGAGTTGATCACCTTGAGCAGCAGCACGAACGAGCCGGTGCCGTACTTGCGGGTCAGCCGCTCGTGGTTGCGGGCGAGGTAGCGGGTGGTGGCCTGGTTGGTGATCGACGTCTGGCCGCAGAAGAGGAAGACCGGGCGGGTGTCCCGGCCGCGCTCCCCGGTGAGGCGGGCCAGCAGCGCGTACTCCTCCCTGCCGTGCTCCACGCGGTAGCGCTCCGAGCCGATGAGGAACGAGCCCCGGTCCGGACCCGGTTCGGCGTCCACGTTCACCCGCACGCCCGGCAGCAGCGACGACAGGTGGGCCGCCATGCGCCGGTTGGACGCCGGACCGCCGACGCAGAACTCGGTGCGCTCGCCGAAACCCTGACGCGCCGTGTCGTGGGGGAGGATCTGGGCGTGCGCCCTGCAGTCCTTGATCAGCGCGGCCAGTTCGAGCAGCGCGAACACGTCGTAGCGCATCACCGCGAACTCCGGCCCCGCCGCGCCCCGGTTCACCACCAGCAGGGACTCGGAGTTGTCGGGCAGCCCGAAGAACGCCTGCTTGCGGCGGAGTTTGCGATTCCACAGGTAGGTGCGGGCCACCCAGCCGATGGCGGCGCTCAGGCCGGCCGCTATCACGCCCAGGACGATGTTGCGCACGTCGTCATTCATGGGCGCGCATGGTAGCGGGCCGGGCGGACACGCGTTCGGCGTGCTCCTGACGAGGCCATGGCGATGAATTAAGCTGCCCGGACTGCCTTTGCCTGGAGGTGCGGATGCGTCGCCCTGTCGCACGGAATCTGACGGTCCTGGCGGTCTCGGCCGCCGTGGTGGCTTCGGTGGGGGCGGCGGCGCCACCCGCCGCGCAGAGCCCGGGCGGTGAGAAGACCCCCGTCGCCGTCGGCCACGGCGGCGCGGTCTCCAGCGTCGACCCGGACGCCTCCGCCGCCGGGATCGAGGTCCTCAGGAAGGGCGGCAACGCCGTCGACGCGGCCGTCGCCACGGCAGCGGCCCTCGGCGTCACCGAGCCCTACTCCGCCGGCATCGGCGGAGGCGGCTACTTCGTCTACTACGACGCCCGGTCCCGCACGGTGCGCACCATCGACGGCCGCGAGACCGCCCCCCTGAGCGCCGGCAAGGACCTGTTCGTCGAGGACGGCAAGCCCGTCCCCTTCGCCGAGGCCGTCAGCAGCGGCCTGAGCGTCGGCACGCCGGGTACGCCCGCCACCTGGCAGGCGGCCCTCGACCGGTGGGGCAGCAAGCGGCTCGCGAGCGTCCTGAAGCCGGCCGAGCGCCTGGCCCGCGACGGCTTCACGGTCGACGAGACCTTCCGCGCGCAGACCGCCTCCAACGAGGCCCGCTTCCGCTACTTCCCGGACACCGCCGAGCTGTTCCTGCCCGGCGGGCGGCTGCCGGAGGTCGGCTCCACCTTCAAGAACCCCGATCTCGCCCGCACGTACGCGGAGCTGGCACGCAAGGGGGTCGGCGAGCTGTACCACGGCCGGCTCGCCCGGGAGATCGTCGAGACGGTCAACGAACCGCCGGTCGACCCCTCCTCCGGCTGGAACGCCCGGCCCGGCGACCTGTCCGCCAGGGACCTGGCCACCTACCGCACCAGGCTCCAGGCGCCCAGCCGTACCTCGTACCGCGGCCTCGGCGTCTACTCCATGGCGCCGTCCTCCTCCGGCGGCACGACGGTCGGCGAGGCGCTCAACATCCTGGAGCGGACCGACCTGTCGAAGGCCGACCGGGCGACCTACCTGCACCGGTTCATCGAGGCGAGCCGGATCGCGTTCGCCGACCGGGGCCGCTGGGTGGGCGACCCCGCGTTCGAGGACGTGCCCACGAAGGAACTGCTGTCCCAGCGGTTCGCCGACTCGCGCGCGTGCCTCATCAAGGACGACGCGGTGCTCACCAGCCCCGTGGCACCCGGCGATCCCCGCGACCCCCAGGCGTGCGACACCGGCGGCACGGCCGCTCCCACCACCTACGAGGGCGACAGCACCACGCATCTGACCGTGGCCGACCAGTGGGGCAACGTCGTCTCCTACACCCTCACCATCGAGCAGACCGGCGGCAGCGGGATCACCGTGCCGGGCCGGGGCTTCATCCTCAACAACGAGCTGACCGACTTCTCCTTCGCCCCGGCCAACCCCGCCGTGCACGACCCGAACCTGCCGGGGCCGGGCAAGCGGCCCCGGTCCTCGATGTCGCCGACGATCGTGCTCGACCGGCACGACAGGCCCGTGGTGGCGCTGGGGTCGCCGGGTGGCGCGACGATCATCACGACCGTGCTGCAGACCCTCACCGGGTTCCTCGACCGGGGGCTGCCGCTCGTCGACGCGATCGCCGCGCCCCGGGCGAGCCAGCGCAACGCCGCGCAGACGGAGCTGGAGCCGGGTCTCGACGGTGACGTGCGGCGGCGGCTGGAGGCGATCGGGCACTCGTTCAAGGCCAACCCGGAGATCGGGGCGGCCACGGGCGTGCAGCGGCTGCCCGGCGGGAAGTGGCTGGCCGCCGCGGAGACCGTGCGGCGCGGTGGAGGCTCGGCGATGGTGGTGCGGCCCGCGCGTTGAGTGCCGGGTGCGGCTCGGCGGGGGCCGGTCGCGTGGTTCCCCGCGCCCCTAACGGGGCGCGGTGCTGAACGCGAGCCGGCCGTCCTGCACGTCCACGGTCACCCGGTCGCCCTCCGCGACGCTGCCGTCCAGCAGCAGGCGTGACAGTTCGTTGTCCACCTCGCGCTGGATGGTGCGGCGCAGCGGGCGGGCGCCGTACTCCGGCTGGTAGCCGTGGTCGGCCAGCCACTCCACCGCGCGGTCGGTGAAGTCGACCGTGACGCCCTTGCCCCGGACCAGGGAACGGGTGCGCTCCAGCAGGAGGTCGGTGATCCGGCGCAGCTGCTGGGTGGTGAGCTGGCGGAAGACGACGATCTCGTCGATGCGGTTGAGGAACTCCGGGCGGAAGTGCTCGCGCAGCGGGCGCAGGATCTGCTCGCGGCGGGCCTCCTCGTCCGCGTCGGCGCCGCCCGAGGCGAAGCCCACGGACCCGCCGCGGCGGGTGATCGCCTCGGAGCCGAGGTTGCTCGTCATGACGATGACCGTGTTGGTGAAGTCCACCGTGCGGCCCTGGGAGTCGGTCAGCCGGCCGTCGTCGAGCACCTGCAGCAGGATGTTGAAGACGTCCGGGTGGGCCTTCTCCACCTCGTCCAGCAGCAGCAGCGAGTACGGGTGGCGGCGGACGACCTCGGTCAGCTGGCCCGCCTCCTCGTGCCCGACATAACCGGGCGGGGCACCGACCAGACGGCTGACGGTGTGCCGCTCCTGGTACTCGCTCATGTCGAGGCGGACCATGCGGTCCTCGCTGCCGAACAGCGCCTCCGCGAGAGCGCGGGCCAGTTCGGTCTTGCCGACGCCCGTCGGGCCCAGGAACAGGAAGCTGCCGATCGGGCGGTCGGGGGCCGCGAGCCCGGCCCGGGAGCGCAGGACCGCGTCGGCGACGACCCGGACGGCCTCGTCCTGGCCGACGACCCGCTCGTGCAGATGCTCCTCCAGGCCCAGCAGGCGGTCCTTCTCCTCCTGTGTGAGGCTGCTGACCGGGATGCCCGTCTGCCGGGACACCACCTCGGCGATCGCCTCGGCACCGACCACCAGGTCCTGGCCCTCGTCGACCTCGCCGTCGCCGCCGGCCTCGGTGATCCGCTGCTTGACGTCCAGGATCCGGTCGCGCAACTGGGTGGCCTGCTCGTACTGCTCGTCCGCGACCGCCTGGTCCTTGTCCCGGACCAGCTGCTCCAGCTCCCGCTCCAGGGCCCGCACGTCCGTGCCCTTGGTCCGCGCCCGCAGCCGCACCCGGGCACCGGCCTGGTCGATCAGGTCGATCGCCTTGTCGGGCAGCCGGCGGTCGGTGAGGTAGCGGTCGGACAGCTCCACGGCCGCCACCAGGGCCTCGTCGGTGTAGCGGACCTGGTGGTGGGCCTCGTAGCGGTCCTGCAGACCGCGCAGGATCTCGATCGCGTCGGCGGGGGTCGGTTCCGGCACCATGATCGGCTGGAAACGGCGCGCCAGCGCCGCGTCCTTCTCGATCCGGCGGTACTCCTCCAGCGTCGTGGCGCCCACGATGTGCAGCTCGCCCCGGGCGAGGGCCGGCTTGAGGATGTTGCCCGCGTCCATGGAGCTGCCGTCGCCGCCGCCGGCACCGGCGCCGACGACCGTGTGCAGCTCGTCGATGAAGATGATCAGCTGCTCGGAGTGGGCGCGGATCTCCCCGACGATGTTGTTCATCCGCTCCTCGAAGTCACCCCGGTAGCGGGTGCCCGCGACCACGCCCGTCAGGTCCAGGGCGATCACCCGGCGCCCGATCAGCACGTCGGGCACGTCCCCCTCGGAGATGCGCTGGGCCAGGCCCTCCACGATGGCGGTCTTGCCGACGCCCGCGTCACCGATCAGCACCGGGTTGTTCTTGCCGCGCCGGGAGAGGACCTCGACGGTCTGCTCGATCTCCTCGTCCCGGCCGATCACCGGGTCGATCCGGCCCTGCCGGGCCAGGTCGGTGAGGTCGCGGCCGTACTTGTCGAGGGTCGGCGTGTTCGTCGCGCGGGGCCGCTCGGCCTGGGGTGCCTCGGGCGCCTCCGGCGGGCTGGAGGGCGCGAAGCGGGCCGCGTTGAGGATGTGTCCGGCGGCCGAGTCGGGGTTCGAGGCCAGGGCGCTGAGCACGTGCTCCGGGCCGATGTAGCCGTAGCCGCGGGCCCGGGCCATGTCGTGCGCGTCGAGCAGGGCGCGCTTGGCGGCCGGGGTGAGGGAGAGCGCGGTCGGCGGCGGCGCGTCGTCCGGGGTGTGCTGGGCCGGGCCCGAGCGTTCGTCGATCTGGGAGGCCAGCGAGTCCGGGTTGGCGCCGGCCTTGCTGAGCAGGGTCCGGGTGGGTTCCGTGGAGAGTGCCGCCCGCAGCAGGTGTTGCGTGTCGAGGTCCCGGCTGCCGTGCTCGGCGGCGTACTGGGCGGCGCCGCGGACGAGCTCCCGGGCCGGCTGGCTGAGCAGCCGGCCCAGGTCGATCTGCCGGGGACCGGGGCGCGGTCCGCCGAAGAAGCGTGCGAGGAATTCTCCGAAGGGGTCCGAGCCGTAGCCCTCCGGGCTGCTGAAGCCGCTGCTCATGGGCCTTCCGTTCCCGGCGTCCCCGGCGCCCGGGCGGGGGACGCCCTCGCTGGTCGACGTGCCGGGGTCGGGTAACCCGGGTGGCAGCCCGTTACACCTGGGGCGCGCTCGTAGAACACCTTCGCACGATCGCCGACGAGGGGCACCTTCGGAACATACCGGGTGAACCCGGCGGGGTCAGCGCGCGGTCAGGATCCTCGGCCCCGCGTCCGTGATCGCCACCGTGTGCTCGGCGTGGGCCGCGCGGGAGCCGTCGTTCGTCTTCAGCGTCCAGCCGTCGGGCGCCGCGTGGTAGTCGTCCGTGCCGCCCGCGATGACCATGGGCTCGATCGCCAGCACCATGCCGTGCCGCAGCCGCATGCCGCGTCCGGGGCGTCCCTCGTTCGGCACGCCCGGGTCCTCGTGCATCCGGCGCCCGATGCCGTGGCCGCCGAAGCCGTCGGGGATGCCGTAGCCGGCGGAGCGGCAGACCGTGCCGATCGCGTGGGCGATGTCGCCGATGCGGTTGCCGACGACGGCCGCCTCGATGCCGGCCGCGAGTGCCCGCTCGGCCGTCTCGATCAGCCGCAGATCGTCCGGACGCGGACGGCCGACGACGAAACTGAGCGCGGAGTCGCCGACCCAGCCGCCCAGTTCGGCGCCGAAGTCGATGGACACGAGGTCGCCGTCGCGCAGCCGGTAGCGGGTCGGGATGCCGTGCACGATCGCGTCGTTGACCGAGACGCACAGGACGGCGGGGAAGGGGGTCGGCGCGAAGGACGGCCGGTAGCCGAGGAAGGGGGACGCCGCCCCCGCCTCGCGCAGCACGTCGTGCGCGACCTCGTCGAGTTCCAGCAGGGAAACACCCACGTCGGCGGCCTCCCGCGCGGCCGTCAGCGCACGGGCGACGACCTGGCCCGCCTCGTACATGGCGTCGATCGATGTGTCTGTCTTCAGCTCCACCATGCCAATTACTATACCGGTATTAGAATGGGGGCATGGTGCGCACCCCTCTCACCCCCGAAGAGCGCGAACGCGGCGAGCGGCTGGGCAAGCTGCTGCGTGAGGCACGTGGCGACCGGAGCATGGCGGAGATCGCGGCGAGCGCCGGCATCTCCGCCGAGACCCTCCGCAAGATCGAGACCGGGCGGGCCCCGACCCCGGCCTTCTTCACGGTGGCCGCGCTGGCCGGGGCGCTCGGGCTGTCGATGGACGACCTGGCCGGGCAGTGCGTCCTCGTACCGCTCTGACCGGCCCCCGGAGACGCCCGCTCCGCGGGTGAAAACTCCCCGTAGCACCGCCGTAACACGACTGGTGTTGCCTACGGGGCGGAGTGCTCCGGTCTATCGGGAGTTGAGCGATGACGGCGGATCGACTCCCGGCCCAGGTGCGGGAGTTCGCGACCTACCTGAACGGTCTCCTGGCACGCCTGGACCCGTCCGGCGGCTGGTGCGCGGTGTTCTGGCAGCGGGACCCGGAGGGCATGCGGGCCTGTCTCGACGGGCGCGAGATGCCGCCCTGGGACGTGGTGGAGTCCCTGCTGCGCGACCTCGCCGGGCAGTACGGGCCGGGGGGCGCCGGCCCGGAGACCGAACACGCCCGCTCGCTGCACACCGCCGCGCTCGCCGCGTACGACAGCCGGCCGGGCGGCCGCGAGGCCCTGGGCGACCGCCTCGACGTCATGCTCCGCGAACAGATGTTCGCCGCGGAGCGCCAGGCCGCCCTGGCCCGGCAGCTGACCTCGGCCACCACGGGCGACCGGGCGGACGCCCTCCGCCGGGACCTGGCCTGGGCCCGCGACGATCACGCACGCGCGACCGCGCGGTGCGCGGAACTGCGGACCCGGATGGCCCGCACGGACCGGCGCGGGCCGCGAGCACCCGAGGGGGAGTGGGGCGAGGCCGCCGGCCCACACGGCACCGACGAGTCCGGGCAGGACCGTGGGGGCGGTGACAGGACGGCAACCGACCTTGGGGTTGCGGCACGGTATGACGCCCCGGGTGGTGGCGAGACGGTGACCGGGCCCGAGGCCGCGGACGGTGACAGGACGGCGACGGGGCCTGGGGCCGCGTTTCGGTACGGTGCCCCGGGCGGTGGCAAGGCGGTGACCGGGACGGGGCTGCCCGCGCCTGGGTACGGCGCTCCGGGCGACGGTAGGGCGGTGACCGGAACGGGGCTGCCCGCGCCTGGGTACGGCGCTCCGGGCGACGGTAGGACGGTGACCGGCCCCGGGCCTGCGGCTCGCCACGGCACCGGCGACCCCGAGGCCGAGCGTCGGGGCCGGCAGCATGCAGCGAGCCGGACCGAACCGCGGGAACCCGCCACGGGCGGCGTGAATGCCTCCGCCCCTCTCGCCGCCCCGGAGCCGTTTGTTGCTCCGGCCGCCCTGGACGGCTTCGCTGCTTCGGCGTCCGCTCCGGCCCCTCGTCCCACGCTCACCCCTTCCCAGCCGCCGAGCACCCCGCAGCCCGCTGCCCCCAAAGCGCGTAGACGCCGGCGCGGCGGTGCCCGGTTCGCCGGGGCCGTCGAGGAGGACGTCGCGCCCGGCGTGGTGCCCGCCGTCGTGCCGGGCCTGCCCGCGCCCGCCGCGCCGGCCGGCGGACGTACGCCCCGGGGCGCCCGCTTCGCCGGGGCCGCCGACGAGGCGGTCGAGGAGCGCCCGGTGGGGGAGGGGACCGCAGCCGCCGGGGACGCCGACCGGGACGAGGTCGCCAGGGTCGTCGAGACGCTGGCGCGACTGCGCGGCGAGGGGCGCAGTGGCGAGGCGCACGCCCTGCTGGCCGAGGCCGCCTCCTGGGGACCCGCCCGGTTCCCGCTGCTCGCCGAGCGGCTGCACCACGCCGGGCTGGACGCCGACTGGCAGACCTTCCTCTGGGAGGCCGCCTCGCTGCCCGCCGGGCGGCTGGTCGCCGCCGCCGACGCCCTGGCCGCGGCGGGACGCGCGAGCGACGCGCGGCAGATGCTGCGGCAGGGCGTCGCCCGGCCGCCCGGCGAGATCGGCCTGGCCGTCCTCGCGCTGGCCGGCGAGGGGCGCCGCCGTGAGGTGCGCGTGCTGCTCGACGCCTACGTCACGGCCCGCACCCCCGAGGAGGCCGCCCGCAGCGCCGAGCCCGACCCGCAGCGCCTCGTACCGCTCCTGCTGGAGGCCGCCGCGGGCGTGTCCGACGAGCGCCGCTGGGACCTCGTGCACGCCCTGCGGGTCGCCGGACACCCCGCCTGACCGGCCACGCCGTGGCCCCGGTGACTCACCCACAGGAGTGCGAATCGCGCGATGCCCCGCGGGTTGGCGACGATGGTCTTGGCAAGCCCGGGCCGGAGGCTTACGTTCGTGGCTCTACGGCCCGCTTCTACGGGCGTAGAGGCGCAGACGTCGCGTCGAAGGAGCAGCTCATGGCCAACGTCGTACGTGCCGCTCTGGTCCAGGCCACCTGGACCGGCGACACCGAGTCCATGGTGGCGAAACACGAGGAGCACGCCCGCGAGGCGGCCCGCCGGGGCGCGAGGATCATCGGGTTCCAGGAAGTCTTCAACAGCCCCTACTTTTGCCAGGTCGAGGAGCCGGAGCACTACCGCTGGGCCGAGCCCGTCCCCGACGGGCCCACCGTCCGGCGGATGCGGGCACTCGCCCGCGAGACCGGCATGGTGATCGTCGCGCCGGTGTTCGAGGAGGAGCAGCCCGGCTTCTACTACAACACCGCCGCCGTCATCGACGCCGACGGCAGCTACCTCGGCAAGTACCGCAAGCACCACATCCCCCAGCTGAAGGGCTTCCGCGAGAAGTACTACTTCAAGCCCGGCAACCTCGGCTGGCCCGTCTTCGACACCGCCGTAGGCAAGGTCGGCGTCTACATCTGCTACGACCGCCACTTCCCCGAGGGCTGGCGGGAGCTCGGCCTGGCCGGGGCCCAGCTGGTCTACAACCCCTCCGCCACCCACCGCAGCCTGTCGGCCCACCTGTGGCGGCTGGAGCAGCCCGCGGCGGCCGTCGCCAACGGGTACTACATCGCCGCGATCAACCGCGTCGGCCAGGAGGAGTACGGCGACAACGACTTCTACGGCACGAGCTACTTCGTCGACCCGCGCGGGCAGTTCGTGGGGGACGTCGCCAGCGACAGCAAGGAGGAGCTCGTGGTCCGGGACATCGACCTCGGCCTGATCGAGGAGGTGCGGCAGACGTGGGCCTTCTACCGCGACCGCCGCCCCGACGCCTACGAAGGGCTGGTACGGCCGTGACCCACGACCTGCTGGGCCGCCACCGGGCCGTGCTCCCCGACTGGCTCGCCCTCTACTACGAGGAGCCCATCGAGATCACCCACGGCGAGGGCCGCCACGTCTGGGACGCCGAGGGCAACCGCTACCTCGACTTCTTCGGCGGCATCCTCACCACCATGACCGCGCACGCGCTGCCCGAGGTGACCAAGGCGGTGAGCGAGCAGGCCGGCCGGATCATCCACTCCTCGACCCTCTACCTCAACCGCCCGATGATCGAACTGGCCGAGCGGATCGCCCAGTTGAGCGGCATCCCCGACGCCCGGGTGTTCTTCACCACCTCCGGCACCGAGGCCAACGACACGGCCCTGCTGCTCGCCACGACGTACCGGCGCAGCAACACGATCCTGGCCATGCGCAACAGCTACCACGGCCGTTCCTTCAGCTCCGTCGGCATCACCGGCAACCGCGGCTGGTCCCCGACCTCGCTGTCCCCGCTGCAGACGCTGTACGTGCACGGCGGCGTCCGCACCCGCGGGCCGTACGCCGCCCTCGGCGACGGCGACTTCATCGCGGCCTGCGTGGACGACCTGGTCGACCTGCTCGGCCACACCCGCCCGCCGGCCGCGCTGATCGCCGAACCCATCCAGGGCGTCGGCGGCTTCACCTCACCGCCGGACGGCCTCTACGCCGCCTTCCGCGAAGTCCTGCACGAGCGCGGCATCCTGTGGATCGCCGACGAGGTGCAGACCGGCTGGGGACGCACCGGCGAGCACTTCTGGGGCTGGCAGGCACACGGGCAGCACGGACCGCCGGACATCATGACCTTCGCCAAGGGCATCGGCAACGGCATGTCCATCGGCGGGGTCGTCGCCCGCTCCGAGATCATGAACTGCCTGGACTCCAACAGCATCTCCACCTTCGGCGGCACCCAGATCACCATGGCGGCGGGCCTCGCCAACCTCACGTACCTGCTGGAGCACGACCTCCAGGGCAACGCCCGGCGCGTCGGCGGCCTGCTCATCGAGCGGCTGCGCGCCGCCGCCGCGCAGGTCCCGGCCGTGCGGGAGGTCCGGGGCCGCGGCCTGATGATCGGCATCGAGATCACCAGGCCCGGCACCGACGAGGCCGACCCGGCGACCGCGGCGGCCGTCCTGGAGGCCGCCCGCGCGGGCGGCCTGCTGATCGGCAAGGGCGGCGGCCACAACACCAGTTCGCTGCGGGTCGCCCCGCCGCTGTCGCTCAACGTCGCGGAGGCCGAGGAGGGCGCCGCGATCCTCGAAGACGCTCTGAGGAGCATCCCGTAGCGGTGGACTGAACAAGGGGACCGTCACATGACCCTCACCTCGGACTCCCTCGAACCGGCCCTGTCGGTCCGGCAGGTGCTCACCCTGGAACGGGTGCTCGCCGGGGAGCCGGAGGTGGTGGCCGGGGCGAGCCACCTCGACCGGCCCGTGCGCTGGGTGCATGTCGCCGAGGCCGCCGACGTCGGCGTCATGCTCAGCGGCGGCGAGATGGTCCTCACCACCGGTGTGCTGCTCGCCGGCGACGAGGACAAGCAGGCCGAGTACGTCCGCTCACTGCACCGCGCCGAGGCGGCGGCGGTCGTCCTCGGACTCGGCCGGGCCTTCCCCTCCCCGCCGGACGTGATGCGCCGGGCCGCCGAGCGGTGCGGGCTGCCCATGGTCGTCCTGCACCGGCCCTTCCCCTTCGCCGAACTGACCGAGGAGGTGCAGTCCCGGCTGGTGCGGCGCAAGTTCGCCGCTGTCAGCCTCTCCGAGGCCGTGCGCACCGAACTGACGGCCCTCATCACCGCGGGCGCCCCGCTGCAGCGGCTGCTCGACGAGGTCGCGCGGCACAGCGCCTGCCCGGTCGTCGTCACCAACCTCGCCCACCGCGTCCTCGGTACGGCGGGGGAGCGGCCCGCGGTCGACGACGTGCTGCGCGACTGGGAGCGCATCGCCCGGCAGGCATGGGGGCACCGCCCAGGCCGTTCGGGGGCCGGGGGAGGCGCCGGGGGCGACGGCTGGATCCGGGCCGAGCTCGGCGGGCGCGGGGAGCGTTGGGGCCGGATCGTGCTGTGCGGCTACCGCGGCGACACCGCCACCGGACGGCTGCTGGCCGACCGCGCCGCCGAGGCCCTCGTCCTGCACCGCATGCTCGCCGGCGGCGCGGCCTGTTCCTGGGAGGAGCAGGCCGCGCAGAGTCTGCTGACCGACCTGGTCAGCGGTGTCGTACCGGCGCGGCAGCTGCTGCCCCGGGCGCGGGCGGCCGGGCTGCCCGTCAACCGGCGGACGTTCGTGCCGCTGGTCGTCCGCGACGGCGACCCCGTCCGGCTGGAACGGCTGCTGCGGCTGCTCGGCCTGTCCGGGCTCGTGGCCGAACTGGCCGACGGGGCCACCGCCGTGCTGCTCAGCCTCGCCCGTGACCAGGACGCGGACGCGCTCGCCGTGCGCTTCGCGACCCGGCTGCGCACCGAGTCCGGCACCGACCGCACGGTCGTCGCGGCGGCCGGCCCCCGGGCCGCCTGGGACGACGTTCCCACCGGCCTGCGCGAGGCCCAGCACGTGGCGGACGCCGTCGCCGACTCCTCCGCCGCCCTCGACCTCCCGCCGGTCGTCCGTCTGAAGGACGTCCACCTGCGCGGCCTGATCCGCCTGCTGCGCGACGACCCGCACGTGCAGTCCTTCGCGGAGCGGGAGCTGGACGGGCTGCTGTACGAGGCGGACGAGGACCTGCTGTCCGTGCTGCGCACCTACCTCGCCACCGGCCGCAACAAGTCCCGCACCGCCCAGCTCCACCACGTCTCCCGGCCGGCCCTCTACCGCCGTCTGGAGGCGATACAAATCCGCCTCGGGGTGGACCTCGACGACTTCGAACAGGCCGCCTCGGTGCACATCGCCCTCCTCGCGCACGACGCGCAACAGCAGTGAAACACGCAACCACCTGGGAAAACGGCGGTGAAACATGAGCCCGTACGAGAGTGACACGGTGGCACGCCGCACGCCCCGGGACGTGACACGGTGCAACTCAACGACGACGTCCCGGCTTCCTAGGCTCACGGCACACCGAGCGACCGGAGGTCCCGATGAGCCGAGTGATCCGTGCCGCCGTCTTCCAGACCGCCTGGACCGGCGACAAGGAGTCGATGATCCAGGTCCACGAGCAGGCGGCCCGCGACGCCGCCGCCCAGGGCGCCCAAGTGCTCTGCTTCCAGGAGCTGTTCTACGGCCCGTACTTCTGCCAGGTGCAGGACCCGGCCTTCTACGAGTACGCCGAGCAGATCCCCGAGGGCCCGATCGTCCGCCGCTTCCAGGCCCTCGCGAAGGAACTGGGCCTCGTGCTGGTGCTGCCGATGTACGAGGAGGAGCAGCCCGGCGTCCTCTACAACACCGCCGCCGTCATCGACGCGGACGGCTCCTACCTCGGCAAGTACCGCAAGACCCACATCCCCCAAGTACGGGGCTTCTGGGAGAAGTTCTACTTCCGCCCCGGCAACTCCGGCTGGCCCGTCTTCGACACCGCCGTCGGCAGGGTCGGCGTCTACATCTGCTACGACCGGCACTTCCCCGAGGGCTGGCGCGCACTCGGCCTCGCGGGCGCCGAGATCGTCTTCAACCCCTCGGCCACCTCCAGGGGCCTGTCCGGCTACCTCTGGCAGCTGGAACAGCCGGCGGCGGCCGTGGCCAACGAGTACTTCGTCGGCGCGATCAACCGGGTCGGCGTCGAGGAGTACGGCGACAACGACTTCTACGGCACCTCGTACTTCGTGGACCCGGAGGCCCAGTTCGTCGGCGAGGTGGCGAGCGACAAGGAGCCCGAACTGGTCGTCCGCGACCTGGACCTGGCCAAGCTCCGCGAGGTCCGCGACCGCTGGCAGTTCTACCGGGACCGGGCGCCCGGAGCCTACGGCCCGCTGACCGCCCCCTAGGGGCGCGGGGCCGTAGTCGACATGCGGCTGCCGCCGCGTGCGCGCGACCAGCCACGACGAACCCGCACGCACTCACAGTGAGGAGCGCCCGATGACCCGAACACTGATCCACGGCGGTCTAGTCATCACGGCTTCCGACGAAGTCCACGCCGACGTCCTGATCGAGGACGGCCGGATCGCCGCCCTGGCCGCGCCCGGAGTCCTCACCGCCGACCGCACGATCGACGCCACCGGAAAGTACGTCATCCCCGGCGGCGTCGACGCCCACACCCACATGGAGCTGCCCTTCGGCGGCACCTTCGCCTCCGACACCTTCGAGACCGGCACCCGCGCCGCCGCCTGGGGCGGCACCACCACGATCATCGACTTCGCCGTGCAGAGCGTCGGGCAGGCCCTGCGCGAGGGCCTCGACGCGTGGCACGCCAAGGCCGAGGGCAACTGCGCGATCGACTACGGCTTCCACATGATCGTCTCCGACGTCAACGAGGACACCCTCAAGGAGATGGACCTGCTGGTCGAGGAGGGCGTCACCTCCTTCAAGCAGTTCATGGCCTACCCGGGCGTCTTCTACAGCGACGACGGCCAGATCCTGCGCGCCATGCAGCGCTCCGCCGACAACGGCGGCCTGATCATGATGCACGCCGAGAACGGCATCGCCATCGACGTCCTGGTCGAACAGGCCCTGGCCCGGGGCGAGACCGACCCGCGCTACCACGGCGAGGTCCGCAAGGCCCTGCTGGAGGCCGAGGCCACCCACCGCGCCATCCGGCTCGCCCAGGTCGCCGGGGCACCCCTCTACGTCGTGCACGTCTCGGCGATGGAGGCCGTCGCCGAGCTGGCCCGCGCCCGCGACGAGGGACTGCCCGTCTTCGGCGAGACCTGCCCGCAGTACCTGTTCCTGTCCACCGACAACCTCGCCGAGCCCGACTTCGAGGGCGCCAAGTACGTGTGCAGCACGCCCCTGCGGCCGCGCGAGCACCAGGCCAAGCTCTGGCAGGGGCTGCGCACGAACGACCTCCAGGTCGTCTCCACCGACCATTGCCCCTTCTGCTTCACCGGCCAGAAGGACCTCGGCCGCGGCGACTTCTCCAAGATCCCCAACGGCCTCCCGGGCGTGGAGAACCGGATGGACCTGCTCCACCAGGCCGTCGTCGACGGGCACATCAGCCGCCGCCGCTGGATCGAGATCGCGTGTGCCACCCCGGCCCGCATGTTCGGCCTGTACCCGAAGAAGGGCACCATCGCCCCGGGCGCCGACGCCGACGTCGTGATCTACGACCCGCACGCCGAGCAGGTCCTCTCGGCCGAGACCCACCACATGAACGTCGACTACTCGGCGTACGAGGGCAGGCGGGTCACCGGCCGGGTCGAGACGGTGCTCTCGCGCGGCGTCCCCGTCGTCACCGAGCGGGAGTACACCGGGCACGCCGGACACGGCGTCTTCACCCCGCGTTCCACCTGTCAGTACCTCAACTAGGAGTGGTGCGGATGGACTTCGGACTCGTCCTGCAGACCGACCCGCCGGCCTCGCGGGTGATCAGCCTGATGAAACGCGCGGAACGCAACGGTTTCACCCACGGCTGGACCTTCGACTCCGCCGTGCTGTGGCAGGAGCCGTTCGTGATCTACAGCCAGATCCTCGCCAACACCACGAAACTCAAGGTCGGGCCGATGGTGACCAACCCCGGCACCCGCACCTGGGAGGTGACCGCCTCCACCTTCGCCACCCTCAACGACATGTTCGGCAACCGCACGGTCTGCGGCATCGGCCGGGGCGACTCCGCGATGCGCGTGGCCGGCCGCAAGCCCAACACCCTGGCCCGGATCAGCGACGCCATGCGGGTCATCCGGGACCTCGGCAGCGGCCGGGAGGCCGACCTCGGCGGCGGCAGCGTCGTCCGGCTCCCGTGGATCAAGCCGGACGCCGAACTGCCCGTCTGGATGGCCGCGTACGGGCCCAAGGCGCTGAAGATGACCGGGGAGGAGGCGGACGGCTTCATCCTCCAGCTGGCCGACCTGTACCTGACCGAGTACATGGTCAAGGCCGTCAAGGACGCGGCCGTCGCCGCCGGACGCGACCCGTCGGAGGTGACCGTCTGCGTGGCCGCCCCCGCCTACGTCACCGAGGACGACTCGCCCGAGGCGCTCGCCCACGCGCGCGAGCAGTGCCGCTGGTTCGGCGGCATGGTCGGCAACCACGTGGCCGACCTGGTCTCCAAGTACGGCGAGCACTCGGCCGCCGTCCCCGACGAACTGACCGACTACATCAAGTCCCGCGAGGGCTACGACTACTCCCACCACGGCCGGGCCGGCAACCCGGACACCCGGTTCGTGCCCGACGAGATCGTCGACCGGTTCTGCCTGATCGGCCCGGTCGAGCGGCACATCGAGAAGCTGAACGCGCTGCGCGCACTGGGCGTGGACCAGTTCGCCGTGTACGACATGCACGACGCGCAGGAGGCCGTGATCGACGCCTACGGATCGCGGGTGATCCCGGCGGTCAACGGCTGAAGTCCCCCTGGCACTCCTCTTGACCTCCCCCTTCCCCCGGCCCGGGAAGGGGGCGCAGGACGCCCCGAGCGCACCCCCCGTCGGCATCACCCGCACGGCCATTCCCGTCCCGCCTCCCTGATTGGCCCGGCCCATGACCGATACCGCTCCCACGGCCACCCCACCGACCACCCAAGTCACCCTCGCCGACGGCCGGGTGGAGATCGCCCCCGGCGCCCCGGCACCGAGCGGTCCCTACGCCAACGACGACCTGCTGCCGGTCCCCGTCGCCCAGCGCACCTGGACCACGTACAACTTCTCCGCGCTGTGGGTCGGCATGGCCCACAACACGGCCTCCTGGACCCTGGCCTCCGGGCTCATCGCCGTCGGCATGGACTGGAAGCAGGCGGTGTTCACCATCGCCCTCGCCAACGTGATCGTGCTGATACCCATGCTGCTCACCGGGCACGCCGGGCCGAAGTACGGCATACCCTTCCCCGTGTTCGCGCGCGCCTCCTTCGGCATCCGCGGCGCCAACCTGCCCGCCGTCGTACGGGCGCTCGTGGCCTGCGGCTGGTTCGGCATCCAGACCTGGATCGGCGGCGAGGCCATCTACTTCCTGGCCGGCAAGCTCGTCGGCAGCGGCTGGACGGACGCCGCGAAGGTCGGCGGCTACGCCTGGACCATGTGGCTGTCGTTCGCGGTCTTCTGGGCGCTGCAGGTCGTCATCATCTACCGGGGCATGGAGACGATCCGCCGCTTCGAGAACTGGGCGGCGCCCTTCGTGCTCGTCGGGGCGTTCGTGATGCTGTGGTGGATGAGCGACAAGGCGGGCGGCTTCGGACCGCTGCTCGACCAGCCCTCCAAGCTCGGTTGGGGCGCCGACTTCTGGACGCTGTTCGCCCCCGCCCTCATGGGCATGATCGGCTTCTGGTCCACGCTGTCGCTGAACATCCCCGACTTCACCCGCTACGGCAGGAGCCAGAAGGCCCAGACCCGCGGTCAGGCCCTCGGCCTGCCCACCACCATGACGCTCTTCGCGTTCCTGTCGGTGATGGTCACCTCCGGCTCCCAGGCCGTCTACGGCGAGGCCATCTGGGACCCGGTCCAGCTCGCGGCGAAGACCGACAACACCGTCGGCCTGCTCTTCGCGCTGGTCACCGTGCTGGTCGCGACGCTGTCCGTCAACGTCGCCGCCAACCTGGTCTCCCCGGCGTTCGACTTCTCCAACATCGCGCCCCGCCGCATCAGTTTCCGCGCCGGTGCCCTCGCGACCTGCGTCCTGGGCGTGCTGATCTTCCCGTGGAAGCTGTACTCCGACCCGCAGGGCTACATCTTCACCTGGCTCGGCCTGGTCGGCGGCCTGCTCGGCACCGTGGCCGGCATCCTCATCGCCGACTACTGGATCCTGCGCCGCTCCCGGCTGGACCTCGCCGACCTCTACCGCCCGGGCGGCCGGTACTGGTACGCGGGCGGCTGGAACTGGCGGGCCGTCGTCGCCTTCGCGGCCGGAGGCGTCCTCGCCGTCGGCGGCGCGAGCCTCAAGCCGCTCGTCGACGGCCGTCCCGTCCCGGCACTCGCCGATCTGGCCGACTACGGCTGGGCCGTGGGCCTGGGCACGTCGATGGTGCTGTACCTGCTGCTGATGGCGCTGCCCGGCCGCGCCGCCCGCTGAACTCCGGTGACCGCCGCGCTGGAGTGCCCTAGCCCTTCTCGCTCTCCAGCGCGGCCACCGCTTCCTTCGCGGCCTTGATGGCGCCCTTGTTGATGGTGTCCGTGTCGGGCGCCTTCTTGGACTCGAAGTCGCTGCCGTTGTAGGTGATGGTCACCAGCGCGTTCGACGCGCGGGCGACCACGACGCCCTCGCGGGTCTGCTGCTTGTCCTCGGTGGTGAGGTTCACGACGGAGTACGCGCTGTCCCCCAGGCCGGGGACGGCCCCGCCGCCACTCCTGCGCTCCAACTGCTCCCGGTACGACTTCTCGGCCGCCTCGTCCGACGCCATCACCTCGTAGGACACGTCGAGCCAGCGGTAGTCGTAGCCCTTGAGCGCGTTCCAGGAGCAGGTCCGGCGCAGCTTCGCGTCCGTGGAGGGGATCTCCTTGCCGGCCGTCTTGGCGCCCGGCACCAGCGACTCGATCGTCTTCTTGGCGACGCTCTCGCACGGCGCGGGCGCCGCCGCGTACGTCTTCGACTCCGTCGACGTCGAGGGAGCGGAGGCGGACTGGGTCTCGGTCTTCTCCTCGGCCGGCCTGGGCTCGGCGGCCGTCGGCGCGGCGAGCGGGCCGGACGACAGCGCCCAGCCCGCCGCGGCGAGCACGGCCACCGGCGACAGGCGTGCGGTCAGGGCGAGAGGCAGGGGTAGAGAACGCACGGCGCCCTTCTCGTGGGGGACGGACGGTGCGGAACGGGTCCGCACGGCGGACGGGACGACAGTGTCACACGAGTCCCTGTGGGGCGGAAGTGCGAACTCGCTGCGTGCCCGGGCGGTGACGGTGCCTCACCACGAAGGCTCGCGAATCCGGATGGTTGCGTGGTCCGTGGGCGGTTTGCCCACCTCCCGGGAGGCCCATGTTTTGTCGGGGCCGCGACAGGGGGAGGGGGACGAGTGGCGTACGACGACGAGAGGTGACAGGCCGCATGTTCACGTCCCGCCCGACCCTCCAGGGCACCTTCGGCATGGTCTCCTCCACCCACTGGCTAGCCTCCCAGACGGCGATGGCCGTGCTGGAGGACGGTGGCAACGCCTGTGACGCGGCCGTCGCGGGCGGCTTCGTGCTGCACGTCGTCGAACCCCACCTCAACGGCCCGGCCGGCGAGGTGCCGATCCTGTACGCCCCGCCCGGCGGCGAGACGCGGGTGGTGTGCGGGCAGGGCGTCGTGCCGGCCGGGGCGAGCGCCGCGCACTACCGCGGTCTCGGCCTGGACCTCGTCCCCGGCACCGGGCCGCTCGCCGCCGCCGTGCCCGGAGCCTTCGACGCCTGGATGCTGCTGCTGCGCGACCACGGCACCAAGGGCCTCGACGACGTCCTGAAGTACGCCATCGGCTACGCCGAGCACGGCCACCCGCCCGTGGAGCGCGTCGGCCAGACCGTCGAGACCGTGCGGGCGCTCTTCGAGACCGAGTGGACCTCCTCGGCGGACGTCTACCTGCCCGGCGGCAAGGCACCCCGCCCCGGCGAGCTGTTCCGCAACCCCGCGCTGGCGGCCACCTGGAAACGCCTGCTCGCCGAGACCGCCGGAGCCGGTGACCGCGAGGCGCGGATCGACGCGGCACGGCAGGTCTGGCGCACCGGCTTCATCGCCGAGGCGCTCGTACGGCAGGCCGCCCGCCCCACCCTCGACACCAGCGGCACCCACCACACCGGCACCCTCACCGCCGACGACCTCGCCGCCTGGTCCGCGACCTGGGAGACACCGGCGACCCACGACTGGAACGGCTGGACCGTGTGCAAGCCCGGCCCCTGGAGCCAGGGCCCGGTCCTGCTGCAGCAGCTCGCCCTGCTCCCGCCCGAGCTCCCCCCGTACGGCTCGGGCGAGTACGTCCATCTCCTGATCGAGAACTGCAAGCTGGCCATGGCGGACCGGGAGGCCTGGTACGGGGACGCGGCCGACGTGCCGCTCGACGACCTGCTGTCCCGCGCGTACAACACGGCCCGCCGCGCCCTCGTCGGCGAGCGGGCCGAGCACGACCTGCGGCCCGGCAGCCCCGGCGGGCGCACCCCGCGCCTGAGCGCGCACGCGCGCGTGGCCGCCGCCGCCCAGGAGGGTTTCGACGCGCTCGGCACCGGCGAACCCACGGTCGCGAAGCTTCCCACCTCGCCCGTGCCCGGCGAACCGGAGATCCTCCCCGACGGCAGCACCCGGGGCGACACCTGTCACCTCGACGTCGTCGACCGCTGGGGCACCATGGTCGCGGCCACCCCCAGCGGCGGCTGGCTCCAGTCCAACCCCGTCGTGCCCGAACTCGGCTTCCCGCTCGGCACCCGGCTCCAGATGACCTGGCTGGAGGAGGGCCTGCCCGGCACCCTCACCCCCGGCCGCCGCCCCCGCACCACCCTGTCCCCGTCGATCGCCCTGCGCGAGGGAGTGCCCGTCCTGGCGTTCGGCACGCCCGGCGGGGACCAGCAGGACCAGTGGCAGCTGCACTTCCTCCTGGCCCTGGCGCTGCGCCCCGAGGTCCGCGGCGGGCCCGATCTGCAGGGCGCGATCGACGCCCCGAACTGGCACAACGACAGTTTCCCCGGCTCCTTCTACCCGCGCGGCATGCGCCCGGGCAGCGTGACCGTGGAGGGCCGCACCGACCCGGCCGTCGTCGCGGAGCTGCGGCGGCGCGGCCACGACGTGACCGTCGGCGACCCCTGGTCGGAGGGCCGGCTCTGCGCGGTCGCCCGGGACCCGGAGACGGGCGTGCTGTCGGCGGCGGCGAATCCGCGCGGCATGCAGGGGTACGCCGTCGGCCGGTGACCGTGCCTCTCGCACGCCCGGAGTTCACCGTGCGGCCACCCGGGATGCACCCGGCGGGTGGGGATTGTCAGCGGCGCGTGTTGTGATGGAAGGGTGATCGACAGCAACGAAACCATCGAAGAGTTTCTCGTCCGGCACGCCTCCGACGTCGAAGAGGCCGTCCGCAAGGCGGCCGAAGTGGAGATCCTGCCGCGCTGGCGCCGGCTCGCCGCGCACGAGATCGACCAGAAGACCGGGCCGCACGACCTGGTGACCGACGCCGACCGCAAGGCCGAGCTGTACCTGACCGAGGAGCTGGTCGCCCTGCTGCCCGGCTCGGTCGTGGTGGGCGAGGAGGCGGTCCACGCCAACCCGGCCTCCTACGAGGCCATCCGTGGTGACGCCCCCGTCTGGATCGTCGACCCGGTCGACGGCACACGGCAGTTCGTGCGCGGCGAGGCCGGATTCTGCATCCTGGTCGCGCTCGCGCACGGCGGCACCCTCCTCGCCTCCTGGACCTACGCCCCGGCCCGCGACCGGCTGGCCACCGCCCAGCGGGGCAAGGGCGCCTACCTCGACGGCGAGCGGCTGTTCGCCGGCGTCCCCGAGCCCGGCCAGGACCTGCGCGTGGCCACCTCCCACCCGGACTACACGACGGACGAGCAGAAGAACGCCCTGCTCGGCCTGCGTACCGAGGGCGTCGCGCCGCGCGCGTGCGGCTCGGCCGGCCTGGAGTACCTCGCCATCGCCCGCGGCGAGTCCGACGCCACCGCCTTCTCCTGGGAGGCGGCCTGGGACCACGCGGCCGGTCTGCTCCTCGTCGAGGAGGCGGGCGGCGCCCATCTGACCCTGACCGGTGAGCCGTTCCGCATCACGGGCGGCAACGCCCTGCCGTTCACGGCGGCCCGCGACGCGGCCACGGCCCGCCGGATCGCGGCCCTGCTGGCAGGCGGCGCGTGACGACGGAACCGTTGCATGATGCGCACAGATGACGACCGTGCGTACGCATGGACGGGGAGTCACCGTCGCGAACCGGCCGTCCGGCGCCGATGTCCCCCGCGACCGGTGACTGTCCGTCCCCGGGCATATCCTGATCCCCCAGTGGCCGTCGGCTGACGAAGGGGTCCGAAGGTGCCGTCGATGCTCGATGCCGTCGTAGTGGGTGCGGGACCGAACGGACTGACCGCGGCGGTGGAGCTGGCCCGGCGCGGCTTCTCCGTCGCCGTCTTCGAGGCCAAGGGCAGCGTGGGCGGCGGGGCCCGCACGGAGGAGCTCACCCTGCCCGGCTTCCGGCACGACCCGTGCGCCGCGGCCCACCCCCTCGCCGTCAACTCCCCGGCGTTCCGCGCCCTGCCGCTGGAGCGGTACGGCCTGGAGTGGCTGCACGCCGAGCTGCCGATGGCCCATCCCTTCCCGGACGGCACGGCGGCCGTGCTGTCCCGGTCGGTCGGCGAGACGGCCGCCTCCTTCGGGCCGCGCGACGCCGGTGCCTACCGCAGGCTGGTCGAGCCCTTCCTGCCCCAGTGGGACACGCTCGTACGGGACTTCATGTCCCTGCCGCTCACGGCGCTGCCCCGGGACCCGGTGACCCTCGCCCGCTTCGGGCTCGCCGGCCTGCCCCCGTCGACCCTGCTGATGCGCCGCTTCCGCGACGAACCGGCCCGGGCGCTCTTCGCCGGGCTCGTCGGCCATGTCATGGCACCGCTCGGCGGGTTCGCCACCGGCGCCGTCGGCCTGGTCTTCGCGCTGGCGGCGCACGCGCGCGGCTGGCCGCTCGCCCGGGGCGGCTCCCAGGCGCTCTCCGACGCCCTCGCGGCCCACCTGCGCGACCTCGGCGGCGAAGTCCACACCGACTACGAGGTCAAGCGCCTCGACGACCTGCCGCCCGCCCGGGCCTACGTCTTCGACACCTCGCCCACCGCCCTGGCCCGGATCGCCGGCTTCGGCAGCCACTACGCCGGCTACCGCTACGGACCGGGCGTGTTCAAGATCGACTACGCGCTCGACGGGCCCGTGCCGTGGACGGCGAAGGAGGCCCGCGTCGCCGGCACGGTGCAGATCGGCGCGGACCGCGCGGAGATCGGGGCGGCCCTGCGCGCGGCCTCCCGCGAGGGCAGGGCTCCGGACAGGCCGTTCCTGATCACCACCCAGCCGAGCGTCGTCGACCCGACCCGCGCCCCCGAGGGCAAGCACGTCTTCTGGGCCTACGGGCACGTCCCGCACGGCTGGACCGGCGACCTCACCGACGCCGTGGAACGTCAACTGGAGCGTTTCGCGCCGGGGTTCCGCGACCGCGTCCTGGCCCGGGCCACGGCCGGCCCGCCCGAACTCGCCGCCCGCAACGCCAACTACGTCGGCGGTGACATCGCCACCGGCGCGGCCTCGGGCCTGCAGCTCCTGCTCCGCCCGAAGCTCACGCTCTTCCCGTACCACACGCCCCACCCGGCGATCTTCATCTGCTCCTCGGCGACCCCGCCGGGCCCCGGCGTGCACGGCATGTCCGGACACAACGCGGCCAAGGCCGTCTGGAAGCGACTGAGGCAGACGTGACCACCATCGAAGCGGTCCGGGGCGACATCACCCACGAGAGCGTCGACGCGATCGTCAACGCGGCCAACTCCTCGCTGCTGGGCGGGGGAGGGGTCGACGGCGCGATCCACCGGCGCGGCGGCCCGGCGATCCTGGACGAGTGCCGCAAGCTGCGTGCGTCCAGGTACGGCAAGGGCCTGCCCACCGGCCAGGCGGTCGCCACCACCGCCGGCGACCTCGACGCCCGCTGGGTCATCCACACCGTCGGCCCCGTGTACAGCACCACCGAGGACCGCTCGCACCTCCTCGCCTCCTGCTACCGCGAGTCGCTGCGCGTCGCCGACGAACTCGGCGCCCGCACGGTCGCCTTCCCCGCCGTCTCCACGGGCGTCTACGGCTGGCCGATGGACGACGGCGCCCGCATCGCCGTCGAGACGGTCCGGGCGGCGGACACGGCGGTCGAACGGGTCCGGTTCGTGCTCTTCGACCGGCAGGCGCACGAGGTGTTCGCCGCCCGGCTGCGCTGAGGCGTCGTCCGGGGCTTCAGACGGGCTCCGGTTCGAAGTGCCGCAGCAGGTCCCGGCCGGGCTGGACGACGCCGTAGCTGCTCTCCGGCACCGCGTTCCACACACCGGGGAGATCACCCAGCGGCTCGGACACCACCAGGCGGGTCTCGTCGGAGATGTGCTTGAGGAACGCGAGGTCGGGGTGGAGGGCGCGCACGTCCTCCACCCGGCTGCTGAAGTACAGCGACCGGGAATCGCCGCCGCTGGAGTACCGGAAGAACCACATCCGCTCGCCGTCGGTCACCGCGACCGTCATCTGCAGCGGCTCCGGCACTCCGTGCTCGTGCCCGAGCCGCTCGACGAGCCCGACCATCCGCGCCACCGCGCCCGGCGGGTCGCTGTCGAGCCCGAAGGTGAGCGCCACGTGGAACATCACCTCGGAGTCGGTCGTGCCCTCCAGCGAAGGGAACAGCTCCGGGTCCACGGCCAGCATCAGGTCCCGGCGCATCGCGGAGAACCCCGTGATCGCCCCGTTGTGCATCCACATCCAGCGCTCGTGGCGGAAGGGATGGCAGTTGGTCTGCTGCACGGCCGTCCCGGTGGAGGCCCGCACATGGGCGAAGAACAGCGGCGAGCGGACGTGGTCGGCGATCTCCCGCAGATTGCGGTTGCTCCACGCCGGGCCGGTGTCGCGGATGACGGCCGGGGTGCGCAGGTGCCAGGCGTACCAGCCGACGCCGAAACCGTCGCCGTTGGTGGTCTCCACCCCCATCCGCGCGTGCAGGCTCTGGTCGATCAGCGAGTGCTGCGGACGGTACAGGACGTCGTCGAGGAGCACGGGGGTGCCCGAGTAGGCGAGCCAGCGGCACATGGTCACACCCCTTGTCTCCGGGCCGCCCCGGCGGCGCCGGGCGGCCCGTGAACGGTGGCTGCGGACAGGTCTCCCGCGCCGCGGGGCCGTGGCGCGAGGCTCTCCAGGCAACCCCCGCGGCGCGGGCCGCGCATCGCCCGCTGCGGGTGGTTGTGCGCCCGCAGGGACTGCCACCGCTCGCGACAGTCCCTGCGGACCTGGCCCGCGCGGACGGGGAGAGCAGGGTCTGCCGACCGGGCCTGCGCGGACGAGGGGCGGAGCCGGCTCTGCGGATCGGGCCTGCGCGGACGGGGGGGGAGCTGGCTCTGCGGACCGGGCCTGCGCGGACGAGGGGGGCTGGCTCCGCGGACCGGGCCTGCGCGGACGAGGGGGAGCCGGTTCTGCGGACCGGCCCGGACAGGCCGGGGCTGCGCTGACGACCTGCCCTCGTCCGCGCGTGCGGCCCTCCCGGAACGCTGAGATGCTGGGCGGAACGAGCGCTGCTCGTCACCCGGCGGACGGCAATCGACGGTGAGCCCATGGCCGTGACAGAGGAAGACAGCGCGGAGCCGGCGCCCGCGGGCACCGGCCCCACGGGAGACCCGCTGCTGCGCACCCGCTTCGCCCTGCCGAAGCGGCCCTCGACCTTCCTGCGCCGGGCACGGCTGGTGCGCCACCTCGACGAAGCCCTCCGCACGCCCCTGACCCTGGTCAACGGCTCGGCCGGCGCGGGCAAGACCCTGCTGGTCGCCGACTGGGCCGCCCGCCTGCGCGAACCCGTCGTCTGGCTCACCGCCGACGCCGCCGACCGGGCCCCCGGGGTCTTCTGGGCGTATCTGCTGGAGGCGCTGCGGGCCGCCGGTGTGCCCGGGAACGCCGACGTCGGCTGCCCGGCGGAGGCGAGCCGCGTGGACCCGCGCACGCTGACCCGCCTGGCCGCCGCTCTGGAGCGCCGCGACGGGGCCACCGTCGTCGTCCTCGACGAGTTCGACCGGGTGACCTCCGCCGAGATCGCGGAGCAGCTCCAGTTCGTCCTGCAGCACGCCGGACGCGGCCTGCGCCTGGTCCTGGTCACCCGCACGGAACCCCTGCTGCCGCTGCACCGCTACCGCGCCTCGGGCGAGATGACGGAGATCCGGGGCGCCGAGCTGGCCTTCACCACCGACGAGGCGCAGGAGCTGCTCACCCGCCACGGTCTGCACCTGCCCGCGAGCGCCGCCCGGGCCCTGGTCGAGCGCACCGAGGGGTGGGCCGCCGGTCTCCGGCTCTGCGCACTGGCCGCCCGGCAGGACGAACATCCCGACACCTACGTCAAGCAGTTCGAGGCCGGCCGCAGCACCGTGGCCGACTTCCTGCTCGCCGAGGTGCTCGACCGGCAGGAGCCGGACACCCAGGACCTGCTGCTGCGGATCAGCGTCCTGGAGCGCTTCTGCCCCGACCTGGTGAACGCGCTGACCCTGCGCACCGACGCCGAGGCCGTCCTCGCCGCGCTGCACCGCGAGAACGCCTTCGTCCACTACCTCGGGCACGCCTGGTACACACTGCACCCGCTGTTCGCCGAGATACTCCGCGCCCATCTGCGCGAGCGCCGCCCCGGCCTGGAGCCGGAGCTGCGCGGCCGGGCCGCCCGCTGGCTGCGGCGTTCGGGAGCCCTGCGGGAGGCCCTCGTCCAGGGCGCCGCGGCGGACGACTGGGACTTCACCGCCCGCAGCCTCGTCGACGACCTCGCGCTCGGCCGGCTCTTCACCGGCCTGCGCTCCGAGGACCTCTCCGCCCTGTTCGCGGACATGGGCCCGGAGGTGCGGGGCCCGGCGCCCGACCTGGTCCGCGCCGCCCGCGACCTGGGCCGGCGCGATCTCGCCCACGGTCTGCCCCACCTGCGCCGGGCCGGGGAGGAACTGGCCCATGACGGCGGGGAACCCGCCCCGGCGCTGCTCGGCCTCGCCCTCCTGGACGCGCTCGCGGCCCGGCTGACCGGCTCTCCCGAACAGGCCGAGCACGCCGCCGAGCAGGCCCGGCTGCTGCGGCGGGAGGTCCCGGCGGAGCTCCTCGACGAACACCCGGAACTCACCGCCCTGCTCCTCACGCACCTGGGCTCCGCCCGCCTGTGGGCCGGACGGTTCGAGGACGCCCGGTCCGCCCTGACGGCGGCCGCCTCCCAGCCGGGCGGAGCGGTGATGGCGCTGCCCCGCTGGGAGGCCCTGGGCCACCTGGCGCTGATCGACTACCTCCTCGGCTGGCCCGGGCGCGCGGAGCAGAAGGCCCTGGCCGCGGCCGGCCAGGCGGAGCGCCACAGCCTGCCCCGGCGGTCCGGTGACGGCCTCGTGCCCCTGGTCCTGGCCGCCGTCCGGCTGGACCGCAACGAACTCGACGAGGCCCAGGCGCTCCTCGCCGACGAGGCCGGCGCGGACCCGTACACCGAGGACCCCGTGGAGCGGGCGGGCCGGGCCGTGATCCGGGGCCGGCTGCTGCTGGCCCGAGGGGACGCCCGGGCGGCGCTGGCAGCGGCCGGCGAACCGGTCACCGCGGACGTGGCCTCACCCTGGGCCCAGGAGCACAGCGCCCTGCTCGCCTCGGCCGCCCACCTGGCCCGGGGCCATCCCGACCTGGCCGGTCAGGCCGTCGAACGGATGGCGCGCCACCGCACCGCCTGCGCGGTCGAGGCGGCCCGGATCCGGCTCGCGGCGGGCCGGGCCGACGAGGCGCTCGGCCTGATCGACCACCTGCCCGGCGACGGCAGGCCCGGCCCGGCCGTCGCGGTCCGGGCCACGCTGGTCCGCGCCCAGGCGGCACACGAGTCCGGCGACCGGGACACCGCCGCGCGCCTCGTCGCCCGCGCCCTCCTGGACAGCAGGCGCGACCGGCTGCGCCGGCCGTTCCTGGAGGCCGGTTCCTGGATCCACCCGCTGCTGCACACCGGCCGGCTGCGGGAACTGGCCGGCGGCTGGCTCGTGCCCGGCCCGGTCGGGCGCGCCGCCGCAGCGCCCGCCCCGCCGGGCCGCCCCACGGACCTGGCCGTCGAGGAGCTGAGCGCACGGGAACGGGACGTGCTGCACCGCCTGGCCGAGATGCTCTCGACGGAGGAGATCGCCGCCGACCTCAACGTGTCGGTGAACACCGTGAAGACCCACCTCAAGAGCATCTACCGCAAGCTCGGCGTGAGCCGGCGGGCCGACGCGGTCCGCCGGGCCCGCGAGGTGCGCCTGCTGTGAACCGGCGCCGATTCCCCCGCCAGGGGTGAGGCACGCCGGCGGTTCTCCCGCGGTGAGGGACGCGTGAGCCGGTTACGCGATGACCTCCGCCGGCAGCGCCGCCCGACACGCCCGGAGCGCCGGGCCCGCGCGCGGTTCACCTGTCCCGGGTGAGGGCGGCCGGGGCGCCGGGGCGGAGCATGGCAGGAGGAGGGCGCGCACCGCACACCCCACTCCGCCCGGGGAAGGGCAGCCCATGCGCTATGAGATCCGCGTCGAGGGACAGATGTCGGAGACACTCGCCAAGGTCTTCCCGGAGCTGGACCACGTGATGATGGCCGGGCAGACCGTCCTGTTCGGGCCCGTCGTCGACGAGGCCCACCTGTACGGGCTGCTGAGCCGCTTCCAGTCGCTGGGGCTCAGGGTCGTCGAGATGCGCCGGCTCCCGGAGTGAGCCGGGCGTCACCGGGGCGCGGTCAGAGGGCGGCCGTACGGATCCGGCCCGAGCGGGCGGCGGCGCCCAGCGCCTCGAAGTCCCGCTGGTTGCGGTCGGCGTAGGCCTGCGCGAAACCGGTGAGGGCGCGTTCGAAGCGGTCGCCGCCCCCCAGATAGGCGGCGATGGCGACAGGGTCGCCCGAGCGGGCATGGGCCCGGGCCAGACTCGCCCCGCACAGCCGCGCGAACAGCCCGAGCAGACCCGGGTCCATCGTCTCCGGCCGGGCGATGCCCTTCCAGTCCCGCAACTGCCGCACGTAGAAGTCCCGCTCCCGGCCGTCGAGGCCCACGGCGTGCGTCCAGCCGAGCAGGATGTCGCTGCTGGTCTGGATCAGCCGCTGCCCCGCCACGACACGGCGCCCCTCGTTGTCGTAGCGGATGCCTTCGGTGTGGGCGGCCAGCACCGACTCCTGTGCCTCCTTGGCCTGCAGCAGCAGCGGGTCGTCGTCGTCCCGGCCGAGCAGGAGCGCGATCCAGCAGCGGGTGCCGACGCTGCCGACGCCCACGACCTTGCGGGCGAGGTCGACCAGCCGGTAGTGGCGCAGCAGGTGCCGCCGCTCGGACGACAGGGTGCGGGCGTATCCCTCCAGGACGCCGCGCAGTTCCTTCTCCTGTTCCTGTGCCGAGATGCCGCCGGCCAGGTCGCGCAGCGGGGTGATCAGCGGCGGGTCCGGTGCGATCCGCCGGCCCTCGTCGGTGACGGCCGTGAGTTTGGCCAGGGCCTGCAGGTGCGTGCGGGTCCGGGCCTTCGCCGCCGCCTGGGCGGTGCGCCGCCTGGCCTCCTTGGTCATCGAGGCGGCCAGCAGTTCGCGCATGCGGTCGGCGTCGTCCTGCGCGTACCAGATGTCCAGCACGCGCATGCCGGCGAACTCCCGCATCCGCAGCCGGTAGGCGCGTACGCAGCCGGCCACCGCCGCGTCCTGCTCGGCGGTGCCGAAGCCGTTCGCCCGGCCGGCGATCGCCACGCTGGCCGCGAGCCGTTTGACGTCCCACTCGAAGGGACCGGCCAGGGTCTCGTCGAAGTCGTTGATGTCGAAGACCAGATGGCGCTCCGGTGAGGCCAGCAGCCGGAAGTTGAGCAGATGGGCGTCCCCGCACAGCTGCACCCGCAGCCCGGTGTCGGGGGCCGACCCGAGGTCCGCCGCCATGATCGCTGCGGCGCCCCGGTAGAAACGGAACGGCGATTCGAGCATGCGGCCGTAGCGGATCGGCACCAGCTTCGGTACGCGGGTGGCCGACTGCCGCTCCACCACCTCCACCGGGTCGAACCGCCCGGGCCCCGCCTCCGGCCGGCCGTGGGAGGACCGCGGCGAACGCCGCCGCGCGGCGCGTCCCCCGGCGGCGCGTTCGGCGGGGGACAGGAAGGACGTGGGCGAGCCCGGCACGGTCATCGTTCGGCCCTCCGGCCGCGAGGAAAGTCGTCCACCGGCTCCCGGCCCTGCCGGCGCAGACCCGCCTGCACCGCGCCCGCGAGGATCTTCGCGGCCACGCCCACCAGCAGCAGCCCGCCGAGCATCTGGACCATCGCCAGGACCCGTCCGCCCTGGGAACGGGCCGCGATGTCGCCGTAGCCGACGGTCGTGAACGTGGTGAGCGTGAAGTACAGGGAGTCCGTCTTGGTCAGCGGCTCGCTGAACGAGCCCGGCGTGGTGTGCTCCAGCAGGTAGTAGGCGGTCGCGAACAGCAGCAGGAACAGCGCCAGCGTCGTGGCCAGGGCCTCCACGGCCTTCAGCCGTGGCCAGGGCGAGTCCACGATGGCCCGCACCTCCCACCAGAAGACCACCACGACCAGCAGCAGCCCGCAGACGAGCAGGACCGAGGCGCCGCTCGTCAGACGTCCGTCCAGGGGCAGCAGGTAGTAGACGGTGAGGAGCCCGGTCGCGATGAGGAGCGCTCGGGCGAGCGCCAGGACCGAGGCACGCCGCCGGCGCGGCTCCCGGCCCTCCGGCTCCCGTTCCCCCGGAGGGCCGACGGCACCGGTCCGGGCGGTCGCTCGATCCGTCATCGCGTGGTCTCCCGCTCTGCTGCCCGGCACCCGCGGGCAACTCCTGTGGCCGGCACCGGGCGGCTCCCGAGCAGGTGTCCGGGCCGCTCCGGTGCCCGGCGTCCGGACAGCTCCTGAGCCGACCCCGGCAGCTTCCGTGCCGATCCGGGCGGCTCCGGTGCCCGGTGCCCGGTGTCCACCACCCGGGTCGCCCGGTGCCCCGGGCGCGGTCCCACCAGCCTCACCGTGAGGCCGGTGCGGGCGGATCACCCGCCGGGGGTGATCCCCGCGGTCCGCGGCCCGCGTGACGCTGAACGCCTGGGGCCGTGCGGCTGGAGCAGCCGTGCGGCAGAAGGAGGAGCCATGACCACGTCGCCAGGACGCAGCCCGGACGCGGGGGAGTACGGGACCGACGGACCCGACGGCCCCGGCCCCGGCCCCGCCCGCGCGGTCGACCCCGCGGACCTGCTGGCCGCACTCGGCCGCTCCTGGACCTGGATCCTCGCCTCGGCGGTCGCCACCCTCGTGCCGGGCATCCTGCTCCTGGTCTGGCCGGAGGCGACCCTGCACGTCGTGGCGGTCCTGATCGGCCTGTACCTGCTGGCCGCCGGGGCGTTCCGGTTCCTCGAGACGTTCGCCCGCCCGGAACCGGGCCACCGCCTGCCCGGCCTCCTGCTGGCCGTGCTGTACGTCCTGGCCGGGGTGCTGTGCCTGCGCAACCCGCTGCAGACCATCACCGCGCTGTCCCTGATCGTCGGGCTGGTCTGGCTGGTGTCCGGCATGCTCACCCTCTACACCGCCCTGGCCGCCCGTGACCTGCCGCACCGGGGCTTCGTCCTCGGCGCCGCCGTCCTGGCCGTCGTCGCGGGTGTCGTCGTGCTGGCCCTGCCTGCGGAGTCCGCCCGGGCGCTGACCCGGCTGCTCGGCCTCTGGCTCGTCCTGCTCGGCCTGGCCGAGGCGGGGCTGGCCCTGGCCTGGCGGGCCGCACTGCGCCGAGCGGCGGCCGTGCCGGGGGGCGCTCCGGGCTCGACCACCTGAGGCCGGGCGTCGCACGATCACCCTCCCCGGGTGAGGCACCGGGACGTTCACCCTCGCACGCTGGAACGGCAATGCGGCCGAGGCCGGGCGCGTGCCCGGGACGGAGGAGCGACATGGAAGCGCAGACCTACCTGGCGTACGACTTCCCGCTGCTGAGCGCCTTCTGGACGATCCTCTGGGTCTTCCTGTGGATCATGTGGTTCGTGCTGCTCTTCCGGGTGGTGCTCGACATCTTCCGTGACGACGACCTGAGCGGCTGGGCCAAGGCCGGCTGGCTGGTGTTCTGCCTCGTCCTGCCGTTCCTGGGCGTGTTCGTCTACGTCATCGCCCGCGGCAAGGACATGGGCCGCCGGGAGACGGCCCAGGCCCGCGCGCAGCAGCAGGCCTTCGACACCTACATCCGGGAGACGGCCCAGGGCGGCGGGGAGCGGCGCAGCAGCGTCGACGAGCTGGCCCGGCTGTCCGAGATCCGGGCGCGCGGCGACATCACGGACGAGGAGTTCAACAGGGCCAAGGACCTGGTGCTCAGCGGCTCCGGACCGTCCCGTACCCCCTCCACCCCCTCCACCGGCCGCTGAGCGCGCCGGACAGCGCAGAAACGAGGCAACAGGATGACCGCCACACACCCTACGCACGCCTCCTCGACGGCGAAGCGCGGCTGGGCCGCCGGCATGACGGCCTTCGCGGCCGTGATGCTCATGATCGCCGGCATCCTGGGCATCATGCGCGGCATCGCCGCGATCGCCGAGGACGAGGTGTTCCTGGCGACCCCCGACTACGTGTTCGCGTTCGACCTCACGGGCTGGGGCTGGGTCCACCTGATCCTCGGCGTGGTCGCAGTGATCGTCAGCATGGGACTGTTCCAGGCGTCGGCGTGGGCGCGCGTCGTCGGCGTGGGCATCGCCGGGCTCGTCATCATCGCCAACTTCATCTCGCTGCCGTCCTACCCGGTCTGGTCCGTGGTGATGATCGCGATGTCGGCGTTCATCATCTGGGCCCTGTGCGCCGACACGCGCAGGAGCAGCTCCTGACCGCCGTCACCGAGCGCGCGGGCGATCCGGCCCGCGCGCTCAGACGTGCCTGCGCACCAGCAGCAACGCCACGTCGTCGTCCGGTTCCGGGCGCAGCGCGCCGAGCAGGTGGTCGCCGGTGCGCTGCAGGTTCGGCCCGGCGTTGCCCAGGAGACGGGTCAGGGTGTCGAGGCCGGTGTCGATCGGCTCCCCGCGGGTCTCCACCAGCCCGTCGGTGTACAGCGCGAGCAGGGCCCCCGGGGCGAGCTCCACCTCCACCGTGCCGAACTCCACGCCGCCCACCCCGAGCGGCACACCGCCGGGCACGTCGACGAGGCGCGCCCCGCCGTCCGCCCCGGTGAGCACGGGCGGCAGGTGACCGGCGCTGGACAGCTCGCAGACGCCGCGCCCCAGGTCGCAGACGGCGTACACGCACGTGGCGATCGCGTCGCCCAGCGAGCCCGCGATGTCGTCGAGGTGCCGCAGCAGCTCGGCGGGCGGCAGGTCGAGCCGGGCGAGGGCCCGGGTCGCCGTGCTCAGCTGCCCCATGATCGCCGCGGCCTGGACGCCCTTGCCCATGACGTCCCCGACGACCAGCCCGATACGGCCCGGCCCCAGCCGCAGCACGTCGTACCAGTCGCCGCCGACCTCGCTGAGGGCCGGGCGGTACCGGGCCGCGATGTCGAGCCCCTCCTGCTCGGCGGGCGCGGCCGGGAGCAGACTGCGCTGGAGGGTCAGCGCGGTGCCGCGCTCACGTCCGTAGAGGCGGGCGTTGTCGATGCAGATCGCGGCGCGGGCGGCGAGTTCGGAGGCGAGCAGTTCGTCCTGTGAGTCGAAGGGGCGTTCGTTGACCGTGCGGTACAGCGAGAGCGTGCCGAGCACCTTGCCCCGGGCCAGCAGCGGCAGCGCCAGGTAGGAGTGGGCACCGGCCTCGTGCAGCGCCTGGGCGGCCCGCGCGTCCCGGGCCAGGCGCCGCAGCATCCGGGCGTCCACGTGCTCGACCAGGACCGGGCGGGCGCTGCGCACGCACCGCGTGATGAAGCGTGAGGAGCCGTAGGTGGCCACCTCGCCCACCGGGTCGGCGGCGTGGATGGCGTCGGTGGGGTAGCCGGCCGCGACGGCCAGCGCCCGGAACTCGGCCGGAGCGCCGCCCGTCACGGGCACGATGGTGCCGTGGGCGACGACGGACTCCAGCACGTCCACGGCGGCCAGGTCCGCGAGCTGCGGCACGACCACGTCGGCCAGCTCCCGCGCGGTCTGCCGCAGATCCAGGGTCGTGCCGATCCGCACGCCCGCGTCGGCGATCACCGACAGGTGCTGACGCGCCTGAGCGACCTCGGCCGCCGCCTGCTGACGTTCGGTGACGTCCAGCACGGCCATGGCGAGGCCCAGGACCCGTCCGTCGATGTCCTCGATGCGGTGGTACGACTCCGAGTACGCCCGGTCCTCCGTGTCCCCGGCGGTCCGGCCGACGGTCTGCTGGTCCAGGAGCGGGCGGCCGGTCCGCAGCACGTGCCGCATCCGGGACTCGATGGCCTCCACGTCCAGGCCGGGCAGCACCTCGCCGATCCGGTGCCCCAGCAGGGCTTCCTCGGGAACCCCGTTGATCCGCTCCAGGGCGGGATTGACCCCCACCCAGCGCAGGTCGTTGTCGAAGACGGCGATGCCGAGCGGGGTCTGGTTGACGAGACTGTGCGACAGGGCGAGGTCCCGCTCCACCTTCCGTACCGTCGTCGCGTCCGCGGCGAGCCCCAGCAGGTGGGGCTGGCCCTCGGGGTCGAGGAGCCGCATGGTGCGGAACTCCACGGCGCGTGCCGTGCCGTCCCGGTGGCGCAGCGGGAAGACACCGGCCCAGCGGCTGCCCGCGCTGACCTGGGCGAACAGCTCCCTGCCGCGGGGCCGGTCCGCGGGCGCCACCAGCAAGGTGTCGGCGCGCTGCCGCAGGGCCTCCTCGGCGGTCCAGCCGAGCAGCTGCTCGATCTCGGGGCTCCACAGCGCGATGTGCCCGGACGCGTCCAGGACGACGGCGGCGACCTTCAGCAGGTCCAGCAGCCCGCCCGGCGCGCCCGCGACGGCGTCGGGGTCCGAGGTCGCATAGCCGCTCATGCGAGCCGCTCCTTCCGGCGCGGCAAGGTACCGCCGAGATCCGTTTCAGGCCGTCCGATGAGGTCACAGTACGGTCGCGGGAGCGACACTGTCGCGCCGAAATGACAAAAAACCGCCGTTGTGCGGACCGGAGGAGCAGCGTCGGCCGGGACGTCTCCCGGGCTGCCCGGGGCCGGATCCTCGTCGGGCTGCTCGTCCACCGGGGCCCGGACGAGCCGTCCGTCGCCGCGCAGGCCGACCAGTGCCGCACCGACGAGATCCGGCCGCCGCACCCGATGGTCGTGCCGTCGATCCACCAGGACCGCACAAAGTCCGACGCGGTCATTGCTTCGGTTGTGTTCGAGTCCTAGGGTGTGCCTGCTCAGCAGTTGCTCCGTCACCGTCAGTTGCCCCGCACCCCAACAGAAACGCCCATCGCCGGCGCGCAGTTGGGGACCACGTCTGACGTGCCCTCAGTCCGTGCAGCACGACCCTGTCGAACCGAGGAAGGCCACGGTATGCCGCACCCGCTCCCGTCTCCCGCCGACCGGTCCGCCCACCCCGAGCGGTCCGCCCACCCCGAGCGGCCGGTCGTCAGCCGTCGCCGTCTGCTGGAGGGAGGAGCCGCCGTGCTCGGCGCGCTGGCGCTGTCCGCCGCGCCCGTCGCGGCCCACGCGGCCGCCCGGCGCCCGGCGGCGGACGGCCCGCCGGAGTGGAACGACGGCCTGGCGGTGTACCGCGTGGGCACCGAGCCGCCGCACACCACGCTCATGCCGTACGCGAACCTCACGCAGGCCCTGGCCGGTGACCGCACGCGTTCGCCGTACCGGATGAGCCTGGACGGCACCTGGAAGTTCGCCTACGCCGACCGCCCCGACGACCGCGACCCCGACTTCCACCGCACCGACGTCGACGACTCCGGCTGGGACACCATCCCCGTCCCCTCCGCCTGGCAGCTGCACGGCTACGACTTCCCGATCTACGTCAACATCACCTACCCCTGGTGGGGCCCCAACGGCGGCGGGGAGAACGCCCAGCCGCCCGCCGCCCCCACCCGCTACAACCCCGTCGGCCAGTACCGCCGCACCTTCACCGTCCCGCGCGACTGGCGGGGCCGGCGCACCTTCCTGCACTTCGAGGGCGTCAAGTCCGCCCACTACGTGTGGATCAACGGCGAACTGGCGGGCTACCACGAGGACTCCTACACCTCCGCCGAGTACGACATCACCCGCCACCTCAGGCCGGGCACCAACCAGATCGCCGTCGAGGTGTTCCGCTACTCCGACGCGGAGTGGCTGGAGGACCAGGACATGATCCGGCTGAGCGGCATCTTCCGCTCGGTCCACCTCTACTCCACGCCGAACGTGCACCTGCGGGACTTCAGGCTGACCACCCCGCTCGGCGACGACTACACCTCCGCCGGGCTCGACGTCACCGCGCACGTGCGCGACTACGGCGGCGAGGGCGGCGGACGCTACACCGTCGAGACCCAGCTGTACGACGCACGCGGCCACGCCGTGTGGTCCCGGCCCCTGAGCCGGGCCGTCGACGTCCCCGACGGCGCCGAGGCCACCGCCGAGGCGTCCCGGGCCGTCCCGTCCCCGAAGCTCTGGTCGGCCGAGCACCCGTACCTCTACACCGCCGTGCTGCGCCTGCGCGACCCGTCCGGCAAGGTGATCGAGACCCTCTCGCACCGGGTCGGCCTCCGGGAGTTCGCGCTGAAGGACGGCCTGATGCGCATCAACGGCCGGCCGGTCTCCTTCCGCGGCACCAACCGGCACGAGATGCACCCGGTCACCGGCTCCGCGCTGACCCGCGCGCAGATGATCGAGGACATCACGATCATCAAACGGCTCAACATCAACAGCGTCCGCACCTCGCACTACCCCAACAGCCCGCTGTGGCTCGAACTCGCCGACGAATACGGCCTCTACCTCGTCGACGAGACCAACCTGGAGACCCACGGCATCCGCGACCAGTACCCCGGCAGCGGGCACCCCGAGTGGACCGAGGCGTGCGTGGTGCGCGCGCAGAACATGGTCCACCGCGACAAGAACCACGCCTCGGTGGTCATCTGGTCCCTCGGCAACGAGGCGGGCGGCGGCACCACCTTCAACGCCATGCACGACTGGATCCGCTCCTACGACCCCACCCGCGTCATCCAGTACGAGGGCGACGACCGCCCGGGCATCAGCGACATCCGCTCCGAGATGTACGACAGCCCCCAGCGGGTGGAGCAGCGGGCCAAGGACACGAGCGACACCCGCCCGTACGTGATGATCGAGTACTCCCACGGCATGGGGAACTCCAACGGCAACTTCAAGAAGTACTGGGACATCGTCCGCCGCCACGACGTCCTCCAGGGCGGCTGGATCTGGGACTTCGCCGACCAGGCCCTGCGCTGGCCCACCCCGGCGCGCAAGCTGCTGACCGAGTCCGGCCCCGGCGCCCTGCGCGGCGAGATCATGGCACCCGCCGGCACCTTCGACCGCGACAAGGGCGTCCGGGGCGGCACGGTCTTCCCGCGCGACCCCCGCCTGGACCTCACCGGCTCCCTCACCCTGGAGGCCTGGGTCACCCCGCACGTCACCGGCGGCCATCAGCCCCTCCTCGCCAAGGGCGACACCCAGTACGCCCTCAAACAGACCGAGAACACCCTGGAGTTCTTCATCCACGGCGGCGGCCAGTGGGTCACCGCGAGCTGGGCCCTGCCCGGGGACTGGACCGGCAAGGAGCACCACATCGCGGGCGTCTTCGACGCGGAGGCGGGCACGCTCACCCTCCACGTCGACGGCCAGGTGCGCGGCACCCGCACCACCACCCGGCGCCCCGGCGTCAACACGGCGCCGCTCTCGCTCGCCACCGATGTCGACAACCCCACCCGGGAGTTCAGCGGCACCATCCGCCGGGCCCGCGTCTACGCCCGCGCCCTCGGCGCCGCCGAGCTCGCCTCCGGCACTCGTGGCCCGGACGGCGAGGGCGTGCGCTTCTGGTTCGACGCCGCCACGGTCGGCTTCACCGAGAAGCGCCCGCGCGACAAGACCTTCTACGCGTACGGCGGCGACTGGGGCGACAACCCCAACGACGGCGCCTTCGCCGGCGACGGCATCGTCCTGCCCGACCGCACCCTCACCGGCAAGTCCGCCGAGGTCAAGCAGATCTACCAGGCGATCGGCGTCACCCCCGCCGAGGGCGGTCCCGGCGCCGTCACGCTCGTCAACGAGTACCTCTTCACCAACCTGCGGGAGTTCGACGGACGGTGGTCCCTGATCGCGGACGGCGAGGTCGTCCAGCGCGGCCGGCTGACCCGCGCGCAGCTGGACGTCGCACCGTCGAACCGCAAGGACATCGAGGTCCCGGTGCGGCTGCCGGCCTCACCCGCGCCCGGCACCGAGTACTTCCTGCACCTCTCCTTCACCACCAGGGAGACCACGCCCTGGGCGAAGGCCGGTTTCGAGGTGGCCAAGCAGCAGATCGCCCTCGACGCGGGCGGTCCGGCCGTGAAACCCGCCCCGCTGCGCAGTGTGCCCGCCCTGCGGCACACCGATGAGGAGAAGACCCTCACCGTCAAGGGCAAGGGCTTCGTGCTCACCGTCGACAAGTCGACCGGCACCCTCACCTCCTTCGAGGCAGGCGGCGAGAAGCTCATCACCTCCGGCCCCGTCCCGAACTTCTGGCGGGCCCCCACCGACAACGACCGCGGCAACGGCCACCACACCCGCAACCAGACCTGGCGCGACGCGGGAGCGCAGCGGACGGTGGCGGACGTCCGGGTGCGGCCCCTGGACGACCGGGCCGTCGAGATCAGGTTCACCGGCACCCTGCCCACCACCACGGCCTCGGCCTTCAGCACCACGTACACGGTCTTCGGCAACGGCGAGATCAAGGTCGACAACACCCTGCACCCGGGCGCGGCAGGCCTGCCGTACATCCCCGAGGTCGGCACCCTGCTGTTCCTGCCGCCCCGCCTGGACCGGCTGCACTACTACGGCCGCGGCCCCGAGGAGAACATGTGGGACCGCAACAACGCCACCGACGTGGGCCTGTACTCCGGGAAGGTCTCCGAGCAGTGGACGCCCTATCTGCGCCCCCAGGAGAACGGCAACAAGACCGATGTCCGCTGGGCCGCCCTGACCGACGCCGGCGGGCGCGGGCTGCTCGTCTGCGGTGAACCGCTGCTGGAGGTCAACGCCTCGCACTTCACCCCCGAGGACCTGTCGGTCGGGGCCCGCCACGACTACCAGCTGACCCCGCGGGACGCGGTGGTGCTGCGCCTCAACCACCGCCAGATGGGCGTGGGCGGCGACAACAGCTGGGGCGCGCACACGCACGACGAGTTCAAGCTGTTCCCCGACCGGGACTACGCCTACACCTACCGGCTGCGTCCGCTGGCGCGGGTGAGCGAGGCGATGCGGGCCTCGCGGCGGCCGACCGCCACCGACTAGGCCGGGCGGGCAGACAGCGGCGCCGCCTCAGTCGTCGGCGGCGTCGCTGATCCCGAGGCGCAGGTGCTCGACGTGGTAGACGGCCTGGTCGAGCAGTTCGGCGACGTGGTGGTCGTGCAGCGCGTACACCACCGAACGGCCCCGCCGCTCGCCCACCACCAGGCCCAGATTGCGCAGCAGCCGCAGCTGGTGCGAGCAGGCCGACTGCTCCATGCCCACCTCGGCCGCCAGCTCCGTGGCGGGCAGCGGCCCCTCGCGCAGGCGCGCCAGGATCAGCAGCCGGGAAGGTGTGGACAGGGCCTGGAGCGTGGTGGCGACCTTCGCGACGTTGTCCGCGTCGAGGCGTACGCGCTGCGCGGCGTCCTGCGCGGGGATGACGGCTCCATGACCCATGGCGCCATCGTACCGGGCGGCCACGAACACATGAATGAATCTTCATCTGTCCCGGTGTGCGGGTCGCGTCCCGAGGTCGATGTCGGATTCTCGCCAGACCTCGCCCCGTCGCGTGCCCGATGCTGGGGGCATGCAGATGGGGATGCACACCGACACCGAGCGCTGCGTGCGCGCCGTGCGGTCGAAGGACGCGCGCTTCGACGGCTGGTTCTTCACGGCCGTCCTGACGACCGGCATCTACTGCCGTCCGAGCTGCCCGGTCGTGCCTCCCAAGCCGGAGAACATGGTCTTCCACCCGAGTGCGGCGTCCTGCCAGCAGGCCGGGTTCCGGGCGTGCAAGCGCTGCCGGCCCGACACCAGCCCGGGTTCCCCGGAGTGGAACCAGCGCGCCGACCTGGTGGCCCGGGCCATGCGGCTGATCGCCGACGGCGTCGTGGACCGCGAGGGCGTGCCCGGACTCGCCGCCCGGCTCGGCTACAGCACCCGCCAGATCGAACGTCAGCTCCTCGCCGAACTCGGCGCCGGCCCGCTCGCGCTCGCCCGCGCCCAGCGCGCCCAGACCGCCCGGCTGCTCATCGAGACGACGACCCTGCCCATGGCGCAGATCGCCTTCGCCGCGGGCTTCGCCTCGATCCGCACCTTCAACGACACCGTCCGCGAGGTCTTCGCCCTGTCCCCGAGCGAACTGCGCACCCGCGCCCCGAAGCGGCAGGGCCCGAGCACGCCCGGCGCGCTCTCCCTGCGGCTGCCGTTCCGTGCCCCGCTCAACCCCGACAACCTCTTCGGCCACCTCGCCGCGACGGCCGTACCCGGCGTGGAGGAGTGGCGGGACGGCTCCTACCGGCGCACCCTGCGCCTGCCCTACGGGCACGGCATCGTCACCCTCGCGCCGCGCCCCGACCACATCGCCTGCCGCCTCACCCTGGGTGACCTGCGCGACCTCACCGTCGCCATCAGCCGCTGCCGACGGCTGCTCGACCTGGACGCCGACCCCGTCGCCATCGACGACCAGCTGCGCACCGACCCGGTCCTGGCGCCGCTGGTCGACAAGGCGCCCGGGCGGCGCGTCCCGCGCACGGTGGACGAGGCGGAGTTCGCCGTGCGGGCCGTGCTCGGCCAGCAGGTCTCCACCGCCGCCGCCCGCACCCACGCGGCCCGCCTGGTCACCGCGCACGGCGAACCGGTCCACGACCCCGAGGGCGGCCTCACCCACCTCTTCCCGGCCCCCGAGGCCCTCGCGGCGCTCGACCCGGAGACCCTGGCGATGCCCCGCACCCGCCGCACGACCTTCACGACCCTGGTCCGCCGGCTCGCCGACGGCGACCTCCACCTCGGTGTGGAGAGCGACTGGCCGCGCACCCGCGCCCAGCTCCTCGACCTGCCCGGCTTCGGCCCCTGGACGGCCGACGTCATCGCCATGCGCGCCCTGGGCGACCCCGACGCCTTCCTCCCCACCGACCTCGGCATCCGCCGCGCCGCGCGGGACCTCGGCCTGCCGTCCACGCCCGCGGCGCTCACCTCGCGCGCGGCCGCCTGGCGCCCCTGGCGGGCCTACGCGGTCCAGTACCTGTGGGCGACCGACAACCACCCGATCAACTTCCTTCCGGTATAGGGACGTTCCATGAAGCAGCACACCGTGACCGACAGCCCCTACGGCCCCCTCACCCTCGTCGCCGACGACGGCGTCCTGTGCGGCCTCTACATGACCGGGCAGCGCCACCGCCCGCCGGAGGAGACCTTCGGCCCCCGCGACGACACCCTCTTCGCGGAGACGGAGGAGCAGCTGAAGGCGTACTTCGCGGGCGAGCTGCGGGAGTTCACCGTCCCGCTGCGCCTGACCGGCACCCCCTTCCAGCGCCTGGTCTGGGAGGAACTGCGCCGCATCCCCTACGGCGAGACGCGCACCTACGGCCGGCTCGCCGACGCCCTCGGCAGCCCCGCCGCCTCCCGCGCGGTCGGCCTCGCCAACGGCCGCAATCCCATCGGCATCATCGTCCCGTGCCACCGTGTCATCGGCGCGAACGGCAGCCTCACCGGCTACGGCGGCGGCCTGGAACGCAAGCAGCGCCTGCTGGACTTCGAGCGCGGAGCGGCTCTTTTCTGACCGGTCCGGCCGCCCCGCCACCTCGGCTTCTACACCGCCCTCGGCCTCGAGGTGACGTACGCGCAGCGCAGCCCCCATCCGTACGCGGTGGTGGAACGCGGCGCCATCGAGCTGCAGTTCTTCGCGATGAAGCACTACGAGCCGGCCGGCTCGTACAGCACCTGCTACGTCCTGACCGACGACGTCGACGGCAAGTACGAGGCGTTCCGGTCCGGGCTCAAGGCGGCGTACGGCAGGATCCCCCACCCGGGGGCTGCCCCGGCTCGGGCCCTTGAAGGACATGCCCTACGGCGTGCGGCAGTTCCTCATGACCGACCCGGGCGGCAACTGCGTCCGGATCGGACAGCGCACCGGAGCGCACCCCGGCCACGGGCCCGCGCCCGCGGAGACGTTCGCCCGGGCCCTGCACCACGCGTCCCTGCTGGCGGACTCCAAGGCGGACCCGGCCGCGGCCGCGAAGGTCGTCGACCGGGTCCTGGCCCTCACCGACGAGACACCGACGGACGTACGGCTGGTGCAGCTGCTCGTCCTGCGCGGGGACGTCGCCGGACGGCTCGGGGACGAGGACGGGGCGGACCACTTCCTGACCCGGGCCGCCGCGGTCCGCCTCGGCGACGCCGAGCGCGAGGCGGCCCGGGACGCGCTCAGCCGGCTGGAGGACCTGCGGGACCTGCGGGCCGGCCCCCGGCCATGAGCCCGCGCAGCAGCTCGGGCAGGGCCGTGCCGATGGGGTCGCGGACGATCTCGTCGGCACGGTCGTCGTAGGGCGTCGGCTCGGCGTTGACGATGACCAGCCGGGCCCCGTGATCGGCGGCGACACCGGCCAGGCCGGCCGCCGGCTGCACGTGAAGGCTCGTGCCGACGGCGACGAAGACCTCGCAGGCCTTGCTGATCGCGGCCGCCTCGCCGAGGACGACCGGGTCGAGGCGCTCGCCGAACATCACGGTCGCCGTCTTCAGGATCCCGCCGCACTCCCGGCACGGCGGATCGTCCTCACCGGCCTCGATCCGGGCGAACGCCTCCTCCATCGGGCCGCGCGCGTGGCAGCCGGTGCAGACGAAACTCCGGGCCGTGCCGTGCAGTTCGAGCACCTTGCGGGCGGGCATCCCGGCCTGCTGGTGCAGCCCGTCCACGTTCTGCGTGATCACCCGTACCGGCACCCCCGACCGCTCAAGATCGGCCACCGCCCGGTGCGCGGCGTTCGGCTCGGGGCGCAGGGCGTGGGTCTCCAGCCGCATCCGCCACGACCGGCGCCGGATCTCCGGGTCGCCCATGTAGTACTCGTACGTGACGAGCTTCTCGGCGTCCGGATCCCGCCGCCACAGCCCGTTCGGGCCGCGGTAGTCGGGGATGCCGGAGTCGGTGCTGATCCCGGCACCGGTGAGCAGGGCGACAAGGGGCTTGGCCATGTCGGCGAGGGTAGGCCGGGCCGCGGGGCGACCGCGAACGGATATCGGGCAGCACACCGCCGCAGCCCCCCGGCCGGGCGCGGCGTCAGGCCACCCGGTGGCCGTTCTCCAGCTCGGCCGTACCGGAGCCGTCGGCGAGGACGTCCAGGCCCGCCAGGACCCGGCGGCCGAGGGCGCCCGGCAGGTGGTCGGTCAGCTCCGCGCGCGGGACCAGGCGCCAGGACAGCAGTTCCTCCTCCTGGAGGCGGATCGCCTTGAGGTCGTCCTCGCCGAGCACCCCGCCGTCGTACAGGTACGCCACCAGCGGCGGACGGCCCGTGCCGGGCACCCAGTCCACCGCCAGCAGCCGGCCGGGCTCGCGGTCCAGGCCGATCTCCTCGGCCGTCTCGCGCCGGGCGCCCTGCCGCGGGGTCTCCCCGTCGTCGGACTCGACGGTGCCGCCCGGCAGCGCCCAGCCGTCCCGGTAGTTGGGCTCCACGAGCAGGACCCGCCCCTCACCGTCCCGGAACAGCGCGGCGGCGCCGACGAGGACGCGGGGCAGGGACGCGATGTAGGCGGCGTAGTCCAGGGTGCTCATCCCGGCAGGATAGCGGCGGGGCACGTCAGGGGGGGCCGGCGGAATCAGCCCCCGGCCTCCGCCAGCCGCACCGTCCGCTCCGCCAGCTCGCTGATCCGTACGCCGTCGAAACCGAACACCGCGCTGCGGACCGTGTCCTCCAGCGGGACTGTCCACTGGTCCGGGATGGCCGCGGCCCCGCCGAACACGCCCGCGACCGAGCCGGCCGTCGCGCCGTTGGAGTCGGTGTCCAGGCCGCCGCGCACGGTCAGCGTGATGGTGCGGGTGAAGTCGCCGTCGCCGTAGAGCAGGCCCGCCGTGAGGACGGCGGCGTTCGGGACGGTGTGGATCCAGCCCATCCCGGCGGTCTCCTCGGCGACCGTGCTCAGTGTGTCCTCCCACGGCATCCGGGTGTCGTGCAGGGAGGCGACCCGGCGGACGGTGCGGGCCAGACGGCTGCTCGCCGGGATCACGGTCAGGGCCTCGTCGACGGCGTGCCGCACGGTGGGCGCCGTGAACGCCGCCGCGATCAGCGCCGCCGCCCACATCGCCCCGTACACGCCGTTGCCGGTGTGCGAGAGCACCGCGTCCCGCCGGGCCAGCGCGGCGGCCCGGCGCGGCACGCCGGGGCAGGTCCAGCCGTGGATGTCGGCGCGGATCAACGCCCCGATCCACTCCTGGTACGGGTTGTCGTACGTCGCCGTCAACGGAGGCTTGAGCCCGTTGGCGAGGTTGCGGTACGCGGCCCGCTCGGCCGTGAAGGTCTGCAGGTAGGGCAGCCGCAGCAGCCACAGGTCGCCGACCTGCTCGGTGCTGAAGCCGAAGCCGTGGGTCTCCAGCAGGTCCAGGCCGAGGATCGCGTAGTCGACGTCGTCGTCACGGCAGCTGCCGTGGATGCGGCCGCGAACGCACTGGCGCCACTCCGGGCGCAGCTCGAAGCCGTCGTGCTCGCTGATCGGCTCGGGCAGGTAGTCGGTGAGGGGGAGGGCGGCGGCCTGCCTCAGATAGCGGTCGATGCGGTCGCGGGTCCACACCTCGCCCTGCTCCACGGGCTTGCCGAGCATGTTGCCCGCGATGCGGCCCTGCCAGCCGCCGAGGATGCGGTTCGCCAGGTCTGTCTCGGTGCGTGCGGGGGTCATGGTTACGGTTTACCCGTTCCGGGGCGCGGTCCGAGGGCTGGGCAGAGGCTGACGGCCGGGGCGTCCTCCGGTTAAGGTCGCAGCGGCGCGACTGGCCTTGACATGCGTGAGGGCCCGGAGAGCAAGGGGAGTGCAAGTGGCGGACGCTGCAGTGAGCGGCACCCGGAGGATCCAGCGGGTGCTCGTCGCCGCGGACAAGTTCAAGGGGTCGCTGACGGCCGTGGAGGTCGCCGAACGGGTGACCGCCGGACTGCGCCGGGCCGTGCCGGGCCTCCAGGTCGAGGCGCTGCCCGTGGCCGACGGCGGCGACGGGACCGTGGCCGCGGCGGTCGCGGCCGGGTTCGAGCGCCGGGAGGTACGGGTCGCCGGTCCCCTCGGCGACGAGGTGACGGCGGCGTTCGCGCTGCGCGAGGGCACCGCCGTCGTGGAGATGGCCGAGGCCAGCGGGCTGCAGCGGCTGCCGGCCGGGGTCTTCGCCCCGCTCACGGCGTCGACGTACGGCTCCGGCGAGCTGCTGCGGGCCGCCCTGGACGCGGGGGCCCGCACGATCGTCTTCGGGGTCGGCGGCAGCGCCACCACGGACGGCGGCGCCGGGATGCTGTCGGCGCTGGGCGCCCGTTTCCTGGACGTGGACGGCGAGCCGGTGCCCCCGGGCGGCGGTGGCCTGGCCGGACTCGCCTCGGCGGATCTGTCGGGGCTGGACCCGCGCCTCGCCGAGGTCGAACTGGTCCTCGCCAGTGACGTCGACAATCCCCTGACCGGACCGAAGGGCGCGCCCGCGGTCTACGGGCCGCAGAAGGGCGCCTCACCGGACGACGTCGAGACCCTGGACGCCGCCCTCGCACACTTCGCGAAGGTCCTGGAGGGCCCGGCCGGCCCCCGGGCCGCCGAGTACGCCGCCGCGCCGGGCGCGGGCGCCGCCGGCGGCATCGGCTACGGCGCGCTGCTGCTCGGCGCCCGCTTCCGTCCCGGTATCGAGGTCATGCTCGACGTGCTGGGCTTCGCCCCCGCGCTGGAGCGCGCCGACCTGGTGATCACCGGGGAGGGCTCGCTCGACGAGCAGACCCTGCACGGCAAGGCCCCGGCGGGCGTGGCTGCCGCGGCCCGGGCCGCAGGCAAGGACGTCGTGGCGGTCTGCGGCCGCCTCGCCCTGCCCCCGGAGGTCCTGGGCCGCTCCGGTTTCCGCCGCGCCTACCCCCTGACGGACGCCGAACCGGACGTGGCGAAGTGCATCGCCGAGGCGGGCCCGATCCTGGAACGCGTCGCGGAACGGATCGGACACGACTTCCTGACCTGAGCCGTCGGCTCCGTGCGCCGCCCCGGCCGCGGGGCGGACCGGCGGCAGACACGACGAAGGCCCCGAGCGGATCGCTCGGGGCCTTCGTCGTCGTTCCGTCGCTACGGACACCGCTGCGCCGTCACGGCAGCTGCGCCGCCCGGGCCTCGCGCCTGTTGTCGCGGAAGTTGTTCACCCGCCGGGCCGTCGCGAACAGCGGGATCACCGCCCCCATGACCAGCTGCAGCGCGCAGCCGGTCTGCAGCAGCAGCTGGCCGCTCGGCGCGTCGAACGCCCACGCCGCCAGCAGGCCCATGCTCAGCACGATCCAGGAAAGCATCGCGACCGCGAGTCGACCCCGAGGTTTGGGGTATTCCACACGGGACACCATCAGCCACGCGGTCCCCAGAATCGCCAGCAGCGTCGCCACGAAGGGCAGCTCCAGCAGAACGATGGACACCACCGTCAGCGCGCCGAACGGCGAGGGCATGCCCTGGAAGGTGCCGTCCTTCACTGTGACGCACGAGAACCGCGCGAGCCGGAGCACCACCGCCAGCAGGACGACGATCGCCCCGACCGCCGCCACCCGCTGGTGCGCGTCGTCCGCGACCATGCCGTACACCAGCACGAAGTACGCCGGCGCCAGCCCGAAGCTGATCAGGTCGGAGAGGTTGTCCAGCTCCGCGCCCATGGGCGAGGAGCGCAGCTTGCGCGCCACCAGCCCGTCGAAGAGGTCGAAGACCGCCGCGCAGAGCATCAGGATGACCGCGGTGGCCGCGCTGTGGCGGGCCATGCCGGTCTCCTGGCTGCCCGTGAGGTGCGGGATCAGAATGCCCGTGGTGGTGAAGTACACCGCCATGAAGCCACATGTGGCGTTGCCGAGCGTCAGGGTGTCCGCTATCGACAGGCGCAGAGAGAGGGGCATCTCCTCCTCTTCGTCGACCTCGTCGACCTCCGGGACCCAGCCGGCCTTGGTGTCAGGATCAATCACGGTCAATGCGAGTCACCCCAGCCACGGTCTTCTGCCCGACCTCGACCGCGACCTCCACGCCCTCGGGCAGGTAGAGGTCGACGCGCGAGCCGAAGCGGATCAGGCCGATCCGCTCGCCCTGCTCGACCTTGGTGCCCTCGGGCAGGTAGGGAACGATGCGGCGGGCGACCGCGCCGGCGATCTGGATCATCTCGATGTCGCCGAGCTCGGTGTCGAAGTGCCAGACGACGCGCTCGTTGTTCTCGCTCTCCTTGTTGAAGGCGGGAACGAAGCCACCGGGGATGTGCTCGACCGACGTCACCGTGCCGGCCAGCGGGGCGCGGTTCACGTGGACGTTCAGCGGGCTCATGAAGATCGCGACGCGGGTGCGGCCGTCCTTCCACGGCATGATGCTCTGCACCACACCGTCGGCGGGCGAGATGACCCGGCCCTGGGTGATCTCGCGCTCGGGGTCGCGGAAGAACCACAGCATTCCCGCCGCGAGCGCGGTGGCGGGAACGGCGACGGCCTTCGCGGCGCCGGAGCGGCGGGCGCGGGCCAGGCTGAGGGCTGCGGTGGCGACGGTCGGAAGGAGCCACGGCGATGCTCCGCGCGCGAGGCGTACGCCGGCCCGGCTGTCGCGAGGTGCAGAGGTTTGGCTGTGGGGCATGGATGACCTTCGTAGCGGATGATGCCGCACTCTGACGGGGGACGGCGGCTTTCCGGCGATCGTAGCGGCTCGGGGCCGTAACTGGGTAAGCCAGGCAGCCGAGTCGGCGGCCGAAGAGTGCTGACGGGGTGTGATCTTCTTCTCCAAGAAAACACCCCGTATCCGGACATTCAGCCCTGGAATCGATACTCCTCGAGCAGGCGCCTGCCGATGATCATTTTCTGGATCTCGGCGGTACCTTCACCGATCAGCAGCATCGGCGCCTCGCGGTAGAGGCGTTCGATCTCGTACTCCTTGGAGAAGCCGTAGCCGCCGTGGATCCGGAAGGCGTCCTCCACGACCTCCTTGCAGTATTCGGAAGCAAGATACTTCGCCATACCGGCTTCAAGGTCGTTTCGTTCCCCGGAGTCCTTTTTGCGTGCTGCGTTCACCATCATCGCATGCGCGGCCTCGACCTTGGTAGCCATCTCGGCCAGCTTGAACTGGATCGCCTGGTGCTGGGCGATCGGCTTACCGAAGGTGTGACGCTGCTGCGCGTACTGGACGCCCAGTTCGAACGCACGCTGCGCGACGCCGCAGCCACGGGCCGCGACGTTCACGCGGCCGACTTCGACACCGTCCATCATCTGGTAGAAACCACGGCCGGTGACCCCGCCCAGCACGCGATCCGCAGGAATCCGCAGGCCATCCATGATGAGTTCGGTGGTGTCGACCCCCTTGTACCCCATCTTGTCGATCTTGCCGGGAATGGTGAGGCCGGGCCGGACCTCGCCGAAGCCGGGCTCCTTCTCGACGAGGAAGGTGGTCATCGACTTGTGGGGTGCGGTGCCCTCGGGGTGACCTTCGTCACTTCGCACCAGAACGGCCACCAGGGACGACGTTCCGCCGTTCGTGAGCCACATCTTCTGGCCGTTCAGGACGTACTCGTCGCCGTCCTTCACCGCCTTCGACGTGATCGCGGACACGTCCGAGCCGAGACCCGGCTCCGACATCGAGAAGGCGCCCCGGATGTCGCCGGCCGCCATCCTCGGCAGGAAGTGGTCCTTCTGCTCCTGCGTGCCGTGCTGCTTGAGCATGTACGCCACGATGAAGTGGGTGTTGATGATGCCGGACACCGACATCCAGCCGCGTGCGATCTCCTCGACGCAGAGGGCGTAGGTCAGGAGCGACTCGCCCAGACCGCCGTACTCCTCGGGAATCATCAGGCCGAACAGGCCCAACTCCTTCAGCCCGTCGACGATCGCCTGCGGGTACTCGTCGCGGTGCTCCAGCTCCGTGGCGACCGGAATGATCTCCTTGTCGACGAAGTCCCGGACGGTGGACAGGATCTCCTGCTGGACGTCCGTCAGACCGGCGGTCTGGGCGAGTCGCGCCATGACTACTTCTCCTGCTCTCGCAGCTCCGGGCGGCCGGGCTGCTCGCCGCCGCGCTCCTTGATGTACGTCTCGGTCGGCACCATCACCTTGCGGCGGAACACGCAGACCAGGGTGCCGTCCTGCTTGTAGCCCTTGGTCTCGACGTAGACGATGCCGCGGTCGTCCTTCGACTTCGACGGCCACTTGTCGAGCACCGTCGTCTGGCCGTAGACCGTGTCGCCGTGGAAGGTCGGCGCCACGTGCCTGAGCGACTCGATCTCCAGGTTGGCGATCGCCTTGCCGGAGATGTCCGGCACGCTCATGCCGAGCAGCAGGGAGTAGATGTAGTTGCCCACGACGACGTTCCTGCCGAAGTCGGTCGTCTTCTCCGCATAGTTCGTGTCCATGTGGAGCGGGTGGTGGTTCATGGTGAGGAGACAGAACAGGTGGTCGTCGTACTCCGTGACCGTCTTGCCCGGCCAGTGCTTGTACGTCGCGCCGACCTCGAACTCCTCGTAGGTGCGTCCGAACTGCATCGCGCTCAGGCCTCCGGGATCTCGAACGTGCTGGTGCGCTGCATGCCGGCGGCGCGTCCCTTGCCCGCGATGACCAGGGCCATCTTGCGGCTGGCCTCGTCGATCATCTCGTCGCCGAGCATCGCCGAGCCCTTCTTGCCGCCCGCCTCGGACGTGTAGTAGTCGTACGCGTCCAGGATCAGCTCGGCGTGGTCGTAGTCCTCCTGGGACGGCGAGAAGATCTCGTTGGACGCCTCGACCTGGCCGGGGTGCAGCACCCACTTGCCGTCGAAGCCGAGCGCGGCGGCGCGCTGCGCGACCTCGCGGTAGCCGTCGACGTTGCGGATCTGCAGGTAAGGGCCGTCGATCGCCTGGAGGTTGTTGGCGCGGGCGGCCATCAGGATCTTCATCAGGATGTAGTGGTAGGCGTCCGCCGGGTAGCCGGGCGGCTGCTCGCCCACGACCAGCGACTTCATGTTGATGGAGGCCATGAAGTCGGCCGGGCCGAAGATGATGGTCTCCACGCGCTGGGAGGCCTGCGCGATCTCGTTGACGTTGTTCAGGCCCTGCGCGTTCTCGATCTGCGCCTCGATGCCGATCTTGCCGACCTCGAAGCCCATCGTCTTCTCGATCTGCGTCAGCAGCAGGTCGAGGGCGACGATCTGCTGCGCGTCCTGGACCTTCGGCAGCATGATGCAGTCGAGGTTCTGGCCGGCCCCCTCGACGACCGTGACGACGTCGCGGTACGTCCACTCGGTCGTCCAGTCGTTGACCCGGACCACGCGCGTCTTGCCCGTCCAGTCGCCCTCGTTGAGGAACTTGACGATGGTGTGCCGCGCCTCGGGCTTGGCCAGCGGGGCGCAGGCGTCCTCCAGGTCGAGGAAGACCTGGTCCGCCGGGAGGCCCTGGGCCTTCTCCAGGAAGCGCGGGTTCGAGCCCGGTACCGCCAGGCAGGAACGCCGGGGGCGAAGGCGGTTGACCGTGGTCATGCGGGGACCTCCAGGGGGTCGAGCTTGTTCGCTTTCCGGATCTCGTCGACGATGCGGCCGATGATCCCGGTGATGTCGAAGTCCTTCGGGGTGAAGACCGCGGCCACTCCGGCTTGCCTGAGCTGCTCGGCGTCACCATTCGGGATGATGCCACCGGCGATCACCGGGATGTCTGTGGCACCGGCCACACGGAGCCGTTCGAGGACGTCCGGCACCAGCTGGGCGTGCGAGCCGGACAGGATGGACAGCCCGACCGCGTGCACGTCCTCCGCGAGGGCCGCGTCCACGATCTGCTCGGGCGTCAGGCGGATGCCCTGGTAGACCACCTCGAAGCCGGCGTCCCGGGCGCGCACCGCGATCTGCTCGGCGCCGTTGGAGTGCCCGTCCAGGCCCGGCTTGCCGACCAGGAAGCGCAGCTTGCCCACGCCCAGGTCCTCGGCCGTCAGGTCCACCTTGCGGCGCACCAGGGCGAGCGTGCTGCCCTCCTCGACGGGGACGGCCACCGGCGCCGAGGAGACGCCCGTGGGCGCCCGGAACTCGCCGAACACCTCGCGCAGAGCCCCGGCCCACTCGCCGGTCGTCGCGCCGGCGCGGGCGCACTCCAGGGTGGCCTCCATGAGGTTCTCCGTGCCGCGGGCCGCCTCCTTCAGCCGCTCCAGGGCCTTGCAGGGCCGCGGGTGGTTGAAGGGCGGCTGGTAGCGGCTGTCGCGCCATTGCTGCAGCGCCTCGATGACCCGGGCCTCCACCGCCGGGTCCACCGTCTGGATCGCGGTGTCCAGGTCGGCGGTGAGCGGGTTGGGCTCGGTGCCCTCGAAGATGTTGACGCCGACGATCTTCTCCTGGCCGGACTCGATCCGGCCCCGCCGCTCGGCGTGCGAGGCGACCAGCTGCGACTTGAGGTAGCCGGACTCGACGGCCGCCATCGCGCCGCCCATCTCCTCGATGCGGTCCATCTCGGCGAGCGCCGCCTCGACCAGTCCGTCGACCTTCTCCTCGATCACCTTCGAGCCCTCGAAGATGTCCTCGTACTCCAGCAGGTCGCTCTCGTACGCCAGCACCTGCTGGATGCGCAGGGACCACTGCTGGTCCCAGGGGCGGGGCAGGCCGAGGGCCTCGTTCCAGGCGGGCAGCTGCACGGCACGCGCGCGGGCGTCCTTGGAGAGGGTGACGGCCAGCATCTCCAGCACGATCCGCTGGACGTTGTTCTCCGGCTGCGCCTCCGTCAGGCCCAGGGAGTTGACCTGGACGCCGTAGCGGAAGCGGCGGTGCTTGGGGTTCTCGATGCCGTACCGCTCGCGGGTGACCTTGTCCCAGATGCGGCCGAAGGCGCGCATCTTGCACATCTCCTCGATGAAGCGGACACCCGCGTTCACGAAGAACGAGATCCGGCCGACGACATCGCCCATGCGCTCCTGCGGCACCTGGCCGGAGTCGCGCACGGCGTCGAGCACGGCGATCGCGGTGGACATCGCGTAGGCGATCTCCTGCACCGGCGTGGCGCCCGCCTCCTGCAGGTGGTAGCTGCAGATGTTGATCGGGTTCCACTTCGGCAGGTGGGAGACCGTGTACGCGATCATGTCCGTCGTCAGGCGGAGGGAGGGTCCCGGGGGGAAGACGTGCGTCCCCCGGGACAGGTACTCCTTGACGATGTCGTTCTGGGTCGTGCCCTGGAGCTTGGTGATGTCCGCACCCTGCTCCTCGGCGACGACCTGGTAGAGCGCCAGCAGCCACATGGCCGTGGCGTTGATGGTCATCGAGGTGTTCATCTGCTCCAGGGGGATGTCCTGGAACAGCCGGCGCATGTCACCGACGTGCGCGATCGGCACGCCGACCCGGCCCACCTCGCCGCGGGCGAGGATGTGGTCGGAGTCGTAGCCGGTCTGCGTCGGCAGGTCGAACGCCACCGACAGACCCGTCTGGCCCTTGGCGAGGTTGCGCCGGTACAGCTCGTTGGACGCCTCGGCCGTGGAGTGACCGGCGTACGTGCGCATGAGCCACGGCCGGTCCTTCTCCCGCCTGCCTTCGGCGGGCTGACGCTCAGTCATGCAGCGCTCCTCAGATGTTCCGGAAGCGGTTGATGGCGTCGATGTGCTGGGCGCGCTTGGCCTCGTCGCGCACGCCCAGGCCCTCCTCGGGGGCCATGCACAGCACGCCGACCTTGCCCTGGTGCAGGTTGCGGTGCACGTCGAAGGCGGCCTGGCCGGTGTCCTCCAGGGAGTACACCTTGGACAGGGTCGGGTGGATCTTGCCCTTCGCGATGAGCCGGTTGGCCTCCCAGGCCTCGCGGTAGTTGGCGAAGTGCGAGCCGATGATCCGCTTCAGGGACATCCACAGGTAGCGGTTGTCGTACTCGTGCATGTAGCCCGAGGTGGAGGCGCAGGTGGTGATGGTGCCGCCCTTGCGGGTGACGAAGACGGACGCGCCGAAGGTCTCGCGGCCGGGGTGCTCGAAGACGATGTCGATGTCCTCGCCGCCGGTGAGCTCGCGGATGCGCTTGCCGAAGCGCTTCCACTCCTTGGGGTCCTGGGTGTTCTCGTCCTTCCAGAACTTGTAACCCTCGGCGTTGCGGTCGATGATCGCCTCGGCGCCCATGGACCGGCAGATCTCCGCCTTCTGCGGGGAGGAGACGACACAGATGGGGTTGGCGCCGCCGGCCAGCGCGAACTGCGTGGCGTAGCTGCCCAGTCCGCCGCTCGCGCCCCAGATGAGCACGTTGTCGCCCTGCTTCATGGCGGCGCCGTTGCGGGAGACCAGCTGCCGGTAGGCGGTGGAGTTGACCAGGCCGGGAGCGGCGGCCTCCTCCCAGCTGAGGTGGTCGGGCTTGGGCATGAGCTGGTTGGACTTCACCAGGGCGATCTCGGCGAGGCCGCCGAAGTTGGTCTCGAAGCCCCAGATCCGCTGCTCCGGGTCGAGCATCGTGTCGTTGTGGCCGTCGGACGACTCCAGCTCGACGGACAGGCAGTGCGCGACGACCTCGTCACCGGGCCGCCAGGCGTTGACGCCCGGGCCGGTGCGCAGGACGACGCCCGCGAGGTCGGAGCCGATGATGTGGTACGGCAGGTCGTGGCGCTTGGCCAGGTCGCTGGTGCGGCCGTAGCGCTCCAGGAAGCCGAAGGTGGACAGCGGCTCGAAGATCGACGTCCACACCGAGTTGTAGTTGACCGAGGAGGCCATGACGGCCACCAGGGCCTCGCCCGGGCCGAGCTCGGGCAGCGGCACCTCGTCCAGGTGGATCGACTTGCGGGGGTCCTTGTCGCGCGTGGCGAGCCCGGCGAACATCTCCGTCTCGTCCTTGTGCACGGTGATCGCGCGGTACGACTCGGGGAGCGGGAGGGCGGCGAAGTCCTCCGACGTGGAGTCGGGCGACTGGATCGCGGCCAGGATGTCCTTCACGGTCACGGTGTTGCCTCCGGCGGTGAGCGCCCTGAGGGAGGGGCGCCGATGGTTACGTCGGTGCTGCTGAGGGTCGGGAGGGTGCCGTCGGTTCGGCGGTGGTGCTGTTCGGCAGCGCTGGTGGCGCGGGAGGTTGCCTGTGACGCAGGCGTCCGGGGCGGACGGGCGCGGAGCCCGTTGGGACGCCGCCCGGACCCCTTCAACGTATGACACCGCGTGTCACCCCGCAAGGCACTGAGTGCCAGAACTTGCTCTCAGATGAAATCTTTGCGTAACACATGAGCGATGATCGATCGAACGGCCTCGCCGAGGCCCCGCAAAAAGGCCCCTGACATGCCAAAACGGCCACCCCGAAGGGTGGCCGTCATCACAGTGCGGTGAGCCGCTCAGCGCTCCTTGAGCGCCTGCTCGATCGTCCGCATGACCTCGTCCAGCGGGGCGTCGGTGCGGGCGACCGTGACCAGCACCTCACCCTGCGCCGAGGCCGTGGCCGCGGCCGGCTGCGGCTCCGCCGAGCGCCCGGCGCCGATCCCGGTGCCGAAGGTCCGGCGCACGATGGCGAAGGCGTGGTCGAGCTGCGCCTCCACGTCCCCCTGCCCGCCGGCCCTCAGCCAGCGCCGCAGGACGTGGTTGTGGGCGGTGACGACCGCCGACGCGGCGACCTCCGCCAGCAGCGGGTCGTCGTTGGCGTCGTCGGCGTGCGCGCGCTCGTCGAAGTGGCCGAGGAGGTAGCGGGTGAACAGACGCTCGTAGCGGGCCACCGACGCGATCTCCGCCTCGCGCAGGGTGGGCACCTCGCGCGTCAGCTTGTAGCGGGCGACCGAGATCTCCGGCCGGGCCGCGTACATCCGCATGACTTCCTTGATGCCGCGGCACACCGTGTCGAGCGGATGCTCGTGCGCCGGGGCGGCGTTGAGCACCGCCTCGGCGCGGATGAGGGTGTCGTCGTGGTCGGGGAAGATCGCCTCTTCCTTGGAGCGGAAGTGGCGGAAGAAGGTGCGGCGGGCGACCCCGGCCTGGGCCGCGATCTCGTCGACGGTGGTCGCCTCGTACCCCTTGGTCGCGAACAGCTCCATCGCGGCGGCCGCCAGTTCCCGGCGCATCTTGAGCCGCTGGGCGGCGGCACGGGAGCCTGCGGCACGTTCCGGCGCGTCGGTCGTAGCTGGTGTACGTGCGGACTTGGCGGGCTGGGACATGCCCTGAACGTACTGCATGTGCGCAGCTCGGTGCGCATGAGCCGGTTCGCCGCCCGCGCCGGACAGGGGCGGGAACCGGTCCGGGCCGAGCAGGCCGCCCCACTCGGAGCCGGACCGGAACCAGTCGCCGGGACGGTCAGCGCTTGGCATATTCGCGGAAGCCACGGCCGGTCTTGCGGCCGAGGCAGCCCGCGGCCACCAGGTGCTCCAGCAGCGGCGCCGGGGCGAGGCCCGGGTCGCGGAACTCGCGGTGCAGGACCTTCTCGATGGCGAGCGAGACATCGAGTCCGACGACGTCCAGCAGCTCGAACGGGCCCATCGGGTAGCCGCCGCCCAGCTTCATCGCCGCGTCGATGTCGTCCAGCGAGGCGTAGTGCTCCTGGACCATCTTGATCGCGTTGTTGAGGTAGGGGAACAGCAGCGCGTTCACGATGAAACCGGCGCGGTCCCCGCAGTCGACGGCGTGCTTCCTGATCCTGCCGCAGACCTCGCGGACCGTGGCGTGGACGTCGTCGGCGGTCAGCACCGTGCGGACCACCTCGACCAGCTTCATGGCCGGCGCCGGGTTGAAGAAGTGCATGCCGATCACGTCCTGCGGACGCGAGGTGGCCCGGGCGCAGGCGACGACCGGCAGGGACGAGGTCGTGGTGGCCAGGATCGCGCCCGGCTTGCAGACCTTGTCCAGCGCGGCGAACAGCTGCCGCTTGACCTCCAGGTCCTCGGCGACCGCCTCCAGGGCCAGGTCGACGCCGGCGAAGTCGTCGTACGTGCCCGTGGCCGTGATGCGGTCCAGGGTCGCGGCGGCCGCCTCGGCGGTCAGCCGGCCCTTGTCGACCGAGCGGGCCAGGGACTTGCCGATGCGGGCCTTGGCGGTCTGCGCCTTCTCCTCGCTGCGGGCGGCCAGCACGACCTCGAACCCGGCCTTGGCGAAGACCTCGGCGATCCCGGAGGCCATCGTGCCGGAGCCCGCGACACCGACCGAGCGGACCGTGCGGCCGGCGACCGTGTCGCCGCCCTCCTGCGGGGTGAGCGCGTCCGGCACCACCGTGCCGCTGCCCGGCGCCTCGTACGTGTAGAAGCCGCGCCCCGCCTTGCGGCCCGTCAGGCCGGCCTCGCTGAGCTGCTTGAGGATCGGCGCGGGGGCGTGCAGCCGGTCGCGGGACTCGGCGTACATGGCGTCCAGGACCGTGCGGGCGGTGTCGACGCCGATCAGGTCGAGCAGAGCCAGCGGACCCATGGGCAGACCGCAGCCGAGCCGCATCGCGGCGTCGATGTCCTCGCGGGAGGCGTACTTCGCCTCGTACATCGCGGCGGCCTGGTTGAGATAGCCGAAGAGCAGGCCGTCGGCGACGAATCCGGGCCGGTCGCCGACCGCGACGGGCTCCTTGCCCAGGTCGAGCGCGAGGTCGGTGACCGCCGTGACGGCCGCCGGCGCGGTCAGCACCGAGGAGACGACCTCGACCAGCTTCATGGCCGGGGCCGGGTTGAAGAAGTGCAGGCCCAGCACCCGCTCGGGATGCGCCGAGTCGGCGGCCAGCCGTGTGACGGACAGGGCGTTGGTGCCGGTCGCCAGGATGGTCCCGGGACGCACGATCCCGTCGAGCTCCCGGAAGATCTGCTGCTTGACCTCGTACGACTCGGGCGCGACCTCGATGACCAGGTCGGCCTCGGCCGCGGCCCGCAGGTCGGCGGAGGTGCGGACCCGGGCCAGGATCTCGGCGCGCTCCTGCTCGGTCAGCCGCCCGCGCTCGACGCCACGGGCGGTGGAGGCCTCCAGGGCGGCGACGCACTGCGCGGCCTGGGCCTCGCTGATGTCGATGCCGACGACCTCGCGGCCGGCCTTGGCGAGCACCTCGGCGATGCCGGTGCCCATCGTGCCGAGGCCGACGACGGCGACGGTCCGCAGCGGGGACAGGGACGGGTCGGAAAGGGGAGTGGCCATCGCGGGACTCCAGGATGAGGGTGGTGACGACGGGGAACGCGTCCCGGGTGCGCCGGGAGAGCCGGCGAGAGCCGGATTCCGGGGCGCACCGGGCGCGTGAGGAGTGCGGGTGTGGTCCGGGCTGCCATGCGCACACGCCCGGTGCCGTCGCTCGCGGGCGTGCACACGCCCGGGGTGAACGGCCGTTCCGACCGGCCCTGTCCCGGGGCCGGGTCGTACTGCGGTACCTGAGGCACCGAACCGACTGCTCCTGCGGCGGCCGCGTCACCAGACCGTCGGCAGGGAAGCGAGTGGGTAACTCGCTCGTCTGAGCTTAACTGGCGGGTAACGAGCGCGCCAGTCCCCGTCTTTGTGATGTACGTCCCGAGCGGCGGGCCGGAGTCCTAACCTCGGTGTCATGGACGAAGAGTTGCGATCACTCACGGAGCGCTTACGGCAGGAGTCGGGGACGTCGCCCGCGTTCGAGCGGCTCGTGGCGACCGACGACCTCGACGCCCTCGCGGGGGTGCTGACCGAGCCCGGGCAGCCGCTGTGGGCCCGGGAGCTGGCGGCGTTCCGGCTCGGTCTGGCGGGGGACCGGCGGGCCTTCGAGTCCCTCGTGCTGCTGCTGAACCACCGTGATCCGCCGCGCTGCGCCTCCGCCGCGTACGCCCTCGCCCGCCTCGGCGACCCGCGCACCGCCCGCGCGGCCGCCGCCCTCGCCACCAACGAACTGCGCGTCGCCTACGCCCTGCACCCGGTCCGCCTGCTGGTGGAGCTGCGTGCTCCGGAGGCCGTGCCCGCGCTGATCACCACCCTGCGGCGCCGGCTGCGCCCGCACGATCCGTACCGCCGGGTGGCCCTCGCCTGCGTGGACGGGCTCGGCACCCTGGGCGACGGCCGGGCCGGACCCGTGCTGAACGAGGCCCTGGCGCACCCGGCGCTGGCGGAGGCGGCCGTGCGCGCACTGGGGCGGATCCCGAAACAGCGGTGAGTCAGAGCGGTCCGGCGTAGCGCACCTCCGGCACCATCACGCCCTCGACCTCGAAGGGCGCCACGGCGCCGTCCGGCCGCAGACCGGCCCGTTCGTAGAAGCGGCGGGCCCGGACGTTCTCCTTGAGCACCCACAGCAGGAGGCGGCCGTGGCCCGCGGCGGCGCAGCGCGAGACGGTTTCCGCGAGCAGGGCCTGCCCCGCACCCTGCCCGAGATGGTCCGGATGGACGTAGATCGCGTACAACTCGGCGTCCCCGGTGCGGACTTCGCCCTCCCGGTACGGGCCGTGGCAGCCCCAGCCGACGACCTCGCCGCCCGCGTCCTCGGCGACCAGGTTCACCACCGTGCCGTCGGCCCGCGCGAGAAGGGCGCGGCGCCGCTCGGCGTCCTCCGCGACGTCGAGCCCGTCGAGGTAGGACTGCGGCACCATGCCCCGGTACGCATGCTGCCAGCCACGGACCCGGATCTCCGCGACGCGCTCGCAGTCGGCGAGCGTCATCTCCCGTACGCGCAGGCCAGTCACCCGGCCACCACGGCGAACGCCTCGATCTCCAGCAGGCACTCGGGGCGGACCAGCCCGGCGACCCGCACCGCCGACGCGGCCGGGAGCCGGTCGTCGGGTATGTAAGCCGCTCGGGCGGCCCGGATCGCGGGCAGGTGGGCCGTGTCCGTGACGAAGTAGGTGAGCTTGACGACGTCGTCGAAGCTCGCCCCGGCGGCGGCGAGGCACCGCCGGAGGTTCTCGAAGACCTGGCGGGCCTGTGCCGCCGGGTCGCCCGCGCCGACCGGCCGGCCCTGCTCGTCGAGCGGGAGCTGGCCGGCGATCGCCACGAGACGGCCCGTGCCCATGACCACATGGCTGTACTGCGCCGCGGGGGCGACTCCGTCGGGGGCGGGGATCCTCGTCAGCTCACTCATGGGTCCATGGTGGACCATGGGTCCGACAGGCCCGCCCCCGGACGGACGGTCCGTCAACCGCTCAGCCGCGGAAGCCGAGCAGGCCGTGCAGTGTCGAGCCCTTGCCGGCGGCCGATCCCGCCTTCTTCGACGCCCCCTCGGCCGACGCCGCCGGCTCCGGGTCCGGCAGCGCCTCGCACACGGCGTCGGCGGCGCCGTACCCGCGCGGCACGGTGCCGTCGGTCAGATACGCCGCCAAGTGCGCGTCCAGGCAGGCGTTCCCGCTCAGCGTGATGCCGTGGTTGCCGCCGCCCTCCTCGACGACCAGGCTGGAGCGGGCCAGCAGGCGGTGGGCCGTGACGGCGCCCTCGTACGGAGTGGCCGCGTCGCCCGTCGCCTGGAACAGCAGCACCGGCGGCAGCTTGCCGTTGGCGACGTTCACCGGACGCAGCGAGTCCGTCGGCCAGAACGCGCAGGGCGCGTTGTACCAGGCGTTGTTCCAGGTCATGAACGGCGCCTTCTCGTACACCGCCCAGTTGTCCTCGCGCCACCGCCGCCAGTCACGTGGCCAGCCGGCGTCGCGGCACTGCACGGAGGTGTAGACGCTGTAGCCGTTGTCCCCCGAGGCGTCGACCGCGCCGAAGTTCTCGTACGCCTCGACCAGCGGCTCGGGATCCTTGTCGTTGACCCAGGCCGCGAACGCCTCGGCGAGGCTCGGCCAGTAGCCGTTGTAGTAACCGCCCGGCAGGAAGGTGTCCTCCAGTTCCGAGGCGCCCACGGTGCCGCCCGCCGGCTTCTTCGCCAGGGCGGAACGCATGGCGTACCACTTGGCCTCGACCTTCTCGGGGTCGGTGCCCAGCTTGTAGGTCGTGTCGTACCGGGCGACCCAGGCCAGGAAGGCGCGGTGGCGGTCGTTGAAGGCGAGGTCCTGGTTGAGGTTGGCCTCGTACCAGACGTCCGTCGGGTCGACCACGGAGTCCAGGACCAGCCGCCGCACCCGCTCCGGGAAGAACTTGGCGTAGACCGCGCCCAGGTACGTGCCGTAGGAGTAGCCGAAGTAGTTGATCTTCTGGGCGCCCAGGGCCCGCCGGACGGCGTCCATGTCGCGCACGGCGCTGGTGGTGTTGATGTACGGCAGCAGGTCGCCGTACTTCTTGCCGCAGGCCGCGGCGAAGGACTTGGCGCGGTCGAGGTTGGCCTTCTCGATCGCGGGCGAGGTCGGCAGGGAGTTCGGGCGGACCGGGTCGAAGTGGCCCGGCCGGCAGTCCAGTGCGGGCTTGCTCGCGCCCACGCCGCGTGGGTCGAAGCCGATGACGTCGTACTGGGCCGCGACCTTCTTCGGCAGCGCGGACGCGACGAAGCCGGCGAGCGTCAGACCGCTGCCGCCGGGACCGCCCGGGTTGACCAGGAGCGGCCCCTGGTACGTCTTGGCGGTGTGCGGCACGCGGGACAGGGCGAGGGTGATCTGCCGGCCCTGCGGCCTGCGGTGGTCCAGCGGCACCTTCAGGGACGCGCACTGCAGCGTCGGGTAGGTGTCGGTGGCGCAGTTCTTCCAGGTGAGTTTCGCGGTGGGCACGGAGTGCGCGGAGCTGGGTGCGCTCGCCTCGGCGGGAACGGCCGTGAAGGTCCCGGCCACGACGACGGCGGCACCGCACAGCGCGGCTGCGCGTTTTCTCATGGAGTCCTCCCAGGACGGCGGGATCGAGGCCCGCGAGGGTCACCGTCCTCGCCGCATCGTCCCGGAAAGCGGTCCCGGAAGAACTCATTCCGTAAAACTCATGACCCGATCGGATCTTCGGATGCGCTCGTATGCTCCTAAAGAAGCGAAAGTTGGATGGGGCCGGACACGGGCGGCTCCGCCGCCGGCTCGGGAGGCCGGATCCGCCGGGGCGTCCCCCGGCGCGTGGGCCCGATGCCGTACTCCTCGGCCAGTTCGTGCACCTGACGGGTGATCCGGCGCTGGTACCACTTCGGCGCGTAGGAGCCGTCCGCGTACAGCCGCTCGTAGCGTGGCACCAGGTACGGGTGGTGCTGTCCCAGCCAGGTCATGAACCACTCGCGAGCGCCGGGCCGCAGGTGCAGTACCAGCGGAGTGACGGACGTGGCGCCGGAGGCGGCTATCGCCCGTACGGTCGCCCGCAGTTGGTCGGGCCGGTCGCTCAGGAACGGGATGACCGGCGCCATCAGCACGCCGCAGCCGATGCCGTGCTCGCCGAAGGCCCGGACGACCTCCAGACGCCGCTCCGGCGCGGGTGTGCCCGGCTCGACGGTGCGCCACAGCTCCTGGTCGGTGAAGCCGACCGAGACGGAGATGCCGACGTCGGTCACCTCCGCCGCCTGCCGGATCAGGTCGAGGTCGCGCAGGATCAGCGTGCCCTTGGTCAGGATCGAGAAGGGGTTCGCGCGGTCGCGCAGGGCCGCGATGATGCCGGGCATCAGCCGGTAGCGGCCCTCGGCGCGCTGGTAGCAGTCGACGTTCGTGCCCATGGCGATGTGCTCGCCCTGCCAGCGGTGCGAGGCCAGCTGCCGGCGCAGCAGCTCCGGCGCGTTGACCTTGACGACGATCTGGCTGTCGAAGCCCAGTCCGGTGTCGAGGTCGAGATAGCTGTGCGTCTTGCGGGCGAAGCAGTACACGCACGCGTGCGAGCAGCCCCGGTAGGGGTTCACCGTCCACTGGAACGACATCCGGGAGACCGCCGGCACCCGGTTGATGATCGACCGGGCGCGGATCTCGTGGAACGTGATCCCACGGAACTCCGGCGTGTCGAAGGTACGGGTCGTCACCGCGTCCGCGCCGAACAGCGCGGCGTCGGCCCGGCCGTGTTCGGAGTCCGCTGTGAGGTTCTCCCAGCGCATGGCGCCTCCTCGGTAGCACTGACCACAGAATAGAACACATGTTCCCTTGATCGTGCGAGGGTGTTTTCCGAACGTGTTCGACCGGATGGGACGCCCCCGATTTGGGGGCCCGGGCGGCGGGGTGGTTGGCTTGCCCCGACCCCCGAGCAACCAGGTCCTGGAGGAGAGCGATGGCGCAGGTCGAGGCCACTACGGAGCGGATCGTCGCGGCGGACGCGGAGACGGTGTTCGACGCCCTCGCCGACTACAGCGGCACGCGTGCGAGGCTGATGCCCGAGCAGTTCAGCGAGTACGAGGTCCGCGAGGGCGGCGACGGCGAGGGCACCCTCGTCCACTGGAAGCTCCAGGCCACCAGCAAGCGCGTGCGCGACTGCCTGCTGGAGGTGACCGAGCCCACCGACGGGGAGCTGGTCGAGAAGGACCGCAACTCCTCCATGGTCACCACCTGGCGCGTCACCCCGGCCGGCGAGGGCAAGTCCCGCGTCGTGGTCACCACCACCTGGACCGGCGCCGGCGGCATCGGCGGCTTCTTCGAGAAGACCTTCGCGCCCAAGGGCCTCGCCCGGATCTACGACGCGCTGCTCGCCAGGCTCGCCGCCGAGGTCGAGAAGTAGGCACCGCGGGCTCAAGCCCCAAGTGAGGCACGGGTGTTGTGCCTCTCACCGGTTCGGGTGATCTCCGTACCGCTCGGCTGTGTGCCGTAACTCGTCGCGCTTGCTCATAGTTGTCGCTTTTACGCGGGAATGGTGTGGCAGCGCGACGAGGGGAGCGGTGAGTGGGCGGGATCACTCTGGCGCAGGACGAACCGGCGGTGGCACCTCCCGACACCCCCGCCCCACCACCGCCCCCGGCCGCCGAACTGAGCCCCCGCCGGGTGCGGTTGATCTTCCTCGCGCTCATGCTGGCCCTGCTCCTGGCCGCCTTGGAGCAGATGATCGTCGCCACGGCCCTGCCGAAGATCGTCGGCGAACTGCACGGCCTGGACCGGATGTCCTGGGCGATCACCGCCTATCTGCTCACCGCCACGGTCGGCCTGCCGATCTACGGCAAGCTCGGCGACCTGCTCGGCCGGAAGGGCGTCTTCCAGTTCGCCATCGTCGTCTTCGTGGCCGGCTCCGCGCTCGCGGGCCGCGCCCGGACCATGGACCAGCTCATCGCCTTCCGCGCGCTGCAGGGCATCGGGGCGGGCGGCCTCATGATCGGCGTCCAGGCGATCATCGCCGACATCGTGCCGCCCCGGCGGCGCGCCCGTTACATGGGTCTGATCGGCGCCGCCTTCGGGCTCGCCTCGGTGGCCGGGCCACTGCTCGGCGGCTACTTCACGGACCACCTCTCCTGGCGCTGGTGCTTCTACATCAACGTGCCCTTCGGCCTGCTCACGCTCGCCGTCGTCGCCGTGGCGCTCAAGCTGCCCAAGCCGGCCGTCAGAGCCCGGCTGGACCTCCTCGGCGCGCTGCTGCTCACCGCCGCCTCCACCTGCCTGGTCCTGCTCACCAGCTGGGGCGGCACCGAGCACGCCTGGGACTCGCGCGTGATCCTCGGCCTGGGGGCCGCCGCCGCGGCCTCCACCGTCCTCTTCCTCGTCGCCGAGCGCTTCGCCGCCGAACCCCTCATCCCGCTGCGGCTGTTCCGCGACTCCGTCTTCAACGTCACCAACCTGATCGGCCTGGTGGTCGGTGCCGCGCTGTTCGGCGCCGCCAGCTACCTGCCGACGTACCTGCAGATGGTCGACGGCGCCTCCGCCACCGAGTCGGGCCTGCTCATGCTGCCGATGACGGGCGGCATCGTCGGCGCCTCGATCGTCGCCGGGCAGCTCATCAGCCACACCGGCCGTTACAAGGCCTACCCCGTCCTCGGCGGCGCCCTCTCCGTCGCCGGCATGTGGCTGCTGTCCCGCCTGGAGGCCGGCACGCCCCGGCTGCACTACAGCCTCTGGATGGCGGTCCTCGGCGCCGGCATCGGCCTGGTGATGCCGGTGCTGATCCTCGCCGTGCAGAACGCGGTGCGCCCCGCCGACCTCGGCACCGCGACCAGCGCCAGCAACTACTTCCGGCAGATCGGCGGCAGCGTCGGAGCCGCCGTCTTCGGCACCCTCTTCGCCGACCGGCTCACCGACGCCCTGGCCGACCGCCTCCCCGCGCGGGCGGCCGGCGGTCTGCCCGACCCCGAGTCCGTCACCCCGCAGCTGGTGCACACCCTGCCCCCGGCGCTGCGTGACGGCTACATCCGGGCGTACGCCGACGCCATGCCGCGGATCTTCCTCTACCTGGTGCCGGTGCTGGTCCTCGGACTGGTCGTCGCCCTCTTCCTCAAGGAGAAACCCCTGGTGTCCCACAACGCCTCCGTCACCGACCCGGACACGGCGCCGGGGAACGCCCCGATCCCGCAGGCCCGCGGCGCGTACACCGCCGGGGTGCCCGTCTGCGGCTCGGTGCAGCACCACGACGGGACCGTCGTGCCCCGCGCGGCCCTCACGCTGATCGACGTCACCGGACAGCAGACCGGGCGCGGCGCGAGCGGCGAGGACGGCCGCTACGCGCTCGCCACACCCGGCCCCGGCTCCTACGTGCTGATCGCCGCGGCCGGCGGGCACCAGCCGCAGGCGGTCTCCGTGACCGTCGGCGAACGGCCCGTCGAGCTCGACATCGTCCTCGGCGGCGCCGGGAACCTCGTCGGCAGCGTCGTCACCGCCGACGGCACCCCCGTGCGGGACGCCACCGTCACGCTCACCAACGTCCACGGCGAGGTCGTGGCCACCACCCGCAGCGGCCGGGAGGGCGGCTACGTCATCACCGAGCTGGTCGCCGGCGAGTACACCCTCGCCGCCAGCGCGCCCGCGTTCCGCCCGGCCGCGCTCCCCGTCACCGTCCAGGCCGCCCGCGAGACCCGCCGCGACATCGAGCTGGCCGGGGGCGCCGTGCTGCGCGGCACCGTCCGGGCCGGAGGCGGCCGGCCCGTGGAGGACGCCCGCGTCACCCTGCTCGACGTGGCGGGCAACGTCGTCGACACCCTCACCACCGGTCCCGACGGCACGTTCCGCTTCGTCGACCTGTCCTCCGGCGAGTACACCGTCATCGCCGCCGGGTATCCGCCCGTCGCCACCGTGCTCCAGGTGGCCGGCGGCGGGCGCACCGAGCGGGACCTGCAACTGGGGCACGAGGACTGAACTCCGACGGCGCGCGGGGTCGCACGCCGGTGCGCACCCCGCGCGAGGAATTCGCGCATTGCCGCACATCGCCGGTGGCGGTCACCGTACGGTGGTGACGCGGGCACAGATCTTGCGGATCCGTGGGGAGAGAGGGCCTGGGCCATGGACCGTGGCAGCGAGAGGGAGACGCCTCCCAGCCCGGGAGCCGGGCACGCGGCGGAGCCCGCCGAGCCCGGACGCGTCCCGCTGGCCGTGGTCGTCGTCGACCGCGAGGGCCTCGTGTCGCACTGGAGCCGGGGCGCACGCCGCCTGTTCGGCGTCCCCAGGGAGGAGGCCGTCGGCCGTACGGCCCTCGACCTGCTGCCCGTCTCCGGCGCCCTGACGGAGGAACACGAGCCGGGCCCCCACGCCGACGACGGCCTCGGACCCGACCTCGGGTCCTCCCTGGACGGCGGGCTCTCCTACCCCGCGGCGGGCCGTGCCCGCCTCGCCGCGCCCGGCCGGGAGCGCGCCGACGTCCTGTGGTGGGCCTATCCGCTGGTCGGTCCCGGGCCCGAGAGGCTGCTCGTGCTCGCCGCCGACGCGCAGGGCCTGCGCCCCGGCGACGGGACCTTCGAGCGGATCGCGCCGGGCTTCGCGCTGCACACCGACTTCCCCGGCGCGGAGGACCTCGCCCGCAGGCTGCCCGAGATCCTGCCCAGCATGAGCGTCGGCGAGAGCGCCCGCATCGTCGGGCAGATCCTCGAACTGGGCTATCCCGTCCTGGAGTTCAGCCAGCACGACCGGGTGCCCGTCACCCCCGACTGGGGCGTGGCCCGGCGCGCCGAACGCAAGGCGCGCCGGGAGCGGGCCGCGCGGGCCCGGGCCGCGGGCGAGCCCCTGCCGGAGGACCTGCGCGACGAGGCCGAGGACCTGGAGTACGCCGCCGTCCGCGAGCGCCTGGAGTTCCTCAACGAGGTCAGCGGCCGCATCGGCACCTCCCTCGACCTGTCCCGCACGATCATCGAGGTCAGCAGGGCCGTCGTGCCCCGCTTCACGGACGTCGCCGGTACCTATCTGCGTGAGCAGGTCGTCGCGGGCGAGGGCTTCCCCGAGGGCGTGCCCGACACGACCACCCTGTGGCACCGGGTCGCCGTCGAGCACACCGACGAACCCGGCCGCTGGGACGACGTCGTGCCGGTCGGCGAGGCCATGCCGTTCCCGGCGCACACGCCGTTCTTCCAGTGCATGACCAGCGGCGAGCCCGTCCTCGTGCCGCGCATCAGCGAGGAGATGGGGCACGCCATCGCCGCGCAGTTCGAGAAGCGCGACATCCGGCCACTCATCACCGGCCGCTCCATGCTGGTCGTGCCCCTCAAGGCGCGCAACGTCGTCCTCGGCTTCATGATCCTGCTGCGGCACCCGGAGCGGCCCGTCTTCAACGACATGGACCGCGTCACCGGCGCCGAACTCGCCGCCCGCGCGGGCCTCGTGCTCGACAACGCGCGCATGTACACCTTCCAGGAGAACGTCGCCGAGACGCTCCAGGACAGCATGCTGCCGCACATCCCGCCCCGCATGGCGGGCTGCGACATCGCCACCCGCTACCTGCCGGGCACCCTGCTCGGCCGGGTCGGCGGCGACTGGTTCGACGCGGTGAAACTGCACGGCGGACGCACGGCGTTCGTCGTCGGCGACGTCATGGGCCACGGCCTGAACTCGGCCGCCATGATGGGCCAGCTGCGCACGGCCGTGCAGACGATGGCCGGACTCGACCTGCCGCCCGCCCAGCTGCTGCGCAACCTCGACGACCTCGCCCAGCGACTCGGCGACACCTACCTCGCGACCTGCCTGTACGCCGTCTACGACCCGATCGCGAGCGAGCTGCACCTGGCCAACGCCGGGCACATCCCGCCCGTCCTGGTCCGCGCCGGGGACGGCCGCAGCGAGCTGCTGGACCTGCCCACGGGGGCGCCCATCGGTGTCGGCGGCGTGCCCTTCGAGGCGGTCCGGGTGCGCGTCGAGCCCGGCGACCGGCTGGTGATGTGCACCGACGGGCTGGTCGAGGTGCGCGGTGAGGACATCGGCGTGGGCCTGGCGACCCTGTGCGAGTCCGCCGCCCACCCGGCCGCGTCCATGGACGACGCCTGCGACACGATCATCCGCTCCCTCAACACGCGCGGCGGCCGCAAGGACGACGTCGCCCTGCTGATGGCCCGCCTCAACGGCATCGCGCCCGACGACGTGGCCGAATGGCGCCTGGCCCGCGACGCGGCCGAGGCCGGCCGGGCCCGCGCGGTGGTCCGCGAGCAACTGCACGCCTGGGACCTGGCCGAGCTGGCCGCTCCCGCCGAACTCCTGGTCAGCGAACTGGTCACCAACGCCGTCCGGCACGCGCATGCCCGCCCGGTCGCCCTGCGTCTGGTGCGCGGCGACACCCTGCTGTGCGAGGTGGACGACGACGACCACGAGCTGCCGACGCTGCTCAGCGTCGGTCCCCTGGACGACACCGGACGCGGTCTTCGGGTGGTCAGCACGCTGGCCCGGGAATGGGGGACCAGCCGCACCGGGAACGGGAAGACGGTCTGGTTCGAGCTGACGCTGCCGCGCCGCTGACCACCGCCCCGGTCGAACGCGAAGTGAAGGAACGCGCCATGTGCTTGTGGCCGTGACCGGGGCGCGGTACACCGTACTCGCCCGTCGCTGAGGGCGGGATCGGTTCGCACCCCGGGGAGTGGGCATGAGCGTGACGAGTCGGTACCGGGAATCCTGGGAGGGGTTCTGGCGTGAGGCGTCCGACGCTCCGGGGGCGGTGCTCTGGGACGCGGAGCCGGCCCTGACCGTCGGGCCGCACCTGGCGCTGTTCGAGCCCCATCTGGCCGACTTCGCGCTGCCGCTGGTGGATCTCGGCTGCGGCAACGGCACGCAGACCCGGTACCTCGCCGACCGCTTCCCGCGGGTCGTGGGCGCCGACCTGTCCGCCGCGGCCCTGGAGCACGCGCGCCGGGCCGACCCGGCGGGGCAGGCGGCGTACCGGCAGCTCGACGCGGCCGAGAAGGGCGAAGTGCAGGCCCTGCACGCGGAGCTCGGCGACTGCAACGTCTATCTGCGGGGCGTCCTGCACCAGTGCGAGCCGGACGACCGGCAGGCGCTCGCCGACGGGATCGCCACACTGGTCGGCGACCGCGGCCGGGCCTTCCTCGTGGAGCTCTCCGGTGCCGCCAAGGCCGTGCTCATGGGCCTGGCGAGCGGCCCGGACGGACCTCCGCCCAAACTCGCGCCCGTGTTCCGGCACGGCATCGCACCCGGTGAGGTCCCCGACGAGGCCGTGCCCGCGTATCTGCGCTCGGCCGGGCTCACCGTCCTGGCGAGCGGTGAACTGCCCCTGACGACCACGGAGTACCGCCCCGACGGCACGCGCGTGGAGCTGCCGTCCCAGTGGCTGGTGGCGGGGCGCACCGGCTGAGAGCGACCTGCCGGTCCGCCGGCGACCACGTCGTAGCCGGTTGCGCCCGCAGCGCGTAACGTGACGAACCATGAAGATCTCCACCCGGGACGGCTCGTCATGAGAATCCTGATCAGCGCCGACATGGAGGGCGCCACCGGCGTCACGTGGCCGGACGACGTGATCCCCGGCGCGTCCCCGTGGGAGCGCTGCCGGTCGCTGTTCACCTCCGACGTCAACGCCGCCGTGCTCGGCTTCCTGGACGGCGGCGCCGACGAGGTGCTCATCAACGAGGCGCACGCGACGATGCGCAATCTGCTGCTGGAGCAGCTGGACGAGCGGGCCCAGCTGCTCACCGGGCGGCACAAGGCCCTGTCCATGGTGGAGGGAGTGCAGTACGGCGACGTCGACGGCGTCGCGTTCGTCGGCTACCACGCGGGTGCCGGCATGGAGGGCGTCCTGGCCCACACCTACCTGGCCAACTCCATCACGGGCGTCTGGCTGAACGACGTGCGGGCGAGCGAGGGGCTGCTCAACGCCCACGTCGCCGCCGAGTTCGGGGTGCCGGTCGTACTGGTCACCGGGGACGACGTGGCCTGCGAGGACGCGCTCGGGTACGCGCCGGAGGCGCTGAAGGTCGCCGTGAAGGACCATGTCTCCCGGTACGCGGCCGTGTGCCGCACCCCCGCGCGCACCGCCGCCGACATCCGGGCCGCCGCCAAGGAGGCCGCAGGGCTGGCGGTGCGTCACGAACCCGTCCGCAACGGTCCGTTCACCGTGGCGGTCGAGTTCGACGCGGAGCACCTGGCCATGGCCGCCACCGTCGTGCCGGGTGTGGAGCGGATCGGGGAGCGGAAGGTGGCCTGCACGAGCGGGACCATGTACGAGGGCATCCGCGCCTTCAAGGCGGTCACCACGATCGTCGCGGCCGCGGTGGAGGAGCAGTATGGCTGAGCGGACGGACGCACGGGCACTGGAGGAGGTCGTGACGTTCACGTCCGACCTCATCCGGATCGACACCACCAACCGGGGCGGCGGCGACTGCCGGGAGCGGCCCGCCGCCGAGTACGCCGCCGCGCGGCTCGCCGACGCCGGGATCGAACCGACCCTGCTGGAGCGCACCGAGGGACGCACCAACGTCGTCGCGCGCATCGAGGGCACCGACCCCTCGGCCGACGCGCTGCTCCTCCACGGCCACCTGGACGTCGTGCCCGCCGCGGCCGCCGACTGGAGCGTCCACCCGTTCTCCGGGGAGATCCGCGACGGGGTCGTCTGGGGGCGCGGCGCCGTCGACATGAAGAACATGGACGCGATGATCCTGGCCGTGCTGCGCGGCTGGGCCCGGCAGGGCGTCCGGCCCCGGCGGGACATCGTCGTCGCGTTCACCGCGGACGAGGAGGACAGCGCCGAGGACGGTGCCGGATTCCTCGCCGACCGGCACCCCGCGCTCTTCGAGGGCTGCACCGAGGGCGTCAGCGAGTCGGGCGCGTTCACCTTCCACGACGGCGCCGGACGGCAGATCTACCCGATCGCGGCCGGGGAACGCGGCACGGCCTGGCTGAAGCTCACCGCGCGCGGACGCGCCGGGCACGGCTCCAAGGTGAACCGGGACAACGCCGTCACCCGCCTCGCCGGCGCGATCGCCCGGATCGGCGCGCACGAGTGGCCGCTGCGCCTGACCCCGACCGTGCGCGCCGCGCTCACCGAACTCGCCGCCCTGTACGGCATCGAGACCGACCTCGCCGACGTGGACGCCCTGCTGGACAAGCTCGGCCCGGCCGGCAGGCTCGTCGAGCCCACCCTGCGCAACAGCGCCAACCCGACCATGCTCGACGCCGGTTACAAGGTCAACGTCATTCCCGGGGAGGCCGTGGCGTACGTCGACGGCCGGTACCTGCCCGGCGGGGAGGAGGAGTTCCGCACCACGCTGGACCGGCTCACCGGCCCGGACGTGGAGTGGGAGTACCACCACCGCGAGGTCGCCCTGCAGGCGCCGGTGGACTCGCCGACCTTCGCGCGGATGCGCGCCGCCGTCGAGGAGTTCGCGCCGGAGGGCCACGTCGTGCCCTTCTCCATGTCCGGCGGTACGGACGCCAAGCAGTTCTCGCGCCTGGGCGTCACCGGCTACGGCTTCACCCCGCTGAGGCTGCCGGACGGCTACGACTACGCTGCGATGTTCCACGGCGTCGACGAGCGGGTACCGGTCGAGGCGCTGCACTTCGGCGTCCGCGTCCTCGACCGGTTCCTGCGGACCGCCTGACCGAGTGGGGGAGACGGTGCGGACGCTGGCGTACGGGGCGTGGCCCTCGCCCATCGACGCGGCCCTGGCCGCCGCGCACGACGGGCACCCGGAGTACGTGGGCTTCGTCGGGGACGAGGTGTGGTGGACCGAGCCGCGCCCCGCCGAGGCCGGCCGGCGCACCCTGGTGCGGCGGCACGCCGACGGCCGGGAGGAACCGCTGTTGCCCGCGCCCTGGAACGTGCGCAGCCGGGTCATCGAGTACGGCGGACACCCCTGGGCGGCCCAGCCGGACGACGACGGCCCCCTGGTGGTGTTCGTGAACTTCGCCGACCAGCGGCTCTACCGCTGCCGCCCGGGCGGCGAACCGGTCCCCCTCACGCCCGTCTCCCCGGTGGGCGCCGGTCTGCGCTGGGCGGAGCCGACGCTCAGGCCGGAACACGGCGAGGTGTGGTGCGTGCTGGAGGAGTTCACCGGTGACGGGCCCACCGACGTGCGCCGCGTGCTGGCCGCCGTGCCGCTGGACGGATCCGCCGCCCAGGACCGCAGCGCCGTGCGCGAACTCACCGACGGCCGGCACCGGTTCCTCACCGGACCGAGGCTCTCGCCCGACGGGCGGCGCGCGGCCTGGCTCGCCTGGGACCACCCCCGCATGCCCTGGGACGGCACCGAACTGGTCCTCGCCGACGTCGGCGAGGACGGCACCCTGCGCGGCGCCCGCACCGTGGCCGGCGGACCCGGGGAGGCGATCGCCCAGGCCGACTGGACGCACGACAACCGCCTGCTGCACGCCAGCGACCGCACCGGCTGGTGGAACCTCTACCTCGACGGACAGCCGGTGTGCCCGCGCGAGGAGGAGTTCGCCGACGCGCTGTGGAAGCTGGGGTCGCGATGGTTCACGCCCCTGGCGAGCGGCCTCGTCGCCGTCGTGCACGGCCGGGGCGCCACCGCCCTCGGCGTCCTCGACCCCGAGACGGGCGAGGTCGTCGACGCGGCCGGGCCCTGGACCGAGTTCGCGCCCACCCTCGCGGCCCACGGCGAACGGGTCGTCGCCGTCGGCGCGAGCCCGCGCAGCGCCTACGAGGTCGTCGAACTGGACACGCGCACCGGCCACGCCCGGGTCGTCGGCGCCGAGCACGACGACGCCGTGGACCCCGCCTTCTACCCCGAGCCGCAGATCCGCACCTTCACCGGCCCGGACGGGCGTGACATCCACGCCCACATCTACCCGCCGCACCATCCCGCCTGCGTCGCGCCCGGCGACGAACTGCCCCCGTACGTCGTCTGGGCGCACGGCGGGCCCACCGGCCGCGCCCCCCTCGTGCTCGACCTGGAGATCGCCTACTTCACCTCGCGCGGCATCGGCGTCGCCGAGGTCAACTACGGCGGCTCCACCGGCTACGGCCGCGCCTACCGCGAGCGGCTGCGCGAGCAGTGGGGCGTGGTAGACGTCGAGGACTGCGCCGCCGTCGCCCTGGCCCTCGCCGAGGAGGGCACCGCCGACCGCGGCCGGCTCGCCGTGCGGGGCGGCAGCGCGGGCGGCTGGACCGCGGCCGCTTCGCTCACCACGACCGACGTGTACGCCTGCGGCACCATCAAGTACCCCATCCTGGACCTCACCGGCTGGGGCACGGGGGAGACCCACGACTTCGAGTCGCTGTACCTGGAGAGCCTGATCGGGCCGCTCGCCGAGGTGCCCGCCCGGTACGCCGAGCGCTCGCCCGCCGCCCACGCCGACCGCCTGCGCGTGCCGTTCCTGCTGCTCCAGGGCCTGGACGACGTGATCTGCCCGCCCGTCCAGTGCGAGCGGTTCCTGGCCCGGCTGGCGGGCCGCAGGGTGCCGCACGCCTACCTCGCCTTCGAGGGGGAGGGGCACGGCTTCCGCAGGGCGGAGACCATGGTGCGCGCCCTGGAGGCCGAACTGTCCCTGTACGCCCAGGTGTTCCGGCTGAACACGCTCGGCGTCCCCACCCTGGAGCTCGCCGAGTGAGACCGCTCGTCCGGCCGCCCCGGCTCGCCCCCGGCGCCCGCGTGGCCGTCGTCGCCCCGAGCGGCCCGGTGCCCGAGGAGCGGCTGGAGGCCGGGCTCGACGTCCTGCGCGGCTGGGACCTCGACCCCGTCGTGGCGCCGCACGTTCTGGGCCGGCACGGGACGCTGGCCTACCTGTCCGGCACGGACGAGCAGCGGGCCGCCGATCTGCAGGACGCCTGGTGCGACCCGTCGGTCTCCGCGGTGCTGTGCGCCCGGGGCGGCTACGGCGCACAGCGCATGGTCGACCTGCTCGACTGGGACGCGATGCGGGCGGCGGGTCCGAAGGTGTTCGCCGGGTTCAGTGACATCACCGTCCTGCACCAGGCCTTCGCCACCCGCCTGGGCCTGGTCACCCTGTACGGGCCCGCGGCCGCCGGCGTCGACTTCCTCAAGCAGGACCGGGCCCAGGAAGGGCTGCGGGCCACCCTCTTCGAACCCGAGTCCGCGCGGACCCTCACGGCCGTGCCCCCGGGCGGCCGCGCGCTGGTGCCCGGACGGGCCCGGGGCGTCACGCTCGGCGGCTGTCTGAGCCTGCTCGCGAGCGACCTCGGCACCCCGCACGCCCACGCCGGTGCCCGGGGCGGGCTGCTGCTGGTGGAGGACGTCGGCGAGAGCCCCTACCGACTGGACCGGTACCTGACCCAACTCCTGCGCTCGGGCTGGCTGGACGGGGTCGCCGGGATCCTGCTCGGCTCCTGGGCGGCCTGCGGCCCGTACGAGGACCTGCGCGCGGTCTTCGCCGACCGGCTGGGCGGGCTCGGGGTGCCGGTCGTGGAGGACTTCGGGTTCGGGCACGGCGACGGCGCGCTGACCGTGCCCTTCGGTGTCATGGCCGAACTCGACGCCGCAGCGGGTACGTTGACGCTGGACGAACCGGCTCTCGGCTGAGCGGGGACGGCTGCTGAAATCCCGTCAAGAAACCCTCGTTTCGGTGATTGACGCCTCCTGACACGTGTCACACCATGACTACCGATCGGTACCTACTGGTCGGTATCCCATCGTCGCCGGATCGTCCGGATGTGTCCTGCCGTCGCCCTCATCGTGGAGGTCCGTGTGTCCCGACGCGTGCCCAGGTTCCGCGCACCCCTCGCACTCGCCCTCGGCGCGGCCCTGGCCGTCCCCCTCGCCCTCACCCCACCCGCGACGGCGGCCGGCGCCTACTCCGTCACCCCGCTGAGGTTCACGGTCCAGGCGGGCGGGCGCGCCTGCACGGTCGACGCCGACCTGTACCGCCCGGCGGGCGTCGACCGGGACCACCCGGCCCCCGCCGTGCTCGGCACGAACGGCTTCGGCGGCAGCAAGTCCGACGGCTCGACCGACACCATCGGCAAGGCCTTCGCCCAGCGCGGTTACGTCTCACTCGTCTACTCCGGACTCGGCTTCGGCCGCAGCGGCTGCCTCGTCTCCCTCGACGACCCGGACATCGACGGCGCGGCGGCCTCGCAACTCGTCGACTTCCTCGGCGGGAAGCGCGCCGCCGACGACGGCACCACCGCCGACTTCGTCACGCGTGACGCCCCGGGAGACCCCCGGGTGGGCATGATCGGCGGCTCCTACGGCGGCGCCGTGCAACTGGCGACGGCCGCCGTCGACCACCGCCTCGACGCACTCGTCCCCATGATCACCTGGAACGACCTGGCGTACGCGCTCGACCCGAACAACGCCGTCGGCGCCGGCGGCGTGCCCGGCGCCTTCAAATGGCAGTGGACCAACGGCTTCTACCTCATCGGGGAGGGCCAGCCGCTGCTCCAGCCCAGCCTCGACCCGTCCCGCATCAACTCCCTGGCCTGCCTGCACTTCGTCACCGAGGCCTGCCGGACCGTCCACACCCTCAACTCCGGGAGCTACCCGGCCGATCGCACCGCCGAGCTGCTCGCCTTCGCGCGCCGCGTCTCGCCGGTGTCGTACCTGCACCGCGTCAAGGCACCCACCCTGCTGGTACAGGGGCAGGCCGACACCCTGTTCAACCTCAACGAGGCGACGGCGACGTACCGGACGCTCAGGGCGCAGGGCACGCCCGTGAAGATGATCTGGCAGTCCTGGGGGCACAGCGGCGGCATCTCCGGCCCCGCGGCCGCCGCCGAACTCGACCTGTCCAAGGGCAACCTGGAGACCAGCTACGTGGGACGCCGGATCCTCGCCTGGTTCGACCGCCATCTGCGCGAGCGGACGCACACCGACACGGGCCCGGCCTTCGCCTACTACCGCGACTGGATCGCCGACCCGGACCGCACCTACGCCGGCGCCGACCGCCTGCCCGCCCTCGACCGCACCCTGTACCTCTCCGGCGACGGCCGGCTCGTCGAGCACCGCGCCCAGGTGACGCCGGGCCGGCGCACCTACACCAACTGGGTCATCCCGACGAGCCATTCGGAGAGCTCCCTGGCCGGGCTCCTCGGAATGCCGGACTCGCCGCCGCGCGACGCCAAGGGCACCCACCTCGCCTGGACCAGCGCCCCGCTGAGGCGGCCCCTGGACGTCGTCGGCGCGCCCCGGGCCACACTCAGGGTCGTCTCCCCGAAGGCCGAGCGCGCCCAGCACTCCGGCGACGCGGCCGACAAGCTCGTCCTGTTCGCCAAGGTCTACGACGTCGCCCCCGACGGCACCCGCACGCTGGTGCGGCGCCTGGTCGCCCCCGTGCGGGTGCCGGACGTGACCAGGAGCTTCACCGTCACCCTGCCCGGCATCGTGCACCGCTACGAGACCGGGCACCGGCTGCGGTTCGTGATCGCCGCGAGCGACGACGCGTACTTCGGCAACCGCGGCATCAAGCCGGTGACCGTCGTCAGCGGGCCGGGCCACACCGGCGTGCTCCGGCTGCCCGTGGCCGGCCCGTGAGCGTCGGCCGGCCCCTGAGCGACGGAGCCGGCGAGGTTACTGTGGCGGGATGCCCCACACCGCATCCCGCCACCTCGCCGAGGGCCCCCGCGTAGGCATCCGGCACTTCACCCCGGAGGACGGCGCCGAGTTCACCGCCCGGGCCCGGGAGAGCAAGGACCTGCACCACCCCTGGCTCTTCCCGCCGCTCACCGCCCAGGCGTACACCGCCTACGCGGGCCGGCTGATCGAGGATCCCGCCCGAGCCGGCTTCCTGGTCTGCGAGAAGCACGACGGGTCCATCGCCGGGTTCATCAACATCAACAACATCGTCGAGGGCGGCTTCCGGTCCGGGGCCCTCGGCTACGGCGCCTTCGCGCACGCCGCCGGACGCGGGCTGATGCGCGAAGGGCTGAACCTCGTCGTGCGGTACGCGTTCGGCACCCTCCGGCTGCACCGGCTGGAGATCAACGTCCAGCCCCTCAACGCCGCGTCGATCGCCCTGGCACGCGGCTGCGGCTTCCGCCTGGAGGGCTTCTCCCCGAAGATGCTCTTCGTCGACGGGGCCTGGCGCGACCACGAACGCTGGGCGATCACCACCGAGATGGTCGACGGGCCCCGGCGGCGCTGAGCCGGACCCCGGCCCGCGTCACGCCCGGCGGTCCACGTACTCGTAGACCGAGCCGTCGGGATGCAGGGCGATGAGGTTGCGGCCCGCCGGGGAGGCGATCGGGCCCGCGACGACGTGCGCGCCCAGCTCGGTGAGCACCTTGTGGGTCTCGTCCACGTCCGTCACGGCGATCGTCGCCGCCACCTTGCGCAGCAGCTCCAGTTCGGCCGGCGGACCGCTCATCAGCAGGAAGCAGCCGATCGCCGCCACCTGGACACCGCCCCGTTCGAAGCGCTGGGCGGTGCCGCCCGCCAGCCGCTCGTAGAAGGGGATCGCCGTCTCGAGGTCGTCGACGCAGACGCGCAGTGTGGCACCCAGAATCTCCATGCGCACGAGCCTAGTTACCGGCCGGGGGGCGAGGGTACCCGACCGGGCATGAAGCCGTTGGATCACCTGGAGCATCTGGACAAGCACCTGGTCGACGAGCTGGCGCAGGTGGCGCGCGAGACCGTACGGGACGAGCTGCGGGAGCAGACGCGCAAGCAGCGCCGCAAGGCCGCGCTGTACGCCGCGTCGGGCGCGCTCGCCCTGTACGCGGGCGCGGCCCTCGCGCTCGCCGTGGGACTGGCCCTCGCCCTGGTCCTGCCCGACTGGGCCGCCGCGCTGATCACCGCCGTGATCCTGGCTGTCCTGGCCTACGTGCTGCGCGGCACGGCCAAGCCCTCCAAGCCGCGCGGCGGGCACGCGGCGGGCACGGCCCCCGGCCACGGCGGAGCGGACCGGACCGCCCCCGTCCCGCCGATCCCGCCGGCCCCGCCCGTCGCGGGCGGCCCGACCGGGACCGTCCCCTCCGGGCCCACCCCCGGCATCGTGCCCCCGCGACCGGCCGACGACCCGGACGTCCCGCACCCCCGGTCGTGACGCCTGGCACGCACGACGGAACCGTCCGGCGGCGGCCGCGGGTCGCTGCGCCGGGAACACGGACCACAGGCTGATCGGGCCGTTCCGGCGCTAGCCGGAACGGCCCGAGGTCGGGTGGGGCTCCTCGCTCGTGTCGAGGAACCGGAGCAGTACCTGGGCCTCGGCCCGGAGTCGTTCGGCTCGGGCGGCGTGCGCGGGTGTGGTCAGCCGGGCCGCCGCCTCCAGTCGCTCGTCGGCCTCGGCGCGCACGACGTCCAGCACCTCACGCTCGTCGAGTTCACGCCGGGCCGCCTCGGTGGCGCCGGCGCCGGCCGGTGAGGCCTCCAGGGCCCCGGCGCGCGGGGAGTCCCCGTCCAGGGGGACCGCCTCGGCGTTGTCGAGCGCGGCCAGCGTGCTCCGCAGGGCGCTCACCGCGGCCTTGTCACGGGACCGGATCGCCTCCGGCAGGGCGGCACGCAGACGCAGACGAAGAGACATGCCGGCGACTGTAGGCGACCCGTTCCCGTGACACCTCCCGATTTCCGCTCACGGCCCTCACGGCGCCGACGGCCCTCACGGCAGCTGCGGCAGCACCTTCGTGCGGTAGAAGTCGAAGAAGCCGCGCAGGTCCGGGCCGATCTGGTTGACGTACACCCGGTCGAAGCCCGCGTCGGCGAACTGCTTCAGCTCCGCCACGTGCTCGTCCACGTCGTCGCCGCACACCCGGTTCGCGCGCACCATGTCCTCGGTGACCAGCTGCTGCGCCTGCTCGAAGTGCTTCGGCGAGGGCAGCACCTGGCCCAGCTCGCCCGGCAGCTGCTCGTTCGCCCAGAGCCGGTGGACGGTGCGCACGGCCTCCTCCTTGTCGGTGCCGTAGCAGACCTTGGTGCCGCCGCTGACCAGCTTTCCGCCGCCCCCGCCCTTGCGGTACTGCTCCACCATCGTCTCGTCGGGCATGACCGTGATGTAGCCGTCGCCGACGCGGGAGGCGAGCGCGGTCGCCGCCGGGCCGAAACCGGAGATGTCGATCGGGATCGGCTCGTCCGGGACCGTGTACAGACGGGCGTTCTCGACCGTGTAGTGCGGGCCGTGGTGGTTGACCTCCTCGCCCGTGAACAGGCGGCGCATCACCTGGATGGCCTCCTCCAGCATGTCCAGCCGGACGTGGGCCGGCGGCCAGTGGTCGCCCAGGATGTGCTCGTTGAGGGCCTCGCCCGAGCCGACGCCGAGCCGGAAGCGGTTGTTCGTCATCACCGCGCTGGTCGCCGCGGCCTGCGCCACCACCGCCGGGTGCATGCGCACGGTCGGGCAGGTCACCGCCGTCTCGATCGGCAGGGACACCGCCTCGGACAGCGCGCCGATCACCGACCACACGAACGGGCTCTGGCCCTGCTCGTCGTTCCACGGGTGGTAGTGGTCGGAGATCCACAGCGCCTGGAATCCGGCCTGCTCGGCCATCCGCGCCTGCTCGATCAGCTCCGCGGGTCCGTACTGCTCGCAGGAGAGGAAGTAACCGTATTCGGGCATGGGGGAGTGCCTCCGCTACGTCGGCGGTCCGTATCCCGCACCGGGTACCCGGGCGGGCCGCCGGAAACCGGCCGCACCGGGCGGGCGGACGTTTGGGTGTTCCGGCCAGGGGGACGCGGAAGGCTCCCGAGGTACGCGAACAGCGCCGGAGGCGAGTCAACCGTGAGTCGACCCCGCATCGTGATCGTCGGTGCCGGTTTCGCCGGATACCGCACGGCCCGCACCCTGTCCCGGCTCACCCGGGGCCGGGCCCACATCACCCTGCTGAACCCGACCGACTACTTCCTCTATCTGCCCCTGCTGCCCCAGGTCGCCGCCGGCATTCTGGAGCCCCGCCGGGTCACGGTCTCCCTCTCGGACACGCTGCCGCACGTACGGCTGGTGCTGGGCGGGGCCGACCGGATCGACCTGGACGAGCGCACCGTGCACTACACGGGGCCCGAGGGCGAGGAGGGCACCCTCGCCTACGACCGGCTGGTGCTCGCCGCGGGCAGCGTCAACAAGCTGCTGCCGATCCCCGGCGTCGCCGAGCACGCGCACGGTTTCCGCGGGCTGCCCGAGGCGCTGTACCTGCGTGACCACGTGACCCGGCAGGTCGAGCTCGCGGCCGCCGCAGACGACGCGAAGACGTGCGCCGCGCGCTGCACCTTCGTCGTGGTCGGCGCGGGCTACACCGGTACCGAGGTCGCCGCGCACGGGCAGATGTTCACCGACGCGCAGGTCCGCAGGCACCCGCTGCGGCGGGGCATGCGGCCGCGCTGGATGCTGCTGGACGTGGCGCCGCGGGTGCTGCCCGAGATGGATCCGAAGCTGTCCGCCACCGCCGACCGGGTGCTGCGGCAGCGGGGCGTGGACGTGCGGATGGGGACCTCGGTGAAGGAGGCCACGCACGACGGGGTCCTGCTGACCGACGGCGAGTTCGTCGACACCCGCACCCTGGTGTGGTGCGTGGGCGTACGGCCCGACCCGCTGGTCGAGTCCCTCGGACTGCCGATGGAGAAGGGGCGGCTGCTCGTCGACCCGCAGCTGCAGGTGCCCGGGCGGCCGGAGGTGTTCTCGTGCGGTGACGTGGCGGCCGTGCCCGATCTGGAGAAGCCCGGCGGCTACACGCCGATGACCGCGCAGCACGCCTGGCGGCAGGGCAGGATCGCGGCCGAGAACGTCGCCGCGTCCCTGGGCCTCGGCGGGGCGCGCAAGCCGTACCGCCACCGTGACCTGGGCTTCGTCGTCGACCTGGGCGGTGCGAAGGCCGCGGCCAATCCGCTCGGCGTGACCCTCTCCGGCGTACCGGCGGGCGCGGTGACACGGGGCTACCACCTCGCCGCCATGCCCGGCAACCGGGTGCGGGTCGCCGCCGACTGGCTGCTGGACGCCGTACTGCCGCGCCAGGCCGTGCAGTTGGGGCTCGTACGGTCCTGGTCCGTGCCGCTGGACACGTCGTCGCCGGAGGTCGCCCGGGTGCCGGGCGGGCCCGGGCCACGGCAGGGGACGAGCGCGCGGTCGGGGCCGGGAGCGGCGATCGAGACCGACACCCAGGGCGGGGGAACCGGGACCGACACCCAGGGCGGGGGAACCGGTGCGGGACCCGAGGGGGCCCGGGCCGGTGACGAGCCCGCGAAGGGGCGGCCCGGACCCGCCCAGGCCGGCCCCCGGCCCGGGTCCGGGCCGGCGGTGCTGCGCCCCTTCGAGTCCGACACGGCGAAGGGCCGCCCGGCCGGGGCGACGACGACAAACCAGCCAGCCGAGGCGACGGCGACACACCAGCCGGGCGGCGAGCCCGCGAAGAACCAGCCGGGTGGCGAGCCCGCGAAGAACCAGCCCGGTGGCGAGCCCGCGAAGAACCAGCCGGGTGGCGAGCCCGCGAAGAACCAGCCCGGTGGCGAGCCCGCGAAGAACCAGCCCGGTGGCGAGCCCGCGAAGAACCAGCCCGGTGGCGAGCCCGCGAAGAACCAGCCGGGCGGCGAGCCCGCGAAGAACCAGCCCGGTGGCGAGCCCGCCAAGAACCAGCCGGTCGGTGGGAGCCAGGACGTGGCCGGACCGCCGCCCCCGGACGATCAGCCGCCCCCGGGGCCCGGTACCTCTCCCGGGCCCGTCAAGCGAACCGACGCCCCGGACGACTCCGCGAAAGGAGACTCATGAACACCGGTGAACTCACCGACCTCGGACAGCAGCTGCGCGTCGACAGTGTCCGCGCCGCCGCGGCGGCGGGCTCCGGGCACCCGACGTCCTCGATGTCCGCCGCGGACCTGATGGCCGTCCTGTTCGCCCACCACTTCCGCTACGACTTCGACCGCCCGGCCCATCCGGGCAACGACCGTTTCGTGCTGTCCAAGGGCCACGCCTCACCACTGATGTACGCCGCGTACAAGGCGGCCGGCGCCATCGACGACGAGGAACTGCTCACCTTCCGCAAGCTGGGCAGCCGGCTCGAAGGACACCCCACCCCGCAGCGCCTGCCCTGGGTCGAGACGGCCACCGGCTCGCTCGGGCAGGGCCTGCCCGTCGGTGTCGGCATCGCCCTGGCCGGCAAGCGCCTGGACCGCAGCGACTACCGCACCTGGGTGCTGTGCGGCGACAGCGAACTGGCCGAGGGCTCCGTCTGGGAGGCCGCCGAGCACGCCGGCCACGAGCACTTGGACAACCTCACCGTGATCGTCGACGTCAACCGGCTCGGCCAGCGCGGCCCGACCCGGCACGGCCACGACCTGGACGCCTACGCCCGCCGCTTCCAGGCCTTCGACTGGCACACCATCGAGGTCGACGGCCACGACGTGGACGCCGTCGACCGCGCCTACGGCGAGGCCGCCTCCACCAAGGGCCAGCCCACCGCGATCCTCGCCCGCACCCTCAAGGGCAAGGGCGTCGAGGCTGTCCAGGACCGCGAGGGCCTGCACGGCAAGCCGCTGCCCGAGGCCGACGAGGCGATCGCCGAACTCGGCGGCCCGCGCGACCTGCGGATCCAGGTGCAGGAGCCGCCCGCCACGCGCATGCTGCACTCCGTCCACACCGGGGACATCGAGCTGCCGCGCTGGGAGCAGGGCGAGGAGGTCGCCACCCGCAACGCCTTCGGCGAGGCGCTCGCCGCGCTCGGCACCGGACGCGGCGACATCGTCGCCCTGGACGGCGAGGTCGGCGACTCCACCCGCGCCGAGGCCTTCGCCAAGGAGCACCCCGACCGCTACTTCGAGTGCTACATCGCCGAGCAGCAGATGGTCGCCTCCGCGGTCGGGCTCGCCTCCCGCGGCTGGGTGCCGTACGCCACCACGTTCGCGGCGTTCCTGACCCGGGCGTACGACTTCATCAGGATGGCCTCCGTCAGCGGCTCCGGCGTCAACCTCGTCGGCTCGCACGCGGGGGTCGCCATCGGCCAGGACGGGCCCAGCCAGATGGGTCTGGAGGACCTGGCGATGATGCGGGCGGTGCACGGCTCGACCGTGCTGTACCCGTGCGACGCCAACCAGACCGCGCGCCTCGTCGGTGCCATGGCCGGCCTGGAGGGCATCCGCTACCTGCGCACCTCGCGCGGCGAGACCCCGGTGATCTACGGCCCGGACGAGGAGTTCCCCGTCGGAGGCAGCAAGGTGCTGCGCTCCTCCGGCGAGGACCGGCTGACGCTGGTCGCCGCGGGCGTCACCGTGCACGAGGCGCTGGCCGCCGCCGACGCGCTGGAGGAGCAGGGCATCCGGGCGCGGGTGATCGACCTGTACTCGGTCAAGCCCGTCGACCGCGCCACCCTGCGCCGGGCCGCCGAGGAGACCGGCTGCCTGGTGACCGTGGAGGACCACCACCCGGAGGGAGGCATCGGCGACGCCGTCCTCGACGCGTTCACCGACGGCCGGCCCGTGCCGCGCCTGGTGCGGCTCGCCGTGCGGACCATGCCCGGCTCGGCGTCCCCGGACGAGCAGCTGCACGCCGCCGGCATCGACGCGGAGTCCATCGCGGCGGCCGGACGGCTGCTGGTGGAGGAGGCGGTCGTGCCGTGAGCGACGGCGACGGCACGCGCCGCGTGCGGGCGGGTCGCCGCACGGTGGAGGTGCACCGGCCGGACAAGGTGCTCTTCCCCGGCGGCGGCGACGCCAAGGAGTACACCAAAGGCGACCTGATCGACTACCACCGGGCCGTGGCGCCCTTCATGCTGCCGCACCTGCGCGGCCGGCCCCTGATGCTGGAACGGCACCCGGACGGCATCGACGGACCCCGCTTCATGCAGAAGAACACCCCGGAGCACTATCCGGAGTGGATCAAGCGGGTCGAGCTGGCCAAGGAGGGCGGCACCGTCCGCCACGCCGTGTGCGACGACACCGCCACCCTGCTCTACCTGGTCGACCAGGCCAGCATCACCCTGCACCGCTGGCTGTCCCGCGCCGACAGCCCGGACCACCCCGACCGGATGGTCTTCGACCTCGATCCGGCGAGTGACGACTTCGAGGCCGTCCGGGAGGCGGCCGGCCTGCTGGGGGAACTGCTCGACGAGCTGGAGCTGCCGTCGGCGCTGATGACCACCGGCTCGCGCGGACTGCACGTGATCGTGCCGCTGAACGGCCGGCACGACTTCGACGAGGTGCGCGCCTTCGCCCGGGACGTCGCCGACACCCTCGCCGAGGCCCACCCCGACCGGCTCACCACCGCCGCCCGCAAGAAGGAGCGCGGCGAGCGGCTCTACCTCGACATCCAGCGCAACGCCTACGCGCAGACCGCCGTCGCGCCCTTCACCGTCCGGCCCCGGCCGGGCGCGCCCGTGGCCACCCCGATCACCTGGGAGCAACTGGAGGATCCGCAGCTGAACGCCCGCCGCTGGACCGTCGCCGACGCGGTGGAGCAGGCGCGCACCGACCCCTGGTCGGGCCTGCTCGCCCGGGGCCGGGCGCTCGGTCCGGCCCGGCGGCGGCTGAACGCCCTGCGCGGCTGAGTCCGCCCGCCCCGAAAACCGGGCGGGTGGCAGATGCATGCGTCCGTAGAGGTTTGGCGAACACGCTTGCGGCCACACGGAGGGGGAGGTGGCCATGTCGAACACACAAAACACGCAAGACTCACAGAGTTCACAGAAGTCACAGGACTCCCAGAACTCGCGATCTTCGAACGACCAGGAGACGGCCCGGAAGCGGCCGAGCCCGATGGAGGTGCTGCGCCAGGCGCGCGGCCAGCTCGCCGAGCTCACCGGCATGGAAGCCGAGTCCGTGTCGTCCTTCGAGCAGACGGAGGAGGGCTGGGCGCTGGAGGTCGAGGTCCTCGAACTCGAGCGTGTGCCCGACACGATGAGCCTGATGGCGAGCTACCAGGTGGAGCTCGACAGCGACGGGCAGCTCACGGGCTACCGGCGGGTCCGCCGCTACGAACGCGGTCGTTCGGACGCGCGCAGGTCCGGCGGCCGCTAGGCCGCCCGGCCGGACCACCCGTACCCATACAGGAGGAGGAACACCCGGCATGACTGTCGTACCGGCACAGCAGACCGGCGGCGGAGGCGGCAGCAGCGGTCTCTACGACGTGCTCGAACTCGTTCTGGACAGGGGGCTCGTGATCGACGCGTTCGTCCGTGTCTCCCTGGTGGGCATCGAGATTCTCAAGATCGACGTCCGCGTCGTCGTCGCCAGCGTCGACACCTATCTGCGCTTCGCCGAAGCGTGCAACCGGCTCGACCTGGAGGCCGGGCCGCGCAAGGACCCCGGCCTGCCCGACCTGGTCGGGGAGATGACCGAGTCCGGCGCACGCGGCAAGTCCAAGGGCGCGCTGTCCGGCGCCGCCGAGACCATCTCCGACGCCTTCAAGCAGGGTCGGAGCGAGAGTGAGACCGAATCGCGTCCGCGTGCCCGCAAGACGTCGGCGCGCCGGAAGGAGGAGCAGGAGTGAGCACCTACGTCTACGGCATCGCGGCGAGCTCCCACCCCGCCCTCCCGGAGGGCATGGGCGGCGTCGGCGACCCGCCCCGCCCGGTGCGTATCCTGCGCGAGGGCGACCTGGCCGCCGTCGTCAGCGAGGCGCCCGAAGGCCTGCGGCCCAAGCGCAAGGACCTGCTCGCCCACCAGAACGTGCTCAGCGAGGCCGGCGCGGCCGGCTGCGTGCTGCCGATGCGGTTCGGCAGCGTCGCCCCGGACGACAACTCCATCACGGCGGTGCTCGCCGAGCGCGCCGAGCACTACAAGGAGCGGCTGCGGGCCCTGGACAACCGGGTCGAGTACAACATCAAGGCCAACCACGTCGAAGAGGCCGTCCTGCACCAGGTGATGGCCGAGAGCCCCGACATCCGGAGCCTGGCGGAGGCCAACCGGCAGGCGGGTGGCGGGAGTTACGACGACAAGATCCGGCTCGGGGAGATGGTCGCCGCCGCGGTCAAGGCCAAGGAGGCCGACGACGGCGCCGCCCTGCAGCGCGCCCTGGAGGGCGTCGCGGACGACGTCAGCGTGGGCCCCGAGTCCACCGGCTGGCTGGCCAATGTCTCGTACCTGGTGGACCGGGAGTCGGCCGAGTCCTTCCTGGCCGCGGTCGAGCGGGCGCGCAAGGACATGCCGCACCTGGAGGTGCGGGTCAACGGCCCGCTGCCGCCGTACAGCTTCGTCGAGCCCGGCCCGGCCGAGCCGGCCGGCACCGCCGCGGGTGGCACGGACACCGGAGCGGGGTGACGACGTGGGCCTGATCTCTGAGGTGCTGCTGCTGCCGTTCGCACCGGTACGCGGCAGCGCCTGGGCCATCAAGCAGGTCGTCCAGGAGGCCGAGCGCATCTACTACGACCCCGCCACGATCCGGGCCGAACTGGCCCGTCTGGAGGAGCAGCTGGAGGCCGGGGAGATCACGGAGGAGGAGTTCGACCGGCAGGAGGACGAACTCCTGGACCGGTTGGAGACCGCTTCGCGCGGGAGCGCGGGAACAGGCAACGGGACGACACGATGAACCGAATGGGACTGGGTCTCGCCGTGGGGGCCGGATACCTCCTGGGACGGACCAAGAAACTCAAGATGGCAGTGGCCGTCGGCGGACTGGTGGCCGGCAAGAAGCTGAACCTGAGTCCGCGCATGGTCGCGGACCTGGTCCAGCAGCAGCTGCAGAACAACCCGCAGTTCAAGGAGATCGGCGACCAGCTGCGGGGCGAGCTGCGCGGGGTGGGCAAGGCCGCCTCCGGCGCCCTGGTCGAGCGCCAGCTCGACGCGCTCGCCGACCGGCTGCACGGCCGTACCGCCCAGATGCGCGAACAGCTGACCGGCGGGGGGTCCGGCCGCCGCGACGAGGACGCGGACGACGCCTACGACGACGAGGACGAGGAGCCCGAGGGCGAGGAGCCCGAGGACTCCGGCCGCGAGGAGGACGAGGAGCCGGAGGCCGAGAGGGCTCCCGCCAAGAAGGCTTCGGCGAAGAAGGCCGCGAAGAAGGCCCCCGCCAGGAAGGCCCCCGCGAAGAAGACGGCGGCGGCCCGCAAGACGGCGGCGAAGAAGACCTCGGCCGCGAGAAAGACGGCCGCGGGGAGCCGGGGCGGCGGCAGCCGCTCCCGGCAGCCGAAGGGAGGCGGTGAGGAATGACCGACACCCTCGGATCGGCGAAGTCCGCCGCGAACGGAGCGTCGAAGAACCCGCTGGCCGACGTGGCCCACAGCGAGGCCGCCGACCGGCTGAAGGCGGAGGTGCAGGAGTACTTCGCCGCGCAGGCCACCCGCATGCTGACCGGCGTGGGCCGCAAGCTCGGCGAGACCACCGGCAAGCTGAACGACATCGCCGAGGGCAACAGCCCCGGCCTCGGCAAGCTCGCCCTGTCGGGCGGCCGCAAGCTCGCCGAGGGCAAGAGCCCGCTGCGGGCCGCGGTGGAGACCGGCGGCTCGGCCCTGAAGGACAAGGTCACCGGCGCCTTCAAGAACCTGGGCGGCGGCGGCAAGAAGGGCAAGGGCCGCTCGGGCAACAAGCCCACCGTCATCATCGAGCACATCGACGTGGGCGTGTCTCTGCGCACCGCCTACGACCAGTGGACGCAGTACCAGGACTTCAGCACCTTCGCCAAGGGCGTCAAGAGCGCGAGCCGCGACGACGACACCCACTCCGACTGGCAGGCGAAGATCTGGTGGTCCAACCGCAGCTGGAAGGCGAAGACGACCGAGCAGATCCCCGACGACCGCATCTCGTGGACGTCGGAGGGCGCCAAGGGCACCACCAAGGGCGTGGTCTCCTTCCACCGGCTCGCGGACAACCTCACCCGCGTCCTGCTGGTCATCGAGTACTACCCGTCCGGCTTCTTCGAGAAGACCGGCAACATCTGGCGCGCCCAGGGCCGCCGCGCCCGGCTGGACCTGAAGAACTTCGCCCGGTTCATCACGATCAAGGGCGAGGCGGAGGACGGCTGGCGCGGCGAGATCCGCGACGGCGAGGTCGTCACCAGCCACGAGGACGCCCTCGCCGAGGAGGAGTCGGAGTCGGAGGAGTCGCAGGAGCCGGAGGAGGGCTCGGAGGACGAGCCCCGCGCCGAGGACGAGGACGACGACACCGAGGCCGAGGACGAGGACGACGACACCGAAGCCGAGGACGCCGAGGGCGACGAGCCGGAGGGCCGGTACGAGGACGACGAGGAGGAGGACCTCGACGAGGAGCCCGAGGGCGAGTACGAGGACGACGAGGCCGAGGCCGGCTACGACGAGGCCGAGGGCGAGGAAGCGCCCGAGGACGAGCCCGAGGCGGAGTACGACGAGGACGACGAGGCCGAGGAGGACGAGTACGAGGACCAGGACGTCGAGGCGGGGAGCCGGCGATGACGACGCCCAGCAGGATGCCCGAACCCTACGGCCAGGCCAGCGGCGCCAACCTCGCCGACATCCTGGAACGGGTGCTCGACAAGGGCATCGTGATCGCGGGCGACATCCGGATCAACCTGCTCGACATCGAACTCCTCACCATCAAACTGCGGCTGATCGTCGCCTCCGTCGACAAGGCGAAGGAGATGGGCATCGACTGGTGGGAGACCGACCCGGCTCTCAGCTCGCGGGCCCGCCGCGACGAACTCGCCCGTGAGAACGCCGAGTTGCGCGAGAGGCTGGCCCGGCTGGAGGAGCTGGAGCCCGGCCGGGCGGAGAAGAAGGAGGCACCGTGACCGGACTGCGGTACGTCTACGCCGTCTGCCGCCCCTTCAGTACCCCGCTCCAGGCCCAGTTGACGGGGGTGGCGGGCGATCCGCCCCGAGCGCTGACTCACCGCGGCCTGGTGGCCGTGGTGAGTCACGTACCGGAGCGGGACTTCGCCGAGGAAGCGCTCCGGGCCCGTCTGGAGGACCTGGACTGGCTGACCGGGACCGCCCGCGCCCACCAGGGCGTGATCGACGCGCTCACCACCGTCACGACCCCGCTGCCGCTGCGGCTCGGCACCGTCTTCCTGGACGACAGCGGCGTCCGGTCGATGATCGAGGCCCGCGAAGAGGACTTCCACCGCACCCTCGACCGGCTGGAGGGCCGTGTCGAGTGGGGGGTCAAGGTCTACGCCGAGTCCGAACCCCAGCAGAGCGCCGGGCCGGCGGACAAGCCGGCCTCGGGCCGGGACTACCTGCGACAGCGGCGTATGCAGACGCGGTCGCACGAGGAGATGTGGCAGAAGGCCGAGGCGTTCTCGACCCGGCTGCACGAGAGGCTCTCCGCGTTCGCGGAGGACTCCCGGCTGCACCCGCCGCAGAATCCGGCGCTGTCCAAGGCGTCCGGGCGGAACGTGCTGAACGCCGCCTATCTCGTACCGCGCGCGCACTCCGAGGAGTTCGTGGAGATGGTCGACCGCACCAAGGACGAGGCGCCCGGGATGCGCGTCGAACTCACCGGCCCCTGGGCCGCCTATTCGTTCGCCGGGGAGGACACATGAGCGACGGGGAGAAGCCGTGACCGTAGTGGAACGCCGTGAGGTGGCCCTCGTGGACCTGCTCGACCGGCTGCTCGCCGGCGGCGTCGTCATCACGGGGGACATCACGCTGCGGATCGCCGACGTCGACCTCGTCCGTATCGACCTCAACGCGCTGATCAGTTCGGTGAACGCCCAGGTGCCCTCACCGTTCGAGGAGCTGCTGTGACCTCCCCCGAGCCCCGGCCGGGACCCGGCGAGCCCGACCGTCCCCGCCGCAGGGTCGAGCTGGAGCCCGACACCGTCGAGCGTGACCTGATCAAACTCGTGCTGACGGTCGTCGAGTTGCTGCGCCAGCTCATGGAGCGCCAGGCGCTGCGCCGGTTCGACGTGGGGGATCTGAGCGAGGACCAGGAGGAGCGGATCGGCCTCACGCTGATGCTGCTGGAGGAGCGCATGGCGGAGCTGCGCGACCGTTACGGCCTGCGGCCCGAGGACCTCAACCTGGACCTCGGGCCGCTCGGCCCGCTGCTTCCCCGGGACTGACCGCGGTCCCGCACCGCCCCGCCCCGGCCCCGTCCTGCTTCCGCAACCGGCTGACCGGGGGACCGGGCCTTGCTCGCGGGGAACCGGCTCAGTCCTTGCGGCAGAGGATCTCGCCGTGCAGGACGCTGAACCAGCCGTCCTCCCGTGCACCCCACTCCCGCCAGGCCCCGGCCACCTCCCGCAGCTCCTCCTCGCTCGCGTGCCCGCCCTGCAGAGCCCGGTCCGCGTACGCCGACGCCAGCGTGCGGTCGGCCCACAGACCGCTCCACCAGGCGCGTTCCCCGGGGGTCGCGAAGGTCCAGGTGCCGGAGCCGGCCGTGATGTCCGTGAATCCGGCCCGCAGCGCCCACGCCCGCAGCCGGCGCCCCGCGTCCGGCTCACCGCCGTTGCCGCGGGCGACCCGGCGGTACAGGTCCAGCCAGGCGTCGAGCCCTGCGGAGGCCGGATACCAGGTCATCGCCGCGTAGTCGGCGTCCCGCACGGCGACGAACCCGCCGGGCCGGGTGACCCGCTTCATCTCGCGCAGCGCGCCCACCGGGTCGCCGACGTGCTGGAGCACCTGGTGGGCGTGGACCACGCAGAAGGTGTCGTCGGGGTGGTCCAGCGCGTGCACGTCGGCGACGGCGAAGTCGACGTTGGTCAGCCCTCGCGCGGCCGCCGTGGCGCGGGCCCGCTCCAGGACCTCCGGCGCCCGGTCGACTCCGGTGACGTGCCCGTCGGGCACGAGCTCCGCCAGGTCGGCGGTGATGGTGCCCGGCCCGCAGCCGACGTCCAGGATCCTCATGTGCGGCTTGAGCGAGGGCAGCAGGTAGGCGGCCGAGTTGGCGGCGGTCCGCCAGGTGTGCGAGCGCAGCACCGATTCATGGTGGCCGTGCGTGTAGACGGCGGTCTCCCGAGGTTCCGGCATGGCGGACCCCACCCCTTCCGTTCCGGTTGGCATGGCATCACCGTACGCAGCGCAGCCGAATAATGAGACCGCCGTCCCGGGATGCGGACTGACGACCTGTCAGTACCCGGTGATCGGGCGGTAGACCGTCAGCGCCCCGGGCAGCTTCTCCAGCGTCACCCGGCCCTCCACCTCGGTGACCTCGCCGTCATAGGCGAGGAGCGTGCCGGGTGCCACGTGGTCCAGGCGCAGCCGCTTCACCTGCACGGCCGCGTGGACGGGGGAGCGGGTCAGGGGTCCGGCGAGCGCCGCCGCGAGCAGCCGCACGGCCGGCCGGCGGCCCCCGTGCACGACCCGTACGTCGAGCTGCCCGTCGGCCAGGTCCACCCGGCGCCCGGGCGCCAGCCCCATGCGGTGGTACGTGCCGTTGCCGGCGAACAGCAGCCACAGGGGACGCCTGCGCCCCCGGAACTCCGCCTCCAGTGGATGCCGGTCGGCCCGCAGCACGCGCAGGACCGCGAGCACCCCGGCCGGCCAGCCGCCGATCCGGTGCGACCGGCGCTCCCGCTCGCGCACGAGCTCCGGATACACGCCGACACTGCAGGTGTTGAGGAAGACGCCGTGCCGGTCCCCGCAGGAGTACCGCCCCACGTCCACGCGTACGGCGTCGCCCTGGCGCAGCGCGCGGGCCAGATCGCGCACGTCCTCCACGCCGAGGTCGTGGGCGAAGTGGTTGAGGGTGCCGCCCGGCAGGACCGCGAGGGGCACACCGAAGCGCAGGGCGACGCGCGCCGCGGTGTTCACGGTGCCGTCGCCGCCGCACACCCCGAGGACCCGGGCACGGGCGGCGGCCTTCTCCAGCTCGGCGCACACGTCGTCCGGTGCGCACTCGACGACCTCGGCCCGCGGCAGGGCGTCCCGCAACGCCCGGGCCCGCTCGGCGGTTCCCGAGGAGGTGTTCGCCACCAGCACGAGCCCGTCGCCCTCCAGCAGCGCCGGGACCTCGGCGCGGGGGCGGGCCGGCGGGGTGGTCTGCCCCCGCGTCGGCACCAGGCCGCGCAGGGCGAACGCGGCGCCCACGCCCACGGCCGCGCCCGCCAGGACCTCGCTCGGGAAGTGGGCACCGGTACGGACGCGCGCGAGGGCGACCGAGCCGGCCACCGGGGCGGTGACCGCGCCCCAGGCCGGGGACTCCAGGGCGACACCGGCCGCGAAGGCGGCGGCCCGCGCCGCGCGGCCGGAGGGGACCGAGGTGGTGACCGGCCGCAGCCTCCGCAGCAGCGGGAACGGGGCCAGGGCCGGCCGGGGGCGGCGGACCGCGCGCGGACCGAGGGCCCTCACGGCGAGGGAGGACAGGGCCGTCGAGGCCAGGCCGCGGGTCGCCGCGCGCCGGGCGCGGGGAGTACGGCTCGCCGCCAGCGCGGCTGCCGCCGCGAGCCACACCGCACCGGGGCCCGCGCCGCCGCCCGGCCCCGGTGGCGCGGGGCGCGCACCCCGCCCGCGCCGGGCCGCGACGGCCCGGAAGAGGCGGGCGTCGAGGGCGAGGGCGCGGTCGAGCAGGGGATGGCGCCCGGGCTTCGTGGCGGTGAGGTCCAGGTCGGGGGTCGTCATGACAGGCGGGTACCCGGCGGGAGCCGGCGCACCGCCGCCGGGAGTTGGGGTCGAGGCTCGGCATCACCACTGCGGAGGGGGACCGGGGCCATGAGCGGGCGAGTGACGGCGGTCAGCAGCAACGGCGAGTACACGTTCACCAAGCCGAACCGGGACAGCATCACCCTGCTGGCCGGTCTGGGGGTGGAGGGGGACGTGCACGCCGGTGTGACGGTCAAGCACCGGTCGCGCCTCGCGCAGGACCCCACGCAGCCGAACCTGCGCCAGGTGCACCTCATCCACGAGGAGCTCTTCGCCGAGCTCCGCGAGGCGGGGTTCGAGGTGGCGCCCGGGCAGCTCGGCGAGAACATCTCCACGCAGGGCATCGACCTGCTCGCCCTGCCCACCGGCACGCTGCTGCACATCGGCGACCGCGCGGTCGTGGAGGTGACGGGGCTGCGCAACCCCTGCCTGCAGATCGACCGTTTCCAGGACGGGCTGCTGAAGCGGGTCGTGGGCCGGGACGCGGCGGGCAACGTCGTGCGCAAGGCCGGGATCATGAGCGTGGTACGCGAGGGCGGCGTGGTACGCCCGGGCGACCCGATCAAGACGGAACTCCCCGCGGAACCGCACCGGCCCTTGCGGAAGGTCTGACCGTCCGCGGCCAGGAGCCGGCGGGACCCGCACTCCGAGCGGCCCGAAACGGGTTTGCCGAGTGCGGTCCCGGGCGCACAGAATCGCCGCCATGGGTCATCTCGAAGCCGCGCACCTGGAGTACTACCTGCCCGACGGAAGGGCACTGCTGGGTGACGTGTCGTTCCGGGTGGGGGAGGGCGCCGTCGTCGCGCTCGTCGGGCCCAACGGCGCCGGGAAGACGACCCTGCTGCGCCTGCTCGCCGGGGAGCTGAAACCGCACGGCGGGTCCGTCACCGTCGGCGGCGGACTCGGCGTCATGCGGCAGTTCGTCGGATCCGTACGCGACGAGACGACCGTACGCGACCTGCTCGTCTCCGTGGCGACCCCCCGCATCCGCGAGGCGGCCCGGGCCGTCGACGCCGCCGAGCACGCCCTCATGACCGTCGACGACGAGGCCGCCCAGCTCACGTACGCCCAGGCCCTCGCCGACTGGGCCGAGGCCCGCGGCTACGAGGCCGAGACGCTGTGGGACATGTGCACCACGGCCGCGCTCGGCATCCCGTACGACAAGGCACAGTGGCGCCAGGTCCGCACCCTCTCCGGCGGCGAGCAGAAGCGCCTCGTCCTGGAGGCCCTGCTGCGCGGCACCGACGAGGTCCTCCTCCTCGACGAGCCCGACAACTACCTCGACGTCCCCGGCAAGCGCTGGCTGGAGGAACGGCTCGCCGAGACCCGCAAGACCGTCCTGTTCGTCTCCCACGACCGCGAGCTCCTCGCCCGCGCGGCCCAGCGCATCGTCTCCCTGGAACCCAGTCCCACCGGCGCCGACGCATGGGTGCACGGTGGCGGGTTCGCCACGTTCCACGACGCCCGGCGTGAGCGCTTCGCCCGCTTCGAGGAGCTGCGCAGGCGCTGGGACGAGAAGCACGCCCAGCTGAAGAAGCTCGTGCTGAACCTGCGTCAGGCGGCCGCGGTCAGCCACGAGATGGCGTCCCGGTACCACGCCGCCCAGACCCGCCTGCGTAAATTCGAGGAGGCAGGACCGCCGCCGGAGCCGCCGCGCGAGCAGGACATCAGGATGCGGATCAAGGGCGGCCGCACCGGCGTCCGGGCCGTCACCTGCGAGCAGCTGGAGCTCACGGGCCTGATGAAGCCCTTCGACCTGGAGGTCTTCTACGGCGAGCGCGTCGCCGTGCTCGGCTCCAACGGCTCCGGCAAGTCCCACTTCCTGCGACTGCTGGCCGGCGACGACGTGGCCCACACGGGGGACTGGAAACTGGGCGCCCGGGTGGTGCCCGGCCACTTCGCGCAGACGCACGCGCATCCGGAGCTGGAGGGCCGCACCCTGCTGGACGTCCTGTGGAAGGAACACGCACAGGACCGCGGCGCCGCGATGTCCCGGCTGCGCCGCTACGAGCTGACCCAGCAGGCCGAGCAGACGTTCGACCGGCTGTCGGGCGGGCAGCAGGCCCGGTTCCAGATCCTCCTGCTGGAGCTGCAGGGCGTGACGGCCCTGCTGCTCGACGAACCGACCGACAACCTGGACCTGGAGTCGGCCGAGGCGCTCCAGGAGGGCCTGGAGGCCTTCGAAGGCACGGTCCTCGCGGTCACCCACGACCGCTGGTTCGCCCGCTCCTTCGACCGCTACCTGGTCTTCGGCAGCGACGGCCGGGTCCGGGAGACCCCGGACCCGGTCTGGGACGAACGCAGGGTGGAACGAGTGCGCTAGGCAGCCGGAAGCCGGCCGCCGCGCGGGGGCCGGCTTCCGCGCGGGACCGGCTCCGCGAGGGGAAGCGCCCTGCGCGGAGCCTGTCCCGTCCGTCCGGTCACTTCCAGCGCAGCAGCGCCCCCAGGCCGCCCGCCGGCACCTCCTGTGCGGACACCGACAGGGCGTTCGCGTCCGTGGCCACCGCCGAGCGGATCAGCGCGTCGTCCGCGCGGGCCGGCCACGAGTGCTGCTCGCCGAGGATCTTCAGATCGGTCCGCCGGACGGCGACCTGGTCGGGGTCCTCGCCGATCCACACCTCGCGGTGCGCGTCGGGCCCGTCGAGCCGGATCAGCAGCTCGTCGATGCGGTGCTCGCGCGCCGCGTCGATCAGCGCCGGAACGCCCTCGACGGCCCCGGCCCGGCCCTCGTCGTCCGGGGCGCGGGCGGCGCGGAACCGTTCGAGCTCCGCCTCGGCCTGTCGCGCCACGTGCTCGGCGCGGGCCCGCTCCACGTCGTCGTCGAGGAGCCGGCTGCCGGTGCCGTGCGGTGCCTCGATCACGAGGTCGTGCAGTCGCTTGGGCAGCCGCTCGTGCACCGACCGCCGCTCACGGTCGTCCCCGACCAGGATCAGCAGATCGGCCCGGGTCTCCTCCTGGCACACGGCGAGCGCGTCGGCGATCTCCGCCGCGTTGTGCTCCCAGGTGTTCTCCACCCTGAGCTGGAAGTGCCGCTCGGACCAGTCCGCGGAGCCGGTCCGGTGCACCGGCCACTGCCGCCCGGTGACACCACCGGCCTCCTCCCGGCCCAGCGCGCTGCGCAGCTCGAAGTCCGCGCCCTTGCGGTCGACGTACGCGACGATGCACACCGGGTCCTCGCCGGCCAGCTCCAGCAGCGGCGTGACGCGGGGCAGCGGCGCCCATTCGGCCCAGTCGCCACCCTGCGGGGGACGGACCAGCGGCGGGTCCAGGACCACCTCACCGGCGCGGGCGAACAGGGCCCGGCCGTGTGGTTCGGAAGAGTGCCGCAGATCCTCGATCGCGCTCTGCACGGCCCGGCAGGTCGCCTCGTCCGCGCCCTGCTCGGCGAGCTGCCGCGCCATCGCCTGGGCCGTCAGCTGCCGCTCGTGGGGCGTGTCCTCCGTATGCCGTGAGGTGTCGACGTACACGGAGGCCCAAGGGCCGGGGTGTTCGTACAGTGGGTGCAGAAAAGCGAGATCCATGGCTTCCCTCCGGATGCCGCTCGGGGGTAGTGCTCAGTTGCTCCCGGGGCGGGTACCCGGACCCCATGAACGAACACGACGAGCGGGGCGACACGATGACCGGAGTGGACCCTGGCCGCCTGGACGACCAGCAGCTGATGAAAGAGCTGGAGACCATCCACCGCACGCGCCACGACACGCTGCTGTACGGCTCGAACGACGCGCTGCGGGCCCACAACGAGCGCATGGCGCAGCTGGAGGGCGAGTACCTCCGCCGCAACCCGAGCCGCCCGGTGGCCGCGGGCCGCACACGGGAAGGGGCCCGGGAGCGCGGGAGCGGGGAGTCGGCGACTCCCACGACTCCCGGCACCTGAGCCCCGCACCGCCCCGGCACCGGACCCCGGTGCCTCACGGCCCGGCCGGCCGGTCACCGCACGCCACACGGCCGCGGCCGGCCCCGGTACCTCTGCACAACCGCGGTCGGCCCCGGCACGTCGCACGGCCGCGGTCGACCCCGGCATCTCCGCACAACCACGGTCGGCCCCAGCGCGTCGCACGGCCGCCCCACGCGGAGGTGGGGCGGCCGTCTTCCCGCCGCCGGCCGGCGCGAGCGCCGTCAGGCGGCCTCGCGGGCGAAGACGTCGAGGAACGTCTCGCAGAACGCCTTCAGATCGTCCGGCTTGCGGCTGGTGACCAGCCTGTTGGCCCCGTGGTCGCAGACCTTCACCTGCTCGTCGACCCACGTGCCGCCCGCGTTGCGGATGTCGGTCCGCAGGCTCGGCCACGAGGTCAGCACCCGCCCGCGCACGACGTCCGCCTCGACCAGCGTCCACGGCGCGTGACAGATGGCCGCGACGGGGCGGCCCTGCTCGAAGAAGTCCCGGACGAACGCGACGGCCTCGCCGTCCATGCGCAGGAAGTCCGGGTTGGCCACGCCGCCCGGCAGCACCAGCGCGCCGAACGAGCCCGGCGAGGTCTCGCCCACGACCTCGTCGACCGGGAACGTGTCCGCCTTGTCGAGGTGGTTGAACGCCTGGATCTCCCCCTCCTTCGTCGACACCAGCACGGGTTCGTGGCCGGCGTCCTTCGCCGCCTGCCACGGATCGGTCAGCTCGACCTGCTCGACGCCCTCGGGTGCGACCAGAAACGCGATACGCATGGTGTTCGACGTCCTTTCCTGTTGCTGTGTCTTCCAGTTGCTCTCTGCAGGTGGATGCCCGGGCCCTGTCCGCGGAGCCGGGCTAGGCGTCGCCGCGGGCGTCCGGCTCGGCGCGGCTGATGTCCGCGAGCGCCGAGGCGGGGTCCTCGGCCTCGGCCACGTCGCCGAGGCTGACGATGCCGACCGGCAGCCCGTTCTCCACCACCGGCAGCCGGCGCACGGCGTGCTCGCGCATCAGCGCCACCGCCGTCGCCACCCGGTCGTCCGGCGTCACCGTGACCGGGTCCTTCGTGCACACGGTCTGTGCGCTCACCGTCATGGGGTCGGCGCCGTCGGCGACGGCCCGCACCGTGATGTCACGGTCGGTGAGCACCCCGATCACGTCCTGCCCGTCGGCCACCACCACGTCGCCGATGTTCTGCGTGCGCATCAGCAGCGCCGCCTCGACGAGCGAGGCGTCCGGGCGCACGGCGACCACACCCGGAGTCATCACGTCCTTCACCAACTCGGCCTTCACCGATGTCTCCGTCCCTCGCCGGGCCGACGGGGGCACCGCGACGCACCCGCCGGCGCGGCCGCGGTGCCCCGTACGGTCCCTACGCGTACTCCTGCGGACCCGTCTCCCGGGCCCTGACCATGGCCTGGGCCAGCTCCTGGACATTGCCGTAGCGCTCCTGGCGCGGCAGCCGCTCCAGTGCCTCGACGAGCGCGTCGGGCGCCTGGCGGCCGCGCAACTCGCGGGCCAGCTCGCGCGGACTCGCGGGGAACGCCCTGCGGCCCAGGATCCGGGCCAGGTCCAGCCGCACCGACTCCAGGGACGTCGGCCCGCGGCTCGGTGTCACCGGCCCGTGCGCGACGTCGGGGTCGTCCTCGGCGGCCGGCTCCGGGTCGTGCCACTCCTCACTGCGCGTGGGATGCCCGGACCTGAGCAGACCCTGCAGTTCGTGCTTCATCTCGTCGTCCCGGTGGACGCTCAGCCGGTCGCTGCCTCGCTGCATGTCTCCCTCCAGACCTTCGGGGGTCCGCACCGCGTACCCGAACGCCGGGAGCCGACACGGATCCGGCGCCCCGGATCGCCGCAGCGCCCTGGTTTGCGCCATCGGCTGCGGGAGACCCGGATCGCACCCCCCACTCATTCCTGGGGAAGGACACGCCATGGCGTTGCTCGCTGTGCTCATTCCGCTGCTGATGCTCGGGGTGGTGCTGGTGCTGGGCCGTTACGAGGACCTGCTGCTGCCGCAGGGCGACACCGGCCGGCGCGAGCCGGCCGACGCTCCCCCCGCGGCCGCTACGGCTTCTCCCGCCCCGGCAGGAACTCCTGCATCTTCGCCCTGAAACCACGCCTGACCACCGATCCCCGGTCCGCGTCGCCCTTCAGGATCGACGCGGCGGTCGCCTCCATCTGCTCCCAGGTGGCGTGCGGCGGGATCGGCGGTACGGCGGGATCGGTCAGGAACTCGACCACCGCGGGGCCGTCCGCCTCCAGCGCCGCACGCCAGGCCGCCTCGACGTCCTCCGGCTTCTCCACCCGGATGCCGGTCAGCCCCAGGGACCGCGCGAACGCGGCGTAGTCCACGTCCGGCAGCTCCTGCGAGGGCAGGAATGACGGGGCGCCCCCCATGGCCCGCAGCTCCCAGGTGACCTGGTTCAGGTCCTGGTTGTTCCACACGGCGACGACCAGCCGCGGATCGTCCCACAGATGCCGGTACTTCGCCGCGGTGATCAGCTCCGCCATGCCGTTCATCTGCATCGCCCCGTCCCCGACCAGCGCGATCGCCGGCCGGTCCGGGTGTGCGAACTTCGCGCCGATGACGTACGGCACCGCGCAGCCCATGGTCGCCAGCGTGCCGGAGAGCGAGCCGCGCATGCCCGGCCGCATGGTCACGTGCCGCGCGTACCAGTTCGCCGTCGAGCCCGAGTCGGAGGTGACGATCGCGTTGTCGGGCAGCAGCGGGTCCAGCGCCCGCGCCACGTGCTCCGGGTTGATCGGATCGGCCTCCAGAGCGGCCCGGCGCTCCATGACGTCACGCCAGTGCCGCACGTTGTCGCACACCGTGTCGTACCACTCCCGGCCGCGGCCCCCCTCGATCAGCGGGATCAGCCGCTCCAGGGTGGTCCTGGCGTCGCCGACCAGGTTGACCTCGTAGGGGTAGCGCATCCCGATCATGTGCGGGTCGATGTCGATCTGCACGCCCCGCGCCTTGCCGAACTCCGGCAGGAACTGGGAGTACGGGAACGACGAGCCGATCGTCAGCAGGGTGTCGCAGTCCCGCATCAGCTCGTACGAGGGGCGTGTGCCCAGCAGGCCGATCGAGCCGGTGACGTAGGGGAGTTCGTCGCTGAGGACGTCCTTGCCGAGCAGCGCCTTGGCGACGCCCGCGCCGAGCAGCTCGGCGATCCGCTCCACCTCGGCGCGCGCACCGGCCGCGCCCTGCCCGACCAGGATCGCCACCTTGTCACCGGAGTTGAGGATCTCGGCCGCCTGCCGCACCGCGTCGTCGGACGGAACCGCCGTCCACGAGCGGCGGTCCAGGCTGGAGGGAACCATCTTGAACTCGTGTGCCGGGGGCTCGTAGTCGAGCTCCTGCACGTCGCCGGGGATGATGACCGCGGTCGGGCAGCGGCGCGCGTACGCGGTGCGGATCGCCCGGTCCAGCACGTTCGGCAGCTGCTCGGGCACCGTCACCGTCTCGACGAACTCGGAGGCGACGTCCTTGAACAGCGAGTGCAGATCCACCTCCTGCTGGTAGGAGCCGCCCATCGCGGTGCGGTGCGTCTGCCCGACGATCGCCAGCACGGGCACATGGTCCAGCTTGGCGTCGTACAGGCCGTTGAGCAGATGGATCGCGCCCGGCCCCGACGTCGCGACGCACACCCCGAGACGGCCGCTGAACTTGGCGTAGCCGACCGCCTGGAGCGCCGACATCTCCTCGTGCCGCGCCTGCACGAACCGGGGCTCGTTCTCGGCCCGGCCCCACGCGGCGAGCAGGCCGTTGATCCCGTCGCCCGGATAGCCGAAGACCTGCTCCACCCCCCACTCGCGCAGCCTGTGCAGGACGTGGTCGGAGACCTTGGTGCTCATGAACGACCTCCCGGACGCATGGGGACGGAGCCGACCGTACGAGTCACCCAGCGCGACGGCGGAAAACGCGGGTCCGGCCCGTGTTTGCGGCCGGGGGCCGTGGGCAGGCGCACCCCCGGTGCTTCGGACCGGAGGCACGTCCGTGGGAGCGGCCCGACGCGCCGCCACCGGCGCCCCTGGTCCCCACCGCCGACGCGCACCCACGGTGACCGCCCGACCGGCAGCACTCTCAAGGGAATCGCGGCGCATCATGCAGACCCGAACCAGCGTGAAGCAGCACCCCCACGACGACGCACCCGACACCGCCGAGGCCTTCCGCAGGCTCAGCTCGATGCCCGCCGGCCCCGAGCGGGACGCGCTCCGCGACGGGATCGTCGAGGCCTGGCTGCCCATGGCGGACCGGCTGGCCGGACGTTTCCGCAGCCGCGGCGAGAGCTTCGAGGACCTGCGCCAGGTCGCGACCCTCGGCCTGGTCAAGGCCGTCGACCGGTACGATCCCGAGCGCGGCCACGCCTTCGAGAGCTACGCCGTGCCCACCGTCACCGGCGAGATCAAGCGGCACTTCCGCGACCACATGTGGACGCTGCACGTGCCCCGCCGGGTCCAGGACCTGCGCAACCGCGTGCGCTCCGCCTGCCAGGACCTCTCCCGGAGCGTCTCGAACCGCCGGCCGACCGTGGCCGAGATCGCCGCGCACACGAAGATGAGCGAGGAGGACGTCCGGGCCGGGCTGGAGGCGCTGGAGAGCTTCTCGGCCCTGTCCCTGGACGCGGAGCTGCCCGGCAGCGAGGACGGGTACTCGCTGAGCGACGCCCTCGGGTCCCCGGACCCGGCGCTGGACACGGTCGTGGACCGGGAGGCCGTGCGGGCTCGGCTCGCGGCGCTGCCGGAGCGGGAGCGGGCGATCCTGTACATGCGGTTCTTCTCCGACATGACGCAGAGCCGCATCGCCGAGGAACTGGGCATCTCGCAGATGCACGTGTCCCGGCTGATCAGCCGGTCCTGCGGGCGGGTGCGGGAGCAGGTCATGCGCGACACGGCCTAGGGGCGCGGGTTCACCCGGTCGGGGGGTGCCGTCCCGCTAATGGGGGTCGGCCGCGCGCGGCGACGCGCCGGGCTGGCTGTGATGGCAGCAGGGCATCCCTGCCGTCGCCCGAAGGAGCTCGCTCCATGCGCCGCACCCTCCACGCACTGTCCGTCGCCGCCCTGGCCGGTTGGGCCCTGGTGGGCCCGGCAGCGGCCGTGTCCGCCGAACCCGCCGCCGAGGTCGCTCCCGCCACGGTCCATCCAGGGGGCACGCTCACGATCTCGGTCACCTGTGATCCGACCGGGGGGCCGCCGCCCCAGAGCATCGACGCCACCTCGCAGGCCTTCGACGAGGGCACGGTGGCGCTGCACAAGGTCGGCGGCAACGACGACGAGCTGTCCGGCCCCGCCTACCGCGGCACGGCTCTCATCGCCTCCGCCGAGAACTTCGAGGGCGACCCGGACGCCCTCGGCGAGGACTCCGCGTGGACCGTCGACGGGACCTGTCCGGCCCCACCCGGCGGCGAGGGCAAGCAGTGGAGCGCGACCTTCACGGTCGCCCACGGCGCGGGCCCCCACCCGCCGACCCACCGGCCCACCCACAAGCCGTCGCACCACCCCTGCCCGTCGCACCACCACGAACCGCACCCCACGGCTTGTGGCGAGGCGCCCGTCCAGCGCGGTGTGCGGGCCGGCGACGGCGGGGCCTTCACCGACTCCGTGCCGGCCCTGGTCGCCGGCGGAGTACTGATCGCGGGCGCGTGCGGCGCGGCCGTACACCGCCTGCGCAACCGGGAGCCCGGCACCCACCACTGACCCACCGACACGCCACCCCTGGCCTCCCGGCACACGACCACCGACCCACGGCGCACACCGCCGAACGGCGTGCGTCACCGATACCGGCACGCGCCGCTGATCCCGGCGTGCGTCACCGACCCCCGGCGCACACCGCTGCCCCGCGAGCCCCCCGCTTCCCAGGCCCGGCCCGATCATGCTGTGACCGTCACAACCCGGCCGGGGCCCATGGGACGCCTGCGCTGTGGGTACTCAAGGGCCGAGGGCACGAGCCGCACCGTCGGACCACCGGGCAGCGGACGGCGCAGGCGCCGAAGGCGACACGACACGGCGGCACGAGTCACTGCGGAGGTACCGATGCGGCGGACGGACCCGGAAGGCCACGGCCCGGTCCGGTTCGGGCCGCCGCTCCCCGAGGACGGCCTGCCCGTGCTGCCGGAGCTGTCCGCGGTGCTGGCGGCGGCGGCCTCCCGCGGCGGCCACGAGCCGGTCGGCGGCGGCTCCGCCCTCAGGGAGGCCGCCTGCGGCTACTGGGACCGGCGCGGACTGCACTGCGACCCCGGCCGCGTCGCCGCCGCCCCCGGCGCGCCCGCCCTGCTCGTCGCCCTGACCGCGGCCCTCGGCGGCGACGTCCTGGTGCCGAGGCCCTGCGCCGCCTGGTGGGCGCCCTACGCACGCCTGCTGGGGCGCCCCGCCTTCCACGTGCCGACCCCGCCGGAGAGCGGCGGCGTCCCCGACCCGTACGCCCTGCTGGAGACCGTGCGCCGGATCCGGGCCGAGGGCGGCGACCCCCGTCTGCTGGTGCTGTCCGTCGCCGACGACCCCACGGCCACCGTCGCCGCTCCCGAGCTGCTGCACGAGACCGTCGAGGCCGCCCAGGGAGAGGGCCTGCACCTGGTCAGCGACGAGACCTGGCGCGACACCCTGCACGATCCGCACGACACCGTGCTGCTCAGCCCGGCCGAGATGCTCCCCGACCGGGTCACCGTCGTCAGCGACCTGGCCGGGGCCCTGCTCCCGCCCGGCTGGCCGGCCGCCGTGGCCCGCTTCCCGGCCGGTGCCGACGCCGACGATCTGCACGCGCGCGTGCTCGACGTCCTCACGGCCCTCGACGGGCGGGTCGCCGCCCCGGTGGCCGCGGCCGCCGGGTACGCCCTGGCAGAACCGGAACCGGTCACCGCGCGCGTGCGCGCTGCCGTGCGTCTGCACGCCCGCCTGGCCGCCGCCGCGCACGCCGCGGTGGTCGCCGCCGGCGCCCTCGCCCGGCCCCCGCGCGCCGGCCGCCACCTGTACGCCGACCTGAGCCCGCTGCGTCCCGCCCTGGCCGCGCACGGCGTGGGCGACGCACAGGAACTGGAGGACTTCCTCGGCGCCCGGCTCGGCATGCCCGCGCCGGGCGGCCACCGCTTCGGCGACGGCCTCGAAGCCCCCCGCGTGCGGCTCTCCACCGGCGCACTGATGGCCGGCTCCGACAGCGAGCGCGAGGAATGCCTCACCTCGCCCACGCCGTTGGAACTGCCGCACGTGCAACGCGCGTTGATCCACCTGAAGTCGGTCTTCGACGATCTCCGCGACGACGCTCAGCGAGGGGAGCCTCCGCGATGACGCAGCAGTCCGAGTCGACCACCGCGGCCACCACCACCGGCACGGCCACCGGAGCAGCCGACGCCCCGGCCCTCCCGTCCCCCCTGGCGGCCCCGTACCCGCCGCTGGCCGAACCCCGTCCGCTGGCCGAGCACCGGGTGTGGCCGCGCACCTTCCACGACCGGCTGACCGCCCCGCTCCCCGGACTGAAGGCCATGGCCCGCTTCGCCCGCGAAGGCGCCGTGAGACCCGGCCCCGAAGGCCTGGCCGACATCCCCCGCCTGCCCTACGCCCCGGCCCCGCTGCCCCGGGTCGACGCCCGCACGGTCGCGGTCACCTGGGCGGGACACGCCAGTTGGATCCTGCGCATCGGCGGGCTCACGGTCCTCACCGACCCGGTCTGGTCCCGCCGCATCCTGGGCACCCCGGCCCGCATCACGCCCGTCGGCGTCCCCTGGGAGGACCTGCCGCGCGTCGACGCCGTCGTCATCAGCCACAACCACTACGACCACCTGGACGCCCCCACCCTGCGCCGACTCCCGCGCGACACCCCCGTGTTCGTCCCGGCCGGGCTCGCCCGCTGGTTCCACCGCCGCCGCTTCACCCGCGTCACCGAACTCGACTGGTGGGAGGCGGCCGAACTGGACGGCGTCCGCTTCGACTTCGTCCCGTCCCACCACTGGTCCAAGCGCACCCTCACCGACACCTGCCACAGCCTGTGGGGCGGCTGGGTCCTCACCGACCGGGACGGCCGGCGCGTCTACTTCGCGGGTGACACGGGCTACGGCCACTGGTTCTCCCGTATCGGCCGCCGCTACCCCGGCATCGATCTCGCGCTCCTGCCCATCGGCGCCTACGACCCCCGCTGGTGGCTCCGCGACGTCCACTGCGACCCCGAGGAAGCCGTCCGTGCCGCCCGGGACCTGGGAGCGGCCCGGATGGCCCCCATGCACTGGGCGACGTTCGTCCTGTCCGCCGAGCCGGTCCTGGAACCCCTCGTCCGCGTGCGGGCGGCCTGGGAGAAGACGGGCCTGCCCCGCGAGAACCTGTGGGACATGCCGGTGGGCGCTTCAAGGGTGCTGTAGGGAAAGGCGCCCCCGAAGGGGCGCGGGGAACCGCGCGAGCAACCACCCCGACCCGCTCCCGGCGCACCCCGGGCGCTCCCACGGACGCCGGGGCCGGACGGAGCCCTACCGCACCCGCCGCACCACACTCGGCACCACACTGATCAGCACGGTCAGCCCGATCGCCGCCACGACACCCTCCCACGGCTCGTCGAACAGCGACCCGCCGAGGATCCCGATCAGCTGATACGTCACGGCCCAGGCCAGACAGGCCGGGAAGTTCCCCCGGGAGAACCGCCGCAGCGGCCACTTCGCCAGCAGGCACGCCAGCATCACCGGGATCCGCCCGGCCGGCACCAGGCGGGACAGCACCAGCACGGCGACCCCGTGCCCGGCCAGCTTCTCCTGCGCCTGCTCCAGCCGGTCCTCCGGCGCCCGGGCGCGCAGTGCCTCCAGCCACCTCGACCCGTTCTTCGACTTCAGCCCGCGCCGCCCCAGCCAGTACAGCGCCGCGTCCCCGAGGAACGCGGCCAGCGACGCCGTCACGAACACCATCGCCAGCGAGAAGGGGGCCGTCTGGTGGAACGCCACCACCGCGGCCGAACTCACCAGCGCCCCCGTCGGGATCACCGGCACCAGCGCCCCGGCCAGCACCAGCAGGAAGAGCGTCGGATACCCGATCGCCTGCTGCGTCGCCTCCGGCAGCACGGACGCCGGTGTGACGGCAGGCGCGGCGAGCAGGGGCAGCCCGGCCAGTGCCGCGGGCGCGGACCAGGTCACCGCGCCGCCTCCAGCCGCACGCTCTCGCCGTGCCCGAGCCGGTGCACGGCCGCCTCGGGCGCGTGCCGGGCCGCCAGCCGTACGAACTCGTCCCCCGGCGTGTGGAACTCGTGCGGGCGCACGGCGTCCATTCCGATCGGCCAGTACGTGCCGTAGTGCACCGGCACGGCACTGCGCGCCCCCAGGCGCGCCAGCGCCTGGGCCGCCCGGCCCGCGTCCAGGTGTCCCTCGCCCAGGTACGGCCCCCAGCCGCCGACCGGCAGCAGCGCCACCTCGACGGGTCCGACCTCCTTGGCCATCTCGTCGAACAGGCCCGTGTCCCCGGCGAAGTACGTGCGGGCCTCGCCGGATATGACGTAGCCGAGGGCGGGGGAGCGGTGCGGTCCCAGCGGCAGCCGCCGCCCGTCGTGCCGCGCCGGCACGGCCCGCACGACGACGTCGCCGACCGCGGTCTCGTCGCCGGGCGCCACCTCGCTGACCCGCAGGTGCGTGAGCCGGCGCAGCGCGGGCACCGCCCGGCGCGCGCCCCGGGGCACGAGGAGGCGTGTGCCCGGCGCGAGCCGCATCAGCGACGGCACGTGCAGGTGGTCCGCGTGCAGATGCGACACCAGCGCGACATCCGCGCGATGGGCGCCGGGGGGCGGCAGGGCCCCGCGCCGGCGCCGCAGGTGCGCGAGCCGGCGCGCGAACAACGGGTCGGTGAGCACGCGCACGTTCGAGTCCTCCACGGTGCAAGTGGCGTGACCCCACCAGGTGATCTCCACCGGCACTTCTTTGCCTCCTTCGCGCGACTCCCCGAAGCCTACGTGCAGGAGTAGGGTCGGCGGCGAAACCGGAGGTGAGGGGGGACGCCATGGTGCCGGTGCGGGTCACGGCGATCGCGAGTCTGACGCCGCTGGAGGAGCTGGACGAGGACCCGTTCCTGGTCGACTCCCGCAGCCAGCACGCGATGTGCGCCCGCTGGGCCGCCGAGCGGGGCTACACGGTCAACCGCGAGCTGCTGGTACGGGGACTGCGGCCCGACCACGGCGCCCTGTGGGACGGCGTCCGGCCCGGCCACGACGTGTTCGTGGCACCCAGCCGGCGGGTCCTGGAGAGCGCGCTGGCCTCCGTCGAGGAGTTCACCGCGGAGTGCGCGCGGCGCGGCGTCCGGGTCGAGACGGTGGGGCACGCGGAGCCGGCCTACGACGCGGCGATGAAGGCGTGCGTGCACCGCCGGCTGTCGATGCCGACGGCCGGGTACGACGGCCGCTGAAGTTCCCGGCGAGGGGTATGCGCCGGGGACGAAGGAGCCCTCCCGGGCGTTGTGACAGGGTGGGGGAGGGCCCGTGGACGGCGGCGGGCCGGGACGTGAGGTGGCTGGGCGTGCGGGGCGTGTGGTGGCGGCGGGCCGCCAGTCAGGTCGGGCGGAGCGTCGCCGTGTGGGCGGTCTCCACCGTCACCATGCTCGTGCTCGCCGGGATCCTGCCGGACTTCCGGCTCCGTTCGGCGGACGGTGACAGCGCCACCGACATCGCCGTCACCGCCGCGTTCGGCGCCGGCGCCTTCGGCGTGCTGTCGGCCGTGGTGTGGCCGCTGCTCGTACGGCTGCTGCTGCTGGTGCCGGCGCTCGTGCTGGGCCTGCTGGTGTTCTTCCTGAACGGGGCGCTGCTGCTGCTCGCCCTGAACCTCAACCCCGCCGAGCGCGGCGCCGCCGCCCCGGAGACCGCCGTCGTGGTCGCCGCCGTGATGTCGGCCGTGGCGTCCGCGACCGGCGCCGCCCTGGCCGTCCGCGACGACGACGCCTACCGCCGCCGGCTGTACCGCCTCTCCGACCGCCGCCGCCGGTCCGGACCCCCCTGCCCGCCGAGCCCGGGCACGGTCTTCCTGCAACTGGACGGTGTCGGCCACGACACGCTGCTCGACGCGGTCGGCGAGGGCCTGATGCCCACCGTCGCCCGCTGGCTCGACCCGGGCCCCGGCGGCCGCCCCAGCCACCGGCTCACCCCCTGGCGCACCGACTGGTCCAGCCAGACCGGCGCCAGCCAGCTCGGCATCCTGCACGGCAGCAACCACGACGTCCCCGCCTTCCGCTGGTACGAGAAGGACACCCGCGAGGTCGTCGTCTGCAACCGCCCCACCAGCGCCGCCGAACTCCAGCGCCGCGCCGTCGCCCACGCCGGGCACGGCGGCCTGCTCACCGTCGACGGCGCGAGCCGCGGCAACCTCTTCAGCGGCGGCGCCGACGAACAGGCCCTGGTGCTGTCCATCGCCACCCGCCGCCGCAGCCGCGAGAACCGCTCCCGGGACGGCTACTTCGCCTACTTCTCCGACCCGGCCAACGCCGTGCGCACGGCCCTGTCGTTCCTCGCCGAGGTCGGCCGGGAGATCGGCCAGTCCACCCGCGCCCGCCTGCACAAGCAGCGGCCACGCGTCTCCCGCGGCGGCCTCTACCCGCTCGTCCGGGCCTTCGCGACGGTCGTCGAGCGGGACGTCGTCGTCTCCGCCGTCACCGGCGACATGCTCGCCGGACGCACCGCCGTCTACGCCGACCTCGTGGCCTACGACGAGGTCGCCCACCACTCCGGCCCGGCGAGCCGCGACGCGCGCAAGGTCCTCCAGCGCCTCGACCGCTGCCTCGCCCTGATCGAGAACGTCGCCGAGCACGCCCCGCGCCCGTACCGGATCGTCGTGCTGTCCGACCACGGCCAGAGCCCCGGTGAGACGTTCCGCTCCCGCTACGGCCTCACCCTCGGCGACCTGGTCCGGGCCGGCTGCGGCCTGCCCGTGCCGCGCCGCGCGGAGCGCACCCGCAGCGGGGCCGAGGCCCGCGCCGCCGTCCGCGCCGCGCTGCGCATCCCCGTGGAGAAGGCCGGCGAGCGGCACCGGCCCGGGCGCCGCGAGGAGCCGATCGTGCTGGCCTCCGGCAACCTCGGCCTGGTCTCCTTCCCGGACGTCACCCACCGGATGAGCAAGGAGGAGATCGACGCCCGCCACCCGGCGCTGCTGCCGACCCTCGCCAACCACCCCGGCATCGGCTTCCTGCTGGTGCGCAGCGAGGAGCACGGCGGGGTCGTCCTCGGCGCGTACGGTGCCGAGATCCCGCTGGCCGACCTCGACGACAATCCGGGCCCGCTCGCCGCGTTCGGCCCCGGCGCCGTCGACGCGGTACGCCGTACGCACTCCTTCCCGCACGCCGCCGACATCATGGTCAACTCCTTCCACGACCCGGCCGACGGCGAAGTCCTCGCCTTCGAGGAGCAGATCGGCTCCCACGGCGGACTCGGCGGCGCCCAGGGCAAGCCGTTCCTGCTGTCCCCGCTCGCGCTGTCCCCACCCGTCGAGGAGGGGTCGGAGCTCGTCGGCGCCGAGCGGGTGCACCGGGTGCTGCGCCGCTGGCTGCGCGAGACGAACGGGCCGCAGGTGCCGCTGGAGACCGGCGAGCAGGAGCGGGCCGCCTGAAATTCGGCTGCGCCGCACGGGCCGTATGCCCACACTGTTCGTACCGGACGCCGCACACTTGCGCGTCCTTTTCGAACAACCCCCGAGGAGTCGCTGCTTTGCAGGCAGCCGTCACGGTCACGCCCGCCCGCATCCCCGATCTGCTGCTCGGCCTCGCCACGGTCCGGCCGGTCTTCATCTGGGGCGCCCCCGGCATCGGGAAGTCCTCCCTGGTGCGGAACTTCGCCGCGTCGCTGGGCCTGGAGTGCGTCAGCCTGCTGGGCACCCAGCTCGCCCCCGAGGACCTGATGGGCGTCCCGCAGATCCGCGACGGCCGCTCGGTGTTCTGCCCGCCCGAGGCGATCGCCCGGGACGAGCCGTACTGCCTGTTCCTGGACGAGCTCAACGCGGCCACGCCGGACGTGCAGAAGGCCTTCTACTCGCTCATCCTGGACCGCCGCATCGGCACCTACGAGCTGCCCAAGGGCTCGATCGTCATCGGCGCAGGCAACCGCGCCACCGACAACGCGCTCGCCCGGCCCATCGCCTCCGCGCTGGTCAACCGGCTCACCCACGTGCACCTGGAGGCCTCCGCCGCGGACTGGCTGACCTGGGCGGGCGAGAGCGGCATCCACCCGTGGATCGTGGACCACCTCACCGACCGGCCCGACCACCTGTGGTCCAAGCCGCCGAAGACGGAGGAGCCGTTCTCCACGCCCCGCTCCTGGCACATGCTCTCCGACGCCCTGCACTCCTTCGGCCGGGACCTCGACGAGGAGACGCTGCGGGTCCTCGCGCACGGCACGCTCACCCCCGCCCACGCGCAGGCCTTCTGCGGCTACGTCAAAATCGTGCGCAGCCGGTACGGCATCGAGGCCATCATCAAGGGCGACGCCCGCTGGCCGAACCGCCCGGAGGACCGCGACCTGCTGTACTACCTCGCCGACTCCTTCCGCGGCCGCCTGGTCAAGGACCTGCCCGTCAGCAAGGAGCACATGTCGGCGAACGGCCGGCAGACCGCCTACCGCGCCAAGTCGCTGCTGGTGCAGCTCGCCGAGATCTCCGTCGAGGTCGCCCAGACCGTCATCGCCTCCGACGCCGACGGCAACCCCGTGCTGCCCTCCTGGTTCCTCGTCGAGGCGGCGCGGGACATGCCCCGGCTGGTGGAGGCGCGCCGGTGAGCCGCGGCGCCGGCAAGGACCGGCGCAAGAAGAAGCGCGACCTCGCGGGCGAGGCGTTCGCCGAGGGCATGCGGCTGATGCGGACCAACCCGGCCCTGGCGGCCGTGGAGTTCGAGGTCTGCCGCCAGGAGGAGTGCCGCTTCGCGCCCCGGGACGGCCTCGTCGCGGTCGACTCCGACGGCGACCTGCACGTCCACCCCGACCGGCTCGCCGAGCCGGCCGCCTGGGCCTGGGCGCTCGCCCACGCCGTCCTCCACCTCGGCTTCGGGCACGTCCCCGCGGCCAAGGGCGAGCGCGTCCAGCCCGACCGCTTCGACCTCGCCGCCCGCTGCGTCGTCGTCAACCGCTTCCTGCTGGGCTCCACCGTCGGCGAGACCCCGGAGCACCTGCCGGCCTCCTACCCGGACGGCGACGAGGAGCAGCTCGCCGCCCGCTGGCGGCGCGACGGACTGGCCCCGGTCTACGAGCGCTGCGGCACGGCGGGCGACGAGCCCGACCAGGTGCTGGTGCGGTGGACGGGCTGGTCGCAGCCGCCCGACTGGCAGCTGGCCTTCGCCACCGCACTGACCCGGACCGTGTCCGCCGCGATGGACATGGCAGGCGGCCGCCGCGACAGCCTCACCGGCGAGATCGCCCGGCCGCGGCCCTGGCAGCGGGCGCTGAGCTGGTTCATCTCCTCCTACCCGCTGCTCGGCGGCATCGCCGCCGGCATCAAGCTGGTCGCCGACGCCGAACTCGCCCGCGCCCACGGCATCGCCGTCGCCGCGGTCGACGCCGGGGCGGGCGAGATCTACGTCAACCCGCTGCGTGGTTTCGAGGACGAGGAGTGGCGGTTCGTCCTCGCCCACGAGATGCTGCACGCCGCCCTGCGCCACGGCGACCGCTGCGGCACCCGCGACCCGTACCTCTTCAACGTCGCCTGCGACTACGTCGTCAACGGCTGGCTGACCGAGATGGAGGTCGGCACCATGCCCGAGGGGCTGCTGTACGACCCGCAGCTCGTCGGGCTCTCCGCGGAGGAGGTCTACGACCGCATCGCCGGCGACCTGCGCCGCAGGCGCCGGCTGGCCACCCTGCGCGGCAAGGGCGTGGGCGACATCCTCGGCGGTCCGCTCGGCTCGCCCCGCGACTACGTCGACCTGGACGCGTTCTACCGCCGCGGCCTCGCCCAGGGCCTGGACCTGCATCAGCGCCAGGAGCGCGGTTTCCTGCCCGGCGGGCTGGTCGAGGAGATCCGGGCGCTGAGCCACCCGCCGCTGCCCTGGGACGCGCGCCTGGCCCGCTGGTTCGACGAGTTCGTGCCCCGCCCCGAACCCGTCCGCTCCTACGCCCGGCCCTCGCGGCGCCAGGCGTCCACGCCCGACATCCCGCGCGCCGGGCGGTGGTTCCCGCCCGAGGAGATCGCCCGCTGCACCTTCGGCGTGGTCCTGGACACCTCCGGCTCGATGGACCGCGTGCTGCTCGGCAAGGCGCTGGGCGCGATCGCCTCCTACGCCGAGGCCCGCGACGTGCCCGCCGCCCGGGTCGTGTTCTGCGACGCCGCCCCGCACGACGCGGGCTATCTGCCGGTGACGGAGATCGCCGGGCGGGTGCGGGTGCACGGCCGCGGCGGCACCGTCCTGCAGCCCGGCGTCGACCTGCTGCACCGCGCGGACGACTTCCCGCCCGGCGCGCCCGTGCTGATCATCACCGACGGCTGGTGCGACACCCTGCGGGTGCGGCGCGAGCACGCCTACCTGATCCCGGCCGGGGCGCGGCTGCCGTTCAGCGCCAGAGGGCCGGTCTTCCGCGTGAGTTGAGCGGGAGTGTGATCGGATGGGGGCCGGGAACCCCGATCGACCGGGTTCCGGATACTCATCGAAAGGATGCGTCATGGCAGCCACGCGCTCCGCCCACACCGTGTGGGAAGGCAACCTCTTCAAGGGCAACGGTGTCGTCACCTTCGACTCCTCGGGCATCCTCACCGAGCAGCCGGTCTCCTGGGCGGCCCGTACCGAGGAGCCGGGCGGGAAGACCAGCCCGGAGGAGCTGATCGCCGCGGCCCACTCCAGCTGCTTCTCGATGGCCTTCTCCAACATCCTCGACAAGGCCGGCACCCCGCCGACCAAGCTGGTGACCTCCGCGGACGTCACCTTCCAGCCGGGTGAGGGCATCACCGGCATCCACCTCACCGTCGAGGGCACCGTCCCCGGCATGGACGAGGAGGCGTTCCTCGCCGCGGCGGAGGAGGCCAAGGTCGGCTGCCCGGTCAGCCAGGCCCTGAAGGCCACGCCCATCACCCTGACGGCCAAGCTGGCCTGACCCCGCACCCGAGTCGACGCGGGCCCGTCCCCGAAGCTGACGCGGGCCCGTCCCTCGAAGGCGACGCGGGCCCGCACAGGGCACCGCGGGCCCGCACACCGGGGCGCGGCCCGCGTGACGCCGTAGCACCCACGCGCCGCCGTGACCCGCGTGCCGCCGTGACCCGCGCGCCGCCGTGACCCGCGCGACCGCGCGGGTTCGCACCGGGGACCGGCCGGCGTGAGGCCTCGGGCCCCGTGCGGCCGGTGTCGGATGTGGGGCGTCGGTTCGGTCTGCGGCGCCGGGGTAGGAACCAGTCGTTTCGCCGCCGAGCGGCCGGGAGGGACGCGATGCTGCCGGGAACGTCCACCAGTGCGACGGCGCTCGACTCCGCCGGCCGGGAGCGGACCCGTGTGCTGCTGCTGTTCAGCCTCTCCGGCCGGCTGCGCCCCCGGGACACCGCCCTCGGTGCCCTCGTCGACCGCTACGACTTCGGCCGCTTCGCCTCCCACCTGATGACCAGCCAGGACGTGCTGCCGGTGCCCGTCCTGGACGAACAGGTGGCGCCGGGGCGGCTGCGGCTGCCGCACGGCGATCACGGCCTCGGCCTGGCGTCCCTGCGGATCCTCGTCGTCACCACCCCGCGCGGCGACGCCACCCTCGTCCTGGACTGCGTCTTCGCCGGCGAGACCTCGGCCGGCGACCTCGCCGTCTGGCTGGCCACCACCTGCTTCGACCGCGAGCGCATCGAACTCGACGACCGCCCGCTCCTGCACGCCCTCGCCGCCCCGCTCGGCGGCCGCACGCCGGTCCTGGGCCAGAACGTGCACCAACTCGTCTTCCCCGGCGGCCTCTTGCAGCGGGAACTGCTCGGCGCCGACGCCGCCCGCAGGGCCGTCCTGCTCAACGAGATCGTCTACCGCGGCAGAATGCCGTGGAACCCCGCCGCACCCCACGACACGAGCCTCGCCCCGCACCCGCGCCACCACGGCCTCACCCTCTCCGCCCTCGGCCGGGGCGTCTCCGTCCAGGCCGGCTGGGCCCCGCACGTCGAGAACGGCCTGGCCCTCGTCGCGATCGGCATGATCTCCGCCCAGGCCGTGCTCCAGCGCACCCGCCTCGCGGCCTTCGCCATGATGAAGGCCAACGAGCGCACCCCGACCGACTCGCCCACCGAGATCCGCTCCCTGATCTCCCGCCTGTCCGCCGGCGTCAACGAACTCCAGCTGGACCTCGCCTTCGGCGTCGAGGCCTACGTCGACAGCCTCCTCGTCCCCGAGACGATCACCGAGGCCTTCCAGTCGTCGCTGGGCGAGGCCCTCGGCATCCGCGACAGCCTGGAGAACTCGGCCCGCATGGTCGAGCGCCTGACCTCCGTGATCAGCGCCCGTTCCGCCGCCCTGGACGCCGAACTCGCAGAGCGTGACGAGCGCCGCGACCGCACGGTCTCCGGCCTGGTCGCCGCCGCCACGCTGATCGCCCTGCCGCCGACGCTGCTGCTGGCGTTCTTCGGCGTCAACGGCACGAACGTGGACGAGCACCGCTCCATCCTCGACCTGCGCGCCTACGGAACGGCCTACGCGCTGGCCTGGCTGCCCTTCGTCGCCCTCGTCCTGACCGGCTGGATCCTGCTCAGACGGGTCCGCGCCGGATCCGGCCCGCTGCTGACCGCCCCCGACGACGACGTCGCCCCCGTCCCGCCCCCGCGCTCGCCTCCCCGGAGTCCCCGACCATGACGCCACACCCCGCGGTCTGCGCCCACCGGGGCGGCTCCGAGCGCGCCGGCGCCGCCACCTGGGAGGCGTACGAGGACGCGCTGGAGTCCGGCGCGGAGTACGTCGAGTTCGACATCCGCCGCACGGGCGACGGCGTCCTCGTCGTCCACCACGACCCCCGCGTCGGCCCCGCCGGGCCGCCGCTGTCCGCGCTCGGCCACGCCGAGCTGAACGAGCGCGCGGGGTACGACGTGCCCGTGGTGGACGACGTCATGGCGCTGATCGCCGGGAAGCTGGTGGCGCACCTGGATCTGAAGGAGGCCGGCTACGAGCGGGAGGTCATCGACCGGGCGGTCGCCCTGCTGGGGGAGGACGGCCTCGTCGTGACGACCCTGGAAGACCGTTCCGTCGCCGCCGTCACCCGGTCCCACCCCCGGGTGCGCACCGCCCTGTCCCTGGGCCGGGACCGCGGCGAGCTGGCCCTGGCCCGGCTGCCCGGGACCCGTCTGAGCGAACTGTTCCCGGCCCGCCGGATCCGTGCCTGCGGAGCCCACGGCGTCGCCGTGCACCACCGTCTGGCCAGGGCGAACGTGCTGCGCGAGGCGACCCGGAGCGGCCTGTTCACCATGGTCTGGACGGTCAACGACGACCCCCTCATGCGCGCCTTCCTCGCCCACCCGCGCGTCGACGTGCTCGTCACCGACCGGCCACGGCGGGCCGTGGCGCTGCGCGGACCGGTCACCCCCACGCGGCATTGACAACAGCCCACTCAAGTTTTGTGCTGGAGAGTGCGAGGAGTGCCCTGGCGCAAGCGGAAGGGGACAGCGATGGGACGTGCGGTCGGGATCGACCTCGGAACCACGAACTCGGTGGTCGCCGTGCTGGAGGGCGGTGAGCCCACCGTCATCGCCAACGCGGAGGGGGCCAGGACCACGCCCTCGGTCGTGGCGTTCGCCAAGAACGGCGAGGTGCTGGTCGGCGAGGTCGCCAAGCGGCAGGCCGTGACGAACGTGGAGCGCACCGCCCGCTCGGTCAAGCGGTACATGGGCGACGCGCACTGGCGCTTCCCCGAGCAGGGCGACATCGACGGCACCCGCTACCGCGCGCAGGAGCTGTCCGCGCGGGTGCTGCAGAAACTGAAGCGGGACGCCGAGTCCTACCTCGGCGAGGACGTCACCGACGCGGTGATCACCGTCCCCGCCTACTTCGACGACTCCCAGCGGCAGGCGACCAAGGAGGCCGGTGAGATCGCGGGCCTGAAGGTCCTGCGGATCATCAACGAGCCGACCGCGGCGGCCCTCGCCTACGGCCTGGACAAGGAGAACGACCAGACGGTCCTCGTCTTCGACCTCGGCGGCGGTACCTTCGACGTCTCGCTGCTGGAGATGGGCGAGGGCGTCATCGAGGTCAAGGCCACCAACGGCGACACCCACCTCGGCGGCGACGACTGGGACCAGCGGATCGTCGAGTACCTGATCAAGCGCTTCAAGGGGCAGCACGGCGTCGACCTGGCCAAGGACAAGATGGCCGTGCAGCGCCTGCGCGAGGGTGCGGAGAAGGCGAAGATCGAACTGTCCAGCTCCACCGAGACGACGATCAACCTGCCCTACATCACGGCCTCCGCCGAGGGACCGCTGCACCTGGACGAGAAGCTGACCCGGGCCCAGTTCCAGGAACTCACCCAGGACCTCCTCGACCGCTGCAAGACGCCCTTCCACCAGGCCGTGCAGGACGCCGGGGTGAAGCTCTCGGCGATCGACCACGTGATCCTGGTCGGCGGCTCCACGCGGATGCCCGCGGTGACGGACCTCGTGAAGGAACTGACCGGCAAGGACCCCCACAAGGGCGTCAACCCCGACGAGGTCGTGGCCGTCGGGGCCGCGCTCCAGGCGGGCGTCCTGCGCGGCGACGTCAAGGACGTGCTGCTGCTCGACGTCACCCCGCTGTCCCTGGGCATCGAGACCAAGGGCGGCATCATGACGAAGCTGATCGAGCGCAACACCACGATCCCCACCCGGCGTTCGGAGATCTTCACCACCGCCGCCGACAACCAGCCCTCGGTCGGCATCCAGGTCTACCAGGGCGAACGCGAGATCGCCGCGTACAACAAGAAGCTCGGCGTCTTCGACCTGACCGGTCTGCCGCCGGCCCCGCGCGGTGTGCCGCAGATCGAGGTCGCCTTCGACATCGACGCCAACGGCATCATGCACGTCTCCGCCAAGGACATGGCCACCGGCCGCGAACAGAAGATGACCGTCACCGGCGGCTCGGCCCTGCCCAAGGACGACATCGACCGCATGATGCGCGAGGCCGAGCAGTACGCCGAGGAGGACCGCAAACGCCGCGAGGCCGCCGAGACCCGCAACCAGGCCGAGCAACTCGTCTACCAGACCGAGAAGTTCCTGCGCGACAACACGGACGGGATCCCGGCCGACACCCGGTCGGAGGTCGAGTCGGCCGTCACGGACGTCAAGGCTCTGCTCGACCGGCAGGCCGACACCGCCGCCCTGCGCACCGGCGTGGAGAAACTGGCCTCGGTCAGCCAGAAGATGGGCCAGGCGATGTACGCCCGGGCCCAGACCGGCGCCGAGCGGCCCCCGACGGACGACACCACCGCCTCCGCCCCGCAGGACGAGGAGGGCGTGGTCGACGCGGAGATCGTGGACGACGAGAGGGACCGGCGCGACGAGAGGGGAGGCGCCGCCTAGCGTTGCGCGGCGGCGGGCGGCAGTGTCGCGCACACGGCGTCGAGGACCGTCGCGTACGGCGTGCCGAAGTCGGTGAGACGGGCACGGAGGTGGTCCAGGCCGTCGCGGTGGTCCGCCAGGAGCTGGGAGTCACCGGTGCGGGCCGCGCACTCCAGGACCGCCGGCAGGAAGTCCGGCGGTTCCTCGCCGGTGGTCTCCAGGCCGTGCGATCGGTACAGCTCCTCGGAGGGCGTCGGGGCCGTCTCGCGCCACGCGCTGAGATACAGGCTGTGGTCGGGTTCCGCCTCGAAGACCTCGACGTAGTGGGCCGCCAGCTCGCGCGGCGGGGTCAGTGCCGCGTGGTCGGCGAACTCCCGCAGTTGCGGGGCGGCTTCGCGCAGCAGCGGCAGCCGGGTGCGGAAGTCGTCGTCGGGGAACATCAGGCACAGCGCGGCCGCCTGGTACAGCACCTCGAATCCGGGCATCGGACCTCCTTCGTGTGCGCTCCCTGGGCTGCCCCGTGATGCCGACGCTAGGGGCGGGCCCGGGAGCACACCTGTCGGCGGGGCCCGTACGGGTCAGTACCCGTGCCATGACGTCGTGGCCGGGATGACCTGCGGCGGGACGGGCAGCCGCCTCAGTAGCTGTCGCGGTACTCCCGCAGCAGTTCCTCCGTGCGCTGGGCCGAGCCGGCCCGGGCCGTCATGTGGTCCAGGACCTCCAGGTGCGTCGAGACCTCCTTGCGGGAGTCGAGGTACAGCGCCCCGGTCAGGTACTCGGTGAACACCATGTCGGGCAGTTCCGGCTCGGCGAAGCGGAACAGTGAGAACGGGGCGTACGTGCCCGGATGGGGCCCGTCCGCGAACTCGGCCACCTGGAGCGTGACACGGTCCCGCGCGGCGTACTCCAGCAGCTTGTCCAGCTGCTCCCGCATGACCCGGCCGTCGGCGCTCACCGGGCGGCGCAGCACCGTCTCGTCCATGATCACCCATAGGTGCGGCGGGTCGGGTCGCTCCAGCAGGCGCTGCCGCTCCATCCGCAGCGCCACGTGCCGCTCGACCGCCTCGGGGCCGGCGTTCGCGATGGTGCCGGACTCCAGCACGGCCCGCGCGTATCCCTCGGTCTGCAGCAGTCCCGGCACGAAGTGCGGCTCGTAGCAGCGGATGATCCGGGCGGCGCCCTCCAGGCTGACGTACAGGCTGAACCACTCGGGCAGCACGTCGTGGAACCGCTGCCACCAGCCGGGCCGGTTCGCCTCCTCGGCGAGCTCGACGAACGCGGTCACCTCGTCGTCGGCCACCCCGTACGCGGTCAGCAGGATCTGCACGTACGGGATCTTCAGCGCGACGTCGGCGGTCTCCATCCGCCGCACGGTCGCCGGGGCGACGCGCAGCACGCGCGCGGCCTCGTCGCGACTGAGGCCCGCCGCCTCGCGCAGTTCCTGCAGCCGCTTGCCCAGCACCACCTGGCCCACGGTGGGTGCGGCCCGCCGTTCACTCACGCCACGCCTCCCCAACGTGCCACGTCCGCGATCAGTGTGGCACGCCCGGCCGCCCGCCTCACAGGCCTGACGGCGAGGAGATCGCGCGGAAGGGGGGCGCACGGGGATTACCCCACGGGTAATCGACCGGGCGGCGCCCGGACGGGATCGTGAACACACCGGGTTCCGGGCCGGCGCACTCCGGCCCGGGACCCGGCCGGGCCGTACCACCCCCGGCCGTACCACCCCCGGCCGTACCACCCCCGGGGGACGGGCCCGCACGGGCCGGCCCGGCCGGCAACCGCAACCGACGGAGGATGATGCCCATGTCCGCGACCCAGCTCGCCGCGCTCGCCCGGACCGCCGAGCCGCAGTCCATGCTGCGCCGCTTCCTGGCCCTGGACGCCGTCGTGACCGGCGCCAACGCCCTCGCCTACCTCGCCCTGTCCGGTCCGCTGGGGCGCTTCCTCGGGGCCGACGCCTCGCTGCTGCTCGCGCTGGGCGCCTTCCTCGCCGTGTACACGGCCGGCGTGGGCCTGCTGGCCGCCCGCCGCAGGCCCCCGGCGCTCGGCGTGCGGGCCGTCGTCGAGGCCAACCTCGCCTGGACGGTACTGAGCCTCGTGGCCCTGGCGCTGTGGCTCTCGCCGAGCACCGCCGGCGCCGTGTGGACCGTGCTCCAGGCGCTGACGGTGGCCGGCTTCGCAGCACTGCAGCACATCGCCCTGAAAGCGCGTCAGGAAATGGATTCCTGAAGGTACTTGGCCGTCGCCGGGTCGGCCGGGAGCAGGGTCTCGACGGCCAGTTCGGCGACGGTCACGTCCATCGGGGTGTTGAACGTGGAGATCGAGGAGATGAACGACAGCGTCCGCCCCTCGTGTTCGATCAGCAGCGGCAGCGCGAAGTACGGCACGGGCTCCGCGGGCTCCTCGGCCGGATCCTCGTCCGGCACCGGATACGCCGCCACCTCCTCGTACAGCGCCCGCAGCGGCTCGGAGCGGTGCAGCGCGATCTGCCGTTCCATCTGCTCCAGCAGATGCCCGCGCCAGGCCCGCAGATTCCGGATCCGGGGTGCGAGACCCTCCGGGTGCAGCGCCAGCCGCATGGCGTTCAGCGGCGGCTCCAGCAGGGCCTGCGCGACACCGTCGACCAGCGCCATGACCCCCCGGTTGGCCGCCACCACGTCGTACCGCGCGTCCACCACCAGTGCCGGATACGGTTCGTACCCGCCGATCAGCCGCTCGATGCCCTCGCGCAGCGGGCCCAGAGCCGGGTCGTCCAGCGGCGTCTCGGGGTAGCGCGGGGCGTAACCGGCCGCCAGCAACAGCGCGTTGCGTTCCCGCACGGGGACGTCCAGGTGCTCGGCCAGCCGCAGCACCATCTCCTCGCTGGGCCGGGACCGGCCCGTCTCGACGAAGCTGATGTGGCGGGCCGAGGAGTCCGCGCGCAGGGCCAGCTCCAGCTGGCTGACCCGCCGCTGCTCCCGCCAGGCCCGCAGCAGGGGGCCCACGCCCTGCTGCGCGGTGGACGGGTGAGTGGTCATGCCGGGACCGTAGCCGAGAACCGTCCGCAGCGGACAGGGCACGGCGCTCTGACCAGGGTCTCGGACGGTGCGCTGTGGCAGGCTGAGAGGCGACGAGGACACCCGCAGCGACGGAAGGAGCACCGCCGATGCCCGTCGAACCGCTGTCGCAGAAGGAGATCGAGGACCGGCTGGCCGAACTGCCGGGCTGGACGCTCGACGGGGACCGCCTCACCCGTTCCTACCGGCTCGGCTCGCACTTCGCCGCGACGGCGATGGTCGTGCACATCGCCCAGGTCCAGGAGGAACTGGACCACCACTCCGATCTCACCCTGGGCTACGACACCGTCTCCCTGTCCGTGCACACGCACAGCGCGGGCGGTGCCGTCACCGAGAAGGACTTCGAGCTCGCCCGCAGGGTGGAGGACCTGGCACCCGGACACGGGGCACACTGACCGCGTGCTCGACTACGACAAGGAAGCGGAGCGGTACGACGCCTCCCGCGGCGGTGAGCCCCGGGCGGCCGCCGCCGCGGACGCGGTGCTCGGTCTCGTACCGGAGGGAACACGCGGCCTGCTCGACGTCGCCTGCGGCACCGGCATCGTGACCCGGCGGCTCGCGGCCGCACGCGCCGGCATGCGCGTGATCGGCGTCGACCTGACCCCGGCGATGGCCCGTCAGGCCGCCGCCCGGCTGCCCGGCGCCGTCGTCCGCGCCGACAGCCGCCGGCTGCCCTTCCGGGACGGGGAGTTCGGCGCCGTCTGCACGGTCTGGCTGCTGCATCTGGCCGACGGGCCCGCCGACGTGCGGGCCGTCGTCGGCGAGTGCGCCCGGGTGCTGCGCCCCGGCGGGGTCTACGTCACGACGGTGGACAAGGCCGCCTCCCACAACGTGGGAAGTGACATCGATGTCGTCCTGTCCACGCGGCCGCCCAGCCCGGTCCGTGACGCGGCGGCGGACGTCGAGGCCCACGCCGCCGCCCACGGCCTGGTCCCGGCCGGGCGGGGCCGGTTCACCGGACACGGCCAGGGCCGCAGCCCGCGCCGCACCATCGCCGACCTGCGCCGCGGCTGGTTCGTCACCCTGCCGCCCGGCGAGCCCCTCGCGGAGGAGTACGCCGAGCGGCTCGCGCGACTGCCCGACCAGGACCGGCCGCGCCCGGACCCGGTGTTCAGCCTGCGGGCGTTCCGCAAGCCCGGGTGAAGACCGTGACCCCGTTGGTCAGCCAGGTCGTTCCACCGCCCCGGGAGAGCGCCTGCTCCCAGCGGGCCGTCGTCGCGGAGACGCCCGACCGGACGAACCGCACCCGGACGTCCGGGCCGGCGTGGGTTCCGGGTCGAGGAAGCCGGTGCGGTGACGGTGGCGGACCTCCCGGTCACCGTGGAAGAAGTCGAAGTCGTCGGGGCTGCTCAGGTGCGGTCTCCCGTGGTTCCCTCGGGCAGCGAGTCGGTCAGGTAGGCCCCGAGGTCGGGCACGTCGGGGGCGAGCAGGTGCCGCACCCAGGCGTCCCGCTCGTGCAGGATCGGCGGCAGCTCCCACACGCAGCCGATCCACGGCAGGGCGGGAACGATGAAGCGGGTCGGGTCGCGATCCGGGCAGCCCAGCACCGGCTGGCCCGCCGCAGCGCCCTTGAAGTGCGGGACGTTGTCCCACACCCAGCTGTAGGCGTTCAGATAGGCGCCGTCGTCGCCGCCCCGGTGCAGCACGACGAAGGTCGCAGGCGGCGTGCCGTCCGGCTCCGGCAGCAGCTCGGGCAGGATCGCGCAGGCCGCCCGTTCCACCTCGGGTTCGATGCCCGCGGGGTCCGCGGTGACGTGGTAGCGCTTGACGTGCCGCCCGGCGATCTCCAGAGGCGGGGGCACGGTCAGCAGCTTCTCGCTGAAAGGCATGCCCGGACGCTACGGCCGGTCCACTGACACCATGTGTCAGTGAAATCCAGCCGGCTCGTCTCCCTCCTCCTGCTGCTCCAGACCCGTGGCCGGATGACCGCCGCCCAGCTCGCCGAGGAACTGGAGGTGTCGGTCCGGACGGTCTACCGGGACGTCGAGGCACTGAGCGCCGCCGGTGTGCCGCTGTACGGGGACGCGGGCCACGCCGGCGGCTACCGTCTGCTCGACGGCTACCGCACCCGGCTCACCGGTCTCACCGCCGGCGAGGCCGAGGCCCTCTTCCTGGCCGGTGCCCCCGGGGCCGCCGCGCAGCTCGGACTCGGCTCGGTCCTGGCCGCCGCCCAGCTCAAGGTCCGGGCCGCCCTGCCGCCGGAGCTGCGCGTCCACGCGGACCGGATCAGCGGCCGCTTCCACCTCGACGCGCCCGGCTGGTACGCCGACGCCGACGAGACGCCGTACCTCCCGGACGTGGCCGACGCCGTGTGGCGTGGGCGCGCGGTGCAGGTCCTGTACCGCCGCTGGCGTGAGCCGACCGACGTGGAACGCCGTCTGGAACCGTACGGGCTGGTCCTCAAGGCGGGCCGCTGGTACGTGGTCGCGGGGCCCGGACCGCGCACCTACCGCGTCGACCAGATCCTCCGGCTCTCCGCCACGGACGAGGAGTTCACCCGCCCGGACGGCTTCGATCTCGCCGGGTACTGGGCGGCCTACCAGCGTGACTTCCCCGCACGGCTGCGCACGGGCCGGGCGGTGGTGCGACTGGCGCCGGGCGTGACCCTCCCCGGACCGGTGCAGGACGAGGCCGAGCCGGACCGGGACGGCTGGCGCCGGGTCACCGTCGCCATCGAGTCCGTCGACCACGCCCACGCGGAGTTCCTCCGCCTGGGCACCGGCGTCGAGGTCCTTCACCCACCGGAATTGCGCACACGGCTGGCCCGCACGGTGGCGGAACTGACGGAGAGATACGCCGATGTACGGGACCACGACCGAGGGCGCGACCCGGACCCGGGTCGCGCCTCCCGAGGCCCCGTCAGGTGACCGCGCAGTTCCGGTCGCCCAGGCGGAACGCCGTCGGGTTCGTGTTGGCGTTCGACCGGTTCGCCGTGAAGCCGAAGCTCACCGACGCACCCTTGGCCACCGTGCCGTTCCAGCCGGCGTTCTTCGCCGTGACCGTCGTGCCCGACTGCGTCGCCTCCGTGTTCCACGCCTGGGTCAGCTTCTGGCCGTCGGCGAAGGACCACGTGAGGGACCAGCCGGTCCAAGGGTCCGAGCCGGTGTTGGTGAGCCGCACCTCTCCCTGGAAGCCGCCCGGCCACTGGCTCGTGACCTTGTACGTCACCGCGCAGGTCCCGGTGGGCCCCGGGCCGGGGCCGGGGTCCGTCGTGCCGCCGCCGGAGGTGTCGCCGTAGATCACGCCCCGGCCGTTCGTGGAGACGTAGACCCGGCCGTAGACCCGCGGGTCGCCGGTGATCGCCGCCCCCGTCCAGCCCCACTGGTGGGCGTCGTCGTTGACGCGGGTCCAGCTCGCGCCCCGGTCCGTGGAGCGGAAGATGCCGCGCACCCCGCCGATCTTCGCGCTGGTGTACAGCGTCTGGTAGGAGGCGCCGGGCGCGGCCTTGCCGAAGCCGACGGTGTCGGCCTGCTCGACGCCGGAGAGCCTGGTGAAGCTCACCCCGCCGTCCGTGGAGTGCCACAGGCCGTACGCGCCGTCCGGCGCACCGCCCGCCAGCCATACGTCGCCCTTCCCGCCGGGCAGCGCCTTGAAGCGGACGTCACCGCTGCTCGGCAGGCCGGTGGCCGGGGACTCCTCGAAGGTCGCCCCGCCGTCCGTACTGATGTAGAACCGCCCGGACTTGAAGCCGTAGAAGGTCCTGGGGTCGACCCGGTCCGACTCGACGACCGCCCCGGCGGGGATGCCGCCCGAGGCCTGCCAGGACGTGCCGAAGCCGGTCGTGTGGTGCACGCCGGCGCCGTCGGGACTCCACACGAACCGGCTGCCGTCCGCGGCCGCCGCGACCGTGCCGCCGCCGCTCACGCCCGACGGGTCGGTCCCGCCGAACCAGTCGGCCCCGTTGTCCGTCGAGAACGCGATGTGCGGGCCGGAGTCCAGGTTGCCCACACGGACCACGGTGTCCGGGTTCGACTCGGCGAAGTCCAGGCTGGTGGTCGTGGTGAAGTTGGGCTGGGTGAACATCATCGGGGGGACCTTCGTCAGGTCCGTGTGGCGGAAGCCGCCGATGTCACCGAGCGCGCTCAGCAGCGGGGCCCCGGACGGGGGAGAGGCGAGGTCGTTGACCGCTGTCTCCTCCAGGCCGCGCACCATCGGCCTGACGGTGAACTTCCCGCCGCTGTCCCAGTTCCCGAGGTTCTCCGTGCCGTAGATGGTCGCGCCCGTCCCGTACATCAGGCGGTCGGAGTCGAACGGGTCGATCTCCATGGCCTCGGTCATCCAGCCGAGCTTCGGCGTCTGCTCGGGCGGCTGCGGGTTCGCGCCCCAGGTCAGCCACGGCGAGGACGAGACGTCCATGGTGTAGCGGTTCTCCCGGTTCGGGTACGAGGTGTAGTCCCACGCCTTGGTCCAGGTCGCACCGCTGTCCGTGGAGCGGAAGATCTGCGTGTCCGGCCACCAGGCGCTGTAGGCGGTCGCCATCACCGTGCCCGGCTTCTGCCGGTCGACGGTCAGCCCGCTGAAGCCGTAGAAGGTGTCGGCCTCCGCCACCGGGCTGATGTCCGTCCAGGTGCCCGTCGCCGTCGCGTACCGCCACAGCCGGCCCTTGCCGCCGTCGTACGGGCCGCCCTTGTCGCTGTACGCGAGGTACAGGTAGCCGTTCTCCGCGTCCAGCACGCCCTTGTGGGCGAGGTACCCGGTCGGCTGGCCGGCCAGCCGCTGCCAGGTCGCGCCCGCGTCCGTCGACCGGTACACCGCGTTGTCCTTGTCGGCGACCCCGACGTAGATCGTCTCGGTGGCGCTGCCGGCCGTGCCCGTGGACTCGTCGAAGGTGACCCAGACGATGCCCTGGTTGTCGGAGGAGTAGCCGGAGGTGTCGCTCGGATCCTGCGCGTAGTTCCCGACGTTGGGGAAGTTCGCCACCTGCGACCAGGTCACCCCCGAGTCCGTCGACCGCCACAGGCCCTTGCCGCTGGGGGCGCCCAGGTACAGCACGCTGTTGCGGTGCGGGTCGACGGCCAGCCGCTCGCCCATGCCCCGCCCCGGCATGTTGCCGCCCAGCTTGAACGGCAGATTCGTCTTCTGCCAGCTCGCCCCCCGGTTCGAGGAGCGCATGATCGCGCCGTTCTTCGGATCCCAGCCGTTCGTGTACGTCCCGACCGCCGCGTACACCCGGTCCGGGTCGACGGAGTCGGAGGCGATGCTGACCACGCCCGTGTGCCCCCAGTCGTCCCAGCCGACCGAGTCCAGCAGCGGCGTCCAGGTCTTCGAGGACTCCTGCCAGCGGTAGGCGCCGCCGATGTCGGTGCGGGCGTAGGCCAGGTTCTTCTCGGAGCGGTTGAAGACGATGCCGGGGACGAAGCCGCCCCCGTCGATCCGGGCGTTCTTCCAGGTGTAGGTGTCGGCGGCGACCCTCGGCGCCGGCGGGTCGGCGGCCAGCGCGGTGGGGGCGCCCGACAGCAGCCCTGCGGCCAGCGCGAGCACGGCCGTGAGGACACGGGTTCTTCGCACGGCGGGGTTCCTTCCGGTGAGGGGGAACGTGCGAGAGCCGGGCGGCTCCCGTGCGGGTGGAGCCGCCCGGCTGCGGTGGCCCCGCGTCAGGTGCGGGGCCGCGCACGCGGAGCTTCGGACGCACCTGCTGTCGAAGGGGCGCGGCGCTGCATCCCTGTGCGGCTCCGCCGCGCGGGCGCGACGGCCGCACACGGCCGGCAGAGCACCACGGCCCGACCCGCGGGGCGTCCGGCGGGGGCTATTCGAGAAGCTCCGCGTACGAGCCCATGGCCAGGGCGATGTCCGCCTGGGCCCAGAACCGGTGGTACGTGAACGACGGCACCGCTCCGCCCGCGAGGTAACTCTCGATCTTCGACCACGCGGGGTCGTCCTCGTAGAAGGACCGGATCGAGTCGAACGTCGACGACGAGTTGATCGCGTCACCGTTCGGCATCGTGCCCGTCCAGCCGCTCGGGACGGACACCGGGTCGTCGAACCGGTTGTAGTCGGCCCGGTTCTCCGGGACGGCGATCCCCAGCGCGTCCTGGTGGTTGTCCCACATCCCGTCCAGCAGCTTCTTCGCGGCCGCCGCGGCCTCGGTGTCACCCGAGCGGTCGACGTAGTACGTCAGCGTCTTGGCGTACGCCGCCGCCACACCCACGTCGTTGGTGTAGTCCACGACGCTCACGTGCAGCCCGCTGTTGGAGCCGGGGCTCGACGCGTTCCAGGTGTCGGGCTGGCCCGACCACTGCAGCGTCGACGGGATCCGGAACGTGCCGTCCGGGTTGAACGTGGTCTTGGACAGCGCCCAGTCGACCCACTTGTCGAGGACCGTCCTGGCCTGCGCGTTGCCCGTCTGCTGGTACAGCTCGGCGACCCGCTCCATGGACCACGCCTGGAAGCCGAACCACTGGTTGGACGGCGGGTCGTGGTACACCGGCTTCTCGTCGTAGTACATGCCGTAGAACGTCGACTTGCCGGCGGGCGGGGTCGCGTACCGGCCCGCCCAGCTGTTGGTCGCGCCGCCCGCGATGGCGCCCTCGTCGGACTGCAGCCAGCGGTAGAACTCCAGCTGCCGGTCCATGGACTTGGCCCAGTCCGCCGCACCCGTCGCCGACTTCGGCTTCAGCGGCGCGTAGTTGGCGAGCGCGTACGCGGCCAGCGGGTTCTGGTAACCGCCGTGGGCATGGCTGGAGCCGATGCGCCAGGCCCAGCCGGCGCTGGTGTCGGTGGCGCCGCCCCAGGCGTAGTACCAGGACATCAGGTACATCGAGGCGTCCTTGCCGGTGCCCGCCGGGCAGGTCGACGGTCCGACGCAGTTGCCGATCTTCTTGAAGTACTTGTCGAACATGGAGTAGCGCAGGTAGTCGCCCATCTTGGCCGCCTTGGCGACCGTCGCGGAGACCTGCCCGCCCTTGCCCTGCTCCTTGGCCCACAGGTCCGCCCAGTAGGCGGCCTGCACGGCCCGCGCGTCGGCGTCCGGGGCGTTGGTGAACTTCCACTGCTTGGCGTAGGAGGCGTCACCGGTGAACAGGTCCAGGAAGCCGTTCCTGCCGCCGTACTTGAAGGCGTCGCAGGTCGGCTGCGGCACCGTCTCCCACACCGACTCCTGCGCGCCGCGCTGGAAGGTGTTGATGTACGACGGGCCGGTGTCGGACGGGCCCGCCTCGCACTTGCCGGGCGCGTTGCCGAAGCCGTAGACGTTGTCCACGTCCTGCAGCCAGTGCATGCCGTAGACGTCGTCGGTGCCGTAGGCGCTCTTCAGCTCGGCCGCGATCGGGTCGGGGCCGACCGGGACGCCGGAGTCGAGCCTGGCCGGGTACTCGGCCGGGGTGTCCAGCTCGGGCGCGTAGGTCGCCGGCTTGGACGGGTTGTAGAAGGAGTTGGTCGGCTGGTCGGCCTTGGTGGGGATCATGTACTTCTCCATGAGCTCCCACGCGCCGTTGAACTTCGACCAGTCGCCCGTCACCTTGCCGTACATGGCCTGGAGCCACAGCAGGTAGCTGTACGCCTCCGACGTGGTCTCATGGCCGTGGTCCGGCGCCTCGACGATCAGCGTCTCGACCGAGTGGTACGGGATGCCCTCGGGGGAGAAGTAGCCGTTCGCCGGATTGGTGATCTTCCCGTACAGCTCCAGGAAGCGCGCCTCGTACGCCTTGGTCGCGCCCAGCTGCGTCACCGTGACCGCGGCCTTGGCGTGCCCCGCCGCCGTCGACTCGAACACGGCCGAGCCGGAACCCGAGTTCGCGGCGGTGACCGTCACCTTCTGCGCGGTGTTCCAGTTCTGCGGCGTGAAGGTGAGCGAGGCGCCGGACGAGACCGACAGGTTCGTGTTGCCGCTCGCGCGGGCCGAGGTCACCGTCACGTTCGCGGCGGGCTGCTTGGACAGCTTCACCTCGTACGTGCCCGACTTGCCGGACTGCACGCCCAGTTGGAGCGGGGAGGCGACGACGGCCGGACCGGAGGCGACGGTGATGCCCACCGGCGTGGACCCGGCCGAGGCGCCCATGCTGTCGTACGCCTTCGCCACCAGGGAATGACTGCCCACGGTCAAGCTGGAGACCGAGAGCGCGTAGGGCGCGCTGGTGTCCGTGCCGAGCAGCGTGGTGTCGTCGTAGAACTCCACCTTGCTGATCGTGGCGTTGTCCGCGGCGGCTGCCGTGGCGGCCAGCGGCACGGCCTCGCCCTGGCTGTAGACGGCGCCGGCGACCGGGCTGGTCAGCACCGTGATCGGGGGCTGGTGCGCGCCGGTGCACGGGGTGCCGTTGACCGAGAAGGACGTCGGCGCGGTGTTGGTGCCGCTGTAGCTGAACTGGGCGCCGGTGGAGACGGCCGCGCCCGCCGCGACCCGGGCGTTGTGCGCGGCGTTCTTCACGGTGATGTTCTGCCCGGACTGCGACCAGCTGCCGTTCCAGCCGTTGCCCAGCCGCTGGTTGCCGGAGTAGGCGTAGGTCAGCGTCCAGCCGTCGATGACGTCCGTGCCGCGGTTGGTGAGGGTCAGGTCCACCGTGAAACCGGAACCCCAGTCGTTCGTCTTGTAGTCGACGCTGCACTGGAGCGGCGCCGCCTGGGCGGGCGTCGACCCCGAGGAGAGCATCGTCAGCGGAAGCGCGAGAGCTGCGAGAGCGGCGGTCCACAGGCGTCGCGCGGCTCCGCGTCTCCGGGGTGGGGGATGCATGGTGCTGGTTCCTCCTTGCGGCTCGGAGATGTCAAGGCTTGAACCAGTGGGAGCGCTCCCATAGTGAAGACCCGTCAGGTACCGGTCAAGACGTTCGAAGAGTCGAAAAGATTCGACGCCGCCCGTCGCGGGAAACTCGTCAACTCCCCTGTTCTTCGCCCGCACTTGGCGCTACCTTCCTTGGCACCAGTGGGAGCGATTCCATCAGTCGACGCGTCCGCCACGACGGGCCCGGCCTGCAAGGAGTCGCTCATGCGACACCTCTCGCGTTCAGTACTTTTAGCCGCCGCCCGTGCGGACGTCCCCTGCTGCGCGCCTGCCGGTACCGGGTTCCTCGGGTCCTTGCCGGAGCGCGTCCCGAACGGCTGACACCCCCAGCGAAAGGGACACCCGCACTCATGAGCCGTACCAGAACAGCGTTACTGGCCGCGATGGCCCTGGTCGCCGGCGCGACCGGCACCGCGTTCGCCGTCGACCCCGGCGGCCTCGGCACCGCCGCCGTCCCCTGCACGGTCGACTACAAGATCCAGAACCAGTGGGGCACCGGCTTCACCGCCGCCGTGACCCTCACCAACCACAGCGCCGCCAAGTCCTCCTGGTCGCTGAAGTGGTCCTACGCCGGCAACCAGAAGGTCACCAGCGGCTGGAACGCCAGGATCAGCCAGAGCGGCGCCGACGTCACCGCCGCCAACGAGAGCTACAACGCCCGGCTGGCGACCGGAGCCTCGGTCAGCTTCGGCTTCCAGGGCAGTCACAGCGGCAGCAACGCGATCCCGGCCACCTTCACCCTCGACGGCGTGACCTGCAACGTCGACGACGGCGGGTCCGGCGGACCCACGGACCCGCCGGACCCGGGCGGTCCCGCCAACCGGGTCGACAACCCCTACCAGGGCGCCAAGGTGTACGTGAACCCGGAGTGGTCGGCGAACGCCGCGGCCGAGCCGGGCGGCAGCCGCGTCGCCAACCAGCCCACCGGTGTCTGGCTGGACCGGATCGCCGCGATCAACGGCGCCGGCGGCAAGATGGGCCTGCGCGCCCACCTCGACGAGGCCCTGCGCCAGAAGGGATCCGGCGAACTCGTCGTGCAGTTCGTCATCTACAACCTGCCCGGCCGGGACTGCTCCGCCCTGGCCTCCAACGGCGAGCTGAAGGCCGACGAGATCGACCGCTACAAGACCGAGTACATCGACCCGATCAAGACGATCCTCGCCGACCCCAAGTACGCCTCCCTGCGGATCGTCACCACGGTCGAGATCGACTCCCTGCCCAACCTCGTCACCAACACCGGCAGCCGCCCCACGGCCGTCCCCCAGTGCGACGTGATGAAGGCCAACGGCAACTACGTCAAGGGCGTCGGCTACGCGCTCAACAAGCTCGGCGACGTGCCCAACGTCTACAACTACGTCGACGCCGGCCACCACGGCTGGATCGGCTGGGACGACAACTTCGGCCCCTCCGCCGCCCTGTTCAAGGAGGCGGCGACCGCCGAGGGCGCGACCGTCAACGACGTCCACGGCTTCATCACCAACACGGCCAACTACAGCGCTCTGAAGGAGAACAACTTCTCCATCACCGACAACGTCGCGGGCAAGTCCGTGCGCGAGTCGAAGTGGGTCGACTGGAACCGCTACACCGACGAACTCTCCTTCGCCCAGGCCTTCCGCAACCAGCTGGTCTCGATCGGCTTCCCCTCCGGCATCGGCATGCTGATCGACACCTCCCGCAACGGATGGGGCGGCACCGCCCGGCCCGCCGGCCCCGGTCCGCAGACCTCGGTGGACGCCTACGTCGACGGCGGCCGCTACGACCGTCGCATCCACCCCGGCAACTGGTGCAACCAGGCCGGAGCCGGCCTCGGCGAGCGCCCGCAGGCCAACCCCGCCGCCGGGATCGACGCGTACGTGTGGATGAAGCCCCCGGGCGAGTCCGACGGGTCGAGCAAGGCCATCGACAACGACGAGGGCAAGGGTTTCGACCGCATGTGCGACCCGACCTACACGGGCAACCCGCGCAACAACAACAACATGTCCGGTGCCCTGCCGGACGCGCCGATCTCCGGACGCTGGTTCTCCGCCCAGTTCCGGCAGCTGATGCAGAACGCGTACCCGCCGCTGTCGTGAGCGGCTGACACCCCGTCCCCACGGGTCCGCCGGGGCTGCGAGCCCCGGCGGATGTGTGTGTGCCGTCTTGCGGGAGCGGCAACAACGGTGGCCTTTCGCGGTGCGTCGGCGCACGCTGACCGCATCCGAGCGAGAGGCTGACCACCATGGCGCACGACCACCACGACGACGCACCCGGGCACGGGCAGGGCCACCACCCCGGCCACCCCACGGACATCGACTGGGCCGCGATGGGCCCGATGCTGGAGTCCTCGGCGGAACTGTTCGCGTCCCTGTACGAGCGGGCCCTGGGGTGGCTGGCGCGGGAGGTGACCGAGCCGGGGCTGATCGTCGACGCGGGCAGCGGGCCGGGCGTCGTGGCGTGCCTGTTCGCCGAGACGTTCCCGGGCGCGCGGATCGTCGCGGTGGACGGGGCCGAGCCGCTGCTGGAACGGGCCCGGGCCCGAGCCGAGCGGCAGGGGGTCGCCGACCGCTTCGGCACGATCGCCGGTGAACTCCCCGACGCACTGGACGAACTGGACTACCCGGCCGACCTGCTCTATGCCGGACGCAGCCTGCACCATCTCGGCGACCAGCGGGCCGCGCTCGCCGCGTTCGCGCAGCGGCTCGCGCCGGGCGGCACCCTCGCCCTCATGGAGGGCGGGCTGCCCCCGCGGTACCTGCCGCGGGACATCGGCATCGGCCGGCCCGGGCTCCAGGCGCGCATCGACGCGGTGGAGGCGGAGTGGTTCACGCGGATGCGTCAGGACCTGCCGGGGCATGTCGCGGAGACGGAGGACTGGCCCGCCCTGCTGGCCGCCGCGGGCCTGAAGCCCGCCCGGTCGCACGCCTTCCTGCTGGACCTGCCCGCACCCGCCTCCGACCGGGCGCGCGCCTATGTGGTCGCTTCGCTGACCCACCGGCGGGAGCGGCTCACGCAGGCCCTCGACGCCGAGGACATCGCCACCCTCGACCGCCTCCTCGACCCCGACGACGAGGCGAGCCTGCACCGCCGCCCGGACGTGTTCGTACTGGAGGCCCACACGGTCCACACCGCGGTCCGGCCCGCCTAGCGGCCGCGGGCCCTTGACTTCGAGAGCTCTCCAACTGATGGACTTCCCGGCATCGCGCATCCGACCGCATACGCAGGGGGAATCCATGTCAGAGAACCAGGTGGCACTCATCACCGGCGGGGGCAGCGGGATCGGCGCCGCCGTGGCACGCCGGCTGCTGGACGCCGGGTACCGGGTCGCCGTCACCGGGCGCGGAGAGGAGCGGCTGCGCGCCTTCGCCGAGGAGCTGGGGCGGCCCGGGGAACTGCTGACGATCGCGGGGGACACCGCCGTGTACGACGACGTCCGCTCCGCGGTCGACGCCACCGTGAAGGCGTTCGGCCGACTGGACACGGTCGTCGCCAACGCCGGCTTCGCCACCCACGACTCGGTCGCCGAGGGCGACCCGGCCGGCTGGACCGACATGGTGCTGACCAATGTCCTCGGACCGGCCCTGCTGATCAGGGCGTCCATCGACGCCCTGAAGCAGACGCGCGGCCGGATCGTGCTGGTCGGCAGCGTCGCAGGGTTCGTGCACACGCCGGGCAACATCTACGGAGCCACCAAGTGGGCGGTGACCGGGCTCGCCGAGAACACCCGGCGGCAGGTCACCGAGTGGGGCGTGGGCGTGACCCTGATCGCGCCCGGCCGGACCGAGACGCCCTTCTGGGACTCCTACGGCAGCCTCCCGCCCGGCCATCTCCTCACGGCCGGCCAGATCGCGGACTCGGTGGTCTGGGCGATGCGGCAGCCGGCCGGTGTCGACGTCAACACGGTGGTCGTACGGCCGGTGGGGCAGCCCGTCTAGCGGGCCGGGGCCGGGCCGGCGGGTCCGGGAACGGCGGCGCCCCGGCCCGAGCCGGAAAGGCTGCGGGTCCGGGGCGCCGCCGGAGCGGTTCAGGCGTCGTTGAACTCCGCCGGGTCCGGGCCCAGACGACGGTCCTCGTTCAGCGCGCTGATCGCCGCGAGGTCCTCGGCGTCCAGGCTGAAGTCGAAGACCGCGATGTTCTCCTCGATCCGCGAGGGCGTCACGGACTTCGGGATCACCACGTTGCCCAGCTGGATGTGCCAGCGCAGCACGACCTGCGCGGGCGTGCGGTCGTGCTTCCGGGCGATGGCCACGATCGCCGGGACCTCCAGCAGGCCCTTGCCCTGGCCGAGCGGCGACCAGGCCTCCGTGGCGATGCCCTGCTCCGCGTGGTACTCACGCGCGTCGTGCTGCTGCAGGTGGGGGTGCAGCTCGATCTGGTTCACCGCGGGGACGACCGACGTCTCGGCGATCAGCTTCTCCAGGTGCTCGGGCAGGAAGTTGGAGACGCCGATGGCCTTGATCCGGCCGTCGGCGTGCAGCTTCTCGAACGCCTTGTAGGTGTCGATGTACAGACCCCGCTCCGGCGTCGGCCAGTGGATCAGGTACAGGTCGACGTAGTCCAGGCCGAGCCTGTCCAGCGACGTGTCGAAGGCGCGCAGCGTCGAGTCGTACCCCTGGTCGGCGTTCCAGAGCTTCGTGGTGACGAAGAGCTCCTCGCGGGGGACACCCGAGGCGGCGATGGCCTTGCCGGTGCCCTTCTCGTTGCCGTAGATCGCCGCTGTGTCGATGCTGCGGTACCCGGCCTCCAGCGCCGTCGCGACGGCCGTCTCGGCCTCGTCGTCCGGCACCTGCCAGACGCCGAAGCCCAGCTGGGGCATCTCGACGCCGTTGTTCAGGATGATCGGGGGGACCTTGCTCACGAGCTCTCGATCCTTCGGTATGTGGTCAGTGGCACTCCCATCGTCAACGATCACGAGCCGTGATGCATTCCTGACGGGAGAATTCAGAACCGACGCATGCCCGGAAAGAGCGGACGTCACGCGCGGTACAGCGCCTCGACCTCGTTCTCGTACGCCTTTTCGATCGCTTTGCGCTTGAGCTTCAGCGACGGGGTCAGCAGCCCGTGCTCCTCGGTGAACGGCTGGGCCAGGATGCGGAAGGTGCGGATCGACTCGGCCTGCGAGACCAGCGTGTTGGCGGCGACCACCGCACGCCGCACCTCCGTCTCCAGGTCGGCGTCGCGCACCAGCTCCGCCGGGGACATCCGCGGCTTGTTCCGCATGGTCAGCCAGTGCTCCACCGCTTCCTGGTCCAGGGTCACCAGGGCGGCGATGTACGGGCGGTCGTTGCCGACGACGATGCACTGGTTGACCAGCGGGTGGTCCCGCACGCGTTCCTCCAGCACGCCGGGCGAGACGCTCTTGCCTCCGGAGGTGACCAGGATCTCCTTCTTGCGGCCGGTGATGGTGAGGTAGCCGTCCTCGTCGAGCGAGCCGAGGTCGCCGGTGGCCAGCCAGCCGTCGTGCAGGGACTCGTCGGTGGCCTTGGGGTTGTTGAGGTACCCCTGGAAGACGTTGTGGCCGCGCAGCCAGATCTCGCCGTCGTCCGCGATGTGCACGGTCATGCCCGGGATGGGCTGCCCGACCGTGCCGAACCGGGTACGTCCGGGCGGGTTGGCGGTGGCGGCGGCGGTGGACTCGGTCAGGCCGTAGCCCTCGTAGATGTGCACGCCCGCACCGGCGAAGAACAGCCCCAGCCGCCGGTCCATCGCCGAGCCGCCGGACATGGCGTGCTTGATGCGGCCGCCCATCGCGGCGCGGATCTTGGAGTAGACGAGCTTGTCGAACAGCTGGTGCTGCATGCGCAGGCCCGCCGAGGGTCCGGGCCCGATGCCCCAGGCCCTGGCCTCCACCGCGTCGGCGTACTTGATGGCGACGTCGACGGCCTTCTCGAACGGGCCGGAGCGGCCCTCCTTCTCGGCCTTGCGGCGGGCCGCGTTGAACACCTTCTCGAAGATGTAGGGCACCGCGAGGAAGAACGTCGGCCTGAACGCGGCCAGGTCCGGCAGCAGGGCCGCCGCGTTGAGCTGCGGCTGGTGGCCGAACTTCACCTTGCCCCGGATCCCCGCGACCTGGACCATCCGCCCGAAGACGTGGGCGAGCGGCAGGAACAGCAGGGTCGCCGCCTCGTCGCCCTTCCTGGAGTGGAAGACCGGCTCCCAGCGCTCGATGACCGTGTCCGCCTCGTACATGAAGTTGCCGTGCGAGATGACGCAGCCCTTCGGGCGGCCGGTGGTGCCCGAGGTGTAGATGATCGTCGCGACCGAGTCGGGGGTGACGGCCTGCCGGTGGCGGTGCACCACCTCGTCGTCGAGGTGCGCGCCGGCGTCGTACAGCTCGTGCACGGCCCCCGAGTCCAGCTGCCACAGGCGGCGCAGCTGCGGCAGCCGGTCGATCACGGTGGCGATCGTCATGGCGTGGTCCTCGTGCTCCACGACCGCGGCCGTCACCTCGGCGTCGTACAGCATCCAGAAGCACTGCTCGGCCGAGGACGTCGGGTAGACCGGTACGACCTGGGCGCCGATGGTCCACAGCGCGTAGTCGAACAGGGTCCACTCGTAGCGAGTGCGGGACATGATCGCGACCCGGTCGCCGAACCGGATGCCGCTCGCCAGCAGGCCCTTGGCCAGGGCGAGGACCTCGTCGCGGAACTCGGCGCTGGTGACGTCCCGCCACTGCCCGGACTCGTCCTTGCGGCCGAGTGCGAGGTGCAGCGGGTCCTCCTGGGCATGCTGGAACACCACGTCGGCCAGACCGCCCACCGGAGGTGCCAACGCCAACGGAGGGTTGGAAAACTCGCGCAAACCCCGCTCCCCGCTCCTCAGCGCTTCGGTTGAGTGACGCTCCGCACAGCGCCGTGAAAGCTACCCCAAGCAACCATCGCGCGGGAGGGGGGCCGAAGGTGAGCAGCGCTCTCGTCCTCGCTGGTCAGCGAGGGAAAATGCGCTCACATGGGGAAGGGTCGGACAGAAAACTGACGGTTGAGTAAGTTTCGGTGCCGTAATCTCCACCGAATCTGTACGACTCCAGCGGCAGGATGCCGGGCACCGTCGCGGCGTCTCCTCTGTCAGCGCGGCGACGGCGGATTCTGTCACTCCTGGCTCGTCACAGGCCCTTGCGCGCGGTGCGGTGCAACCGGTCCCCGCCGGACAGCAGCGCCGCGGCCAGGGCGTCCGCGGCACCCTGCGCGGAGGGCCGGCGGCGGCCGTGCACCACGACGAAGTCGACCTGCCCCAGCTCCGGCAGCCCCGCCCGGTCCGGGACCCGGACCAGACCCGGCGGGATGAGACCGCGGGAATGGGCCATCACACCCAGGCCCGCCCGGGCCGCCGCCACGAGGCCGTTGAGGCTGCCGCTCGTGCACACCACGCGCCACTCACGCCCCTGCCGCTCGAGCGCCTCCAGGGCGAGCGCCCGGGTGATGCCCGGCGGCGGATAGACGATCAGCGGCACCGGGCGGTCCGGGTCCAGCCGCAGTCGCTCGGCGCCGATCCACACCAGCCGGTCGTGCCGGACCAGCTCGCCGCGCGGGTCCTCGGGGCGCCGCTTGGCGAGGACGAGGTCGAGCTTCCCGGCGGCCAGCTGCTCGTGCAGGGTCCCCGACAGCTCCACCGTCAGCTCCAGGTCGACCTCGGGGTGCTCGTGCCGGAAGCCCTCCAGGATCTCCGGCAGCCGCGTCAGCACGAAGTCCTCCGAGGCGCCGAACCGCAGCCGGCCGCGCAGCCGCGTGCCGGTGAAGAACGCCGACGCCTGCTCGTGCACCTCCAGGATGCGGCGCGCGAATCCGAGCATCGCCTCGCCGTCCTCGGTCAGCTCCACCGAGTGGGTGTCCCGGCTGAACAGCGTCCGCCCGGTGGCGTCCTCCAGCCGCCGCACGTGCTGGCTCACCGTCGACTGCCGCAGCCCGAGCCGTCGCGCGGCCTGCGTGAAGCTCAGGGTCTGCGCCACCGACAGGAAGGTCCGCAGATGCGAGGGGTCGTACACGCGACCGAGCTTATCGCGGAACGTGATGGCAGTCAGAGCGGTGTACGGGATTCCCGATCGCCGCCCGGGGGAGCAGGATGGAAGGGGGCCGTCCCGGCCCTCGCGGGACCCGCCCGTGATGACCGCACCGAGTGAGTGGAGCCTCGTGAAACGCCTGCGCCGGCCGCGCCGGATGCCGATCGACCCGTACATCCTTCTCCTGCTGGCGACGGTGGGCCTCGCCGCGCTGTTCCCGGCGCGCGGGACGGGCGCCGAGGTGGCCTCCGGAGCCTCCACGGCGGCGATCGCCCTGCTGTTCTTCCTGTACGGGGCCCGGCTGTCCACCCGCGAGGCGCTGGACGGACTGCGCCACTGGCGGCTCCACGTCACGGTCCTGGCCTGCACCTTCGTCGTCTTCCCGCTGCTCGGCCTGGCGTCCCGCGGACTGGTGCCGGTGATCCTGACGGACCCGCTCCAGCAGGGTCTGCTCTTCCTGACGCTCGTCCCGTCGACCGTGCAGTCGTCGATCGCCTTCACCTCGATGGCCCGGGGCAACGTGCCCGCCGCGATCTGCGCGGGCTCCTTCTCGTCCCTCGTCGGCATCATCGCCACCCCGCTGCTCGCGGCCTCCCTGCTCGGCGGCAGCGGCGGCGGCTTCTCCGCCGACGCGCTGCTGAGGATCGTGCTGCAACTGCTCGTGCCGTTCCTCGCCGGGCAGCTGCTGCGCCGCTGGATCGGCGGTTTCGTCACGCGGCACAAGAAGGTCCTGGCCCTGGTGGACCGCGGCTCGATCCTGCTCGTCGTCTACACCGCGTTCAGCCAGGGCATGGTCCAGGGCATCTGGCACCGGGTCAGCCCCCTCCGGCTGGGCGGGCTGCTGGCCGTCGAGGCCGTGATCCTCGCCGTCATGCTGCTGCTGACCTGGTACGGCGGGAAGGCCCTGGGCTTCGGCCGGGAGGACCGGATCACGCTCCAGTTCGCCGGTTCGAAGAAGTCCCTGGCCGCCGGACTGCCCATGGCGAGCGTCCTGTTCGGCGCACAGGCCTCGCTGGCCGTGCTGCCGCTGATGCTCTTCCACCAGATGCAGCTGATGGTCTGCGCGGTGATCGCCAAACGCCGCTCGCACGACCCCGGCGCGGGCGGGGTCAGCGCGCCGGAGCCAGCCGGAGCGTCACGAACCGCGGTCGGTACAGGGACACGTTCCGGCTGAGCTGGGCGGCGGCGCCCGTCGTCTCCAGCCAGTTGACGTCGTAGCTCAGCACGAGCCGCCCGTCGTCACTGAGCACCGGGTGCGTCTGCGGGTTGTAGGCGGCCACCTGGCCCGCCGGCAGCGACGGGCTGAACTCCTTCGCCGGGCCGTGCCACGGACCCTGCGGCGAGCACGCCCAGTACGCGGCCACGGTGGTCAGGCCCTTGGTGCCGGTGGCCATCGTGAACAGCACGTAGGTCCCCTCGTCCCGGACCACCGAGAACGCGCTGCCCACGCCCCGCCGCCGCCCGTCCCCGAGCACCGGCCGGGGGCGGGCACCGGCCGTCCAGGCGGAGCCGTCCCAGTACTGCCAGGCGGCCGGGTCGGCCAGTTCCCCCTCCGGGACCCGGGCGGCGTGGGCGTGCGAGGCCGGGCGGGACGCGGCCCGGCCGTCGTCGCCGCCGAAGACGTACGTCCAGCCGTCCTCCTCGACCAGCGTGGTGCCGAACAGCACGCGCCGGGACGGGTCGGGGACCAGCTGCTGGTCGAAAACCTTGACGATCGACTCCAGGCGCAGGTCGGGCAGGGAGAGGGTGGCGACCTCGGTCGCGGTGGGCACGCCGTAGATCCAGGGGGCGGGACCGGCCGTGCGGACCCAGAGCAGCACGCGGACGACCTGCTCGTCGGCGCCGGGGGAGCGGGGTTCGACGCGGGCCGCGACCGGCCAGCGCCACTGGTTCGGTGCCGGGTCGGCGAAGAGCGGGGCGGGCAGCGTGGATGCGAGCCGGCCGTCGCGCATCAGCACGGCCGAGTTGCGCACCAGCGGCGCGGTGGCGTCCCGCCAGGCGTAGGACTCGCCGTGCGGGTTGGGCGGGCCGTACACCGGGCCCAGATAGGTGTCCGAGAACAGCCACAGCACGCGGCCGTCCGGCAGCCGCACCGAGTGGGTGCCGTCGCCACCGGTCCAGTCGTCGGTGCGGGAGGCGTCGTCGCCGTAGCGGGCGAACTCGGCGGTGAGGCGCTCGTCCGCCTGCCAGGAGCGGACCGTGCGCGCCCGGCAGGCACCGCCGTCGGGCTCCGCGTCCTCGTCGTCCGGCCGGGCGATGAGCAGCGCGGCCCCGAGAACCAGGACCAGCAGCAGGCCGATCCCGGTTCCCGTGCGCTGTCGTGCTCGTGCTGCGGATGCGTCGTCGGGCACGTCCCGTGACGTTAGTTGCTGCCGCTGACCTGGTCCATGGGGAGCCAGGCCACCGTGCCCCGCGCGGCCGCGCCCGAGGCGCCGGAGGCCAGCTCCCGGTCGGACAGAGCCCGGTTCCACACGCGGACGTCGTCGACCGCCCCGGTGAGGAACGCCCTGCTGTCCACGCGCTGCCCGATGTGCACGCCGAAGGGGGAGTTGCGGCTGACCGAACCCGCCACGTCCGCGGTGCTCAGCGCCTCGCCGTCCAGGAAGAGCGTCAGCCGCCCGCCGCCGCGGCGCAGCGCCAGATGGTGCCAGCGGCCGTCGTTGCGCGCGCCGTCGCTCCACACCGAGGCCGTCCGGACGGTCGTGGCGTCCGAGCGGGTGGTGATCAACGCCCGGACCCGGTCGCTCGCCGGCTCGCCGCGCAGCCAGACCTGCGGCTGGGCGCTGCCGATGCCGCCCATCCACAGGAAGGGCTGTTCGCCGGCCGTGGCGGTGTAGCGGAAGAACAGGGAGGCCGTGAAGTCCCCTTCGCCGAGCGGCAGTCCCGCGCGGTACGGCAGCCGTACGGCGTCGTCGGTGCCGTCGAAGGACATCGCGCTGCCGCGTACGCCCGCCGTCCGCGCGGCTCCGCCGAGAACGGCCGCCGGCCTGGCGCCCGCCGCCGCGTCCCGGGTGGTCGGGTCGGCACCCCTGCGGGGCTTGAGCCAGTCCTCGGTGAACCGGGCGAAGCGGATCTCGTCCCGGGCGTCGACCGCGCCGCCCTCGTAGAGCAGGCCCACCGTCGAGCCGTCGACGGCCGCCATGTCGGAGTAGCCGGACCAGTCGGTGGTGACGACCGTGCCCCGGTCCACGCTCTCCCAGGTGCGGCCGCCGTCGTAGGAGGAGCGGACCATCATCGTGCGGCGGCGGTCGGGATCGGCCGGGGCCGACAGCAGCATGCGGTCGCCCAGGCGCAGCGTCGCGCCCTGCACCTGCGGGGTGTAGAGGTCCGGCAGGGCGCGGAAGGGCGTGGCGAAGCTGTCGCCGCCGTCCGTGCTGAACGTCTGGGCGCGATGCCCCAGGTCCGTGCCGTCCTGCTCGCGGCCGCTGACGAGAAGGGCGCCGTCGGCGCGCTCGGTGAGCGTCACCTCGGACGGCTTCTGCCGGAAGGTGCCGTCCTCCCCTATGGGCCAGGAGTCGGTGGCGCCGACCCGCCAGTGGTCGCCGCCGTCGTCGCTGACGATGAGCGCCGCGTGGTTCGCGGAGACCCTGCTGCCGTTCCACGTCTCGGTGTTGACGCCGAACACGAGCCGCCCGGCGTGCTCGCCGCGGGTCAGCTGGACGCCGTGCACGGGGCCGGTGGCGTACCAGGAGTTCCAGTCGTCGGGGAGGATCTCGTCGCTCAGGTCGCGCGGCCGCGACCAGGTCCGCCCGTCGTCGTCGCTGTACTGCAGGTGCGGGGTGCGGTCGCAGGGGATCTGGCAGTTCCCGGCGTCCATACGGCCGGTGTTGTACGTCTCGGCCAGCAGGACGCGGCCGGTGCGGGTGTCCACGAGGGGCGCCGGGTTGCCGTGCGTGTCGCCGGCGCCCTCGTTGACGACCTGGAGCGGGCCCCAGGTGCGGCCGCCGTCGGTGGAGCGCTTGAGGACGATGTCGATGTCGGCGGCGTCACCGCAGTTGAGGACGCGGCCCTCGGCGAAGGCGAGCAGGGTGCCGCTGGTGGTGCGCACGATCGCCGGGATCCGGAAGCAGGCGTACCCGGGGTCCTGGGAGGCCTTGAACAGGACCTGCTGCTCGAACTCCGCCGACGCCGTGGCCGGTCCGGCCTCGGCGGGTGCGGTGGGCGCGAGCAGCGCCGTGGCGGCGAGAGCGGCTGTCAGGGTGGATCTCAGACGGGTGCGAAGACTTGACGGCATGGTGCGACCTGCCCTTCATGCGTCTGTCGGCTGGACCACCGGGCATCAGGGGAGACATCCGGTCATCCGGACATCCCACGTCCCATGTGTGGGCCACAGACGGTACTTGGCTTCTCAGACCCCCCACAAGAACCGCGCGTCAGGGGATCAGGACGACCTTGCCGAGGTTGGACCGCGCCTCGATCTCCCCGTGCGCCTTCGCCGCGTCCGCCAGGGCGAACTCCCCGTGCACGGCCGGCCGGAGCTCGCCGGCCGCGAACAGCCGCCACAGCTCCTCGCGCCACCGCTCGTGGACTTCCGGCCGTCCGCGGGCGACGCGGGCCGTCTGGAAGCCGATGACCGACTTGGCGCCGGCGAGCAGGTCGTACGCCCGGACGGTGCCGCCGCCCGAGCTGTACGCCACCAGCCGCCCCTCCGGGGCGAGCGCGGCGAGGGCCGGGGTGAGCAACTCCCCGCCCACGGCGTCCAGGACGTAGTCGACGGGTGTGCCCCAGCTGTCGTCGCCGTAGGTGACGACCTGGTCGGCGCCGAGGTCCCGGACGAAGCCGGCCTTGGCGGGGTCGGAGACGGCGCCCACGACCCGTCCCGCGCCGCGTGTCCTGGCCAGTTGCACGGCCAGATGGCCGACGCCGCTCGCCGCGGCCGTGACCAGGGCCGCCTCGCCCGGCTCGGGGCGCGCCGCCTCCAGGGCGCCGAGCGCGACCAGGCCGCTGCGGACCAGGGCGACGGCGGTGACGGCGCCGGAGCCGCCCGGGACCGGGGAGGTCATCGCCTCGTGCAGGAGCGCGAAGTCGGCGTAGCCGTGCCCGAGACAGAGTCCGGTCACCCGGTCGCCGGGGGAGAAGCGGGTGACGCCCTCGCCGACGGCCGTGACCTCCCCGGCGATCTCACCGCCGAGCGGCACCGGCTCGGCCGCCTCCGTGACCTTCCGGACCACCGGGAGCGTCACGCCGATCGCCTCCGTGCGCACCAGCAGCTCTCCGGGGCCGGGTGCGGGGACCGGGGCCTCCTCGACGAACAGGGGGCCGCCTCGGGATTCGTAGCGGACGCGGCGCATCGCACCTCCGGGGTCGCTGGTCACCCAGCGGGTCGTTGGTGTTCCCAACGAATTCGTCGGGATGCCCAACGGTATAGGACGATCATAGGGAGGACCAACGATCTCTTGGTTAGGCTGCGGTCATGTCGGAAGCACCCCTGCCCGCGATCCGCTCCCTGCCCAGCTGGCTGCTCGGCCGTGCCGCCGCCCGGGGCCGCGCCCTGGTGGCCGAGGCACTGGCCGGCCAGGACATGCGGATGTGGCACCACGTGGTGCTGTCGGCCGTGCGCGACCTCGCCCCCGTCGCCCAGGCCGACCTCGGCCGCGCGGTCGCGCTCGACCCCAAGGACCTGGTCGGCATCCTCAACGACCTCCAGGCGGCCGGCCTGACGGTGCGCGAGCCGGACCCGAGGGACCGGCGCAAGAACGCGGTGTCCCTCACCGCCCGGGGAGCCCGGCTGCTCAAGCGCTGCGAGACGGCGGCCCGGGCGGCCAACGACGAACTGCTCGCCCCGCTCTCGGCGGCCGAGCGCGAACAGTTCACAGGCATGCTGCGCCGGATATCCGGCACGGGCGACTGACCAGCCGCGGGGCATCCGGCACGGGCTGCTGACGACCCGGTGCGGGCATCCGGCACGGGCTGCTGACGGCCCCGGCGCGGGCCGGGCCGAGACGGGGCCCCTGCGGCGCAGGGGGCGCTCCCCGCCGGTCGGGGCCCCGCCGCCGTGCAGCGGGGCGAACCTGCTCAGCCCTGGGCGGCCGCGGCCCGCACAGCGATCCGGTCCTCACCCGCGTACACGTTCATGGAGCTGCCCCGCAGGAAGCCCACCAGCGTCAGGCCCGTCTCGGCGGCCAGGTCCACCGCCAGCGACGACGGAGCCGACACCGCCGCCAACACCGGGATACCGGCCATCACGGCCTTCTGCGCCAGCTCGAAGGAGGCCCGGCCCGACACGAGCAGGATCGCCCGCGACAGCGGCAGCCCGCCGTTCTGCAGGGCACGGCCGACCAGCTTGTCGACCGCGTTGTGCCGGCCCACGTCCTCCCGGACGTCCAGCAGCTCGCCCTCCTCGGAGAACAGGGCCGCCGCGTGCAGGCCCCCGGTCCGGTCGAAGACCCGCTGGGCCGCGCGCAGCCGGTCGGGCAGGCTCGCCAGCAGTTGGGGGGTGACCCGGACCGGCGGTTCGTCGGCGATGGGCCAGCGGGCCGTGGTGCGCACCGCGTCCAGGGACGCCTTGCCGCACAGACCGCAGGAGGACGTCGTGTAGACGTTGCGCTCCAGGGTGATGTCGGGGATCGCCACGTCCGGGGCCGTCTGCACGTCGACCACGTTGTACGTGTTCGAACCGTCGGCCGTGGCCCCGGCGCAGTAGACGATGTTCCGCAGGTCCCGCTGCCCGCCCAGCACGCCCTCGCTCACCAGGAAGCCCGCCGCCAGCGCGAAGTCGTCGCCCGGGGTGCGCATGGTGATCGCCAGGGGCTTGCCGTTCAGCCGGATCTCCAGCGGTTCCTCGGCGACGAGCGTGTCGGGCCGGCTGGAGACCGCCCCGTCCCGGATGCGGAGCACCTTGCGTCGTTCCGTGACTCGTCCCATGTCCTGATCAGTCCCGGTTCTGTACGTGCTGGTAGCCGAAGCGGCCCTTGATGCAGAGGTTGCCGTGGGTCACCGGATTGTCGTGCGGTGAGGTGACCTTGACGATCTCATTGTCCTGTACGTGCAGCGTCAGGTTGCAGCCCACTCCGCAATACGCGCACACCGTGGTCGTCTCCGTCTGCCGCGACGCGTCCCAGGTACCCGCCGCACGCATGTCGAACTCAGATTTGAAGGACAGCGCGCCCGTGGGGCACACCTCGATGCAGTTCCCGCAGTACACACACGCCGAGTCGGTCAGCGGCGCGTCGTGCTCGACGGCGATCCGGGCGTCGAACCCGCGCCCGGCCACCGAGATCGCGAAGGTGTTCTGCCACTGGTCGCCGCAGGCGTCGACGCACTTGTAGCAGAGGATGCACTTGTCGTAGTCGCGCACGTAGAGGTCGTTGTCCACCCGCGGCTCCTCGTTGAGCCGGGCCGCGTCCGGGCCGAAGCGGTCCGGCTTGGCCTCGTACTCCTTGAGCCACTCGGCGACCCGGGGCGTGGTGGACAGGTCGACGGAGGACGCGAGCAGTTCCAGGACGATCTTCCGGCTGTGCCGGGCGCGCTCGGTGTCCGTGCGGACCTCCATGCCCGGCTCGGCCTTGCGGGAACACGCCGGGACCAGGGTGCGGGCCCCCTCGACCTCGACGACACAGACGCGGCAGGCGTTCTTCGGCCGCAGCGTGTCGCCCTCGCACAGGGTCGGGACGTCCTTGCCCGCCGCCCGGCAGGCGTCGAGGATCGTCGAGCCCTCGGGGACCCGGGCCGGTTCGCCGTCGAGCGTGAACTCCAGCAGCCGGCGCGGGATCCCCAGCGGTGTGACGGTCATTCGTACGCCCCCAGACGGTCGATGGCGGATTCCACGGCGTTCCACGCGGTCTGCCCCAGACCGCAGATCGAGGCGTCCCGCATCGCGCGGCCGACCTCCCGGAGGAGGGCGATGTCGCCCGCGGCGGCGGCGCCCGTGCGCTCTACGATCCGGTGCAGCGCCTCCTCCTGCCGCACGGTCCCGACCCGGCAGGGCACGCACTGCCCGCACGACTCGTCGCGGAAGAACTCGGCGATGCGCAGCAGCAGCCGGGGCAGGGGCACGCTGCCGTCGAAGGCCATCACGACGCCCGAGCCCAGGGTCGTGCCGGCCTCGCGCGTCCCCTCGAAGGTGAGCGGGACGTCCAGTTCGTCGGCGCGTACGAAGCCGCCCGCGGCACCGCCGAGCAGCACCGCCCGCAGCCCGTCCCGTACCCCGGCGAGCGCGAGCACCTCGCCGAGCGTCGCCCCGAACGGCACCTCGTACACACCGGGCCGCTCCACGCTCCCCGACACGCAGAACAGCTTCGGTCCGGTCGAGCGCCCGGTGCCGATCGCGGCGTACGCGGGGGCGCCCATCGTCAGGATCGGCAGGACGTTGACCAGCGTCTCGACGTTGTTCTCGACCGTCGGCTTGCCGAACAGGCCCTTCTCCACGGGGAACGGCGGCTTGGAGCGCGGCTCGCCCCGGTAGCCCTCGATGGAGTTGAACAGGGCCGTCTCCTCGCCGCAGATGTAGGCGCCCGCGCCGCGGCGGATCTCGATGTCGAAGGCGTAGCCCTGGCCGAGAACGTCGTCACCGAGCAGGCCCCGGGCGCGGGCCTGGGCGATCGCGTGCTCCAGCCGGTGCAGGGCGCGCGGGTACTCGCCGCGCAGGTACAGGTAGCCCCGGTGGGCGCCGGTCGCGTACCCGGCGATCGTCATCGCCTCGATGAGCGCGTACGGGTCGCCCTCCATCAGGACGCGGTCCTTGAAGGTGCCCGGCTCGGATTCGTCGGCGTTGCAGACGAGGTAGTGCGGACGGTCCGGCTGGGACGCCGTGGCCTGCCACTTGCGGCCGGTGGGGAAGGCGGCCCCGCCGCGCCCGACCAGACCCGAGTCGGTGACCTCCCGGATGACGCCCGCCGGGCCCAGCTCGAAGGCCCGGCGCAGGGCCGTGTACCCGCCGTGGGCGCGGTAGTCGTCGAGGGACGCCGGGTCGGCCACGCCGACGCGGTGCAGCAGCATCAGGCCGTCCTGCCCGGCCTGGGGCACCGCCAGCGCGGCCGGGGGCTCCTCCGGCGCCGAGTCGGGGGCGCTCGCGGCGAGGACGGCCTCCGCCACGGTCGCCGGTGCCGACACCGCCGTACGGACCGGGTCCCCGGCCCTGATCGCGAGCGCCGCCGGGGCGCGTTCACACAGGCCCAGGCAGGGGCTGCGCTGCACGCTCACCCCGCTGCCGGGGCCCAGCCGCTCCTCGATCCCGGAGCACAGCTCCGGAGCACCGGCCGCCGCGCACGCCAGGTCCGTGCACACGTGCAGCACGGTCGCCGGGCGCGGCTTGACGGAGAACATCGCGTAGAAGGTGGCGACCCCGTACGCCTCCGCCGGCGGCACCGTCAGCCGCCGGCACAGGTAGTCGAGGGCGCCGTCGCTGATCCAGCCGATCCGGTCGTTGATCGCGTGCAGCCCCGGCAGCAGCAGGTCGCGGCGGTCCCGGGCCTCGCGTCCGCCCCGGGCCCACCGCAGGTCGGCGGCCCGCATCTCGTCGCGGGCGGCGCCCTCCCAGGAGGACTCCGGGGGCCCGAGCAGGGCGTCCACGGCCGCCCGTTCCTCGTCCGTCGGTTTGCTGTCGCCGAAGTGCAGGTCCACGGTGCGTCACCCCACGATGGTCGCGATGGGCAGCTTCTCGATCCGGATCGCCGACGCCTTGAACTCCGCCGTCCCCGCGATCGGGCAGTTCGCCTCGATCGTCAGCGCGTTGGTGTCCACCTCGTCCGGGAAGTGCATGGTCATGAAGGCGAGCCCGGGCCGCAGTGCGGGGTCCACCCACACCGGCGCCGTCACCGACCCGCGCCGCGAGGTCACCCGCACCTGCTCCCCGACCACCACCCCGTACCGCTCGGCGTCCTCCGGGGACAGCTCGATGTACTCGCCGCGGCGCAGCGGGGAGGCGTAACCGCCGCTCTGCACCCCGGTGTTGTACGAGTCGAGGCGCCGCCCGGTGGTGAGCCGGATCGGGTACCGCTCGTCGGTGAGGTCCACCGGCGGGTCGTGCTGCACGATCCCGAACGGCGCGAGCCGCCCGCGCCGCGCGGGGTCGGGGTCCCACAACCGGCCGTGCAGGTACGTCGGTTCGAGTCCGTCGGTGCTCGGGCAGGGCCACTGGATGCCCTGATGCTCCTCCAGGCGCGCGTAGGTCATGCCGTAGTGGTCGGGGGAGACCGACCTCAGCTCGTTCCACACGGTCTCGGCGTCGGCGTACTTCCAGTCGTGGCCGAGGCGGGCGGCGAGGTCGCAGAGGATGTCGATGTCCTCGCGGGCCTCGCCGGGCGGGGTGACGGCCCGGCGCACACGCTGGACCCGGCGTTCGCTGTTGGTGGTGGTGCCCTCGGTCTCCGCCCAGCCGGCCGTGGCGGGCAGGACGACGTCCGCCAGCTCCGCCGTCTTCGTCAGGAAGATGTCCTGCACGACCAGGAAGTCGAGCGCCTTCAGCCGCCGTACGGCCTGCTCGCTGTCGGCCTCGGACTGGGCCGGGTTCTCGCCGATGCAGTAGACGGCCCTCAGGGTGCCGTCCTCCATGGCCTCGAACATCTCGGTGAGGTTCAGGCCGTAGTGCGGCTGGATGACCGTGTCCCAGGCCGTCTCGAACTTCAGCCGGGTGTCCGGGTCGAGAATGTCCTGGAAGCCCGGCAGGCGGTTGGGGATCGCGCCCATGTCGCCGCCGCCCTGCACGTTGTTCTGCCCGCGCAGCGGCTGCAGGCCCGAGCCCCAGCGCCCGACGTGCCCGGTGAGCAGGGACAGGTTGATCAGCGCGCGGACGTTGTCGGTGCCGTTGTGATGCTCGGTGATGCCGAGGGTCCAGCACAGCTGGGCGCGCTCGGCCCGGGCGTAGGCGTGGGCCAGCTCGCGGATCGCCGCCGCCGGTACGCCCGTCACCTTCTCGGCGAGGGACAGGGTCCACGGCTCGACCAGGGCCTTGTACTCCTCGAAGCCGGTGGTGGCCCGCTCGACGAACGCCTCGTTGACGAGGCCCGCGTGGATGATCTCGCGGCCGATCGCGTGCGCCATCGGGATGTCCGTGCCGACGTTCAGCCCGAGCCAGCTCTCCGCCCACTCGGCGGTCGACGTCCGGCGCGGATCGACCGCGTACATCCGTGCCCCGTTCCTGATCCCCTTCAGCACGTGCTGGAAGAAGATCGGGTGCGCGAAACGGGCGTTGGAGCCCCACATCACGATGACGTCGGTGTGCTCGATCTCCTCGTACGACGACGTCCCGCCGCCCGAGCCGAACGCCGCCGACAGGCCCGCCACGCTCGGCGCGTGGCAGGTGCGGTTGCAGGAGTCGACGTTGTTGGTGCCCATGACGACCCGGGCGAACTTCTGCGCCACGTAGTTCATCTCGTTGGTGGCGCGGGCGCAGGAGAACATGCCGAAGGCGCCGCGGTGGCGCTCCAGCCCCCGGGCCGCCCGGTCCAGGGCCTCCTCCCAGCTCGCCCGCCGGAACGGCTGGTCCCGCGCGTCCCGCACGAGGGGGTGGGTGAGTCGGGTGTAGGTCTTCGGTTCACGTTTCCTCATGCGGCGCTCCTCAGCGCGAGCAGGTCCGAGATGGCGTGCACGGTGCGCAGGGTGGGCACCTCCACGCCGGTGATCTCCGCCAGCTCGACCACCGCCGCGAGCAGCACGTCGAGTTCGAGCGGCTTGCCGCGCTCCAGGTCCTGGAGCGTGGAGGTGCGGTGGTCGCCGACCCGCTCGGCGCCCGCCAGCCGGCGCTCGATGGAGACCCCGACCTCGCAGCCCAGGGCCTCGGCGACCGCCAGCGTCTCGGTCATCATGATCTCGATGACCCGGCGGGTGCCGCCGTGCAGGCACATCTGCCGCATGGTCGCGCGGGCCAGCGCGCTGATCGGGTTGAAGGAGATGTTGCCCAGCAGCTTCAGCCAGATGTCGTTGCGCAGGTCCGGCTCCACCGGGCACTTCAGTCCGCCCTCCCGCATGGCCTCGCCGAAGGCCAGACAGCGCGCCGAGCGGCTGCGGTCGGGCTCGCCGATGGAGAACCGGGTGCCTTCCAAGTGCCGTACGATGCCCGGGCCTTCGAGCTCGGTCGCCGCGTAGACGACGCATCCGACGGCCCGTTCGGGCGCGAGCACCGCACTGACCGCGCCGTCGGGGTCCACGCTCTCGATCCGGTGGCCGTCGTGGGGACCGCCGTGCCGGTGGAAGTACCACCAGGGGATGCCGTTCTGGGCCGCCACGACGGCCGTGGTGTCGTCGAGCAGCGGCGCGATCAGCGGCCCGCACGCCGCGTACGCGTTGGCCTTCAGGCCCAGGAAGACGTAGTCGACCGGGCCCACTTCGGCCGGGTCGTCGGTCGCGTGCGGGTGCGCGGTGAAGTCGCCGCGCGGGCTGCGCACCCGGACTCCGTGCTGCCTCATGGCCGCCAGGTGCGGTCCACGGGCGATGAGATGCACATCGGCGCCCGCGCGGTGGAGCGCGGCGCCGACGTAGGCGCCGATGGCACCGGCGCCGAGAACTGCGACTTTCATAACGAGGGAGCTCCGTTCGGTCGAGGGTACCGAGGAACTGCCGAGACTCTGTCGACGAAATATTGTCTACAGTATGGAGGTTGGGGCGGCAAGGGTCCGCGCAACGACCGTTCGGCGCATGCTGGATACCGCTCATCGCATACGGTCGACGCACCGCCTTCTCAACAGCCCCACGGATCCCTACCGTCCGGGGTTCATGAGTCCCCCCGTCGCGCCCGTGGGCTGGAGCCGCTGGCTCGTCCCGCCCGCCGCTCTGTCCGTACACCTCTCCATCGGCCAGGCCTACGCCTGGAGCGTGTTCAAACCGCCCCTGGAGTCCGCCCTCGGGCTCAGCGGAACACAGAGCGCGCTGCCCTTCCAGCTGGGCATCGTCATGCTGGGCCTGTCCGCCGCGTTCGGCGGCACGCTCGTGGAGCGCAACGGCCCGCGCTGGGCGATGACCGTCGCCCTGGTCTGCTTCTCGTCCGGCTTCCTGCTCTCCGCGCTGGGCGCGTCCCTGGAGCAGTACTGGCTGATCGTCCTCGGCTACGGCTTCGTCGGCGGCATCGGCCTCGGCATCGGCTACATCTCCCCGGTCTCCACCCTCATCAAGTGGTTCCCGGACCGGCCCGGCATGGCCACCGGCATCGCCATCATGGGCTTCGGCGGCGGCGCGCTCATCGCCTCGCCGTGGAGCGCCCAGATGCTGGAGTCCTTCGGCTCCGACAGCTCCGGCATCGCGCTGGCGTTCCTGGTGCACGGGCTGTCGTACGCGGTCTTCATGCTGCTGGGCGTGCTGCTGGTCCGGGTGCCGCGTGACGCCGCCCAAGAGGCGCCGGGAACCGCGCCGCACACCCCCACCGGCCCGCGGGTGTCGGCGAACCAGGCCATCCGCACCCCCCAGTTCTGGTGCCTGTGGATCGTGCTCTGCATGAACGTCACCGCCGGCATCGGCATCCTGGAGAAGGCCGCGCCGATGATCACCGACTTCTTCGCGGACACCTCCACGCCGGTGTCGGTGACGGCCGCCGCCGGTTTCGTCGCGCTCCTGTCGGCGGCGAACATGGCGGGGCGCATCGGCTGGTCCTCGACCTCCGACCTCATCGGCCGCAAGAACATCTACCGCCTCTACCTCGGCGTCGGCGCGCTGATGTACACGCTCCTCGCCCTGTTCGGCGACTCCTCCAAGCCCCTGTTCGTCCTGTGCGCGCTCGTGATCCTCTCCTTCTACGGCGGCGGCTTCGCGACGATCCCGGCGTATCTGAAGGACCTCTTCGGCACCTACCAGGTCGGGGCCATCCACGGGCGGCTGCTCACCGCCTGGTCCACGGCCGGGGTGCTCGGGCCGCTGATCGTGAACTGGATCGCCGACCGGCAGGAGGCGGCGGGCCGGGACGGCGCGTCCCTTTACGGTCTGTCGTTCGTCATCATGATCGGCCTGCTTGTCGTCGGCTTCGTCGCCAACGAACTGGTCCGCCCCGTCGCCCCCCGTCACCACGTTCCCGCCCCGAGGGAGGCCGCTCATGCCGAGCGACAGCAGTCAGAGTCCGCCTAGCCCCGACCGGCGGTGGCTGATCGCCCTCGCCTGGGTGTGGGTGGGCGTCCCGCTCGCGTACGGGCTGTACGAGCTCGTCCGCAAGGCGACGCAGCTGTTCACCGGGTAGCCGTTCGACAGGTGTCCGGGCGTCCGAGCTCCTGACGGAAGCCGACAACCAGGGCGCCCGTTTCCTGTCGCCTCACCTGCCGTCGTACCCGTGAGTCACTGATCAGACTGGTGGATCCGCTACCCAAGGCAACGAGGGGGATCCACCCAATGAACGGCTCGCGCATCGCCGCCGTCGGCCACTACCAGCCCGCCAAGGTGCTCACCAACGAGGACCTGGCGGGCCTGGTGGACACCACTGACGAGTGGATCAGGAGCCGGGTCGGCATCCGCACCCGCCACATCGCGGGCCCCGACGAGCCGGTCGACGAGCTGGGCGCGCACGCCGCCGCCAAGGCCCTCGCGGCGGCCGGGCTGGCCCCGGCCGACATCGACCTGGTGCTGGTCGCCACCTCCACCGCCGTCGACCGCTCGCCCAACATGGCCGCCCGGGTCGCCGCCCGGCTCGGCGTCCCGCAGGCCGCCACCATGGACCTCAACGTGGTGTGCGCCGGCTTCACCCACGCCCTGGCCACCGCCGACCACGCCGTGCGCGCGGGGGGCGCGGCCCGGGCGCTGGTCATCGGCGCCGACAAGATGTCCGAGGTGACCGACTGGAGCGACCGCACCACCTGCGTGCTCGTCGGGGACGGGGCCGGGGCGGCGGTGGTGGAGGCCGCGGACGAGCCGGCGATCGGACCCGTGCTGTGGGGCTCGGTGCCCGAGATGGGCAACGCCGTACGGATCGAGGGCACCCCGCCGCGCTTCGCGCAGGAGGGGCAGAGCGTCTACCGCTGGGCGACGACCCAGCTGCCGCCCATCGCGCGCCGGGCGTGCGAGCGGGCCGGACTCCGGCCCGCGGACCTCGCCGCGGTCGTGCTGCACCAGGCGAACCTGCGCATCATCGAGCCCCTCGCCGAGAAGATCGGCGCCGTCGATGCCGTCGTCGCCCGGGACGTCACCGAGTCCGGCAACACCTCGGCCGCGAGCATCCCGCTGGCCTTCTCCAAGCTGGTCGAGCGCGGCGAGATCACCACGGGCGACCCGGTCCTGCTGTTCGGTTTCGGCGGCAACCTCTCCTACGCCGGACAGGTCGTGCGCTGCCCCTGAACCCGCCGTCCGCGACAGGGGTGTGACGCGGTCAACTCCGCGCAACCCTGGCTCTTGTGCGCCGTAGACTGTAGACGAAAGACAATCAATACTGACTCTGCGGCGACACCGGCGTCGGCCGCCCGTGCACGGCCCTGCCCAGGAGGGGGACCGCGATGCTGTCGACAGGCCTGCCCCAAGGGGCGGTACCCAAGCTGGAACGCCCGGGTCCGCTGCGCGACCGTGTCTACGAGGCACTCCTCGAACTCATCACCACCCGTGCCCTGCAGCCCGGCCAGCACCTGGTCGAGAGCGAGCTCGCCGGGCATCTGGGCGTGTCCCGGCAGCCGGTGCGCGAGGCGCTGCAGCGGCTCAACACCGAGGGGTGGGTCGATCTGCGGCCCGCCCAGGGCGCGTTCGTCCACGAGCCGACGGAGGAGGAGGCCGACCAGCTCCTCACGGTCCGCACGCTCCTGGAGGCCGAGGCGGCCCGCCTCGCCGCGGCCAACGCCGACAGCGCCGGCATCGCCACCCTGGAAGCGCTCTGCGCGGAGGGCGAGAAGGCCGTGGAGGCGGACGACGTGGACGGGGCCGTCGCCATGAACGCGCGCTTCCACGCCAAGATCATGGAGCTGGCCGGCAACACGGTCCTCGCCGAACTCGCCGCGCAGGTCGACCGGCGCGTGCGCTGGTACTACACGCCGGTGGCCCGCCAGCGCGGCCACCAGTCCTGGATCGAGCACCGCGCACTCATCGCCGCCGTCACCGCCCGCGACGAGCAGCGGGCGACCCAGCTGATGCGCGAACACACCGAGCACACCCGCCGCTCGTACCACGCGCGCGCCCGCTCGTAGGCTCGGCCGGCCGGGTAGCGCGTTGTGAGCCCGTTCGTAGGGCTCGGTCGGCCGGTGGCGCGCGTGAGCCCGCTCGTGAGATGCGGCCGGCCCGCGGCACTGCCTGATCGGCGGCAGTGCCTGATCCGCGGCACCGCCTGATCCGCGACGCCCGGGCGCCTGCGCGCTCCGGGCCGTCGGCGTGCCCCTGCGCGGTGCGCGGACCTCTCGGAACATGCCTGCGGGGGAGGGCCCTGCCCCCGCCTTTGTCCTCTGAGTGGAAAAAGTAGGGGGCAATTCCTGCGCGACTTCTTCCCACTCCCGGCAGCCGCTGCTACGTTCCCTCCGAAAGCCCGCCACCGAGGTGGCGGAAAACCGGCGCGCACAGGCCGATCGAGGCGGGGAGGGGCTCGTGAGACGTATGACCGCACGACCCGGAAACGCCCATCAGGCCCGACTGCTCAAGCTGCTGCGCGACGGCGGCCCCAACTCCCGCGCCCAGCTGGGCGACCAGGTCGACCTCTCGCGATCCAAGCTCGCCGTGGAGGTGGACCGGCTGCTGGAGACGGGGCTGGTCGTGGCCGACGGACTCGCCGCCTCGCGCGGCGGCCGCCGCTCCCACAACATCCGGCTCAACCCCGAACTCCGCTTCCTCGGCGTCGACATCGGCGCGACCTCGGTCGACGTCGCCGTCACCAACGCCGAGCTGGAGACCCTGGGGCACATCAACCACCCGATGGACGTGCGCGAAGGCCCGGTCGCGGTCTTCGAGCAGGTCCTGGCCATGGCCGCGAAGCTGAGGGCCTCCGGGCTCGCGGAGGGGTTCGACGGCGCCGGCATCGGCGTCCCGGGCCCGGTCCGCTTCCCCGAGGGCATCCCGGTCGCACCGCCGATCATGCCCGGCTGGGACGGCTTCCCCGTGCGGGAGGCGCTCAGCCAGGAACTGGGCTGCCCGGTCATGGTCGACAACGACGTGAACCTGATGGCGATGGGGGAGCAGCACGCGGGCGTCGCCCGCACCGTGCCCGACTTCCTCTGCGTCAAGATCGGCACCGGCATCGGCTGCGGCATCGTCGTCGGCGGTGAGGTCTACCGCGGCACGACGGGCAGCGCCGGCGACATCGGGCACATCCAGGCCGTCCCCGACGGCCGGCCCTGCGCCTGCGGCAACCGGGGCTGCCTGGAGGCCCACTTCAGTGGGGCGGCCCTCGCCCGCGACGCCCTGGAGGCCGCCCAGCAGGGGCTCTCGGCCGAACTGGCGTCCCGCCTGGAGACCAACGGCGACCTGACGGCCGTCGACGTGGCCGCCGCGGCCGCCGCCGGCGACGCCACCGCCCTGGAACTGATCCGCGAGGGCGGCAACCGCACCGGCCAGGTCATCGCCGGCCTGGTCAGCTTCTTCAACCCCGGCCTGGTGGTGATCGGCGGCGGGGTGACCGGCCTCGGCCACACCCTGCTCGCCGCGATCCGCACCCAGGTCTACCGCCAGTCGCTCCCGCTCGCGACCGGCAACCTGCCCATCGTCCTGGGCGAGCTGGGACCCGCCGCCGGTGTCACCGGCGCGGCCCGGCTGATCAGCGACCACCTGTTCTCTCCCGCCTAAGCGCACCTCAGCACGTCGGCACCACGCTCGCGGTACCGAGCTTCGCCCTGCCCTGAACCGGCCCGCACGCCCGCCAAGGGGACCTCATGGCACCAGAACCACCGCTGCTCAGCATGTCCGGCATCACCAAGTCGTTCCCCGGAGTCCGGGCCCTGGACGGCGTCGACCTCGACGTCCTGGCCGGCGAGGTGCACTGCCTGCTCGGCCAGAACGGCGCCGGCAAGTCGACCCTCATCAAGGTCCTGGCCGGCGCCCACCAGCCCGACACCGGCACCATCCGCTGGCGCGGCGAGGACGTCACCCTGCGCTCGCCGATCGCCGCCATGCGCCTCGGCATCGCGACCATCTACCAGGAACTCGACCTGGTGGAGCACCTGTCGGTCGCCGAGAACGTCCACCTCGGACACGAGCCGACCGCCGCCGGCTTCGTCGTCCGGGGCAAGGCGGCCAAGGCGTCGACGGCCGCGCTGCTCAAGCGGCTCGGCCACGGGGAGATCGACCCGGGCCGCCTGGTCGGGGAACTCTCCGCCGCGCAGCAGCAGATCGTGTCCATGGCCCGGGCGCTCTCCCACGACGTGCGGCTCATCGTGATGGACGAGCCGTCCGCCGCCCTCGACCCGGACGAGGTCGACAACCTCTTCCGCATCGTCGGCGACCTGACGGCCGCCGGAGTCGCCGTCGTCTACATCTCCCACCGCCTGGAGGAGATCCGGCGCATCGGCGACCGGGTCACCGTCCTGAAGGACGGCCGGGCCGTGGCCAACGGACTGCCCGCGAAGTCGACCCCGACCCGCGACGTCGTCGCCCTGATGACCGGCCGCAACGTCGAGTACGTCTTCCCCGACCGGCCCGCCTCCCCGCCGACCGCGGAACCCGTGCTGAGGGTCCAGGGGCTGTCACGGCAGGGGGAGTTCGAGACACTCGACCTCGACGTGCGGCCGGGCGAGATCGTCGGCCTCGCCGGGCTCGTCGGCTCGGGCCGCTCCGAGATCCTGGAGACCGTCTACGGCGCCCGCAAGCCGACGTCCGGTCATGTGCTGGTCGACGGACGGCCGTTGAAGCCGGGCAGCGTCCGCGCCGCCGTCCGGGCCGGGCTCGGGCTCGCCCCCGAGGAGCGCAAGGCGCAGGCCCTGCTGATGCTGGAGTCCGTCACCCGCAACGTCTCGGTCTCCTCCATGTCCCGCTTCTCACGCGGCGGCTGGATCGACCGGGGCGCCGAACTCGGCGCCGCCCGGGCCGCCACCCGTGAACTGTCGCTCAGGCCCGACAACCCGTCGGTGCCCGTGCGCACCCTGTCCGGCGGCAACCAGCAGAAGGCCGTCCTGGCCCGATGGCTGCTGCGCGGCTGCAAGGTGCTGCTGCTCGACGAACCCACCCGCGGCGTCGACGTCGGCGCCCGCGCCGAGCTCTACGCGGTCATCCGCCGCCTCGCCGACGAGGGCCTCGCGGTGCTGCTGGTCTCCAGCGAGGTGCCCGAGGTGCTCGGCCTCGCCGACCGCGTCCTGGTGTTGCGCGAGGGCCGGGTCGTCCACACGGCACCCGCACGCGAACTCGACGAACACCGCGTACTCGACCTGGTCATGGAAGGAAGCCCGGCGTCATGACGCAGCCCGTCTCCCCGCCGCTGGACAGCAGCACCGACAAGGTGCCCCAGGCCCGACCCCCCGCCTGGCGCGGCCTGCTGTTCCGCGCCGACGTCCGCACCCTGTCCCTGCTCGGCGTGCTCGCCGTGCTGGTCCTCATCGGCGGCATCACCAAGCCCGACGAGTTCCTCGACACCCGCAACCTGCAACTCGTCCTCACCCAGGCGTCCGTCATCGGCGTCGTCACCGTCGGCATGACCTTCGTCATCGTCTCGGGCGGCATCGACCTGTCGGTCGGCGCGATCGTCGCCCTCGCCTCGGTGTGGGCCACCACCGTCGCCACCCAGGAGTACGGCTTCGCCGGCATCCTCTTCACGGCGATCGTCGTCGGAGTCGGCTGCGGCCTGGTCAACGGGGTGCTCATCGCCTACGGCGCGATGGTGCCGTTCATCGCCACCCTCGCCATGCTGGCCTCCGCCCGCGGTCTCGCCCTGCAGATCACCGACGGCAAGACGCAGATCGTCACCGTTCCGTCCGTGCTCGACCTCGGCGAGCGCGACGCCTACGTCCTCGGCATCCCGCCGCTGGTCATGGTGTTCGCCGTCGTCACGGTCATCGGCTGGCTGGTGCTCAACCGCACCACCTTCGGCCGCCGCACCGTCGCCGTCGGCGGCAACCCGGAGGCCGCCCGGCTCGCCGGCATCGACGTCCGCCGCCAGCGGCTCTACCTCTACCTGCTGTCCGGACTGTGCTGCGGCATCGCCGCCTTCCTGCTGATCGTCCTGGCCGGCTCGGGCCAGAACACCAACGGCAACCTCTACGAACTCGACGCCATCGCCGCCGCCATCATCGGCGGCACCCTCCTCACCGGAGGCCGCGGCACCATCACCGGCTCCGTCCTCGGCGTCCTGATCTTCACAACGATCACCAACATCTTCGCCCTGAACAACCTGCAGAGCGACGTCCAGCAGATCGCCAAGGGCGCGATCATCGTCGCCGCCGTGCTGGTCCAGCGCCGTACCGCGAGCACGACCTGAGGAAAGGGTTCACCGCCATGCCAGAGATCACGAGCCGCAGAGGACTGCTCTTCGGGGCCGCCGCCGTCTCCGCCGGCGCCCTCATCACGGGGTGCACCAGCAACGAGCCGTCCGACTCCAAGGACGAGCCGGCCGGCAACAACCAGCCGGCCGCCGACGACAAGCCCGGCAAGCAGGTCACCATCGGCTTCGCCGGACCGCAGGCCGACCACGGCTGGCTCAACGCCATCAACGACAACGCCAAGAGCCGCGCCGAGAAGTACTCCGACGTCACCCTGGAGATCACCGAGGGCTCCAACGACACCGCCCAGCAGATCGGCCAGATCGAGACCCTCATCAACAAGAAGGTCGACGTCCTGGTCGTGCTCCCCGCCGACGGCAAGGCCCTCACCCAGGTCGGCCTGAAGGCGATGCGCGCGGGCATCCCCGTGGTCAACCTCGACCGGATCTTCAACACCCCGCAGGCGTACCGCTGCTGGATCGGCGGCGACAACTACGGCATGGGTCTCAACGCCGGGCACTACATCGGCGAGAAGCTCAAGGACAAGCCCGACGCCCGCGTCATCGAACTGGCGGGCCTCGACAACCTGGAGCTCACCAAGCAGCGCACCAAGGGCTTCGACGACGCCCTGAAGAACTACCCCAACATCAAGAAGGTCGCCCGCCAGGCCGCCGAGTTCACCGTCGAGTCCGGGCAGGCCAAGATGGCCCAGCTGCTCCAGGCGCAGTCGAAGTTCGACGCGCTGTGGAACCACGACGACGACCAGGGCGTGGGCGCGCTGCGCGCCATCGAGCAGGCCGGGCGCGACGACTTCCTGATGGTCGGCGGGGCGGGCGCGCTGTCCGCCTTCCAGGCCATCAAGCAGGACGACGGCGTGCTCAAGGCGACGGTGCTGTACCCGCCGACCATGGCCGCCTCCGCGATCGATCTCGCCCGCGCCCTCGGCCAGGGCAAGGGCATCGGCGGCATGGCCGAGTTCGAGATCCCCGCCTCCATCACGCTCTACTCGGCCGTCGTCGACAAGACCAACGTCGACCAGTACATGCCCACCGGCTTCAAGTGATCCCGCCCGCACCCCCCACGTGCGCCACCCCGACCAGGACGAGGAGGACACCCGTATGGGACAGCCGCAAGCGCCGTCAGATGGGACCGAGGCAGGCAAACCACCCCTGCGCGTGGGGATGGTGGGCTACGCCTTCATGGGCGCCGCCCACTCCCAGGGCTGGCGCACCGCGGGCCGCGTCTTCGACCTGCCGCTGGACCCGGTGCAGGCCGTGATCTGCGGCCGGGACCGGTCCGCCGCCCGGGCGGCGGCCGACCGGCACGGCTGGGCGTCCGTCGAGACCGACTGGCGTGCCCTAGTCGCGCGGGACGACGTCGACCTCGTCGACATCTGCACCCCGGGCGACAGTCACGCCGAGATCGCCCTGGCCGCCCTGGCCGCCGGCAAGCACGTGCTGTGCGAGAAGCCGCTGGCCAACACCGTCGGGGAGGCCACCTCGATGGCCCGGGCGGCCGAGGAGGCGTACGGGCGGGGGCAGGTGGCGATGGTCGGCTTCAACTACCGCCGGCTCCCGGCCACCGCCCAGGCCCGCAGGATGGTCGCCGAGGGCCGGCTCGGCCGGCTGCGGCACGTGCGCGTGACGTACCTCCAGGACTGGCTGGTCGACCCCGAGTTCCCGCTGACCTGGCGGCTGCGCAAGGAGCAGGCCGGCTCGGGCTCGCTCGGCGACCTGGGCGCGCACATCATCGATCTCGCCCAGTACCTCGTGGGGGAGCCGCTGGCCGGCGTGTCCGCCCTGACGGAGACCTTCGTGCGGGAACGGCCGCTGCCCACCGGCGCCAGCAGCGGGCTGTCCTCCGTCTCGGCCGCCGGCAAGGGCGAGGTCACCGTGGACGACGCGGCCCTGTTCACGGCCCGCTTCCCCTCCGGCGCGATCGCCTCCTTCGAGGCCACCCGCTACGCCAGCGGCCGCAAGAACGCCCTGCGCATCGAGCTCAACGGCGAGCGCGGCTCGCTCGCCTTCGACCTGGAGCGGCTCAACGAGCTGTCCTTCCACGACGGCACCCAGCCGGGCACGGAGGCGGGCTTCCGCCGCATCCTCGTCACCGAACCCGACCATCCCTACCTGGAGGCCTGGTGGCCGCCGGGCCACGGCCTCGGCTACGAGCACACCTTCGTCCACCAGGCCCGCGACCTCGTCCACGCCATCGCCGCGGGCAGCCGCCCCGACCCCTCCTTCACGGACGGGCTCCAGGTGCAGCGCGTGCTCGCCGCCGTGGAGGAGAGCGCCGAGAAGAACTCCGTCTACACCCCGATCGCGGTCTGAGGAGGCCCCTTTCCATGCCGCGCACCTTCACGCTCTTCACCGGCCAGTGGGCGGACCTGCCCCTGGAGGAGGTCTGCCGCCTGGCCCGCGACTTCGGCTACGACGGCCTCGAACTCGCCTGCTGGGGCGACCACTTCGAAGTCGACAAGGCGCTGTCCGACCCCGGGTACCTGGACGGCCGCCGGGCCCTGCTCGACAAGTACGGCCTGAAGTGCTGGGCGATCTCCAACCACCTGGTCGGCCAGGCCGTCTGCGACGCCATCATCGACGAACGCCATGAGGCGATCCTGCCGGACGCGGTCTGGGGCGACGGGGACGCGGAGGGGGTCCGGCAGCGGGCCGCCGCGCGTATGAAGGACACCGCGCGGGCCGCGGCCGCCTTCGGCGTCGACACCGTCATCGGCTTCACCGGCTCCGCCATCTGGCATCTCGTCGCCATGTTCCCGCCCGCCCCCGACGCCATGATCGAGCGCGGCTACCAGGACTTCGCCGACCGCTGGAACCCGATCCTCGACGTCTTCGACGCCGAGGGCGTGCGGTTCGCGCACGAGGTCCACCCCAGCGAGATCGCCTACGACTACTGGACGACCCAGCGCGCCCTCGAAGCCGTCGACCGGCGCCCCGCCTTCGGCCTCAACTTCGACCCCTCGCACTTCGTGTGGCAGGACCTCGACCCCGTCGGCTTCCTGTGGGACTTCCGCGACCGCATCTACCACGTCGACTGCAAGGAGGCCCGCAAGCGCCTCGACGGACGCAACGGCCGGCTCGGCTCCCACCTGCCCTGGGGCGACCCGCGGCGCGGCTGGGACTTCGTCTCCGCCGGGCACGGCGACGTGCCCTGGGAGGACGTCTTCCGGATGCTGCGCTCCATCGACTACCAGGGCCCGGTCTCCGTCGAATGGGAGGACGCCGGCATGGACCGGCTCCAGGGGGCGCCCGAGGCGCTGACCCGCCTGAAGGCCTTCGACTTCGAGCCGCCGAGCGCGTCGTTCGACGCCGCGTTCAACAGCTGAACCGCACACCCGGCCCAGGTCGGGGACGGGGACCGGCACCTCCTGCCGGTCCCCCCTCCGACCTGCCCGGATACCGCTTTGTCCTGTGTTGGGAGAAAGCTGAACCGAACCTGGCACAAGGGGTGTTCGCCCCGGACGGAGGCGGTTACCGTCCTTGAAGTGTTCAGGACACACGCACCTCCGGGGTGACGGCGCACCCCGGCGCCCGCACCGCACGTCTTCGTACCCACCCCGTACGGCCCACCCGTTCCCGGAGGGACTTCGTGCACAGAACCAGCTTCACAAGCACCCGCACCCCCAGACGCCCCAAACTGCGCACCACCCTCGCCCTGTTCACCGGCCTGCTCCTGGCCGTGGGCACCCCGGCCGGCGTCGCCGGCGCCCACCCCGGCCACCCGGAGCACGACGAACCGGCGGCCGCCGAGGGACAGTTCCAGCAGGTGCCGCTCGCCAAGGGCGAACCCGAGATGGGCGAGCCGATGTCGCTCGCCGTGCTCCCGGACCGCAGCGTCCTGCACACCTCGCGCGACGGCACGCTGCGCCTGACCGACCAGGGCGGCGTCACCAAGGTCGCCGGCAAGATCCCCGTCTACACCCACGACGAGGAAGGCCTCCAAGGCGTCGGCGTCGACCCGGACTTCAAGAACAACCGGGCGATCTACCTCTACTACGCCCCGCCGCTGGACACCCCCGCGGGCGACGCCCCGGAGACCGGCACCGCCGAGGACTTCAAGAAGTTCGACGGCGTCAACCGCCTCTCCCGCTTCACGCTGAACGCCAACGGCACCCTGAACCAGGCCAGCGAGAAGAAGGTCATCGACGTCGCGGCCTCCCGCGGCACCTGCTGCCACGTCGGCGGCGACATCGACTTCGACGCCGAGGGCAACCTCTATCTGTCGACCGGCGACGACACCAACCCCTTCGCCTCCGACGGCTACACGCCCATCGACGACCGGCCGAACCGCAACCCGGCCTTCGACGCCCGCCGCAGCTCCGGCAACACCAACGACCTGCGCGGCAAGATCCTGCGCATCAAGGTCGCCGAGGACGGCTCCTACACGATCCCCGAGGGCAACCTCTTCGCCCCGGGCACCGACAAGACCCGTCCCGAGATCTACGCGATGGGCTTCCGCAACCCGTTCCGGATGAGCGTCGACGACAAGACGGGCATCGTCTACGTCGGCGACTACGGCCCCGACGCCGGCGCCGCCGACCCCAAGCGCGGCCCGGCCGGACAGGTCGAGTTCGCCAAGGTGACCAAGGCGGCCAACTTCGGCTGGCCGTTCTGCACCGGGAACAACGACGCCTACGTCGACTACGACTTCGCCACCAAGGAGTCCGGCGAGAAGTTCGACTGCGCCGCCCCGAAGAACACCTCCCCGCACAACACGGGCCTGACGGACCTGCCGCCCGCGCAGGCCGCCTGGATCCCGTACGACGGCGGCTCCGTGCCGGAGTTCGGCACCGGCTCCGAGTCCCCGATGGCCGGCCCGGTCTACCGCTACGACCCCGACCTCGACTCCAGCGTGAAGTTCCCCGAGGCCTACGACGGCGACTTCTTCGCCGGTGAGTTCGGCCGGCGCTGGATCAAGCGGATCGAGCAGAACGAGGACGGCACGGTCGCGAAGATCAACGACTTCCCGTGGACCGGCACCCAGATCATGGACATGGAGTTCGGCCCCGACGGCGCCCTCTACGTCCTCGACTACGGTGTCTCCTGGTTCCAGGGCGACGAGAACTCCGCCCTCTACCGCATCGAGAACGCCGAGGACGGCTTCTCCCCGATCGCCGAGGTGAGCGCCGACAAGACGTCCGGAGCGGCCGGCCTGAAGGTCACCTTCACCGGCTCCGCCAAGGACGCCGACTCCACCGACCTCACCTACAGCTGGGACTTCGGCGACGGCACCAAGGGCGAGGGTCTCAACCCCACCCACCGGTACAAGAAGGTCGGCACCTACAGCGCCACCTTCACCGCCAAGGACCCCGAGGGCAACACCGGCAACGCCAGCGTCCGCATCGTGGTCGGCAACACCGAGCCCAAGGTGCGCATCGACGTCCCCGCCAACGGCACCCTCGCCGCCTTCGGCCAGCCCGTCCCGTTCAAGGTGACCGTCACCGACCCCGAGGAGACCGTCGACTGCTCCAAGGTCAAGGTCGCCTACAGCCTCGGCCACGACTCCCACGCCCACGAGCTCACCAGCGAGATGGGCTGCGAGGGCACCCTGAAGCCGCCGCCCGGTGACGGCGGCCACGACCCCAACGCCAACATCTACGGCGTCGTCGGCGCCAGCTACACCGACGGCGGCGCCAACGGCCAGGAGGAGCTGACCGGCACGGCCCGCACCGTCCTGCAGCCGCTGCACCGCCAGGGCGAGCACTTCACCACCCAGTCGGGCGTGTCCGTCATCGACAAGACCGGCGCCAACGGCGGCAAGACCGTCGGCGACATCAACGACGGCGACTGGATCTCCTTCACCCCCTACCGGTTCGACGGCCAGAAGAAGATGACCGTGCGGGCCTCCTCCGGCGGCGCGGGCGGCTTCGTCGAACTGCGCACCGGATCCCCCGAGGGGCCGCTGCACGGCTCGGCCCACATCCCGCCGACCGGCGGCTGGGAGACGTTCCAGAACGTCGACGTGCCGCTGCGGTCACTGCCGAAGAAGACCACCGACATCTACCTGGTCTTCAAGGGCGGCGAGGGCGCGCTGTTCGACGTGGACGACTTCGAGTTCTCCAAGGAGCCCTTCAAGGGCGGCAAGAAGGTCCTGGTCTTCTCCAAGACCGCCGGCTTCCGCCACGACTCCATCCCGGCCGGCATCGCCGCGCTGAAGGAACTCGGCGGCCCCGCCGGCATCACGGTCGACGCCACCGAGGAAGCCCGGCAGTTCACCACCACCAACCTCGCCAAGTACGACGCGGTCGCCTTCCTGTCCACCACCGGCGACGTGCTCAACGCCGAGCAGCAGAAGGCGTTCGAGAACTACGTGGCGGGCGGCGGCGGATACATGGGCATCCACGCGGCGGCCGACACCGAGTACGACTGGGAGTTCTACGGCGGCCTCGTCGGCGCCTACTTCCACTCGCACCCGGCCATCCAGAAGGCCACCGTCCGCGTCGAGGACCACGACCACCCGTCGACCGCGCACCTGGGCGACGCCTGGGAGCGCACCGACGAGTGGTACAACTACCGCACCAACCCGCGCGAGCAGGCCAAGGTCCTCGCCACCCTGGACGAGACCACCTACCAGGGCGGCACCATGAAGGGCGACCACCCGATCGCCTGGTGCCAGAGCTACGGCGGCGGCCGCTCCTTCTACACCGGCGGCGGCCACACCAAGGAGTCCTACGCCGACGAGGCCTTCCGCGCCCACCTGCTCGGCGGCCTGCAGTACGCCACCGGCCAGGTGAAGGCGGACTGCAAGCCGAGCAAGGACTACCGGAAGATCTTCAACGGCCAGACCCTGGACGGCTGGAAGCAGGCCGGCCCCGGCAAGTTCGTCGTCAAGGACGGCGTGATGGAGACCGAGGGCGGCATGGGCCTGCTCTGGTACCAGGCCAAGGAGCTGAAGTCGTACTCGCTCAAGCTCGACTGGAAGATGCAGGGCGACGACAACTCCGGGATCTTCGTGGGCTTCCCGGCCTCCGACGACCCCTGGTCCGCGGTGAACAAGGGTTACGAGATCCAGATCGACGCCACGGACGCGCCCGACCGCACCACCGGCTCCGTGTACTCCTTCAAGTCGGCCAACATCAAGGCCCGTGACCAGGTTCTGCGGCCGCCCGGCCAGTGGAACTCCTACGAGATCAAGGTCCAGGGCGAACGCCTCCAGGTGTTCCTCAACGGAGTCAAGATCAACGACTTCACCAACAAGGACCCCGAGCGGAGCCTGACCGACGGCTACATCGGCCTGCAGAACCACGGCGCCGACGACCAGGTCTCCTTCCGCAACATCCAGCTCAAGGAACTGCCCGTCCAGGGCCAGTGAACGGCGGCGGGCGGGGGACGCCGGACCCCCGCCCGCCGTCTCCCCCCCTCCCCCCGGGTTCGCGCACGACCAGGAGGCTGCCCATGTCCGCGTCCCTTCCCCGACCTCGTGTGGGGGTGTGGCTGATCGGAGCCCGAGGCTCCGTCGCCACCACCGTCGTCACGGGGTGCGCCGCCGTCACCGCGGGACTGCACCCGCCCACCGGCATGGTGACCGAGACCCCCGCCTTCACCGACAGCCGGCTTCCCGCCCTGTCCGACCTCGTCTTCGGCGGCCACGACACCCTCGACTGCCCCCTGCCCAAACGCGCCGAGACCCTGACCGCCGGCGGCGTCCTGCCCCCGGGCATCGCCACCGCCGTCGCCGCCGAGCTCGCCGCCGCCGACCGGGAGATCCGCCCCGGCGGCCCCACGCCCGGCGACACCCGCAGCGAGGCCGACCTGATCACGGCCTTTGCCGACGACATCCGCGACTTCACGCGCCGGCACGCCCTGGAGCGGACCGTGGTGGTGAACGTCGCCTCCACCGAACCCGCCTCCCAGGGCCCCGGCGCCCCCCTGCCCGCCAGCACCCTGTACGCCCTGGCGGCCCTGCGGGCGGGCTGCCCCTACGTCAACTTCACCCCCTCCGAGGGCCTGCACCACCCCGTCGCAGCCCGCGAGGCCGAGCACAGCGGACTGCCCCACGCCGGCCGCGACGGCAAGACCGGGCAGACCCTGCTGCGGGCCGTGCTGGGCCCCATGTTCGCCCAGCGGGCCCTGCACGTGCGGGCCTGGTCCGGCACGAACCTGCTCGGCGGCGGTGACGGCGCCGCCCTCGCCGACCCGGCCGCCGCGGCCGCGAAGAACGCCGGCAAGGAACGCGTCCTCGCCGACACCCTCGGCCAAGTCCCCGAGGGCGAGGTCCACATCGACGACGTCCCCGCCCTCGGCGACTGGAAGACCGCCTGGGACCACATCGCCTTCGGCGGCTTCCTCGGCACGCGCATGATCCTGCAGACCATCTGGCAGGGCTGCGACTCGGCGCTCGCCGCGCCCCTGGTGCTCGACCTCGCCCGCCTCACCGCCCGCGCCCACGAAGCCGGCCTGTCCGGCCCGCTCGGCGCCCTCGGGTTCTACTTCAAGGACCCGGTGGGGGACGGCCCCGCCGGCTTGTCCGAACAGTACGAGGAACTGGTGCGGTTCGGGCGGGAGTTGGGGAGGCCCGGGGGAGGGGGCGGCCGGGACACGGGATCGGGGGAGCGGGCCGAGACGCCGGGAGAAGCACAGTGACGTTGCGCGAAGGCCGTTGCGGGTGCACCCACGGCACATCGCCGGCCGGGGTCGGACCCGGAGCCGGTGCCGGTGCTGGAGCCGGACCGGGTGTCGGCGCCGGTGCCGGTGCCGGTGTCGGTGCCGGTGCCGGAGTGGGAGCCGGTGCCGGTGCTGGACCCGGTGCCGGAGCTGGGGTGGGAGCCGGAGTCGGCGCCGGTACCAGAGCCGGAGCCGGAGTGGGAGCCGGACTCGGTGCCGGAGCTGGAGTGGGAGCCGGGGTGAGCGGCGTGGGGGGTGATGAGGCGTCCTGTGCGTGTGCGGACGCCGTGTCCGTGGCCGGCGCGTCGGGCACCGAGCGGGGCCCGGCCCTCCGTGCCCGCACCGGCCGCCGCTCGCGCAGGCGCGCCTGGGCCGAACTCCTGCGTCTGCCCGCCCTGTTCAGCGTCCCCGGCGACGCCCTGGCCGGCACGGCCGCGGCCGGGGCGCGGCCCGGCGCCCGCACCTTGCTCGCCATCGGTTCCTCCCTCTGCCTCTACGAGGCCGGCATGGCCCTCAACGACTGGGCGGACCGCGACGTCGACGCCGTCGAACGCCCCCACCGCCCCCTGCCCTCCGGCCGCATCCGGCCGGCCGCCGCACTCACGGCCGCCTGCGCCTTCACCGCGGCCGGACTGGCCCTGGCCGCCCGTGCCGGACGGCCGGCCCTGACCGTGGCCGCACCCCTGGCCGCCACCGTCTGGGCGTACGACCTCGGCCTGAAGCACACCCCGGCCGGACCCGTCGCCATGGGGGCCGCCCGGGGCCTCGACCTGCTCCTGGGAGCCGCGGCCAGCACCGGCCGCCCAGGCCCGGCCCTGCCGTCCGCCGCTCTCCTCGGCACCCACACCGTCGCCGTGACGACCGTCTCCCGTCACGAGGCCCAGGGCGGCGCGCCTCTGGCCCCACTGGCGGCCCTCGCGACGACGGCCCTGCTGACCCGTCTGGTGACCCGGGTCCCGGCCGCGGGTACCGGACGCCACCCGTCCGCGGGACCGGCGACCGGCCGCCCGCCGGCAGACGCCCTCGGGGCGGCAGGCCCTCGCTCCGTCCGGGGTGCCGCCGGGCGTCCGTCCGCGGCGACCCTGCTCACCACGGCCGGCGCCGCCGCCTACGCCGCGGCCACCGCCCGCCCCTACGTCCACGCCGCCCTGAACCCGTCCCCTCCTCTCACCCAACGGGCCGTCGGCGCCGGCATCCGCGCCACGATCCCCCTCCAGGCCGCTCTCACCGCGCGCGCCCGGGGCACGGCCGGCGCGCTCCTCATCGCCGCCCTCGCCCCACTGGGAGCCAAGTTCGCGAAGAAGGTGAGCGTCACATGAGCTCACAGGGCCGTGTCCCCGACGCCCTCCCCGCCGTCTCCGCCCTTCGCTTCGGCTACGGGACCAACGGTCTCGCCGACCTCCGTCTCGACGACGCCCTCTCCCTCCTCGCCGACCTCGGCTACTCCGGCGTCGGACTGACCCTCGACCACATGCACCTCGACCCGCTCGCCCCCGACCTCGCCGCCCGGACCCGCCGCGTCGCGCAACGGCTGGACGCGCTGGGCCTGGGCGTCACCGTGGAGACCGGGGCCCGCTATGTGCTCGACCCGCGCCGCAAGCACGGCCCGTCCCTGCTCGACCCGGACCCCGACGACCGGGCCCGCCGCGTCGACCTCCTCCTCCGGGCCGTCCGCGTCGGGGCCGACCTCGGCGCCCACGCCGTGCACTGCTTCAGCGGCATCCTCCCGCAGGACACCGACTCCGGCACCGCCTGGAAACGCCTCACCGAGGCCCTCACTCCCGTCCTGGACGCCGCCGCCACCGCCGGCGTCCCGCTCGCCGTCGAACCCGAGCCCGGTCACCTCCTCGCCACCCTCGCCGACTTCCACCACCTGCGCCGCGCCCTCGGCGACCCCGAGCCGCTCGGCCTCACCCTGGACATCGGCCACTGCCAGTGCCTCGAACCCCTGCCTCCGGCCGACTGCGTCCGGGAGGCCGCTCCCTGGCTGCGGCACGTCCAGATCGAGGACATGCGGCGTGGCGTCCACGAACACCTCCCCTTCGGGGACGGGGAGATCGACTTCCCGCCGGTCCTGGCGGCCCTCGCAGCCACCGGCTACCAGGGACTGACCGTCGTCGAACTGCCCCGCCACTCCCACGCGGGCCCGCACTTCGCCGCGCACTCCCTGCCCTTCCTCCGCCACGCCGAGCGGGCCGCGGCCGCCGCCGCGCTGCCGTCCCCCGCTCCGGCCCTCCAGCAGGCCGCGCCACCCCACGGCGCTCCCTCCACCACCCCTGAAGGGAGCAGCACCCCATGACCCACCCCCATGTCACACCCACGGCGAGAACCGACAGCACCCCGAACGCCCCCGGCACCGAGGCCCACCCCGAGGTGTCCACCCCCGACCCAGCCACTTCCGGCTCACCCACCCCCGACCCAGCCACTCCCGACCCAGCCACTTCCCACTCGGCCACCCCCGGCTCAGACACTTCCGACTCGGCCACCCCCGGCTCAGACACTTCCGACTCGGCCACCCCCGACCCGGCACCCACCTCCCGCACGACTTCCACGCCGGACACCGCCCTCACCGGCCTTGCCGCCCTCTCCTCGCTCGCCGATCTCCGCCACCGGCTGACGGCCGACCTCGACCAGGCCGCCCGCACCTGGCTGGAGCACGCCCTGGACGAGGCCGCCGCCCACCCGGGCATCCACGGCCCCATCTCCGCGTGGGAGCTGCGTCTCGCCGAGGCCGGCCGCCGCTGCGGTGCCGCGCACGCCGACGCCGCACGCGTCCTCATCCTCCACGCGGCCCGGGCCGGCACCGACGCCCTGACCCGCGTGTACTTCCAGGGCACCGCCGACGAGCGCCGCGCCGTCCTGCACGCCCTGCCCCACCTCGTGTCCGGCCCCGCCGCCCTGCCGCTCGTCGAGGACGCCCTGCGCACCAACGACACCCGGCTCCTCGCCACCGCCGTGGGCCCGTACGCCGCCCGGCACCTGGACGCCCACTCCTGGCGGCACGCCGTGCTGAAGTGCCTGTTCACCGGCGTCCCCGTCGACCACGTGGCCGACCTGCCCCGGCGGGCCCGGGGCGACGGCGAACTCGCCCGCATGCTGGGCGACTACGCGGCCGAACGCACGGCCGCCGGCCGCCCCGTCCCCGAGGACCTGTACCGCGTCCTGGACCTGACCGAGTCCGCCACCCCTGCCCCGGGCCCGGACCACCCCCACGGCAAGGAGTCCTGATGCGCATCTTCGACCCCCACATCCACATGACCTCCCGGACCACCGACGACTACGAGGCCATGTACGCCGCCGGCGTCCGCGCCGTCGTCGAGCCGGCCTTCTGGCTCGGTCAGCCCCGGACCTCGCCGGCCTCCTTCCGCGACTACTTCGACGCCCTCCTCGGCTGGGAGCCCTTCCGCGCCGCCCAGTACGGCATCGCCCACCACTGCACGATCGCCCTCAACCCCAAGGAGGCGAACGACCCGCGCTGTGTGCCCGTCCTCGACGAACTGCCCCGTTACCTCGTCAAGGACAACGTCGTCGCCGTGGGGGAGATCGGCTACGACTCGATGACTCCCGCCGAGGACACCGCCCTCGCCGCGCAGTTGCAGCTCGCCGCCGACCACGGGCTGCCCGCCCTCGTGCACACCCCGCACCGCGACAAGCTCGCCGGGCTGCGCCGCACCCTCGACGTCGTCCGGGAGTCCGCCCTGCCTGCGGAACGGGTGCTGGTCGACCACCTCAACGAGACCACCGTCAAGGAAGCCAAGGACAGCGGCTGCTGGCTGGGCTTCTCCGTCTATCCGGACACCAAGATGGACGAGGAGCGGATGGTCGCGATCCTGCGCGCCTACGGCCCCGAGCAGGTCCTGGTCAACTCCGCCGCCGACTGGGGAAAGAGCGACCCGCTCAAGACCCGCAAGGTGGCCGACCTGATGCTCGCCGAGGGCTTCGACGAGGACACCGTCGACCGGGTGCTGTGGCGCAACCCGGTGGCCTTCTACGGACTCAGCGGCCGCCTGAACCTCGACGTCACCGGCACCGAGGCCACGCACGAGGGCAACTCGATCCTCCGCGGCGCCCCGAAGGACCCGCACGAGCCGGACCCCGGGGCCGCTGACCCGGCCCGCGTCCCCGCAGCGGAGGCGTGAGCCATGCGCTTCCGCCACCCCGACGGCACCACCGTCCACCTGGCCTATTGCACCAACGTCCACCCCGCCGAAACCCTCGACGGTGTGATCGCCCAGCTGCGCGACCACTGCGAGCCCGTCCGCCGCCGCCTCGGCCGCGACCGGCTCGGCATCGGGCTGTGGCTCGCCAAGGACGCCGCCCACGCCCTCGTCACCGACCCGTCGGCCCTGCGCGGACTGCGCACGGAGCTCGACCGGCGCGGCCTGGAGGTCGTCACCCTCAACGGCTTTCCCTATGAGGGCTTCGGCGCCGAAGAGGTCAAGTACCGGGTGTACAAGCCGGACTGGGCCGATCCCCAGCGCCTCGATCACACCACCGCCCTGGCCCGGGTCCTCGCCGGGCTCCTCCCCGACGACGTCACCGAGGGCACCATCTCCACCCTGCCCCTGGCCTGGCGCACCGCGTACGACGACCGGCGCGCCGAGACCGCCCGGGCAGCGCTGCGCACCCTCGCCGAGCGCCTGGACGCCATCGAGGAACTGACCGGCCGCTCCCTCCGCGTCGGTCTGGAGCCGGAACCCGGCTGCGTCGTCGAGACCACCCGCGACGCCATTGCCCCGCTCACCGCGATCGGCCGCGACCGCATCGGCATCTGCGTGGACACCTGCCACCTCGCCACCTCCTTCGAGGATCCGCACACCGCCCTGGACGCCCTCGCCGAAGCCCGCGTCCCCGTCGTCAAATCCCAGCTCTCGGCCGCCCTGCACGCCGAACACCCCCATCTGCCGGAGGTCCGCGAGGCGCTCGCCGCCTTCGCCGAACCCCGCTTCCTGCACCAGACCCGCACGGCCACCGCCGCCGGGCTGCGCGCCACCGACGATCTCGACGAGGCCCTCGCCGGGCACGCCCTGCCGGACGCCGCACCCTGGCGCGCCCACTTCCACGTCCCCCTGCACGCGGCCCCCGCCGCGCCCCTCACCTCCACCCTTCCGGTCCTGAAGACCGCACTGACCCGGCTCGTCGGCGGCCCGGCCCCGCTCACCCGCCACCTGGAGGTCGAGACCTACACCTGGCAGGCGCTCCCGCCCGAGCTGCGACCCAAGGGCCGTGCCCAGCTCGCCGAGGGCATCGCCGCCGAACTCACCCTCGCCCGCGACCTGCTGACCGACCTCGGCCTGAAGGAGCTGCCATGAGCACCCCCGAGCAGCCGGCCCCGGCCGGTGCGGAGCGCCCCACGCCGCTCCTCGTCCTCGACGTCGTCGGTCTCACCCCCCGTCTCCTCGATCACATGCCCCACCTCAAGGCGCTCGGCCGCTCCGGCTCCGTCGCCCCGCTGGGCACCGTCCTGCCCGCCGTCACCTGCGCCGCCCAGTCCACGTTCCTGACCGGCACCATGCCCTCCGAGCACGGCATCGTCGGCAACGGCTGGTACTTCCGCGAACTCGGTGACGTCCTGCTGTGGCGCCAGCACCACGGGCTCGTGGCCGGTGACAAGCTCTGGGACGCCGCCCGCCGCGCCCACCCCGGCTACACCGTCGCCAACATCTGCTGGTGGTACGCCATGGGCGCCGACACCGACATCACCGTCACCCCCCGCCCGGTCTACTACGCCGACGGCCGCAAGGAACCCGACTGCTACACCCGCCCGCCGGCGCTCCACGACGAACTCACCGAGGAACTCGGCACCTTCCCCCTGTTCCACTTCTGGGGCCCCGGAGCGGATCTCGTCTCCAGCCGGTGGATCATCGACGCGACCCGCCACGTCATCCGCACCCGCCACCCCGACCTGACGCTCTGCTACCTCCCTCACCTCGACTACGACCTGCAGCGCTTCGGTCCCGACGATCCCCGCTCCCTCAAGGCGGCCGCCGACCTGGACGCCGCCCTGGTCCCGCTCCTGGACGAGGCCCGCGCCGAGGGCCGCACGGTCGTCGCGCTGTCCGAGTACGGCATCACCCGCGTGAACCGGCCCGTGGACATCAACCGCGCCCTGCGCCGAGCCGGCCTGCTGGAAGTGCACACCCAGGACGGCATGGAGTACCTCGACCCGATGGCCTCCCGGGCCTTCGCGGTCGCCGACCACCAGATCGCCCATGTCTACGTGCGCCGCCCCGAGGACCTCGACGCCACGCGTGCCGCCCTGGACGGCCTGCCCGGCATCGAGCAACTCCTCGACGACGAGGGCAAGAAGGCCCACCACCTCGACCATCCGCGCGCGGGCGAACTCGTCGCCGTGGCGGAACCGGACGCCTGGTTCACGTACTACTACTGGCTCGACGACGCCCGTGCGCCCGACTTCGCGCAGCTCGTCGAGATCCACCGCAAACCCGGCTACGACCCGGTCGAGCTGTTCATGGATCCCCTCGACCCCTACGTCAAGGTCAAGGCGGCCACCGCGCTGGCGCGCAAGAAACTCGGCATGCGCTACCGCATGGCGGTCGTGCCCCTGGACCCCTCACCTATTCGCGGCAGCCACGGCCGCCTTCCGCAGAGCGACGACGACGGTCCGCTCCTCATCTGCTCCACCCCCCGCGCTGTCGGCGACCGCGTCGCGGCCACCGATGTGAAGTCACTGCTGCTCCGACTCGCCGGTCTGGGCTGAGGCCAAAGCCGTGGCCACCACCACAGGCGAAGTCCTTGGTCCCGACTGGTCACAAGTGAAGCACTCACCACTGACAACGCCCCGCGATCACGAGGAGTTCCCCGCATGAGCCGCTTCTCCCAGCCCGACCCCGAGCTGAGCCACCGCCTCAGCAGACGAGGCATGCTCGGCGTGGCCGCCGGTGCCACCGCCGCCGCCCTGCTCGGCGCGGCGGCCCCCGCCACCGCGGCCCCGGCGACCGCCACCACCGGTACCGCCGCCGCGGGCAAGGGCCGCGGCCGGCCCGTCCTGCCGCCCGGACGCCTCGGCATCCAGCTGTACAGCCTGCGCGACAAGGTCTCCACCCTCGGCTTCGGCCCCGTCTTCGCCGAACTGGAGCGCTACGGCTACGACGAGGTCGAGTTCGCCGGCTACACCCAGGGCTCGGCGGGCCCCATCACGCTCGCCCAGCTCAAGCGGCTGGCCCGCAGCCACGGCCTCAACCCGATCGGCAGCCACGTCGGCTACTACTCCGACGACCCGAACGCCTACACCTTCGCGCAGAACCTCACCAAGGTCCTCGACGACGCCCAGGCCCTCGGCCTGAAGCACATCGGCACCGCCGCCGGCCCGTTCCGCTACGGCTCGACCGTCGACGCCTGGAAGCGCGCCGCCGAGGACTTCAACACCTACGGGGCCGCGGCCAAGGCCCGGGGCATGAAGTTCTACCAGCACAACCACTCCGAGGAGTTCTCCTTCGCCACCGACAACCCGAAGGTCCGCCTCTACGACGTCCTGCTCAAGGAGACCGACCCGGACCTGGTCTATCTGGAGATGGACATCTACTGGGCGTACGTCGGCCAGTTCCGCTTCTCCAAGCGGCCCGACGGCACCCCCGCGCCGTTCGAGCCGCTCGACTACGTCCTGCGGCAGCCCGACCGCTACCCGCTGTTCCACGTCAAGGACGGCGAGAGCACCCCGTCGGACCCCTACGGCTACCGCATGACCGACGTCGGCGACGGCGACATCGACTACCAGCGGTTCATCTCCGCCGTGACCCGGCTGCGCGGCCACCGCCTGGCCCACCACTGGCAGGCCGAGCACGACAACCCGGCCGAGTCCTTCACCTTCGCCCGCCGCTCCAGCGCGCACCTGCACTCGCTGCGGGAGAAGTGCTGACGGCCGGCATCGCATGAGGAGGCCCCTCCCCGGCCGGGGAGGGGCCTCCTCACGTGGGGCGGGCTCAGCACACCGGCCGCGCCCGGCCCGGGACGGGCCCGCCGGTCCCGCCGAGGCGGTGGACGCGGCCGTGGAAGAAGGTCGTGCTGCGGAGGGGGACGGTGTGCGGCGGCGCGGCCGCGGACGAGGCCGCGAGCGGTTCTGCCGTCATGTCAGGTCGTGTCCTCGCCGAGCGGTTGCGGGTTCGGAGCGATGCGGCGCTTCTGCTTGTCGCGTCCCGGCGGGGTGAGGAACAGGGCCACGCAGCCGGCGAAGAGGGAGATGGAACCGGCCAGGATGAAGGCACCGGAGTGTCCCCAGGCGCCGACGACCACGGCACCCATGCCCGCTCCCAGACCGGAGACCAGCTTGGCGCTGTAGACCATGCCGTAGTTGGACGCGTTGTTGTTCTCACCGAAGTAGTCGGCGGTGAGCGCGGCGAACATCGGGAAGATGGCGCCGCCGCCGAAGCCGGAGATGGACGAGAAGACCAGGAACAGCGGCAGGTTCTCGGCGTTCGCCGACCAGAGGATGCCGTACTGGGACAGGCCCAGGATGACGCACACGACCAGCAGGCACCGCTTGCGGCCGTAGAGGTCGGAGAGCCAGCCGATGACACCGCGGCCGGTGCCGTTGACGATGGCCTTCAGGGACATGGCCGTGGCGACGATGCCGCCCGCGAAGCCGGCCTCCTCGCCGATCTCCACCTGGAAGGCGATGCCGAAGATGTTCACGCCGGAGGTGCACGCCAGGCAGAACCACATGAGGGCCACCCGGCCGGTCTTCCACGCCTCCTTGGGGGAGTACTGGCGCACCGCCGGCGGGTTCATGCGCATCGAGCGGGCCGCGCGCGGGTCCTTCGGCGGGTTGAGCGGGTCGATGTCGGCGGGCCACCAGTTCTTCGGCGGGTCCCTGAAGAAGTAGCCGGAGCAGGCCACGATCCCGGCCAGGAACACACCCACCGAGACCAGCACCCAGCGGAAGTTGGTGAGGTCCATGTAACCGTTGAAGAGGAAGACGAAGGGCACCGAGCCGTAGGCGAAGCCTCCGTTGACGAAGCCGGTCTTGCCGCCCTTGCGCTCCGGATACCACTTGCCGACCATGTTGACGCAGGTGGCGTACACCATGCCCGCGCCCATGCCGCTGAACATGCTGAACCCGATGTAGGCGAAGACGACGTGCGGTGCGAAGGCGAGGGACAGGTAGCCCATGAGGGTGCCCGCCGCGCCGCACATCATGGCCCAGCGGGCCGGGAGTTTTCCGCTCTCTCGCAGCTTGCCCGCGGGGAAGGCCACCGCGGCCTGGAAGAAGACCCAGACGGTCATCATCCAGAAGATGTGCATGCTGTTCCAGCTGTGCGCCGTGTGCAGGGTCTCCTCGGCGGACGCGAACGCGTACTCGGCGGAGGAGATGCCCATCATGCCGATCCAGGGCAGGATCACCATCCACTTGCGCTTGCGCCCCATGATGTCGATGTCGGTCTCACCGAGACGGTAGACGCGGCCGTTCGCGTCGGTGACCTCCCGGTAGGGAACCGTGGTGGGCAGATCGGTCGTTGTCATGTCGTGTCGCACCCCTTGCGTCGAAAGATCTGGCCAGCGCCCCCTGTCCCATGCCTTTCGTGCGCGTGCGGGTCCCGGGGCCGGCCGACGCGCACCGTCGGCCGGCCCCCCGCTGCCTCACCTCATGTACCGCCCCCCAGCAGCCCCGCCTCCCGCGCCCAGCGGTACTTCGCGCCGAGCACGGCCACCGGCTTCTCCGTCGTGTACGGGTACGCCACGACCCCCCGCTCGAAGAGGTACTGGCAGGCCTCCTCGACCTCCACGTCCCCCGCGAGCGAGGCCACCACGGGCTTCTCGATCCCACGCTCGCGGAATTCGGCCACCACGCGCGCGGTGAGCTCCGCGAAGACCATCGGGGGAGTGACGATCGTGTGCCAGTAGCCCAAAACCAGCGCGTGGATGCGCGGGTCCTCCAGCCCCAGCCGGATCGTCGCCTCGTACGTCGACGGCGGCTCGCCCCCGGTGATGTCCACGGGATTGCCGGCCGCACCGAAGGGCGGGATGAACCTCCGGAACGCCTCGTCGAGGTCGGGCGGGATCTCCATCAGCGACAGGCCGTTGTCCGTCACGGCGTCGGAGAGCAGCACACCGCTGCCGCCGGCGCCCGTGATGATCACGACGTTGTCGCCCCGGGGAGCGGGCAGCACGGGCAACGCGCGCGCGTACTCCAGCATGTCGTTCAGCCCGGGCGCCCGGATGACACCGGCCTGGCGGAGGATGTCGTCGTAGACCGCGTCGTCACCGGCCAGGGCACCGGTGTGCGAACCGGCCGCCTTCGCACCCGCCGCCGTACGGCCCGCCTTGAGGACGACCACCGGTTTCTTCGGCACGGTCGCGCGGGCGGCCTCCACGAAGGCGCGGCCGTCCTTGAGGTCCTCCAGGTGCATCGCGATGCACTCGGTGTGCGGGTCCTCGCCGAACCAGGTCAGCAGGTCGTCCTCGTCCAGGTCCGACTTGTTGCCGAGCCCCACGATCGCCGACACGCCCGTCTTGGTGGTGCGGGCGAACCCCAGGATGGCCATCCCGATGCCGCCCGACTGCGAGGTCAGCGCCACCCCGCCCTTGACGTCGTACGGCGTGCAGAACGTGGCGCACAGGTCCTGCCAGGTCGAGTAGTAGCCGTAGATGTTCGGCCCCAGCAGCCGTACCCCGTACCGCTCGGCGATGGCGACGATCTCCGCCTGGAGCTCGTGTTCGCCGGTCTCCGCGAACCCCGAGGGGATCAGCACGGCGTTCGGGATCTTCTTGCGTCCCACCTCTTCCAGGGCCGAGGCCACGAACTTGGCGGGGATCGCGAAGACCGCCACATCCACCTCACCGGGAACGTCGGTGACACTCTTGTACGCCTTGCGGCCCAGAATGTCATCGGCCTTGGGGTTCACCGGGTGGATGTCACCCGCGAAACCCCCGTCTACGAGGTTGCGCATCACCGAATTGCCGATCTTGCCCTGCTCGTTGGAGGCGCCGATGACGGCGACCGAGGCGGGCTGCATCAGCCGGCGCATCGAGGTGAGGATCTCGTCCCTGGAGTACTTCCGGCGCGGCGGGGGCTGCGACTCGGCGAGTATCACCCGGATGTCGGCCGCCACCGCCCCCTCCGCGGTGGCGATCACCGGGTTGAGGTCGACCTCCGCGATCTCCGGGAAGTCGGCGACGAGTTCGGAGACCCGGCGGATCTGTTCCGCCACGGCCCACCGGTCCACACCGGCCTGTCCGCGCACCCCGCGCAGGATCTCCGCGGAGCGGATCGAGTCCAGCATCGACAGCGCCTCGTCGGCGTCCACCGGGGCCAGCCGGAAGGTGACGTCCTTGAGGACCTCGACGAGCACCCCGCCGAGCCCGAAGGCGACCACCTTCCCGAACGTCGGGTCCGTGACCGCCCCGACGATGACCTCCTGCCCCCGGGGCAGCAGCTCCTGCACCTGCACACCCGAGATACGGGCCTTCGGGTCGTAGGCCCGGGCGTTGTCGACGATGGTGTGGAACGCGGCCCGCACGTCGGCGGCGCCCTCGACACCGACGATCACCCCGCCGGCATCGGTCTTGTGCAGGATGTCCGGCGAGACGATCTTCATCACGACGGGCCCGCCGAAGCGCGCCGCGAACGCCACGGCCTCGTCGACGTCGGTCGCCAGCTCCTCACCCGGTACGGCGATGCCGTACGCGTCGGCGAGCACCTTGCCCTCGGGCGCGGTCAGCGCGGTCCTGCCCTCCGCGCGCACGGAGTCGAGCAGGGAACGCACCCGCGCCCGGCGGTCCTCGGCCATCACGTCAGATCACCCCGTTCGACTTGAGCAGGCGCACTTCCTCGTCGCCGAGGCCGAGTTCACCGACGTAGACCTCTTCGTTGTGCTCGCCGAGCAGTGGGGAGCTGGTCACCTCGACGGGGGAGTCGGACAGCTTGAGCGGGCTGCCGACGGTCACGAACTCGCCCCGCTCGGGGTGGGGCACGGTGACGACCATCTCGTTGGCGGCCAGGGACCGGTCCTCGATGATCTCCCGCGTGGACAGGATCGGCCCGCACGGGATGTTGTGCGCGTTGAGCCGCTCCAGCACCTCCCACTTGGGCAGGGTCGAGGACCACTCCTCGATCAGCTGGAACATCTTGTTCAGCTTGGGCAGCCGCGCCTCGGGCGTCGCCCACTCGGGGTCGTCGGCCAGCTCGGGCCGGCCGATGAGCTCGCTGATCGGCCGCCAGCCGACGGGCTGGACGATGACGTACACGTAGTCGTTCGGCCCGCCCGGGGCGCACTTGACGGCCCAGCCGGGCTGGCCGCCGCCGGACGCGTTGCCGGACCTGGGAACCTCGTCGCCGAAGTCCTCGTTGGGATATTCAGCGAGCGGCCCGTGTGCCAGACGCTGCTGGTCCCGCAGCTTCACCCGGCACAGGTTGAGTACGGCGTGCTGCATGGCCACGTTGACCCGCTGCCCGCGACCGGTGCGCTCCCGTTGGTAGAGCGCGGCGAGGATGCCCGCCACGGCGTGCACACCCGTCCCCGAGTCCCCGATCTGGGCTCCCGTCGCCAGCGGCGGCCCGTCCTCGAAACCGGTGGTCGACATCGACCCGCCCATGGCCTGCGCGACGACCTCGTACGCCTTGAAGTTGGTGTACGGGCCCTCGCCGAACCCCTTGATGGAGGCATAGACGATACGCGGATTGATCTCCTGGATGCGGTCCCAGGTGAAGCCCATGCGGTCGACCGCGCCCGGCCCGAAGTTCTCGACCATCACGTCGGAACGCCGGATCAGTTCGGTCAGGATCTCCTTGCCGCGCTCGGTCTTGGTGTTGAGGGTGATGCTCCGCTTGTTGCAGTTGAGCATCGTGAAGTAGAGGGAGTCGACGTCCGGCAGATCACGCAGCTGCTTGCGCGTGATGTCGCCGGTCGGTGCCTCCAGCTTGACGACGTCCGCGCCGAGCCAGGCGAGCAGCTGGGTCGCCGAGGGCCCGGACTGGACGTGGGTCATGTCCAGGACGCGGATGCCGTCGAGAGCCCTGGTCGAGGTCTGGGTCATGCCAAGCGCTCCTCACTTGTACATGGTCTGGTTCATGGTTCCGGGGGCGTACGCGTCGGGGTCGACCCAGACGTTGATCAGGGACGGCTTGCCGGACTCGCGGGCACGCCGGAGGGCCGGGCCGATGTCGGCGGGGTCGCGGACCTCCTCGCCGTATCCGCCCAGCATCTGGGCGAACTTGTCGTAGTGGACGTCGCCGAGGGTGTTGCCGACCCGTTCGCGGTCCTTGCCGTACTTGGCGGCCTGGCCGTAGCGGATCTGGTTCATGGAGGAGTTGTTGCCGACGATGCCGACGAAGGGGAGGTCGTAGCGGACGAGCGTCTCGAAGTCCCAGCCGGTGAGGGAGAACGCGCCGTCGCCGAAGAGGGCCACCACTTCCTTGTCGGGCCGCGCCTGCTTGGCGGCGAGCACGAAGGGGACGCCGACGCCGAGCGTGCCCAGGGGACCCGGGTCCATCCAGTGTCCGGGCGACTTGGGCTGGACGACCTGGCCGGAGAAGGTGACGATGTCGCCGCCGTCGCCGATGTAGATCGAGTCCTCGGTGAGGAAGTCGTTGATCTCACTGACCAGCCGGTAGGGGTGGATGGGCGAGGCGTCCGACCGGAGGCTGGGCAGCCGCTTCTCCAGGGCGGTCTGCTCGGCGGCCCGCAGCTCGTCCAGCCACTCCTTGCGCTTGGACGCCCCGCCGTTGACACGCCCGGAGGCGGCCTCGGTCACCGACTTCAGCACGAGTCCGGCGTCGCCGACGATGCCGAGGTCGATGTCGCGGTTCTTGCCGACGGTGCGGTAGTCGAGGTCGATCTGCACCACCGTCGCGTCCGCCGACAGCCGCTTGCCGTAGCCCATGCGGAAGTCGAAGGGCGTGCCGACGATGACGATGACGTCGGCGTTGGAGAAGGCGTACCGGCGCGAGAGCTGGAAGTGGTGCGGATCGCCGGGAGGGAGGGTGCCGCGGCCCGCGCCGTTCATGTAGGCCGGGATGTTCAGTGTGCGCACCAGCTCGATGGCCGACTCGGTGCCGCGGGTCGTCCAGACCTGGCTGCCGAGCAGGATGGCCGGCTTCTCGGCGTGCACGAGCAGATCGGCGAGCCTCTCGATCGCCTCCGGGTCGCCGGCCGAGCGGGTCGAGGCGCGGTAGGCACCGGCCTGGGGCACGCGTGCCTTGTCGGCCGGCACCTTGGCGTCGAGCACGTCGCGGGGGATCTCCAGGAAGGAGGGGCCCGGCGCGCCGTGGAAGCACTCGCGGAACGCCATGGACACCATGTCCGCCGCGCGCGCCGTGTCGGGCACGGTCGCCGCGAACTTGGTGATGGGGTTCATCATGTCGACGTGCGGCAGGTCCTGCAGGGACCCCATCTTGTGCTGGGTCAGCGCGCCCTGACCACCGATCAGCAGCATCGGGGACTCCGCGCGGAAGGCGTTGGCGACCCCGGTGACGGCGTCGGTGGTCCCCGGACCCGCGGTGACCACCGCGCAGCCGGGCTTGCCGGTGATGCGCGCGTAACCGTCGGCGGCGTGGGCGGCGACCTGCTCGTGACGGACGTCGACGACCTCGATGCCCTCGTCGACGCAGCCGTCGTAGATGTCGATGATGTGGCCGCCGCACAGCGTGTAGATGCGGTCGACCCCCTCGGCCTTGAGCGCCTTGGCTACGAGATGACCACCGGAGATCACGTCCTGGGTGTCGTCGGGCATGGCGAAGTCCTGTCCCTTCGTAGGGGGTTGGAGCGGCTCGCGGTACATTGCATACAGTCGACGAATACTGTATGAAGCTTGTTATCCCGCATCCGGTGGGTGGTGTCCAGGGGGCGTGCGGCATTTTCGGGCGACCGGTGGTCGCTCCCCAGAAGACACAGCAGTCAGGAGCCGGAATGGACCTGTACGAACACCAGGCAAGGGAACTCTTCGAAGAACACGGCATCGTGGTGCCACGGGCCGAGGTCACCGACTCGCCCAAGGAGGCACGCGACATCGCGCGCAGGCTCGGCGGGCGCGTGGTGGTGAAGGCCCAGGTGAAGACCGGTGGACGGGGCAAGGCGGGCGGCGTGAGGCTCGCCGCCGATCCCGCGGCCGCCGAGCTCACCGCCCGTCAGATCCTCGGCATGGACATCAAGGGCCACACGGTCGGCACGGTGATGCTGGCCCAGCCCGTGGACATCGAGACCGAGTTCTACGTGTCCTACGTACTCGACCGCGCGGCGGGCCGGTTCCTCGCGATCGCCTCGGCGGAGGGCGGCATGGACATCGAGGAGGTCGCAGCCACCCGTCCCGAGGCCGTGGCCCGCGTGCCCGTCGACCCCGTCGAGGGCGTCACCTCCGCGAAGGCGGCCGAGATCGCCGAGGCGGCCGGGTTGCCGCCGCAGACCGTGGACGTCCTCGTCCGGCTCTGGGAGGTCCTGGTCCGCGAGGACGCCCTCCTGGTCGAGGTGAACCCGCTCGTGCGCACCCGGCAGGGGCAGATCCTCGCCCTGGACGGCAAGGTCACCCTCGACGACAACGCCCGCTTCCGGCAGGCCCGGTGGGGCGCCGACGACGTGGAGCACGGCGACTCGCTGGAGGCAGCGGCCGCCGCCAAGGGCCTCAACTACGTCAAGCTCGACGGCGAGGTCGGCATCATCGGCAACGGCGCGGGCCTCGTCATGTCCACCCTCGACGTGGTCGCGGGCTGCGGCGCCCGGCCCGCCAACTTCCTCGACATCGGCGGCGGCGCGAGCGCCCGGATCATGGCCGACGGGCTGTCGGTCGTCCTGTCCGACCCGGCCGTGAAGTCCGTCTTCGTCAACGTCTTCGGTGGGATCACCGCCTGCGACGCGGTCGCCGACGGCATCGTCCGGGCACTGGACACGGTCCGGCTGACCAAGCCGCTCGTCGTCCGCCTCGACGGCAACAACGCGGCCCGGGGCCGGGCCATCCTCGACGAGCACGCGCACCCGCTGGTCGAGCAGGTCACCACCATGGACGGCGCCGCCGCCCGTGCCGCCGAACTCGCCACCACGGCCTGAGGAGAGGGAACGCCATGGCCATCTACCTCACCAAGGAGAGCAAGGTCCTCGTCCAGGGCATGACCGGTGGCGAGGGCATGAAGCACACCCGGCGGATGCTCGCGGCCGGCACGAACGTCGTCGGCGGCGTCAACCCGCGCAAGGCCGGCCGCACCGTCGACTTCGACGACCGTGCGGTGCCCGTCTTCGGCTCCGTCGCCGACGGCATGCACGCGACCGGCGCGGACGTCACCGTCGTCTTCGTGCCGCCCGCCTTCGCCAAGGCCGCCGTGACCGAGGCCGCCGACGCCGGGATCGGGCTCGCGGTCGTCATCACCGAGGGCATCCCCGTGCACGACTCCGTCGCCTTCACCACGTACGCCCGGCAGCGGGGCACACGCGTCATCGGCCCCAACTGCCCGGGCCTGATCACGCCCGGCCAGTCCAACGCGGGCATCATCCCGGCCGACATCACCAAACCGGGACGCATCGGCCTGGTCTCCAAGTCGGGCACCCTGACCTACCAGCTCATGTACGAGCTGCGCGACATCGGCTTCTCGACCTGCGTCGGCATCGGCGGCGACCCCGTCGTCGGGACGACGCACATCGACTGCCTCGCCGCCTTCCAGGACGACCCCGACACCGAACTGATCGTCCTCATCGGTGAGATCGGCGGCGACGCGGAGGAGCGCGCGGCGGCGTACGTCCGCGAGCACGTCACCAAGCCCGTGGTCGGCTACATCGCCGGATTCACCGCGCCCGAGGGCAGGACCATGGGGCACGCGGGCGCGATCGTCTCTGGCTCCGCCGGCACGGCACAGGCGAAGAAGGAGGCGCTGGAAGCGGTCGGGGTGCGGGTGGGCAGCACACCGACCGAGACCGCGAAGCTGGTGCTCGCGCAACTCGAAGACCGACAGCGGGCCGTCTGACCCCGGGCCTGCGGCGGCCGTAGCCGTGGCGGGCCCGGCCCCGGGCGGTCGTCACCCAGCCGGGACCTGCGGCGGCCGTCGCCGTGTAGGGAGCCCCACGGGACCTGCGGCGGTTGTGGCCGTGCAAGGGCGCCGGGCGGTCGTCGTCGTGCGGGGACCCCCGGCGGTCGTCACCGAGCCGGGACCTGCGGCGGCCGTCGTCGGAGTCCGGGCCCGGGTGGTTGTCGGAGTCCGGGCCTGCGGTGGCCGTCCGCGTCCACATCCCCGTGGGTCGTTCGAACCACGTCCGGGGCGGGCCGTTCATGCCCGCCCTTCCGCCCCCGACCGTGCACCGAGAGCGGAGCAACCGCATGGCACCCACCCTCACCCTCAAATCCGGCACGTCCTGGTCCGACGCCTGGGAGCGCTGTCTCGTCGTCGCCCCCGAGGCCTTCCGTGACGACCGGGTCCTCAACCTCTGGGACGCCGGCTGGCAGCCCGACGGCCGGGTCCTGCCCGCCGTCAGCCCGGTCGACGGCAGTCCGATCGCCGGCCCGCCGCGCCTGGACGGGTTCACCGCCCACCGCGCCGTGCGCGCCGCCCTCGACCAGCACCGGGCCTGGCGGCACGTCCCGCTGGAGGAACGCCGGGCCCGCGTCACGGCCACCCTCGACGCCCTCGCCGAACACCGCACGCTGCTCGCGCTCCTGCTCGTCTGGGAGATCGGCAAGCCCTGGCGCCTCGCCCAGGCGGACGTCGACCGGGCGATCGACGGAGTCCGCTGGTACGTCGACGGCATCGAGCCGATGCTCGCCGGGCGGGCCCCGCTGGACGGGCCCGTGTCCAACATCGCCAGCTGGAACTACCCGATGAGCGTGCTCGTTCACGCAGTGCTGGTGCAGGCACTGGCGGGCAACGCGGTCATCGCCAAGACCCCGACCGACGGCGGCGTCGCCTGTCTCACCCTGGCCTGCGCGCTGGCCGCCCGCGAGGGGATTCCCGTGACCCTCGTCAGCGGCAGCGGAGGCGAGCTGTCCGAGGCGCTCGTACGGGCGCCCGAGATCGGCTGTGTCTCCTTCGTCGGCGGTCGCGACACCGGCGCCGCGGTGGCCACGACCCTCGCCGACCTCGGCAAACGACACGTACTCGAACAGGAGGGACTCAACACCTGGGGCATCTGGAACCACTCGGACTGGGACGCGCTCACCGCGGTGATCCCCAAGCTCTTCGACTACGGCAAGCAGCGCTGTACGGCGTACCCGCGCTTCGTCGTCCAACGGCAGCTGTTCGACGCGTTCCTGGCGGCGTACCTCCCGGCGGTGCGCGCGCTCAGGGTCGGGCATCCGCTCGCCGTGGAGGAGCCCGGCGATCCCTGCCCGGAGCTGGACTTCGGGCCGGTGATCAACGCGGCCAAGGCGAAGGAGCTGCAGGACCAGGTCGCCGAGGCGGTCGAGCGCGGGGCGGTGCCGCTGTACCGCGGCAGCCCGGACGACGCGCACTTCCTGCCCGGGCAGGACACCTCCGCCTACGTCCAGCCCGTCACGCTCCTCAACCCGCCGCGCTCCTCCCCGCTGCACCACGCGGAACCGTTCGGCCCGGTCGACACGATCGTCCTGGTCGACACGGAGGCGGAGCTGCTGGCCGCGATGAACGCCTCCAACGGGGCGTTGGTGGCCACGCTGTCCACGGACGACCGGGCCACCTACGAGCGGCTCGCCCCGCAGATCCGCGCGTTCAAGGTCGGTCACGGCAAGCCCCGCTCCCGCGGCGACCGCGACGAGCTGTTCGGCGGACTCGGGGCGTCCTGGAGGGGCGCGTTCGTGGGGGGCGAGCTCCTGGTGCGCGCGGTGACGCGGGGGCCGGCGGGGGAGAGGCTGCCGGGGAACTTCCCGGAATATCAACTGCTGCCGTGAGAGGGGGAGGGCGGCGTCCGGCGCGGATACCCGCGCGCACCCGTGACAGGGTCCGGCGCCGGACGCCGCCACGCATCCCTCCCCGCGCGTGCAGGCGCCGTCCCCCGGCCGACGCCCAGCCGGCGGGGCACCGTTCCTCGGCTGATGCCCAGCCGGGTCCGGGGTGTCGTCCCTCAGCCGATGCCCTGCCGGTCCGGGTGCAGGGCGAAGGCGCGGTCCGTCGGGTTCGGGGTCGTGTGGGCGATCTGCTGCCGGAGCAGTTCGCGGTGGCGCAGGAGCGGCTTCTGCCGGTCCCGCGGTGCGAGCAGGAGCAGGTCGTCCAGCCCGGCCAGCATGCGCCGCGTCACCTGCGGACTGCCCGCGGCGCAGGTCCGCACCTCCGTGAACCCGAGATCCACCAGCTCGTCCCACCCCGGCACGGGTTGCACCAGCCGCACCGCCCCGCGCCGGTCCCGGTGCAATGCGGCGTCCAGCGGATGCCGGCTCAGCGCCGCGAGGAACTGCACGATGCGGTCCAGCGCCTGGACGGCGGTGGTCGGATCGTTGATCGCGGACGACAGGGCGCGCAACGCGATGTCGGCCAACTGCCGCAGCCCGAAGCCGAGATCCTGGTGGTACGTCCGCTCCACCCCCACCGAGACGGTGCGGCGCAGTGCCGAGCGCGGTGGGGCGGCCCCGCCGTGGACCGCCAGCACGGGCGTGCCGGGCACCACGAAGTCCCCGATCCGCGGGATCAGCCGCAGCACGACCCCGTGCTTGCGCGCCACCCGCACCAGCCGCGCGATGTGCACGTCGCGCAGCACCCCGCCCCGGCCGTCGTGCGGCACCCACGCCGTCGCGGGGCCGAGGTCGGGCGCATCGCGTCCGCCCGTCGGCGCGGGCATCGACGCGGCGACCCGGAAGGACTCCGTAGCGATCCGCGCGATCACCTGGCTGATCCGCATCAGCCGCAGGGTCGCGTTCACGTACAGCACGAAGAGCAGCAGGCTCAGCGCGACCATGCACAGCGTGAGAACGGCCTGCACCAGCGGCAGCGACGTCACGGCACGGGGGTCGCCGGCGCTGTCGAAGGCGGTCAGCACCAGCAGCGTCAGCACGAACGTGGACAGGAACACCGCGAAGGTCGCCTTGGTGATCCGGCTGCGGACGAAGAGCCGCACCACACGCGGGGTGAACTGCCCGCTCGCCATCTGCACGGCCACCAGCGAGATGCTGAAGACCACACCGATGAAGGTCATCATCGCCGAGCCGACCGCGTTCACCACGGCCTTCGCGTCCTCCGCGAACCGCACGAGCTCGTCGAGCGTCTCGTAGTCCCGCTCCTCCTGCAGCGCTTCCACCACGGCCGTGTCGAGCGCCTGTGCCCCCAGCCACACCAGGAAGACGGCGACCATCGCCGCAGTGGGGGCGAACCAGAACGTGTCGCGCAGATGCTCCCTGAGCGGTGACAGGGCGCGCGGACGACGCCGCGCGCCAGGGCTCTGCGTCACCATCCAGTCACTCATGGTGTGACCCTAGAGGCAGGGGGCCGCCAGGTCCCGGACCCCCGCCCGGTGGACGGAAACGCAGGTGAAAGGCACTCCGAAAGCTTGGTATTGTTGTGCCTGTCGCCGCGGGGAACACCCCTGGCAAGGCGGCGGACACCGGTCCGGGTGGCGGAATGGCAGACGCGCTAGCTTGAGGTGCTAGTGCCCTTTATCGGGCGTGGGGGTTCAAGTCCCCCCTCGGACACCGGCAGAATCGGGCGCCGACCAGTTCATGGTCGGCGCCCTTTCTCATGCTGTCCGACGGACACCCCGTGCCCGATCCATCACGCACGGTCAAGGGTCACGCCGCCCCGGCGCCCCGGGGCTTCCACCGGCGGAGCGCCCCTCAGCCCCGGTACCCCCGCAGCTTGCGATACAGCGTCGCCCTGCCTATCCCCAGTGCCGCCGCCGCGCGGGCCTTGTTGCCGCCGTGGCGGCGCAACGCCTCCAGGATCGTCGCGCGTTCGGCCCGTTCCATCGGACTGAGGGGCCGCGCGGCCGGGCCTTCGCGGACGGGGTCCGGCAGTTCCGTCCGGCGGACCGGGCCGGACATCCGCCGGTGCTCCGCCAGAGCCCGGACGACGTGGGCGAGTTCGGTGACGTTGCCGGGCCATGGGTACTGCTCCAGCGCCCGCAGGGCGTCCAGGGTCCAGGTCAGCGGAGGCCGGCCCGGAGCCGGTCGCGGGGACAGGACCGGCAGCAGCTCCCGTATGTCCTCGGCGCGTTCCCGCAGGGGAGGCAGGGTCACCGTCCGCGCCGACAGCATGTCCAGCAGGCGCTGCAGGCACGGGCCGGCCGGGGCACCGGGCGTGTAGGTGACCAGGAGCGGGGTGTCCGGGCGCGTGTCGAGCAGGGAGTTCAGCGCGGCCACGCCGGGCTGTGCGAGGCGCTCGGCGTGACGGAGCAATAGCGGCCTGCCCGGCTGCCGTGCGCGCAGCGCGTGTTCGAGTCCGGTGTCCTGCGCGGCGTCGGCGTCCTGGACCGGGCCCGGTCCCAGCAGCTCGCGGGCCAGCGCGGACTTGCCCGTGCCCCGTTCCCCGGCCAGCAGCAGCGGCTCCCGGGAGCGCGCCAGCTCCACCGCGCGCCCCACGGCGTGCCGCCAGGGCAGCGAGGAGCCGGTCAGGGCGACCGCCGCGGACGGTGGACCCGGCACCTCACGCGCCCGATCGCCGAGTGGTTCCAGGACCGCCACGATCCCGACGACGGTGCCGTCCAGGCGCAGCGGGGTGACGTGCGCGGTGCAACCCGCCCCCTCAGGCAACGGCAACGGCGACGGCAATGGCAACGGCGACGGCAATGGCGACGGCCCCGTGCCCGACACCGTCGTCTGCCCGGACGGCCCCTCGGCTTCCTCCGCCCGGCCCGGAGGCTCGGCGCGTCGCGCGTCCAGGGCCGTACGCTCCAGCGTGTCGAGCACCTCGGGCGTCAGCAGCCCCCGCGCCGCCTCGTTGATCAGCCGGCTGTGGCCGTCGAGGGCGGCCACAGCCCGGTCCCTGCCCCGTGAGGCCCGCAGGTACGCGTCCAGCAGCGCCTGCTCGGCACGGCCCGAGCGGGCCCGCAGTTCCGTCTCGATCGCCGCGGCGGCGGCCTCCGCGAGGGCGGCCCGGGGATGCGGCCCACGCGGGGCGCACAGGCGTGTGGCCACCGTCAGGGTGCCGAGGGCCTGACCGCTGTCCGGGGAGAGCACCGGGACGCTGACGGCGGACACGTCCTGCCACCGGTCCAGGAAGTGCTCGGGGCCGTGCACCTCGGCCCGGCGGCGGGTGTGCAGCGCCAGGGCCGCGCTGTTGTGGCCGACCTCCTGCTCCGCCAGTACGGGGCACGGTGCGACACCGGGCAGCCGTCCCGCCGTCCACAGCACGCGCAGCCGCTCGTCGGTCAGCACGAGCAGGGCGTCCGCGTCCAGGGCGGCGACGATCCGGTCCAGCACCGGCCGGGCGGCGGTGAGCAGCGCCGACTCCGCGGGGCCTTCCGCACTCCACGTCGTCGGCTCGCCCAGGTCGTGCGGCACACCGAAGAACCGGGCCCGCCGCCACGCCGCGACGACCTCCTCCGGTACGCCCCCGGGCAGCGGATCCCCCGACAGGAAGCGCTCGCGGGCGAGCCGCAGCGAGAGCCGGGCGGTGGTGGGGGAAGGATCTGTGGTGGTCACGGCACGGCCCACCGTAGCGTGTTCGGTTGAAGGAGCAACAACCACGTGGCCCTCACGCCCTTTCACGGACCCGAGTCGTTCCTCAACCGGACCCGGCGGGGTGTCTCGTAATGAGACACCCGCGCTCCCTCGAACCCCTCCAGGATCGTGACCGCCCGATGTCCCCCGACCCGCCCGCAGGAGCACCCCGTGTCCACCGTCGTCGAGACCGACGTCCTCATCGTGGGCAGCGGCCCGGCCGGTGCCTCGGCCGCGCTCGCCCTGAGCACCTACGGCGTGCCCAACATCGTCGTCACCCGTTACGCGCACCTCGCGGACACCCCCCGCGCGCACATCACCAACCAGCGCACGATGGAGGTGCTGCGCGACCTCGGAGTGGAGCAGGAGGTCGTCGCCCGGGCCACCCCGCAGCACCTGATGGGCAACACGACGTTCTGCACCAGCCTGGCCGGCGAGGAGCTGGGCCGGGTGCGCTCCTGGGGCAACGACCCGCTGGCGCGGGCCGCGCACGAGCTCGCCAGCCCCACCCGCATGTGCGACATGCCGCAGCACCTCATGGAGCCGGTCCTCGTCGACGCGGCCGTCGCCCGCGGCACCCGGCTGCGCTTCGAGACCGAGTACCTCTCCCACACGCAGGACGCCGACGGCGTCACGGCCACCGTCCGCGACCGGCTGCGCGGGGACACCTACGAGATCCGCGCCCGGTACCTGATCGGCGCCGACGGCGGACGGTCGAAGGTCGCCGAGGACGCCGGCCTGCCGATGGGCGGCCGGATGGGCGTGGCCGGCAGCATCAACATCGTCTTCGAGGCGGACCTGACCCGGTACACCGCCCACCGCCCCTCCACCCTCTACTGGGTGCTCGCCCCCGGCGCCACGGTCGGCGGCATCGGCGCGGGACTGGTGCGCTGCGTACGGCCCTGGAACGAGTGGCTGATCGTCTGGGGCTACGACGTCACCGCGGGCGCCCCGGACCTGACCACCGAGTACGCCGAGTCGATCGTCCGCAAGCTCGTCGGCGACGACGACATCCCCGTGACCATCACCTCGTCCTCGTCGTGGACCGTCAACGAGAGGTACGCCGAGACGTACGCGAACGGCCGCGTCTTCTGCGCGGGGGACGCCGTGCACCGCCACCCGCCGTCCAACGGCCTCGGCTCCAACACCTCGATCCAGGACGCCCACAACCTCGCCTGGAAGCTCAAGCTCGTCCTGGACGGCACCGCCCACCCCCGGCTGCTCGACTCCTACACCGCCGAACGCGCCCCGGTCGGGCGGCAGGTCGTCACCCGCGCCAACCGGTCCATCCGCGAGACCGCCCCCGTCTTCGAGGCCCTCGACGGGCTCGCCCCGCAGACCCCCGAACAACTCTGGGCCAACATCGCCGCCCGCAAGGACGCCACCGAGGCCGCCGAGCAGCAGCGCGCCGCGCTGCGGGAGGCCATCGCCTTCAAGGTGTACGAGTTCGACGCGCACGGCGTGGACCTCAACCAGCGCTACACCTCCGGCGCGATCGTCCCGGACGGCACACCCGACCCCGGCTTCGTCCGCGACCCCGAGCTGTACCACCAGCCCTCCTCCCGACCCGGCGCCCGGCTCCCGCACGCCTGGATCACCTCCGGCTCGCGCACGCTCTCCACCCTCGACACGGTCGGCCGGGGCCGCTTCACGCTGCTGACCGGCATCGGGGGACAGGCCTGGCTCCGGGCGGCCGAGCAGCAGGACGTCGACATCGCCACGGTGGTGATCGGACCGGGGCAGGAGTACGAGGACCCGTACGGCGACTGGGCGAGGCTGCGGGAGGTCCCGGACGCCGGCGCGCTCCTCGTCCGGCCGGACGGCTTCGTCGCCTTCCGGCACCCGGACGCCGCCCGCACGAACGCCCGGGACCTGCTCACGGACGCGCTGCGGCGCATCCTCGGACACGCCTGAGCACGCGCCATGATGGAAGAGACGCACGTCGACGACGAGGAGCCGGCATGACCACGGACGCGACCGGGACAGGGGTCACCGAGCAGGCCGTGGCCAGTCTACGGGCGACCCCCGACCCGCGGCTGCGGGAGCTGCTCACCGCTCTCGTACGGCATCTGCACGACTTCGCCCGCGAGACCCGGCTCACCCAGGGCGAGTGGGAGCGGGCGATCGCCTTCCTGACCGCGACCGGGCAGACCTGCACCGACACGCGGCAGGAGTTCATCCTGCTGTCGGACGTCCTGGGCCTGTCCATGCTGGTGGAGACCGTGCACGGCGATCGCGCCCCCGGAGCCACCGAGTCGACCGTGCTCGGGCCGTTCCACCTGACCGAGTCGCCGGTGCGGGAACTCGGCGACGACATCGACCTGGTGGGCGGCGGCGAGCCGTGCGTGGTCAGCGGCCGGGTGCGCTCCGCGGACGGCACCCCGCTGCCCGGTGCCGTCGTCGACGTCTGGCAGGCCGACGACCAGGGCTACTACGACGTCCAGCAGCCGGGCGTCCAGCCCGCCGGCAACGGACGCGGACTGTTCACCGCCGACGCCGAGGGCCGCTTCTGGTTCCGCACCTGCGTACCGGCGCCGTACCCGATCCCCACCGACGGGCCGGTCGGCGAGTTGCTGCGCGCGACCGGACGGCACCCCTACCGCCCCGCGCACATCCACTTCATCGCCTCCGCCGCAGGACACGCGCCGGTCACCACGCACATCTTCGTGGCCGGCGGCGACTACCTGGACTCCGACGCGGTGTTCGCCGTCAAGGAGAGCCTCGTCCAGGACTTCGCCGAGACCGACGACCCGTCCCTGGCACGGGAGTTCGGCGTGCCGAACCCCTTCCGGCACGCCCGCTTCGACCTCGTCCTGGAGCCCGCCCCATGACGTTCCAGGACGAGTTCACGTACGAGACCCGGCCCGTGCGGGTCGTGTTCCGGCCCGGCGCGGCCGTCACCGCCACCCCGGAGGAGGCCGCCGGTCTCGGGCTCCGGCGGCTGCTCGTGGTGTGCGGCAGGCGTGGCGAGGCCGTCGCCCGGACCGTCGCCGACGCGCTCGGCGACCGCTGCGCCGGGGTGCACGCCGAGGCGCGGATGCACGTGCCCGTCGAGGACGCCGACCGGGCCGTCGCGGCCGTACGGGCAGCGGGCGCGGACGGCTGCGTCGCCGTCGGCGGCGGCTCCGCCATCGGGCTCGGCAAGGCGATCGCCCTGCGCACCGGGCTGCCGCTGATCGCGGTCCCGTCGACCTACTCCGGTTCGGAGATGACCCCGGTCTGGGGCCTGACGGAGCACGGCGCCAAGCGCACCGGCCGCGACCCGGCCGTCCAGCCCCGCAGCGTCGTCTACGACCCGCGGCTCACGCTCTCCCTGCCCGTACCGCTGACCGTCACCAGCGGCGTCAACGCGCTCGCGCACGCCGTCGAGGCGCTGTACGCCCCCGACGTCTCACCGCTCGTCTCCGCCATGGCCGAGGAGGGCGTGCGGGAGATGACCGGTGCGCTGCCCCGGCTGGCCGCCGACCCGCGGGACCTCGACGCGCGCAGCCGGGCACTGTACGCGGCCTGGCTGTGCGGGGCCTGCCTCGGCGCGACCACCATGGGGCTGCACCACAAGCTGTGCCACGTGCTCGGCGGCAGCTTCGGACTGCCCCACGCCGAGACGCACACGGTCGTCCTCCCGTACGCCCTCGCCTACAACGCCCCGGCGGCCCCACGGGCGTTGACCGTGCTGCGCCGGGCGCTCGGCGCCGAAAACGTGCCACGGGCCCTGTGGGAGCTGGCCGGACGCCTCGGCGCGCCCCGCTCCCTGGCCGAACTCGGCCTGACGGAAGGCGATCTGACCCCGGCGGCACGACGAGTGGCGGGCGAACCGTACGCCAACCCGCGCGAGGTGACGGCGGACGGCGCCCGCGGTGTGCTGCTCGCGGCCTACGAGGGAGCCCCGCCCGGCCCGGTCCCGGCGCTGTCGCCGTAGCCGCCTTCACCTTCACCCTCACCTTCGCGTTTGCGGTGCGGTCGCGGACAGAAGGTGACCGCAAGTCTTCCTAGGGTCGGGGCATGACCCAGACGCAGAGGATCCTTGTCACCGGCGCCACCGGAACCGTCGGCCGCCAGGTCGTCACCGAACTGCTCGCGCGGGGGCACCGCGTACGGGCCCTCACCCGTGACGCCGCGAAGGCCGCCTTCCCGGACGGAGTGGAGGTCGTGGAGGGCGACCTGACCGAGCCGGACGGCCTCGCCCCGGCCCTGGCGGGCGTGACCGGGCTGCACCTGATCACGTTCGGCGGGGCCGCGTTCACCCCGCTGCGGACCGGTCCGCGGGTCCTGGAACTCGCCCGCGCGGCCGGTGTCCGCCGCGTCACCGTGCTGCACGGCGGCGGGCCCACCCCGCTGGAGGACGCCGTGCGGGCCGACGACGCCCTGGACTGGACGGTGCTCATGCCGGTCGAGTTCATGGCGAACGCCCTGGAGTGGGCGGACGGGATCACGGCATCGGGCGAGGTGCGCGAGCCGTTCGTCTCCCGGCTCAGCGCCATGGTCCACGAGGGCGACATCGGCGCCGTCGCCGCGGTCGCGCTGACCGAGGAGGGCCACGCCGGCCAGGAGTACGTGATCACCGGCCCCGAGGTGCTCACCGTCGACGACAAGGTGCGCACCCTCGCCGCCGCCGTCGGCCGGGAGATCACCCTGGTCGAGCTGACCGAGGAGGAGGCGGTGGCGCAGTGGCGGGCCGCGCACCTGCCGGAGGACGTGATCGGCTTCCTGCTGGAGGCGTACGGCAACACGCCCGAGGTGGGCCGCACCGTCTCCGGCACTGTCGAGAAGGTCACCGGCCGCCCGGCGCGCACCTTCGCGCAGTGGGCCGCCGAGCACGCCGGCGTCTTCCGGTGACGGCCGTGAGTGTCTCGTATTGAGACACCCGCGGGCCGCCCCGGCACATCAAGATCGACAGGGGGGGGTGTGACCGCAGCCAGGTGCGGCCGTCGGCGTGCGCTGCATCGCCGCCGGGCGGCCGCACACCCGAAGAAAGGTGAACCACATGGCCCTCGCACTGCTCCGGCGCCGGTGGCTCAAAGGCACCTCCGCCGCAGCGGCGGGCCTCGCCGTCCCCCTCCCGACCGGTGCCGGTGCCGTCGCCCGCGAGGTCGTCGACCCGATGGGCGCGCCCCTGGCGGGCGCGGACGTCACCGTCACCGCCCTGGACACCCACCGCGTGGCCGCCCGGGGCACGACCGACCCGTACGGCTACTTCCTCGCGGCCCTGCCGCCCGCCCGGTACAGCCTGCTGATCTCCGCGGAGGGCCTGCGACCGCACCGCGAGACGATCGAGATCGCCCCCGACGCCTCGACGCCCGCCGAGCGGGTCTGGCTGCAGCCGGCCGAGGCCCTCCAGCTGCCGACGCCCGGCACGTGGCTCTTCGACCCGCCGCACACCGCGATCCGCTTCATCGCCAAGCACGTCGGGATGGCCCATGTGCACGGCCGGTTCGAGCGTTTCGACGGCGGGATCCAGGTCTCCCAGGACATGGCCGACTCACGGGTGCGGGTCCGTATCGACGCCGCCAGCATCACCACGGGCAACACCACGCGCGACAACCACCTGCGCTCCGCCGACTTCCTGGACGTCGAACGGTTCCCGTACATCGACTTCACGAGCACGCGCTTCGCCTACCGCGGCGGCAGCAAGTGGTCCCTGCTGGGCACCCTCACGATGCACGGCGTCAGCCGCTCGGTGTCGCTGGACACGACCTACCTGGGCACGGTGAACGGCGGCTACGGGCAGGAACTGCGCTGCGCGGCCCTCGCCACGGCGGAACTGCACCGCGAGGACTACACCCTGAACTGGCGCTCCATGCTGGCCCGCGGCATCGCCGTGGTCGGCCCGACCGTACAACTGGAACTGGACGTCCAGGCGATGTACCGCACCCACGACACCCCGACCCCGCCGGAGTAGGTGTCCCGGCTGCGCGTTTCCTGAAGGGGCGGGAGCGGTCGCCTGACGAGGCGGCCGCTCGCGGGCCATGGGAACCTGGCTGGTCAGGACGCCTCATTCCTGGCCAAATCGCGACCTTGTCGACAAGTCGCCATCGCACGACCCTTTCAAGGTCACCAGTGACCGCAAGGGGGGAAGCGTGCCATTCGGCAGTGGAGACCGAGCTCAGCTTCAGCAGGTCATCGAGCAGCTCGGGAAGCTCGCCACCGACCTCGCCGCCGTCAAGCAGCAGGTCGCGGACCAGCAACACACCATCGACCAGATCCGCCGGGACACCACCGCCGCCATGACCGGCGGCCTCACCGAGATGCGGGCAATCGCCCGTGACGCCCTGACCCGCACCGACGAAGTCACCAGTGGGCCCCTCGCCGGCATCGGCGGCGAACTCGTCGCCCTCCGTGGAGCCATCAACCGACTGGACAGCCGACTGCAGGCCAGGGCCGCAGGCCCGCAGGAGACCCCGGCGGACCCGCCGAGCCCGGAGCCCGAGGTCGAGAAGCCCCAGGCGACGCCCGATCCGGAACCGTCCGCACTCGCGCCTCAGCCGATCCGCGAACCCGGCAGCATCCCCGAGCCCGACGAAGAAACCCTGCAGGCAGCAGCCGGTATCTCCGCCGCCACCCTCCACGCCCACCGCGACACGTGGGAGTTCCTCGTCAAGCACGCGGGCACGGACCGGCACTTCCACCTCCCGGCCGGCGTCCACGACACCGAAGGCACGATCCTGGCCAAGGTTTCCGGCCCCAGCCTCGTCGCCGCCCTGACCAGCCTCCACGACGTCAGCCACACCGCCGCCGACCCGGGCACTCGCGCCATCGCCGCCCACCTCCACGAGCGACTCACCGAGACCGTGCAGGAGATCCTCACCCGTCCCCACCGCGGTGACGGAGCCGACCCGGTCCGCATCGTCATCGACGACCGAGCCGCCCCGGACGCCGGGGGAGACAGCGTGCAGTGACAGCACGGAGCCCTCGATCGCCGCAGCGGACGGGGGCTCCGGCCCTGCGCTCCTGCGCGCGACATGCCGAGCGGGGACGGACACGGGCGGGGCACCGAGCCCGGCCCCTCCTCCGCCGGCAGCGTGCACCTCTGCGGCGTGCTTGTGGAATCCTCAAGCGATGGCGGAACCGAACAGGGACGACGGCCACGCCTTCCGGCGCGAAGTCGAACGGGTCGTCAACGAGGTGGCGCAAGGGCTGCGCACGTCGGACGCCGGCGTGGGGTGGTTCTGCGACCTGGCCCCGACGCGCCGACAGGAGGTGCTGCGGGAAGTCGCCGGCTACGCGATGCAGGCGCATGTCACCGCCGCGGACGGGCGTGCGGGGGTGGCGAGGTCGGGGGTGAAGCCCACCGCCAATCCCGCGGTGATGATCTGCATGGACCCGCCCCGCTACGGGTTCGCGGGCCTCCCCGCCGCCGAACACGTCGCGGCGTTCCGCGTCCTCGTCTCCGCATTCGCCGTCGCCGACGCCCGCCGCCGCACGACGCACTGCCAAGGCGCCTGCGGACATCCGTGGCACCACCTGGAGTCGTTCGCCGGCTCGCCTGCGCCCGGTCCTGACCATGTCCAAGGTCAGGAGACGTACCCGGAGTCACGGGATGCATCCGAGAGGGCCGGCTCGGGCGGCGACGGCGCCCCGGCCCCGCCGGAATAATCCCTGGCACCGGCCCCTCGCGGCTCCCTACACTCACGCACGTACCCGCGCCGCCCACGACCCGGGCGGTGCGCCGGCGCGACGAACGAAGGGAGACGGCCGTGCGTGATCACACCGCTGCCGCCGTCGCCCTCCCGCGCTACGAGGTGATCCTCGTGTCTTCGTCCCTCCGGTGCCCGCTGCGCGGCGGCATCGGCTGACCGGGACGAACTCCGGGCACCCAGCGCCTGCTTGACGTTGAGTCGGGTCCGCGCGTCTGCCTGCCCCTCTCGCCGCCCCGGAATCGCGCTGCCCTTTTCCCGACCGCATCGAAAGGCCCCGGGCCGTGCGCACCATCCACCACCCGCTCGCCGCCGTCCGCAACCTCGGCATCCTCGCCCATGTCGACGCCGGCAAGACCACCGTCACCGAACGGATCCTGTTCGCCACCGGAACCACGCACAAGCGTGGCGAGGTCCACGACGGCACGACCGTCACGGACTACGACCCGCAGGAGCGCGACCGGGGCATCACCATCTTCGCCGCGGCCGTGAGCTGCGCGTGGGACGGTCATCGGATCAACCTCATCGACACCCCCGGACACGTCGACTTCGCCGACGAGGTGGAGCGGGCGCTGCGCGTGCTCGACGGCGCCGTCGCCGTGTTCGACGCGGTGGCCGGGGTGGAGCCGCAGAGCGAATCGGTGTGGCGGCAGGCGGACCGGCACCGCGTGCCGAGGATCGCGTTCGTCAACAAGATGGACCGGGCCGGCGCCGACCTCGACGCGGCCGTCGCGTCGATCCGCGAGCGGCTGCACCCGGCTCCGCTGCCCGTCCAGCTTCCTGTCGGCACCGAGGACGCCTTCACCGGCGTCGTCGACCTCGTCCGCATGCGGGCGCTGCTGTGGAGCGACGGCGGCACGCCGGACGAGCTGCCGGTACCGGACGGCCTGCGGGACGAGGCCCTCGCCCGCCGCCGGGCCCTGGAGGAGGCGGTGGCGGAGCTGCACCCGGGCGCCCTGGAGGAGTTCTGCGCCACGGGCGGGCTCGCGGAGCGGACTCTCACCGCCGCCCTCCGGGACCTGACCCGGAGCGGGGACGGCGTGGTCGTGCTGTGCGGTTCCGCGTACCGCAACCGGGGGATCGAGCCGCTGCTCGACGCCGTCGTGGCATGGCTGCCGTCACCGCTGGACGTGGAGCCGGTGCGCGGCACCCACGCCGGTGCCGAGCAGCGGCGGCCGGCCGATCCGGCGGCGCCACCGGTCGCCCTCGCGTTCAAGGTGCAGGCCACCGCCACCGGACGGCTGACGTATCTGCGGATCTACGCGGGGACGATCGGGAAGGGGGACACGCTGTGGGACGCGACCGCGGGCCGCACCGAGCGGATCGGCCGGATCCTGCGCGTGCAGGCCGACCGGCACGCACCGCTGGAGCGTGCCGTCGCCGGGGACATCGTCGCCGTCGTCGGACTGAAGTCCGCCCGCGCCGGCTCGACCCTGTGCGCCCCGGACGCGCCCGTGCTGCTGGAACCGCCCGGGGTGCCCGAACCCGTGGTGTCGGTCGCCGTCGAGGCCCGCAGGGCCGGCGACACCGAGCGGCTGGCGTCGGGGCTGGCGCGGCTGGCCGAGGAGGACCCCTCGCTGGTCACGCGCACCGACCCGGAGACCGGGCAGACCCTGCTGTCCGGCATGGGGGAACTGCACCTGGAGGTGGCGGTGGAGAAGCTCCGGCGGGACCTCGGCCTGGAGATCACCGTCGGCCGTCCCCGGGTCAGTCACCGCGAGACCGTCGGCCGGGGTGTGTCCGGGCTGGTGTACCGGCACGTCAAACAGGACGGCGGGGCGGGGCAGTTCGCCCACGTCGTGCTCGACGTGGAGCCGTTCGACGGTGGCTTCGCGTTCCGCTCGGCCGTGGTCGGCGGGCGCGTGCCGCAGGAGTACGTGCGGGCGGTCGAGGCAGGCTGCCGGGACGCACTCGCCGAGGGGCCGCTCGGCGGGCACCCGGTGACCGGGCTGCGCGTCACGCTCACGGACGGGGCGACCCATGTGAGGGACTCCTCGGACACGGCGTTCCGGACGGCGGGACGGCTCGGACTGCGTGAGGCCCTGCGCGGCTGCGCGATGGTCCTGCTGGAGCCGGTCGCCGAGGTCACCGTCACCGTGCCCGAGGACGCGGTCGGCGGTGTGCTCGGTGACCTCGCCGCCCGGCGCGCCCGGGCGACCGGCTCGGTCACCCGGGCGGGGGCCGCCGTCGTCACCGCGACCGTGCCGCTGGCCGAACTGTTCGGCTGGGCGACCCGGTTGCGCAGCCGCACCCAGGGCCGTGGCACGTTCACGACCCGCCCGGCCGGGTACGCGCCGGCACCGGCCGCCACCGTGGCGCGGTAGGTCCCCGGCCGGCCCCTTCCCTCCCGGCGGAGGGAAGGGGCCGGCCCGTCCTTCGGGTACGCGGGCGCCGGCCCTCCCTGCGGTTGCCGCCCCGCTCCCACAGGTGCCCCTCAGGCCCCTACGGGTAGGACACGATCGTCGACGGCACGGTCGACGTGCCCGACGTGGGTGCCCCCGTGTCGTTGATGACGCACTCGTACTGCCCGTTGCCGCCCAGGGAGACCACGAGCAGGTCGTGGAAGCGCACCCCGGGCCGGTTCGGCGCGGCGAAGCCGTGGTGCTGCACGATGGTCGGGTCGACGTTGTAGTAGCAGTAGCTGCCCAGGCCCCAGCCCTCGTGGCTGGTCACGTTGTCGCCGACCCGGTAGGCCGCGTACCCCTTGATCGAACCGTTCTGGATCGCGGCCTGGTTCGGTGCGTCGTACGCCTTCTCGTTCTGGAAGAAGATCGTGCGGCCGCGCTCGCCGAACCACTGCACGTCGTACTTGTTGAAGTGCTCCACGAACAGGCCGGTCGCCAGGACGTCGTGGCCGTTGACGACGACGCCGTAGTCGGCCCGGTTGGTCTCCCAGCCGACGCCGTCGCCGTGGTCGGCGCGCCACACCCATGTGTGGTCGACGATGGTGTGGCGGCTGTTGACGACCATGCTGGTGGTGGCCTTGCCGGGGCCCGCCCCGCCGATGCGGATGAACACGTCCTGCACGGTGGTCGGGTTGGCCGAGTGGTCCCGGGAGGAGCCGGCCGGGCCGATCTCCAGCAGGGTCGGGGAGTTGACCGGCCCGGCGTCGATGAGGAACCCGGCCAGCCGGACCCCGTCGACGTCGGCGACCCGCAGCGCCGTGACGCCGTTGTCGGGGATGAGCGTGGCGTACCCGAGGCCCAGGACCACGGTGTCGGCCCGGTCCACCCGGATGGGCCGGTCCAGGTAGTAGATCCCCGGCGTCAGCAGCAGGTGCAGTCCCTCGGACAGGGCCTGGTTGAGCGTGGCCGCCGAGACGCCCGGCTTGGCGACGTAGAAGCGGGTCAGTGGCAGGGAGGTGCCGCGCGGGGTGCCGCTGCCCCAGGTGACGCCCCGGGCGTTGGTCCGCTTCTCCGGCAGGAAGACCCGGTACTCGTTGCCGCTGAGGTACAGGAACGGCTTCTCGCGGGAGACCGGCGTGGTGTTCAGCGTGGTGTACGGCGGGTTAGGGAAGCCCTGCGCGGGAGCGCCCTCGACACCGGAGAACACCATGTTCCACACGCCGTTGAGCCAGCCGCCGATCGCGCTGTCCCGGGTGTACCACTGCTGCTGCGAGTACGGCTGCACCTGGCCGTCGATCCGGCTGTCGGCGATGTAGCCGCCGCTGGACCAGCCGTAGCCGGTCGGGGCGAGGTTGAGGTTGCCGCGGACGTGCATCCGGCGGAACGGGGCCGCCTGGGAGACCGCCCAGCGGTTGGTGCCGTTGACCGGGACCACGGCCAGGTTCTCCGCCGAACGCCAGAAGTTCTGCGTGGCGTTGCCGTTGAACCAGCCCGCGTCGACCGTGATGTCGCCGTTGATGGTGGTGTCGTCGGGGGAGAGGCCGAGACCGGAGATGGAGGTGTAGAAGCCGATCTGCGCGTTGAGGCCGTGGTAGGTGCCGGGCTTGAACAGCAGCTGGTAGCGGCCGGTGCCGAACTGGGCCGACTCCTGCTGCCGGAAGATCTCGTCCAGTCTGCCCTGGATGTTCGGCGTGGAGGGGTCGAAGACGACGACGTTGGGGCCGAGGTCGCCGCCGCCGGGCAGGGCCCGGGGCTTCTTGCGGGCGGGCTGCCTGCCGCCGGCCGGAGCGGCCGCGGCCGTGCCGGGCAGGCCGGCGAGGACGGTGGCCGCCGCGGCGGCGCCGAGGACGGCTCGGCGGCCGGGGGAGGGCAGGCCGGACGAAGGGGAGTCAGTGGGCATGGGGCGGCTCTCCTGGTTCAGGAAGTGAACGGTGTGGGGTGCGGGGAGCGCTCTCTCGCCGCTGAATGGTTCATCCGTGGAACAGATGCGTCAAGAGGTACGGCGAGAGTTCGCAGAGTCGGTCCAACCCCTTGACGGACCTGCTTTCCAGGGATTAACTCACGTCCTAAATTAAGCCATGACGACTCCCTCCCGGTGAGGGAGCACGGTCTGGGGGGACGTACTCCCGTACTCCCGGAAGGGACACGAGCAGCATGCGCAGTACCCGAGCCGCGGCCGCAGGCGCCGTCACACTGTCACTCGTCCTCGCGGCCACGGCCTGCGGAGGCGGCTCCGCCACGGGCGGCGGGTCGAACGACTCGCCCAAGACGCTGACGTACTGGGCGTCCAACCAGGGCGCCAGCATCGAGATCGACAAGAAGGTCCTCCAGCCCGAACTCGACAAGTTCGAGAAGCAGACCGGGATCAAGGTGAAACTGGAGGTCGTCCCCTGGTCGGACCTGCTCAACCGGATCCTCACCGCCACCACCTCCGGACAGGGCCCGGACGTGCTGAACATCGGCAACACCTGGAGCGCCTCGCTCCAGGCCACCGGCGCCCTGCTGCCCTGGGACGCGAAGAACTTCGACAAGATCGGCGGCCGGGACCGCTTCGTCGAGTCGGCGCTCGGCTCCACCGGCGCCCAGGGCGAGGCCCCGGCCGCGGTGCCCCTGTACTCGATGGCGTACGCGCTCTACTACAACAAGAAGATGTTCGCCGAGGCGGGCGTCTCCAAGCCGCCGGCCACCTGGGACGAGCTGGTCGCCGCCGGGAAGAAGCTCTCCAAGGACGGCAAGTGGGGCCTGGGGGCGGAGGGGTCGAACCCGTCCGAGAACATCCACCACGCCTACGTCTTCGCCAAGCAGCACGGCGCCGACTTCTTCACCGCCGACGGCAAGCCCGACTTCACCAGCGACGGGGCGGTCACCGCGGTCAAGCAGTACGTCGACCTGATGGCCAAGGACAAGGTCATCGCGCCCGGCAACGCCGAGTACGCGCAGAACCAGTCCGTCAGCGACTTCGCCAAGGGCAAGACCGCGATGCTGCTGTGGCAGTCCGCGTCCGCCAACCTCAAGTCCCAGGGCATGAGCGAGGACGACTACGGCATCGCGCCCGTGCCCGTCCAGTCCGGCACCCCCGGCACCGGCAAGCAGGTCAACTCGATGGTCGCGGGCATCAACCTCGCCGTCTTCAAGAACACCGACAACCTCGACGGCGCCACCAAGTTCGTGAAGTTCATGACCGGCGACGACGAGCAGAAGATCCTCAACAAGGCCTACAGCTCCATCCCGCCGGTCAGGACCGCCCAGTCGGACGCCGCGTTCGCCACCCCGGCCAACGCCGTCCTGAAGGACACCCTCGCCAAGAGCGCCGTCGCGCTGCCGCAGGTCGCCGACGAGTCGCAGTTCGAGACGGCCGTCGGCACGGCGATCAAGGACCTGTTCGCCGACGCGGCCGCCGGACGCGCGGTCACCACCGCCTCGGTGAAGGCGGCCCTGGAGAAGGCCCAGCAGCAGATGCCGGCGGCCTGAACGACATGACCACCACGGTTGAAGCCGGCACGCCGCCGGTCCGCAAGAGCCCGTCCGGTGCGGCGCGCGGCCCCCGCCGCCGCACCGGACGGATCCACCGCGTCGGCCTGCCCTACCTGCTGCTCCTGCCCGCGCTGCTGCTCGAACTCCTCGTCCACCTGGTGCCGATGGTGATCGGCGTCGTGATGAGCTTCAAGGAGCTCACGCAGTTCTACATCCGGGACTGGGGCGCCGCCCCCTGGTCCGCCCTGGACAACTACAAGGTGTCGGTGGACTTCGACGCCCCCGTCGGCGAGGCGCTGCTGCACTCCTTCCTCGTCACCGTCGCCTTCACGCTGCTGTCGGTGGGCCTGTGCTGGCTCATCGGCACGGCCGCGGCCGTCTTCATGCAGGACACCTTCCGGGGCCGCGGTCTGCTGCGGGCGCTGTTCCTCGTGCCGTACGCCCTTCCGGTCTACGCGGCCGTCATCACCTGGGTGTTCATGTTCCAGCACGACAACGGCCTGGTGAACCACGTCCTGCACGACCAGCTCGGCCTCACCGACAAGCCGTCCTTCTGGCTGATCGGAGACAACAGCTTCTTCGCGCTGCTGACCGTGTCGGTCTGGAAGGGCTGGCCGTTCGCCTTCCTCATCGTCATGGCCGGGCTGCAGAACATCCCGCGCGAGCTGTACGAGGCGGCGGCGCTGGACGGCGCCGGGGTCTGGCAGCAGATCCGGCGCATCACCCTGCCGTCGCTGCGCCCGGTCAACCAGGTGCTGGTCCTGGTGCTGTTCCTGTGGACGTTCAACGACTTCAACACGCCCTACGTCCTGTTCGGCAGGACCGCACCCGCGGCGGCCGACCTCATCTCGGTGCACATCTACCAGGCGTCCTTCGTCACCTGGAACTTCGGCACGGGCTCGGCGATGTCGGTGCTCCTGCTGCTGTTCCTGCTGCTGGTGACCGGCGTGTACCTGGTGCTGACCTCGCGCGGACGGAGGGCCGCCTCATGAGTTCGCCCCTGGCCCCGCCCCGGTCCTTCCTGTGGTCCCGGCGGATCTTCCTGACGCTGCTGACGGGCTTCGTGCTGCTGCCGGTCTACGTCATGGTCTCCAGCTCGCTCAAGCCGCTCGCGGACGTCACCGGCAAGTTCCGCTGGCTGCCGACCGAGCTGACGATCCGCCCGTACATCGACATCTGGTCGACGGTCCCGCTGGCGCGCTACTTCGTCAACTCCCTGATCGTGGCGGGCGCGGCGACGGTCTGCTCGGTGGTGATCGCGGTGTTCGCGGCGTACGCGGTGAGCCGCTACGACTTCCGCGGCAAGCGCGTGTTCACGGTGACCGTGCTCTCCACCCAGATGTTCCCCGGCATCCTGTTCCTGCTGCCGCTGTTCCTCATCTACGTCAACATCGGCAACGCCACCGGCATCGCCCTGTTCGGCTCGCGCGGCGGTCTGATCCTGACCTACCTGACCTTCTCGCTGCCGTTCTCCATCTGGATGCTGATCGGCTACTTCGACTCGGTGCCGCGCGATCTGGACGAGGCGGCGCTGGTCGACGGCTGCGGCCCGCTCGGCGCGCTCTTCCGGGTCGTGGTCCCGGCGGCCGTACCCGGCATCGTCGCGGTCGCCGTCTACGCCTTCATGACCGCCTGGGGCGAAGTCCTGTTCGCCTCGGTGATGACCAACGACACCACCCGCACCCTCGCCGTCGGCCTGCAGGGCTACTCGACCCTCAACGACGTGTACTGGAACCAGATCATGGCCGCCTCGCTGGTCGTCAGCGTCCCCGTCGTCGCGGGCTTCCTGCTGCTCCAGCGCTATCTCGTCGCCGGCCTGACGGCAGGAGCCGTCAAGTGACCGACCCGTACGTTCCCGAGAGGACTTCCGTGACCATCGACTATGCCGCCCTCCCCGACGACTTCCTGTGGGGCACGGCCACTTCGGCGTACCAGATCGAGGGCGCCGTGGCGGAGGACGGCCGTGCGCCGTCGATCTGGGACACCTTCTCGCACACCCCGGGCAAGACCGCCGGCGGCGACCACGGCGACGTCGCCTGCGACCACTACCACCGCTGGCGCGAGGACATCGCCCTGATGCGGCAACTGGGCGTGAACGCCTACCGCCTGTCGATCGCCTGGCCGCGCGTCGTCCCGGGCGGCGACGGCCCCGTCAACCCCAAGGGGCTGGCCTTCTACGACGAGCTGATCGACGGCCTGCTGGAGGCCGGCATCACCCCGTCCGTCACCCTGTACCACTGGGACCTGCCGCAGGCGCTGCAGGACCGCGGCGGCTGGCCGGAGCGCGACACCGCCCTGGCGTTCGCGGACTACGCCTCGGTGGTGGCCGAGCGGCTCGGCGACCGCGTCAGCCACTGGGCCACCCTCAACGAGCCGCTGTGCTCGGCGTGGATCGGCCACCTCGAAGGCAAGATGGCCCCCGGCTGGACGGACCTGACCGCCGCCGTCCGCGCCTCCTACCACCTGCTGCTGGGGCACGGCCTCGCGGCCCGGGCGATCCGGGCGGCGGTTCCGGACGCCCAGGTGGGCATCGTCAACAACCTCTCCACCATCCACGCGGCCTCCGACCGCCCCGAGGACCTCGCGGCGGCCCGCCGCATGGACGGCCACACCAACCGCTGGTGGCTCGACCCGGTGCACGGCCGGGGCTTCCCGGAGGACATGCGCGAGGTCTACGGCGTCGAACTCCCCGAACAGGCCGGGGACTCGGCGGCCATCGCCGCCCCCCTCGACTGGCTGGGCCTGAACTACTACTTCCCGCAGACGGTGGCCGACGACCCCGAAGGTCCCGCCCCGTACGCCCGGGCCGTCCGCCGGGAGGGCGTCCCGCGCACCGGCATGGACTGGGAAATCGACGCGAGCGGCATCGAGGACCTGCTGCTCCGCCTCACGCGGGAGTACGGCGCGCGCCGGCTGTACGTCACGGAGAACGGCTCGGCCTTCCCCGACGTCGTCCGCCCCGACGGCACCGTCGACGACCCCGAGCGCCAGGACTACCTGCTGCGGCACCTCGCGGCCTGCGCCTCCGCCGCCCGCCAGGGCGCCCCGCTGGCCGGCTACTTCGCCTGGTCCCTGCTGGACAACTTCGAGTGGGCATACGGCTACGAGAAGCGGTTCGGGCTCGTCCACGTGGACTACGCGACGCAGAAGCGGACGATCAAGGGGACGGGGCATCGGTACGCCGAGGTGGTGCGGGGGCACCGAGAGCGACGGAGGAGGGCCGCGTGAGACGCCGATGACGTGATCGCGGTCGAACACGAGCCTTCTGGCCTGGCGTGACGGCAGGTGCATGCGGTGCCCGTGCCCATCAGACGGCCCTCCCACGGACGCTCCGAGGAGCTCCGGGGAGGGCCGTTGCGCTGGGTGATCAGGCCCACACTTGCATTTGTAATGCTCATGCACTTTAAATGTCGAGGCTCAATGAAGATCGTATGAGAAAAACGGGGGTGCGGGCATGTCGTGGCGCGAGGCGGTCGGAGGGGACCGGCGAAGAACATGGCGGTGGGCAACCCGACTTACGACCGGCATCACATCGATGGCTCTGCTCGCGTCACTGCCGGCGCTCGCGGCAAGCGCCACGGCGGCGCCGTCGGACGCGCCTGCCGCCGTCGCCTCCTCGCAGACCACGCACCGCACGGCCGCTGAGCGTGCTGCGGCGCTCGGCGAGCGGGTCGAGGTCACCGGTGAGCGCACCGAGTACGCGACCACCGTGGCCAACCCCGACGGCACCTACACACTCGTGCAGTCGGCCGTGCCGCAGCGGGTGAAGGGCGACGACGGTTCCTGGAAGCCGGTGGACGCCACCCTGGAGCGGCGCGCCGACGGCAGTGTCGGACCCAAGTCCGCGGTGGTGGACTTGTCCTTCTCCGGTGGCGGCGACGGCGCCGGCTTGATCCGCCTCGGCGACGAGGGCGGCGCTCTGCGCCTGGACTGGCCGGGCAAACTGCCGGAGCCCCGGCTGGACGGGGCGAAGGCCGTCTACCCCGAGGTCCTCGACGGTGTGGATCTCGAACTCACAGCCACGGCGGAGGGGTACCGTGAGGTGCTTGTGGTCAAGTCCGCCGAGGCGGCCCAAGACCCGGCGCTCGAGCAGATCGAACTGACCGTCTCCGCCACCGACCTGGAAGTCGTGCCGGGCGCGGGCGGCGGACTGCGCGCCATCGACGCCGACGGCAACACGGTCTTCAAGGGCCCGGCCGGCCAGATGTGGGACTCCGCGAGTCAGGTCGGTCCGTCCGCCGAGAACGGCATGGGCACTCAGCTCGTCCGGTCCGCGGCGGCCGACGGACCCGCCGAGGGCGAGGTGCCGGACCCGGTGGAGGAGGGCACCCAGCCGCGCGCCGGTGACGCCAGCGCCGTCATGCCGGTGCAGGTGGACACCGACAGGATCGCCGTGGAGCCCGATCTGTCCCTGCTTCGCGGCAAGGACACCGTCTACCCCGTCTACATCGACCCCTCGGTCGGTCTCGATGTCTCCGAGCGGACCGTGCTGTCCTCCGACGGAGACAAGTTCTGGCAGTTCAACGGCGACTACGGTGTCGGACGTTGCAGCGTCTCGGGTCCGTACTACTGCGGCAGCAACTACACCAACCGCATGTACTTCGAGTTCAAGCCGTCGCAGCTGTCCGGCAAGTACGTCCTCGACGCGACCTTCCGTGCCTACGAGACCTGGTCGTTCACCTGTGACCCCAAGTGGGTGGACCTGGAGCGCACCGACAACATCTCCGAGGGCACCCGCTGGCCCGGCCCCTCCCAACTGGACCAGATGGGTGACCGGCACATCTCGGCGGGCCGCGGCAGCCAGTGCAGCCCCGACCAGCCCGACCAGTGGGTCGAGTTCAACGACAACCCGGACGAGACCGACGAGAACCTCAGCTCCACCGTGCGCAAGTTCGCGGACGGCAAGATCTCCCGGCTCACCTTCATGCTGCGGGCCAAGGACGAGTCCGACCCCGAGGCCTGGAAGCGGTTCGACGACAACGCCGAGCTGAAGGTCAACTACGCCTTCAAGCCGGGCGTACCGACCGATGTCGGTGTGATCCCGGGCGACGGGACCACGGCGTACTGCAAGAAGTCTTCCTCCGACCCGCTCGTCGTCACCCGCGTCGATCCGATGGTGCAGGCCCGGGTGCAGACCAAGGTTGAGCACAACCTGGGCTCCGAAGAGGGCTCCCTCCAGGCCGAGTTCGTCGTCGAGCGCGGTGACGACGCCGCCTGGCACCAGGTGTGGTCCGGTTACCGGCCCGACTCCGGCTGGGACCCGGACGGCACGCTGGAGAAGCTGCGCACCTCGAACCGGGCGGACGGCGGTCTGTACCGGATGCGCGCGCGGACCCAGTCCCACTGGACGTACGGCACGAAGTCCGGTGACCTGTTCTCCTCCTACTCCTCCTGGTGCTACTTCAAGATCGACTCGACGGCCCCCAAGGCCCCGACGATCACGACCGGCAGCCCGTACACCCAGTGCACCACCAACCTGTGCGACGGCAAGGGCGGCCCGGGCGTGCCCGGAAGCTTCAGCTTCAAGCCGAACGCCGCCGACAGGGACATCACCGGCTACCGTTGGCGCCTGCTGCCCAGCGCCGCCAACACGACCAGGACGGTCAGCGGCTCCTCGGTCACCGTGAGCGACGTCACTCCGTCGCTGGCGGGCACACAGACGCTGTCGGTGGAGGCGAAGGACGTACGCAACCGCTGGGGCACACCCGCCGAGTTCAGTTTCAAGGTCGCTCCGGCATCCGGGCCCGTGGGCACCTGGCACTTCGACGACGGTGCACCGGACTCCGGGGTGACCGTGGCGAAGGACACCGCGACGGAGGGAACGCGGCACGACGCCACGCTTCACGACAACGCCGGGTGGTCGACGCTGGCCCGCCGGGGTGACGACGACTACTCGATGTGGATGGACAGCAGTTCGTCGACCGCGAAGTACCACGCCGCGACCGCTTCTCCCGCGGTGAACAGCAAGGACTCGTTCACCATCTCGGCCTGGGCGTACCTGACCGATGCCACCTCCAACCACGTGGTGATGGCGGCCCCGGGCACGAACGCCTCGGCGTTCACGCTGTACTACTCGGCGTCGTACAAGAAGTGGGTGTTCAATCGCACTGCCTCGGACGTCGAGGACAGCGCGGTCTATCTGCGGTCCCTCGGTGACGCCACCAACCCGCCGTTGAAGGTGTGGACACACCTGGCGGGCGTCTTCGACACCAAAAAGGACACCGACAAGGCCAACGACACCATCCAGCTGTTCGTCAACGGCCGTCCGCAGGGCAAGCCCGTCCTGCTCAACTCGGTGTCGACCGCGTACACGCCGTGGGTCTCCACCGGAGGTCTGCAGTTCGGCCGCTCCCTGGCCGGCGGGGTGTACGGCGAGCACTTCCAGGGCCGACTGGACGAGTTCAACGTCTGGCAGCGGGTACTGACCCCGGACGAGATCGCCGAGCAGGCGCAGCTGCTGGAGAACGGCGTGCCCGCCAACGAACTCGTCGCGCACTGGGACGCCGGCTCCTCCACCGGCACCGAGGTCAAGGAGCTTTCGTCCTACCCCGCCGGGGGCCTGAAGCTCTCCGCGTCGGGCGCTGTTCTGGACGCCGAGAACAACGCCCTGGTGCTCGACGGCACCGCCGGCTACGCCTCGGTGACCGGCCCGGTCACCGACGAGACCGGCTCGTTCACCGCTTCGGCCCGGGTCCGGCTGGACTCCGAGAAGCTGGCGGCCAAGCCGGTCGGCTACCAGGGCATGGTGGCCGGACAGCAGGCGAGCGCCGGTGAGTCCTCCTGGGCGCTGTGGGTGGTCAAGCCCGCCGACGGCGTCTACCAATGGAAGTTCACGCGGACCGCGCTCGGCGCCGACGGCAAGGTCACCCAGAGTGCCGAGGTCCCCGGCGGTGACGTCGCCGAGACCGACACCTGGGTGCAGGTCACGGGTGTCTTTGACGCCCATCAGGCCTGGGAGTGGACCGACCCGGCCGACCCGTCGAAGACGGAGACCCGGCACGGCGCACTTCACCTGTTCGTCGGTGAGTTCGACCAGCCTTCCGAGAGCGACTCCGGGTTCACCGTCCCGCAGTACGGCTCCGGCGCCCTCGCTGCCGGCCGCGGCAGCCGGGCCGGCAGCACCGGGTACCACCTGCCCGGATCCCTTGAGGACCTCCGGGTGTGGACCGGCGCGATGACCGCCGACCAGGTTCGCTCCCAGATCCTCGGCGGCTGAGCCGCCTTCCGGTCGGCCCGGAGCGCGGCATTCCGCCCCGGGCCGGCCGACCCGGACATCCGGCGTGCCTGCGCGCGCTCTTCCACAGCCTCCTCCCCTCACACCCAGACAAGGGACTTCATGCGACACCGACCACCGGTTTGGCCTGCCCGGGCCGGAGCATCCCGGTCACCGCTGCTGCGGCGAGTCAGTCTGCTCGTCGGCTTCGCGCTGCTGCCGGGCCTGCTCGCCCCCGCGGCCGCGATCGCCGACGAACCGGATCCGCTGGGCAAGCCCGAATTGACCGCCGCGCGGGCGGCCAAGGTCAGGCCCTTCACCGCCAAGCAGGACCCGAAGACCGCCGCAGCCGTGCGCGCAGCGGCCCGTGCGGATCAGAGTGCGGCCGCCCGCGCCCGCAAGGACCAGGCCAGAACCACCGCCTGGCCGGACGGCGGCTCGGCGCGGCTCACCCTGCCGGCGTCCGGCAACGCGAAGGCCGAGCCGGGCGAGCTGCCCGTCACCCTGAGCGCGCCGGGCAAGAAGAAGGCCGACCGCGCCCGGTCGGTGACCGTGAACGTTCTGGACCAGAAGACCTCACGGGCCATGGGCGTCAAGGGCGTGGTCCTGAAGGTGACCGGCCCGAAGGACGGCGGCCGGGCCCGACTGGGCATCGACTACTCCGCGTTCGCCTCGGCGTACGGCGGAGACTGGGCCGGCCGACTCCACTTCGTGCGGATGTCCGACTGCGCCCCCGAGTCCGCCGGGCCCGCGAAGCCGAAGTCCGCGAAGCCGAAGTCCGCGAAGCCCAAGTCCGCGAAGTGCCGCACCGCGACACCGGTCGACTCCACCAACAGCCGCGGCGTTGAGGAGCTGACCACCGACCTGTCCTTCACGCCGGCCGCTGCCGGCGGTGCGCGGACCATGATGCTGGCGGTCACCGCCGGGACCGCGTCGGCCGACGGTGACTACAAGGCGACCCCGCTGTCGGCCTCCTCCACCTGGGAGGCCGGAGGCAGCTCCGGCACCTTCACCTGGAGCTATCCGCTGAAGGCGCCTCAGCCGGCCGCCGGACAGACACCGCAACTGGCGATCGGCTACGACTCCGGCAGCGTGGACGGCCGTACCTCCACCACCAACAACCAGGGCACCCAGGTCGGTGAAGGCTTCGACATCACCTCCTCGTACATTGAACGTAAGTACGGTTCCTGTACCGATGACGGGCACAGCGACAAGTACGACCTGTGCTGGAAGTACGACAACGCCTCATTGGTGCTGAACGGCAAGGCCACCGAACTCGTCAAGGACGACACCACCGGCGAGTGGCGACTGAAGAACGACGACGCCTCCAAGGTCACCCGGTCCACAGGGGCGGAGAACGGCGACGACAACGGCGAGCACTGGACCGTCGTCACCGGTGACGGCACCAAGTTCGTCTTCGGCCTGAACAAGCTCGACGGTGCGGCCTCAGACGTACGCACCAAGTCGGTGTGGACCGTTCCGGTCTTCGGCGACGACGAAGGCGAACCCGGCTACGCGGACGGCACCTCGTTCTCCGGCCGGGACAGGAAGCAGGCCTGGCGCTGGAACCTCGACTACGTCGAGGACACCCACGGCAACGCCAGCAGCTACTGGTACGAGGACGAGACCAACAACTACGACAAGCTCGCCGACGACGACACCGGCACCTCCTACATCCGTGGCGGCTACCTCGAGGAGATCCGCTACGGACAGCGCGCAGGCGCTTTGTTCAGTGCCACCCCGGCAGCCTCGCACAAGATCGTCTTCAGCCACGCCGAACGCTGTCTCGCCTCCGGGACCGGCTGCGACGCGCTGACCGAGAGCACCAGGGACAACTGGCCGGACGTGCCCTTCGACCGTATCTGCAAGGACGGCGAGAAGTGCCCGTACCTGGACAGTCCGACCTTCTTCACCCGCAAGCGGATCACCGCCGTCAGCACCTACGCCTGGGACGCGGCGGCCTCCACCCCGGGGTTCGCTCCCGTGGACAACTGGGAGCTCAAGCACCTCTACCTGGACCCGGGCGACACCGGTGACGCGACCGACCAGTCGCTGTGGCTGGACGAGATCAAGCACACCGGCAAGCACGGCAGTGACCTCGTCCTGGACCCGGTGAAGTTCTCCCACGTGTTCCTGCCGAACCGGGTGGACAGCCCGAGTGACGACATCCTGTCCTTCGAGCGGCCCCGGCTGAAGCAGGTCGTGTCCGAAACGGGTGCGCAGACCATCGTCGACTACCTGGCAGCCGACTGCGCGGCCGGGCAGACCATGCCCGAGGTGGACGAGAACACCAAGCGCTGCTTCCCGGTGTACTGGTCGCCCTACGGCCAGGAGGAGCCGATCCTCGACTGGTTCCAGAAGTACCCCGTCAGCTCCGTGCGCACCACCGATCCGCTGGGCGGTTCGGAAGCCGTCCAGCACACCTATCAGTACTCCGGTGGCGGTGCCTGGCACTACAACGAGGACCCACTGACCCCGGTCAAGGAGCGCACCTGGTCCGAGTGGCGCGGTTTCGGCAAGGTCACCCACCTCACCGGACCCTCGGGCGCCACCCAGACCAAGACCGTCACCGTGTTCCTGCGGGGTATGAACGGTGACCGCGTCCTCGGCGCCGACGGCAAGACACCGGACCCGGACGCGCGCAGGACGGTGAAGGTCGCCGGAATCAAGGCAGCCGAGATCACCGACTCCGAGCAGTACGCCGGCCTCACCCGGGAGACCGTCTCCTACGACGGCGACATCGAGGTGTCCGGCACGGTCAACGACCCCTGGTCCAAGCGGACCGCAACCCAGCACAAGTCGTACGCCGACACCGAGGCGTACTACGTCCGCGTCGGCGCCTCGCACGCCCGCACCCACATCACCAGCAAACTCACGCCGTTCGACCGGGTGCGCACCACGAAGACTACGTACGACGACTACGGCATGCCCACCGCCGTGGAGGACCTCGGCGACGACTCCGTCTCCGGTGACGAGAAGTGCACCCGCACCTGGTACGCCCGTAACGAGACCACCGGCCTGACGTCGCTTGTGTCCAGGACCCGGATCGTCGGCAAGGCTTGCTCCGTCGCCGACGCCGACCTGGACCTGCCCGCGGACCACAACCGCGCAGGGGACGTCGTGTCCGACTCCGCGACCGCGTACGACACCCTGACCTGGTCGGCGAGCCAGACGCCCACCAAGGGTGACGCCCGGTGGACCGGCCGCGCCAAGGGCTACGGAACCGACAGCCAGCCCGTGTGGCAGCAGACCGCCGTCACCGAGTACGACACGCTCGGCCGGCCGACTCTTGTGAAGAACCCGGACAACGCCACAACGTCCACCACGGAGTACGTGCCGTCGGGCGCGGGTCCGCTGACCCGGACGACGGTCGGCAACGCCAAGGCCCACAAGACCGTCACGGTCAAGGACTTCGCCACCGGCGCCGACCTGAAGGTCACTGACGCCAACGGCAAGGTCACCGAGACCGAGTACGACAGTCTCGGCCGGGTGACGAGTGTGTGGCTGCCCAACCGCTCCCGCGCGCTCGGCAAGACCGCGAACTACGTCTACGCCTACAGCGTCAAGTCCACCTCCCTGCCGTGGGTGTCCAGCGCCTCCCTCAAGGGGGACGGTTCCGGATACAACACCACTTACGAGATCTACGACTCGCTGCTGCGCACCCGCCAGGTGCAGGCTCCGACGTCGGCCGGCGGGCGGATCATCGCCCAGACCCTGTACGACGGCCGTGGCCTGCCCGTGACCGCACAGGCCGACATCTGGGACAACAAGGCCGCGCCCTCGGGCACCATCGCGCAGGTCGACGGCGGCCAGGCACCCCGGCAGACCGACAGCACCTATGACGGCACCGGACGGGTCACCAAAGCCGTCACCAAGAGCTACGGCGCCGCCGAGTGGTCGGTCACCACGACCTACCGCGGCGACACCGTCCTCACCAGCGCCCCGGCCGGTGGCAACGCCACAGCGGTGATCACCAACGCCCTCGGCCAGACCGTCGAACGGCGCGAGTTCGCGGGCACCGAGCCCACCGGCACCGCCTACATGACCACCCGCTACACGTTCGATGCCGCCGACCGGCAGAAGAGCATCACCGCGCACGACCAGTCCGTCTGGACGTACGAGTACGACCTCTTCGGCCGTCAGGCGGCCGTCACCGACCCCGACAAGGGCAGGACGGTCACCGAGCACAACCAGCTCGACCAGGCCGTCAAGTCCACCGACAGCCGGGGCAAGGCGCTGCTGTTCGAGTACGACATCCTGGGTCGCAAGACGGGCATGTGGCAGACGTCCAAGACCGACGCCAACAAGCTGGCGGCCTGGTCGTTCGACACCCTCGCCAAGGGCCAGCAGGACACGGCCGTACGGTACGAGGGAGGAGTCGCCGGCAAGGCGTACACCCAGAAGGTCACCTCCTATGACGCCATGTACAAGGCCACCGGCAACCAGCTGATCCTGCCCCTGGACGACGAACTGGTTAAGTCCGGGGTACCGGACAAGCTGTCCTTCTCCACCGGATACAACCTGGACGGCAGCGTCAAGCAGGCGGCGGCTCCCGCCGTGGCCGGACTGCCGGCGGAGACCGTGTCGTACACCTACGACGGGCTGGGCCAGGTGCAGACCGCCAAGGGCACCACGGGCTACCTCCAGGGAGCGGCCTACTCACCCGTCGGCGACCTGCGTCAGCTGACTCTGGCCACCGACCCGACCACCGCCAAGAAGGTGTACGTCAACTACGACTACGAGGCCGGCACGCGCCGACTCACCCGGTCGTACGTCACCGACGACGTCCACGGCTACATGCTCCAGGAGCTCAAGTACACCCAGGACGACGCCGGCAACATCACATCCGTCTTCGACGGCACCACCCTCGGCGGAACCGGCAAGGAGGACTACCAGTGCTTCGCCTACGACGGCTATCGCCGCCTGAGCGAGGCCTGGACGCCGAAGACCGCCGACTGCGCGGCGTCGGGCCACACCACCACCAACCTGGGCGGGGCCGCGCCGTACTGGACGAGCTACGACTACAACGACTCCGGGCTGCGCTCCAAGCAGACCGAGCACAGCCCTTCGGGCACCGTCACCACGGAGTACAAGTACGGCACGGCCAAGGGCCAGCCGCACGCACTGTCCTCCACGGTGACCGGAACGAAGACCGAGTCGTACACGTACGACGCCACCGGCAACACCGAGACCAGGCCGGGCACGCAGGCCACCCAGACGCTCACCTGGAACGCCGAGGGCAGGCTCGCCGCCGCCGGTGAACCCGCCGCCGGAGGCAAACCGGCCACCGGCACCGGCTACGTCTACGACGCGAGCGGGGAACTGCTCATCAAGCGGCCCACCACCACCGACGGTGAGACGGTGCTCTACCTCGGTGTGACCGAGGTGCGGCTCAAGGTCGGCGGCAACGGCGCCACCAAGGCGCTCTCCGGCGCCCGCACGTACAAGGCGGGCGACGCCGTCATCGGCGTGCGGACCTCCACCGCGGGCCAGACCGGAACGAAGCTGACGTTCCTCGCCGGTGACCACCACGGCACCTCGAGCCTGGCGATCGCCTCGGACACGCTGGCCTTCACCAAGCGGTACACCAGGCCTTTCGGAGGCACGCGCGGCACGACGTCCGGTAGCTGGCCCGATGACAAGGGCTTCCTCGGCAAGCCCGAGGACAAAACGACCGGGCTCACCCAGCTCGGTGCCCGCCAGTACGACCCGGGCCTCGGCCGGTTCCTCAGCGTCGACCCGCTGCTCGAACCGAACAGGCCGCAGACCCTGAACGGCTACGCCTACGCCGGGAACAACCCGGTGACCAGCGCCGATCCCACCGGTATGTCGGACGGTCTCGGCGGAATCCTGGGCATCATCGGCGCTGTCGTCGGCGGCGCCATCGGAGGCATCATCGGCGCGGTCGGCGCCGTGCTCGACACCGTCCTCGGCGGGGGCGGCGGTGGCACCGGCAACGGCGGTGGTGGCGGTACGGCCTCCACCTCGTCCGGCGGCTGGACGGGCCAGTCCATCACTCAGTGGACGCCCGGCGCCACGTACAACTACATCACCAAGTCCTGGGACCTTCCGTTCAACCCGCCCTCCCAGACCCAGGACGAGTGGCTCGCGTCGATCCGCGACTGGGGGATCGTCAGCGACCCCAAGGCGGCCAACCGCTGGGAGACATCGCGCTCCCTGTTCTTCGGCTGGCTGTGGGGCGGTGGCTATCCGCTGCGGGAGCACCAGGACTTCCGGGGAGGGGACGCGTTCACGTCGATCCTGGCGGTCGACCCGACCGTTTCCGAGATGCGGGCGACGCTGGTGGGACAGGCCCGCGACAAGGGCATGCGAGCGCCGTTCGCCAAGGAAGTCGCGAACATGGACTACAAGGACGTGGGCCCCGAGCCCGGCAGCCCCTGGTACAAGTTCAATTCCCTGCGCGGAGCCGCCAACGACGTCCTCGGTGTGCTGACCAATGGGGGTCTGGGGACGGAGAACCAGGCCGACGCGTTCCTCGGAAGCTACAACGGCGAAGCTCAGATCAAGTCGATCAACAAGAAGGAGCGGAGCGTCACCCTGAGTTTCAAGGTGACGAACAAGTCCGACTGGCGGTCCGCGACCCATGTCATTCCCCGGTCGTGGAACCCCGCTTTCGAGGACACCTTCGGCGCGGCCGTGGTCGAGGACTTCTCCTGGGAGGAGAAGTGGCCGCTCAACGAGTGCGTGAACTATTCCGAGTGGCTCGGATAGCCGGGACACGCACCTGATCCCCGCTGGGGGGCGGGGGCCCGGCCCCCGGCGCCCGGCCCCCCCCCCCCCCCCCCGCCCCCCCCCCGTATGGTTTATGCGGGCGGAAGCCCCCCGGGGGGGCCCCCCCCCGGGGCGGCGC
>NZ_JBITSJ010000001.1:856631-1156918 GCF_044540525.1 Streptomyces sp. NPDC085932
TGGGGCCCAACAACGTTTTCTTTTAAATCTCGGGGGGGGGGGGGGGCCGGGCCCCCCCCCCCCCCCCCGGGGGGGGGCCCCCCCCCCCCCCCCGGGCCCCCCCCCCCCGACGCCCCCCCCTGTCCTCCCACCTTTAGGATGAAGCCGTGCTCAAGCCCTCGTCGAGGCCCGCCCGCTGGATCGGCGCCACCCTTGCTCCGCTCCTGCTGTTGACGGCGTGCGCGACCGAAGAGACAGCCAAGGTCCCTGTCGATCGCGTCGTCGGGAATTGGAAGGGGCCCGACGGAGAGCGGCTCTCGTTCTCGGCGGACCGGAAGTTCACCGCCGTCGGTCTGGATTCCGAGATGCTCGCCGAGACCGACTGCCCGGGCGGCGAATCGGCCGGCAGCTGGGGCTTCATGGTCGTCAAGGACAATGGCAGCAGTTTCCGATCTGGCACGGCGACGTCGGGCTCATGGATCGGCCTCGGGTTCGAGCGCCGGCATTTCGGCTGCATGCTGGAACTGGCCGTCGTCGAAGGGGGCGACACCCTGTGCGCCACCGACGACCCCGATGTGCCCTGCGGTCTGGATGTCCGCTTCACTCGCGAGAAGTGATCTTCAACAGTCCGACCCACCGGGCGACGGTATCCGCTGCACCATGTGAGGGACCGGCTGCACACGGCGCACGGTCGTTGAGCGCGCTTGTCGGGGAGGAGAGCGAATGCAGGTCCCTTCGGAGTCCTCGGAGCCCACGGAGAGTGCCGGGTCCGCGCCGAGTGGCAGGAGCGACACCGCCGAACCTCCCGCGGTGGACGGTTCGGCATCGGACCGGCAGGTCGGTCCGGCGACGACGCCGGCCGTTCTGGCAGAGGTGCTGCCGGGGGTCGCCGTCGTACTCGGTGAGGTCCCCGTGGAGCTCCGGCCCGATCTGATCGACTTCGGACTCGTGCCGTCCGCCGACCGCGAGAAGATCTCCACGGTCCTCGCCTCGCTCGGCAACACGGCGACCGCGGCCGGTGGCCTCGCCCACGTGTTCGCCGGTGCGCAAGGGCTCTACAGGATCAGCAGCGCGACGCAGGCGCTGCTGAAGGCCGGCGGGACCCTCGCCGTCAAGGACGGCGCGAACCTCGGAGCAGTGTTCGCCCACGGCAGGATCGTCGCTCAGGCCCGCTTCCTCCCCTTGACGACCGTGAGCACGGCGCAGACCGTGGCCACGCTCGGGCCGGCCCTGGCCATGATCGCGCTTCAGATGCAGCTGAGTGAGATCACGGGCCTCGTGAGGACCAACGTCGCGCTGACGAGCCAGGTGCTCACGACTCTCCGCAACGAGCAGTGGGCCGAACTCACGGGACTCGTCAACACAGTGGCGCGAGCGGTCGACCAGGCGCGAGCGGTCGGGTCCGTCCCCGCGTCCCTGTGGGAGAACGTCGCGGGCCATGAGGCCCCGCTGAGCAAGCAGCTCGACCTGTACCGACGGAACGTCAGGTGCCACGTCGGTCAGCTCGACCAGCCCGGCACACGGGAGCTGCGCGAGTACCTCCAGGCGAACGGCGAGGCGATCCTCTTCGACACCCACGCGCTGCTGTCCTCCCTCCAGGCGTGGACCGGCTATCAGGCACTCCGCGCCGGGAAGGCGAGGAATGCGGGACGCGAAGACGCCGACGAGGCCCGGCTCGTCGGCGTCATCGCGAGCGACACCCGTACGGAGCTGGACTCCTCACTCACCGAGGCGACGCGGCTCGTCGGCGCGCTGACGAGGGAACTGCGCATCATCGCCGAACTTCCCGGACGGGAGACGCTGTCTGCGTCACTGCCGGGGAAACGGAGGGACGCGAAGGCGGTCCGCCACGCCTCCGCCCGTCTGCTGGAGGCGATCGAGCCTCTCGCCGACGCCCTCCGGCCGCCGACTCCTCCGCTGGAGGCGCCGGAGGTCGTCTGTGCACCCGGATCGCTGGACCTGGACCCGTACCTTCGCATCCTGCGCTGGCACGTCGAGGACGGTGAGACCCTGCGCATCCTCGGCTTCGCCGACCAGCTCGACGCCCTGGGCCCGGTGACCGCGATCTTCGGCGGGGCGAAGGAGAAGCTGGCGGCGGCGAGGGACAAGGCCGTGGCCAGGACCCTGATCGCGGTCACGGACCGCCGTGTCATCACCACCGGAACGAACGCGCTCCTCGAGCAGGGCGAGGTCCGTCGGGAGATCCCGATCGACCAGGTGCGCTACGTCCGCGCAGCGACACGGGACGAGGGTGAGCGCCCGACGATCGATCTCATCACGCGGGACGAGAGCATCCGTTGGCTGTTCCGCGCCGACACCGACCGCACCCGGGTGGACGCGCTCGCCGCGGTGCTCGCCGAGTCGATGAGGATTCCGGACGAGGAGCGCGAGGCGCTTCTCGGGCGGCGTCCCGCTGCCGGTTGAGTCCATCGACTCCGCCCCAGGCCCTCGTCGGGGGAGAGGACGCCGACGGCCTGGACTTGGTGTGGAACCTGTCCGCGTACATCACCAGCCTCTCTTCCGACCTGGCGTGTGAGGCCCGCTCCGATGCGGTGGGAGCAGAAAGCGGCGGAGGGTTGTCGGGGAGGTCCTCCGCCTCCAGGCGGTAGACGCCGATGTCGTGGAGCGAGCGTAACGACCGGCGATGCCGCCCGGTCGGGTCAGGCCGGCGTGGGTGCCTTCGCGCGGTGCCCCGCGCCGCGTCAGCGGGCCGCCGGTCCCGGTACGTAATCCGGATCCACCTGTGCCGCCAGGTCCTCGCCCATGCGGTCGTTCGCCCAGGCGTGGGCGTTGCGCAGGTGGAACTCGACCGCGTGACGGTGGAGCCGGGTCCAGTCGCGGACCTGGGCGTCGACCGTCTCGCGCAGGACGTTCAGCGCGTGGTGGTTGTGGGGTTCCAACTCGCCCGCCGCCCGGCCCTGTTCCGCCGCGCGGACCCAGGGGGAGTGCACCAGGTGCGTCAGCAGGTCGTCGCCCACCTGTTCCTTGAGGAAGAGCAGGTCGTCCTCGCACGTGACCTTGTTGCCGACGACCGCGACGCGGATGCCGAACTGCTCGGCGTGGTCGCGGTACTGGCGGTAGACCGACACGCTCTTGCGGGTCGGCTCCGCCACCAGGAACGTGAGGTCGAAGCGGGTGAACAGGCCCGACGCGAAGGCGTCCGCGCCCGCTGTCATGTCGACCACGACGTACTCGCCGGGGCCGTCCAGCAGGTGGCCCAGGTACAGCTCGACCGCGCCGAGTTTGGAGTGGTAGCAGGCCACCCCCAGGTCGGACTCGTCGAACTCGCCCGTCACCATCAGGGGTACGCCGCCGGCCCGGCCCACGTGGCGGGCGTGCAGCGCGTCGTCGCCCAGAGGGCGCAGGAGGCGGGAGCCGCGACCCGGCGGGGTGGTCTTGAGCATCGACCCGGCCGAAGTGATGCGCGGGTTGTCGCCCCGGAGGAAGTCCTTGATGCCGGTGAGGTGCGGGCCCAGCGGGACGGCGGGCCGTTCCTCGGGGCCCAGCGCCTCGGCCAGGTGCTGGTTGATGTCGCCGTCGACGGCGAGGACCGGGGCGCCGGAGCGCGCCAGGTGGCGGGAGAAGAGCGCAGACAGCGTGGTCTTGCCGCTGCCGCCCTTGCCGACGAACGCGACCCTCATGACCGGCCCGGCAATTTGAAAATGGATGTCATGTGACTAGGTTTTAGGGAGTGACCGTCGCCACTGTCAAATCCCGTGCGGCGATCGGGGGTGCCGGTCGGCGGCCGATGCTTGATGCGTAGGGTGTGCAGGTGCGTTACATGAGCAGTAAGGGTCCTTGCCGGTTCCTCGCCGTCCTCGTCCTCCTGCCGGGACTGGCCGGCTGTTTCGTCTCCCCCGACGGGCAGTCGTCGCCGGACGGGGGGCCATCCGGCTCCCGGCTGCGCGTCGCCCTCGCCTTCCCGCCCGCCGAGAACTTCTCGCCGTACGGGGCCGACGCCACGCTGCTCAGCCGTCTCGGTGTCACCGAAGGGCTGACCGCCCTGGACGCCAACGGCGCCGCGACCCCCGCACTCGCCCGGTCCTGGAGCCGCGAGGACGACCGCACCTGGCACTTCACCCTGCGCGAGGCCACCTTCCACGACGGCACCGAGGTCACCCCGTCGGCCGTGGCCGGGGCACTGACCCGGGCCACGAAGGCGAAGCCCGTGCCCGCCCCCCTCGCGGGCGTCACGCTCAGCGCGCGGCCCGACGGGGACGACGGCGTGCGCGTCACCACCGCCGAGCCCGACCCCGTCCTGCCCATGCGCCTGGCCGGCCCGAGCCTGGCCGTCCTGTCCCCGAAGGCGTACGCGAAGCGCGGCAACCCCACGCCGGTCGGCACGGCCACGGGCCCCTTCGAACTCACCCGCGTCGACGGCGGCACCTCCGCGACCCTCGACCGCTACGACGACCACTGGGGCGGCCGCGCCCAGGCCTCCGGCATCGACGCGCGTTTCGTCACGGACGGCACCGCGCGCGCCAACGCCGTCCGCACCGGCGACGTCGACATCGCCGAGGCCGTCCCGGTCGCCCAGGCCGCCACGCTCGACGCGGACACCCGCCGGGAAGCCGGCACCACCCGGACCACCAGCCTGCACCTCAACACCAGGACCGGCCCCTTCAAGGACCCGGAGCTGCGTGCCGCCGCCCGTGCGGCCGTCGACTCCTCCGCCCTCGTCGAGGGCGTCTTCGAAGGACACGCCGACCCCGGCGCCGGAATCTACGGCCCCGCCGTCACCTGGGCCGAGGGCAGGAGGGTGAAGCCGTCGGGGCGCGCGAAGGCCGCCCGGCCCGACGGGACTCCGCTCACCCTCGCCACCTACGACAACCGGCCCGAACTCCCCGAAGTCGCCCAGGTCGTGCAGCAGCAGCTCGAACAGGCCGGATTCGAGGTCCGGTTGCAGGTGCGCGAGTACGCGCGGCTGGAGAGCGACGCGCTGGCGGGGAGGTTCGACGCCTTCATCGGCGCCCGCAACAGCCTCCTGGACACCGGCGACCCCGTCGGCATCCTGGCCGCTGACTACACCTGCGACGGCGGTTACAACCTCGCCCTGCTGTGCGACCCGAAGGTCGACCGGGCCGTCGAGCGGGCCGACCGGGCCGACGGCACCGGGGAGCGGCAGGACGCCGCCCTGGCCGCCGAGGCAGTGATCCTCGGCACGGACGCGGTCGTGCCGCTCGCCCACCAGCGGATCGTCCTCGGCGTCTCCGCGAAGGTCCGGGGCGTGCTCCTCGACCCGTACGAGCGGACCCTGGTGGGGCCCGGCACGCGCCGCTGAATGCACCTCCTGCGTCAGGCCGGCAGCCGCGTGTCGACCACGCAGCTGATCTCGACCGCCTGCCCGGGGAAGGTCAGTTCGGTGACGCCCAGGGCCGTGCTGACCGGGCGGTGGGCACCGAAGTAGGCCCGGTTGGCCTCCGCCACCACCTCCGCGTTGCGCACCAGGTCCACCACGTACAGCGTCTGCGAGACGATCTGGTCGCGGGTGGCGCCGTAGTGGGCCAGGACCTTGTCGAGGTTGACGTAGGTGCGCGCGAGCTGCGCGGCCACGTCGTCCTCGGGGCTGAAGTCGCCCGCGTCGTCGAAGGAGAGCTGGCCGGAGACGTGGATCAGCTCGCCGGACCTGATCGCCTGCGTGTAGCCGAAGTGCTTCTCGGCCGGGATGCCGTGGTCGTAGAGGTCGAGGGTGGTCATGGTTCCCGTCCTTCCGTCGAGCCCGGATCCGTCCGTGCTCTCTTGTGGTTACTCAGGAACCGTAGGAGAGTGAACGCCGGCCTGGAAGAACGCACTTTTCGGTGACAGGGGAACCAGATGGTGACCAAGCAGCTCAGGGACGTGCCGGAGAACGCGGACCTCCGGCGGGCGGACTCGCTGGCGCGGGAGATCTTCTCCGACGTCGCCAACAAGTGGGCGCTGCTGATCATCGAGGCCCTCGGCGAACGCACGCTCCGCTTCAGCGAGTTGCGCGACGAGGTCGAGGGCGTCAGCCACAAGATGCTGACCCGGAACCTGCGGATGCTGGAGCGCAACGGCCTGGTCGACCGCAAGGTCCACCCCACCGTTCCGCCCAAGGTCGAGTACACGCTCACCGAACCGGGCCGGGCCCTGCGCGCCACGGTCGACCTGATCTGCGGCTGGACCCATGAGCACCTCGGTCACATCGAGGCGGCCCGGGGGCGGTTCGGCACCTGACCGGGCCGGGCGTCAGCCCGCGACGAGTTCCCGGACGGGGCGCGGCGCCGGGGCCTCCTCGACCCGCGAGGTCCGGTACAGCCACAGCACGTCCCGGCCGAACGACCACACCAGCAGACCCAGGGCCAGGGCGGCCACGGCGAAATTGGCCGCGTACGGCAGCAGACCGGAGCCCGCCAGCAGCAGCAGCACGCCCTGCAGCGCGGCGACCGTCTTGCGGGCCGTGCTGGGCGGAAGCGCCGCGGTCAGCCAGGGCCACACCCGGGCCGCGGCGACGAAGACGTACCGCATGCCGCCGATCAGCAGCACCCACGGGCCCAGTTCCGTCGAGACGTACACACTGAGCACCAGGATCAGGAACGCGTCGACCTCCATGTCGAAGCGCGCGCCCAGCGGGGTGGAGGTGCCGGTGCGGCGGGCGACCTTGCCGTCGACGCCGTCGAGGATCAGTGCCACCGCCGTCAGCCCGACGAACAGCGACACCGGCGGCGAGCTCTGGAAGGAGTCCGCGACCAGCGCGGTGACACCGCCGACGAGCGTGGCCCGGCCGAGGGTGACCCGGTTCGCCGCGCCGAAGGAGCGCAACCGGGAGCGGTGCAGAGCCCGGGAGAGCACCGCCCAGGTGGCGATCGCGAACGCGAGGCCGCTCAGCCAGCCCGCCGGGCCCATCCCGATCGCCGTGCCGATCAGGGCCAGCAGCAGGACCTGCACCCCCGCCCCCACGGCGGTCTCCTGCTGTACGAGCCTCGCGTCGTAAGTGTTGTTCAGGGCCACCGAACACCCTCCGGCCGTGTGACAGAGTCGATCAACGCCGCTACCTTGTGCGCGGCCTGTGCACCCCTCGGTACGCAAGCAGCTTCCCGATCGTTCAGGAGGACTTCGATGAAGCACACCGGACGCGCTTTCTGGATCGACTCGCCTGGCCGAGGCGTGATCCGGGACGTCGCCCTGCGCGCACCCGCTGAGGACGAGGTGCTGGTGCGTACGCTGTTCTCCGGTGTCAGCCGCGGCACCGAGACACTCGTCTTCCGCGGCGGCGTGCCCGAGAGCCAGCACTCGGTCATGCGGGCCCCCTTCCAGGAAGGCGACTTCCCGGGCCCCGTGAAGTACGGCTACCTCAACGTCGGCGTGGTGGAGGAGGGACCCGAAGCGCTCGCCGGCCGGACGGTGTTCTGCCTCTACCCGCACCAGACGCGGTACGTCGTGCCGGCGAGCGCCGTGACGCCCGTCCCGGACAGCGTGCCCGCCGAACGGGCCGTGCTCGCCGGGACGGTGGAGACCGCCGTCAACGCCCTGTGGGACGCCGCGCCCCTGATCGGCGACCGGATCGCCGTGGTCGGCGGCGGCATGGTCGGCTGCTCCGTCGCCGCCCTGCTCGCCCGCTTCCCCGGCGTGCGCGTCCAGCTGGTCGACGCCGACCCGTCCCGCGCGAAGACGGCCGAGGCACTCGGAGTGTCCTTCGCCACCCCGCAGGACGCCGACGGCGACCGCGACCTGGTCGTCCACGCCAGCGCCACCGAACAGGGCCTCGCCCGGTCGCTGGAACTCCTCTCCGCCGAGGGCACCGTCGTCGAACTGAGCTGGTACGGCGACCGCAAGGTGAGCCTGCCGCTCGGCGAGGCCTTCCACTCCCGGCGTCTGACCATCCGCTCCAGCCAGGTCGGCACCGTCTCCCCGGCCCGCCCCGGCCGCAGCCACGCCGACCGCCTCGCCGTCGCCCTCGACCTGCTCGCCGACCCGGCGCTCGACGCCCTCGTCACGGGCGAGTCGGCCTTCGAGGACCTGCCCGGCGTGCTGCCGGGACTCGCCTCGGGCGAGGTCCCCGCCCTGTGCCACCGCGTCCGTTACGACGAGAGCGATTGACGCATCGGCTGACGATTCGTTCCATCCGGTACGACATCGGCGGAGCAAGAGCGCCTGACCTGAGAAAAGACGTAGCCGACACTGAACGGGGGAAGGGAAGCAGCCGTACTACTCGGCATCCCCGGCAGCCATCAGCGGGGGAGCAGACGCGCCGCACCTGGAGGGTCGTCCGTTGTTCAGCATCACCGTCCGCGATCACATCATGATCGCCCACAGCTTCCGCGGCGAGGTCTTCGGACCGGCGCAGCGCCTGCACGGCGCCACGTTCCTGGTGGACGCCACGTTCCGGCGCGAACAGCTGGACGAGGACAACATCGTCGTCGACATCGGGCTGGCCACCCAGGAACTCGGGGCCGTCGTCAGCGAGCTGAACTACCGCAACCTCGACAACGAGCCCGATTTCGCCGGAGTCAACACGTCCACGGAGTTCCTGGCCAAGGTCATCGCCGACCGGCTCGCCGAGCGCATCCACAAGGGCGCGCTGGGCGAGGGCGCCAAGGGCATCGCGGGCCTCACCGTCACCCTGCACGAGTCGCACATCGCCTGGGCGAGTTACGAGCGTGCGCTGTGACCGACACGACCATCGAGCGGCCCGGACCGGCCGGAGCGGTACCCGCGCCGCCCGGGCCGGCCGGAGCGGCACCCGCGCGCCTCGACTACGTGCCCGTGCAGCACGCCGCCCTGAAGAACGCCGAGATCATCCCCATGTCCCTGCGCACCGTGCACTTCGTGCTGCCGGGCGGCGTCGACGACCCGGCGACCCCCAGCGGCGGCAACGCCTACGACCGGCGGGTCTGCCTGGACCTGCCGGGCTTCGGCTGGCAGGTGAACAAGCACGCGGTGGCCGGCGTGTGGCCCCGGCCCGCGGCGGCCGCCCGGACGGAACTCGCCCGCACGCTGGCCGCGTTGCCCGACGGCGCCGTCGTCCTGCTCGACGGGCTCGTCGCCTGCGGCGTGCCGGAGATCGTGGTGCCGGAGGCGGAACGGCTGCGCATGGCCGTGCTCGTCCACCTCCCGCTCGGCGACGAGACCGGGCTCGACGCCGCGGTCGCCGCCGAACTCGACGCCAGGGAGCGGGCGGTGCTGCGGGCGGTGCCCGCGGTGATCGCCACCAGCGACTGGGCGGTCCGCCGTCTCGTCGCCCACCACGGCCTGCCCCCGGAGCGGGTGCACGTCGCCGCTCCCGGCGCCGACATCGCACCCCTCGCGCCCGGCACCGACGGTGTGTCGCGGCTGCTGTGCGTGGCCGCCGTGACCCCGCGCAAGGGGCAGCACCGGCTGGTGGAGGCGCTGGCCACGGTGACCGACCTGCCGTGGAGCTGCGTGTGCGTCGGCGCCCTCACCCAGGACCCCGAGTACGTCGCCCATCTGCGGTCCCTCATCGCACGGCACGGCCTGCGGGACCGGCTGGAGCTGGCCGGACCGCAGTCCGGCGCCGCCCTGGACGCCAGTTACGCCACCGCCGACCTGATGGTCCTCACCTCCTACGCCGAGACGTACGGCATGGCCGTGACCGAGGCACTGGCCCGGGGCATCCCGGTGCTGGCGACGGACGTCGGCGGGCTTCCCGAGGCGGTCGGCCGCGCGCCCGACGGCGGGGTGCCCGGCATCCTCGTGCCGCCGGAGAACCCCGCCGCCATCGCCGCCGAACTGCGCGGCTGGTTCGGCGAGGCGGATGTACGACGCCGGCTGAAGGCCGCCGCCCGCGGCCGTCGCGCCGCCCTCGACGGCTGGGCGACGACCGCACAGAGCCTGGCGGCTGTTCTGCGCCGGCTCCCGACCGAACCCCGGAGGGCCGCATGACGAACCCGGCGACGACGAAGCCGAGCGGAGCGATCCCGGCCCGGCCCGGGCCCGCCCGCGCCGCGGAGTCCACGGGCGGCGTGCTTCCCGGGCCCGTGCCCGGCGGCGCCGCGGGCCCCACGGACCCCGCGGGCGTGAGGGCCGGCGGCAACACCGGAGCGGGCCGGGCGCCGGCCACGGGTACCGGGTCCGTGACAGGCCGGCCCGCCGGCGGGGTGGACGCGAGTGCCGGTCCGGGCGGCCTCGCCGGCACGGTCCCCGCGCGGACCGGTCCCGGCGGCCCGTCCGGACCCGCCCACGCCCCCGGCGCGGTCATCCCCGGCGCGGGCCCCACCGCCGCACCCGGCTCCCGGCCCACGGTGAAACTGCGGGAGGCCGCTCCCGACGACCCGCCCCGGTACGCGCCGGAATGGCTGGAGCTGCGGGAACCGGCCGATGCCGCCGCGCGGGCGCACGACCTGCTCGACCCCTTGCGGATCCGGCTCGCCAACCTGCCCGGAAAGTCGGGTGTCGTCATCCACGACCTGGGCTGCGGCACGGGTTCGATGGGCCGCTGGCTCGCCGCCCGACTGGACGGCGCGCAGCACTGGATCCTGCACGACCGCGACCCCTACCTGCTGCACTTCGCCGCCGTGGCCTCCCCCCGCTCGGCCGCCGACGGCAGCCGGGTCAGCGTGGAGACGCGGCGCGGTGACGTCGCCCGGCTCACCGCGGACGCCCTGCACGGTGCCTCCCTGGTGACGGCGTCCGCCCTGCTGGACGTCCTCACCCGGGAGGAGATCGACACCCTGGCCGCCGCCTGCGCAGGAGCCGGCTGCCCCGCTCTGCTGACGCTGTCCGTCGCCGGACGCGTGGAACTGACCCCGTCCCACCCGCTCGACGCGGAGATCACGCGGGCGTTCAACGACCATCAGCGCCGCGACGGCCTCCTCGGCCCCGACGCGGTCACGGTGGCGGCCGAGGCGTTCTCGGCGCACGGCGCGACCGTACGGTTGCACCCGAGTCCCTGGCGGCTCGGGCCCGAGCAGGCCGCGCTCACCGAGCAGTGGCTGCGCGGCTGGGTCGGCGCCGCAGTCGAGCAGCGTCCCGAGCTGCGGGCCGAAGCGGAGGTCTACCTGAACAACCGCCTGCGCCAGTGCGCGGAAGGCGAGTTGCGCGTCACGGTCCACCACACCGACCTCCTGGCCCTGTGCCACCCGGTGGACGGAGCGTCATGACCCCCCAGGCGACGGGCACCCGCCCCCGACCCCACGGCACACCGGACGCCCCGCCCCCGCCCCCGGCGCCGGCGGCTCCGGTCACGGGGGCCCAGGCGGTCCCGGTGATTGCCGCGACCGCCGCGGCATCCGGGCCGACGCACCGCCGCCCCGCCGACCGGGCCGGGGCTCCGGCGGCCGCCGCCACGCCTGTCCCGGCCGCGCCCGGCATCGGGGACCGCGACTCGCAGTCCGGGGTCGTGGCCGAGCTTCCCGGCGTCCCGTCGCCCACGGCCGCCACGGAGACACCCGGTGACCGCACCGGCGCCCCCGCGCCCGGCCGTCCGCGTCCGCTGCTCGCCAGGCTCGGTTCCCGCAAGGCCCGTACGCGCCTCGGGACCGTCGTCGGTGCCGCCATCGTCGGGGTGCTGTTCTGGCGGTTGGGTACGGGTGCCTTCCTTGACGGGCTGCGCCGGATCGACGCCGTGACGCTGCTGCTCGCGCTCGGGATCGGCGCCGTCACGACCGTGTTCAGCGCGTGGCGGTGGGCGCTCGTCGCCCGCGGCCTGCGCATCCGGCTGCCGTTCGGGCCCGCCGTCGCCGACTACTACCGCGCGCTGTTCCTCAACGCGGCCCTGCCCGGCGGCGTCCTCGGCGACGTCCACCGGGCGGTACGGCACGGACGGAGCGAGGGGGACCTGCGGCGCGGCGTGAAGGCCGTCGTCCTCGAACGGACCGCCGGGCAGCTCGCACTGTTCGCCGCGGCCGCGGTCGTCCTGCTGACCATGCCGTCCCCGGTGCTCGCCGAGGCCCGGCACCTCGCCCCGCTCGCGGCCCTGGCCGGACTCGGCGCCCTCGCCGTCGTCCTCGCCCTGCGCATGAACCGGGCCACGCCCGCGCGCCGGGGCGGGAGGGTCCGCGCGCTGCTCGCCGAGGCCCGGGAAGGGCTGCTGTCCCGGCGCAACGGACCCGGAGTGCTTGCCTCCTCCGTGGTCGTCCTGGCAGGTTACGTCGCCATGTTCGTCCTCGCCGCCCGTGTCGCCGGGACCACCGCCTCCGTGGCCGTCCTGGTGCCGCTCGCCGTCCTCGCCCTGCTGGCGATGGGACTGCCCCTGAACGTCGGCGGCTGGGGCCCCAGGGAGGGCGTCACCGCCTGGGCCTTCGGCGCCGCCGGTCTGGGCGCCGGCCGGGGACTCGCCGTCGCGGTCGTCTACGGGGTGCTCAGCCTCGTGGCGAGCCTGCCCGGCCTGATCGTGCTCGTCGCCCGCTGGTACACGGGCCTGCGCGCTGCCGACGGCGCCCGGGCCACCGACGGCGCCCGGGCCACCGACGGCGCCCGGGCCACCGACGGCGCCGGGGCGACCGACCGGACCGGCGCCGCCGACCGCACCCGCGCCGCGGGCGCGGACCCGGGCGCCGGCCCCGCGCCCCGGACGACCTACGCCTCGGAGGTCAGCATCGAGAAATACGCCCCGAAGGAATCCGCGAGGCTCGCCAGGAGTTCCTTCCCCTTTTCCGCCGATCCCAGCGAAGGACGGCCGATGACACCCGAATCGGTATAGCCGGACATGCCGAGGGTGAGCAAATGACGCCGGTCGTCAGCGACGAAATCGGAGGTCTCATAACCGGGTCGGAGCATTTCGGGATGAGCGTGCAGAAGGATGGAGGTTTCTATTTCCCCCGCGTGCATGTCGGTGAGCAGCGAGGTGACCACACCCGCCCGCTCCCGCGCCGCCTCCCAGTCCTCCGCGGCCGGGAAGAGCGCCATCCGCTCGCCGCGGGCGGAGGACTCCTGAACGACGTTGCCCAGCACGTAGTTCCCGCCGTGCCCGTTGACCACCACCAGGGCGTCGACCCCGGACCGGCGCAGCGAGGCCGCTATGTCCCGTACCACCGCATGAAGGGTCACCGAGGAGATGCTGACGGTCCCCGGCCAGGCCGCGTGCTCGTGCGAGCACGAGATCGTCACCGGAGGAAGGAGGTGCACCGGGTACGCGCCGGCTATCTCCCGCGCGACGGCACAGGCGACGAGCGTGTCGGTCGCCAGGGGAAGATACGGACCGTGCTGCTCGAAGCTCCCCACGGGAAGCACCGCGACCTGCCGTGAGACATCGGCGCCCCGCGTCCGTACGTCTTCCGTGGTGTCCGCCGGCACCAGATCATTCATCACGTCACGGCCTTTCGTCTCTGCTTAGGAACTCGAGAATCATGACAGAAAAAATAGGCGTACTCGGCAAGAAGTCACCGCAGCGCACCGGCGTGGAACGCGTCGTGAATGCACCCTTGCCCACCGTGTACGGCGCATTCCAGGCGATCGGCTACATGGACCACGACCGCGGTGACGAACAGGTCGCGCTGGTCCACGGCGAACTCGCCACCGACGACGTTCTCGTCCGGCTGCACTCGGAGTGCCTCACCGGGGACTCCTTCGGCTCCCAGCACTGCGAGTGCGGCGACCAACTGGACGCCGCCCTGCGCGCGGTGGTCGCCGAGGGCGCCGGTGTCGTCGTCTACCTCAGAGGGCACGAGGGCCGCGGCATCGGCCTGCTCGCCAAGCTGCGCGCGATGGCGCTGCAGGCGGAGGGCCTGGACACCGTGGAGGCCAACCTCGCGCTCGGCCTGCCGGTCGACGCCCGCGACTACGGCGTGGCCGCCCGCATCCTGGACGACCTGGGCGTGCGCTCCGTGCGCCTGATGTCCAACAACCCGCGCAAGCGCGAGGCACTGGTGGACCACGGCATCCGCGTCGCCGAGCAGGTGCCGCTGCTGATCCCGCCGTGCGAGAGCAACATCACCTATCTGCGCACCAAGCGGGAGCGCCTCGACCACCATCTGCCCCATCTCGACGCGGTGGTCAGCTCCTCCTGAGACGCCCGGCCCGGTGCCGGTGCCCCACGACGTGACCTGGGCGAATCCGTACGCGACCCGTGGTCGGGCCGCGTACGCTTCGTGAACGTCCGCCCCTTGAGCGCCGGCCCGAGACGGCCGACGCCTCACGTCCGGAGGCTCACCCGGTATGACCGAGCTCCATCTGTGGCTGCGCCACGAGGCCCGAACGACCGAGCGCCGCACGCCCGTCGTGCCCGACGACGCCCGGCGCCTCGTCGAGAACGGAGTGGAACTGACCGTCGAGGAGTCCCCGCAGCGGGTCTTCCCGATCGAGGAGTACGAGGCGGCCGGCTGCCGCGTCGCCCCCGCGGGCTCCTGGGTGTCGGCCCCGCGGGACGCCGTCGTGCTCGGCCTGAAGGAACTGCCCGGGGAACCGGCCGCGCTGACGCATCGGCACGTCTTCTTCGGCCACGCCTACAAGGGCCAGCCGGGAGCGGCGGAATTGCTGGGCCGCTTCGCCGCCGGCGGCGGGGCGCTGTTCGACCTGGAGTACCTGGTGGACGACTCCGGGCGGCGCCTGGCCGCCTTCGGTTTCTGGGCCGGCTACCTGGGCGCCGCCCTGGCGGTGCTGCGGCACCGGGACCGGCTGCGGGCGCCGCTCGTGCCCACGACCAAGGCCGAACTGGACGAGGCCCTCAAGCCCGCCGACGCCGACCCCGACTTCACGGGCCTGGTCGTCGGCGCGCTGGGACGCAGCGGCCGCGGCGCCCGTGTGGCCTTCGCCGCCGCCGGGGTGGACCCGACCTGCTGGGACCTGGCCGAGACCCGCGACCTGGACCGCGCCGCCCTGCTGCGGCACGACGTGATGGTGAACGCGGTCCTCGCCACCAGCCCCGTCCCGCCCTTCCTGCGCGAGCAGGACCTCGACGCGCCCGGCCGCCGCCTGCGCACCCTGTGCGACGTGACGTGCGACGTCGGCTCGCCGCTCAACGTCCTGCCGGTGTACGACGAGACCACCAGCTGGGACGAGCCGGCGCGGCGGCTGCGCGCGCAGCCGCCGCTTGATCTGATCGCCATCGACAACCTGCCCTCCCTGCTGCCGCTGGAGTCCAGCGCCGACTTCTCGGCCGCCCTGCTGCCCCACCTCCTCGACTTCGGCGTCACCGGGCCCTGGGGGCGCTGCCTGGACCGGTTCCGCCAGGCCAACCGCGAGCACGGCTTCGACAAAGGGGATCTCCGTGACCACTGATCCGGTACCCGCGAGCGGCACCGTCCACTGGATCGGCGCGGGCCTGTCCACCGGCAGCGGACTGGCCGCGCTGTGCGACAGCGCCGAGCACGTACGGCTGTGGCACCGCACCGAGGGCCGTGCCGCCGACGCCCTCGGCCGGCTGGGCCTGGCCGGACGGGTCGAGCCCCGCGCCTACACGCTGTCCGCGCTCACCGCCGAACTGGCGCCCGGCGACGTGGTGGTGTCCATGCTGCCGGCGCCGGAGCACGCGCCGCTGCTGGCGGAGTGCGTGCGGCTGGGGGCGCACTTCGCCTGCTCCAGCTATGTGTCCGAGGCGGTGCTTGAGCAGGTGCCCGCCGCCGAGAAGGCCGGGGTCGTCGTGCTCACCGAGGCCGGGCTCGATCCGGGCATCGACCACCTCTTCGCGCACGACCTCGTCGCCCGGGCCCGCGAGGCGATCGGCGACGGAACTCCCGCCTCGTACGCCCTCACGTCGTACTGCGGCGGTGTCCCCGCCGAGCCGAACGACTTCACCTACCGTTTCAGCTGGGCACCCGCCGGCGTCCTCAACGCCCTGCGCTCACCGGCCCGTTACATCGACGACGGCGCCGAGACGGTCGCCGAGCGCCCCTGGGAGGCGACCCGGCGGCACGTCGTCGACGGGGAGACGTTCGAGGTCTACCCCAACCGCGACAGCGTGCCCTTCGTCGCGCAGTACGGACTGCCGGACACCTGGTCGCCGCGGACGTTCGTCCGCGGCACCCTGCGTCTGGAGGGCTGGCTGCGGGCCTGGGACGCCGTGTTCGAGGAACTGAGGCGGGGTGACGACGAGCGGATCGCCGAGCTGGCCCGGGAACTGGCCGCCCGGTACCCGACCACGGAGGACGACCGGGACCGGGTCGTCCTCGCCGTCTCCCTGGACGTACGGTCCGAGGCGGGGCAGAGCTGGTCCGGCGGCTACCTGCTGGACCTGGTGGGGGACGCCGGGGAGAGCGCGATGGCCCGCTGCGTCTCGCGCACCCTCGCCCTGGGCGTCCGCCACGTCCTGGACGGCTCCCTGCCGCCGGGCCTGAACCGCGCGGCCGAGACGGCGGCCCGGTCACAGCAGTGGCTGAGCGAACTCGCCCGCGACGGAGTGGAGTTCACGCTCCGCGTCGACCGCTAGCCGGGAACGGGGCCCGTCAGGGCCTCGTGCACCAGCCGCTTGAGGTCCTTGAAGACCGTGTGCGAGGTCCTGGGCCGCACCTGCGTCATGAACTGCACCGTCAGGTCGCGGCCCGGGTCCACCCAGAACGTCGTCGTCGCCACCCCGCTCCAGCCGAACGCACCGAGCCCGGACGGCACCTGCGTCCGGTCCGGGTCGATCACCACCGAGCAGTTGAAGCCGAAGCCCATCCCCTCGTTGCCGGGCTCGTCGTGGGCGGGGCGGCTGCCGAAGGAGCGCAGGTCGGCGCCGCCCGGCAGGTGGTTGCGGCTCATCAGGTCCACGCTCCGCGCAGTGAGCAGCCGGACGCCGTCCAGTTCGCCGCGGCGCCGCAGCAGCTCCATGAAGCGGTGGTAGTCGTGGGCCGAGCACACCATGCCGCCGCTGCCCGACAGGAACCGCGGCCGCCCGCGCAGCGGCAGCCCGGGGATCGGCTCGATGCCGCCGCCCTCCTTCTCGCCGTACATCTCGGACAGCCGCGGCGCCTGTTCGTCCGTGACGTGGAAGCCCGCGTCGGTCATGCCGAGGGGCCCGAAGATCCGCTCGGCACAGAACGCGTCCAGCGGCCGGCCGGAGACGACCTCGATGAGGCGGCCCAGGACGTTGCTGGCCACCGAGTAGTTCCACTCGGTGCCGGGTTCGAACTGCAGGGGCAGGCTCGCGTACACCTCGATGGTCTCGGCCAGGTCCGCGCCCGGCGGCACGGACGATTCCAGACCGGCCCGGCGGTACAGAGCGTCGACGGGGTGGGAGTGGTAGAAGCCGAAGGTGAGACCCGCGGTGTGGGTCAGCAGGTGCCGGACGAGTATGGGGCCCGCCGCCGGGCGGGTCCGCACGTCCTCGCCCGAGCCGCCGGCGTACACCCGCGGCTCGGCGAAGGCCGGCAGATGGTCGGCGACCGGGTCGTCCAGCGACAACCGGCCCTCCTCCACGAGCAGCAGCGTGGCGACGGCGGTGACCGGTTTCGTCATGGAGTAGACCCGCCACAGGGTGTCGGGCTCGACGGGGAGCCCGGCCGCGATGTCGCGTGAGCCGTGGGTGGCGAGGTGGGCGACGCGTCCGCCGCGGGCGATCGAGACGAGGAAGCCGGGCAGCCGCCCCTCGTCGACGAACCGGGCGAAGTGCCGGTCCAGGCGTTCCAGCACGCGCGGGTCCAGCCCCGCCTCGGCCGGTTCGATCTCTTCTCGCAGTGGTGCCATGGCTCGTCCTCCGTCGCGCTCGTCGAGGTGAGATCCGGCATACCCCGCCGCCTCCGATCCCATCCTGCTGCAGGAACGCTTCATGATCGCGCAGGGACGGGTGCGCGCACGCGACGACGGTGCCAGGGGGCGTGGGAGCCGCGCTCACGGCCCCCACGCCCCACCCGGCGGCACAGGCCGTCAGACGGTCACCTTGCCGGGACGGGGCGCCGGACGCACGGCGCGCTCGCCCAGTGCCTCGGTCGGCACCCGGTGCGTCTCCCGCGCCGTCACCGCCGCGACGACCGGCGGCACGCACAGCGCCGCCGTGAACAGAGCCACCGCCGACCAGTCGTCCCCGTCCGGCCCGGCGATCCGCGCCGCGAACGTCACCGCGAAGCCGGCCGCCGCGAACCCGATCTGCGTGCCGATGGCCACACCGGACAGCCGCACGCGGGTCGCGAACATCTCGCCGTAGAAGGCGGGCCACACGCCGTTCGCCGCGCTGTAGACCACGCCGAAGCAGAGGACGCCCGTCAGGAAGGTCAGCGGGTAGGAGCCGGTGGAGAGCGCCCACAGGTACAGGAACATCGTCACCGCGCTGCCGGCCGCGCCGATCAGGAACACCGGACGGCGGCCGATCCGGTCGGAGAGCGTGGCCCACAGCGGGATCGCGGCCAGCGCGACCACGTTGGCCAGGGCACCCACCCACAGCATGGCCGTACGGGACATGCCGACCGCGTCGCTCGTGGCGTACGCCAGCGCCCACACGGTGAAGATCGTGCTGACGGAGGCGATGAGCGCCCCCGCGATCACCCGCAGCACGTCCGCCCAGTGCTCGCGCACCAGCACCAGCAGCGGCATCCTCACGACACCCTCCCGGGCCGCCTGCCGGGCGAACGCCGGCGTCTCGTCCAGCTTGCGCCGGATGACCCAGCCGGCGACGGCGACCGCGACGCTCAGCCAGAACGGCACCCGCCAGCCCCAGGACAGCAGCTGCTCCTCGGGCAGCGTGGCGACCGGGATGAAGACCAGCGTGGCCAGCAGCTGTCCGCCCTGGGTGCCGCTGAGGGTGAAGCTGGTGAAGAAGCCGCGCCGGTGCGGCGGCGCGTGTTCCAGCGTCATGGAGTTGGCGCTGGCCTGCTCGCCCGCGGCCGAGATCCCTTGCAGCACCCGGCACAGCACCAGCAGCACGGGGGCGAGGGTGCCGACCTGGTCCCGGGTCGGCAGACAGCCGATCAGGAACGTCGACAGGCCCATCAGCACCAGCGTGAACACCATGATCTTCTTGCGGCCGAGCCGGTCACCGACGTGACCGAGCACCAGTGCGCCGACCGGGCGGGCCGCGTAGGCGACGCCGAAGGTGGCCAGCGACAGCAAGGTCGCGGTGGCCGGGTCGGACTCGTCGAAGAACACCTCGGGGAAGATCAGCGCGGCGGCGCTGCCGTAGATGAAGAAATCGTAGTACTCCAGCGCGCTGCCGATCCAGGCGGCGGTGGCGGCCTTCTTCGGCTGGCCGGGTGGGGCGGCGGACCCTCGGGGCATGGCGGGGACGGACACGGCGGCTCCTTAGGGGGCTCCACCTCGGGCGGAGCGGAAACATCGACGAGCACGGACGAGCACGGACGAGCAGAGGGGGACGTGCCGGATCGCGGCTATTTAACCCACTGGGTAGTTAGTAGGGATGGCCAGTGATGCTGCGCCCGCGTGCCGCCGGTGTCAAGGGTCGTGTGCGGGGCGTTCAGTCCGCCGTGCGCTCCGCCGTCAGGTAGGCGATCACCATGTCGCCGAGCATGGCCCGGTAGTGGGCGCGCTGCGCCTCGTCGAGCAGGTCGCGGCCGAACAGGGCGCCGAAGGTGTGCCGGTTGGAGACCCGGAAGAAGCAGAACGAGGAGATCATCGCGTGCAGGTCGACGGCGTCCACGTCGGCCGTGAACAGGCCGGACTCCCGGCCCGACGCCAGGATGCGGCGGATCACGTCCAGGGCCGGTGAGCCGATCCTGCCGAGCTTTTCGGAGCCGGCGATGTGGTGCGCCTCGTGGATGTTCTCGATGCTGACCAGGCGGATGAAGTCGGGATGCTGCTCGTGGTGGTCGAAGGTCAGCTCGGCCAGGCGCCGGATCGCCGCCACGGGGTCGAGGTGGTCGACGTCGAGTCGCTGCTCGGCCTCCCGGATCACGCCGTACGCCCGCTCCAGCACCGCGGTGAACAGCTGCTCCTTGCCGCCGAAGTAGTAGTAGATCATCCGCTTCGTGGTGCGGGTGCGGGCGGCGATCTCGTCGACCCGGGCCCCGTCGTACCCGGCCCGGGCGAACTCCTGCGTGGCGACGTCGAGGATCTCGGCCCGGGTGCGGGCGGCGTCACGGATGCGCTCGCCGGGACGTGCCGGTTCTTCGACGCTGGTCATCAGGTTCCTTCGGGCGGAGGGTCCGGTGCCGGTGATTGTAGAAGCAGGGGTCCCGCCGGCCGCTGGGTCTTCCCGGGCCTGTGCTCGGCTGATATAGCTAACGTACTGGTTCGTACATCAGGAGCCGCTCGGGAGGCGCGCGTGCCCAAGCAGTCGTATCTGGCCGGACTGATCGGTTCCGGGATCGGCCCGTCGCTCAGCCCGGCGCTGCACGAGCGGGAGGCCGACCGTCAGGGGCTGCGTCTGGTGTACCGGCTCATCGACCTCGATCCCCTCGGGATGCCGCCCGAGGCCGTGGGCGACCTGGTGCGGGCCGCCCGCGACCTGGGGTTCGACGGCCTCAACATCACCCATCCCTGCAAGCAGCTCGTCCTGGAACACCTGGACGCGCTCGCCCCGCAGGCCGAGGCGCTCGGCGCGGTCAACACCGTGGTCTTCGAGGACGGCCGGGCCGTCGGCCACAACACGGACGTCACCGGCTTCGCCGCCTCCTTCGCCCGCGGCCTGCCCGACGCGCCGCTGGAGCGGGTCGTGCAGCTCGGCGCCGGCGGCGCGGGCGCGGCCGTCGCGCACGCCCTGCTCACCCTCGGCGCCGGGCACGTCACCGTCGTCGACGCCCTGCCCGATCGGGCCGCGGCCCTCGCCGGCGCCCTGAACCGCGCCTTCGGCGAGGGCCGGGCCGCCGCCGCGCCCCCGGACCGGCAGGCGCGACTGCTCGCGCAGGCCGACGGCATCGTCCACGCCACCCCCACCGGCATGGCCGCCCACCCCGGCCTGCCCCTGCCCGCCGGACTGCTCCACCCCGGACTGTGGGTCGCGGAGGTGGTCTACCGCCCGCTGGAGACCGAACTGCTGCGCACGGCCCGCGCGCTGGGGTGCGCCACCCTCGACGGCGGCGGCATGGCCGCCTTCCAGGCCGCCGACGCGTTCCGCCTGTTCACGGGCCGGGAACCCGACGCCCCGCGGATGCTGGAGGACCTGACCGAACTGGCCGGCGCCGTCGGCGCACCCCACTAGTCCTCAGAAGGGACACCGACGTTGCGTACGTCCATCGCCACCGTCTCCCTCAGCGGATCCCTCACCGAGAAGCTCGACGCCGCCGCCCGGGCCGGTTTCGACGGGGTGGAGATCTTCGAGAACGACCTGCTGGCCAGCCCCCTCACTCCCGAGGAGATCCGGGCCCGCTGCGCCGACCTGGGCCTGGGCATCGACCTGTACCAGCCGATGCGGGACGTCGAGGCCGTCCCCGAGGCCGAGTTCGCCCGCAATCTGCGGCGCGCACGGCACAAGTTCGAGCTGATGCGCAGGCTCGGCGCCGGCACGGTCCTCGTCTGCTCCAGCGTCTCCCCGCACGCGGTGGACGACGACGCCCTCGCCGCCGAGCAGCTCAGCCGGCTCGCCGACACCGCCCGGGAGTGCGGGGTCCGGGTGGCCTACGAGGCCCTGGCGTGGGGCCGGCACGTCAGCACCTACGACCACGCCTGGCGCATCGTCGAGACGGCCGGGCACCCGGCGCTCGGCACCTGCCTCGACAGCTTCCACATCCTCTCCCGCGGTTCGGACCCCCGGGGCATCGAGGACATTCCCGGCGAGAAGATCTTCTTCCTGCAGCTCGCCGACGCCCCACTGCTCGCCATGGACGTCCTGCAGTGGAGCCGCCACTACCGCTGCTTCCCCGGCCAGGGCGGCTTCGACGTCGCGGGCCTGGTACGGCACGTCCTGGCCACCGGTTACGACGGGCCGCTGTCCCTGGAGGTCTTCAACGACGTGTTCCGGCAGGCCGAGGCCGGACCCACCGCGGTGGACGCCCGGCGCTCCCTGCTGCTGCTCCAGGAGACGGTGGGGCGCGCGTCCCTGCCCGGGCCCGTCGTCCCCACCGGCGTCGCCTTCGCCGAACTGGTCACGCCCGACGCGGAGCCCCTCACCGCCCTGCTCGGGGCCCTGGGCTTCACCCGTACCGCGCGGCACCGCGGCAAGCCCGTCACCCTGTGGGAGCAGGGCGACGCCCGGATCCTCGTCAACACCGGCCCGGCCGGCCGCCGCGAGGGCGCCCGGCTCGCCGCGATCGGGCTGGAGTCACCGGACCCGGCCGGGGCGGCCCGGCGGGCCGAGGCGCTGCTCGCGCCCGTGCTGCCGCGCCGCCGGGCGGCCGGGGACGCGGCGCTGGAGGCGGTCGCCGCCCCGGACGGCACGGAGCTGTTCCTCTGCGCCACCGGCCGGCCCGAACCGGCCGGGTGGCGCGCCGACTTCGCGGAGGCCGGCCGGCCCGCCCCCGGCGTGGGCGTCCGGGGCATCGACCACCTCGCCCTCACCCAGCCCTGGCACCACTTCGACGAGGCGGTCCTCTTCCACCGCGGCGTGCTCGGCCTGGACGCGCGGGAGAGCGTGGACGTCGCCGACCCCTACGGGCTGCTGCGCAGCCGGGCCGTCACCAGCGCCGACGGCGGCGTCCGGATCGTCCTCACCGTCGGTGCCGCGCCGGCCGACGACACCGTCCACGCCCAGCACATCGCCCTGGCCACCGACGACGTGGTCGCGGCGGCCCGTGCCTTCCGCGCGGCGGGCGGCGCTCTGCTGCCCGTCCCGGCCAACTACCACGACGACCTCGCCGCCCGCTTCGAGTTCGCCGACGGTGAGCTGGAGACCTACCGCGACCTCGGCATCCTCTACGACCGCGACGCCGGGGGCGTGTTCCGGCACTGCTACACGCGCACGGTGGGCCGGGTCTTCTTCGAACTGGTCCAGCGCGACGGCGGTTACCGGGGCTACGGCGCCGCGAACGCGCCGGTGCGGCTGGCGGCGCAGCACGCGGTGCGAGGGCTCACTGGCGGCTGACGGTCCGGGTGACGCCGGTGACGACGGTGGTGGCGAGGATCCAGCCGGTGAGGACGAGGGCGTAGGAGAGCCACTGGTACCAGCCGGTGGGGGCGAACGCGCCCTCCTGGCCGAAGGAGATCACCGGCAGCAGCAGGTCGAGGGTGTAGAAGACCGGGTTGAACTCGGGTGCCTCGCCCGGCTTCAGCGGCTCGGGGTGGTGCAGGGCATAGGCGACGGAGCCCGTCAGCAGCAGTGACACCAGCCAGCCCGCCGCGCGCAGCGGGCGGAAGCCGTAGCCGAAGGTGGCGTCCTGCACGCGGCCCCACAGCCTGCCGTACCAGGGCAGGGTGGCGCGCCGGCGGCGCTGTTTGGCGAGCTGGACGAGGCGGGCTGCGTCGTCGTCGCCGATCCGGCGGTAGGCCGCGGTCAACTGCTCGTAGGCGTGCGGGACATAGCCCTCACGGTCCCGTTCCAGCATCGCCAGGCGCCGCTCGGCGGGTTCGTGCGGGGTGAGGGAGGTGTAGACGAGGCTGTCGAGGAGGACCTCCCCGGGCACCACGTCCGGGTCCAGGAACAGCACGTCCACGTGGGCACGGCGCAGGTTGAGCGCGCCCGACACCGGCGGGCCGCCGCGCAGCCACAGCTCCCCGATCGTGCAACTGCTCGCCCGCAGCGCGGTGTCACCGGGATGGGCCAGGCGGGCGCGGGAGAAGTCCAGCCGGCCCGCTATACGGGCGCCGCGCAGGCCGATCCAGCCGTGCACGTCCGCCTCGCGCAGCAGGACGTCGCCCTCCACCGTGAGGGTGACCGCGTCGAGCGCGGCCGTGTCCGGCCCGGAGTCCAGCCGCGCCCCGCTGAGGTCGACGGTGCCGGCGGTCGACGTGCCGGTGAGGCGGATCTCCCCGCGTGTGCGCAGGCCCGGCGCGGACAGACCGTCGCCGATGGTGACGTGGTTGAGCTGGAGCGCGGGCTGCCCCGCGGGCGGTGCGCCCACGTCGGCCCCGTCCAGGAACAGCGCCCCGGCGATCTGCGCCCCGCCGAGCCGGACGGGCCCCTCGAACCGGCAGTCCGTCAGGCGCAGGACGCCGTCCACACGCAGGTTCTCGGCGCTCAAGCCGGGCAGCGCCGAGCCGCGCAGATTGAGCTGACGCAGCCGCGCCGCGTACAGCAGGGGCGGGTCCTCGAAGAAGCAGTCGCTCAGACGCACCGCGTGGTCGATGTCCGCGTACTGCAGGCGGAGTTCGCCGGTGATCCGCGCCCCCGCCAGCCGCAGCGCGGCCGTCTCCCCGTCCTCCTGCGGGGCGCTCAGCAGCAGGGCCCGCAGCACGGACGCCCGTACGGTCCGGTCGGGTCCCCGGCCGGCGCCCCGCGCCGGGTCCTCGTGCGCCGCCGCGCGGAAGTCCACGTCCTCCCCGCGCGGGAAGGCGTCCCATACCCGCTGCTCGGCGGGTGTCATGTCGTCGATCTGCATCGACGGGGACTCTGGTGGTCCCGGCCGGAGGCTGTCAACTCACCTCCGGCCGGGGCCGGTCACGCCCTGATGTTCCACTCCTGGATCACCGGCCGGCCGTGCTCGGTCGACAACCGGGAGACCGTGCCCGTCTCCAGCCGGAACAGCCGCCCCTCCGACGGCGGCAGGCCCAGCCGGCGGGCGGTCAGGACGCGCAGGAAGTGGCCGTGCGCCACCAGCGCCACGTCGCCCTCGGGCAGCGCCCCGGCCACCCGGGCCAGCACCCGGTCGGCGCGCTTGCCGACCTCCTCGGGGGACTCCCCGGGCCCGTCCGGACCGGGCGGGGCCCCGTCGGTCCACAGGTCCCAGCCGGGACGGGTGCGGTGTATCTCCTCGGTGGTGACGCCCTCGTAGGCGCCGTAGTGCCACTCGTGCAGATCGGGGTCCTCCCCGCTCGCCCTCAGGCCCGCGAGCGCGGCGGTGCGCACCGCGCGGGCGAGAGGGCTGGTGAGGACCAGGGCGAAGGGACGGTCCGCCAGGAGCGGAGCCAGCGACCCGGCCTGCTCCTCACCGCGCGGGGTGAGGGGCAGGTCGGTGAAGCTGGTGTGCTGTCCGCTCCGGCTCCACTCCGTCTCGCCGTGGCGGACCAGCAGCAGATCACCCACAGTGCTACGCCTTCTTCGCGGACTCGACGGCGTGACCGCCGAACTGGTTGCGCAGCGCCGCGATCATCTTCATCTGCGGCGAGTCGTCCTGCCGGGAGGCGAACCGGGAGTACAGGGAGGCGGTGATGGCGGGCAGCGGCACGGAGTTGTCGATCGCCGCCTCCACCGTCCAGCGTCCCTCGCCCGAGTCCTGGGCGTAGCCGCGCAGGTTCTCCAGGTGCTCGTCCTCGTCTAGGGCGTTCACCGCGAGGTCGAGCAGCCACGAGCGGATGACGGTGCCCTCCTGCCAGGAGCGGAACACCTCGCGGACGTTGTCCACCGAGTCCACGGCCTCCAGCAGCTCCCAGCCCTCGGCGTAGGCCTGCATCATGGCGTACTCGATGCCGTTGTGGACCATCTTGGCGAAGTGCCCGGCGCCCACCCGGCCCGCGTGGACGAAGCCGTACGGGCCCTCCGGCTTGAGCGCGTCGAAGATGGGCCGCAGCCGGTCGACGTACTCCTTCTCGCCGCCGACCATCAGGGCGTAGCCGTTCTTCAGGCCCCACACGCCGCCGGAGACGCCCGCGTCGACGAAGCCGATGCCGCGCTTGCTCAGCTCCTCGGCGTGCTTCTCGTCGTCCGTCCAGCGCGAGTTGCCGCCGTCGACCACCGTGTCGTACGGCTTGAGGAGGTCCGCCAGACGGTCGATGACGTGCTGGGTGGGGTCGCCGGCCGGGACCATGACCCAGACCGTGCGGGGCGCCTCCAGCTCGTTGACCAGGTCGGCCAGGCTGGCGACGTCCGACTTCTCGGGGTCGGTGTCGTAGCCGATGACCGTGTGGCCGGCGTTGCGCAGGCGCTCGCGCATGTTGCCGCCCATCTTGCCGAGACCCACAAGACCGATCTGCATGTCAGCTCACTTCCCGAAGATTGCGGTAGGCGGCCACCAGCGCGGCCGTGGACGGGTCGAGACCGGGGACGTCCGCGCCCTCGGTCAGGGCGGGCTCGACGCGCTTGGCGAGGACCTTGCCGAGTTCGACGCCCCACTGGTCGAAGGAGTCGATGTTCCACACCGCGCCCTGCACGAACACCTTGTGCTCGTAGAGGGCGACGAGCTGGCCGAGGACCGACGGGGTCAGTTCGGTGGCCAGGATCGTCGTAGTCGGGTGGTTGCCGCGGAAGGTGCGGTGCGGCACCTGCTCCTCGGGCACGCCCTCGGCGCGCACCTCGTCGGCGGTCTTGCCGAAGGCGAGCGCCTGGCCCTGCGCGAACAGGTTGGCCATCAACAGGTCGTGCTGGGCCTTCAGGTCGTCGCTCAGCTCGGCGACCGGCCGGGCGAAGCCGATCAGGTCGGCCGGGATGAGCTTGGTGCCCTGGTGGATCAACTGGTAGTAGGCGTGCTGGCCGTTGGTGCCGGGCGTGCCCCACACCACCGGCCCGGTCTCCCACTCCACCGCGTTCCCGTCGCGGTCCACCGACTTGCCGTTGGACTCCATGTCGAGCTGCTGGAGATAGGCGGTGAACTTGGACAGGTAGTGGCTGTAGGGCAGGACGGCGTGCGACTGGGCGTCGTGGAAGTTGCCGTACCAGATGCCCAGCAGGCCCATGATCAGCGGGGCGTTGGCCTCGGCGGGGGCGTTGCGGAAGTGCTCGTCGACGATGCGGAAGCCGTCGAGCATCTCCCGGAAGCGGTCCGGGCCGATCGCGATCATCAGGGACAGGCCGATCGCGGAGTCGTACGAGTAGCGGCCGCCGACCCAGTCCCAGAACTCGAACATGTTGGCCGTGTCGATGCCGAACCCGGCGACCTTCTCGGCGTTGGTCGACAGCGCCACGAAGTGCCGGGCCACCGCCTTCTCGTCACCGCCGAGCCCCGCCAGCAGCCAGGAGCGCGCGGACGTGGCGTTGGTGATGGTCTCGATGGTGGTGAAGGTCTTCGACGCGACGATGAACAGTGTCTCCGCCGGGTCCAGGTCGCGCACGGCCTCGTGCAGGTCGGAGCCGTCCACGTTCGACACGAAGCGGAACGTCAGCGAGCGGTCCGTGAAGGGCCGCAGCGCCTCGTAGGCCATCGCGGGGCCCAGGTCGGAGCCGCCGATGCCGATGTTGACCACGTTGCGGATGCGCTTGCCGGTGTGGCCGGTCCACTCGCCCGAGCGGACCCGGTCGGCGAAGGCGGCCATCCTGTCGAGCACGGCGTGCACGCCCGGCACGACGTTCTCCCCGTCGACCTCGACCACCGCGTCCCGCGGGGCCCGCAGCGCGGTGTGCAGCACGGCCCGGTTCTCGGTGGTGTTGATCCGCTCGCCGCGGAACATGGCGTCCCGCAGCCCGAACACGTCGGTGGCGGCCGCCAGCTCCTGGAGCAGGGCCAGCGTCTCGTCGGTGACCAGGTGCTTGGAGTAGTCGATGCGCAGGTCACCGACGCGCACGACGTAGCGTTCGGCGCGGCCCGGGTCCGCCTCGAACAGCCGGCGCAGGTCCGGCTGCGGCAGCGCGTCCGTGCGGTGGTCCTCCAGGGCGGCCCATTCGGGCCGCCGGGTGAGCCGGGGCGAGCCGGCGGGGGAGTCAGACATGAGCGGGGGTCTCCTCGGTTGCCTCGCCGTTCAGGGCGATGGCGTACATCTCGTCCGCGTCGAGGCGCCGCAGCTCCTCGGCGATGAGTTCTGAGGTGGCACGGACCTTCAGTGCCAGGGTCCGGGGCGGCTGGCCCGGCAGGGTCAGCGTGGCCAGCGGGCCCTCGGGGCGGTCGATGACGATCTCGCCGTTCCCGGTGCCCAGGCGCACGGCCGTCACGACCGGCCCGGCGGTGACCACGCGGTCCACCCGGACGTGCAGCCGGGCCTCCAGCCAGCGGGCCAGCAGCTCGGCGGCCGGGTTCTCGGCCTCCGCCTCCACGGCCGCCGAGGTCACCTTCACCCGGGCCTGGTCCAGCGCCGCCGCCAGCATCGAACGCCAGGGCGTCAGCCGGGTCCAGGCCAGGTCCGTGTCGCCGGGGGCGTAGGAGCGGACCCGCCGCTCCAGGGTCCCCAGCGGGTCCTCGACGGCGTACAGGTCGGTGATCCGCCGCTGGGCCAGGGCCCCGAGCGGGTCCTTCGAGGGCACGTCGGGGGCGTCCACCGGCCACCACACCACCACCGGCGCGTCCGGCAGCAGCAGGGGCAGCACGACCGAGTCGGCGTGGTCGGACACCTCGCCGTAGGTCCGCAGGATCACCGTCTCGCCGGTGCCCGCGTCCGCGCCCACCCGTACCTCGGCGTCCAGCCGGGAGGACTGGCGGTCGCGCGGGGTGCGGGCGTGCCGCTTGATGACCACCAGGGTGCGCGAGGGGTGCTCGTGCGAGGCCTCCTCGGCGGCCTTGATCGCGTCGTAGGCGTTCTCCTCGTCCGTGACGATCACCATCGTCAGGACCATGCCCACGGCGGGCGTGCCGATGGCGCGGCGGCCCTGCACCAGCGCCTTGTTGATCTTGCTTGCCGTGGTGTCGGTCAGGTCGATCTTCATGGCCTGCGCCAGCTCCGTCCGTCTCGTGCGAGCATCTCGTCGGCTTCCGCGGGTCCCCAGCTGCCCGAGGCGTACTGCGCGGGCCGGCCGTTCGTGGCCCAGTACCGCTCGATCGGGTCGAGGATCTTCCAGGACTCTTCCACTTCCTGGTGACGCGGGAACAGGTTGGCGTCGCCCAGGAGGACGTCCAGGATCAGCCGTTCGTACGCCTCGGGGCTCGATTCGGTGAACGACTCGCCGTAGGCGAAGTCCATCGTCACGTCCCGGATCTCCATCGACGTGCCCGGCACCTTGGAGCCGAAGCGGACCGTCATGCCCTCGTCCGGCTGGACGCGGATGACGATGGCGTTGGCGCCCAGCTCCTCGGTCGCCGTGGAGTCGAAGGGGGAGTGCGGGGCGCGCTGGAAGACGACGGCGATCTCCGTCACCCGGCGGCCCAGCCGCTTGCCGGTGCGCAGGTAGAACGGCACGCCGGCCCAGCGGCGGTTGTCCACCTGGAGCCGGACCGCGGCGTAGGTGTCGGTCGTGGAGGACGGGTCGATGCCGTCCTCCTCCAGATAGCCGCGCACCTTGGCGCCGCCCTGCCAGGCCGCCGCGTACTGCCCGCGCACGGTGCCCTGCCCCAGGTCCTGCGGCAGCCGCACGGCCTTGAGGACCTTCAGCTTCTCGGTGAGCAGCGACGGGGCGTCGAAGGCGGCGGGCTCCTCCATGGCCGTCAGGGCCATCAGCTGGAGCAGGTGGTTCTGGATGACGTCGCGGGCGGCGCCGATGCCGTCGTAGTAGCCGGCACGGCCGCCGATGCCGATGTCCTCGGCCATGGTGATCTGCACGTGGTCGACGAAGGACCGGTTCCAGATCGGTTCGAACATCTGGTTGGCGAAGCGCAGCGCCAGGAGGTTCTGGACGGTCTCCTTGCCCAGGTAGTGGTCGATGCGGAAGACCTGCTCCGGGTCGAACACGTCGTGCACGATCCGGTTGAGCTCCTCGGCCGACTCCAGGTCGTGCCCGAACGGCTTCTCGATGACCGCGCGGCGCCAGGAGCCCTCCGGGGCGTCGGCCAGCTTGTGCTTCTTCAGCTGCTGGACGACCTTCGGGAAGAACTTCGGCGGCACCGAGAGGTAGAAGGCGTAGTTGCCGCTGGTGCCCCGGGAGGCGTCCAGCTCCTCCACGGCGGAGCGCAGCTGCTTGAACGCCGTGTCGTCGTCGAAGTCGCCCGGGATGAACCGCATGCCCTCGGCGAGCTGCTGCCAGACCTCCTCGCGGAACGGGGTCCGGGCGTGCTCGCGCACCGCGTCGTGGACGACCTGCGCGAAGTCCTGGTCCTCCCAGTCCCGGCGGGCGAAGCCCACCAGGGAGAAGCCCGGCGGCAGCAGGCCCCGGTTGGCCAGGTCGTACACGGCCGGCATCAGCTTCTTGCGGGACAGGTCGCCGGTCACGCCGAAGATGACCAGCCCGGAGGGGCCCGCGATCCTGGGCAGCCGGCGGTCGCGCGCGTCGCGCAGCGGGTTGTCGAATTCGGCGTCCCCGCGGTTCCCACGCGCGGCGGCGTCCGCCGAGCCGCCGTCCCCGGCCTGCTCGCCTCCGGCCGCCTGGCCCGTGCCGGCGTCGCCGGTCCGCTCGCTCCCGGCGGCCTCGGCCGCGCCGGCGTCGCCGGGCTGGTCGCTGTCTGCCGCCCCGGCCGTGCCGTCGACCCCGGTCTGCTCCACCGCGGCCGCCTCCTGCGCCGTCCGGGCCTCCTTGTCCTCCTTGGTCTCCTTGGTCTCCTTCGTCTCCTGCTCGGCCGTCCGGTGGATGCCCTCGCTCATTCCGCGTCAACTCCCTCGCTGTTCAAGGACTTGGTGACCGCGTCCAGCAGGTCCTGCCAGGCCACCTCGAACTTGGCCACTCCCTCGTCCTCCAGTTGCCGCACCACCTCGTCGTACCCGATGCCGAGCCGTTCCACGGCCGCCAGGTCCGCCCGGGCCCGGTCGTACCCGCCGGTGACCGTGTCGCCCCGGACGTCGCCGTGGTCGGCGACGGCGTTCAGCGTGGCCTCCGGCATGGTGTTGACCGTGCCGGGGGCGACCAGTCCGTCCACGTACAGGGTGTCCTCGTAGGCGGAGTCCTTCACACCGGTGGAGGCCCAAAGGGGGCGCTGGCGGTTCGCCCCGGCCTCCTCCAGGGACTGCCAGCGCGGCCCGGCGAAGACCCGCTCGTACGCCTCGTAGGCGAGCCGCGCGTTGGCCAGGGCCGCCCGGCCCCTCAGCGCGAGGGCCTCGTCCGTGCCCAGCAGCGTCAGCCGCTTGTCGATCTCGGCGTCGACCCGGGAGACGAAGAAGGACGCAACCGAGTGGACCGCCGACAGGTCCAGGCCCGCCGCCCGCGCCCGCTCCAGGCCGGCGAGGTAGGCGTCCATCACCTCGCGGTAGCGCTCCAGGGAGAAGATCAGGGTCACGTTGACACTGATACCCGCGCCGATCACCTGCGTGATCGCGGGCAGGCCCGCCTTCGTCGCCGGGATCTTGATCATCACGTTGGGGCGGTCCACCAGCCAGGCCAGCTGCCGGGCCTCGGCGACGGTCGCCGCCGTGTCGTGGGCCAGCCGGGGGTCGACCTCGATGGAGACCCGGCCGTCGCGGCCGCCCGTCGCCTCGTACACCGGCCGCAGCACGTCGGCGGCGGCCCGGACGTCGGCCGTCGTCATCATCCGGACGGCCTCGTCGACGGTCACGCCCCGCACGGCCAGGTCGGCGAGCTGCTCCTCGTAGCCCTCGCCGGAGCCGATGGCGGCCTGGAAGATCGACGGGTTGGTGGTGACGCCGACGACGCCCTTGGTCCGGACGAGCGCGGCCAGGCCGCCGGACTCGATCCGCCGGCGCGACAGGTCGTCCAGCCAGATGGACACGCCCTCGTCGGACAGGCGCCTCAGTGCTCCCGCGCTCGCGGTTGCTTCGGTCACAGTGATCATCTTCCTTCGTGCGGTCGGATCAACCGCGTGCGGCGGTGAGGGATTCCCGGGCGGCCGCGACGACGTTCCCGGGCGTGAAGCCGTACTCGGCGAACAGGGTCTCGGCGTCGGCGGAGGCGCCGAAGTGCTCCAGGGAGACGATGCGTCCGGCGTCACCCACGAAGCGGTGCCAGGTCAGGCCGATCCCGGCCTCGACCGCGACCCGGGCCTTCACGGCCGGCGGGAGCACGCTGTCGCGGTAGGCCCGCGGCTGCTGCTCGAACCACTCCACCGACGGCATGGACACCACCCGCGTGCCCGTGCCCTCGGCCTCCAGCGCCTCGCGCGCGGCGACGGCGAGTTGCACCTCGCTGCCCGTGGCGACGATGACCACCTCCGGCACCTCCGTGGAGGAGTCCGCGAGGACGTAGCCGCCGCGGGCCGCGTCGGGATTCACCTCGTAGGTGGGCACGCCCTGACGGGTCAGCGCCAGGCCGTGCGGGGCCGGGTCGGTGGTGTGCCGGCGCAGGATCTCGGCCCAGACGACCGCGGTCTCGTTGGCGTCGGCGGGCCGTACGACGTTCAGGCCGGGGATGGCGCGCAGCGCGGCCAGGTGCTCCACCGGCTGGTGGGTGGGACCGTCCTCGCCGAGTCCGATGGAGTCGTGCGTCCACACGTACGTCACCGGCAGCTGCATCAGGGCCGACATGCGTACGGCGTTGCGCATGTAGTCGGAGAACACCAGGAAGGTGCCGCCGTAGACGCGCGTGTTGCCGTGCAGGGCGATGCCGTTCATCTCCGCTGCCATGGAGAACTCGCGAATGCCGAAGTGCACCGTCCGGCCGTACGGGTCCGCCTCCGGCAGCGGGTTGCCCTGCGGCAGGAACGACGACGTCTTGTCGATGGTGGTGTTGTTCGAACCGGCCAGGTCGGCGGAGCCGCCCCACAGCTCGGGCAGGACCGCGCCGAGCGCCTGGAGCACCTTGCCGGAGGCGGCACGGGTGGCGACGGCCTTGCCCGGCTCGAACACCGGCAGGGCGTCCTCCCAGCCCTCGGGCAGTTCGCCCTTGCTGACACGGTCGAAGGTCGCGGCCCGCTCCGGGTGCTCGCCGCGCCAGGCGGCGATCCGCTTGTCCCAGGCGGCGTGCGCCTCGGCGCCCCGGTCCAGAGCCCTGCGGGTGTGGGCCAGCACCTCGTCGGCGACCTCGAAGCTCCGCTCCGGGTCGAAGCCGAGGAGGCGCTTGGTGGCGGCGACCTCCTCCTCGCCGAGCGCCGAGCCGTGGGAGGCCTCGGTGTTCCGCGCGTTCGGGGCGGGCCAGGCGATGATCGTGCGCATCGCGATGATCGAGGGGCGCCCGGTCTCGGCCCGCGCCGCCCGCAGCGCCGTGTACAGGGCGCGCACGTCGATGTCGCCGTCCTCGCGCGGGGCGATCCGCTGCACGTGCCAGCCGTAGGCCTCGTACCGCTGCAGCACGTCCTCGGAGAACGCGGTCGCGGTGTCGCCCTCGATGGAGATGTGGTTGTCGTCGTAGAGGAAGACCAGGTTGCCGAGCTTCTGGTGGCCGGCGAGGGAGGAGGCCTCGGCGGAGACGCCCTCCTGGAGGTCGCCGTCGGAGACGATCGCCCAGATGGTGTGGTCGAAGGGCGACTCGCCCTCGGGGGTCTCCGGGTCGAACAGGCCGCGCTCGTAGCGGGCGGCCATCGCCATGCCGACCGCGTTGGCCACGCCCTGGCCCAGCGGGCCGGTGGTGGTCTCCACGCCGGCGGTGTGACCGTACTCGGGGTGCCCGGGCGTCTTCGAACCGTGCGTGCGGAACGCCTTCAGGTCGTCCAGTTCCAGCTCGTAGCCCGCGAGGTACAGCTGCGTGTAAAGAGTCAGCGAGGTGTGGCCGGGGGAGAGGACGAAACGGTCACGGCCCGTCCACTCCGGGTCGGCGGGGTCGTGCCGCATCACCTTCTGAAAGAGCGTGTAGGCGGCCGGCGCCAGGCTCATCGCGGTGCCGGGATGCCCGTTGCCGACCCGCTGGACGGCGTCGGCCGCCAGGATCCGGGCGGTGTCGACGGCACGCCGGTCGAGTTCGGTCCATTCGAAGCGGTCCGCTGTCTGCGTGCTCATCTTCAAGAAGTCCTCGATAGGAACGAAGGGGCTGGTCTGACGCGTTCAAAATTAAAAGTCTGACTTTTTCTTCGGAAGGTCACCGTGTGCCAGCCTGTGGTGAAAGTGGGACACCGACAGGGGGCGCGAGGCGGACATGGCGGGCATGGCGGACAGAAGCATCCGAGGCGGCGACGGGATCAGAACGTTCCCCTTCCCGGTCGAGTTGAGCGTCGGCGGTGTCGGCATGCAGATCGGCCCGATGGGGACCGGCCGCACCTGGCACGCCGACGCGCCGCTGGAGCGTGTGCACCGCATCGACTTCCACGTCGTGATGCTGTTCGGCGAGGGCCCGGTCCGGCACATGGTCGACTTCACCGAGTACGAGGCCGGCGCCGGGGACCTGCTGTGGATCCGCCCGGGGCAGGTCCACCGCTTCTCGCGGACGAGCGAGTACCGCGGAACGGTGCTCACCATGCAACCGGGCTTCCTGCCCCGCTCCACCGTGGAGGCCACCGGCCTGTACCGCTACGACCTGCCGCCGCTGCTGCACCCCGACCCCGCCCGGCTCGCCGGACTGCGCGACGCCCTCGGCCAGTTGCGGCGCGAGTACGAGGACACGGCCACACTGCCGCTCAGCCTGCACACCGCTGTCCTGCGTCACACCCTGACGGCGTTCCTGCTGCGCCTCGCGCATCTGGCGGCCAGTTCGGCCGAGGCGCAGCGCCAGCGCGCCGACTCCACGTTCACCCTCTTCCGGGACGCCGTGGAGCGGGACTTCGCCACCAACCACAGCGTCAGCGCGTACGCCGACGCGCTCGGCTACTCCCGCCGCACCCTGGTCCGCGCGGTACGCGCCGCCACGGGCGAGACCCCGAAGTCCTTCATCGACAAGCGCGTGGTCCTGGAGGCCAAACGCCTCCTCGCCCACACCGACCTGCCGATCGGCCGGGTGGGCGCGGCGGTCGGCTTCCCGGACGCCGCCAACTTCTCCAAGTTCTTCCACCAGCACACGGACCAGACCCCGGCCGCGTTCCGCGCGGAGTTGCGCTGAGGGCGGCGAAAAGGGGCTCCACGCGCGCGTGGAGCCCCTTCCCGGGACGGGTCAGCGCCCGAAGGTGAACCAGTTGACGTTCACGAAGTCCGCCGGCTGCCCGCTGGTGAAGGTGAGATAGACGTCGTGCGTGCCCGTCACCGAGGCGATGTCGGCGGGGATCGTCCGCCACGACTGCCAGCCGCCGGTGTTGCCCACCGCGAAGCTGCCGACGGGCGCGTTGCTCCGGCTGTCCAGCCGCACCTCGACCAGCCCGCTGACGCCGTTCGCCGCGCCGCTCGCGACCCGGGCGCTGAACTGCCGGACCGCCGTGGAGCCGAAGTTCACGCCCTTGAACTGCAGCCAGTCGCCGTTGGCCAGCGCGCCGACGTTCCGGCCGCCGCCCGAGTCGGTGGTCGTCTCGGTCATGGCGCCGGACTGACCGTCGAACGACTCGGCCTGGATGGTGCCGTAGGCGTCACGGTCGCCGGTGGGCGGGGGCGTGGTGCCGCCGCCTCCCGAGGACAGCACCTGCACGTAGTCGACGACCATCGCGTGGCCGGGCTGGGTGCCCGCGTCCGGGCCGCCGCCGAACGCGTCCGGGAAGCCGCCGCCCATCGCCACGTTCAGGATGATGAAGAAGCCGTGGTCGGTGGCGTTGCGCCAGGTCGTCGCGTCGACCTGGTTGGCGCGTACGGTGTGGAAGTTGACGCCGTCGAGGTAGAAGCGGATCTCCTCGACGCCGGTCGAGCGGTCCCACTCCATCCGGTAGGTGTGGAAGCCGGCCTGACAGGTGGTGCCCTGACACGTGGTGGAACCGCCGATGCCGCTGGTCTCGTTGCAGGGCCCGCCCGGCGAGGTGCCGCAGTGCATCGTCGCGAACACCGTGTTCATGCCCTGGGTGTTCTCCATGATGTCCAGCTCGCCGACCGCCGGCCAGTTCCAGTAGTTGCCGCGGTAGGGCGCGCCCAGCATCCAGAACGCCGGCCAGTAGCCCTTGGCGGCGGCACCGGTGACGTTCGGCACCTGGATGCGTGACTCGACCCGCAGCTTGCCGCCGGCCGGGGGCTGGAAGTCGGTGCGGTTGGTCTCGACGCGGCCGGAGGTCCAGTTGCCGGCGGCGTCCCGGCGGGGCGTGATGCGCAGGTTGCCGTTGCCGTCGAGCGAGACGTTGTCCCTGCTGTTCGTCATGGTCTCGATCTCGCCGGTGCCCCAGTTGGCGGGGCCGCCCGGGTAGCCCTTGCCGGTGGCGTACTGCCAGTTCGAGGTGTTGACGCCGCTGCCGGCGGGGCCGTCGAAGTCGTCCAGGAAGACCTGCGTCCAGCCGGACGGGGGAGGCGGGGCCGAGGCGTCGGCCGACGGGGCGACGACCGCGGCGGCCGCCGCAGCGAGCCCGAGCGTGCTCACGACGGCGACGAACGCCCGCCGCAGCGGGCGGGGTCTGCGGGAGGTGCTTGAGGTGTCGCTCATGTGGGGGCCTCTCGGGGAAAGGGGTGAGAGCGCTCTCAAAGTGCCGCCAATGTGCTCCACCGCACCCGGGCCGTCAAGGGACGAAGCCAGGAAAGGTACGTCGGGAGCCGGTGGTTGCGGAGGGTGAAAGCGGCGGGCCGGGCGTCAGCCGGAGGACCGCTCGCCGCCCGGCCGGTCCGGTGCGGCGGACCAGCGCTTCACGTACCAGGCCATGCCGTCGTCCATGGCGAGCCCGAGAACGATGCCGATCCCGAGCGTCCACTCGGGGAGGCCGGCGAAGTGGGCAAGGGTGACGACGATCATCATGACGACGGCAATGATCAACCACCGCAACACGTGCTGCCACACCCGGTGCGCCGCCAGCCACCGAGCCCACCGCCGCGCCCTGTCCGACTGTGCCATCCCGGTCTCCCCCCGTTGAGCACCTCACAGGGTTCGACTCCCGCCCGGCCGTGACGGTTGCCCTCCGCGTTGTTGAAACGGGCCCGGCGGGGCACTCGGGACGCATTACCCGGTCGAGGCAGCAGGAGGCATCCGTGGCCGTACGCCATCACCTGATCCGAGTCCCGCCGAGCGCGGTGTGGGACGTCCTCGCCGACGGCAACCGCTACGCGGAGTGGGTGGTGGGGACCTCCGAGTCCCACCCGGTGCGCGGGCACTGGCCGCACAAGGACGCCGCGATCCGCTATCAGGTCCGGATCGGGCCGGTGCAGCTGGACAACGAGACGACCGTCCGCCTCTGCGAGGAGGGCAGCCGACTGGAGCTCGAGGCCCACGCCGGCGCGCTCGGCACCGCACGCATCGCCATCGAGCTGCGGCCCTGGGGCGAGCACTGCCTGGTGATCGTCGACGAGCATCCCCTGCGCGGGGCCGGCGGGCGGTTGCACAACGTCGGTTTCGAGGCGCTGATCCAGCTCCGCCACCGCGCCATGCTGGCCCGGCTGGCCCGCCTGTGCGAGGGCGAGGCCGGAGCGGGGAACGCGCGGGGCGGTCACCGCCCCCTGGGCCACGTCACCGTCGGTTCCGACGCGGACGGTTCCCGCCATGCCTGACGCCGTGGTGATCGGCGCGGGACCCAACGGCCTGGTGGCCGCGAACCTCCTCGCGGACGCCGGGTGGAGCGTGGAGGTGCTGGAGGAACAGCCCGAACCGGGCGGTGCCGTGCGCCACGACCAGGGGGTCGACCCCGCGTTCGTCAACGACCTGTTCAGCTCCTTCTACCCCCTGGCGGCCGCCTCGCCCGTCCTGGCCGGGCTGCGGCTGCAGGACCACGGGCTGCGCTGGAGCCACGCGCCCAGCGTGCTGGCCCACCCCCTCACCGACGGCAGCTGCGCGGTCCTGGACCGTGACGTCGACGCCACCGCCGCGTCCCTCGACGCCTTCGACCCGGCCGACGGCGACGCCTGGCGGAGGCTGCACGAGGTGTGGCAGGGCCTGCGCCCCGACCTCCTGGACGCTCTGTTCACGCCGTTCCCGCCGGTGCGCGCGACGGCCCGGCTGGCGCTGAGGCTGCGGGCGGCGGGCGGTCTGCGCATGGCCCGCTCCCTGGTCCTGCCGGTGCGGCGCCTGGGCGAGGAGGAGTTCCGCGGCCAGGGCGGCCGGTTGCTGCTGGCCGGCAACGCCCTGCACGCCGACCTCGCCCCCGAGTCGTCGGGCAGCGGCGGCTTCGGCTGGCTGATGGCCATGCTGGGGCAGACCTACGGCTTCCCGGTGCCGGCGGGCGGCTCCGGGGCGCTGACCTCGGCCCTGGTGCGCCGTCTGGAGAGCCTGGGCGGACGGGTGCGCTGCGGGCAGCGCGTCGAACGGGTCGTGGTCCGCGGCGGGCGGGCCGTGGGGGTGCGCACGGCGGCCGGTGACGCGGTACGCGCCCGCAGGGCGGTGCTCGCGGACGTCTCGGTGCCGGCCCTGTACGGCGAGCTCGTCGAGCCCGAGCACCTGCCCGCGCAGCTCCTGGAGGACCTGCGGCGCTTCCAGTGGGACTTCGCCACCTTCAAGGTCGACTGGGCGCTGGACGGCCCGGTGCCCTGGCAGGCCGAGCAGGCGTCCCGGGCCGGGACGGTGCACCTGGCGGACGGCATGGACGAGCTCACCCGCTTCGCCGCCCAGATCGCCATGCGGCAGGTCCCGGACCGCCCGTTCACGATCTTCGGCCAGATGACCACCTCGGACGCCACGCGCTCCCCGCAGGGCACCGAGTCGGCCTGGGCCTACACCCACATCCCGCACGACATCCGGGCCGACGCGGGCGACGAGGGCATCACCGGCGACTGGACGGCCAAGGACCAGGAGCTCTTCGCCGACCGGGTCGAGCGCCAGGTGGAACGGTTCGCGCCGGGCTTCCGCGACCTGATCCGGGCCCGCCGCATCCTGGCGCCCCCGATGTTGGAGGCCATGGACGGCAATCTGGCGGGCGGCGCGATCAACGGCGGGACGACCGCGATGCACCAGCAGCTCGTCTTCCGCCCCCTGCCCGGCACCGGCCGCCCGGAGACCCCGGTGCCCGGCCTGTTCCTCGCCTCCTCGGGCGCCCACCCGGGCGGCGGGGTGCACGGCGCGCCCGGGTCCAACGCCGCCCGGGCCGCACTGCGCCGCAACCTGCCGCCCGGCCTCGCCCGGGCGCAACGGCTCCTGGCGCGGCGCGACCGCACCGGGACCAGGCGCTGAACCCCGCGGCCTGCGCGGCCGGGAAGGAGGGCGTCCCATGGGCCGCACCCCGCTCGCCGGCCGCGGCAGTCCGCTCGCCGGCCGCACGGTCGTCATCACCGGAGCCGCCCGCGGCGTGGGCGCCGCGCTGGCCCGCGAGACCGCCCGGCGCGGCGCCCGCGTGGCGCTCCTGGGGCACGAGAAGGCCTCCCTGGAGGCGGTGGCCGCGTCCCTGCCGGGCCCGGCGCTGGCCGTGGAGGCCGACGTCACCGACCTCCCCGCCCTCCAGGCGGCGGCCCGGACCGTGCGCGAGGGCCTGGGCCGGCCCTCGGCGGTGGTGGCGAACGCCGGGATCGCCGAGGGCGGCGCCTTCCTGGACACCGACCCGGACGTCTGGCGGCGGGTGATCGACGTCAACCTGACCGGCAGCGCCCACACCGCCCGGACGTTCCTGCCGGACCTTCTCGACACCGCGGGCTACTTCCTCCAGGTGGCCTCGCTGGCGTCCATCGGAGCCGCCCCGCTGATGAGTGCCTACTGCGCATCCAAGGCGGGCGTCGAGGCTTTCGCGCACGCCCTGCGCGCGGAGGTGGCGCACCGCGGCGTGGGCGTCGGCATCGCCTACATCAACTGGACCGACACCGAGATGATCCGCGACGCCGACCGCTACGCCGTGCTGCGGGAGCTGCGCGCCCACATGCCGCCGCCGGCCCGCCGCGTGCACCCCGTGGACGAGGTCGCCGCCCGCCTGGCCGGATGCCTGGAGCGCCGCCGCACGGCGGTGTACGCGCCCGCCTGGCTGAGGCTGGCCCAGCCGGTCCGCTCGGCCCTGCCGCCCGTGGTGCTGCGCGTGACCCGCCGCGCGCTGCCCCGTCTGGAGGCCGAGGGTCCCCTCCGCCGCACCGGGCCGCTGGGGGCGGGCGGCCGGGCCGACAGCGAGGCGGCGAAGCACCGGACCTGACCCCGGCGGCCCACGACCGCGCTCGCATGACGGACACTGGTCGGCAGGGGAAGGGAGGCCGACCGTGCTGACCGGAGTCCGAGAACACCTGGGCCGGGCCCTGTTCCACCGTGTCGCGGGACCCGGCGGGCCCGAGACCCGGGCCCGCATCCACCACACGCCCGGACCGCGCTGGTTCGGGCCCGACCGGCCGATCCGCGCGGTGCACGGCGACGCGTCGATGTTCATCGGCGGGCTGGCCGCGCTGCTGCTGCAGTCGCTGCACCCCCTCGCGATGGCGGCGGTCGCCGGGCACTCCGGCTACCGCGGCGACCCGTGGGGCCGCCTGCAGCGCACCAGCACCTTCCTGGCCGTGACGACCTACGGAACCGCCGAGGACGCCCGGCAGGCGGTCGACCACGTGCGCGGCATCCACGAACGGATCCGCGGCACCACCACCGAGGGCGAGCCGTACCACGCGGCCGACCCGCACCTGCTCGCCTGGGTGCACGCCGCCGAGACGGACAGCTTCCTGCGCGCCCACGAACGCTACGGTGCCCGGCCGCTGGACGCCGCCGGCTACGACGCCTACGTCGCGGACACCGCCCGCGTCGCCGAGGCGCTGGGCGCCGAGGACCCGCCGCGCGACCGCCGCGAGCTGTCCGAGCGGCTGACCGCCTACCGGCCGGAGCTGCGGGCCACGCCCGAGGCCAGGGCCGCCGCCCGCTTCCTGCTGTTCCAGCCGCCCCTTCCGCTGGCGGCCCGGCCCTTCTACGGAGGGCTGGCCGCCAACGCCGTCACGCTGCTGCCGCCCTGGGCGCGCGGCATGCTGTGGCTGCCCCGGGTGCCGGTCGTCGAGTCCCTGGCCGTCCGCCCCACCGGGCAGGCCCTGACCCGCACCATCCGCTGGGCGATGACCCCGGGCCGGGAGGCGTCAGGGCTGCCATCCCAGCGCACGTGAGATCCCCCGTGCCGCCAGCCGCACCGCCGGGACCAGCACCGGGACCTGGGCGTCCGCGTACGGCACCACCACGGACACGGCGGCGGTGACGGTACCGTCCGCGCCGCGCACCGGCGCGGCCACGGACAGGGCGTCCTCGGTGACCTGACGGTCGCTCACCGCGACATCCGACCGCCGCACCTCGGCCAGCACCCGCCGCAGCCGCACCGGGTCGGTGATCGTGTACGGGGTGAAGGAGGCGAGGTCCCCCGCGCAGTACTCGTCCTGGAGTTCCGCCCCGCCGTGGGCCAGCAGGACGAGTCCGACGCCGGTGGCGTGCAGGGGCCAGCGGGCGCCGACGCGGATGTGCACCCCGACCGCGGACCGCCCGGACAGCCACTCGGTGTAGACGACGTCCCGGCCGTCCCGCACGGCCAGTTGCACGTTCTCGTGCGTCGCCTCGTACAGGTCCTCCAGGTACGGCAGGGCGATCTGCCGCAGGGCGAGTCCGCGCGGGGCCAGCGCGGCGAGCTCCCACAGCCGCAGCCCCACGTGGTAGACCCCGGAGTCGTCCCGTTCCAGGGCGCCCCAGTCGGTGAGCGCCCCGACCAGCCGGTGCGTGGTGGTCAGGGTCAGCCCGGCCCGCCGGCTGATGTCCGTCAGGCTCAGGGCCGGATGCTCGTGGTCGAAGGCCGCGAGCACGGACAGCAGCCGGCCGGACGCGGTCGGGGCGGTCATGGCCGGGCGTCTGACGGGTGCGCGAGGTCGTGGGGACGGGGGTAGGCGGCCGGGCGGTAGGCAACGAAGCGCGGCTCGGCCGCCGGATCCTCCTGCCGGGCGCGGGAGTTGAGCGCGCCGGGCGAGGCGTCCCAGCGGCCGGTGTCCAGGCGGTGTTCCAGGGTGCGCAGGGCGGCCAGCGTCTCGCCCGTGGTGAACGTGCAGTGGCCGGGGCCGTCGACGTACGCCTGCCGGAGCAGGCGCGCGGAGCCCGCCGCACCCGCCGCCCGCCGGTAGGCGCTCTCGGCCTCCACCGGGATCAGCGCGTCGCCGGTGGTGTGGATGTTCAGCTGCGGGTCGGTGAGCCGGCCCGAGAGCGTGCTGGTGTGCCGCATCCACCGCACGGCCGGCGGATCGGCGGAGATCCGGGGAGCCCGGTTCAGGGCCGACAGGTCGGTGCGCAAGGACAGTCCCGCCTCCTTGTAGAGCTCGGTCACCTCTTTGTACAGCGGCGACCGGGCCAGCAGGGCGGTGTAGTCGACGCCGGTGTTCCAGGACGGGTTGCCGCCCGCCCGGGCCTCGGCCTCCTGCCGCCAGCCGAACGCGGGCAGCTGCAGCAGCCCTCGCACGGCGGTGTACTGGTTGGCCTGCCGTGCCTGCCAGTCGGTGGGGCCGGGCTCGGGCTGGGACGGGTCGTTGTGGCCGGGGATGCCGTGCAGGGCGGCGGCGAGGGCGATGCGGGCCCGGCCTTCCGGAGTGTGCTGGGCGGCCTCCACCTTCGAGGTGAGGGACGTGGCCGCGGCGACCGCCTCCGCCTGGTCCGCGAACCCCGCGAGCCGGATGCCCGAGCCGGGCGCGAGCAGGGTGCGCAGCGCGAACACCGGGTCCAGGGTGCTGTTCCAGTTGGCCACGCCGCCCTGCACCAGACCGCACATCGACACCGACCCGTCGAACCGGGCGGCGTGCCGCTCGGCGAGCACGGTGGTGACGAAGCCGCCGTACGACGTGCCCCAGGCGAGGGTCCGCCGGGCCGCCCCGAACCGCTCGGTGAACAGCTCCAGCGTGGCGAGCTGGTCGGGCACGGCCTCGGTGACGGCCCAGCCGGTCGTCGCGTAGGAGGAGCCGATCAGCGCGTACCCCTCGGCGAGCAGGGTGTCGCGCACGGCCGGACCGGGCGTGTTCTGGGCCGGGTTGGGGGCGCCCGCCGGGGTGTAGCCGTGGCTGTAGAGCAGCACCGTGCCGTTCCAGGACGCCGGGACGTCCATCACGTACGCGGCTCCCGAGGGGAGCCTGCCCTCCAGGTGGGTGTCATCGGGGGCCGTGGCCCGTGCGGGCAGGGCGGTCGCCGCGAGGGCCAGGCAGGCGGTCAGCAGGGCGAGGCGGATCCTCAACGGCGCGTCCCTTCCAGGGCGGTGGCGGTGGCGGGGGAGTCCAGGGCGTCCGTGTGCGTCTCGCGCAGCCGCCACACGGTGAGGGCGGTGATCGCTGCGCCCGCGCACAGCAACAGCGACACCGGGGTGCTGCCGCCGCCGGCGGAGGCGACGAGGCTGCCGGCGATCAGCGGGGAGAACCCGGCGCCGATCAGGGTCGCGCCCTGGTAGCCGAGGGAGGCGCCGGTGTAGCGGACGCGGGTGCCGAACATCTCGGTGAGCAGGGCGCCCAGCGGCCCGTACATCGTCGACTGGGCGACGCCGTGGCCGAGGGCGAGCGCGAGGATCAGCAGTCCGGGAGAGCCGGAGTCGACCAACGCCAGCACGGGAAAGGCGAGCGCGGCCGAGGCGACGGCACCGGCGAGGACCACGGGCCGGCGGCCCACCCGGTCCGACAGCGCGGACGCGGCGGGCAGCACGGCGAGGGCCACGCAGGAGGCGACCGTCACCGCGGTCAGCACCTGCGGACGGGTGTACCCCTGGTCGACGGCGTAGGAGATCATGAAGCTGGTCAGCAGCGACTGGGCGGTGAACGCGCCGATGCCGACGCAGGCGGCCAGCAGGACGGGCTTCGGGCGGCGCAGCACCTCCAGGATCGGCGGCCGGTCCACCGGCTCCCTGCGCACCTGTGCGAACAGCGGGCTCTCGGCGACCCTCAGCCGCACGAACAGGCCGACGGCCAGCAGCACGATGCTCAGCAGGAACGGCACGCGCCAGCCCCACGAGCGGAACTGCTCGTCCGGCAGGGCGGCGACGAGGGTGACGACACCGGCCGACAGCACGGACCCGAGCGGGGCGCCGAGCTGGGTGAAGCTCGACCACAGACCGCGCCGGGAGCCCTGCGCGTGCTCGGCGTGCTCCACGACCATGAGCATGGCGCCGCCCCACTCGCCGCCGATCGCCAGGCCCTGCACCACGCGCAGGGCGACCAGCAGCACCGGCGCCCAGACGCCGATCGCGTCGTAGGTCGGCAGCAGGCCGATGAGGAAGCTGCCCGCCCCCATCAGCACCATGGTCAGCAGCATCATCGACTTGCGGCCGAGCCGGTCGCCGAAGTGCCCGAAGACGATGCCGCCGAGGGGACGGGCGAGATAGCCGGCGGCGAAGGTGCCGAAGGCCGCGATCGTGCCGACGGCCGGGTCGGCCCGGGGGAAGAACAGGTCGCCGAAGACGAGCGCGGCGACCGTGCCGTAGACGAGGAAGTCGTAGAACTCGACGGTCGTGCCCAGCAGGCCGGACACGGCCACGCGGCGCAACTGCCGTGGATCGGGAGCGGGTTGGCCGGATCGGGTGGCTGACGGGGATGACTGCACGGTGGGCTCCCTGGGGACGGGGCGCGGTTGGTCCGTGAAGTTATGCATCCGCCGTGCGGCCGTCAATCATTTGCACAACATCAGTTGCGGCCGGTCAGGCCAGGCCGTCCTCCGCGATCCGCAGCAGCAGCGCGTGCAGCGTCTCGCGTTCGGCGGGGTCCAGTGGGCCCAGCAGTTCGCCGGTCACGCGCAGGCCGGCCTCGTCGGTGTCGCGCAGGAACGCGCGTCCGGCCCCGGTCAGGACGACGATCCGGCTGCGGCGGTCGTCGGGGGAAGGGCGGCGCTCGGCGAAGCCCAGCTTCTCCAGGTCGTCGACCAGGCCGACGATCGCGCTCGGGTCGTATCCCAGCCGGGCGCTCAACTCGCGTTGCGGTGCGCCCTCGGTGGTGGCGAGGAAGCGCAGCACCGCGTAGTGGCGCAGGCGCAGCCCCGACTCCTGCAGGCAGGCGTTGAACAGCTGCCCCGAGCGCAGGCCCAGGCGGTACAGCAGGTAGCCCGTGTCGGCGTGCAGTCCCCGCATCCAGGGCTCGTCCGCGTCGATGGGCTTCGGGGTGGCGTTCTGGCGTGTGATGGCGGGCTCCCTGTGCTCGGTGCGTCCTGGAGATTCCAGCATCCCGCACCCGTGGATCACAACAACTATTGACGTCAACAATTATTGCTCTTAGCTTCGACCTCGCACGCCGACCCGTGCGCCCGCACCGACCCCCCCGGGTGAAGGGACCCCCCGTGCCCAGCATCGATCTCTCCGGCAAGGCCGCCGTCGTCACCGGCGGCGGCCGGGGCCTCGGCCTCGCCTACGCCCACGCCCTGGCCGCCCACGGCGCGTCCGTCGTCGTCAACGACATCGACGAGGCGGTGGCCGCGGCGGCCGTGAAGTCCATCGAGGAGGCGGGCGGCAGGGCCGTCGCCGAGGTCGTCCCGGTCGGCACCTCGGAGGCCGCCGAGCGGCTGGTGAACCGCGCCGTCGAGGAGTTCGGCCGGCTGGACGTCCTGGTCACCAACGCGGGCATCCTGCGCGACAAGGTGCTGTGGAAGATGTCCGACGAGGACTTCGACGCGGTGCTCACCACCCACCTCAAGGGCACCTTCACCTGCGCCCGTGCCGCCGCCGTGCGGATGCGCGAGCAGGGCGAGGGCGGCACGCTGATCCTGGTCGGCTCCCCGGCCGGCCAGCGCGGCAACTTCGGCCAGACCAACTACGCCGCCGCCAAGGCCGGCATCGCCGCCATGGCCCGCACCTGGTCGATGGAGCTGGGCCGGGCGGGCATCACCGTCAACGCGATCGTGCCGGTCGCGGCGACCGCGATGACCGAGACCATCCCCGCCTTCGCCCCGTACATCGACGCGATGAGGAACGGCGAGCCACTGCCCGGCTTCCTGCGCAAGGGCGAGGGCTTCGGCACCCCCGAGGACTGCGCGGCCCTGGTGCCCTTCCTCGCCTCCGGGGCCGCGCGCGGCGTGACCGGCCAGTGCATCGGCATCGGCGGCGACAAGGTGGCACTCTGGTCGCATCCGCAGGAGATCAGGGCGGCCTACGCCGACGGCGGCTGGACCCCCGACGCCCTCGCGGACGCCTGGCCCACCTCGGTCGGTGCCGAGCTCCAGTCGGTCGGCATCCCGGCGCCCCGGCTCCCGGAGGCGTGATGTCCCGCTCCATGAAGGTCGAGGACCTGGTCGCGATCGACGTCCACACCCACGCGGAGGTGTCCTCGAAGGGCCACTCCTCCCTGGACGACGACCTGCACGACGCCTCCTCCGCCTACTTCAAGGTCGAGGGCAGGCGGAAGCCGACCCTTCAGGAGACGGCCGCCTACTACCGGGAGCGGAACATGGCCGCCGTGATCTTCACGGTCGACGCCGAGTCCGCCACCGGCACCCCGCCCGTGCCGAATGAGGAGGTCGCCGAGGCGGCCGCCGCCAACGCCGACGTCCTCATCCCCTTCGCCTCCGTCGACCCCTTCCGGGGCAGGGCGGGCGTGCAGCAGGCCCGGCGGCTGGTCGAGGAGTACGGGGTGAAGGGCTTCAAGTTCCACCCCAGCATCCAGGGGTTCTTCCCCAACGACCGCGCGGTGGCCTACGGCCTGTACGAGGTGATCGAGGAGACGGGCGCGATCGCCCTCTTCCACACCGGGCAGACCGGCATCGGCGCCGGCGTCCCCGGCGGGGGCGGCATCCGGCTGAAGTACTCCAACCCGCTCCACGTCGACGACGTGGCGGCCGACTTCCCGCACCTGAAGATCATCCTGGCGCACCCGTCCTTCCCCTGGCAGGACGAGGCGCTGGCCGTCGCCACGCACAAGCCGGGCGTGCACATCGACCTGTCCGGCTGGTCCCCGAAGTACTTCCCGCCCCAGCTCGTGCAGTACGCCAACACCCTGCTGAAGGACAAGGTCCTCTTCGGGTCCGACTTCCCCGTCCTCACCCCCGACCGCTGGCTCGCCGACTTCGGCAAGCTGACGATCAAGGAGGAGGTCCGGCCGAAGATCCTCAAGGAGAACGCCGCCCGCCTGCTCGGGCTGGCCACACCGTAAGGGGCGTGACATGCGCAACGAGGGAATCGGGTCGTGGCCCGCCCGCCGGGCCCGCAAGACCCCGCACCGCACCGCCCTGATCCACGGCGCGCACACCGTCTCCTACGGCACGCTGCACGCCCGCACCACGCGCCTGGCCCACGCCCTGCGCGCCCGGGGCGTGCGCCGCGGCGACCGCGTCGCCTACCTCGGCCCGAACCACCCCTCCTACCTGGAGACCCTGTTCGCGGCCGGCACCCTCGGCGCGGTCTTCGTCCCGCTCAACACCCGCCTCGCCGGGCCGGAGATCGCCTACCAGCTCGCCGACTCCGGAGCGAAGGCCCTGGTCCACGGCCCCTCCCACACCGGCCTGGTCGCGGGCCTGCCCAGCAGCACGGACGTCCGCGTCCACCTGGAAACCGGCGCGGAATACGAGGCGGCCCTCGCCGGGGCGTCCGCCGAGCCGGTCGACGAACCCGTCGGACCCGACGACACCTGCATCATCATGTACACCTCGGGCACGACCGGCCGCCCCAAGGGCGCCATGCTCACCCACGGCAACCTCACCTGGAACGCGGTCAACGTCCTCGTGGACACCGACCTGGTCGCCGACGAACGCGCCCTGGTCTCCGCCCCGTTGTTCCACACCGCCGGGCTGAACATGCTGACCCTGCCGGTCCTGCTGAAGGGCGGCACCTGCGTCCTGGTCGAGGCGTTCGACCCGGAGGCCACCCTCGAGATGATCGAACGGCACCGGATCACCTTCATGTTCGGCGTGCCGACCATGTTCGACCAGGTGGCCAGGCACCCCCGCTGGCCGGACGCCGACCTGTCCTCGCTGCGCATCCTCACCTGCGGCGGCTCCCCGGTCCCGACCCCGCTGATCGCGCGGTACCAGGAGCGCGGCCTGACCTTCCTCCAGGGCTACGGCATGACCGAGGCCGCCCCCGGCACGCTGTTCCTGGACGCCGAGCACGCCGTCGGCAAGGCGGGTTCGGCGGGCGTGCCGCACTTCTTCAGCGACGTCCGCGTCGTCCGGCCGGACCTGACCCCGGTCGGCGTCGGGGAGGTCGGCGAGGTCGTGGTGCGCGGACCGCACGTGATGCCCGGCTACTGGGGACTGCCCGAGGAGACGGCCGCGTCCTTCGCCGACGGCTGGTTCCGCAGCGGCGACGCCGCCCGGGTCGACGAGGACGGCTACGTCCACATCGTCGACCGTCTCAAGGACATGATCATCTCCGGCGGCGAGAACGTCTACCCGGCCGAGATCGAGGACCGGCTCCTCGCCCATCCCGGCATCGCCGAGTGCGCGGTGATCGGCGTGCCCGACGACACGTGGGGCGAGGTGCCGCGCGCGGTCGTCGTCCCCCGCGAGGGCGCCGCCCTCGACCCCGACGAGGTGCTCGCCTCCCTCACCGGGTGCCTCGCCAAGTACAAGATCCCGAAGTCGGTGGTCGTCGCGGACGCACTCCCGCGCACCGCCTCCGGAAAGCTCCTCAAGTCCCGCGTCCGTACCCGCTACGGCAACCCGTAAGGAACCGCATGAGCATCACCGTCAACGGTCTCGGCGAACTGAGGAAGCTCGCCGGCGGCGACCTCGGCACCAGCGAGTGGATCGAGGTCACGCAGGAGCGCATCGACACCTTCGCCGACGCCACGGGCGACCACCAGTGGATCCACGTGGACCCCGTGCGCGCCGAGGAGGGCCCCTTCGGCGCCCCCATCGCGCACGGTTACCTCACGCTCTCCCTGTTCATCCCGCTCTTCACCGAGCTGCTGGACGTCCACGGCGTGACGACCAAGGTCAACTACGGTCTGAACAAGGTGCGTTTCCCGGCCCCCGTGAGGGTGGGCTCCCGCATCCGCCTGACGGCGCGGCTCGCCGAGGTCGAGGACGTGCCGGGCGGTGTGCAGATCACGGTCGAGGGAACCATCGAGATCGAGGGCGGCGGCAAGCCGGCGGCGGTGCTGCAGAGCCTGTCCCGGTTCTACGCCTGAGGCCGCACCGGCACCAGGTCGAGAAGGCGCTCGGAGGCCGCGCGGGCGAGGGGCGACAGCCGTTCGTGCACGGTCCGGAACGTCTTCTCGGCCTGCTCCGCCGGCCAGTCGTCCGGCAGGTGCTTCACGGGCAGCCGCGGGTCCCGCCGGACGATCCGCAGCCACTCCGTCTGCAGGCGCAGGCGCAGCACCAGCGCGTCGTCGGCGTCCGGCAGGTCGTCCTCCCAGGGCTTCCAGCGCCGCACGAACCCCTCGTAGCCCGCGGCCAGGTCCGACAGCTCCCAGGTGTCCTCGATCATCCGGCCGATGTCCATCCCGGCGTCCGCGTGCGCCCGGAAGATCTTCACGTGGGCGGACAGGCCGAGTTCGGCCACCAGCGCCGACACGTCGATCTCGCCCGGCGCGATCCACAGGCCGTTGAACAGCGGACCGAAGCCGCTCCAGGTCAGCCGGGAGCGCAGGTCGTGGCGCTGACGCTGCCAGGACTCGGGCAGCGAGAAGCCGAGCAGCGTCCAGGTGCCGTCCCAGTGCCGGTTGACCGCGCCCGTCTGCCAGATGCGCCGCTCGCCGTCGCGCAGCACCGCCTCCGCGCGCTCGGTCAGCCCGAAGTACATCCGGCGGCCCTCGCGCTGGCGGCGCAGCAGGTCCCGGCCGGCCATGCGGGTCAGCGTGGAACGCGTGGCCTGCTCACCGATGCCGGCCCGGGCGAACACGTCGATGACGCTGCCCGAGTACACGCACACGTCACGGCCGAGCACCTGGTCGCCCAGGAACGTCAGCATGAGGGACTGGGGCCGCAGCGCCTCTTCACCGGTCACGCGGCCCACCGTACCTCCGCCCCGATCAGTCCGTGACCTGCCCGTACGCCGGGGAGGAACCCGCCACGTCGACGAAGACGGGGTTCGAGTAGAACCACGTGTCCGCCCACGGGTCGCCGTCCCCGGGGGCGTGCGGCACCGGGCCGTGCGGGTCGACCGCGGCGCCCAGGTAGCCGGTGCCGTGCCGGTTGCCGTCGCTGCCGCGCAGCCGGACGTAGAACGACTCGGCGCCCGCGGTCAGCGGGACGCGCAGGGTGTAGGTGCCGGTGCGGCCGGAGACGTCGACCGTCCGGACGACCCGGGTGTCGGGGGCCTGCCAGCTGTCGCGGTCGGCTGCCGGGCCGCGCACCGCGCCGCGGATGACGTCGACGTGCGCCAACTCGGGCAGGATGTCCCGCGGGTTGGGCCGGGAGGCGGTCGTCACGGTGATGTGCAGGGTCAGCCGCTCGCCCGCCCGTACGCGCAGCCGGCCGCCGAGCGTCACGCCCCGGCCCCCGTCGCGGTCCCGCTTCAGCCGGACCTCCAGCCCGTCGAGCAGGTGCCCGTGGTCCAGCCAGACCCGGCCCGCGCGCAGCCCGGCCATGACCGCCCGGTAGCCGATGGGGGCACCGCCCACACCGTTCAGGTAGTGGGGGAGGGTGACGCCCACGTGGGTGCGGCTGAACTGGCCGGGCCAGAAGTCGCTGCCGGGCTGCGGGGTGGTGGTGTTCACCGGGTCGGGCAGCCTGCCGGTGGTGTCGAAGGTCTGCCCCGGCTGCCAGTCGCCGTTCTTCCACGTGTCGAAGACGACCCGGTGGGCGTCGGAGTTGGTGGTGACCGAGAACAGCCGGCCCTCGGCGAGCATCGAGTCCCACAGGCCACCGACGGTCGCGGTCGCCCAGTCGAAGCCGCCGTAGGTGAGGTAGGCGTCCTCCGGGTAGCCGGGCCAGGACTGCGCCGAGGGCTTGTTCTCGTACTCGCCGCGGATCGAGTTCGCCCCGCGCCAGCCGGGGATGGCCGCGCCCTGGGCGCCGGGCGCGCCCTCCATGCCGATCACGATCCCGGGCGCGGCGTCCCGCCAGTTGCGCAGCTCGTGCGGGGAGTCGATGCCCAGGCGCATGGGGTGGTTGGCCAGCACCAGCACGTCGTCGACCCGGCCCGAACGGCGTTGCGCGTCCAGCCACTTGAGCGCCTTGACGGCGTGCGCCTCGTTGCGGGCGGTGTCCGCGTCGGCGGGGCCGCCCTTGTCGTAGCCGAGGAGCTTGCCGTCCCAGGCGCGCTCGAAGCGGGTGAGCAGATCCACCTCGTGCCGGCCGGGTGCGGCGAAGACCGTGCAGTGCTCGGCGGCGGGGATGTACCACTCCAGGCCCTGGAAGATCAGCTGCCGTGGGTTGTCGGCACGCGCCTTCAGGATCTCCCGGTGCTCCAGGGCGGCGCCGAGGTCGGCGTGCCCGACGTTCGCGTGCTCGGTGAACACCATCCAGTCCAGGCCGTACCGCGCGCCCGCGGCGGCCAGTTGGGAGAACGTGTACTTGGCGTCATGGCTGTAGACGCTGTGCACGTGGTGGTCGCCGACGAGGTAGGCCAGGCGGGGATCCTCGCCGCCCGGCCGCCGGGCGGCGCCCGCCGCGTGGGCGGGGACGGCCGCCGAGCCCAGGGCGAAGGCGGCGCCGAACAGGCCCGCCCGGCGCAGGAGCCCGCGGCGGGAGACGCCCTGCGGATCGAGATCGGCGGGGGACACGGACGGGTCGGCCCAGGCGGGCAGTTGCTGCTCGGACATGACGGATCCCCGGGAGTCAGTGGTTCATGAAGGAGGTGACGGGCAGCGCCCGGGCGACGATCCGGACGTCGCCGAGCCGGCCGTGCAGGATCTGGTCGATCCTCCCGCCGTACTCGTAGCCGCCGAGCAGCCACGGCAGGCCGACGGAGGTGATGCCGGCCGCGGACGCCCTGGGGTTGCGCACCACCGGGCAGCCCTCGACGTACAGGGTGGTGTGCCGGCCGTCGTTGACGACCGCGAGGTGCCACCAGGTCTCCACCGGGGTCTCCTGGCCCCAGTTGGTGGCGATGCCCTGCTGGTCGAGCGGGCGCATCGCCCACTGCGGTTCACGGTCGTCGGACAGCGACAGCGTGGCGAGCGGCTCGTCGGGGTCGTCGGCGGTCTTGCCGGCGGCGCCGCCCGTGCCCGTGCGGGAGATCAGGCCGGACCACGCGTGGTGGTCGGGGTCCCAGTCGGCGGGCAGACGGTAGAACGCCTCGATGGTGTAGCCGTCCCGGAACCTGGCCCGGTTGAGCGGGGCCCCGTCGACCGTGCGCAGGTAGGCGCCCCTCAGCGGCGACTTGAAGCCCCGGAACTCCAGGCTGCCGTGGCCCGGCTGGTCCGGGTGGTGGTCGGCGGACCAGCCCAGCGTGCCGCCGCCGACCGTGACGAGGGACAGGTCGTTGCCACGACCGGACAGGTCACGGACCGTCTCCCCGGCCGGCTCCTCGAAGCGCCAGTACGCCACCGTGCCCGGCACCAGCATCTTCGGCACCGGCCGGGCCGGGCGCGCGGGCACGGGCGCGAAACCGGAGAAGCGCTCCTCGAAGTCGATCCCGACGGAGAACCGGTCCGCGTCGCCGCTCAGCTCCATCTCCTGCCGCTCCAGTTCGTTGAGCCCCTGCGCGGCGCGGCCCAGGATCCACGGCGAGACCGTCTCGACGTCGATGACGTTCCGGTCCAGGTCGAAGCGGTAGAGGCGGATCATCGCCGCGCCGCCGAAGTAGCGGTTCTGGTAGTTCGTCAGGTGGAGGTGGACGTCGTGCCCGGCCGCGTTCCGGCGCGTGGCGCGGGCGGCGGGCCAGTAGTGCCCGTTGAGGGTGAGGAAGATCTGGTCGTGGTCCTCGATCAGCCGGTCCCACAGCTGCTGCCCGTGGCCGGACAACGTGTCGTCCCCGGCGACCAGTTCGTGCGTCGTCAGGATCACGGGCGTCCTCGGGTGCCGCGCCAGGACGTCCTCCGCCCACGCGTACCCCTGCGGCGACAACCGCCAGTCGAGGGCGAGGACGAGCCACTCCCGGCCGCCGGCGGTGAACCGGTGGAAGGTGTTGTAGCCGTCGGGGGAGGCACCGCCGAAGGTCCGCCGCCCCTCGAACCGCCGTGGCCCGAAGACGTCCAGGTACGGCGTCGCACCGCGCTGGTCGGTCGTCGACGCGCGCACGTCGTGGTTGCCCGCCAGGACGCTGTAGCCGACGCCCCGCCGGTCCAGCAGCCGGAACGCCTCACCGATCGCGGCGCACTCCTCCTGAGTGCCGTTCTGGGTGAGGTCACCCAGGTGTGACAGGAAGACGATGTTCTCCTCCTCGCCGTGCTCCAGCAGCCAGCGCAGCGAGGCCTCGACCGGAGCCCTGTCGATGCTCGGCCCGTCGAAGAGGTACTGGGTGTCCGGCATCACGGCGAGCGTGAAGCGGCGGCTGTCCGGGTCGGGGCGCCGACGCGGTGCCGCCGCCTCGGCGGTGCCGGCGGGCAGGGCGCCCACCGCGGCCGCGGTGGCGCCGAGCAGCGCGGTCGCCCGCAGGAAGCCGCGTCTGCCGGCGCCGGCCCGGGACGTCTCGCCCGGGTCGTGGTCATGCGAAATGCACACGGGTGCTCCAGTGAGGACGGGGGAGACGACGGTGAGAAGGGGAAGGGAGGGGCGGGGAGGAACTCAGAGGACGCGCAGCGTCCAGCTCCAGCGGTGGACCCCGGCCGGGACGAGGTAGGAGGCGAAGGTGTCGGGCCCGCACGAGGCCGTGCCCAGTCCGCGGTGCGCCGCGTCGATGTGCACCACGCAGCCCGGCCGCGGCACCAGTTCGTCGTGGTGCGTCACGGCGGCGAGATCGGCCGCGCGGTGCCGCGTCACCGAGACCTGCCGGGGCCGGTCCAGCCGTACCGTGAGGCCGGTGGCGTCCGGCGCGGAGAGCGTGAAGCGCCGCACACCGTGCCGCCCGCCGCTCTCCTGCGGCCGCAGGTACGGCGTGAACAGCTCGTCCACCGGCAGCGCGTGGTGACCGACGGGCGCGCCCGCGGCCCGGTCCGGGTACGACTCCCAGGGGCCCTGCCCGAACCACTCCCACAGGGTCAGCCCCGGGACCGTCTCGAACACCGACCCGACGCGGGCCACGTCGTACAGGGTCTCGGGCAGTTCGGCGCACTCCTCGACGAGCAGCCCCTCCTCGACCGCCGTGACCACCTGTTCGTGCCGGACGGTCCCGCCCGCGCAGAGGAGGTCGGCGACCACCGTCACCCGGCCCGGGTCACGCCGTACGGACACCACCTTGCGGGTGGGCCGGTCCAGCCCCCAGTCCCGCCAGCGGCCCGCCATGCCGCCCAGTTCGTCGTTGTCGGTGGGCGCCCGCCACAGGGACAGCGCCGGCGCCGCCGTCAGCAGCGGATGGACCAGCAGTCCGTCCTCGTCGACGTCGACCGGGCGGTTCGCGGCCGGAGCGCGCACCACGGGTGACGCCGCCCGCAGCCGCACCTGCGGCAGGCACACGACCGTGCCGCGCGGCGCCCACGGCTCGTCGCCGGCCGTCGTGACCCGCAGCGTCAGCCACGCCTCGCCGCCGTCCTCCGGCAGCGTGAAGGGCAGCGGCACCGCGGCCGTCTCACCCGGCCGCAGATCGGGCAGCTCGGCGGGGGCCGTCAGGGTGGGGCCGTCGGCGAGGGACAGCTCCCACTCGCCGGCCAGCCAGTCCAGGCCCCGGAAGTGCTGGTGGTTGCTCAGCACGACGCCCTCGTGCCGGAAGCTCGCGATGCGCACCGGCGCGGCGAGCTCCCGGTGCTCGTACAGCACGGGCTTGGGGGTGCGGTCGGGGAAGACGACCCCGTCGGCGATGAAGGCGCCGTCGTGGTCCGTCTCCCCGAAGTCGCCGCCGTACGCCCAGCGGTATCCGGGCGCGGCGACACCGTTGCCGTAGAGCCCGGCGCCCCCACGCCCGGCCGGTCTGCCGTCGTTCACACGCTGGAGGATGCCGTGGTCCCAGAACTCCCAGATGAACCCGCCCTGAAGACCCGGGGTGGCCTCGATGGCCGCCCAATGGTCCGCCAGCGTGCCGTTGCTGTTGCCCATGGCGTGCGAGTACTCGCACTGGATGAGCGGCTTGGTCTGCGTCCCCGACATGGCGTGCGCGAGGCACTCCTGCAGCGGCGCGTACATCGGGCAGGCGATGTCGGAGGCCACGTCCGGGTCGGCCCAGCCGAGCCTGGCCGCGCCCTCGTACTGCACCGGCCGGGTCGGGTCGTGCCGGCGCACCCAGCCCGCGGCCGCGTCGTGGTGGGCGCCGTAGTCGGACTCGTTGCCCAGCGACCAGACGATGACGCACGGGTGGTTCTTGTCCCGCAGCACCATCCGCGCGGCCCGGTCGACGAACGCGGCCAGGTAGCGCGGGTCGTCGGCGATCTCGTGCGCGTGGTCGTGGGACTCGATGTCGGCCTCGTCGACCACGTAGAAGCCGAGTTCGTCGGCCAGGTCGTACAGGGCCGGGTCGTTCGGGTAGTGCGCGGTGCGGATCGCGTTGAAGCCGAACCGCTTCAGCAGGACGAGGTCGGCGCGCAGGTCCGCGTGCGACACCGTCCGGCCGGTCAGCGGGTGGAAGTCGTGCCGGTTCACGCCCCGGATGAACACCCGCTCGCCGTTGACCAGCAGGTCCCGGCCGGAGATCTCGACGTCCCGGAAGCCCACCCGGTGCCGGGAGGTGTCGGCGACGGTGCCGTCGGCGCGGTGGAGGCGGACGGTCAGCCCGTACAGCTCGGGCGTCTCGGCGTTCCAGGTCCGCACGTCCGGCACGGTGGTGCGCAGCCGCGCCTCGCCGAGGAAGGCGGAGACCCGCTCGTCCTCGGCGTTGGCCCGGTCGAACTCCGCGTCCTGCGTGAGCGGGTGCCCGTCCAGCTCCCCGCTGACGTACCAGCCCCCGGGCAGCGCCCCGCCCGCGTCCCGCACCCGGCAGTCCACCCGCAGGTCTCCGTCCCGCCGGGCCCGCACGGTCACGTCCGCCAGGTGCAGCGGGTCCGTCGCGTACAGCAGCACCGGGCGGGTGATCCCGCCGTGCCACCACTGGTCCTGGTCCTCCAGGTGCGAGGCGTCGGACCATTTGACGACGGTCAGGCGCAGCACGGTCCGCTCCCCGGGGCGCACCAGCTCCGTCAGGTCGAACTCGGCGGCCAGGTGGGAGTCCTTGGAGATCCCCGCCGGGCGCCCGTCCACGTGCACCAGCAGCACGCTCTCGGCGGCCCCGACCTGGAGCACGATCCGCCGGCCCGCCCACGCGGCCGGCACCTCGACGTCACGCTCGTACACCCCGGTCGGGTTGTCGGCCGGCACGTCCGGCGGGAACTCGGCGAACGGCATGCGGACGTTGAGGTATCGCGGGAGGTCGTCCGTGTCCTGCAGTGTCCACACACCCGGGACGTACGACGAGGACCAGACCTCCCCGAGCGGGGCGCCGGGCGCGGGCAGCAGCTGGAAGCGCCAGTCGCCGTCCAGACGGACGGCACCGGCACGCCGGTCCACCGCGTTCATCGGCAGCCGCCGCCAGGAGGTCACCTCGGGTGCGTGCCAGGGGCGCAGGGCGAGCAGGGGATCGCTCGTCATCCGCGCACGGCTCCCTTCGCGAGGTCCCCGATGATCTGCCGCGCGCCGATGGCGAAGACGATCAGCAGGGGGACGAGCGCGAGCAGCGCGCCGGTCATCACCATGCCGTAGTCGGTCGTGCCGTGGGTGCCGTTGAGCTGGGAGAGCGCGACCTGCAAGGTCACGTTGTCCGGGTCGGTGAGCGCGATCAGCGGCCAGGCGTAGTCGTTCCACTGGCCCATGAACGTGAAGATGCCGAGGAAGGCCAGGCCCGGCCGGACCACCGGCAGCGCCACGTGCCAGTACTGGCGCAGGAACCCGGCCCCGTCGAGCCGGGAGGAGTCGATCAGTTCGTCGTGGACGGCGCTCTTCATGTACTGGCGCATCCAGAAGATGCCGAACGCGTTGGCCGCCGCCGGCACGATCAGTGAGGTCATCGACCCGATCCAGCCCAGCTTCGCCATGATCACGAACTGTGGGATGGCCTGCAGCTGCATCGGCACCATGAAGATGAGCATCAGCAGGGCGAACAGCACGCGCTTGCCGGGAAAGGCGAACTTGGCGAAGACGAACGCCGCGAGCGAGTCGAAGAAGAGCACCAGCGCCGTCACGGACACGGCGACGAGCAGCGAGTTGAACATCGAGCCGAAGAAGTCGATGGTGTCGAACAGGTTGCGCACGTTCTCCAGGAAGTGCGAGCCCGGCAGCAGCTTCGGCGGGTAGGAGAAGATCTCGGTCGACGTGTGCGTCGACATGACGACGGCCCAGTAGAACGGGAAGGCCGACAGCAGCAGGCCGGCCACGAGGACCGTGTGCAGTGCGACGCCCCGGCCGCGGTGACCCTTGATGGATGCCATGGTGATCGGGCCTTCCTAGTCTTCGCCCCGGCGCTGCACCAGGCGCCAGTTGATGATCGAGAAGAGGACGACGACGAGGAAGATGCCCCAGGCCACGGCGGCGCCGTAACCGAAGTCGTTGTTGTCGAACGTCTGCTGGAAGAAGTAGAGGACCATCGTCCGCCCGGCGTGGTCGGGACCGCCGGAGAACGTGGACTCGTTCGCCGTGGTCTGCAGCAGGACCTGCGGTTCGGCGAAGCTCTGCAGCCCGGTGACCGTCGAGACGACGAGCACGAACAGCAGCGTCGGGCGCAGCAGCGGCAGCGTCACCCGGACGAACGTCTGCACCGGACCCGCGCCGTCGATCCGGGCCGCCTCGTACAGGTCGCTCGGGATCGTCTGCAGCCCCGCGAGGAAGATGATCGCGTTGTAGCCGGTCCACTGCCAGGTCATCAGCGTCGCGATGGCGACCTTGATGCCCCACGGCGTGTTCAGCCAGGCCACCTGGTCGAGGCCGACGGCCTGCAACAGGGCGTTCATCAGGCCGAAGTTCGTGGAGAACACCGAGCCGAAGATGATCGCGACGGCGACGATCGAGGTGACGTTGGGGAGGAAGTAGGCGAAGCGGTAGACGTTCTTGAAGCGCACGGCGGAGTTGAGCATCACGGCCGTCACCATCGCCAGGAAGATCATGGGGAAGGTGGCCAGCGCCCAGATGATCAGCGTGTTGCCGATGGAGCTCCAGAAGTCGCTGTCGCCGAGCAGGTAGCGGAACTGTGCCAGGCCCGCCCACTCCATCGAGCCGAGGCCGTCCCAGCGGTGGAAGGACAGGTAGAGCGAGAAGCCGACGGGGATCAGACCGAAGCAGAGGAAGAGGAGGTAGAACGGGGAGATCGCGGCGTAGAGCCGCCAGTGGCTCAGGACGCCCTTCTTCCGGTGGACCACCGGCGCCGGGGCCGTGACCGCCGGGGGCTTGTCGAGCGCGGGAACGGTGGCCATCAGTACGTCACCCCCAGGTGGTCCGCGATACGCCGGCACTTGCTCATGGCGTCCCTCCAGGCCTGCGCCGGGTCCTTGCCGAGGACGCCGACGTTCTTGATCTCGTCGCGGACGGGCTGCCCGAGCGCGATGTCGTAGGGGCTGTTGTAGGCCACCGGGATCTTCTCGGCCGCCGGGCCGTAGACGTCCATGGTGATCTGGCCGCCGAAGAACGGATCCGGCTCCCGCAGCTTCCTCATCGCGTACGAGGCCGGGGTCGACGGGAAGAGCCCCGCGTCGACGAAGCCCTGCGCCTGGTTGTCCGCGTCGAGGATCCAGGTGATGATCTCGAAGGCCCGCTCGGGTTCCCGGCACGCCTTGGTGATCGCCAGGAACGAGCCGCCCACGTTGGAGGGGCCGCCCGGGCAGTCGGCCACCCGCCACCTGCCCTTGGTCTTCGGCAGGCCGAGCTTGAGGTCGCCGGCGGCCCAGGAGGCGTTGAGCTGGCTCGGCAGCAGCCCTCGCTCGGCGGCCGAGTTCCAGTCCGGGGTGCCGCTGACGATGTCCGACACGAGCCCGCGCCGCTTGGCCTCGACGGCACGGTCCCAGCAGGCGCGGACGTGCTCGCCGGCACCGATGAAGTGCCGGTCCTTGTCGACGAACCGGGTGGTGCCCTGCCCGAGCGACATCTCGAAGACGCTGCCGACGTCGGTGAGCAGGAACGACCCCGGGACCCGCTTCTTCAGCCGCTCCCCGGCGGCGAAGAACTTCTCCCACGTGTCCAGCTCCCGGGACACCTCGGCCGGCTCGTGGGGCAGCCCCGCCTTGTCGAACACGGCCGGCTGGTAGTAGTGCACGACCGGTCCCACGTCGATCGGGAAGCCGACGAGACTGCCGTCGTCCGCGACGCCCTGCTGCCACTTCCAGTCCAGATAGCGGCTCTTGAACTTCTCGGCGCCCAGCGTCCGCAGATCCACGAACTGGTCGGCGTTCGGCAGGTAGGAGGCCATGTCCTCGCCCTTGAGCCCCGCGATGTCGGGGACGTGGGCGCGGCCGGCCATGGTGGTGATCAGCTTGGAGCGGTAGTAGCCGCCGATCTGCTGGGCCTTGAGGTCGACGTCCCGGCCGAACCGGGCCCTGGCCTCCTTGACGACGGTGTCGCTGAGTCCGCCGCTCCAGTACCACAGGACCATGTTCCGGCCGGTCGAGCCGGCCGGAACGGCACAGCCGGCCGCCAGGCCGCCCAGCGCCGTGGCGGCCGTACCGGCCAGGCCCGCGCGCAGCAGGCCTCTTCGTGAGAGCCGCACAGCTCCCACCGCCTTTCGGATCTGTTCGTGTTGTCGCTTGAGAGGAGCAGGTGTGGGGGCGTGGGGGAGGGGAGGTCAGGGATTCAGTGCCGGGGTGCCGGCGGGGTGACGGGCGCGTGCCGGACCGGGGGCCCCGGGTTCCCGGGGAGCCGGTCCGCCAGGAAGCCGTACGCCCGCTTGAGCTCCGGGTCTTTGAGCGAGCGCCACCAGCGGTCGACGCCGTACCACCCGGGGGCGGCGAGCGCCCCGCCGTGGTGGCGGACCGAAAGCCCGGCGGCGAGGACCGCGAACCGCAGCCGCTGCTCCAGCGGCCAGCCGCCGAGCGAGGCCGCGACGAAGCTCGCGCCGAAGACGTCGCCGGCGCCGGTGGCGTCCAGGGCGTCGACGTGGAGGGCGGGGACCTCGGCGTACTCGCCGGTGATCTGGTCGACGGCGAGCGCGCCGTCCCGGCCGCGGGTCACCACCGCGACCGGCACCAGTTCGGCGAGGACGCCGAGCGCCGCCACCGCGCTGTCGGTCCGGGTGTAGGCCGTGGCCTCGGTCTCGTTGGGGAGGAAGGCGTGGCAGAGGGCGAGCTGGTCCAGCAGGTCCGCGGACCACTCCTGGGTGGGGTCCCAGCCGACGTCGGCGTAGACGTGGGTGCCGTTCGCCGCGGCCTTGGCGAGCCATCCGCGCGGCTCGGGCTCCAGGTGGACCAGGGCGGTGCGCGCCGGGGGCGGGTCGCCCATCAGCACGTCCTGGGAGAACGGCGGCTCCTGGCCGTGGGTGAGCAGGGCCCGGTCGCCGTCGTACGCGACGGAGACGGTGACCGGGGTGGGCCAGCCGTCCGCCGTGCGGGAGAGCGAGAGGTCGACGTTCTCCTGACCGCCGAGGACGTCCCGGCAGTAGGCGCCGTAGTAGTCGTCGCCGAACACCGTGGCCAGGGAGGTGCGCAGGCCGAAGCGGGCGGCGGCCACCGCGAGGTTCGCGATGCCGCCCGGGCCGCAGCCCATGCCGGCCGTCCAGATCTCCTCGCCCGGCGTCGGCGGCTTCTCCAGGCCCGTGAGCACGAGGTCGTAGAAGAGCAGCCCGGTCAGCAGCACATCGGGCCGGTCGTCGTCCACGGATGTGTCCTCTCGCTCGGGCTTCGACGGAGATCGTCAAAACTCTTCATTTCTGTGAGCGGAATCGTGCGCCGCTCGGCGACATTGGTCAATACCCGAGCAGAAATAAGCATGGCGATGATTGAAGATGACGAGTAATGTGCACGGCGTGCTGGCAGAACGACGACACCAACTCATCCTGCGGGCCCTGCGCTCAGGCGGCCCCGCAGCTGTGACCGACCTCTCCGAGCAACTGGGCGTGAGCCCGGCCACCATCCGGCGTGACCTGGTGAAACTGGAGGAGGACGGCCTGCTGACCCGGGTCCACGGCGGCGCCGTGGTCGAGGAGGGCGACCAGCCCTTCGCCGAGGTCGCCGAGGTGCGCGTCGCCGAGAAGGACGCCATAGCGGAGCGCGCCGCGGCGATGATCGGCGACGGCCAGTCGGTGCTGCTCGACATCGGCACCACCGCCTACCGCCTGGCCCGGCAGCTGCACGGCCGCCGCCTCACCGTCATCACCAGCAACCTCGTGGTCTACGAGGAACTCGCCGACGACGAGGGCATCGAGCTGGTCCTGCTCGGCGGCATGGTCCGCCGCGAGTACCGCTCCCTGGTCGGCTTCCTCACCGAGGACAACCTGCGCCAGCTGCACGCCGACTGGCTCTTCCTCGGCACCAGCGGCGTGCGGCCCGGCGGGCAGGTCATGGACACCACGGTCGTCGAGGTGCCGGTCAAGCGCGCCATGATCCGGGCCGGGGAGAAGGTCGTGCTGCTCGCCGACGCGGCGAAGTTCCCCGGGCACGGCATGGCGAAGGTCTGCGGCCCCGAGGACCTGGACGTGGTGGTGACGAACGAGCCGCCGGATGCGGCCACCCGGGCCTCCCTGGAGGAGGCGGGCGTCGAGGTCGTCGTGGTGGGAAGGGTCTCGACGTGAACCCCTACCCGTCCGTGGCGGAAGGGCTGCCCCGGCGGGCGGCCCGGCCCCGCGGCGCACAGCGAGGTCGCACACCCTCGACCGCCGGGCCGGAGCGGACCCGGGACGAAGCACAGCGAACGAGGCGGCACGGACCCGGTTGTGCCGGTGCGCCGCGCGCAGCCGACGGAGTCGGAGGAACCCGGTGAAACTGACGATCCTGGGCGGCGGCGGATTCCGCGTGCCGCTGGTGTACGGGGCGCTCCTGAAGGACCGCGCGGAGGGCCGGGTGACCCGAGTCGTCCTGCACGATCTGGACGCCGCACGGCTGTCGGCGGTGACCCGGGTCCTCGCCGAGCAGGCGGCCGGCGTCCCCGACGCGCCCCAGGTCTCCGCCACCACGGACCTGGACGAGGCCCTGCGCGGCACCGACTTCGTGTTCTCCGCGATCCGCGTCGGCGGCCTGGAGGGCCGGGCGAACGACGAGCGCGTGGCCCTGGCCGAGGGTGTCCTCGGCCAGGAGACGGTCGGCGCCGGCGGCATCGCCTACGGCCTGCGCACGGTCCCGGTCGCCGTCGACATCGCCCGGCGGGTGGCCCGGCTCGCGCCCGACGCCTGGGTCATCAACTTCACCAACCCCGCCGGCCTGGTCACCGAGGCCATGTCCCGCCACCTCGGCGAACGCGTCATCGGCATCTGCGACTCCCCGGTCGGCCTCGGCCGCCGCATCGCCCGCGTGCTCGGCGCGAACCCCCAGGAGGCGTGGATCGACTACGTCGGCCTCAACCACCTCGGCTGGGTGCGCGGTCTGCGCGTCGCCGGCCGGGACGAGCTGCCGCGCCTGCTCGCCGACCCCGACCTGCTCGGCTCGTTCGAGGAGGGCAAGCTCTTCGGCGCCGACTGGCTCCGGTCCCTCGGCGCGATCCCCAACGAGTACCTGCACTACTACTACTTCAACCGCGAGGCCGTCCGCGCCTACCAGCAGGCCGAGAAGACCCGCGGCGCCTTCCTGTACGACCAGCAGGCCCGTTTCTACGCCGAGATGCGCAACCCCGGCGCGTCCGCGTGGAAGGTCTGGGACGACACCCGCGCCGAGCGCGAGGCCACCTACATGGCCGAGAACCGCGAGAGTGCGGGCGCCGGCGAACGCGACGAGGACGACCTGTCCGGCGGCTACGAGAAGGTGGCCCTCGCCCTCATGCGGGCCATCGCCCGCAACGAGCGCACGACCCTGATCCTCAACGTCCGCAACCGGCACACGCTGTCCGTCCTGGACACGGACGCCGTCATCGAGGTGCCCTGCCTGGTCGACGCGGGCGGCGCCCACCCCGTCACCGTCGACCCGCTGCCCGATCACGCCACCGGCCTGGTCTGCGCGGTCAAGGCCGTGGAGCGCGAGGTGCTGGCCGCCGCCGAGTCCGGCTCCCGTGCCACGGCCGTGAAGGCCTTCGCCCTGCACCCGCTCGTCGACTCCGTGGGCGTGGCCCGGCGGCTGGTCGAGGGCTACACCCAGGTCCATCCCGGCCTCGCGTACCTTAGGTGAGCGCCGCTCGGTAAGCGCTTTCCCGCCCGCTCTTCCCGCTTCCTGGAGACACTCCCATGCACGACGAAAGCCGCCGGATCGAAGAGCGCGTGCAGCGCCTCCACGACCAGCGCATCAAGACCGCGATCTACGCGGCCACCGTCCCCTTCCAGGTCGAGGCCTGGCAGGCCCCGGGCGAACCGGTGCCCTTCGAGGAGGCGGCCGCCGCGTCCTACGAGCCGTTCGCGACGGGCACCCCGTGGGGCCCGCCCTGGGGCACCACCTGGTTCCGCATGCGCGGACAGGTGCCCGAGGCGTGGGCCGGACGGCGCGTCGAGGCGGTGATCGACCTCGGCTTCACCGGCGACTGGCCCGGCAACCAGGCCGAGGCCCTGGTCCACCGCACCGACGGCACCCCGCTCAAGGCCGTCAACCCGCTCAACCAGTACGTGGCGATCGCCCACCCCGCGCAGGGCGGCGAGACGGTCGACTACCTCGTCGAGGCCGCCTCCAACCCGGACATCCTCGCCGACAACTTCGCGAAGCCCACCCCGCTCGGCGACAAGCGCACCGCGGGCGACGCGCCCCTGTACACCTTCCGCAGCGCCGACATCGCCGTCCTGGACGAGGAGGTCTGGCACCTCGACCTCGACGTCCAGGTGCTGCGCGAGCTGATGCTGGAGCTCGGCGCGCACGACCCGCGCCGGCACGAGATCGCGCACGCGCTCGACCGGGCGATGGACCTGCTCGACCTGGACGACGTCTCCGGCTCGGCCGCCGCCGTGCGCGAGGCGCTGAAGCCGGTGCTGTCCAGGCCCGCGCACGCCAGCGCGCACACCGTCTCCGGCGTCGGCCACGCCCACATCGACTCCGCCTGGCTCTGGCCGATCCGCGAGACCAAGCGCAAGACGTCCCGCACCTTCTCCAACGTCACGTCCCTCGCCGACGAGTACGAGGATTTCATCTTCGCCTGCTCGCAGGCGCAGCAGTACGAGTGGGTGCGCGACCACTACCCCAAGGTCTGGGCCCGCATCCAGGAGGCGGTGAAGAAGGGCCAGTGGGCGCCGGTCGGCGGCATGTGGGTCGAGTCCGACGGCAACCTGCCCGGCGGCGAGGCCGTCGCCCGCCAGTTCGTGCACGGCAAGCGGTTCTTCATGGACCACTTCGGCATCGAGACCAAGGGGGTCTGGCTGCCGGACTCCTTCGGCTACAACGCGGCCTACCCGCAGATCGCCAAGCTCGCCGGCAACGAGTGGTTCCTCACCCAGAAGATCTCCTGGAACCAGACCAACACCTTCCCCCACCACACCTTCTGGTGGGAGGGCATCGACGGCACCCGCATCTTCACGCACTTCCCGCCGGTCGACACCTACAACGCCCGTTTCAGCGGCGAGGAGATGTCCCGCGCGGTCCGCAACTACCAGGAGAAGGGCGGCGCCTCCCGCTCCCTGGCCCCCTTCGGCTGGGGCGACGGCGGGGGCGGCCCCACCCGAGAGATCATGGAACGCGCCCGCCGGCTGGCAAACCTGGAGGGCTCCGCCAAGGTCGTCGTCGAACACCCCGACGACTTCTTCGCCAAGGCCCGCGCGGAGTACCCGGACGCGCCCGTGTGGGTCGGCGAGCTCTACCTGGAGCTGCACCGCGCCACCTACACCTCCCAGGCCCGCACCAAGCAGGGCAACCGCCGCTCCGAACACCTGCTGCGCGAGGCCGAGCTGTGGGCGACCACGGCCGCCCTGCACGCGCCGGGTTACGCCTACCCGTACGAGAAGCTGGACCGGCTGTGGAAGACGGTGCTGCTGCACCAGTTCCACGACATCCTGCCCGGCTCCTCCATCGCCTGGGTGCACCGCGAGGCGGAGGCCGAGTACGCGCGCGTGGCCGAGGCACTGCACGCGCTGACCGCCGAGGCGCTGGCCGCGCTCGGCGCCGGCGGACCGCGCGTGTTCAACGCCGGCCCCTGCGACCGGGCCGAAGTGATCCGCACCGCCGACGGCGCACCGGTGTACGTGCAAGTGCCCGCGAACGGCTCAGCGCCCCTCGGCGACGCCCGGCCCCCGCACCCCGTGACGGTGGACGGCCGGACCCTCGCCAACGGACTGGTCCGCGTCGAGGTCGCCGAGGACGGCACCCTGGCGTCGGTGTACGACCTGCGCGCCGGCCGCGAGGTGCTGGCCGAGCCGGGCAACCTGCTGCGCCTGCACACCGACCTGCCCAACTACTGGGACGCCTGGGACATCGACAAGCACTACAAGAACCGCTACACGGACCTCCTCGACGCCTCCTCCGTCACCGTCGTCGAACAGGACCCGCTCCTCGGCGCCATCCGCGTCGAGCGGGACTTCGGCAAGGGTTCGAGGATCACCCAGACGATCACCCTCCGCGCCGGCAGCCCCCGCATCGACATCGAGACGGACATCGACTGGCACGAGACGGAGAAGATCCTCAAGGCGGCCTTCCCGGTCGACATCCGCGCCGCGCACTCCTCCGCCGAGATCCAGTTCGGCCACGTCCAGCGCCCCACCCACACCAACACCAGCTGGGAGGCGGCCCGCTTCGAGGTCTCCGGCCACCGCTGGGTGCACATCGGCGAACCCGGCTACGGGGTCGCCGTCATCAACGACTCCACCTACGGCCACGACGTCTCCCGCACGGTCCGCGAGGACGGCGGCACCACGACCACCGTCCGCCTCAGTCTGGTCCGCGCCCCGCGCATCCCGGACCCCGAGGCCGACCAGGGCCGCCACCGCTTCACCTACGCGCTGCTGCCCGGCGCCCGCATCGAGGACGCCGTCGCCGAGGGCTACGCCCTCAACCTCCCGCTCCGGGTGGCCGACGCGGCCGGCGCCCCGCGGCCCGTCGTCTCCGTCGAGGGCGAGGGCGTCACCGTGGAGGCCGTCAAGCTCGCCGACGACACCTCCGGCGACGTCGTCGTCCGGCTCTACGAGTCCCGCGGCGGCCGCGCCACCGGCGTCCTGCGCACCGGGTTCCCGCCGGCCGGCGCGCAGATCACCGACCTGCTGGAGCGCCCGCTTCAGGACGCGGACCTCACCGGCGACGGTGTCGCCGTCGCGCTGCGGCCGTTCCAGATCCTCACGCTCCGTCTGCGCAGGGGCTGATCGGTATGGCCATGCAACCGTGGTTCACCGACGCCAAGCTCGGCATCTTCGTCCACTGGGGCATCTACGCCGTCGACGGCGTCCAGGAGTCCTGGTCGTTCTACGACGACATCGTCCCCTACGACCGGTACATGTCCCAGCTGGACCGGTTCACGGCCGCCCGCTACGACCCGCGCGACTGGGCGGAGCTGTTCGCGCGGGCCGGCGCGAAGTACGCCGTGCTCACCAGCCGCCACCACGACGGGGTCGCCCTGTGGGACACCGCCCACGGCGATCTGAACGTCGGTCGCGACCTGATCGGCGGCTACGCCGAGGCCCTGCGCGAGCAGGGGCTCAAGGTGGGCCTCTACTACTCGCACTCCGACTGGAGCCACCCCGACTACGCCTCCACTCGCAAGCCCGGCCGCCCGCCGGAACTGGAGGACAACCGCTACTCGGAGGTCGCCGCCGAGGACGAGGACCTGGCCGCCTGGGAGCGGTATCTCGCCTACCGCGACGGCCAGATACGGGAGCTCACCAGCCGCTACAAGCCGGACCTGATGTGGTTCGACGGCGAGTGGGACCGCAGCGAGGAGCAGTGGCGCATCCGCGAGCTGGCCGCCCTCGTCCGCTCCGAGGTGCCGGACGTCGTCTTCAACGCCCGCATGCTCGGCGAGGGCGACTACGCCACCCCGGAACAGGGCGCCCCGGTCGTCCCGCCGGACGGGCCGTGGGAGCTGTGCCTGACGATCAACGACTCCTGGGGCCACCAGCACCACGACCACCACCACAAGTCGGTCGACCAGCTGATCCGCTACTTCACCGAGACCATCGGCGGCGGAGGCAACCTGCTCCTCAGCGTCGGCCCGCGCGAGGACGGCACGATCACGCCCGAGCAGCGGCAGCGGCTGGAGGGCCTCGGCGACTGGATCGCCCGGCACGCCGAGGCCGTGTACGGCACCGAACGGGGCCTGCCGCCCGGCCACCACCACGGTCCGAGCACGCTCTCCAAGGACCGCCGCACCCTCTACCTCACCCTCTTCGACGCGCCGCGCGCGGCGCTCGGCGTCCGCGGTCTGCTCAGCGGGGTGCGCCGCGTCTCGGTCGTGGGCAGCGGCACGGAACTCGCCCACGAGGTCACCGGCGGTCTCCACGAGACCCCCGGCGTCCTCTGGATCCAGCCCCCCGGCGCGGCCGACCTCGACCCGCACGCCACCGTGCTGGCCGTCGAACTGGACGGAGAACTGGAGCTGTACCGGGGCGCGGGCCGTTTCTGACGCCGCACCGGAGGCGGGGGCGGTCCGCGGCCGCTAGGTGGGCAGCCCCGTGGGGCGCGGGACGCTCGCGGCGAGGTCCTGAAGGGGCGGCGTCCCGGCCGCGTCGACGACCGGCCCCGCCGGGGCGGGCACCGCCGCAAGCGGCTCGGACGCCTCCGGGCGCTGCTGCGGCAGCGACACCGGCCGCAGCGGACGCGGCCCCGACACCACCGTGTAGTCCTGGCCGAGGAACGGCGGCACCACCTCGCCCGGGTCCTCGCCCAGCGCCAGCTGCACGGCCGCCCAGGGGGCGTTGACACCGCACAGGGACAGCTGGTGCAGGCCGCCGGCCGGACGCGTGTTGACGTCCATCAGGACCGGCCGGTCGCCGAACATCCGGAACTGGATGTTGGACAGGTGGTGCAGACCGAAGCCCTCGGCGATCCGGCGGGCCGGGTCCAGCCACTGCTCGTGCAGGGTGAAGCCGCGCCGGCGGCCGTTCTTGGTGCGGCCGATGGCCATGCGGATGCGGTTGTCCGGTCCGGTCAGGCAGTCCACCGACACCTCCGGCTGCTCCAGCCGGGGCATCACCAGCCAGTCGACCGGCTCCTCGGCCCGCCGCAGCGCCTCCAGCACCAGGTCCAGCGGCACGTACGGGCTCGGGAACCCGTTCAACTGCACCATCGAGAACGGCGAGCGGGTGATCACCCGGAAGCCCACCCCGCCCGCGCCGGACGCCGGCTTGAAGCACGCCTTGTGTCCGGCGCCCTCCAACTCCTCGACCGCCGCGACGAGTTCGTCGGCCGACCGGACCCGCCACCACGGCGGCACCGGCACCCCGATGGCCTGGACCGCCTCATAGGCGATCACCTTGTCCTGGAACACCGCCACCGCCTCGGGCGGCGGCGCCAGCACCGCCGTACCGGCCGCCTCGAACTCGGCGCGGTGCGCCACGATCGCCGACTGGTGCAGCCGGGGCACGAACACGTCGATCCCGCGCCGGGCGCACTGGTCCAGCGCGTACTCCACGTAACCGGCCGGGGACAGGCCCTCGGGTTCGAGCTCGGCGGTGTCGGCGGCGGCCAGCACGGGCGAGTCGGGATCACCGTGGGTGGCGTGGATCTCGACCGCCCGGTCGCTGGGATTTCTCCGCAGCTGATCCATGAAGAACACGTTCTCCGCGTACGTGCGGTTGAGCCAGACGCGTACGCGAGAGACCATGCAGGCCGCCTTTCACGGTTCGCGGGCACGGCGCAGCGGCCCGTGCCCGGGCAGGATGAATGGAGGGACACCAAACCGCCCCTGAGAAAGGGAAGTTCGTAGCGGTGGTGTTGGGGCAGATCATACGGCTTCGGCGGGCCGTTCCGTGCAACGCGCGTGTTACGGAAATCCGCGGCACCGCTCCCGGGCCGGCCTTGTCCCCGGCGCGTCGATGTGATCTCGTGGGGGTGGCGTGCGGGGAGCGCGGAAGGGGCGAGAGGTGACGTCGACGGCCGGGGGAGCCGGACAGCTGCTGGCCATCAGCGATCTGCACATCGGCTACCCGGAGAACCGCGCCCTCGTCGAGGAGATGCGCCCCGGGTCGGACGACGACTGGCTGCTCGTCGCCGGCGACGTCGCGGAGACCGTGGCCGACATCCGCTGGACGCTCAAGACGCTCGCGGCCCGCTTCCGCAAGGTCGTCTGGGTGCCCGGGAACCACGAGCTGTGGACCCATCCGAGGGACGCGGTCACCCTGCGCGGCGTCGCCCGTTACGAGTACCTGGTCGAGCTGTGCCGGGAACTGGGCGTGACCACACCGGAGGACCCCTATCCCGTCTGGCGGGGCCCCGGCGGTCCCGTGGCGATCGCCCCGCTGTTCCTGCTGTACGACTACTCGTTCCTGCCGGCCGGCTGCGCCACCAAGGAGCAGGGCCTGGAGTACGCGCACGGCACCGGGATCGTCTGCACCGACGAGTACCTGCTGCACCCCGATCCGTACCCGAGCCGGGAGGCCTGGTGCCGGGCCCGCGTCACGGAGAGCGCACGCAGGCTCGCCGAGCTGCCCGGCGACCTGCCGGTGATCCCCGTCAACCACTATCCGCTGCACCGGCATCCGATGGACGTCCTGTGGCACCCCGAGTTCGCCATGTGGTGCGGGACCGCCCTGACGGCCGACTGGCACCGCAGATTCCCGGTGCGCACCATGGTCTACGGCCATCTGCACATCCCCCGGACCACGTTCCACGACGGCGTGCGCTTCGAGGAGGTCTCGGTGGGCTATCCACGCGAGTGGCGCAAGCGGACCGGGCCGCCGGGCCGGCTGCGGCGCATCCTGCCTGGGGAGGGCGAGGAGCGGTGATCGAGGAACTGCTGCCCGAGACCGTGGTGACGGTCGAGGCGTACGGCCACGACGGCCCGGACACCCCGCTGTACCCGGAGGAGGCGGCGCTCGTGGCGCGGGCGGTGCCCAAGCGGCAGCGGGAGTTCGCCGTCGTCCGCTCCTGTGCCCGGCGCGCCATGGAGAAGCTCGGCGTGCCGCCGCAGCCGATCCTGCCCGGCGAGCGCGGCGCCCCCGGCTGGCCGGAGGGGGTGGCCGGCAGCATGACCCACAGCGACGGCTACTGCGCCGCCTCCCTGGTCCGTGCCGGCGACCTGGCCTCGCTCGGCATCGACGCGGAGACCGACGCGCCGCTGCCCGAGGGGGTGCTGGCGGCGGTGGCCCTGCCGGCCGAGGCGGAACGGCTGCGGCGGCTCGCGGCGGAGCGCCCCGGCGTCCACTGGGACCGGCTGCTGTTCAGCGCGAAGGAATCCGTCTACAAGGCGTGGTTCCCGCTCACCGGGAAGTGGCTGGACTTCATGGAGGCCGACATCGAGATCGGTGCGGACGGCGGCTTCACCGCCCGCCTCCTCGTCCCCGGGCCGCTGGTCGGCGGCCATCGCCTCGACCGCTTCGACGGCCGCTGGACCACGGGCCGGGGGCTGGTCGCGACGGCGGTCGGCGTGCCGCATCCATGAGCCGCATGCCGCATCCCTGAGCCGCGGGCCCGTTGCCGAGCCGGGCGCCGGGGCCCCGCTCACCCCCTGTCCGTTCCTGCCGTCCCCTGCTCATCCCGGACACCGGCGGGGCCTGGCCCGGGCCCGGCCCCGCCCGTCCGCCGGACCCGGCCCTCGGCTCAGGGCCCCGGCTCCGGACACCAGCTCTCCAGCAGGCGGAAGAACGCCTCCTCGTTGCCCGTCAGGCCGGCCCGCCGCAGGGCCTGTTCCGCGTCGGCCAGGACGGCGGGCGGGACGACCGGGGGGCCCGCCTCCCGGTCGAAGGCGGCGCGGACGGTGTGCAGCAGCCGCAGATAGGCCTGGACGGCGGTGCGCTCACGGTCGGTCAGTACGGCGGTGGGCATCGGTCGGCTCTCCCCGTGTCGGCGTCGTCGCTCCCCGCGCCTCGCGGCGCGCACGCCCCGCACAGCCGGGGGCGCACCTCCAGCTTGCCGTCCACCACTGACAATCCGGCCCCGCCGCCCGCCGGTTCGCCCGCTCGGCGCACGGGGGCGGGTCAGCTCTGCGGCCCCCGGTAACCCAGCGACGCCTCGATCCGCCCCGCCAGATGGTCCCGCTGCACCGGCCCGCGCGACGCCGAACCCGACAGCCACGCCCGGCACTTGCTGGCGAGCAGCAGGCCGAAGCTCTCGGCCTCCTTCTCGTCGTCGAGATCGAAGCGCGTGCGCGCGGCGACCTTCAGCACCGTCGCCTGGAGGTCGGCGCCCTCGTCGAGCAACCGGGCCGCGACGGCCGCGCCCTCGACGTGGTGGGAGCAGTGCCCGGCCTTCATGTGCCACAGCTCGTGGCCCAGGATCACCAACTGGTGGTCGGGAGCCGTGCGTTCCTCGATCACGACGAGGTCCTGCTCGGCCATGTCGAGCCAGAGGCCGCTGGCGGTCCCGGGCGGGAAGGCGGCCGTACGGAAGTGGACGGGGCGGCCCCGGCGTCTGCTCATGGCGCCGCACAGCGCGGCGTACAGCTCGTCGGGCCGTGCCGGCGCGGGGAGGGTCAGCTCCGCGACCAGCTCGCCGCACAGGCGGCGCATTTCCCTACCGATGCCCACAGTTCTCCCCACGGTCACGACTCGGGCCGCTTGACGCTCTCCAGGAGCATGTCCAGCCACTCGGCGACCTTGTCGCGGTGCTGGTCGGTGGGCAGCTGTGCGGCCCGCCAGGCGATGCCGCGCACGCCGTGGTCCTGCAGCAGCCGCTCCAGCGGGTCGTCCGCCGCCGCTGCCGCCTCCCGCTCCCGGTCGGCGAGCTTCTGCAGCAGTTCCTGCTCGGTGTGCTGGAGGGCGCTGACCAGCGCCTCGGGATCCTCCGCCGTGAGGAAACCGGCGTGCACCCGGAAGAACCGCTGGAGGGCGTCGCAGTGCTCCATGGTCGGCCGGCGGTCCCCGTTGATCAGGGCGCCGGCCTGCTGCCGGGACATGCCCGCGCCGTCGGCGATCTCCTGCTGCGTGTACTTGCGGCCGTTGGGCTTGAGGCGGGTGCGGCGCAACAGGTCCAGACGCTGCAGGAACCGGGCCTGCACATCGGGCTCACCGGCGGGCCGGCCACCGAGCAGGGCCTTGACCACCGGCTCCGGGACGCCGGATGCCACGGACAGCCGCCCGGTGTCGAAGACCTCGGCATGGGGCACGCCGAGCCGGTCGGCGAGCGCGGTGACACGGGAGACGACGGCCGGTAGCACGGCCGTACGCGTGGCGCCCGGACCCTCGACGAAGCCACCCGTCACCGACGATTCTCCTACGTCTCTCACAGGCTTCTCACAAGCGGATGCCGTGACTTACCCGGCGTGAACTTCCCGGAGCGTAGCCGGTGCCTCGAACTCACATCCAGGTCTCGCCACAACTGTGGCCAATTTCAGCCGTCAACAGGCACGAAATGCCACGATAGTTGACACGCCTCAGCCCTGGGCACCAGGATCGGGGCGCCGCGTCAGGGCCGCACAGGCAAGAGGGGTGACCTCCCGATGGCATTTCAGGCAGGAGGGCAGCGGCCGGCACCGCGGCCCGTCCCCGAGAATCCAGAGGCCCAGGCCTACCTGGACGACTGCGCCGGGCTTCTGGAAGCCGTCTCCTTCCCCTCGCTCGTCGTCGACCACGCCTGGGACGTCGTCCTCACCAACAGCGCCTTCCGGTCACTTTTCGGCGGGGTGGGCCCGCACCCCACGGCCATGCCGGACGGCAACTTCCTCCGGTTCGTGCTCTTCCACCCGGACGCGCCCACGGTGCTCGGCGAACACGAGGCGAGCTGGTGCCTGCCGATGCTCGCGCACTTCGCGCGCACGGCGGAGAGCCACGGCCCCGACCACGGCCTGCAGGCCATCCGCCGGGAGATCGCCCAGGACCCGATCATGGAGGCCGCCTACCGGCACGGCCTGCCGCACTGGATCCGCGCGGTCGGCGAGGAGGCCGTCGAGATCGACGGCGCCGTACGTCCGCTGCTGCACCCGGACCCGCGCTGGGGCGCCACCGACTGCCGGATCGTCGTCGAGTCGTCCCGGACCCTGGAGGAACTGGGCTGCACCCGGCTCACGTTCGTCCTGCGTGAGGCCCGTCGCACCCCGTCCCGCGACCGCAGGCCACGCCGCACCACGTCCCACCTGAGGATCGTCCCGGCCTCCGACTGACCGGCTCCCGCCCCTCGCCCGCGGGATCGCCCCGGCGGCCGACTGGCCGCTGCACCGCCTCTCGCCGCCGAGGGCCGTCCCGGCGGGCGGACCGCTCCGCGGCCCTCGCCCCAGGGGCGTCCGGCCGCGGCCGGCCCTTCCCGGGTGTCCGGCAGTGGGTGCCGCCCTCTTCCCGGATGTTGTGGTGTGTGACATAGTACTGGCGTGAGCAAGCCGCTGACCTGCGATGTCGTGGTGATCGGTGCCGGAGTCGTCGGCGCCGCCTGCGCGCTGTACGCGGCCCGGGCCGGTCTCGGCACCGTCGTGGTGGACCGGGGCCCGGTGGCCGGTGGGACGACTGGCGCGGGGGAGGGGAACCTCCTCGTCTCCGACAAGGAACCCGGCCCCGAGCTCGACCTGGCCCTCCTCTCCGCCCGTCTGTGGGCCGAACTGGCCGCGGAGGGACTGGGCGAGGTTGTCGAGTACGAGGCCAAGGGCGGAGTCGTCGTCGCCGGCACGGACGCGGCCCGGGCCGGTCTCGAGGAACTCGCCGCCGGGCAGCGCGCGGCCGGAGTCGAGGCGGAGGCCGTGCCCGCCGACCGGCTCACCGAACTGGAGCCGTATCTGGCTCCCGGCCTGGCCGGCGGCATGCACTACCCGCAGGACGCCCAGGTGATGCCCGCCCTGGCGGCGGCACACCTGCTGCGCGCCTCGGGCGCCCGGCTGTGCACCGGCCGGGAGGTGACCGGGGTGCTGCGCGGCCCGGGCGGTGCGGTGCGCGGAGTGCGCACGGACCGGGGCGACCTGCACGCCCCGGCGGTCGTCAACGCGGCCGGCACCTGGGGCGGCGAGGTGGCGGCCCGGGCCGGCGTGTCGCTGCCGGTGCTGCCGCGGCGCGGCTTCGTCCTGGTCACCGAGCCGCTGCCGCCCCGGATCCGGCACAAGGTCTACGCCGCCGACTACGTGGCCGACGTGGCGAGCGACGCGGCGGAGCTGCAGACCTCACCCGTGGTGGAGGGAACGCCCGCCGGGCCCGTCCTCATCGGCGCCAGCCGCGAACGGGTCGGCTTCGACCGCACGCTCTCGCTCCCGGCCCTGCGCGCGCTCGCGGCGGGTGCGACCCGGCTGTTCCCGTTTCTCACCGCAGTGCGGGCCGTCCGCACCTATGCCGGGTTCCGGCCCTACCTGCCGGACCACCTGCCCGCGATCGGCCCCGACCCCCGGGCGCCCGGCCTGTTCCACGCCTGCGGCCACGAGGGCGCGGGCATCGGACTGGCCACCGGCACCGGGCAGCTGATCGCCGCGCTGCTGACCGGGCAGGCGCCCGGCCTGGACCCCCGACCGTTCCGGCCCGACCGCTTCTCCGAGGAGGCCGTGTGAATCCGCTGGAACTGGCGAGGGCGCGCCCCGGACCCGCCTTCACGGTCACCTTCGACGGACGGCCGGTCGAGGCGCTGCCCGGGCAGACGGTCGCCGCCGTGCTGTGGGCGGCGGGCGTCACCTCCTGGCGCGCCACACGCGGCGAGGGCCGCCCGCGCGGGGTGTTCTGCGGCATCGGCGTCTGCTTCGACTGCCTGGTCACCGTCAACGACCGCCCCAACCAACGGGCGTGCGTGGTGCCGGCCCGGCCGGGGGACGCGATCACCACGCAGGACGGCACAGGACACGAGGGGGCGAGCGGTGGGCACTGACCTCGACGTGAGCGGCTCCGGCCGTACGGGCGGCCTCCCACCCGCCCGGCCGGCGTCCGGCCGGGCCCGGGTGACGCGGCCCGCCCCGGCCGCAACCGACGGGGTCGAGGCCGAGTGCACGCGGGCGCCGGACGGCCTCGGCACCGGCGGCCCGTACGCGGCGGCGGATGCGCGGCCCGGTCACCCCACCAGCGGCCGGCGCCACGGGAGGGGTGACTCGTGCGTGCCGAGTTCGTCGTGATCGGGGCCGGGCCGGCCGGGCTCGCCGCCGCGCTCGCGGCGTCCGCGCGTGGCGTGCGGGTCGTGCTCGTCGACGCGGCGCCCGCACCCGGCGGTCAGTTTCACCGGCAGCCCGCCGCCGGTCTCGGGGCCCGGCGGCCCGAGGCGCTGCACCACCGGTGGCGGACCTGGGAGCGGCTGCGGGACGGACTCGCCGCCGGCTCCGTGCGCACCCTGACGGACCACCACGTGTGGTGCGTGGAGCGCACGCCGGACGGCTTCACCGTGCACGCGCTGACCGGGCCCGGTCAGGAGGAGCCGGCCGAGGTGCGCGCCCCGGCCGTGCTCCTGGCCACCGGCGGCTACGAGACGGTGCTGCCCTTCCCCGGCTGGACCCTCCCGGGCGTCGTCACCGCCGGGGGAGCCCAGGCCATGCTCAAGGGCAGCCTCGTGGCGCCGGGGAACCGGGCGGTCGTCGCCGGGTCCGGGCCGCTCCTGCTGCCCGTGGCCACCGGCCTCGCGGCCGCCGGGGTCGAGGTCGCCGCACTGGTGGAGTCCACGGCCCCCGGGCGCCTCGTCCGCCACGGCCGGGCCCTGGCCGGGAAGCTGCCGGAGGGCGCCGGGTACGCCGCCCGGCTCCTGCGCCACCGCGTGCCCGTCCTGCCCCGCCACACCGTCGTCCGCGCCCACGGCGACGACCGGGTCACCGGGGTGACGGTCGCCGCCCTCGGCCCCGACGGCCACGTCCGGTCCGGCACCGAGCGGGACCTGGCGTGCGACACCCTCGCCGTCGGCCACGGCATGCTCCCGCACACCGACCTCGCCGAGAGCCTCGGCTGCCGTCTCGACGGCCTCGCCGTGGCCGTCGACGACGAGCAGCGCACCGACGTGCCCGGCGTGTGGGCGGCCGGGGAGGCCACCGGCATCGGCGGCGCCGCCCTCGCCCTCGCCGAGGGACACATCGCCGGCTGCTCCGCCGCCGCCCGGCTGCGCGGCACCGCCCCCGACCCGGCCCCCGCCGCGCTGAAGGCCCGTACACGGCTCGGGAGATCCGCCGCCGCCCTCGACTCCGCCTGCGCGCCGCCCGCGCACTGGGCCGGGCAGCTCACCGACGACACCGTGGTCTGCCGCTGCGAGGAGGTCACCGCCGGGGCCGTGCGCGCCGCCCTGGACCTCGGGGCCGGCGACGAACGGACGGTGAAGCTGCTGACCCGGGCCGGGATGGGCTGGTGCCAGGGCCGGATGTGCTCCACCGCGGTCGCCGGCCTCGCCGGACGCGCGCCCGGCCCGGCCCGGCGGCCGTTCGCCCGCCCCGTACCGCTCGGCGTCCTCGCCCGGCACGATCCCCAGGAGGGACTGTCATGACCGACCACCGCCCCTGGCGCGGCGTCCTCGTCGCCACCGCGCTCCCGCTGCGCGACGACCTGTCCGTGGACCTCGACCGGTACGCCGAGCACTGCGCCTGGCTGGTCGAGAACGGCTGCGACGGCGTCGTGCCGAACGGCTCCCTCGGCGAGTACCAGGTGCTCACCCCGGAGGAGCGCGCCCGGGTCGTCCGGACGGCGGTCGCGGCGATCGGCGGGGAGCGCGTCATGCCCGGCGTCGCCGCCTACGGCTCCGCCGAGGCGCGGCGCTGGGCCGAGCAGGCCGCCGAGGCCGGCTGCCGGGCCGTGATGCTGCTGCCGCCCAACGCCTACCGCGCCGACGAGCGCGCCGTCCTCGCCCACTACGCCGAGGTGGCGCAGGCGGGCCTGCCGGTCGTCGCGTACAACAACCCGGTCGACACCAAGGTCGACCTCGTGCCGGAACTGCTCGCCCGGCTGCACGGCGAGGGCTTGATCCAGGGGGTGAAGGAGTTCTCCGGCGATGTCCGCCGGGCCTACCGGATCGCCGAACTCGCCCCCGAACTCGACCTGCTGATCGGCGCGGACGACGTCCTGCTGGAACTGGCCGTCGCCGGCGCCAAGGGCTGGGTGGCGGGATATCCCAACGCGCTGCCCCGGGCCTCGGCCGAGCTGTACCGCGCGGCCGTCGCCGGAGACCTCGACACCGCCCTGCCGCTGTACCGGCAGTTGCACCCGCTGCTGCGCTGGGACTCGCGGGTGGAGTTCGTCCAGGCCATCAAGCTGTCCATGGACATCGTCGGCCGTCACGGCGGCCCCTGCCGCCCGCCCCGGGTGCCGCTGCTGCCCGGGCAGGAGGCCGCCGTCCGGGCCGCCACCGAGAAGGCCGTCGCCGCCGGACTCTCCTAGCGAAGGACCGATCCATGCGCAGCAGACTCGTCCTGCACGCCGTCGACTCGCACACCGAGGGCATGCCGACCCGGGTGATCACCGGCGGCATCGGCACCGTACCCGGCGCCACCATGAACGAGCGGCGGCTGTGGTTCCGCGAACACCGCGACGACGTCAAGCAGTTGCTGATGAACGAACCGCGCGGCCACTCCGCCATGAGCGGCGCGATCCTCCAGCCGCCGACCCGGCCCGACTGCGACTGGGGCGTCGTCTACATCGAGGTCTCCGGCTATCTGCCGATGTGCGGGCACGGCACCATCGGCGTGGCGACCGTGCTCGTGGAGACCGGCATGGTCGAGGTCGTCGAGCCGGTCACCACCATCCGGCTGGACACCCCGGCCGGCCCGGTGGTGGCCGAGGTGGCCGTGGAGGACGGGGCCGCCCGGGAGGTCACCCTGCGCAACGTGCCCTCCTTCGCCGTCGGCCTCGACCGCGAGGCCACCCTCGCCGACGGGCGGACGGTGACCTACGACCTCGCCTTCGGCGGCAACTTCTACGCCATCCTGCCGCTGGAGCGGTTCGGCCTGCCCTTCGAGCGGTCCCGCAAGGACGAGATCCTCGCCGCGGGCCTGTCCCTCATGGCCGCCGTCAACGCCGAGGACCCGCCGGTCCACCCGGAGGACCCCTCCATCCACGGTCTGCACCACGTCTACCTGGCCGCCCCCGGCGCCACCGCCCGGCACTCCCGGCACGCCATGGCCATCCACCCCGGCTGGTTCGACCGCTCGCCCTGCGGCACCGGCACCAGCGCCCGCATGGCCCAGCTGCACGCGCGCGGCGAACTCCCGCTGCACACCGAGTTCGTCAACGAGTCCTTCATCGGCACCCGGTTCACCGGCAGACTGCTCGGCACCACCGAGGTCGCCGGGCGCCCGGCCGTCCTGCCCAGCTTCACCGGACGCGCCTGGATCACCGGCACGGCCCAGTACCTGCTCGACCCCGACGACCCGTTCCCGGCCGGGTTCGTCCTGTAGCCGCACGTCCACCAGGAAAGGACACCCCGACCGTCATGGCCCCGCAGCACACCCCCGCCCTGCCCGTCCTCGGCAGCAGGAAGCCCAGCCACCGGGAGCGGGTCGCGGACGCGCTGCGGGCCGCCCTGATCGCCGGCGAACTGCGCCCCGGCGAGGTCTACTCGGCGCCCGGCCTCGCCGCCCGCTTCGGCGTCTCGGCCACCCCCGTGCGCGAGGCCATGCTCGACCTCGCCAAGGAGGGCCTGGTCGACACCGTGCCCAACAAGGGTTTCCGGGTCACCGCCGTCTCCGAGAAGCAACTCGACGAATACACCCACGTCCGCGCGCTGATCGAGATTCCCACCACGGCCGGTCTGGCGGTCACGGCCGACCCGGTGGCGCTGGAGGCGCTCCGCCCGGTCGCCCGGGAGATCGTCGACTCGGCCGCGGCGGGCGACCTCATCGCCTACGTCGAGGCCGATCTGCGCTTCCACCTCGGCCTGCTGGCCCTCGCCGGCAACGACCACCTCGTCGACGTCGTCCGCGACCTCAGACGGCGCTCCCGGCTGTACGGGCTGACCGCGCTGGTGGAACAGGGGCGTCTCGAGGCCTCGGCGGAGGAGCACCTGGAGATCCTGGACGCGCTGCTCGCCCGCGACGAGGACGCCGTCCGGGCGGTGATGACCCGGCACCTCGGGCACGTCCGGGGTCTGTGGGCAGCGCCCTGACCAAACTCTTTGCGCGATTACGCAAGCTGCTTGCGTAAATTGCGCTACGCTTGCGGGCATGACGCGACGACTTGCCGAGGTGGCGAAGAAGGTCGGGGTCAGCGAGGCCACGGTCAGCCGGGTGCTCAACGGCAAGCCGGGTGTCTCCGAGCCGACCCGGCAGGCGGTGCTCTCCGCCCTGGACGTGCTCGGCTACGAGCGGCCCACGCAGCTGCGCGGCGAACGCGCCCGGCTGGTCGGCCTGGTCCTGCCCGAGCTGCAGAACCCCATCTTCCCCGCGTTCGCCGAGGTCATCGGCGGCGCCCTGGCCCAGCTCGGGCTGACGCCGGTGCTGTGCACCCAGACCCGGGGCGGTGTCTCGGAGGCGGACTACGTGACGCTGCTGCTCCAGCAGCAGGTCTCCGGCGTCGTCTTCGCCGGCGGGCTCTACGCCCAGGCCGACGCGCCGCACGACCACTACCGCCAGCTCGCCGAGCGGAACATCCCGGTCGTGCTGGTCAACGCGGCCATCGAGCACCTGGGCTTCCCGGGGGTGTCCTGCGACGACGCGGTGGCCGTCGAGCAGTCCTGGCGGCACCTGGCCTCCCTCGGGCACGAGAGGATCGGGCTGGTGCTCGGCCCCGGCGACCACGTCCCCTCGGCGCGCAAGCTGGCCGCCGCGCGGGCCGTCGGGCACCTCCCCGACGAGTTCGTCGCGCGCGCCATGTTCTCCATCGAGGGCGGCCACGCGGCGGCGGCCCGGCTCATCGACCGGGGCGTCACCGGCTTCATCTGCGCCAGCGACCCGCTCGCCCTGGGCGTCGTACGGGCCGCCCGCCGCAAGGGACTCGACGTGCCCTCGCGCATCTCCGTCGTGGGCTACGACGACTCCGCGCTGATGAACTGCACCGAACCCCCGCTGACCACGGTCCGCCAGCCCATCGAGGCGATGGGCAAGGCCGTCGTGGAACTGCTCAACGCGCAGATCAACGGGACTTCGGTCGCCGCCCAGGAGCTGCTGTTCGAGCCGGAACTGGTGGTGCGGGGGTCGACCGCCCAGGCACCCCGTGAGTGAGATGCGTCCGCCTGTCGAATAATTGCAAATTCTGCGCGACATCTTGCGGTCCGGTGTCGCCGGTGCTTGAGTGTGCGGCGCCCCCCGCTCCCGTCCTGAGGCGTCCACTCGCTCCTGCCCTAAGGGGTCCACCGATGAGAAGCACCGGGATCCGCCGTACCCTCGCCCTGCTCGGCGTCAGCGCCCTCGCGCTGACCGCCTGCGGCGGGAACGCCGACGAATCCGCCGACGGCAAGACCCGCATCACGGTCAACTGCATGCCGCCCAAGAGCGCCAAGACCGACCGCGCGTTCTTCGAGGAGGACGTCGCCGCCTTCGAGAAGCAGAACCCCGACATCGACGTCGTCCCGCACGACGCGTTCCCCTGCCAGGACCCGAAGACGTTCGACGCCAAGCTCGCCGGCGGGCAGATGGAGGACGTCTTCTACACGTACTTCACCGACGCCCGGCACGTCGTCGACATCAACCAGGCCGCCGATCTCACGCCGTACGTCAAGGAGTTGAAGAGCTACGGCACGATCCAGAAGCAGCTGCGCGACATCTACACCGTCGACGGCAAGGTCTACGGCATCCCGCGCACCGGCTACTCGATGGGCCTGATCTACAACAAGGCGCTCTTCGAGAAGGCCGGACTCGACCCCGGCAAGCCCCCGGCGACCTGGGCCGAGGTCCGCACCGCCGCCAAGAGGATCGCCGGCCTGGGCGGGGGCACCGTCGGGTACGCCGACTACAGCGCCCAGAACCAGGGCGGCTGGCACTTCACCGCCGAGCTGTACTCCCAGGGCGGCGAGGTCGTCAGCGCCGACGGCGAGAAGTCCACCGTCGACACCCCCGAGGGCCGGGCCGTCCTGCAGACCCTGCACGACATGCGCTGGACGGACGACTCGATGGGCAGCAAGCAGCTCCTCGTCATCAACGACGCCCAGCAGATGATGGGTTCGGGCAAGCTCGGCATGTACCTCGCCGCCCCCGACAACATCCCCATCCTCGTCAAGGAGAAGGGCGCCGACTACGAGGACATCGCCATCGCCCCGATGCCGGGCGGCCGGGCCACCCTGGTCGGCGGGGACGGCTACATGTTCAGCAAGAAGGCGAGCCCCGCCCAGATCCGCGCCGGACTGAAGTGGCTCGACCACATGTTCCTCACCCCCGGCGACGGCTTCCTCGGCGACTACGCCCGCGCCAAGAAGCACGACGCCCCGGTCGGCCTGCCCGAGCCGCGCCTGTTCACCGGCGCCGCCGACGCCGAGGACCAGCGGATCAAGCAGGCCAACGCCAACGTCCCGGTGGAGAACTACCAGCCCTTCCTCGACGGCAACCAGCGCCTGGACATGAAGATCGAGCCGCCGCACGCCCAGCAGATCTACTCCGTCCTCGACGGAGTCGTCTCCGCCGTCCTCACCAAGGAGGACGCGGACATCGACCGGCTGCTGAAGGACGCCTCCGGCAAGATCGACGGCATCCTGGCCCGGGGCTGAGCCGATGAAGCACCCGGGGCCCATCCCGACGAAGACCGCCGAGCGCCGGACCCGCCCGGCGATCGAGGTCCGCCCGGTGCAGGCGCCGCCCCCGGCAGGGGACCGGAGGCGGCGCCGCCTCGCCGACCAGGGCCGCGCCTACGCCTTCCTCCTGGGCGGGCTCATCTGCTTCGCCCTGTTCTCCTGGTACCCGGCGATCCGCGCGGTCGTCATCGCCTTCCAGAAGTACACGCCGGGCGCGGACCCCGAGTGGGTCGGCACCGCCAACTTCACCCGTGTCGTGCAGGACCCCGAGTTCGCCGCCGCCTGGCGCAACACCCTCACCTTCACCCTGCTCGCCCTGCTGATCGGCTTCGCGATCCCGTTCGTGCTGGCCCTCGTCCTCAACGAACTCCGGCACGCCAAGGCCTTCTTCCGGGTCGTGGTCTATCTGCCGGTGATGATCCCGCCGGTGGTCAGCGCCCTGCTGTGGAAGTGGTTCTACGACCCCGGCGCCGGCCTGGCCAACGAGGCGCTGCGCCTGCTGCACCTGCCGACCTCGAACTGGTCCAACGGCGCCGACACCGCCCTGGTCTCCCTGGTCATCGTCGCCACCTGGGCCAACATGGGCGGCACCGTCCTGATCTACCTCGCCGCCCTGCAGTCCATCCCCGGCGAGCTGTACGAGGCGGCCGAACTGGACGGGGCGAGCCTGCTGCAACGCGTCCGGCACGTCACGATCCCGCAGACCCGGTTCGTGATCCTCATGCTGATGCTGCTGCAGATCATCGCCACCATGCAGGTGTTCACCGAACCGTTCGTCATCACCGGCGGCGGCCCGGAGAACGCCACGGTCACCGTCCTGTACCTGATCTACAAGTACGCCTTCCTCTACAACGACTTCGGCGGCGCCTGCGCGCTGAGCGTCATGCTCCTGCTGCTGCTCGGCCTGTTCTCCGCCGCCTACCTCCGACTCACCCGGACCGACGGGGAGACCGCATGAGCAGCACCCGCACCCTCGTCTCGCCGGCCGTCCTGGCCCGCCCGCGCGGCCGGGCCGTCTACTGGACCGTCTTCACCGGCGTGGTCCTGCTCTTCGCGCTCGCCTTCCTCTTCCCCGTCTACTGGATGGTCACCGGCGCGCTGAAGTCCCCCGACGAGGTGGCCCGGACCCCGCCGACCCTGGTCCCCGACGACTGGCGCCTCAGCGGCTACACCGACGCCTGGGACCTCATGCAGATGCCGACCCACCTGTGGAACACGGTGGTCCAAGCGGCCGGCGCCTGGCTGTGCCAGCTGGTGTTCTGCACGGCCGCCGCCTACGCCCTGTCCAAGCTGAAGCCGGTCTTCGGCACGGTGATCCTGGGCGGCATCCTGGCCACCCTGATGGTCCCGGCGCAGGCCCTCGTCGTACCGAAGTACCTGACCGTCGCCGACCTCGGCCTGCTCAACGACCCGCTCGCCATCTGGCTCCCGGCCGTCGCCAACGCCTTCAACCTCTACCTGCTCAAGCGGTTCTTCGACCAGATCCCGCGCGACGTGCTGGAGGCCGCCGAGATGGACGGGGCCGGGCGGCTGCGGGTGCTGTGGTCGATCGTGCTGCCGATGTCCAGGCCCGTCCTGGGCGTCGTCTCGATCTTCGCGCTGGTCGCCGTCTGGCAGGACTTCCTGTGGCCGCTGATGGTCTTCTCCGACACCGGCAAGCAGCCCATCAGCGTCGCTCTCGTCCAACTGTCGCAGAACATCCCGCTGACCGTGCTCATCGCCGCCATGGTGATCGCCAGCATCCCCATGGTCGCCCTGTTCCTCGTCTTCCAGCGGCACATCATCGCCGGGATCAGCGCGGGCAGCACGAAGGGCTGACGCCGCCGACCCCCTCCGACGAAAGGCACCGACCGTGGGACAGCCCACCCCTGCCTCCCCGATCTCCCCGCTTCCCTCGCCCTCCGCGCGCGGCGACTGGTGGCGCGACGCCGTCATCTACCAGGTCTACGTCCGCAGCTTCGCCGACGGCGACGGGGACGGCACCGGCGACCTCGCGGGTGTCCGTGCCCGGCTGCCCTACCTCGCCGAACTCGGCGTGGACGCCCTGTGGTTCACCCCCTGGTACCTGTCCCCGATGAAGGACGGCGGCTACGACGTCGCCGACTACCGGGTGATCGACCCGGCGTTCGGCACCCTCGCCGAGGCGGAGAAGCTCATCGCCGAGGCGCTCCAGCTGGGCATCCGCACCATCGTCGACATCGTGCCCAACCACGTCTCCGACCAGCACGCGTGGTTCCGGGCGGCGCTGCGCGGAGGCCCGGAGCGGGAGCTGTTCCACTTCCGTCCGGGCCGCGGCGCCGACGGCGAACTGCCCCCGAACAACTGGCGTTCCCAGTTCGGCGGCCCCGCCTGGACCCGGATCGCGGACGGCTCCTGGTACCTCCACCTGTTCGCCCCCGAGCAGCCCGACCTCGACTGGTCCCACCCGGCGGTCCGCCAGGAGCACGAGGACATCCTGCGGTTCTGGCTGGAGCGGGGCGTGGCCGGTGTCCGCATCGACTCGGCCGCGCTGCTGGTGAAGGACCCCGCCCTGCCGGACTTCACCGAGGGCCGCGACCCCCACCCGTACGTCGACCGCGACGAACTCCACGACGTCTACCGCGCCTGGCGGGCGATCGCCGACGAGTACGGCGCGGTCTTCGTCGGCGAGGTCTGGCTGCCGGACACCGAGCGCTTCGCGCGCTACCTGCGCCCCGACGAGCTGCACACCGCCTTCAACTTCTCCTTCCTGACCTGCCCCTGGGACGCGGGGCGGCTGCGCCGCTCCATCGACGAGACGCTCGCCGAACACGCCCCGGTGGGCGCCCCCGCCACCTGGGTGCTGTGCAACCACGACGTCACCCGCACGGTCACCCGCTACGGCCGCGAGGACACGGGCTTCGATTTCGCCACCAAGGCCTTCGGTACCCCCACCGACCTGGACCTCGGCACCCGTCGGGCCCGCGCCGCCGCCCTGCTGTCCCTGGCCCTGCCCGGCGCGGTCTACATCTACCAGGGAGAGGAACTGGGCCTGCCGGAGGCCGAGATTCCACGGGACCGCATCGAGGACCCGATGCACTTCCGCTCCGGCGGCACCGACCCCGGCCGCGACGGCTGCCGCGTTCCGCTGCCGTGGACGGCTGGGGCGCCGCACGCGGGCTTCGGCGGTGAGCCCTGGCTGCCCCAGCCCCCGGACTGGCCCGACTACGCCGCCGACCGGCAGGCCCGGGACCCCGAATCGATGCTGAGCCTGTACCGGGAGGCGATCCGGCTCCGCCCGGTCCTCGGCGAGGGCCCGCTCACCTGGCTGCCCGCCCCGGACGGTGTCCTCGCCTTCCGCCGGACCGGTGGAGTCTGCCTGGTGAACCTCGCCGGCACCCCCGCCGCCCTGCCCGCCCACTCCGGACTCCTTCTCGCCAGCGGCCCGTTGGACGCCGACGGGCGGCTGCCCGAGGACACCGCGGTCTGGCTGCGCGCCTGAGACCGCACCGCTGTCCCCGTACCCCCACCACGAAGGGATCAGCACATGCACACACGCAGATCTGTCAGGAGCATGCCAGTACTGGCGGCGGCCGTCGTCATGGCCGCCGGCACCCTGGTCGCCCTGGCTCCCGCCCCGGCCCATGCCGCCGCCGGTGCCACCGTCCCCTTCACCTCGGTCGAGGCCGAGTCGGCGAGCGGCACCGGCACGCGCATCGGCCCCGACCACACGCAGGGCACCCTCGCCTCCGAGGCCTCCGGACGCCGGGCCGTGCGGCTCTCGCCCGGGCAGCGCGTGGAGTTCACCGTGCCCCGCGCGGCCAACGCGGTCACCGTCGCCTACAGCGTTCCCGACGGCCAGTCCGGCTCGCTCGACGTGTACGTCAACGGCCGGAAGCTGGCGAAGACGGTCCCGGTGACCTCGAAGTACTCCTACGTCGACACGCCCTGGATCCCCGGCGCCAGGACCCACCACTTCTACGACAACGCCCGCCTGCTGCTCGGGGAGAACGTCCAGGCCGGTGACAAGGTCGCCTTCCAGGCCACGAACGTCCAGGTCACCGTGGACGTCGCCGACTTCGAGCAGGCGGCCGGGCCCGCCTCCCAGCCCGCCGGGTCGGTCTCCGTGACCTCCCGGGGCGCCGACCCGAGCGGTCAGGGCGACTCCACCCAGGCCTTCCGCGACGCCATCGCCGCCGCGCGGGGCGGGGTGGTGTGGATCCCACCGGGCGAGTACCGGCTCACCTCGTCGCTCAACGGCGTGCAGGACGTCACCCTCCGGGGCGCGGGCCACTGGCACTCCGTCGTGCGCACCTCCCGCTTCATCGACCAGTCGAGTTCCGCGGGCAACGTCCACATCCGGGACTTCGCGGTGATCGGCGAGGTCACCGAGCGGGTCGACTCCAGCCCGGACAACTTCGTCAACGGCTCGCTCGGGCCGAACAGCTCCGTCTCCGGCATGTGGCTGCAGCACCTCAAGGTCGGCCTGTGGCTCACCGGCACCAACGACAACCTGGTCGTGGAGAACAACCGCTTCCTCGACATGACCGCCGACGGACTCAACCTCAACGGCCACGCGCGCGGCGTCCGCGTCCGTCACAACTTCCTGCGCAACCAGGGCGACGACGCGCTCGCCATGTGGTCGCTGAACGCGCCGGACGTCGACAGCAGCTTCGAGAACAACACCGTCACCCAGCCGAACCTCGCCAACGGCATCGCGATCTACGGCGGCACGGACATCGCCGTGCGGAACAACCTGATCTCCGACACCAACGCCCTCGGCAGCGGCATCGCGATCTCCAACCAGAAGTTCCTCGACCCCTTCCACCCGCTCGCCGGCACGATCACCGTCGACGGCAACACCCTGGTCCGCACCGGCGCCATGAACCCCAACTGGAACCACCCGATGGGCGCGCTGCGGGTCGACTCCTACGACAGCGCGATCGAGGCCCAGGTCCGGATCACCAACACGACGATCACCGACAGCCCCTACAGCGCCTTCGAGTTCGTCTCCGGCAGCGGGCGCGGGTACGCGGCCAGGAACGTCACCGTCGACGGCGCGACCGTACGCGACACCGGCACGGTCGTCGTCCAGGCCGAGACCCAGGGCGCCGCCACCTTCCGCAACGTCACCGCGACCGGCGTCGGCGCCGCCGGCGTCTACAACTGCCCCTACCCCAGCGGCTCCGGCACCTTCACCCTCACCGACGGCGGCGGCAACTCCGGCTGGAACAGCACCTGGTCCGACTGCTCCACCTGGCCGCAGCCGGGCCAGGGCAACCCCGACCCGGACCCGGGCCGCAACCTCGCCCGGGGCCGCCCGGCCACGGCCACCGGCTCCCAGGACGTCTACTCACCCGCCAAGGCGGTCGACGGCGACGCGAACACCTACTGGGAATCCGCCAACCACGCCTTCCCGCAGGCTCTGACGGTCGACCTCGGCGCCAGGGAGGCGGTCCGCCGGCTGGTGCTGAAGCTGCCGCCGCAGAGCGCCTGGCAGGCCCGGACCCAGACCCTGTCCGTGCAGGGCAGCGCGGACGGCTCGGCGTGGTCGACGGTGGTCGCGGCGAAGGACTACCGCTTCGACCCGGCCGGCGGCAACACGGTCACGATCGCCCTGCCCGACGGCACCAGCGTGCGCCATCTGCGGCTCCAGGTGACGGCCAACACCGGCTGGCCGGCCGCCCAGTTCAGCGAAGTGGAGGCCTATCTGTCCTGACCGCCCCGGACGCCCCGCGCTTGGCCGCCTGGATCTGCTCGTACACACGGGTCCGCAGCTCGGCGAAGCGCGGGGCCACACGCGTGTGCACCTGGTCCCGCTCGGCCGGCAGATCGACCTTCAGCTGCTCCCGGACGACGGTGGGGGAGGCGGACAGCACGATCACCCGCTCACCCAGGTACACGGCCTCGTCGATGTCGTGGGTGACGAACAGGATCGTGATCCCGCGCTCCCGCCACAGCCGCCGCACCAGGTCCTCCAGATCGGCCCGGGTCTGGGCGTCCACCGCCGCGAACGGCTCGTCCATCAGCAGCACCTCGGGCTCGTAGGCCAGCGCCCGGGCGATGGCCACCCGCTGCTGCATCCCGCCCGACAACTGCCACGGGTAGGCCCCGGTGGCGTCCGCGAGCCCCACCGACTCCAGCGCGTCCGCGACCAGCGCGCGGCGCCGCTCCCGGCTCAGCTTCTTCTGCTTCAGGGGCAGTTCGACGTTCTGCCCGACCCGCATCCAGGGGAACAGGCTGCGGCCGTACTCCTGGAACACGAACGCCATGCCGGGGGGCGGCCCGTCCACCGGGCGGCCCGCGAGCCGCACCTCGCCCGCGGTCGGGGCGAGCAGACCGCCCACGCACTTCAGCAGGGTGGTCTTGCCGCAGCCCGACGGACCGACGACACAGACCAGTTCCCCCGCCCCCACCGAGAAGGTCAGGTCCCGCACCGCCTCCGTCCGCCGCCCGGAACCCTCGTACACCTTGCGCAGGCCCTGTACGTCGAGCATCGACCGCCCTTTCGCGGGGATCACGGGGACCGCCGGCCTGCCTCGCGCAGGCCGTGGTACCAGCCGAGCGCCCGCCGCTCGGCCAGCCGGAAGAGGACCGACAGGGCGAAGCCCAGCAGGCCGAGGAGCAGGATCCCGGTCCACATGTCCGGGATGGCGAAACCGCGCTGGAACTGCACGATGGTGAAGCCGAGGCCGTTGCTCGCGGCGAACATCTCGCTGATCACCATGAGGATGATGCCGATCGACAGAGCCTGGCGCAGGCCCGCGAAGATCTGCGGGCTCGCCGAGCGCAGCACCACGTCCCGCAGCCGTGCCACGCCCGTGACGCCGTAGCAGCGGGCCGTCTCGGCCAGCACGGGGTCGACCGCCCGGACGCCCTCGACGGTGTTGAGCAGAACCGGCCAGACACAGCCGCCGGCGATCACCGCGATCTTCATCGTGTCGCCGATGCCGGCGAACAGCATGATGACCGGCACCAGCACCGGAGGCGGTACCGCCCGCAGGAACTCCAGCACCGGCTCGCACAGCGCCCGCACCCGCCGGTGGGAGCCGACGACCGTGCCGAGCGCCACCCCGGCGACGGCCGCCACGCCGTAACCCGCCGTGAGCCGCAGCAGGCTGGGCAGCACGTCGCCGCGCAGCCGCTCGGCCGTCCACACCTCCGGGAACGCCGCGAAGACCGTGCGCAGCGGTGGCCAGTACACGTGCGTGCTGCCGGCCGAGGCCACCCACCACACGGCCACCAGCACCGCGGGCAGGGCGAGGGCGAACACCAGCCGCAGCAGGACGTTCCTCACCGCGCCCGATCTCGCCCGGCCGGCGGGGACCGCCCTCACACCGCCACCTCCGCGCGCACCGACTGGTGCCAGGCCAGCGCCCGCCGCTCCACCGTCCGCGCCCCCACGTTGATCAGCAGCCCGAGCACCCCGGTCACCACGATCAGCGCGTACATCTCCGGCACCGCCTGCGAGGTCTGCGCCACCGCGATCCGGGCGCCGAGCCCCGGTGCGCCGATGACCAGTTCGGCGGTGACGGCGAGGATCAGCGCCACCGCCGCGGCCAGCCGCACCCCGGTCATGACGTACGGCAGCGCCGTCGGCCACAGCACGTGCCGGATCCGCGCCCAGGTGCCCAGGCCGTACGAGCGGGCCGTCTCCTCGGCGACCGGGTCGACGTCCCGCACGCCGTACAGGACCTGGATCAGCACCTGCCAGAACGAGGCGTAGACGACGAGCAGCAGCACCGAGCGCAGTTCCGTGCCGTACAGCAGCACCGCCAGCGGGATCAGCGCGACCGACGGGATGGGCCGCAGGAACTCGATCGTCGAGGCGGTCGCCTCGCGCAGATACGGCACGACGGCGATCACCACGCCCGCCACGACTCCCGCGCCCACCGCGATCGCCAGGCCCAGCGCCCAGCCGGTGAGGGTGTCGCCGAGCGCCGACCAGAAGGCGCGGTCGGACAGTTCCCGGCCGAGCGCCCCGGCGATGCGGACAGTCGGCGGGAAGTAGTCCTCGTCGACCAGACCGAGCCGCGGCACCGCCTCGCACAGCAGGAGGAGCACCCCGAGCCCGGTCGCGCCGAGGGCCGCGTCGGCACCCCTCACGGCAGCAGCTCGTCCAGGTCCGGCGCCTTGTCGAACAGGCCGTCCCGCTCGCCGAGTTCGGCCAGCCGCTCGATCGACGGCCGGTCCGGCTCGGCCGGATACCGCGGCAGGGTCAGCTTCTCCAGCAGCGTGGTGGGGATCTTCGTGTAGGTGGTGAGGATGTGCCGGACCTCCTCCGGGTGGCTGTCGGCGTACTTCAGCGACTCGGCCGTCGCCTCCTGGAACCTCTTGACCAGCTCCGGATTCTCGGTGGCGAACCGCTCGGAGGTGAAGTACATGGCCACGGTGAGGTCGGGGGAGACGTCGAAGAAGTTCGACGCGATCTCCTTGCCGCCCGCGGCCTTGACGGTGGCCAGGGCGGGCTCCGGGGTGCAGGCCGCGTCGACCTGTCCGCCGTCCAGCGCGGCCGGCATCTGGTCGAAGGGCATCTCGACGAACTCGACCTCGGAGGGGTCGCCGCCGTCCTTGCGGACGGACTCCTTGATCGAGGTGTCGCAGATGTTGTTGAGGGTGTTGACCGCCGCCTTCTTCCCCTCCAACTGCCGGGCGGAGGTGAGGGGGGAGCCCTTGCGCACGGTGATGGCGGCGAAGTCGGCACCGCCTTCGCCCGTCGACGCCGCACCGTTCGCCACGGCCTTGACGGGCACGTTCTTGGACCGGGCGACCAGCAGCGACGTGGTGTTGCTGAAGCCGAACTGGAACTGACCGGAAACGACCCCCGGCACGATCGCGGCACCGCCCTGCGCGGGCGCCAGCTCCAGCTCGATCCCGCGCTCCTCGTAGAAGCCCTGTTTCCGGCCCAGGTAGATGGGGGCGACGTCCAGCACCGGGACGATCCCCACCTTGACGGTGGTCGGACCGGACGAGCCGGCGTCGTCCTGCCCGCCGGAGCCGGAGGAGCCGCAGGCGGAGACGGCGGCCAGGACGGACAGGGCCGTGAGGCCGACGAGCAGACGACGCATGGCTCCCCCTGTGGGACCGGCTGAGGTGCTCCGACAGGCTGTGCGCAGGCAGTGCGGAAGTGCTCAGCGGGAACCTAGAGCCCGCCCGGAGCCATGGTCAATGCACGTGCGGTGAAGGCTTGTTGAAAGCGGCACCTTCGGGTCAGAGGTCCAGTACCAGCCGCCCGCCGCGACAGCGGGACACGCAGATGAGCATCGTCTCGCCCGCCGCGCGCTCCTCCTCGGTCAGCACCGAGTCCCGGTGGTCCGGCTCGCCCGCCAGCACGTCCGTCTCACACGTGCCGCACGTGCCCTCGGTGCAGGAGTACAGCACCTCGACCCCGGCGGCGCGCACGGCGTCCAGGACGGACACGTCCGGCGCGACGGTGAGCGTCCTGCCGCTGCGCGCCAGCTCCACCTCGAACGCGCCGTCGGCACCGGACTCCTGCGGCTCCTTGGGCCGGAACCGCTCGACGCGCAGCACCCCGGACGGGCAGCGGGCCTCGACGGCGTCCAGCAGCGGCCCGGGACCGCAGCAGTAGACGAGCGTGCCCTCGGGTACGTCGTCCAGCACCGACGGCAGGTCCAGCAGGCCCGTCTCGTCCTGCGGCGCCAGGGTCACCCGGTCGCCGTAGCGGGCCAGTTCGCCGGTGAAGGCCATCGACCGGCGGGTGCGACCGCCGTACAGCAGCGTCCACGGCGCGCCCGCCGCCTCGGCCGCCGCCAGCATCGGCAGGATCGGCGTGATGCCGATGCCGCCGGCGACGAAGCGGTAGCGCGGGGCGGGCTCCAGACGGAAGGTGTTCCGCGGGCCGCGCACCCGCACCTTGTCGCCCTCACGCACCTGCTCGTGCACATGGGCCGAGCCGCCCCGTCCGGCGACCTCGCGCAGCACGGCGATCCGCCAGGCCGACCGGTCCGCCGGTTCGCCGCACAGCGAGTACTGCCGCTCCAGGCCGGGCCCGAGCACGACGTCCAGGTGCGCCCCAGGCTCCCAGACCGGCAACGGCTCGCCCAGCGGGTGGCGGAGGGTGAGGGCGAGCACACCGTCGGCGGCGAACTCACGTCGCGCGACGACGAGTTCGCCCGCGTACTCGCTCATCAGCCGTCTCCTCGCGGTTCGCCGGTCGCGTGTCCCCGGGGGTGGGCGAGCATCCACTCCCACATCTCGACCGGGTCCTGCGCGGTGTGCTCGCGTCCGCAGTGGCAGGTGCCGTGCAGCAGGTCGGTGCCGGGCAGCCAGTCGATGCGGTAGATCTCGCCCGTGGAGCCGCTCACCGGACCCGCTCCACGGGCTTGGCGCCCTCCTCGACCAGCCGGGCGAGGATGCGGCGGGCGGCCAGACCGCCGGTGTCGATGTTGATGCTCAGTTCCTGGTAACCGGTGCGCTCCGTGCCGAGCGTGCGCTGGAGCAGGTTGAGCGCGGTGACGTCCTGCATGACGACCGTGTGGTTGCTGCCGCGCAGGAACTCGGTCACGGCGGCGTCGTCCGTCGCCCAGTCGCGCGAGACGGCCCAGAAGTCGTACACCGAGCCGTCGCCGGACGGGGTGATGGCGTAGGTGATCTCGGTGTGGAAGCCGTGCGGGTCGCTGCCGTCGGCCTCGGGCAGCACACCGACCGGGGCGATACGGCTGTGCAGCAGATACAGGCAGGGCGCGTGGTACTCGATGTCCTGCCACCGGGTGATCCGGCCCTCGATACCGGTGGACTCGGCGTAGAAGGGCGGGCACGCGGCGTCGTCCATGTGCCGGCTCACCCGGACGATCCCGGCGCCCTCGTCGACCTCCGTGGTGATGGGCGTCTCGGCGACCTCGGGCGTGCCGATGTACCCGCCGTGCAGATACGTCTCGTGCGACAGGTCGAGGAGGTTGTCGACGAGCAGGCCGTAGTCGCAGTCGATGGGCTCCATGCCGCGCACGGTGACCCAGCCGGGGGCGTCCAGGTGCCGGGCCCGGGGGATCGATGCCGGGTCGGCGAGGGCCGGGTCGCCGATCCACACCCACACCAGCGAGTCCTGCTCGACGACCGGGTAGGAGGCGACCCGGGCGGTGCGCGGCACCCGTTTCTGGCCCGGCACGTACACGCACGTACCGGTCGTGTCGTAGGTGAACCCGTGGTAGCCGCACACGATCCGGTCCCCGTCGAGCCGCGTCGGCGCCTCCGACAGCGGATAACGGCGGTGCACGCACCGGTCGTGCAGCACGACCGGGCTGCCGTCCTCCTCGGTGCGGTAGAGCACGAGCGTCTCCCCGAGGACCGTCCGTCCGAGCAACTCCCGGCCCACCTCGTGACTGTAGGCGGCGACGTACCACTGGTTCCTGGCGAAGGCGGTCATGTGCGGCATGGGCGCTGACTCCCGTCTGTGGTGGTGCCGTCATCGTCGGCGCGGATCGCCCGGCCCCGCAACGGTCCTTCCGCCCGGCGGAAGAGCCATCCGGCATTCGGTCTCCGTGTCCTTTCCCGTGTCGTTTCGCATGTCGTTTCCGTGTCAAAAAGTGAAGGCGAAACCATATTTGTCCTCCTTGATGCACATCGCCACTTCTCTGTCGCGCCGCATTTACTTATCGTGGAGATATGGAAAAGGCAGCGGAGTTCTATGTGGTGAAGCGTGGAGACACTCTCGGCGCGATCGCGGCCCGGCATCGTGTGACGCTGGACCAGATTCTCGCGTGGAATCCGGAGATCGAGGATCCGGACGTCATTTTCCCCGATCAGCGGATCCGTGTGGCCCCACCGAGAACACACGGCGAGTACGAGCCGTTCCCGGGCGCTGATTTCTTCCAGTCGTCCGTGACCAGTCCGATCATCGAGGCGATGGGGTACCGCCTCATCGAGGAGGGCTGCTCGGAGTACGCGGCCGGGCCCGACTCCCAGTGGAGCGAGGCGGACCGGAAGTCGTACGCGCACTGGCAGCGCAAGCTCGGATTCGAAGGCAGTGACGCCGACGGCACACCCGGCCGGAAGTCGTGGGACAAGCTGCACGTGCCGGCCGTCTACGCGTGATCACCCGGCCACCGCGGACGGCGTGGCGCGCCCGGGCCAGAACGCGTATCGGATATCTGGAAGCGCAGCTGGACCGGGAGAGCGTCAGGCCCTGTCCGGAGGGCCGCAGAACCCTCGTCGAGGGAATGCGGATGCATCTGGAAAGGGCCCGTTCCGCCGCGGACGAGGATTTCGGGTGGCGCCGCGCCTGGTCGGGATCGGCAGCCCGCGAGGGTGTCTGGTCCAATATCCGCAGTGCCGAGGTGCTGCTGCTGCAGCTTGTCCCCGACGAGGAGGCGGCGGCCCGCGCCAGTGAGGTCATGGCGCTGGTCAAGGACCATCTCGACACCGACGATCCCCGGCGGGTGCGGCTCGCCCGGCGGCTGCGCGCCGTCATCTCCGGCGAGATGACGCCCAGCGACCGAGACCTGATGGTCCGGGCGCTCGACGCCTCGTACAACGCGCTGGACGACGAACTGGCCCGGGTGCGCAGCCTGCGCAACATCCTGTGGACCGCGACCTTCCTCGTCCTGCTCGGCGTGACCGGCCTCGCCCTCTACGGCTGGTTCTCGCCCGGTGCGCTCAGCCTGTGCTTCACGCCGGAGACCGGCCCCCGGGACCAGGTGACGGTGGTGTGTCCCACCGCGGAGTACCACGACGTACCGGCGGGGCGGGACCCCAGCTCCCGGGCCCGGCCTGCGGACATCCTCACCATCGAGATCGCCGGGCTGGCCGGTGCCGCCCTGACCGTCATCGCCTCGCTGCGCCGGATCCGGGGCACCGACTCGCCCTACATGCTGCCGCTGGCCTCGGCCGTGCTGAAGTTCCCCACCGGCGCTCTGTCGGCGTTCCTCGGACTGCTGCTGATCAGGGGCGCCTTCGTGCCCGGACTCAGCGACCTGGACAGCCGGGCCCAGGTCCTCGGCTGGGCCGCCGCCTTCGGCGCCGCGCAGCACCTGGTGACCCGGCTGGTCGACGACCGGGCCCAGATGACGCTGTCCGAGGTCGGCCGGACGACCGACGCCGTGATCGACCCCGAGCGGGCCGCGGTGAAGGAGAGCGGCACGCTCGTGGAGGGCGGGGCAGCCGGGCCGCCTGCGCACCGGGACGGCGCCGGGCCGCACGAAGAACCGGACACCGGCACGCGCTCGGGCGGTGACGGCGAGCCGGTGCCCGACGGGGCGTCCGCTCAGCGCCGCACCGGCGCGTGAGCCGTCTCCGGCGGCCGCGGGTACACCACGTCCCCGTGCCGCAGGCGATGACGCCACCGCCGTGATGTCGCCGATCAGGAGCGACTCACTGGGTGCCGGCGCAACGGGGCTTCGGATCCGGCTCGGCACGGCTCCCGGCACGAACGGCACCGCCGGCGCCGGCCGTTCGTCTGCCCGTCGCCCGGCGTGCCCACCGGCGGTGTCGCGGCGCCGGAGGCGGTCGACCGGCCCACCGCGGTCGACCCGTACTGGCCGTCCGCGTCTCTTCCACGCCCCGGACCCTCCCCGGCGAGCGCACCGCCGCACCCTCCGTACCGGCGACTTTCACACCCCTGTCACGCGCCCCTTCCTTGGCGTTTGGTGTCCCTGAAACACTCCTTCCGCGCAGATTCCGTCACGTTCCGGCCGTCCCGCACCTCAGGATGAGAGGTCTGTCCTACATGTCCGAAGTCAACCGGCGCCGCTTTCTCCAACTCGCGGGTGCCACCACGGCCTTCAGTGCCCTGTCCGCCAGCATCCAGCGCGCCGCCGCCCTGCCGGCGAACCACCGCACCGGGTCGATCGAGGACGTCGAGCACATCGTCGTCCTCATGCAGGAGAACCGCTCCTTCGACCACTACTTCGGCACCCTGAGAGGCGTCCGCGGCTTCGGCGACCCCCGCCCGGTCACCCTCGGCAACGGCAAACCGGTCTGGCACCAGGAGAAGGACGGCAAGGAGCTCCTGCCTTTCCACCCGGACGCCGACGACCTCGGCATGCAGTTCCTGGAGGGCCTGCCGCACTCCTGGCCCGACGGTCAGCAGGCCTACAACGGCGGCAAGTACGACCGGTGGGTGCCCGCCAAGGGCACCACGACCATGGCGTACCTGACCCGGGAGGACATCCCCTTCCACTTCGCCCTCGCCGACGCCTTCACCGTCTGCGACGCCTACCACTGCTCGTTCATCGGCTCCACCGACCCGAACCGCTACTACATGTGGTCCGGGTACACGGGCAACGACGGCAGCGGCGGCGGCCCGGTCCTGGACAACGCCGAACTCGGCTACGGCTGGACCACCTACCCCGAGCGCCTGGAGCAGGCCGGCATCTCCTGGAAGATCTACCAGGACATCGGCGACGGCCTGGACGCGGCCGGCTCCTGGGGCTGGATCCAGGACGCCTACCGCGGCAACTACGGCGACAACTCCCTGCTGTACTTCGACAAGTACCGCGACGCCCAGCCCGGCGACCCCTGGTACGACAAGGCCCGCACCGGCACCGACGTCAAGAGCGGCGACGGCTACTTCGACCACCTGCGCGCCGACGTCAAGGCCGGAAAGCTGCCCCAGATCTCCTGGATCGCCGCCCCCGAGGCCTTCTCCGAGCACTCCAACTGGCCCTCGAACTACGGCGCCTGGTACATCGCCCAGGTCCTGGACGCCCTCACCTCCAACCCCGAGGTCTGGTCGAAGACGGCCCTGTTCATCACCTACGACGAGAACGACGGCTTCTTCGACCACGTCGTGCCGCCGCTGCCGCCGAAGGACGCCTCCCGCGGCCTGTCCACCGTCGACGTCACCCCCGACCTCTTCCCGGGCGACGGCCGCAAGACGGCCGGCCCCTACGGACTGGGCCCGCGCGTGCCGATGCTGGTCGTCTCGCCCTGGAGCAAGGGCGGCTACGTCTGCTCCGAGACCCTCGACCACACCTCGATCCTGCGGTTCATGGAACGCCGCTTCGGCGTGCGCGAGACGAACATCTCGCCGTGGCGCCGGGCGATCTGCGGTGACCTGACGGCCGCGTTCGACTTCTCCCGCAAGGACGCGCGCCCGGCCCCGCTGCCCGGCACCGACGCGTACGAGCCGCAGGACCGCGAACGCCACCCCGACTACAGGCCCACGCCGCCCGCCGACCCGCGCATGCCCCGGCAGGAGCGCGGACTGCGCCGCTCCCGGCCGCTGAAGTACGCCCCGCACGTCGACGCCTCCGTCGACGCGGCCGCCGGGAAGCTCACCCTCACCTTCGCCTCCGGGCCGAAGGCCGGCGCCGCCTTCCACGTCACCTCCGGCAACCGCGCCGACGGTCCCTGGACGTACACCACCGAGGCCGGCAAGACGCTCCGGGACACCTGGAACTCGGCGTACTCGGCGGGCTCCTACGACCTGACCGTGCACGGCCCGAACGGCTTCGTGCGCGTCTTCAAGGGTTCCAACAGCACGGCCGGCTGCGAGGTCACCGCCCGCCACCGGGGCGACGACATCGAGCTGACGTTCACCCACCGGGGCACCGGCACGGCCCGGCTGCGGATCGCCGACGGCTACGGCGGCAGGCCCTCGGCCGTCACGGTCCGCCCGGGCGCGACCGTGCGGCGGACCGTCGACCTCACCAGGAGCCGCCGCTGGTACGACCTGACCGTCACCGCCGACGGCGACAAGGCCTTCCTGCGGCGGTTCGCGGGGCACGTCGAGAACGGACAGCCGGGTGTGAGCGACCCGGCGATCGTCACCGCGTAGCCGTGGTGAGGTGCCCCGGATCGTGCGGCCGGGGCACCCACGCCGGCCCGGCCGCACCCGGGTCCGGCTCCAGCGCCAGGACGGCGGCCACCGGATGGTCGTCGTCCGCCGGACGCTCCCGGGGCGCCGACCTGCTGAGCAGGATCACGCCCCAGGAGGCCAGGCCGGCCCCGGTGAACGCCAGCAGCACGCCCGCCGGGCCGCCCTGGAGGCGCTCGCCGAGCAACGACAGGCCGATCACCGCGGCGGCCAGCGGATTGGCCAGCGTCACCATGGCCAGCGGACCGCCCAGGCCGCCCCGGTACGCCGTCTGCGACAGCAGCAGCCCGCCGGCCGCGAACGCCGCCACGAGCAGCGCCACCCCGACGACCTGGAGGCTCAGCACCGGGCCGGACCGGTCCGTCGTGGCCACCGTCACCGTCTGGGTGAGGGCCGAAGCGACCCCGGAGGCGACGCCGGACGCGGTGGCGTGCCGCAGGCCGGGGCGGGCGCCCGGCCGGGACAGCACGCCGACGAGGGCGGCCGTGGCCCCCGCCACCGCCAGCGCCTCGGGCACGCTCAGCACGTCGTCGGGCGCCGGACCGGACGCCGTGACCAGGACGGCGCCCAGGCCCAGCAGGGTCAGCGCGGTGCCCTTCCACTCGGCCGCGGCCACGCGCCGTCCCGCCAGCCGCGCCCCCAGCGGCACCGCCGCGACCAGCGTGAGCGCGCCGAGCGGCTGCACCACCGTCAGCGGGCCGTACCGCAACGCCACCACGTGCAGCAGCGCGGCCGCCGCGTTCAGCCCGACCGACCACCACCAGGCGCCGCTGCCGAGCAGCCGCAGGGCGCCCCCGCCCCGGGAGCGCGCGGCGAGCCGCTCCTGGGCGACGGCGGCCGCCGCGTAGGCGACGGCGGAGACGAGGGAGAGGGCGACGGCGACCGGCACGGCGTTCACCGGCCCGCCCCGACCAGCGACGGCTCGTCGCGCTGCGCGGGCACGGCACCGCCCCGTGCGCGGCCGGCCGGGGTCGCCGTGCGGTGCGGCAGGTGCAGGGCCGTGAGCGCCAGGCCCAGCAGGGCCGCCGCCACGATCGCGTCGAGCCAGTAGTGGTTCGCGGTGCCGACGATCACCAGCAGCGTCAGCAGGGGGTGCAGCAGCCACAGCCGGCGCCAGCGCGAGCGGGTCGCGGCGATCAGCCCGATCGCCACCATCAGGGCCCAGCCGAAGTGCAGTGAGGGCATCGCGGCGAACTGGTTCGACAGGGAGTCGGTCGCCGGGTCGCCGTACACCGTCGGTCCGTACACGCGCGCGGTGTCCACGAGGCCGGTCGCGGCCAGCATGCGCGGCGGGGCGAGCGGGAACAGCAGGTGCAGTACGAGGGCGGCGGCGGTCACCGCGGCCAGGACCCGGCGGGCCCACACGTAGTGGGCCGGGCGGCGCAGGTACAGCCAGACCAGGAAGGCGGCGGTGGCCGGGAAGTGGACGGCCGCGTAATACGTGTTCGCGAGGTGCGCCAGGCCGTCGCCGTGCAGCAGCAGGGACTGCACCTCCGTCTCGCCGGGCAGCCGGACCGCGCGCTCGAAGTCCCAGACCCCGTGCGCGTTGCGGAAGGCCTCGCCGGTGTGGCCCGTGGCCAGCTGCCGGCCGAACTTGTAGACGAGGAAGAGCCCTGCGACGAGCAGGAGCTCCCGGACGAGCGGTGGTCGCGCTATCGCGTCGGACCCCGCCGGCGCAGGCTCGGTGCGGGCATTCATCCCCCGGCCCCTTCGATGACGGTGGTGCTGTTATCGGTACGGGTGCGTACCGATACGCCAGTGTACCGATACGCCCGTGTACCGGTACACTGGCGTATCGACAGACGTTCGACACAGCACCGGCCGGGCACGTTCCGGCCGCCGACGAGACCCGGGGGCACACGCCATGACGTCGCAGGCTGCGGACCGACCCGAGCAGGTCGGTACCTCGCGCCGCTCCAAGATCACGCCGGAGCGTGAGCAGGAGTTCTTCGACGCCGTGCTGGAGCAGCTCCGCGAGTGCGGGTACGACGCCCTGACCATGGAGGGGATCGCCGCCAGCACCCGCTGCAGCAAGTCCACGCTGTACCGCCAGTGGAAGACCAAGCCGCAGTTCGTCGCGGCGGCGCTGCGGTCGCACCGGCGCACGCGCTGCGTCGACACCGGGTCGTTCGCGGAGGACCTGCGCGAGGCCGCCCGGGCGCTCGGCGACCTGTCCGGGCGCGACACCAAGCTGCTGCACGCCCTCGCCCACGCCGCCACGCAGGACCCGGAGTTGCAGTGCGCGCTGCGCGAGGCGGTGGTGGAACCGGAGATCGCCGCTCTGAAGGAGATCGTGCGGCGCGCGGTCGAGCGGGGAGAGGTGCCGGCCGACCACCCGGCGCTGCCGTACGTCCCGGCGCAGATGCTGGGTGTGCTGCGGCTGCGGCCCGTCCTGGAGGGCCGGCCGGCCGACCCGGACTACCTCGTGCGGTTCGTGGAGGCCGCGGTGCTGCCGGCACTGGGCCTGACTTGAGACCCGGGCCGCCGTCCACGGATGACCGGACGGCGACCCGACCGCGCCGACCCGTGGGGACGGGGGCGGCGCGCACCCCCCGGCCGGGTGGGGTGCCCCTGTGAGCGGCGGGGGCGCCCCACTCGGCCGACCGGTGTCGGGCGGTGGGGCGCCGGGTGTCAGACGTCCTGGCCGGTGCCCCGGCTCGTCGACACCTTGATGCCGCGGGTGATCTCGTCCAGGACGGACTCCTTCTGGTCGGCGTCGACGCCGAACCGGACGACGACCATCAGCTTCGTGTTCGCGGGGGACGGGAACGCGAGCGACTCGACGATGCCGTCGGCGCCCTTGCTCGTGACGGCCTTCCAGCGGACCAGGTAGCCCTTCTGGCCGGCGACGGTCACGGCCTTGGAGGCCAGCACGTCGTGGGAGGTGATCCCGCCGTAGGACTTGCCGCCGTAGGACTCCTCGGCGTTCGCCGCGATGTCCGCCTTGGCGATCTCCTCGGGGGTGGAGCCCTTGGTGCCCAGGGCCAGGGCCGGTGCGGAGTAGGCACCGCCCTCGGTGCAGGTGGCGGCGGTGTCGCCGGGGCACTTGTAGGAGTCCTCGGACGTCACCTGTGCACCGGCCTGCCCCTGCTGCCCGTACCATCCCTTCGGAATGGGCAGACTGATCCCGCTGACCGGGTCGATCACCGAGCCGCTTCTGATCCTCGGCGGTTCGGACTGCCCGGGCCCCGGACTCTGCCCCTCGGACCCGCCGTCGCCCCCGGAGCCACCGGACCCGCTGTCCCCTCCGGACCCTCCGGACCCTCCGGACCCTCCGGATCCACCGGATCCCCCCGGTCCGCCGAACGGCCCGCCCGGGCCTCCCGGTGCCTGGGAGGTGGAGGAACCGCCGCCGTCATCCGTCAGGGCGTAGACCCCCACCCCGATGCCGGCGAGCACGACGACGGCGGCCCCGACGGCGATCCCGGCCCGCAGCCGCCGCGAACGGGGGGAGGCAGGAGGAGCGACGGGGTAGCCGGCGGCAGTGGGGTAGCCGGGGTACGCGGGAGCGCCGGGCGGATACAGGGGGTACCCCGCTCCCGGGTGCGCGCCCGGGGCCGGTTGCCCCGCGGGGGAGGCGTGACCGCCCGCCGGAGCGGCGGGACTTCCTGCCGGCGGCTCGTCCGCCGGCCGTGCCGGACCCGTCGTGGCGTCAGTGGGTGCCGCTGCCCGGGGCTCGGAGGCGGGTGCGTGCGGTGTCGGTATCGGGTCCTGCGCACCGTGGGGTTCCCCCGCGCGGGACGGGTCGCCGTCGGGCGTCGTCGGGGTTTCGGTTCCGGTCGGGGCCGGGTGTGCCGGCGGTGCCGGGCGGGTCTCGGCCGGGCCCCCGGCCGCCGGGTGCTCCTTCGGGCGGATGTGGGGCGTCCAGGCCTTGCCGTCCCACCAGCGCTCGGTGGCGGGGCCGTCCGCTGTCTGTCCGGGGTCCGGGTACCACCCGGCAGGGGTCTCGCGCGTCATGCCCCCACCGTATGAGGCGTCGGTGAAAGAGGCATGAGAGGACCCGGACCCGATCATTCCAGCAGCAGCCGCACCGGCCGCCGCGCAGCGGGAGGCGGAAGCCGCAGCCCGCCCGCACCCGGCGTCAGCGAACCCAGCACCCGCGGACCCCGCGCCCCGGTGCTCGCCGGCTCCGTCCCCGGCAGACCGTGTGCCGTGAGGAACCCCAGCACCGCGAACGCGTACGCCTCCTTCGCGTCCGACGGCAGCCCCAGCTCGTCCGAGGGACGCAACGGCACCCCGCCCAGCCGCTCGGCGAGCATCCGCGTCAGCACCGGGTTCCGCGTGCCCCCGCCCGAGGCGATGACCTCCGTCGCACCCACCGACCGCACCGCGTCCGCCACCGTCCGCGCCGTCAGCATGGTCAGCGTGGCCACGACGTCCTCGGCCGGCAGGGTCCCGCACCCCGCCAGCGCGTCCCGCAGACGGCCGAGGTGGAACAGCTCCCTGCCCGTCGTCTTCGGCGGGGGCAGCGCGTAGTACGGCTCCCGCAGCAGCCGTTCCAGCAGCGGCTCGTGCACCCGGCCGCGCGCGGCGAGGGCCCCGTCCGTGTCGTGGGTCAGGGCGCCGCCGCTGAAGCCCCGGGCCGCCGCGTCGATCAGGACGCAGCCCGGCCCCGTGTCGAAGGCCGTGCCGTCGGGCGCGGTGAGGTTGGCGATCCCGCCGATGTTGAGCGCGACGGGCCGCCCCGGCCGGCCGCGCAGCCACAGCAGGTCGACCAGGCTCACCAGCGGAGCACCCTGCCCGCCGGCGGCGATGTCCCGCGGCCGGAAGTCGGCGGCCACGGGCAGTCCGGTCGCCTCGGCGATCCAGGCCGGCTGCCCCAGCTGCAGCGTGCCGTGCACCGCCGGCCCGTCGGCCCAGTGGTGGACCGTCTGCCCGTGCGAGGCCACCAACTCCGCCCGTCCGCCGCAGAGTTCCCGGTCGGCCCGGACGGCCGCGGCCGCGAACGCCTGCCCGATCCGGGTGTCCAGGAGGCACATCTCGGCCATCGTCGTCGTCCCGGGCGGCAGCGCGGCGGTCAGCGCCTCACGCAGGGCGTCGTCGTACGGCTCGCTCACCATGCCGAGCGGCCTCATCACCAGGCTGTCGCCGACGAGTTCGACATCGGCCGCCGCCGCGTCGATCGCGTCGTACGACGTGCCGGACATCAGCCCGATCACCCGCATTCGCTCACCCGCATTCGCTCACCCGCATCCGATCACCCGCATGTGATCCTCACTCGCATCCGCTCACCCGCATCTCGTCCTCGCCCGCATCCGCTCATCCAGCCCTCTCCGGCACCGTGTCCGGCGCGCCGCCGGACCGCCGTCCCGGCAGCAGCGCGAGCACGCTCACCGCACACGCCCCCGCCGCGTAGTACGCCGGGATGTCCACGTCGCCCGTCCGCTCGATCGTCTCCGTGATGATCAGTCCCGCGCAGCCCGAGAACACGGCATTGGACAGCGCGTAGGCGAGGCCCAGGCCGGTGCAGCGCACCCGGGCCGGGAACATCTCCGACAGCATCGCCGGACCCGGCCCCGCCATCAGCCCCACCACCGCACCCGCACCGAAGACCGCCGCACCCTTCACGGTGGTCGAAACGCCGGGCTGCTGCAGAAGGTTGAGCAGCGGCACCGCGAGGACCACCACCAGCGCCGCCCCCGAGAGCATCACCGCCCGCCGCCCGAGCCGGTCGCTGAGCAGCCCGGCCGGGACGATCGTCACCGCGAAACCGAGGTTCGCCAGCACGGTCGCGACCAACGCCTGCTGGAACGTGGCACCCAGCGAGCTCTGCAGATACGACGGCAGCACGACGAGGAACGTGTAACCGGCCGCGGCCCAGCCCATGATCCGTCCGGCGCCCAGCGCGATGGCCTCCGCGACCTCCCGCCGGGGCGGCGCCGCACGCGACCGGGCCGCCTCGAACTCCGGCGTCTCGTCCAGCCGCAGCCTCAGCCACAGGGCCCCCAGCCCCAGCGGCAGCGTCAGCAGGAACGGCAGCCGCCACCCCCACGCACCGAGCTGCGCCTCGGTCAGCGCGGTGGCGAGCAGTGCCGCCGCGCCCGCCCCCGCCAGCAGTCCGAGCGCCACCGTGAACGACTGCCACGACCCGTACAGCCCGCGCCGGCCCGGCGGGGCGAACTCCGTCATCACCGACACCGCCCCGCCGAACTCCCCGCCCGCCGACAGCCCTTGCAGCACCCGCAGGAAGGTCAGCAGCCACGGCGCCAGGGCACCCGCCTGCGCGTACGTCGGCAGCGCGCCGATCAGCGTCGTCGCCACCGTCATCAGCGTGATCACCAGGACCAGCACCGGGCGCCGCCCGAGCCGGTCCCCGAGACGGCCGAAAAGCGCCGCCCCGACGGGACGGAAGAAGAACGCGAGCGCGAAGGAGGCGTACGCCTTCACCAGTCCCTCGATCTCGCTGCCGCCCTCCGGCGTGAAGAACCGCGCCGCGATGATCGTCGCGAAGTAGCCGTAGACGCCGAACTCGTACCACTCGATGAGATTGCCCACCGACCCGGCGACCAGCGCCCGCCGGCCCCGCCGTTTCTCCCCGGTTCCGTGAATGAACGTCACCTCCCTTGCAATTGCACGCCGTTGACGCGAAGAGGGCTGGTGACGGCCCGGGTGCGTCGTCCGGCCGCACCCCGTGTCACCCGTCACGGCAACAGGTGCCCCGAGCATCCTCCACTCAGGCAATCGGACGGCTACGCTCGACGTCTGTACGTCGTTCGGGCGACTTGGGGAGGTAGCGGGATGACGGAGGTACGGCCCACGGCCGCCGCCTCGGCTTCCCTGTGGGAGCGCGACGAGGAAGTCGCCGCCGTCGCCCGGGCGGTCGACCGCCTGTGCGCGGACCGCTCCTCGACCGGGGGACTGCTGGTCTTCAGCGGCGAGGCCGGCCTCGGCAAGACCGCGCTGCTGGCCGAAACCCGCCGCATCGCCGAGGCGCGCGGCTGCACGGTCTGGTCGGCCCGCGGCGGCGAGACCCTCAGGTCGGTCCCCTTCAACGTGGTACGGCAGTTGCTGCAGCCGGCCCTGGTGTCGATGCTGCCGGAGGAGGCCCGCGAGTACCTCGGCGACTGGTACGACATCGCCGGCCCCGCCCTCGGCATAGCGGACCCCGGCGACCGGCAGGCCGACCCGCAGGGCGTGTGCGACGGCCTGGTCGCGGCCGTGCGGCGGCTCTCCCGCCGGGACTGGCCGCTGGTGCTGCTGATCGACGACGCCCACTGGGCCGACCAGGAGACCCTGCGCTGGCTGGCCGCCCTGGCCGAACGCCTGGAGGAGATGTCCGTGCTCGTGGTCGTCGCCCGCCGTCCGGGCGACCTCTCCGGCGCGAGCGCCCGTCACCTCGACACCGTCGCGGCCGCCGCCGACGGCCCCGTCACGACCCTGAGCGCGCTCACCCCGGACGCGACGGCCGGGCTCACCCGCGCCACCCTCGGCCGGCACGCGGACGCCGCGTTCTGCCGCGAGGTCTGGGCCGTCACCGCCGGCAATCCGTACGAGACCGTCGAACTCCTCGCCCGGGCGCAGGACAGCGAGCTCGATCCGGTCGAGGCCCGGGCGGGCGAGCTGCGCGAGCTGAACCGCTCGGCGCGTGGCGGCGGCCTCGTCGCCCGCCTGGAGGAACTCGGCATCGACGCCACCCGGTTCGCGTGGGCCGCCGCCATCCTCGGCACCGGCATCTCCGTCGGCCTGGTCGCCAAACTCGCCACCCTCAGGACCGAGGACGCCCACCGCTGCGCCGAACTGCTGCGCACCGCCCGCATCCTCACCGCGCCGGACCCCGCCACCGGCCGCGGCGCCGAGGGCGACCTGGAGTTCGTCCACCCGCTCATCGCCACCGCCGTCTACAACTCCATCCCCGACGCCCTGCGCACCGCCATGCACGGCATCGCCGCGCGTATCGTCGCCGACGAGGGACACGGCGCCGCGGCCGCCGCCCGGCACCTGCTGGAGGTCCACCCGGACGACGACGAGGAACTCGTCGGGCAACTGCGCGAGGCGGCCCGGGAGCATCTCGCGGTCGGCGCCCCGGACGCCGCCCGCCGCTGCCTGGAACGCGCCCTGGAGGAACCGCCCCGCCCCGAGTCCCACCCGCACGTGCTCTACGAACTGGCCGAGGCCACGTTCCTCACCGCGCCCGCCCGCACGATCAGCCATCTGCGCACCGCGCTGTCCATGCCCGGACTCGACGGCGACCAGCGGGTGGACGCCGTCTTCCGGCTCTCCCAGGCGCTCCTGCACAACGACCAGCTGGAGGAGGCGGTCCGCACGGTCGAGGCGGAGGCCGCCCGGCTCGGGCCCGGGCCCGCCCGGATGCGGCTCCAGGCCGTCCACTTCATGTGGGAGGGCATCCACGCCGGCGAGGCCACCTCGCCCGGCCGCTCCCAGCGCCTCGCCGACCTCGCGAGCACCTGCACCGGCCGGGACAACTCCGAGCGCGCGCTGCTCATCCTGCGCGGCTTCGACGCCCTGATGCACGGTGAGAACGCCGAGGAGGTCGCCGAGCTGTGCGACCGCGCCCTCGTCAACGGCCGGCTGGCGCCCGGGCTCGGCTGGACCGACACCGAGTGGGGCATCGAACTGCTGCTGATGCTGGCCAACGCCTACGCGTTCACCGACCGCCTCGACCGGGCCGAGACCCTCTACAACGAGGCCCTGCGCGCCTACGAGTCGGCCGGCTGGAGCGGCGGCCACCTCGCCCTGGCCCACGCCTACGTCGGGCTCGGCCACCGTCGGCGCGGCCGCCTGACGGAGGCCGAGTCGTCCCTGCGCGAGTCGCTGCGCCTCGCCGAACGCGTCGGCCGCGGCCTGCCGCTGTACTGGTCCGCGACCTGCAACCTCGTCGACACGCTCCTGGCCCGCGGCCGGGTCGAGGAGGCCTGGGACGTCGCCGAGCGGTACGGCTTCGCCCCGCCCTACCCCTCCACGATCGTCCTGCCCGACCCGCGGTCGGTGCGCGGCCGGCTGCTGCTGGCCGTCGGCCGCACCAAGGACGGCATCAACGAACTGGAGGCCGCCGAGAAGGCCGCGGCGGCCCGCGGCCACCACAACCCGGTGCTCGTCCCCTGGGCCACGGACCTCGCCCGCGCCCTCAGCACCGAGGACCCGGCGCGTGCCGCCCGGCTCGCCGTCGACGTCCGCCGCCAGGCCGAGCGCTTCGGCACGGACACCGCCATAGGGGAGGCCCTGCGCTGCGCCGCAGCGCTGGAGACCGGCCAGCGGGCCGTCCGGCTCCTCGCCCGGGCCGTCACGTATTTGGAGGCCTCGCCCTGCCAGTACGAGCATGCGGCGGCCCGCATCGAGTACGGCACCGCCGCCCGCTCGGCGGCCGATCTCCGGCGCGGCCTGGACCTGGCGCTCTCCTGCGGCGCGGACGGACTGGCGGCACGGGCGCGCGCGGAACTGGCGACCGGCGCCGGCCTGCGGTGAGCGGCGCGCCCTCGTGACTCAGGCGCGGACCAGTTGGTCCGTCACCGCCGCCAGACGGGCCCGCACCCGAGGGTCGTACGCCGCCTCGTGGGCGCGGGCCGGCCGGGTCCCGTCGAAGTACCGGCCGGTGCCCGCGTCCCGCGTGGCCAGGGCCAGCAGGGCGGCCGCCCCGTCGGCGACGGTGTTCCAGGGCGTGACGTCCGCCTCCCGGACCATCGCGGTGTCCATGAAGGTCGCCGGGTGCAGCACGTTCACCGTCACACCGGTGCCCGCCAGCTCCTCGGCGAGGGCGAAGGTGTGCGCGGCGAGCGCGAACTTGCTGCGGCGGTACGCCGCCGTGCCGTCGTAACCGCGGCCGAACTCGGGGTCCTCGAAGACGAGCGGTTCCTGCCCGGCCGAACCGACGTTGACGATCCGGGCCGGGGCGTTCGCCCGCAGCACGGGCAGCAGCGCCCGGGTCAGCACGACCGGTGCGAGGTAGTTCACCGCGAGTCGCAGCTCGTGCCCGTCGGCGCTCAGCTCACGGCCCGCGCCGGGCACCCCGAAGCCCACGCCCGCGTTGTTGACCAGCACGTCGAGCTCGGGATGGGCGTCGGCGACGTGCGCGGCCAGCTCGCGCACCTGCGCCAGGGAGGCCAGGTCCGCGACGAACGCCTCGGCGTCCCCCTCGGCGCGCAGCTCCGCGGCCAGCCGCTCGGTGCGCTCCGCGTCCCGGCCGTGGACGAGGACGACGTGCCCGGCGCGGACCAGTTCGGCGGCGGCGTACCGGCCGAGCCCCGAGGTGGCGCCGGTGATCAGCAGGGTGGACATGCCCCCACCGTAGGCACGCCGGCCCGACCCGGGCGAGCTGCTGCCGTGCGTACGACCGGCAGGGTCACCCTTGCGCGCCGTCCTCCTCCGCCAGCACCCGCTGGGCCGTCGCGAACGCCGAGTTGGCCGCCGGCACGCCGCAGTACACCGCCGTCTGCAGCAGCACGGCTGCGATCTCGTCGGGGGTGAGCCCGTTGCGGCGGGCCGCCCGGACGTGCATGGCCAGTTCGTCGAGGTGGCCGTGGGCGACCAGCGCGGTGAGCGTGATCATGCTGCGTTCGCGGCGCGACAGCGTCGGATCGGTCCAGATCTCGCCCCAGGCGTAGCGGGAGATGAAGTCCTGGAACCGCGCGGTGAAGGGCGTCTGCCGCTCCTGCGCCCGGTCCACGTGCGCGGCGCCGAGCACCTCGCGCCGTACCTCCATGCCCCGCCCGGGCAGCCGGCCGGCGTGGGACCGCAGCGCGGCCAGCACCGCCTCCGGGCACTGCGCGGGTGCCAGGTGCGAGGCGCCGGGGATCTCCACCAGCGCCGCGCCCGGCACCGCGTCGGCGATCTCCCGCAGGTGGGCGGGCGGTGTCGCCGGATCCTCGCGGCCGGCGACCAGCAGGGTCGGCACGGCGATCTCCGGCAGCCGGTCCCGCAGGTCGAACGCGGCGAGCGCGTCACAGCAGGCGGCGTACGCCTCCGGGTCGGCCCGGCGGTGGTCGGCCACGAGTTCCGGCACGGTGAAGCCGGGCGTGAACCAGCGCGCGTCGGCGTTCTCCGCCAGTCCGGCCAGCCCTTCCCGCCGCACCCGCGCGGCCCGTTCCTCCCACGGCGCGGCCCCGTTGAAGTGGGCCGACGAGCAGATCACGGCCAGCGAGGACAGCCGCTCGGGGTGGTGCACCGCCAGGTGCAGCCCCACGGCGCCGCCCAGCGACACCCCCGCGTACGCGAACCGCTCGACACCGAGCGAGTCGGCGAGGGCCAGCACCAGGCCGGCCAGGTCGCCCACCGTGGCACCCGCCGTCAGCAGCCCGGCCGGTGAGCCGCCGTGGCCCGGCAGGTCCCAGCGGATCACGCGGTGGGTGACGGACAGCTCGGGCGCCACCCGGTCCCACAGGGCGTACGACGTACCGAGCGAGGGCCCGAGCAGCAGCGGGGGAGCGGAGGAGGGGCCTTCGGCACGGTGATGCAGCAGGGTCAACGTCGCTCCAGGGCACGGTCGGTGAGGGATCCGGCGGAGCCGGTGTAGTGCGTGGGGTCGAGGTCGGCCTCCGCGAGCTCCGGCGCCTCGGCGAGCGGGCGGCCCTGCCCGGTCAGCCGGGTCAGCAGTTCCTTGGCCCGGGCCCGCCCCAGCTCCCGGGCCAGTTCGGCGGAGAGCCGCTCGGAGACGATCGCCCCGCCGGTCAGGTCCAGATGGGCGCGCATGGCCTCGGGCCTGATCCGCAGCCCCTCCGCCAGCTCGGCGGCGTCCCGGGCGGCCCCGCCGGCCAGCCGCAGCAGGTCCCGCAGCGGCTCCCACTCGGCGTGCCAGGCGCCGGCCGGGCGTTCGTCCTCGGCCGCCATCGCCCCGTACAGCGTGGCCGCGAGGTGCGGCGCCCGCCGCGCGGCAGCGGCGATGAGGGTGGACCGTACGGGGTTCGCCTTGTGCGGCATGGCGGACGACCCGCCGCCGCTGCCCTCGGCCACCTCGGCGATCTCGGTGCGCGACAGGGTCAGGACGTCCGCCGCGATCTTGCCGAGGGCACCCGTGGTGAAGGCCAGACATCCGGCGAGATCCGCGACGGGCGTCCGCAGGGTGTGCCAGGGCAGGTCCGGCGCCCGCAGGCCGAGTTCACGGGCGTACGCCTCGGGCAGTGCGGCGGGATCGGCCGCGCCGTACGCGCCGAAGGCCGCCAACGTCCCGGCGGCACCGCCGAGTTGGACGGGCAGCGCGTCCCGCACGGCGCTCACCCGGTCCCGCGCGTCGAGCACCAGGGACCGCCATCCGGCTGCCTTGAGGCCGAACGTCGTCGGCACGGCGTGCTGGGTGAGCGTCCGCCCCGGCAACGCCGTGTCACGGTGCTCGGCGGCCAGCCGGGCCAGGGCCCCGGCGGTACGGCCGAGGTCGGCGAGGAGGAGTTCCAGCGTGCGCGCGGCGACCAGCATGGCCGCGGTGTCCAGGATGTCCTGGCTGGTCGCGCCCCGGTGGACATAGGGGCCGTACGGTTCGCCGACGGCATTCGTCAGATCGGCCACGAGGGGAATGACCGGGTTGCCGCCGGCCCGGGCCCGCGCGGCGAGCGACCGTACGTCGAAGGCGCCGGAGCGGGCGGCCCCGGTCACCGCCGCGGCCGCCTCGGCCGGGGCGAGTCCCAGCGCCGCCTGGGCCCGGGTCAGCGCGGCCTCCGCGTCGAGCAGCGCCCGCAGATACGCGTCGTCACCGGTCGCGGCCGCGGCCGCCGAGTCGGCCCACCCGGGGGCGAGCAGTCCGGGGTCGCCGGGGGGAGATGTCACTGGAACTCCAGGAAGACCGTCTCGCCTTCGCCCTGAAGGCGGATGTCGAAACGGTACGTGCCGCCCTCCTCCTCGGCGGCGATCAGCGTGTCGCGCCGCCCCTCCTCCACCCGCGACAGCAGCGGGTCGGCCGCGAGGGCGGCGGCGTCGCCCGGCAGGTAGATCCGGGTGTACAGGTGCACGAGCAGCCCGCGCGCGAAGACGCACACGGCGAGGTACGGGGCGTGCCGGCCGCGCGGTCCGGGCCGCAGCGTCCGCGCGTACCAGTGGCCGTCGGCGTCGGTCTGGGCGCGCCCCCAGCCGGTGAACTCCACGCCGTTGCGGCCCAGGAAGCCGCCCGAGGCGGGGTCGCGCCGCATCGATCCGTCGGCGGTGGGCAGGTTGCCCTGCGGGTCCGGGCCCCACACCTCGATCAGCGCGTCGGGCAGCGGCGCCCCCGCGCCGTCGGTGACGTACCCGTGCACGGTGATCGTGTCCGGGTGCCCGGCGGGCGCGATGTCCTCCCCGCCGCGGAACGGCAGGGCGTGGCCGTAGAACGGTCCGACGGTGTGCGAGGGGGTGGGCAGCACCGTCTCGGGACGGCTCGTGTCGATCCTCGTCATGGCAGGTCAGCGCCCTTCTTCGAGCCAGGTGGCCCGCGGGCCGTCCAGCACGATGTCCCAGTGGTAGCCCATCGAGAACTCCGGCACCGACAGGCTGTGGTCGTACGTCGCGACCAGTCGCTGCCGGGCCGCGTCGTCCGTCACCGACTGGATGATCGGGTCGTACGGGAACAGCGGGTCGCTCGGGAAGTACATCTGCGTCACCAGGCGCTGGGTGAACGCCGTGCCGAAGAGCGAGAAGTGGATGTGCGCGGGCCGCCAGGCGTTGAGGTGCTGGCGCCACGGGTAGGGGCCGGGCTGGATGGTGGTGAAGTGGTAGCGGCCCCGGTCGTCGGTGAGGGTGCGGCCCACGCCGGTGAAGTTGGGGTCCAGGGGGGCGTCGTGCTGCTCGCGCTGATGGGCGTAGCGGCCGGCCGAGTTGGCCTGCCAGATCTCCACGAGCTGACCGCGCACGGGGCGGCCGTCCCGGTCGAGCACCTGGCCGGAGACGGTGATGCGCTCACCGATCGGCTCACCGGTGTGCTGCCGGGTGAGGTCGTTGTCGGTCTCGGTGACGTCCCGTTCCCCGAAGGCCGGTGAGGTCAGCTCCACCAGCTCCGGGTCCTTGCTCACGTCGATGGTGACGGGCGGCCGCTCGGGGTGCCGGAGCACCGAGGAGCGGTAGGGCGCGTAGTCGCGGCGCGGCTGGTGCTCGACGGGTCCTCCGCCGGCGAGCCGCTTCTCGTACGCGGCGCGTTCGGCCGCGATCTCCTGGTCGATGTCGTGCTGTGTGAGCGTCATGAGGTCCCCTGAGAAGTCCTGTCGACCGCGTCGGCGAGGTACGTCACCGCAGTCCCTCCGGCACGGTGAGATCGGCGCCGGTCGCGGCGACGACCTCGGCGGCGCTCACGCCCGGCGCGGTCTCGACCAGGACGAGCCCGTCGTCGGTGACGTCGAGGACGCCGAGGTCGGTGATGACCCGGTTCACGCAGGCCTTGCCCGTCAGCGGCAGCGTGCACTCGGTGAGGATCTTGGGCGAGCCGTCCTTCGCGGTGTGGGTCATGACGACCACGACCGTGCGGGCGCCGTGCACCAGGTCCATCGCCCCGCCGATCCCGGTGACCAGCTTGCCGGGGACGGCCCAGTTGGCGAGGTCGCCCCGTGCGGAGACCTGCATGGCGCCGAGCACGGCGACGTCGATGTGCCCGCCCCGGATCATCGAGAAGGACAGCGCCGAGTCGAAGAAGGACGCGCCCGGCAGGACCGTCACGGTCTCCTTCCCGGCGTTGATCAGGTCCGGGTCGACGGCGTCCTCGGTGGGGTAGGGGCCGGTGCCGAGGATGCCGTTCTCCGATTCGAGGACGACCTCGACGCCCTCGGGCAGGTGGTTCGGGATCAGTGTGGGCAGGCCGATGCCCAGGTTGACGTACTGGCCGTCCCGCAGTTCGCGTGCCGCCCGTGCGGCCATCTCCCGGCGTGTCCAGACCATCAGGAACTCACCGTCCGCTGCTCGATCCGCTTGTCCGCCGCCTGCTCGGGGGTGAGGGCGACGACCCGCTGCACGAAGATGCCCGGCAGGTGCACGGCGTCCGGGTCGATCGCGCCCGGCTCCACGAGCTCCTCCACCTCGGCGATCGTCACCCGTCCGGCCATCGCGGCCAGCGGGTTGAAGTTCCGGGCGGACCTGTTGAAGACCAGGTTGCCGTGCCGGTCGCCGCGGGCGGCCCGGACCAGGGCGAAGTCCGTGCGGATGCCCCGCTCCAGCACGTACTCCGTGCCGTCGAACTCCCGGACCTCCTTGGGTGGCGACGCCAGCGCGACCCCGCCCTGCCCGTCGTAGCGCCACGGCAGGCCGCCGTCGGCGACCTGGGTGCCCACTCCGGCGGGTGTGTAGAAGGCGGGGATTCCGGCGCCGCCGGCCCGGAGCCGCTCGGCCAGCGTGCCCTGCGGGATCAGCTCGACCTCCAGCTCACCGGCCAGGTACTGGCGGGCGAACTCCTTGTTGGCGCCGATGTAGGAGCCCGTCACCCGGGAGATCCGGCCGGCGGCCAGGAGGACGGCGAGTCCCGACTCCATGGCCCCGCAGTTGTTGGAGACCACCGACAGGGCGGACACCCCGCGCTCGTACAGCGCCTGGATCAGCACGTTCGGCACCCCGCTGAGCCCGAAACCGCCCACCGCGAGCGACGCGCCGTCCGGCACGTCGGCCACGGCCTCCCCGGCCGTGGCGACCACCTTGTCCATCCGAGAAGCCCCATCTCCGCCGCGCGACCCGACCGGATAGTCAGGGCACTGAGTATTCTTGCGAGCCGGATCTCACGCTGCCACCGGCACGGCGAGGGCGTCAAGACCCTGGAAGGGGAGCCTTCGTGACGGCAGACAGTCCCGTTCCGGTCGACTATCGTTCAGTGCACCGACGAAAACTATCGAGGGGTGCACATGGCGGCGGCGGACCTCACCACCCACCCCGGGCACCTGGCCCGGCGACTTCAGCAGGCGCACTACCTGCTGTGGAACACGATGGTCTCCGAGGAGATCACCTCGCCCCAGTACGCGGTCCTCAACACGCTCGTCGACGAGCCCGGCCTGGACCAGCGCACGGTGGGGGAGCGGGTGGGGCTCGACCGGTCGACCGTCGCCGAGGTGATCAGCCGGCTCGGCCGGCGCGGGCTGCTCGACAAGGTCCGCGACCCGCAGGACGGCCGCCGCTCCCTGCTGCGCCTGACGGACGAGGGGGCCCGCACCCACCGCAGGCTGACCGTGCGCACCGCCCGGATGAACCAGGTCTTCCTCGCCCCGCTGACCGCCGACGAGCGGACGGTGTTCTTCGACCTGATCCGGCGGGTGGCGGACGCGGCCGAGGACCTTCGCCACCCCGAGGAGCCCCTGGCGGCACCCCGCTGAGGGCCCTCGGGCAGGTCAGGAGGCCTTGGCGTACACCACCCACACCTGGCCCCGCGCGAAGTTCACCGGGGAGCCGTCACCGGTGGTGAACGCCGTGCCGTCCGTGGCCTTCGGGCGCTTCCAGTCCACGTCCCAGGCCCGGCCGTCGCGCAGGACGGTCGCCCTGCCGGAGCCCACCGTCTCGGTGTACGGCGAGTTGTTGCCGAGGAAGTCCCGGAAGCCGGACTCTCTGATCCTCACGTACTGCACGACCACGGTCGCCGCCGCCATCCGCGCACCGTCGGCCTCCGTGGCGGGGGCTCCGTCCATGCCGACCAGCCACCGGTCGCGGGCGTCGGACCAGGTGAAGGTGAAGCGGGCCGCCGGGTAGCGCACGGTCCGTGAGGCCGTCGCCGTGCCGCCGGCCGGGGCGGGGCCGTAGCGGAAGCCGGTGGTCAGGGCGGCCCGGCCCGGCGCCTCGGGCGCGATCCGCCCGGGCCGCAGATAGAGGTTGTGCGGGGCGGCGCGGTCGCTGCCCCGGTAGAACGCGTCCGGGGCGTCGGAGGGCGTCACAGGGCGCAGCGGCGCCTCGTCGATCAGCGGCAGGAGCTTCTTCTGCGCGCCGGAGAAGACCAGCGTGGGCCGGTGGAACTGGCGCAGCAGCTCCAGGTCGGACTCGCGGGCGCTGCGCACCGGTCCCACGGTCTCCGGCACCCGCGTCGCGTACACCGCCATCAGCCGGCTCAACCCGCCCTCGACCTGCTCCACGTACACCACGTCCGCGGCGCCGACGCCCGTGTGCGGACGGGCGGAGCCCGCGTTGTCGAGCTTGACGGCGAGCGGGGAGGGACCGGCCCCCGAGGGCGAGGACCCCCGCTCCGAGGCGCTCGACGATCCCCGTCCGTCGTCGGGGGTGCCGCTGCCGCTCGTACACCCCGCCGCCAGGGCGGCCGTCACCGTGACGGCCAGCAGCGTCGCCGTCGTCGCGGCGCGCCGTCCGCGCCACCGTCGTCCCATGCCCACCGTCGCCACCGCGCCCCTGTCCTCGACGTGTCTTGATTGTGCGCTTATCTGACCATCTACGGCCAGAGTCGATCGTTTGGACGGGGCGGTGTCCCGGCCGCGTCCGTCGATCGGCGCAAAGGTTCAGCGCGGGGCGCTCGGGTACCCGGCCCCTGCCGACCGATGGACGCGCACGCCGACGGAGGGAGCGCGAAGCGATGAGGGCTGTGACCTGGCAGGGCAAGCGGGACGTGCGGGTGGAGAACGTGCCCGATCCGACCATCCAGGAACCCACCGACGCGATCATCCGCATCACCTCCAGTGGCCTGTGCGGATCCGACCTGCACCTGTACGAGGTGCTCACGCCGTTCATGACCCCAGGCGACATCCTCGGTCATGAACCCATGGGCATCGTCGAGGAGGTCGGCGCCGCCGTCCCGGACCTCCAGGTCGGGGACCGGGTCGTCGTCCCGTTCCAGATCGCCTGCGGCAACTGCTGGATGTGCCTGACCGGCCTGCCCACCCAGTGCGAGACCACGCAGGTCACCGGCGAGGGCATGGGCGCGGCCCTGTTCGGCTACACCCGCCTGTACGGCGCGGTGCCCGGCGCCCAGGCCGAGTACCTGCGCGTCCCGCAGGCCCAGTACGGCCCGATCAAGGTCCCCGAGGGCCCGCCCGACGACCGGTTCGTGTACCTCTCCGACGTGCTGCCCACCGCCTGGCAGGCCGTGGCCTACGCCGACGTCCCCCAGGGCGGCAGCATCGCCGTGCTGGGCCTCGGCCCGATCGGCGACATGGCCTGCCGGGTCGCCCAGGTCAAGGGCGCCGGGCGGGTGTTCGGCATCGACCTGGTCCCCGAGCGGCTGGCCCGGGCCAAGGCGCGCGGGGTGGAGACCTTCGACCTCAGGTCCTTCGAGGACGAGAAGGAACTCGTCGCCGCGATCCGCGACGAGACCGACGGCCGCGGCCCCGACGCCGTGATCGACGCCGTCGGCACCGAGGCCCACGGCAGCGCGGTGGCCCGCCTGGTGCAGAACACCGCCGCGCTGCTTCCGCGCAAGCTGAGCGGCCCGATGTCCGAGCGGTTCAGCGTCGACCGCCTCGCCGCCCTCTACACGGCCATCGACCTGGTGCGCCGCGGCGGCACCATCTCCCTGTCCGGCGTCTACGGCGGCATGGCCGACCCGATGCCGATGCTGACCCTGTTCGACAAGCAGGTCCAGATGCGGATGGGTCAGGCCAACGTGCGCCGCTGGAGCGACGACATCATCCCGTACCTGACCGACGAGGACCCGCTCGGTGTGGACGACTTCGCCACCCACCGCGTGCCCCTGTCCCAGGCGCCGCACGCGTACGAGATGTTCCAGCGCAAGCAGGACGGCGCGGTCAAGGTCCTGATGCAGCCCTGAGCGGGCCCGGGCACGGGGGCCGGGACGGCCCGAGCGGCGGCCCGGGGCCGCACGCGCCGGGATGGGCCGGGCGGCCCCGGCCTCACGCGCCGAGGATCTCCGCCAGGTCGTAGCGGACCGGCTCCTCCAGTTGCGCGTAGGTGCAGCTCTCGGGGGTCCGGTCCGGGCGCCAGCGGCGGAAACGGGCGGTGTGCCGGAAGCGCTGCCCGTTCTCCATGTGGTCGTACGCGACCTCGGCCACCCGCTCCGGCCTGAGCGGCACCCACGACAGGTCCTTCCGGCCCGACCAGCGGCTCGGTGCCCCCGGCAGCCGCGCCGACTCGTGGGCGGCCTCCTCGGACCAGGCCGCCCACGGATGCCCCGAGACGTCGTCCATGCGCAGCGGCTCCAGCTCCTCGACCAGCTCCGCCCGCCGCTTCATCGTGAAGGCCGCCGACACCCCCACGTGCTGCAGCGTGCCCCGGTCGTCGTACAGGCCGAGCAGCAACGAGCCCACGACCGGGCCGCTCTTGTGCAGCCGGTACCCGGCGACGACGACGTCCGCCGTCCGCTCGTGCTTGATCTTGAACATGGCCCGCTCGTCGGGGCGGTAGCGCCCGGCCGGCGGTTTGGCGACGACACCGTCCAGACCCGCTCCCTCGTACTGCTCGAACCACTGCCGCGCCACCTCGATGTCCGTCGTCGCCGGAGCCAGGTGCACCGGCGCCCTGACCCCGGACAGCGCCTCGGCCAGCCGCTCCCGCCGGCCGGTCAGCGGGGCGTTCATCAGCGACTCGTCCCCGAGGGCCAGCAGGTCGAACGCCACCAGGGAGGCCGGCGTCCGCTCGGCCAGGGTCCGCACCCGCGAGTCCGCCGGGTGGATCCGCTCGGTCAGCGCGTCGAAGTCCAGATGCCCCTCCCGCGCGATCACGATCTCCCCGTCCACCACGCACCGCTCGGGCAACCGCTCCCGCACGGCCGTCACGAGCTCGGGAAAGTACCTGGTCAGAGGCTTTCCGGTACGGCTGCCGAGCTCGACCTCGTCCCCGTCGCGGAACACGATGGCCCGGAACCCGTCCCACTTCGCCTCGTAGTGCATGCCCGCGGGGATCGCCGCCACGGACTTGGCGAGCATCGGCAGGACAGGGGGCATCACCGGCAGATCCATGGCTTGATTCTGCGCGCACCTCCGGCGATATGCCCGATGTGCGAGGTATGCGGGCTACGCCTACCGTGACGGACATGGGTGACGCGGTGGAACTGGAGGTGGACGGCCGGACCGTACGGCTGTCCAGTCCGGACAAGGTCTTCTTCCCCGAGCGCGGTTTCACCAAGCTGGACCTCGCCCGCTACTACATCGCCGTCGGCCCCGGCATCCTGCGCGCCCTGCGCGACCGGCCCACCACCCTGGAGCGCTACCCCGAGGGCGTGGCCGGCGAGAACTTCTTCCAGAAGCGGGCGCCGAAGAACATGCCCGACTGGATCCCGACCGCGCACATCACCTTCCCCAGCGGCCGCAGTGCCGACGAGATGTGCCCCACCGAGGTCGGCGCGGTGGTGTGGGCCGCCCAGTTCGGCACGCTCACCTTCCACCCCTGGCCGGTCCGCCGCGACGACGTCGACCGCCCCGACGAACTGCGCATCGACCTCGACCCGCAGCCCGGCACCGACTACGACGACGCCGCCCGCGCCGCCCACGAACTACGGGCCGTGCTGGACGAGTTCGGCGGACTGCGCGGCTTCCCCAAGACCTCCGGCGGCCGGGGCCTGCACGTGTTCGTGCCCATCGAGCCGCGCTGGACCTTCACCCAGGTCCGGCGCGCCGCCATCGCCGTCGGCCGGGAGATGGAACGGCGGATGCCCGAGCAGGTCACCATCAAGTGGTGGAAGGAGGAGCGCGGTGAGCGGATCTTCCTCGACTACAACCAGACGGCCCGCGACCGCACGATCGCCTCCGCCTACTCGGTGCGCCCCCGCCCGCACGCCCCCGTCTCCGCGCCCCTGCGCTGGGAGGAGGTCGGCGTCGCGCACCCGCAGGACTTCGACCTCGCGACCATGCCCGCGCGCTTCGCCGAACTCGGCGATGTGCACGCGGACATGGACGACCACCGCTATTCGCTGGAGGCCCTGCTCGACCTCGCCCGCCGTGACGAGCACGACCACGGTCTGGGCGACCTGCCGTACCCGCCCGAGTATCCGAAGATGCCGGGAGAGCCCAGACGGGTACAGCCGAGCAGGGCCCGCAAACAGGCGCCTCCTACAACTCCTTGATCCGGACGTCGCGGAACGAGACCACGTCCGTGGTGCCGTGGACCTGGAGCCCGATGTAGCCGGAGGCGAAGCGTCGCCCGTCCGTGCCCGGGTCGTCCGAGCGCGGGGGAGTGAACTCCTGGCCGCCGGTGTTGTCGAACTCGTTGATCAGCACGCCGTTGCGGAAGACCGAGTAGTGCTGGCCCTCCACCCGGATCTCGTAGTCGTTCCAGGTGCCCTTCTGCGTCACGCCCGCGCCGGCCAGGCCCACGCGGTCGAAACCGTAGACCGAGCCCGTCTTGTACATGTCGCCGTCGGGCCGGTCGAACACCTGCACCTCGTGCCCGTACTTGATGGCGACCCACTCCGGGCGCGACTCCTCCGGGTGGTCGTGGACCCAGGGGAAGCGGACGAAGACGCCCGAGTTGGTGTTGCCGGTGCCGGGCGCGTCGTCACGCCACTGCAGCTTCAGCGAGAAGTCGCCGTACTTGCGCTGCGGGAACCACAGCATGCCCATGCCCGGCGTGGTGGTGCTGGAGGTGATCGTCCCGTCCGGGTTCAGCCCGAACGAACCGCCGCCCACGTGCTGCCACTTGGCCAGGGACTCCGCGCTGCCGTCGAAGAGCGACCGGTAGCCTTCCGTCTGCCCCGGCTTGCCGATGCCCGACTGGCGGGCCGCCTTGCGGACGGCGTTGTACTCGCGCTGGTCGATCACGCCTTCCTTCAGCAGCGCGTCCAGGACGGACGTGACGTGCTTGAGGAACAGCGCGTGGGACGTCCACTCCTTCTCGTCCTCGATCAGCTCGCCGATCCGGCACCGGTTGTCGGTGACCCGGTTGCGCACCCCCGAGTCGACCGTGCCGACGAACACCGTCAGCCGCTCGTCGTACTCCGGGCAGTTCGGCGCCGGCACCCCGCCGGAGACGACCGTGAAGGTCACCGTGCGGGCCGCCGAGGTGTTGCCGGCCTTGTCGGTCGCCCGGTACGCCATGGTGTGCGCACCGGCCCGGTCCACCACGACCGGCGCCGAGTACGCCAGGTACGGTCCGCCGTCCAGCGAGTACTCGATCCGCTCGACGCCCGAACCGTGCGCGTCGGTCGCCGTGACGGTCACCCGGGCGCTGTTGACGTACGCCCCGTCGGAGTTCTTCGTGCCCTCCACGCTCACGCCCGTCACCGGCGGGGTCGTGTCCTGCGGCGGCGCCGCGACGACCGTGAACCGCACGTTCTTCTCCGCCGCCACGTTGCCCGCCTTGTCGGTGGCCCGGTAGCGGACGGTGTGCTCGCCCACCTGGTGCACCATCACGGGCGCCGTGTACGGCTGCCAGGCGCCGGAGCCGATGGCGTACTCGATCGTGTTGACCCCGGAGCCGGTGTCGGACGCGGAGACGGTGACCGTCGCCATGTCGACGTACGCCCCGTCCGCGTTCCGCTCGCCGGTCACCGTCGCCGAGGTCTCCGGCGCGGTGGTGTCGTCCGACTGCGGTGCCACGACCGTGAACGCGGTGCTCTTCTCGGCGGAGACGTTGCCCGCCTTGTCGAACGCCCGGTAGCGGACCGTGTGGTCACCGACCTGGTCGACCACGACCGGCGTGGTGTACGGCTGCCAGGCACCCGTGTCGCCGAGCGCGTACTCGATCCGGTCCAGACCCGAGCCGCCCTCGTCCGTGGCGTGCAGCGCCACGCTCGCGGAGCCGACGTACTGGCCCTGCGTGTTCTGCGTGCCGCTCACGTGCGCCGACGCCTCGGGCGCGGTGGTGTCCTCACCCGTGCCCTCGGTCACGGTGAGGATGCCCTGCATCTGGCCGTGGCCGGGGATGGTGCAGTGGTAGAAGTACCGGCCCGGTGTGAGCGTGACCTGGGCGGTGTGCTTGCCGCCCTGGGCGTCGTTGGGGTTGGCCAGGAGGTTGAGCTGCACGTCGCCGTTGAACTCGGGGTCGCTGGTCACGAACGTCAGCGTGTGCGGCATGCCCGTGGTGTTGCCGGTGGCCGCGCTGTTCTCGAAGACGATCGTGGCCTGGCCGGCGACCGCCGTCTTCGGCGCCGACAGGTACTTGTCGATGTCGTTGCCGGCCGTCCAGGTGAGCACCTGTTCGGCGGCCGGCGCCTGTGCCTGCCCGGCGGCGGGCATCGCCTGCACGCCGAGCATCACGAGCAGGGCGGCCAGCAGGGCGGCCCAGATTCTTCGGTGCCGGATCACTCGGTCCCCCTCGCCAGCTGACCGGCGGCCGGGGTCGGCCCGCCGCCCTTGTAGACGACCCGCCACAGGGCCGACTTGGAGTCGGAGGTGAAGAAGCCGCGCCCGTAGTCGAGGACGTACAGCGCGCCGTCCGGACCGAACTTCCAGTCCATCAGGTTCTTGATGCCGTCGTTGCCGATCGGCACGATCTTCTTCAGCGACTCCGAGTGCACCGGCAGGCCGCCGTCGCCTTGCGTCTTCGGGTCCATCAGCACCGCGTTGCGCGGCTGGTCGGCGTCGTAGAAGTCGCCGACGAACCACTTGCCGTCCCAGTAGGCCGGCCACTTGACGGTGCTGTCGGCCGCGACCGCGTCGGACCGATACACCGGCCCGTTCATCGCCGCCTGCCCGCCGCCCTTGAGCCAGGGCAGCCTGTATGTGGCCTCCTCCGGCTTGTACGACGGGATGCCGTTCGCGTCCCGCGGGTAGTCCGGCGCGCCGCCCGAGGGCGAGTACCAGATGTTGTTGCCGGTCACCGGCGGCAGGTTGACCAGGCCGTCGTTGTTCGGCGACTCGTTCTTCGGGTGGTCGCAGTCGTACCAGCCCAGCGGCTTGGACGGGTCCGGCAGGTTGCGGTCCCGGTAGGGCTGCTTGTTGCCCATGCAGTACGGCCAGCCGCGGTTGCCGGCCTTCGTGATGGCGGCGAACGTGTCGTACTTGGCCGGACCCCAGGTGGTCGAGGGCGAGCCCGCGTCCGGTCCCACCCAGCCCGCGTAGAGCACGTCGGTCGACTTGTCGACGAAGATGCGCGCCGGGTTGCGCACGCCCATCACATAGATCTCGCCGCGCGTCTTGCCGCCGCCCTCGTCGGTTTCCTTCCCGGTGAAGAGGTTGCCCTCGGGCAGCGTGTACGTGCCGTCCGGCTCCGGGTGGATGCGCAGGATCTTGCCGTTGAGGTTGTTGGTGTTGCCGGCGGTGCGGCGCGCGTCCGCGAAGGAGACGCCCTTGTAGTTCGGCTCCGGGTTGTTGCCGGAGTAACCGCCGCTGAAGCCGCTGGAGTTGTTGTCACCGGTGGCGATGTACAGGTTGCCCTTGGAGTCCCAGGCCAGCCCGCCGCCCGCGTGGCAGCAACTGTGGATCTGCACCGGCCACTTCAGCAGGACCTTCTCACTGGCGAGGTCCAGCTTGTTGGTGGCCTGGTCGAGCGTGAACCGGGAGACCCGCCGCTCCGCCATGCGCGTCTCGCGGTTGATCCGCTCGTGCGGCGTGTAGTGCAGGTACACCCACCCGTTCTGCGCGAACTTCGGGTCGAGTTCGATGCCGAGCAGGCCCTCCTCGACCTTGACCAGTTCGTCGCCGCCGCCCTTGTTGCCGAAGACGGTCAGCGCGCCGGCCAGGGTGACCTGCTTGGTCTTCGGGTCGTAGACGTGGATCTCGCCCTTGCCCTTGCCGATGTCGGGGTTGTTCCAGTCGGTGATCACCGGCTGCGAGGAGTCGGCCCCGCCGCGGCCGATGTAGAAGACGCGGCCGTCGGGTGCGGTGACCAGCCCGTGCGGCTCGCCGATCTGGTCGTTCTGCCCCGGCTGGTTGGGCTTGGTCAGCCGCTCCGCCGCGTAGTTGGCGTTGATGGCCGCCTTGCAGTCGGCCTGTTCCAGCCGGGTCGTCCACATCAGCGCGCCGCGCAGGTGGGCCCGGAAGTCGGTCTCGTCGTACGACGACACCGTGCCGCCCATGCCCGTGTAGAAGGAGCGGCCGCCGTCGTAGTCCCGGCACCAGCTGACCGGGTGGTCCCAGCCGTTGGCGCCCGCGCCCGGCTGGTACGTCGACTCCCGCACCCGGGCCACCGTGTGGACCTCACCGGAGGGGTTCTTCACCCAGTTCAGCCACTTGTCCGGGCGTTTCCACTGCACCGGCAGGTCCTTGGTCGCCGGGTGCCGGCGGTCGCCGACCTCCACGGTCGCCCGCTGCACGGCCGCGGGGCTCGACGCGGCCGGGCGGGCCCCGACCAGACCGGTGAACCAGTCCGAGTACGGTTCCGCGCGCGCCGCGTCGTGGATGCCGACGAACCCGCCGCCGGCCTCCATGTACGCCTCCAGGCCCGCCTCCTGCTCCGGGTCGAGGACGTCGCCCCCGCCGGTCAGGAACACGATCGCGTTGAAGCGGCCGAGCCTCGTGTCGTCGGTGAACACCGAGGCGTCGCCGGTGGCCTGCACCTTGAAGCGGCGGTTCGCCGGGCCGGTCAGCCCGATGTCCTCGATGGCCTCGATCGCGGCGTTCACGACCGGCGACTCCTCGCCGGCCGCGGAACCGTGGAAGACCAGCACCCGTACGTTGGCGCCGCCCGGCGGCGACTTGATCGACATCGTTGTCAGGGGTGGTTCCGGATAGGGACGCGCACTCGCGGCCGGTCCGGACAGCAGCCCGGCGGTCACGACGCCGGCGGCCACCGAGGCCGCCCAGACGCGTCTTTTCTTGCTCAGCCCTCGTAAGTGCATGGGCACCTCCTCGGTCACAGCAACACCGCCAAGGAAGCTAAACCCCTTTGCCCGTCCCGCCAATACCTATGACCGGGATGGCACCAACTTTGTCTTGAGTGTGGATAAACGGGAGCGCGACCGGTACCGTCTCACCGGTTCATCACAGGTACGCCTCCGTAAAAGCCTTACCAGGGTGGGGAGTTCCGCATGGACAGACGCAGCTTCAACCGGCGTGTGCTGCTGGGCGGCGCCGCCGTCGCGACATCGTTGTCCGTGGCGCCGGAGGCCATCAGCGCCGACGGACCGGCGAAGACGGCACCGGCCGGAGGCGAGGTGAAGCGCATCAGGATGTACGCCGAGAAGCTGGCGGACGGTCAGATGGGCTACGGCCTGGAGAAGGGCAAGGCCACCGTCCCCGGCCCGCTGATCGAACTCAACGAGGGCGACACCCTGCACGTCGAGTTCGAGAACACCATGGACGTGCCGGTGAGCCTGCACGTGCACGGTCTGGACTACGAGATCACCAGCGACGGCACGAAGATGAACCGCAGCCACGTCGAGCCGGGCGGCACCCGCACCTACACCTGGCGCACCCATGCCCCCGGCCGCCGCAAGGACGGCACCTGGCGGGCGGGCAGCGCCGGTTACTGGCACTACCACGACCATGTCGTCGGCACGGAGCATGGCACCGTCGGACTGCAGAAGGGCCTGTTCGGGCCGGTCATCGTCCGCCGCAAGGGCGACGTGCTGCCCGACCGCACGCACACGGTCGTCTTCAACGACATGCGCATCAACAACAAGGCGCCGCACTCCGGGCCGAACTTCGAGGCCACGGTGGGTGACCGGGTCGAGTTCATCGTGATCACCCACGGCGAGTTCTACCACACGTTCCACATGCACGGTCACCGCTGGGCGGACAACCGCACCGGCATGCTCACCGGCCCCGACGACCCGAGCCAGGTCATCGACAACAAGATCACCGGCCCGGCCGACTCCTTCGGCTTCCAGGTCATCGCGGGGGAGGGGGTCGGCGCCGGCGCCTGGATGTACCACTGCCACGTCCAGAGCCACTCCGACATGGGGATGGTGGGACTGTTCCTGGTGAAGAAGCCGGACGGGACCATCCCCGGCTACGACCCGCACGAGCACGAACACGCGGAGGCACCGGCGGGCGGGGGAGAGCACGCGGGACACGACCACTGACGGGCACGTGCCGCCGCGCGGGCGGAGGCGAGAGCGCTCTCACCCGGCGGCGCACCCGGGGCTATCCTGATCCGCAGCCGCAGGTGAGGAGCCCCGAAGTGACCGACACAGCGCCGCGTCCCACCCTGGAGGCCGTGGCCGCCCGGGCCGGTGTCTCGCGGGCCACCGTCTCCCGTGTGGTCAACGGCGGGGACGGCGTGCGGGACGTCCTCGTCGAGCGGGTCCGCAAAGCCGTCGAAGAACTCGGCTACGTACCCAACCAGGCCGCCCGCTCCCTGGTGACCCGGCGGCACGACGCGGTCGCCGTGGTCGTCGCCGAACCGGAGAGCCGCGTCTTCGCCGACCCGTTCTTCGCGCTCCAGCTGCGCGGCATCAGCAAGGAGCTCACGGCCCACGACAACCAGCTCGTGCTGCTCCTGACGGAGGGCCGCGACGACCACGCCCGCGTCGCCCGGTACCTCGCCGGCGGGCACGTCGACGGGGCGCTGGTGTTCTCCCTGCACCTGGACGATCCGCTGCCGGAGCTGATCCAGCGGGCCGGTGTGCCCACCGTCTTCGGCGGGCGGCCGGGCTGGAGCGGCGACCGGCGCGACGTGGTGTACGTCGACAGCGACAACCGCGGCGGCGCCCGCGACGCCGTCCGCCACCTGGCCGGCCTCGGCCGCAGCCGGATCGCGCACATCACCGGTGCCCTGGACCAGACCTCGGCGGTGGACCGGCTGGACGGCTACCGGGACGTCATGGCGGACGCCGACCCGCGGCTGATCGCCGAGGCCGACTTCACCCCGGCCGGGGGCGAGCGGGCGATGCGCGAGCTGCTCGGCCGCTGCCCGGACCTGGACGCGGTGTTCGCCGCGAACGACCTCATGGCCTCCGGCGCGCTGCGCGTCCTGCGCGAGTCCGGCCGCCGCGTCCCGGACGACGTGGCCGTCATCGGCTTCGACGACATGCAGCCCGTCGCCGAGCAGACCGACCCGCCCCTGACGACGGTCCGCCAGGACATCGAGGAGATGGGCCGCCTGATGGCCCGCCTCCTGCTGCACGGCCTGGACCCCGACCACCGCCGGGAGGACACCCCCGACACACCGTCCAGCGTGGTCCTGCCGACGACGCTGGTACGACGCGGATCGGCCTAGGCCCGCCCTCCGGGCGGGCGGAGGGGCTGTACGGTCACGGCCTGGCCTGCCCGACCCGGTCCTGTGGGGGCTCGCTGTGGATCACCGCGAAGCGGGCGCCGTAGGGGTCGGTGAGCTTGGCGAGGCGGCCGACCTCCGGCAGGTCCGTGGCGGGCATGCGCACGGTGCCGCCCCGCTCCCGGGCGACGGCGGCGACCGCGTCCGGGTCGGCGACCTCGAAGTACGGGAGCCAGTGGGGCTCCTGCTCGGCCGGGTCGTCGGCGAGGGCCACGACTCCGCCGAACATGGCGTCCTCGTCCTCCCCACCGGGGCCGAACGTGGTGTACGTGCCGCCGGGCATGTCGACGCCGTAGGTCTCCAGGCCGAGCACGGAGTGGTAGAAGGCGGCCGCGGCCGGGACGTCCGCCGTGTACAGCTCGGTCCAGCACAGCGTGCCGGGTTCCCCGACGACGTCCATGCCGCGGTTGCGTCCCGGCTGCCACAGGCCGAAGGTCACCCCGGCCCGGTCGGCGAGGATCGCCATCCGGCCCAGGTCCTGGACGTCCATGGGCCGCAGCTGTACCGAGCCGCGCGCCTGCCGGGCCGCCTCGGCCGTGGCCTCGGCGTCCGGCGCCTGGAAGTACACCGTCCAGGACGGCGGCCCCTGCTCCGGCGTGGTCTGCATGCCGCCGGCGACGGTCCGGCCGTCGAGCTGGAAGAGGCCGTACCCGCCGACCTCGGGCCCGCCCGGCTGGAACCGCCAGCCGAACAGGGCTTCGTAGAAGGCCGCCGCACCGTCGATGTCGGGGGTGCCGAGATCGATCCAGTTCGGAGCGCCGGTGACATAACGGGTGGTGAGCATCCTCGCCCTCCTCGCACAGGGGCCCGTTCGCCTGCTCTGCCGAGTCTCGCACCGCCGGCGTGCGGGCGTCGCGCCGCCGCGCGGCCGGAGGAATGCGCGCCGGTCCCGCGCGCCGCCGTGCACCGGCCGGTCCGGCGGGTGACGATCGACCCCGGCCGGAGGCCCCTGAACGCCGCGTTGATCGCGCGTTGATCGAACGTTTCGCACCGGCCGGAACGCTTCGGGACATGCACATCGACACGATCACCTCGCCCGAACTCGCCTGGCAGCAGGAAGCGTTGTGCGCGCAGACCGGGGCGGAGTTCTTCTTCCCCGAGCCCGGCAGTTCGGTGCGGGAGGCGAAGCGGATCTGCGGCCTGTGCCCGATCCGCACGGCCTGCCTGGAGTACGCACTCGACCACGACGAACGCTTCGGCGTCTGGGGCGGGATGTCGGAGAAGGAGCGACTGGAACTGCGCCGGGCGGCGCGCTAGCCGCACCGGCCGACGCGGTGCCCCCCCCGGGGGGGGGACCCTGCGTGAGGCCCCCGGCCGCTCGTGGCGGTCGGGGGCCTCACCGGGGTGTGCCGGTGCGGCCGTCAGGCGCCGGCCCGGGCCGCCATGCGGGCCTTGCGCGCGGCCAGCTTCTCGTCGAACTTGGTGGCCTCCGCGTCCAGGCCGCCCATGAACAGGCCGAGCTCCTCCTGCGCCTTGCGGCCCTCGGGGCCCAGGCCGTCGATCTCCATGACCTTCAGGAAGCGCAGCACGGGCTGCAGCACGTCGTCGTGGTGGATGCGCAGGTTGTAGACCTCGCCGATCGCCATCTGCGCGGCGGCGCGCTCGAAGCCGGGGATGCCGTGCCCGGGCATCCGGAAGTCGACGACCACGTCCCGGACGGCCTGCATGGTCAGGTCGGGGGCGAGCTCGAACGCAGCGCGCAGCAGGTTCCGGTAGAAGACCATGTGCAGGTTCTCGTCGGTCGCGATGCGGGCGAGCATGCGGTCGCAGACCGGGTCGCCGGACTGGTGGCCGGTGTTGCGGTGCGAGATGCGGGTGGCCAGCTCCTGGAACGCGACGTAGGCGATCGAGTGCAGCATCGAGTGACGGTTGTCCGACTCGAAGCCCTCGCTCATGTGGGACATCCGGAACTGCTCCAGCTTGTCCGGGTCGACGGCGCGCGAGGTGAGCAGGTAGTCGCGCATCACGATGCCGTGCCGGCCCTCCTCCGCGGTCCAGCGGTGCACCCAGGTGCCCCAGGCGCCGTCGCGGCCGAACAGGGAGGCGATCTCGTGGTGGTAGCTGGGCAGGTTGTCCTCGGTCAGCAGGTTGACGACCAGCGCGATGCGGCCGATCTCGGTGACCTTGGACTGCTCCTTCTCCCAGGCCTCGCCGTCCTCGAAGAGGCCGGGGAAGTTGCGCCCGTCGCTCCACGGCACGTACTCGTGCGGCATCCAGTCCTTGGCGACCTGCAGATGCCGGTTGAGTTCCTTCTCGACCACTTCCTCCAGTGCGTACAGCAGCTGAGCGTCGGACCAGGCGCCGGCGGGGCTGCCGAGGTGGGGAGTGGTGATCGTCATGGACTCTCCAGGGGGACATGCGTACGAGCGGTGAGCAGAACCTACGGCATCGTAGGCTACGTTTCCGTAGGTTACGAGGCCGTAGGTCAAGGGCGCCGTAAAGACCGCTGATCAGCGGGGTCGGCCCGCCGGGCCACGAGTGGGCGTGGACCCGCAGGTCGACGGCCGGACAGCGGTTGCGCCGGCTGCTCAGACGTACAGCTCCCGCAGCCGGACCGAGAGGCATGTCACACAGCCTTCGAGCTTCTCGAACTCGCTGATGTCCACGACGACCGGTTCGTACCCGAGGTCGGAGAAGAGCTCCGCGGTCTTCGGGGCGCTGGCCGCCATCAGCAGTTTGTCGCCGCCGAGCAGGACGACGTGGGCGCCGGCCTCCTCCGGGACGGGCAGGAAGCGTGCGAACAGCGACGGGGTGTCCATCTTCGGGATGTGGCCGATGACCGTCCCGTCGGGCAGCGCGGTGACCGCCGACTTCAGGTGCAGCACCTTGCTCACGGGCACGGCGACCACCCGGGCGCCGAGCGGCTCGAACGCGGCCCGCAGTTGCTGGACACCGGCCGCGTTGGTGCGTCCGCCGCGGCCCACGTACACGGTGTCGCCGATCTTCAGCACGTCCCCGCCGTCCAGCGTGCCCGGATCCCAGATCCAGTTCACCGAGCAGCCGAGGCCGGCGACGGCCTCCTCGACCCCGGCGGTCTCCGCGCGCCGGGAGTCGGCGCCCGGGCGGGCGATCAGCGCCACGTTCCGGTACATCACGACGGTGTCCTCGACGAACACCGAGTCGGGGCAGTCGTCGGCCGGGTCCACCTCGATGGTCTCCCAGCCGTGCGTGCGCAGGGCCTGCACGTACGCCTCCCACTGCTCGCCCGCGAGGTCGGCGTCGATCCCCTCCCGCTCGATGTGCGTCACCAGCCCTTCGGCGAGGCGCGGGCTGGGGCGGCGGACGAGGGCCTTCTTGCTGGGCACGAGCGTGACTCCGTTTGGGATGGGACGTGTCTGGACCACACCGACCGGGTTCCCGGGATCGACCGGACCCATCGGGCGTCGGCCGACCATCATGCAGGGCGAAGGGGACGGAGGACACCCCCCGGGGCCGGAGGGCGCGTGGCCGGGCCGGGCGCGGGGCTTCCCCGACACGCCGGGGGCCTGCGGCGGGACCGTCCGACCGCAGCCGTCCGGCCGTCCGCCCCTCTGCCGACCGGCCGCGACCGGGCCGGGCGACGAAGAGCGGCCTTCCGCGCCGGGGGAGGGCGGTGTACCGGGTGCGTGGTCGGGCCCTCCCGAACCGGGAGAAACTGCCCCGGTCCCGACCGCACTGGGCAAGGAACACCTCTACCCCGGTCGGCCTCCGGCCTGGTGGGCCTCCGGCCCGCTTGATCTGCGGCCCAGTTGGCCTCCGGCCCGGTGGCTCCCGGTTCGGGTGGTCACCGGCTCGCCTGCCCATCGATCTGGGGCTCTCCGCCCGGTTGGTCTGCGGCCTGCGCGGCAATGGTCTGGGTGGCCCTGGCTCGGGTGGTCACCGGCTCGCCTGCCCATCGGCCCGGGGCTCTCGCCCGGTTGGTCTGCGGCCCGCGCGGCAATGGCCTGGGCGGCCCCCGGCCCGGGCGGCCCCGGCTCCAGCGGTCACCGGCCCGAGTGACCCTCGGCCCGGGCGGATCGGCCCGGGCGGTCGCGGACCCGGCGGAGGGGCGGACCTGGTGGAGGGCAGGGTCCGGGCGGCGGTGCGGACCGGGGTGCCGGGTGCGCCGAGGCCCGCTTCGGTTCTCGGCGCACCGTCCGTCTCACCCGGTCGCCGACTCCAGGTCCACATCCCTCGGTTCGCGCCGCTGTGCCGGTGTCGTGTCGTTCCGCGTGTCCGGCCGGGCGTCGCGGCGCAGGCATTCGATCAGGTACGTGCCCGTGTCGGGGTCGCGGGTGACGCCATGGGTCTCGCTGGCGAAGCCGGGGAAGCGGCGGTCGAAGGACTCGAGCGCGGTGAGGTAGCGCAGCAGCGGGCCGTCCGCCGCGCCGGTGTTCTCGCCCGGCATGAGGACCGGGATGCCGGGCGGCGTGACGGTGACCATGGCGGCGGCGACCCGGTCGGCCGCCTCCGCGAGGGGGAGCCGTTCCGTGCCGCCGCGGATCAGCCGCTGGTAGCACTGCTGGGGCGGGGCGACCGGCTCCGGCAGCTGCTGGAAGGCGGTGTCCAGCAGGTCGACCAGCCGGGCCTCGCGCAGATGGTCGTGCATCTCCTGGCACAGGCCCCGCAGCGTCAGCCCCGCGTAGCGCCGGGGCCGCTCCGCCACGAGCGCCGGCAGCACCCGCTCGAGCGGGGTGTCACCGTCGTACAGGTCCTTGAAGTCCATCAGGGCGTCCAGCAGCGTGCCCCACTTGCCCTTGGTGATGCCCATCGAGAACAGCACCAGCGTGGTGTAGCTGTCGGTCTTCTCCACGACGATCCCGCGCGTGGCCAGATACGCGGTGAGCACCCGCGCGGGGATGCCCCACTCGGCCGTCTCACCGCTCGCGTCGATCCCCGGGCAGGTCAGGGTCACCTTGATCGGGTCGAGCATGCACCAGCCGTCGGTCAGACCGGGGAAGCCGTGCCAGTCGGCACCGGGTTCCAGCTGCCAGCACGACTGCTCCGTGCGCAGGAGCTCCGCCGGGGCCTCGTCGAAGGGCAGGCGTTCCCCGCTCGCCGGGTCGGTCACCTCGCCGGGCTGCCACACCCCGAAGAACCACGGGGGCCGGTCGCCCGCCGCCTCGATCCGCCGCCCGATGCGCACCATCTCCTGGCGGAACCGGACCGCCTCCGTCACCGCCTCGTCGAGGAGCCACCGCCCCTGCGGGCCGTCCATCATCGCCGTCGCCACGTCCAGCGAGGCGATCATCGGGTACAGCGGCGAGGTCGTGCCGTGCATCATCAGCGCCTCGTTGAACCGGTCGTGCTCCACCGGCGCCCGGGGCGCGGGCCTGACATGCACCATGGCGCTCTGCGACAGCGCCGCCAGCAGCTTGTGCGTCGACTGGGTCGCGAACACCGTCGGCCGGTCCGGGCCGGGGAAGGCCTCCGCGTCCACGGACATGCCGTAGCGCCCGGCGTAGAGGGGGTGGAAACGGGCGTAGGCGAACCACGCCTCGTCGAAGTGCAGCCGGGGCGTGCCGGCGGCGAAGGCCCGGGCCGCCGCCGGCGCGTCGTAACACAGGCCGTCGTACGTGGAGTTGGTGAACACCGCGTACTGGGCGCGCGTGGACACGGCGTCCGCGGTCAGCGGGTTCGCGGCGATCCGCGCGGCCAGCGACCGTGCCGCGAGCTCGCCCGGCGGCAGCGGCCCGGCGAGCCCGTAGCCGTTGCGCGTGGGGACCAGGTAGACCGGCCGGGCACCGGAGACCACCAGGCCGTGCAGGACCGACTTGTGGCAGTTGCGGTCCACCAGGGCGATCTCGTCGCGGGTCACGCTGAAGTGGCCGACCAGGCGGTTGCACGTGGAGTCGCCGTGCAGCACGAAGTAGGTGCGCTCGGAGCCGAAGACCCGCGCGGCGTTGCGCTCCGCCTCGCCGATCGGCCCGGTGTGCTCGAACAGCGAGCCGAGCTCCTCGACCGAGATCGACAGGTCGCTGCGCAGCAACCGTTCGCCGAAGTGGTCGTGGAACGCCCGGCCCACGGGCGACTTGAGGAAGGCGACGCCTCCCGAGTGGGCGGGCGTGTGCCACGAGTACTCGTGCGCGTCCTCGAAGCGGCGCAACGCCTTGAAGAACGGCGGGAGCAGGGCGTCCTGGTAGGCGCGCGCGGCGGTGGTGATCCGGCCCGCCAGGAACGCCGGCGTGTCCTCCAGCGGCCACACGTAGCCCACCACCGACTGCGACACCCACAGCGGCAGCTCCCGCAACCCCTCGTCGGCCATGGCGAGGAACACCGGCAGGTCCCGGAAGCGGTGGCCGATCCGCCGCAGCACCCCGGCCCCGCCCGGTTCACCCTGCTCCTCGGACGGCAGGTCCCAGGCGACCACCGCGGCGGCGAGACCCGCCTCGGTCCGCAGCACCGCCTCGGCGTCGGCGGCGCTCGCCGCCCACCGGACCTGTAAGCCACGGGCCCGGATCGCCTCGGCGATCCTCACCCACTGCCCCGCCGTGGCGCCCTCGTCCTGCGGACCCTCCGCCACCGCCATCACCACCGTGCCGTCGGCCATGCCGTTCCCCTTCCCGATGGCCCGCGCCACCCCCGTCCAGTGTTCGCGGAGCCCGCACGCATGATCGGCGGGCGAACAGTCAAACCACCCCATCGGCGTGCGGTGCGGGCGCCGGGTTGACGCGAGTCAACAGCTCTGCGCCCGGCATGCGATCGCAGTACCTGATCAACGGTTGTGCAGATCATTCACCTGGGCAGGGCCGTACCGATCTTCCGCCGGGTCGTTGATCCCAGTGCTCCGGCCAGGACGGCCGGCGACCATCCAGCGGAAGGAAACCGACACAGATGTACGGCACGCGGCGCATGGCGGTAGTGGCCTCGATCGTGGGGATGCTGATGGCCGTTCCGGCCGGCATGGCCACGGCCCAGGCCGGTGACGGCGACGCGGGGGCGGGCGGTGTGCTGTCCAACCTCTCCGGCCGCAACTCCTCCGGGCACGCCAACCTGTGCGGCACCGGCAAGGTGGCCCTGTTCAAGGAGCGCACCTGTGTGACCGAGGACGACGGCAGGGGCGGCGGCGACCAGGCGGGCCCCAGCGGCGGCGTCCTGTCCAACCTGCTCTTCGCCCGCAACGCCTCCGGCCACAGCAACAACTGCGGCAACGAGACGGTGGCGGTGTTCAGCAGGACCACCTGCGTCACCGCCGACCGCTCCGGCCGCTGAGCGGTCGCACCGGGAACACGAGAGGGGTCTCGATGTCGTCGACTTCCTTGTGCGTGGGCGTGGTCGCGCCTCTGACGGGCCGGCTGGCCCCTCTCGGATCCCCGTTGTCGTACGTCCTGCGCAGACTCGCCCCCCGTCTCGCGCACGTGCGCAACGGCGGGCGCCGCCACGACGTGACCGTCGTCGTGCGCGACAGCCGCTCGGACCCCGCGGCGGCCCGGCGGGCCGTGCACGACCTGGCCGGCGCCGACGGCGCGCACCTCGTGCTCACCATGGCCGGGACCCGGGTGCTGCCCGCGGTCACCGACGCCTGCGAGCAGCTCGGCGTCCCGTGCGTGTCGACGACCTTCCCATGGCAGGCGTACCTCCACGCCCGCGACGCCACGCCCGGGCACCGCTTCCGGTGGACGTACCACTTCGCCTGGGGGCTGGACGACATCGCCGCCGTCTTCGCCGACCTGTGGGAGCGCGTCGAAGGCCGCGGCGCCGTCGGGTGCCTGTGGAACGACGACCTCCAGGGCGCGCTGCTGCGGCACGAGCGGTACGGCTTCGCCCCGGTGACGTCCCCGCGCGGCCACACCCTGATCGACCTCGGCGCCTACCGGGAACCGGCCCCCGGCTTCGCCGCGCAGGTCGCCCGGCTGCGCGACCACGGCGCCGGCCTCGTCACCAGCGCCGCCACCGCCACCGACCTGGCCCTCTTCCACCGTCAGGCGCGGGCGGCGGGGGTGCCGCCGCGGCTGATCACCTGCTCACGCTGGCTGACCTACCCGCACACCCACACCACGCCCGCCCCCGACGTCCACGGCGAGCTCGGCGACGCGCGCGTCGCCACCCTCGTCTACTGGAGCCCGGACCACCCCTACCGCTCGGGCCTCGACGGCACCACGTGCGCCGAACTCGCCCGTGCCTACGAGCAGGACACCGGCGCCGCCTGGCTGCAGCCCCTGGGCCTGGCCCATGCGCTCCTGGAGACCGCCCACCACGCCCTCGCCGCCGCGGACGACCCCACCGACCGGGCGTCCGTCGCCGGCGCCCTCGCCGGCACGAGGCTCGACACCGTAGCAGGCACCCTGGACTGGACCCGGGGCCCGACGCCCAACATCGCCCTGCTGCCCCTCGTCGGCGGGCAGTGGCAGCCCGGCGCGCACGGACCGCGGCTCGCCGTCGTCGGCAACAGCGCCCACCCGGTCGTCCCGCTCACCGGGGAGCTCACGCCGGCACGCTGACACCCGGCCGCACGAACCGCCGCAGATGCTCCCCGGTGAACGATCCGTCCGCCTCCAGGAGCTGCCGCGGCGTCCCCTCGAACACCACCTGTCCGCCGTCCCGTCCGCCGTCCGGGCCGAGGTCGACGACCCAGTCGGCCCGGGCGACCACGTCCAGGTTGTGCTCGACGACGACGACCGTGTTGCCCGTGCCGACCAGCCGGTCCAGCAGACCGATCAGACCCTCCACGTCCGCCATGTGCAGACCGGTCGTCGGTTCGTCCAGCACGTAGACCGCTCCCGTCCGGTGCAGCCGCGTCGCCAGCTTGATGCGCTGCCGCTCACCCCCCGACAGCGTGGACAAGGGCTGGCCGAGCGTCAGATACGTCAGTCCGACGTCCCGCAGGGCGCGCAGCCGGCGTCGTACGGCCTCGTCCTCGAAGAAGCCGAGTGCCTGTTCGGCCGTCATCTGCAGGACGTGGGCGATCGACCTGCCCCGCACGGTGAGCCGCAGCACGTCCTCCTTGAAGCGCCTCCCCTCGCAGCCGTGGCAGGTCGTCGTCACCGGGTCCATGAAGGCCAGGTCGGTGGAGATGATGCCGCGGCCCTCGCAGGTGGGGCAGGCGCCGCCGGAATTGAAGCTGAACAGGCCCGCGTCGGCCCCCGTCTCGCGGGCGAAGATCTTGCGGACGGTGTCCATGATCCCCAGGTACGTCGCCGGCGTGGACCGGCCCGAGATGCCGATCGACGACTGGTCGACCACCACGGCCTCCGCGTGGGCCGCGGTGAACTCCGCGACCAGACTGCTCTTGCCCGAGCCGGCGACCCCGGTCACCGCCGTGAGCACACCCGTGGGGAACCGCACGGTCACGTCCCGGAGGTTGTGCCGGCCGGCGCCCTTGACCCACAGCGCGCCGGTGGCCCGCCGCGCCTCCTCCTTGACCGCCGGACGCCGGCTCAGGCAGCGCCCGGTGAGCGTGTCCGACGCGGCCAGCTCCTGCGGCGTCCCCTCGAACACCACCGTGCCGCCCCCGGTGCCGGCGCCCGGCCCCATGTCCACCACGTGGTCGGCCAGCGCGATGACGTCCGGGTCGTGCTCGACGACCAGCACGGTGTTGCCCTTGTCGCGCAGCCGCAGCAGCAGATCGCCGAGCCGGCCCACGTCCCGCGGGTGCAGCCCGACGCTCGGCTCGTCGAAGATGTAGGTCATCCCGGTGAGGCTGGAGCCGAGGTGGCGCACCGTCTTCAGCCGCTGCCCCTCCCCGCCGCTGAGCGTGGCGGTCTCGCGGTCCAGACTGAGGTAGCCGAGGCCGATCGCCTCGATCCGCTCCAGCGCCGCCACGGCCGCCCCGGCGATCGGCCCGGCCACCGGGTCGTCGATCTCCTTCAGCACGGTGATCAGGTCCGTGACCTGCATGCGCGTGCAGTCGGCGATGGACCGGCCGCCGATCCGGGTGGCGAGCGCCGCCGCGTTCAACCGCGCTCCCCGGCAGGCCGGGCAGACGTCCTCCACCAGGAACTCCCGGACGAGGTCGCGGGTCTTCTGGCTCATGGCCGACAGGTCCCGCTTCAGATACAGCCGCTCGAAGCGGTCGGCGAGACCCTCGTAGTCGGTGATCCAGGTGCCGCCGCTGCCGGTCACGGAGACCTGGCTGCCCGGCCGCCCGCGCATCAGGAACTCGCGCTCGGCGGCGGTGAACCGGCCCACGGGCTTGTCCGGGTCGAGGTCCGGGCTGTTGGTGTACGTCTGGCCCTGCCACGTCCCGGCAGCGAACGGCGGGAAGCGGACCGCCCCGTCGGCGAGCGAGCGGTCCGGGTCCAGGATGCGGTCCCAGTCGGGCCCCACGGTGCGGCCCAGCCCGTCGCACTCGGGGCACATGCCGGACGGGTCGTTGAACGAGTAGGCCGTGGCCGGCCCGGCGCTCGGCGTGCCGTGCCGGGAGAACAGGACGCGGATCACCGAGTAGACGTCCGTCATGGTGCCGACCGTCGACCGGGAGTGGCCGCCGACGGGCCGCTGGTCGACGACGATCGCGGGGGTGAGGTCCTCCAGGGCGTCCGCGTGCGGCCGCTCGAACTTGGGCAGCCGGTTGCGGAGGAACCAGGGATAGGTCTCGTTGAGCTGGCGCTGCGACTCCACCGCGATCGTGTCGAAGACGACCGACGACTTCCCCGATCCCGAAACGCCGGTGAACACGGTCAGCCGGCCTTTCGGGATGCGGAGAGTGACGTCCTTGAGGTTGTTCTCGCGGGCTCCGGTCAGGGTGATGAATGCGGGCATGCATCCGACGCTAGGCGGGATACCCGACAGCTTCTGGCGTGATTTCCTTCAGTTCTCCGTCCTCCAGCAGCAGCCAGCGGGTGATGCCGATCGACTCCAGGAACGGCAGGTCGTGGCTTGCCACGATCAGCGCCCCCTCGTACGACTCCAGGGCCGTGGTCAGCTGCCGCACGCTGGCCATGTCCAGGTTGTTGGTCGGCTCGTCCAGCAGGAGCAGCTGCGGCGCCGGCTCGGCCAGCATCAGGGCGGCCAGGGCCGCCCGGAAGCGTTCGCCGCCGGACAGCGTCGCCGCCTTCTGGTCGGCCCGGCCGCCCCGGAACAGGAAGCGGGCCAGGCGCGCCCGGATCCGGTTGTTGGTGGCACCCGGCGCGAACCGGGCCACGTTCTCGGCGACCGTCCGCTCCCCGTCCAGGACGTCGAGGCGCTGCGGCAGGAACCGCAGCGGGACGTGCGCCGTCACCTCGCCCGACTCCGCCGGCAGTTCCCCGGTGATCGTGCGCAGCAGGGTGGTCTTGCCCGCGCCGTTGCGCCCGATCAGCGCGACCCGCTCGGGACCGCGCAGGTCGAGCCCGCCCTTCACCCGGGCGCCGTACCGCAGCACGAGGTCCTGGAGGGTCAGCACGGTACGCCCCGGCGGCACGGCCGTGTACGGCAGGTCGACGCGGATCTCGTCGTCGTCCCGCACGGCCTCCACCGCCTCGTCGAGCCGCTCCCTGGCCTCGGCGAGCTTCTCCTCGTGCATGATGCGGTGCTTGCCGGCGGACTCCTGCGCCGCCCGCTTGCGCGCTCCCATGACGATCTTCGGCTCGCGTTTCTGGTCCCACATCTTCTGGCCGTACCGCTTGCGGCGGGCCAGTTTGACCTGCGCGTCGGTCAGTTCGCGCTTCTGCTTGCGGAAGTCGGCCTCGGCGACACGCACCATGCGCTCGGCCGCCTCCTGCTCGACCGCCAGGGCCTCCTCGTAGGCGGAGTGGTTCCCGCCGTACCAGGTGATCGCGCCGGAGCGCAGGTCGGCGATCTGGTCGACCAGGTCCAGCAGTTCCCGGTCGTGGCTGACCACGACCATGACGCCGGGCCAGGACCGCACGGCCTCGTACAGCCGCCGGCGGGCGTACAGGTCGAGGTTGTTGGTCGGCTCGTCCAGCAGCAGCACGTCGGGCCGGCGCAGCAGCAGCGCGGCCAGCCGCAGCAGGACGGACTCGCCGCCCGACACCTCGCCGACGGTGCGGTCCAGCCCGATGTGCCCGAGGCCGAGTTCACCGAGCGTGGCCAGGGCGCGCTCCTCGACGTCCCAGTCGTCGCCGACGGTCTCGAAGTGCTCCTCGGCCACGTCGCCCGCCTCGATGGCGTGCAGCGCGGCCCGCCGGCCGGCGATCCCGAGCGCCTCGTCGACCCGCAGGGCGGTGTCGAGCGTGACGTTCTGCGGCAGGTAGCCGACCTCGCCGGTGACACGGACGGTGCCGTCGGCCGGTGCGAGGTCACCGGCGATCAGCTTCAGGAGGGTCGATTTCCCCGACCCGTTGACACCGACCAGGCCGGTCCGTCCGGGCCCGAACGCGACGTCCAGGTCCTCGAAGACGGGAGTGCCGTCCGGCCAGGTGAACGACAGGGAGGTGACAGTGATGGAAGTGGACATGGGGCCTCACTCGCGGTTGCTCGGAGCAGTCAGGGGCAAACGCGTGTCGAGACACCTGCGACCAGGGAGGAGAGTCCACGGGCATGAGAAGAGCCCTGCACCGGGGGACGGCTCGAACGCCGAGGTCGCACGCAGCGCACACACCTCACGGGTGGGGCGCGGTGTCTCAGGACCTCAGACGAGCAACGTCCTTCTCCAATCGACGGCAACAGGACCGCTGTACACCGTAGGAAGGGGTACCGGGCCTGTCAACGCAATTGTCCGAAGCCGATCTCCCCGCCCCAGGAGGCCCCGTGTCCCACGGTTCGCTCACGCTGCCGGCCCGGCTGTCGCTGCTGGCCTGGGACACCGCGCGGCCTCCGGCGGGCGGCGCCACCCACCCGGCGGGGCCGGTGCGGGCCGGGGCCCTGGTCGACCTGGCCCGCCGCGGCCTGCTCACCGACGTGGACGGCATCGTCACGCCGGCCGACATGGACTCGCGCAGCGGTGACGCGGTCCTCGACGGGCTGCTGGAACTGGTCCACGAGTCGTGTCCGCACTCGTGGCGGACCTGGGTGACGCTGCGGGCGCGGGTGACCGCCGACGCCGTACGGGAGCAGCTCGTGGCCGGGGGATATCTGCGGGCGGAGAAGAGACGCGTCCTCGGTGTCTTCCCGTCCGTGGAGTACGCGCTGGAGCGCGCCGCCGCGGTGAAGGCGCTGCGGGAGGAGGCGCGGGAGGTCCTGCTCGGGCCGCTGCCGGCCGCGGGGATCGCCGAGCGGGACGCGGCCGTCGCCGTCCTGGCCGACGCCGCCGGCCTGCTCGGCGCGCACCCGGCTGAGCAGCGCGTCGAGGAGCTGACCGACCGGGCCGCTGCGTCGGTGCCCGGCCTCGCGGGGATCGTCCGCGAGGTGCGCGCGGCGGTGGCCGCGACCGCGCCGGTGCCGGCGTCCCTCTGACCGCCCGGTCCACGTCCCTGTAGCCTTCGGGCCGGCCGGTGGGCCGGGGCGGCCGGCCGAGTGACCGGCCTGTGCACCGGAACGACCTCGCCTCCGCCTTCCACGCCGGGCTCCGCTCGTCCTGCCCCACGTCCGGGACACCGTCAGCGCCCGGCTCGTGGACGGGGCCGCAGCCGCCGGCACGCTGGTCGACGGCGAGGCCGACGCCCTGCCGGAAGCAGCGGGTCGGCGCTCAGCAGGCGTCGCGCATCAGCTCCGCGAGGTCGTGGTCCAGGTCCAGTTGCAGGTGCTCCAGGCCGACGGGCACGAGCTCGCCCGTCGCCTCCAGGAACGTGCGGATCTCGCTCGACCGGACGTGCACCACGGCGGTGCCCTCGGGGGCGTGGAACTCCAGTACCGTGCGGTCGTAGCCGTAGGGCCGCACCCGGACGTCGCCGTGCCCCTCGGGGGCCTGCATCCCGGCGGTGAGCAGCTCACGGGAGAACGTCCAGCACACCTCGACGCCCTCCAGCGTCGCCGGGGCCGGGAAGGTCATGCGCACGGCGAACGGGTCGCGCCGGTCGTAGTGCAGCGTCGCGGGAATGCTCGGCATACGCGGCGCGGCGGCGACGAGGCGGGCCTCCACGGGCTGCTCGATGACGATGGACAACGCCTTGCTCCCTTGTGACGGCGGGACGGACACGTCCGGGCGGATGAGGCCGGGCATGGGAAGAGACGACGGAATCGGCCATTCCGTGCACTCGCGATGCGAGTGACCTCTGTCACCGCGTTTCATGCACGGGAGTGACCGGGCTCTCCTCGTGTGCCCCGAAGGGCACGGCTGACGCCTCCCCGCACACCGGTCGTGGACCCGAGGCCGTCTGGACGGCGCCCGGGCGGTGGGCTAGCTTCCCCGGCCATGAGGCGCATGGGGAGCACGCGACGGGCGGGACGGACAGGCCGGACAGGGCGGACGGGACGCGGAACGATCGCGGTCACGGCGTGCGCGGCGGCACTGGCCGCCCTGACCGCCGGGCCCGCGGGGGCGCACGAACCGGAGCACCGGGCACCGCACTGGGAACTCAAGGACACCGGCACCCCGGACGTGCGGTACCGCGGTCTGGCCGCCGTCGGCCGGAACACCGCCTGGGCCGCCGGCACCGCCGGCACCGTGCTGCGCACCACCGACGGCGGAGCGACCTGGCGGAACGTATCGCCGCCCGGCGCGGGGGAGTTGCAGTTCCGGGACGTCGAGGCCTTCGACGCGCGCCGGGCCGTCGTCCTGGCCATCGGCGAGGGCGAGGCGTCGCGCGTCTACCGCACCGACGACGGCGGAGCGACCTGGACGGAGTCCTTCCGCAACACCGAGCCGAAGGCCTTCTACGACTGCCTCGCCTTCTTCGACCACCGCCACGGCCTGGCCCTGAGCGACCCGGTCGACGGGAAGTTCCGCATCCTGTCGACCGGCGACGGCGGACGGACCTGGCGGGTGCTGCCGGACCGGGGCATGCCGCCCGCGCAGGACGGCGAGGCCGGGTTCGCCGCCAGTGGCCAGTGCCTGGTCACCTCCGGGCCGAAGGACGTCTGGCTCGCCACCGGCGGGGCCGCGGACGCGCGCGTGCTGCACTCCGCCGACCGGGGACACACCTGGAAGGCCACCACCATGCCCCTGCCCGCGGGCGATCCGGCTCGCGGGGTCTTCGCACTGGCCTTCCGCGACCGGGCCCACGGCCTCGCCGTCGGCGGCGACTTCCGGCCCGAGCAGCCCTCACCGCACGCCGCCGCACGCACGTCCGACGGCGGCCGCACCTGGCGCCCCGCGACCGCGCCGCCCACCGCCTACCGCTCCGGCGTCGCCTGGCTCCCGCACAGCCGCACCGCCGCCCTCGCCGTCGGCCCGACCGGCACCGACCTCACCACGGACGCCGGCCGCACCTGGCGGACGGTCGACACGGGCTCCTACGACACCGTCGACTGCGCCCCGAACCACGGCTGCTGGGCCGCCGGCGAGCAGGGACGGGTGGCCCGCCTGGAGCACTGAGCGCGCGCTGTGCGGTGAGGATGGGCAGTGTGGGTACTCGTTCACCGGACGTGAAAGGAAGTGAGCGAGAATGCCACGCGGTTCGAGCTCCAAGCGGGAGCGCCAGTACGAGCACATCAAGGAGAGCGCGAAGGACCGGGGCGAGAGCACCGGCCGCGCCAAGGAGATCGCCGCACGGACGGTGAACAAGGAACGCGCCCGCTCCGGCGAGTCGAAGACGGCCAGCCGCACCTCCACGAAGGACATGTCGTCCGGAAAGCGCGGCGGGCAGCGGTCGGGACAGGGCTCCCAGGGCCCGACCTACGACCAGCTGTACCAGGAGGCCAAGCGCAAGGGCGTCGAGGGCCGTTCCAGCATGAACAAGAGTCAGTTGCAGCGCGCCCTGGGCAAGTGAGGCGCACGCTCCACGAGGCCGGCGGGACCCCCTGACCCCGCCGGCCTCGGCGCGGCCCGTAGGCTCGGGGCACCATGACGACCGTACGCATCCCCGAGGACTGGCCCGCCACCGAGGAGCAGGCCCGTGCCGTGCAGGACGCCCTGCGCGAGCGGGTCGTCCTCGACGAGCCGGGTCCGCCGCCCGGGACCGGCCGGGTGACCGGTGTCGACGTCGCCTACGACGACGCGCGCGACGTCGTCGCGGCGGCCGCGGTCGTCCTGGACGCGGCGAGCCTCGACGTCGTCGCCGAGGCCACAGCGGTGGGCCGGATCTCCTTCCCCTACGTGCCCGGACTGCTCGCCTTCCGTGAGATCCCCACGGTCCTGGCCGCCCTCGGCGCGCTGCCCTGCGAGCCCGGCCTGGTGGTCTGCGACGGTTACGGCCTCGCCCACCCGCGCCGCTTCGGCCTGGCCTGCCACCTCGGCGTCCTGACGGGCCTGCCCACGATCGGCGTCGCCAAGAACCCGTTCACCTTCACCTTCGACGACCCGGACACCCCGCGCGGCAGCACCTCGGCGCTGTTCGCCGGCTCCGAGGAGGTCGGCCGCGCCCTGCGCACCCGGGACGGGGTCAAACCGGTGTTCGTCTCGGCGGGCCACCGCGTGACCCTGGCCAACGCGTGCGCCCACACCCTCGCCCTCACGCCCGCGTACCGCCTCCCGGAGACCACCCGCAGGGCGGACGCGCTGTGCCGCGAGGCGCTGCGCAAGGCCTACGCGGACTGATCCTCCACCCGCCAGCGGCCCACTTCGCGGTGGTCCGAGTCGTAGACCGCCGACCCGTCGCCCGGGGCCAGTCGGTAGTGGCGCAGGTTGCCGGCCCAGTACCTGAGGATCCGGCCCAGTTCGCCTGCCGGGTCCCGCTCCGACGCCGGGTCGTCCAGGGACACTTCAAGAAGGAATCTCATGCCTTCAAGGGTTTCATTGAACTCCTTGTCGGCACTTTCCCCGCGCTCACCGGCAGGCGAACAGGGGAAAGCCTCAAGCCGGGGGAGAGGGGCGGAGCGGAAGGGGGGGCCGGAACTGAGTACCGGCTCTGAGTACCCGTACGGATGCCGGGCCGGCGACCGCTCGGCAGGCTGGGGCGCATGACGACGCACCGCGCCCCCAAGCCAGTTGCCGGCCCGACCCAGACCGTCGAGCGGGCCGTCACCATCGGACTGATCCTCGCCGTGCTGGCGGGACTCGGCTGGATAGCCGGGATGATCTACACCATCGCCGAGTGGCCGCTGTAGGCCACCCGGCGCCTCCTCAGCGCACCGACGCCACGCGGAAGCGGATGCCCGCCGCCCGCAGCCGCTCGACGAGCGCGTCGCCCATGGCGACCGCCGTGGTGACCTGGCCGGCCGTCCGCGGCAGTTCGTCGAAGGCCAGGCACAGCGCCGACTCGGCCAGCATCTTCGCCGTCTCGCCGTAGCCCGGATCGCCGCCCGAGACCTCCGTGTACACCCGCCGGCCGCCGCCCTCGCCCACGAAACGCACGGAGAACCAGCTCCTGGCCCGCTTCTCCGGGCCCGGCCCGTCCCCCGGCTTCAGCCGGTCCGACAGCCAGCGCCGCGCGGGGGGCACCTGGGCCGCCGCGACCAGCGCGCCGACCGCCGCGACCCCGCCCACCGCCACCGGCAGCCGCCGGACGGCCGCGTACTGGCGATAGCGGAAGTCGGGTCCGTACCTCTCCAGCGCCGCCGCCGAACGCCGCACGATCTGCGGGTCGATGGTCGGCATCGGCAGCGCCCACGCGCCCACCTCCGCGGCGAACCGCGGCGCGCCCAGCGGCGCCGACGCCCGCCGGCCCACCAGCCGCGGCTCGTGCCGCCGCCGGTCCCGCGCGGCCGCCGCCATCTGCCGCTGCCGCGCGAACTGGCCCAGCGCGGAGGCGAAGGTACCGCCCGAGAAGGTCGCGTCGGCCGTCACGAAGCCCTCGACGCTCAGCGGCACACCCTCCGGCAGCTGCCCCACGGTGAAGTACACGCCCAGGTCGTGCGGGATGGAGTCGAACCCGGCGGCGTGCACCAGCCGGGCCCCGGTCTCGCGCGCGCGGGCGTCGTGCCGGACGTACGTCCGGTCCACGAACTCCGGTTCGCCGCACAGGTCCAGATAGTCCGTCCCGGCGTCCGCGCAGGCGGCGACGAGATCCTCGCCGTAGGTGACGTACGGGCCGACCGTCGTGGCCACCACACGCGCCTGTTCGGCGAGGGAGCGCAGGGAGGCCGGGTCGGACACGTCCGCCCGCACCACGCCGATTTCCGCGCCGGCGGGCAGCCGTTCCCGCAGCCGCGCCAGCTTCTCCTCGCTGCGGCCGGCGATCGCCCAGCGCAGTCCCTCGGGCGCGTGACCGGCCAGGTACTCGGCGGTGAGCGTGCCGGCGAAACTGGTGGCTCCGAAGAGCACGATGTCGTACGGACGGTCCGTCCTGTTTTGCATGCCCATGACACCCCTCGGTCGTGCAGCCCGTGCCGCTGTCGGTGGCCGAGGCTAGCGTGAGCGGTGCGGAGCCCGACGACGAGCCCGGAGGAACGCGATGGCCGTGCCCAGGAATGCCCTGAAGAAGTGGGAGAAAGTGCACGCGTTCGCCCTGGGGCTGCCGGGCGCCGTCGAGGAGTTCCCGTGGGGCGAGTCGGTCGCGAAGGTCGACAAGAAGGTCTTCGTCTTCCTGGGCGTGCGGGACGGCAGCCACCCCCTCGGAGTGACGGTGAAGCTCACGGACGGGACGGCGCACGCCCATGCGCTCGCCTGCCCCGGCGCCGGGCCCGCCGGGTACGGCCTGGGCAAGGCGGGCTGGGTGAGCGTCCCTTTGGAGGCGCCGGGCGCCCCGGCCGCGGAACTCCTGTGCGACTGGGTGGAGGAGAGCTACCGGGTGATCGCACCGAAGCGGCTCATAGCGGAGCTGGACGGAGGCTGACCCGTACGGCACATTGCTAAGCGCTTGCTCGTTCGGCTCTTGTGCGGAGTGGAACGTGTTCTTAGCATCGCTGGTGTTACATCATTTGTGTCACAGCACTGGGGGCTGGATGACCACGGCAAGGACGCCGGTGCACGGCCCGCTCGCAGGGGTGCGGGTGGTCGAGCTGGCCGGGATCGGTCCCGGCCCGTTCGCCGCCATGCTGCTCGCCGACCTCGGGGCCGAGGTGGTGCGCGTGGACCGGCCCGGCGGCCCCGGGCTCGCCATCGACCCGGCGTACGACGTCACCAACCGCAACAAGCGCTCGGTGGTCGTCGACCTGAAGGCCCCGGACGGCCCGAACCAGGTCCTCGACCTGGCCGCCCGCGCCGACATCCTGGTCGAGGGCTACCGCCCGGGCGTCGCCGAGCGCCTCGGCGTCGGGCCCGGGGACTGCCACGCCCGCAACCCGCGCCTGGTCTACGGCCGGATGACCGGCTGGGGCCAGGACGGCCCGCTCGCCCCGCGCGCCGGGCACGACATCGCCTACATCGCCCCCACCGGCGCCCTCGGCCTGATCGGCCGCCCCGACGAGCCGCCGCCGGTCCCCGCCAACCTGCTCGGCGACTACGCGGGCGGCTCCCTCTACCTCGTCGTCGGCGTTCTCGCCGCCCTCCACCACGCCCGGGCGACCGGCACCGGGCAGGTCGTGGACGCCGCCGTCGTCGACGGCACCGCCCACCTGGCCACGATGATCCACGGCATGCTCGCCGCCGGCGGCTGGCAGGACCGCCGCGGCGCCAACCTGCTGGACGGCGGCTGCCCCTACTACGGCACGTACGAGACGGCCGACGGCCGGTACATGGCCGTCGGCGCCCTGGAGCCGCAGTTCTACGAGGAGTTCCTCGCCCTGCTCGGGGTCGAGGGCCAGGACGCCGCCCGCACGGACGTCGCCCGCTGGCAGGACCTGCGCGCGGCGGTCGCCGCCCGCTTCAAGAGCCGCACCAGGGACGAGTGGACGGCCGTCTTCGACGGCACCGACGCGTGCGTGGCGCCGGTGCTGTCACTGCGCGAGGCACCCCACCACCCGCACCTGGCCGCCCGCGGCACCTTCACCGACCACGGCGGCATCACCCAGCCCGCCCCGGCCCCACGCTTCTCCGCGACCCCGACCACCGTCCGCAGCGGCCCGGCCCGGCCCGGCGCCGACACGGCGGACGTCGCCCGGGAGTGGGACGTTCCCGGGCTGCTCCCAGCGTCCCGAAACCCTCAGTGAAAGGCCTCCTCGTGAGCACCGAAGCGTACGTGTACGACGCGATCCGCACCCCGCGCGGACGCGGCAAGGCCAATGGCGCCCTGCACGGCACCAAGCCCATCGACCTGGTCGTCGGACTCATCCACGAGATCCGCGCCCGCTTCCCGGACCTCGACCCGGCCGCCGTCGACGACATCGTCCTCGGCGTCGTCGGCCCGGTCGGCGACCAGGGCTCCGACATCGCGCGGATCGCCGCGATCGCGGCCGGGCTGCCCGACACCGTCGCGGGCGTCCAGGAGAACCGCTTCTGTGCCTCGGGCCTGGAGGCCGTCAACCTGGCCGCCGCGAAGGTCCGTTCCGGCTGGGAGGACCTCGTCCTCGCCGGGGGCGTCGAGTCGATGTCCCGCGTGCCGATGGCCTCCGACGGCGGCGCCTGGTTCAACGACCCGATGACCAACCTCCAGGTCAACTTCGTGCCGCAGGGCATCGGCGCCGACCTCATCGCCACCATCGAGGGCTTCTCCCGCCGGGACGTCGACGAGTACGCGGCGCTCTCCCAGGAGCGGGCCGCCACCGCCATGAAGGACGGCCGCTTCGACCGGTCCGTCGTCCCCGTGAAGGACCGCAGCGGTCTCGTCGTCCTCGACCACGACGAGTTCCCGCGCCCCGGCACCACCGCCGACTCCCTCGCCAAGCTGAAGCCGTCCTTCGCGGACATCGGCGAACTCGGCGGCTTCGACGCCGTCGCGCTCCAGCAGTACCACTGGGTGGAGAGGATCGACCACGTCCACCACGCGGGCAACTCCTCCGGCATCGTCGACGGCGCCTCGCTCGTCGCGATCGGCTCCAGGGAGGTCGGCGAGCGCTACGGCCTCACGCCCCGCGCGCGGATCGTCTCCGCCGCCGTCTCCGGCTCCGAGCCCACGATCATGCTCACCGGCCCCGCCCCCGCCACCCGCAAGGCCCTCGCCAAGGCCGGACTGACCATCGACGACATCGACCTCGTCGAGATCAACGAGGCGTTCGCGGCGGTCGTGCTGCGCTTCGTGAAGGACATGGGCCTGTCCCTGGACAAGGTCAACGTCAACGGCGGCGCGATCGCGCTCGGCCACCCCCTCGGCGCCACCGGCGCGATGATCCTCGGCACCCTCGTCGACGAACTGGAGCGCCAGGACAAGCGCTACGGCCTCGCCACGCTGTGCGTCGGCGGCGGCATGGGCGTCGCCACGATCGTCGAGCGCATCTGACCCCCTCCCGACGGATCACACGGAGCACCTCCACATGAGCACTGAGTCCACCACCATCCGCTGGGAACAGGACCGCACCGGCCTCGTCACCCTGGTCCTCGACGACCCGAACCAGTCCGCGAACACCATGAACCAGGCGTTCCGCGACTCCCTCGCCGCCGTCACCGACCGGCTGGAGGCCGAGAAGGACACCATCCGGGGCGTCATCATCACCTCCGCCAAGAAGACCTTCTTCGCCGGCGGCGACCTGCGCGACCTGATCCGCGTCACCCCCGAGACGGCCCAGGAGCTGTTCGACGGCGGCATGGCGATCAAGCGGAACCTGCGCCGCATCGAGACCCTCGGCAAGCCCGTCGTCGCCGCCCTCAACGGCGCGGCCCTGGGCGGCGGTTACGAGATCGCCCTGGCCTGCCACCACCGGATCGCCCTGGACGCGCCCGGCTCGAAGATCGGCTGCCCCGAGGTCACCCTCGGCCTGCTGCCCGGAGGCGGCGGCGTCGTCCGCACGGTCCGCCTGCTGGGCATCGCCGACGCCCTGCTGAAGGTCCTCCTCCAGGGCACCCAGTACAGCCCGCGCCGCGCCCTCGACAACGGCCTCGTCGACGAGGTCGCCGACACGCACGACGAACTTCTCGCCAAGGCGAAGGCGTTCATCGACGCCCACCCCGAGTCGCAGCAGCCCTGGGACCGGCCGGGCTACAAGATCCCCGGCGGCACCCCGGCCAACCCCAGGTTCGCGGCCAACCTGCCCGCCTTCCCGGCCACCCTGCGCAAGCAGACCAACGGGGCCCCCTACCCCGCCCCGCGCAACATCCTCGCCGCGGCCGTCGAGGGCGCCCAGGTCGACTTCGAGACCGCACAGGTCATCGAGGCCCGCTACTTCGTCGAACTGGCCGCGGGCCAGACCTCGAAGAACATGATCCAGGCGTTCTTCTTCGACCTCCAGGCCGTCAACTCCGGTGCCAACCGCCCCAAGGGCGTCGAGCCCCGCAAGGCCCGCAAGGTCGCCGTCCTCGGCGCCGGCATGATGGGCGCGGGCATCGCCTACTCCTGTGCCCGCGCCGGCATCGACGTCGTGCTGAAGGACGTGTCCCTGGAGGCGGCCCTCAAGGGCAAGGGCTACTCCGAGAAGCTGTGCGCCAAGGCCGTCGCCAAGGGCCGGACCACCCAGGAGAAGGCCGACGCGCTGCTCGCCCGCATCACGCCCACCGCCGAGGTCCAGGACCTGGCCGGCTGCGACGCGGTCATCGAGGCCGTCTTCGAGGACACCTCCCTCAAGCACAAGGTGTTCCAGGAGATCCAGCACGTCGTCGCCCCCGACGCGCTGCTGTGCTCCAACACCTCCACCCTGCCCATCACCGCCCTCGCCGAAGGCGTCGAGCGGCAGGCCGACTTCATCGGACTGCACTTCTTCTCGCCGGTCGACAAGATGCCGCTGGTCGAGATCATCAAGGGCGAGCGCACCGGCGAGGAGGCACTGGCCCGCGCCTTCGACCTGGTCCGGCAGATCAACAAGACGCCGATCGTCGTCAACGACTCGCGCGGCTTCTTCACCTCCCGCGTCATCGGCCACTTCATCAACGAAGGCGTGGCCATGGTCGGCGAGGGCATCGAGCCCGCGTCGGTCGAACAGGCCGCCGCGCAGGCCGGCTACCCGGCCAAGGTCCTGTCGCTGATGGACGAACTGACGCTGACCCTGCCCCGCAAGATCCGGGCCGAGACGAAGCGGGCGGTCGAGGAGGCCGGCGGCACCTGGACGCCCCACCCCGCCGAGGCCGTCATCGACCGCATGGTCGACGAGTTCGGCCGCACCGGTCGCAGCGGCGGTGCCGGCTTCTACGACTACGACGAGGACGGCAGGCGCGCCCGCCTCTGGCCGGGACTGCGCGAGCACTTCACCCGGCCCGGTCACCGCATCCCGTTCGAGGACATGCAGGAACGCATGCTCTTCGCCGAGGCACTGGACACCGTCCGGCTGCTGGAGGAGGGCGTCCTGACCTCCGTCGCCGACGCCAACATCGGCTCCATCTTCGGCATCGGCTTCCCGGGCTGGACCGGCGGCGTGCTGCAGTACATCAACGGCTACGACGGCGGCGCCGGGACAGGGGTCGGACTGCCCGGCTTCGTGGACCGCGCGCGGGAACTCGCCGAGCGCTACGGCGACCGGTTCACCCCGCCCGCCCTGCTCGTCGAGAAGGCGGAGAAGGGGGAGCGCTTCAGCGACTAGTCCGCGAGCGGCCCGTCTGCAGGGTGGGTCAGCCACTCGCCCAGCTCTTCCTTGAGCGAGCGCTGGAACGCGGTGAGCAGCGCCTGCACCACCAGGGGGTGCATGTGCGCCGACAGGGACCGCACGTCCCGCGCGTCGCGCTCGGCGACCTCGCCGCGGAAGAGCTGGGAGAGTTCCCGGGCCGCGGCGCGCGCGTGTTCGAGGAGGACCTTGCGCGCCGCGAAGATCGCCTCCGCCGAGAGGGGCACGTCCAGCAGCCCGGCACCCAGCCGGAGCAGGCCGAGGTCGGCCTCGTACCCGTCGTCGGCGGGCCGGATGACGCCCATCGCGACGAGCCGCTCGACGTCCTCCTCGTCCAGCGGCCGCCCGGCCCGCCGCGCCAGCTCCTCGCGCGTGACCGTCTCGACGGCGTCCGGCGCCCAGGACGCCACCACCGCCCGGTGGACGGCCAGGTCGTGCGCGCTCAGGTCCGCGGGCAGCTGCCGCAGGTAGCGCTCGATGCCGGCCAGCGTCATGCCCTGCCGCTGCAGTTCCTCGATCAGCGCCAGCCGGTCCAGGTGGTCGCGCCCGTAGTGCCCCACGCGCCGGGGACCGAGCACCGGCGGTGGCAGCAGGCCCTTGGTGCCGTAGAAGCGGACCGTGCGCACCGTGACACCGGCCCGGGCGGCCAGCTCGTCGATGGTGAGGATCGGCTCCCCGGCGTCGGTCGTCATGTGCAGCAGTATCGCTGTCTCACCGGTGCTGTGACACCCGTGACGGTGAACGTGAAGGCGGTGTGAGAAGTAGCGCTGTGTGACGTGTGCCATCGCGTGAGCCGCGCGGCGTGGGGGAAGGTGGCCCCTTGGTCTGTGCCCTGACAGAGGGCGCAGACCTTATGTACGTCCGGAAGCCGAGCGTGACCCGCTCGGGCGCACCAGAGAGTGGATCCACCGTGAGCAAGGACGCCGTGAACACGGCTGCGGCCACGCCGCGTACCGATGCGGCCCAGGTGCCCGCGGACGCGGGCGACGCCGGCTACAGCAAGGACCTCAAGGCCCGGCACGTCAACATGATCGCCATCGGCGGGGCCATCGGCACCGGCCTCTTCCTCGGCGCCGGCGGCCGTCTGCACAACGCCGGCCCCGCGCTGGCGATCGCCTACCTGGTCTGCGGCGTCTTCGCCTTCTTCGTCGTGCGGGCGCTCGGCGAGCTCGTCCTGTACCGCCCCTCCTCGGGCTCCTTCGTCTCCTACGCGCGCGAGTTCCTCGGCGAGAAGGGCGCCTACGTCGCCGGCTGGATGTACTTCCTGAACTGGTCGACCACCGGCATCGCCGACATCACCGCGATCGCGCTGTACACGCACTACTGGAGCCTGTTCACCGACATCCCGCAGTGGGTGCTCGCGCTGATCGCCCTCGCCGTGGTGCTCGCCGTGAACCTGATCTCGGTGAAGATCTTCGGCGAGATGGAGTTCTGGTTCGCGATCATCAAGGTCGCGACGCTGGTCGGCTTCATGCTCATCGGCATCTTCCTGCTCGCCACGCAGCACGAGGTGGGCGGGCACACCCCGGGCCTGAGCGTGATCACCGACAACGGCGGCGTCCTCCCGCACGGCGTGATGCCCGTCGTCCTCGTGATGCAGGGCGTGATCTTCGCCTATGCCGCGCTGGAGCTCGTCGGTGTCGCGGCGGGCGAGACGGCCGAGCCGGAGAAGGTCGTCCCGCGCGCGGTGAACTCGATCATGTGGCGCGTCGGCCTGTTCTACGTCGGCTCGGTCGTCCTGCTGGCGCTGCTGCTGCCCGGGTCGGTCTACTCGGCCGACCAGAGCCCCTTCGTCACGGTCCTGTCGAAGATCGGCGTCCCGGCCGCGGGCGACGTGATGAACCTGGTGGTCCTGACCGCCGCCATGTCGTCCCTCAACTCCGGCCTGTACTCCACGGGCCGCATCCTGCGCTCGATGGCGATGGCCGGCTCGGCGCCGAAGTTCACCGCCCGTATGAACCGCAGCCAGGTCCCCTACGGCGGCATCCTGCTGACCTGCGGAGTCTGTGTGCTCGGCGTCGGCCTGAACTTCCTCGTCCCGGCCCAGGCCTTCGAGATCGTGCTGAACGTCGCCTCCCTCGGCATCATCAGCACGTGGGTGATCATCATGATCTGCCACCTGGTCTTCGTCCGCCGCGCCAAGGCGGGTTTGATCACCCGCCCCACCTTCCGCCTCTTCGGCAGCCCCGTCACGGAGATCGCCACGATCGCCTTCCTGCTGGCCTGCCTGGCCATGATGTGGAACGACCCGGAGGTCGGCCGCAAGACCCTCCTGCTCATCCCGCTGATCGCGATCATGCTGGTGGCGGGCTGGTACGGCGTCCGCCGCCGGGTGTCCCGGACGGCCGACCAGGAGCTGTCCCGGCTGACGAAGTAGCGGCACGGGGCCACTGTCAGTGGTGCCGTCCACGGTGGCGTCATGTCGGAGATCGCGTATGTCCGCGGTGACGCCACCGCTCCGTCGGTGAAGGGCGTCAAGATCATCGCCCACGTCTGCAACGACGCCGGGGGCTGGGGCAAGGGCTTCGTCCTCGCGGTCTCACGCCGCCGGCCGGGGCCCGAGGCGGCCTACCGGGCCTGGCACCGCGGCCGGGCGGAGAACGACTTCGGTCTGGGCGCGGCGCAGTTCGTGCAGGTGGATGAGTACGTGTGGGTGGCGAACATGATCGGCCGGCACGGAACCAGGACCGGCAGCAAGGGGGGTCCCCGTGCGGTATGAGGCGATCGACCGGGCCCTGGCGGCCGTCGCGGGGAAAGCCCGCGAACTCGGCGCCTCCGTGCACATGCCCCGGATCGGCTGCGGTCTCGCCGGCGGCAAATGGTCCCGGGTCGAGCCGATCGTCGAGGAGCGGCTGGTGCGCCAGGGCATACCGGTGACGGTGTACGACCACGGGCAGTGAGGACACGGGCGGGGCTCAGCCCTCGCCGCCGAAGGCCCCGGCCAGGCAGTCGGCGAGGCGTCGGGCGAGGGTGCCGTCGGGGTCCAGACGCGGGTTGAAGATCGCCACGCCGAGGCCCACCGCCGTGCCGGAGGCGAGGGCCGTGCGCAGGATCGTCTCCAGCTCCTGCCAGGTCAGGCCGTCCGGCTGGCGGTAGTCCACGGCCGGCATCAGGGCGTCGTCCAGGACGTCGACGTCCAGATGCACCCAGAACCCGGCGCCCGCGCCGCCGCTCAGCAGCCCGACCGCCCGCCGGACCGCCTCGGCCGCCCCCAGGGCGCGTACGGTGTCCAGCTCCATCGCGTGCAGCGCGTCCGGCAGCGGCTGCATCCCGAACGCCGCGGACTCCTCCGCGTCCCGGAAGCCCAGGGCGACGACGTCCCCGTCGCGCACGAGCGGGCCGCGGCCCTCCAGGTCGGCCAGGACCCGCGGTCCGCGCCCGGTGGCCAGGGCGAGTTCCATCGAGGCCACCTCACCGGCCGGCTCGGCCTCCGGCTGGTAGAAGTCCGTGTGCCCGTCGAGGAACAGCAGCCCGTGCCGGTCCCGGCGACGCAGCGCGAGCAGGTTGCCCAGCAGCACGCTGCAGTCGCCGCCCAGCACGAGCGGGAACCGGCCGCCGTCGAGGACGGCGCCCACGGCGTCGGCCAGCGCCGCCGAGTACGCCGCGATGCCGTCCGGGTTCAGCAGTCCGGTCTGCGCGTCCCGCTCCGGGTCGTACGGCGGCGGCTCGACCCGGCCCACGGTCCTGGCGCCGAGCGCGTCGGCGAGACCGGCGCCGAGCAGCGCGGACGCCAGGTCCTCGACCCCCGTCGGACGCAGCCCGAGCACGGACGGTGCCTCGATGATCGCCGCGTTCCGCACGCCCGCACCTCCGTCGGCCGCCCTCGTGTCACACCGCCGGGCCGATACGCCCGGTGCGTATGGGCCCACCGTAGACCGCGGGGCGGGACGCGGCGCGTCAGTGCCGGTGCCCGGCGCCCTCCGCGCGGCCGCCGTGCTCGTGCACCCCGTTGGTCGCCGCGATGCGCTTCCAGGACTTCGGCTGCGGCACCGCCTTGGCCGCCTTCGCGACCGCCGCGGCCCGGGCGGCCGGCACCCCCGGCTTGGACGGCTGGAACAGCCACGTGTCGAAGAGCGCGGCCAGCGGCTTGCCGGACACCTCCTCGGCGTAGCGCCGGAAGTCGGCGACGGACGCGTTGCCGTGCGCGTACTTCTGCGGCCAGCCCTTCAGGATCGTGAAGAACGCCTCGTCGCCGATGGCGTTGCGCAGCGCCTGCACGGCGAGGGCGCCCCGGTCGTAGACCGCGATGTCGAACTGGTCGTCCGGGCCGGGGTCCCCGGGCCGCACCGTCCAGAACGGGTCGTCGGCCGGGTGCGAGGCGTACACGTAGTCGGCGAGCTCCTGCGCGGTGCCCTCCCCCTCGTGCTCGGACCACAGCCACTGCGCGTACCGGGCGAAGCCCTCGTTGATCCAGATGTCCTTCCAGCCCTTGAGGGACACCACGTCCCCGTACCACTGGTGGGCCAGCTCGTGCACGACGAGGGACACGTTCGACCCGTTCGCGAACTGCCGGGGGCTGTAGAACGGCCGGGTCTGGGTCTCCAGCGCGTACCCGGTGTTCGTGTTCGGGACGTACCCGCCGAGCGCGTTGTACGGGTACGGCCCGAAGTACCCGCTCAGCCAGTCCACGATCTCGCCGCTGCGCTCGATGCTCGCGCGGGCCGCGCCGGCGTGGTCGCCCAGGTCCTTGCTGTAGGCGTTGACGACCGGGATGCCGCTGTCGGTCGTTCCGGTGGTGAGGTCGAACTTTCCTACGGCGAGCGTCGCGAGGTACGTGGCCTGCGGCTTGTTGGAACGCCAGTTCCAGCGCGTCCAGCCGAGCCGTGAACTGGTCGACTGGAGCGTGCCGTTGGAGATGGCCTGGGTGCCGTCCGGGACCAGCACGGACACGTCGTAGGTGGCCTTGTCGAGGGGGTGGTCGTTGCTCGGGAACCACCAGGCGGCCGCCTCCGGCTCGTTGGCCGCGACACCGCCGTCCGGGGTGCGGTGCCAGCTGGTGAAGCCGTAGGCCCGCTTCGACGACGGCACGCCGTGGTAGCGCACGACGACCGTGACGGCCGTGCCCTTGGCCAGCGGGGTCTTCGGCGTGACCTCCAGCTCGTGCTCGCCGGAGGTCGTGAACGAGGCCTTGGCCCCGTTGACGCGCACCTCGTCGACGTCCAGCAGGAAGTCGAGGTTGAAGCGCGACAGGTCCTGGGTGGTGCGGGCCACGAGGGTGGCCGTGCCCTCCAGTTCGTCGGTCTCCGGCTGGTACTTCAGCCGGAGGTCGTAGTGGGAGACGTCGTATCCGCCGTTGCCGTAGGCCGGGTAGTAGGGGTCGCCGATACCCGGCGCGCCGGGGGAGTGGGGAGCGGCCGATGCCGGGATCGCCAGCAGGAGAACGGCCGCTGCCAGGGCTCCCGGCACGATGATTCTGCGGTGCACGCAAGGCTCCAAGTCGTAGGTCCCGAAGTCTGTCCGGAGCCTATTGACTCCCTGTGCCACTGGTCATGTCCATGGCCTCCCTTGTCACACGATCGCCATTCGGCCGACATGCGACACCCGCCCCGCCGGCCGCTTGCGGACACGCCGATCCGTCAGCGGCCCTCTTCTGAACAGGAGTTCACCGATGTACCGTCCGGCGCATGCCGAAACGCACGCGCTTCACGACCTGGAGACCGCTCGCGACGGCGGCCACGGCCGCCCTGATGGCCACACTGCTCACCCCGGCGGCCGCACAGGCGGCCCCGCGCGGCAGCGAACCCGTCCACTCCTACGAGAACGCCATCCGCGAGGCCGTCTGGGTGGACACCGGACTCGACGGTGACGGCGACGGAAAGAGCGACCGGGTCGCCGTCGACATCGTCCGCCCCCGCGAACCCGCCGCCCGGGGCCGCAAGGTCCCCGTCATCATGGACGCCAGCCCGTACTACTCCTGCTGCGGGCGCGGCAACGAGAGCCAGAAGAAGACGTACGACGGGCACGGCGACGTCGTGCAGATGCCGCTGTTCTACGACAACTACTTCGTCCCGCGCGGCTACGCCGTGGTCGGTGTCGACCTGGCCGGAACCAATCGCTCGGACGGCTGCGTCGACGTCGGCGGCCGCTCCGACGTCCGGTCGGCCAAGGCCGTCGTCGACTGGCTCAACGGCCGCGCCAAGGCCTACACCACCCGCACCGGCACCACCCGCGCCGAGGCCGGCTGGACCAACGGCCGCACGGGCATGATCGGCAAGAGCTGGGACGGCACCATCGCCAACGGCGTGGCCGCCACCGGTGTCGAGGGCCTGGAGACCATCGTCCCGATCAGCGCCATCTCCTCCTGGTACGACTACTACTTCCAGCAGGGCGCCCCGCTGTACGACTCCGGCCCCGACTGGCTCTCGAACTACGTCAACAGCCCCGACGCCCGCGCCAAGTGCGGTGCCGTGCAGCGCAAGCTCGTCGACGGCGCCCCGCGCAGCGGCGACCTGAGCCCGCTGTGGGCCGAGCGCGACTACGTGAAGGCCGCGCGCAAGGTCAGGGCCAGCGTCTTCCTCGTCCACGGCATGCAGGACCTCAACGTCCGCATGAAGCACGTCGGCCAGTGGTGGGACGCCCTCGCGAAGAACGGCGTCGACCGCAAGATCTGGCTCTCGCAGACCGGCCACGTCGACCCCTTCGACTTCCGGCGCACGACATGGGTCGAGACCCTGCACCGCTGGTTCGACCACGAACTCATGGGCTACGACAACGGCATCGACCGCGAGCCCATGGCCGACATCGAACGCGCGCCCGACCGGTGGACCACCTCCCGGACCTGGCCGCCGAGCGGCACCCGCGCCGCCACCCTGCGCCCCGGCCCGGGCACCCAGGACGGCGTCGGCACCCTCGGCCTGCACCGCCGCCACGGCACCGGGACCGTCACCGACGACCCCGCGCTGAGCGAGACCGACTGGGCCGCGAGCATCGACAAGCCGACACCGGAGAAGGCCGGCTTCGTCACCGGGCCGCTCACCCGCGACCTGCGCCTGTCCGGCTCCTCCGCGGTCACCGTCACCGCGACGCCCTCCACCCCGACGGCCCACCTCTCCGCCGTCCTCGTGGACATCGGCCCCGCGACCATCCGCGACTACGCCGACCCGGGCGAGGGCATCACCACGCTCACCGACCGCACCTGCTGGGGCGCGAGCACCACCGGCGACAGCGCCTGCTTCAAGGAGACGAAGGCGAAGACCGCCGACGTCGACTACACGATCGTCAGCCGTGGCTGGGCCGACCTGGGCAACCACGCCTCCGAGACCAAGGGCGCCCCGCTCACCCCGGGCAAGCGGTACACGATCACCCTCGACCTGGCGGCCACCGACCACGTCGTGCCGAAGGGCCACCGCCTGGCGCTGATCGTGGCCGGCACCGACAAGGACCTCATCGACCCTCCCGCCGACCGGCCGACCCTGAAGCTCGACCTCGCCCGCACCTCGGCACGCGTGCCGTTCGCCGGCGGCGCCACCGCCTTCGCCCGCGCCACCGCGGGTGCCACGTCCGCCGTGCCCGGCGCCTCCCTCCTGGACGGCGTACGGGAGCCGCGCACCACTCACCGTGTCCCGGGGGGAACCCAGTGATCCGCGTCCGCGTCCGCGCCCTGACCCTGACCGCCGCGGCGCTCGCCGCGTCCCTGGTCGCCGTCCCGGCCGAGGCGACCACCACGGACGCACCGCCGCGCACCGGCTTCGAACAGACGAACGGCGCCCGCTGGACCACCCAGCCCGAGGAGCAGGACTTCCTCCGGGCCGTGGACCGGTCGAGCAGCCGGGTGTCGGTGTCCCGCTTCGGCACGACCGAACAGGGCCGCCCCCTCCAACTCGTCAGGATCGGCACCCGGCCCAGTCCGAACAAGGTGCTGCTCGTCTGCAGCCAGCACGGCGACGAGCCCTCCGGCCGCGAGGCCTGCCTCACCACGATCCGCGACCTCGCGTACGCCCGGGACAGCCGCACCCGGCGCTTCCTGGACCGCACCACGGTCCTCGTCGTGCCCACCGCCAACCCCGACGGCCGGGCCGCCGACACGCGCGGCAACGCCGACGGCGTCGACATCAACCGCGACCACCTCGCCCTGAAGACCGCCGAGGGCCGCGCCCTGGCCGCCGTCCTGCGCGACCAGCGCCCCGACCTCGTCTACGACCTGCACGAGTACGGCGCCACACCGCCGTACTACGACAAGGCCCTGTTCGACCTCTGGCCGCGCAACCTCAACACGCACGACGCGGTCCACGACGAGGCGCGCACCCTGTCCGAGGCGTACGTGCGGCCCGCCGCGCAGCGCGCCGGGCACTCGACCGGCACCTACGGGATCTGGACCGACCCGGACACGGGCGAGCCGATCCGGCAGGTCGCCGGGGACGGGCAGGAGCGCATCCTGCGCAACATGTCCGGGGTGAAGCACTCCGTGGGCCTGCTCATCGAGAGCCGGGTGGACCCGCTCACCGACGCCGAGAAGGCGGACGAGGCGCTGAACAACCGGCGCCGGGTGACCTCCCAGCTGGCCGCCCTGAAGGGCCTGTTCGGCTACACCGACGAGCGCCGCGGCCGGATCGAGGCGGCCACGGGCCGGGCCCGTCTCACCGGATACGCCGACAGCGGCCCGGTCTACGTCGGCGGCGCGGACAACGAGCCTCCCGGACCGTCCGACATCATCCCCGACCCGCCCTGCGGGTACCGGCTCACGGCCGCCCAGTACGCGGAGGTGGGCGACGAACTGGCCCTGCACGGCGTGCGCGTGCGCGAGGACGCCGAGGGCGTCCTCGTCCCCGTGCGCCAGTCCCTGCGGGCCCTCGTCCCCCTGCTGCTGGACGACCGGGCCGAGTACCACCTCACAGAAGGTTCACGCGAAACCGCGTGCTGAGAGGGTGAAAATCCGCCACACGTGGTAGCAGCGTTACGGAGGAACCGATTCTCCGCGCTGTTTCGATGAGAGGTGCCGCCTGTGACGCAAGAACGACCAAGGGACAAGGACTCCCACGAGGGAGCCGCGCTGCCGGGGTCGGAAGCGGGACTGCCCGGCCGGGACCGGCCGCAGACCGACCGCATCGTCTTCGGCGTCACGGCGGTGCTCACCCTGGCCTTCGTGGTCTGGGGCGCCGCGGCGACCGACTCGCTCGAGGACGTCTCCACCAGCATGCTCAGCGGCCTGATGCACAACGGCGGCTGGGCGTTCATGCTGGCCGCCTCCGGCTTCGTCGTCTTCGCGCTCTGGCTCGCGATCAGCCGCTACGGCCGCATCCACCTGGGCGCCGAGGGCGAGGAGCCGGAGTTCCGCACGGTCTCCTGGGTCGCCATGATGTTCAGCGCAGGCATGGGCATCGGCCTGATGTTCTACGGCGTGAGCGAGCCGCTGTCGCACTACGGCACGCCCCCGCCGGGCTCCGACCCGGCCGACTCCGGCGAACGCATGGAGACGGCCATGGCGACCACCCTGTTCCACTGGACGCTCCACCCCTGGGCGATCTACGCCGTGGTGGGTCTGGCCATCGCCTACAGCACCTTCCGCAGGCGCCGGCGGCAGACCATCAGCGCCGTGTTCACCCCGCTCATCGGCAGGAAGAACGCGAACGGCGCCGCCGGCCGGGTCATCGACATCCTCGCGATCGTCGCGACCGTCTTCGGCTCCGCCGCCTCCCTCGGGCTCGGCGCGCTGCAGATCGGCTCCGGCGTTCAGGAGCTGGACTGGATGGACAAGGTGAGCACCGGGCTGCTCGTCGCGATCATCGCGGTGCTGACCCTGGCCTTCGTCGCGTCCGCGGTGTCGGGCGTGGAGAAGGGCATCCAGTGGCTGTCCAACACCAACATGGTGCTGGCACTGGTGCTCGCCCTGTTCGTGTTCGTGGCCGGGCCGACCATCATCGTCCTGGACCTGCTGCCCACCTCCGTCTTCGCCTACCTCGGCGACCTGCCCCAGCTGGCCGGGCGCACGGAGGCCAGCGGCGGCGAGGGCGTCGCCGACTGGCTGGGCAGCTGGACCGTCTTCTACTGGGCGTGGTGGATCTCCTGGACGCCCTTCGTCGGCATGTTCATCGCCCGGATCAGCCGGGGCCGGACCATCCGCCAGTTCGTCGGCGGGGTCATCCTCGTGCCCAGCACGGTCAGCCTGATCTGGTTCGCGATCTTCGGCGGTTCGGCGATGAAGATGCAGGAGCAGGGGCGGCTGGGCAAGGAGACGACCCCGGAGGGCCAGCTCTTCGACGTGCTCCAGCAGTTCCCGATCGCCACCGCGACCAGCCTGCTCGTGATGATCCTGGTCGGCATCTTCTTCGTCTCGGGCGCGGACGCGGCCTCGATCGTCATGGGCACGCTGTCGCAGAAGGGCGCGCTCGAACCGGGCCGTCTGGTCGTCGTGTTCTGGGGTGTGGTCACCGGCGCGGTCGCCGCGATCATGCTGATGGTCGGCAGTGGGCAGGGCGACGCCCTGACGGGTCTGCAGAACCTCACGATCCTCGCGGCGGCGCCGTTCGTCGTCGTGATGACCTTCATGTGCGTCGCGCTCATGCGCGACCTGCGCCGCGACCCGGTGATCGTGCGCGAGCAGATGGGGTCCGAGGCCGTCGAACAGGCCGTCATCGAGGGCCACAAGAAGTACGACGGCGAGTTCGAGTTCCGCGTCGGGCCGGGCCGCGGTCCGGACGTCGAGGGCGACCCGATCGGCAAGCACTGACCGAGCGGCGCCGACCGCAGGCACCAGGGCGCCCCGGGCTTGCCGCCCGGGGCGCCCGGCCGTTCCGCGCGCTTGCTCGAGCCGGTGACCGTCCCTCCTCAGGCAGTGACAGCCCTTCAGCCGGTGACAGCCGCTTCTCCGCCGGTGACCAGCCGCGCCGCCTCCTGCGCACACCCCCACGCCACGGTGACGCCCGCGCCGCCGTGGCCGTAGTTGTGCACCAGGAGCCGGCCGTCCGGCAGGGCGTCGCGCTCCAGGCGGACCGCCGGGCGGGTGGGCCGCAGCCCCACCCGGTGCTCCAGCACCTTCGCCCCGGCGACCTCCGGCCGGAGCTCCGCGCAGCGCGCGACGATCGCCTCGGCCGTCGCCGGGTCGGGCTCCAGGGACCAGGCGTCCTCCTCCGCGGTGCCGCCGAGGATCAGTCCGCCCGGCTGCGGGAACAGGTAGGCGTACTGTCCGGCCGCATCACGGGAGACCAGCCACGTGTCGATCCCGGGGTTCTCCACGACGACCAGCTGCCCGCGCACCGGCCGCACGGACGGATCCGGCACCAGCTCCCGCGCCGCGAGGCCCGTGCAGTTCACCACGACCGGCGCGTCGGCCTCCGCCAGCGAGGACACCGCCCGCGCCTCGACCACCCCGCCCGCCGCGGCCAACCGCTCCCGCAGCCACGCCAGATGGGCCGGCATGTCGATCAGCGGCAGCCGCGCGCGCACGCCCCGCCCGGCGTACTCCCCGGGTGTGGCCGCCCGCAGCCCCGGCACCCGTGCCGCCAGCCACCCGGCCACCTCGTCGAGCCCGGTCTCGCCCAGTACCCCTTCGACCATGCGTACGCCGGCCTGCCCGGGCCGCCGCGCCAGCTCCGCGTACACCTCCAGCGACCGCAGGCCCCAGGTACGCGCCAGTGCGGCCGGCTCGATCCGGTAGGGCCACCACAGCGCACCGGCAACGGCGGAGGTGGTCGCCTCGGCGGCGTCCTTCGTCCACACCCGGACCCGCCGCCCGCCCTCGGCCAGGACCACCGCGGTCGTCAGCCCGACGACCCCGCCTCCGACCACCACGATCTCGTCACTCGGTTCGTCTGCCATGGCCGGACCGTAGCGGATGTGTCATGCCGTGCTCACATCACGCCCCGTGTGGGGATACTCACCCCATGTGCGCCGAGTACGCCCAGTACACGACCTTCGGCCTGGCACCCGCGATGCGGGCCGGCGGAGTCCTCAACGACGGTGGCTACCAGGTCCACCGGGACTTCCTGGACTTCATCGTCGACGGACGCCCGCTCCTCTTCCAGCTCTCCGACCTCGACGCGGTCTCCCCGCTCGCCTCCGACGTCCCACCCGCCATCTTCACCGCCCAGGTCCGCAGCCTGCTCCTGGAGAGCCCGGCCCCGCTGCCCGGGGACCGGTACGTCGTCTACGGCTGCCCCGAGTGCGAGGACCTGGCCTGCGGCGCCGTCACCGCGGTCATCCGCCGGGACGGCGAGGACGTCATCTGGCGGGACTTCGCCTGGCAGACCGGCGAACACGCCGACCTCGAACGCAACGGCTACCACGGCATCGGCCCGTTCCGCTTCCGCGGCGGCGAGTACCGAACGGCCCTGGCCGCCCTCCTGGACGGCTCCGCCCCGGACCCCCGCCGCCGCGTCCTGCTGATCGGCGCCCGGGTCTCCGTCCTGTCCCGGCTCGCCGCCGCACTGCGCACCATCGGCGTGGGCGCCGACCTCGCCCACGACGCCGACGGCGTGCCCGCCGACGAACTGCGCGGCTACGGCGCCGTCGCCTACGGCCCGGACACGGCCGAACGGGAACGGGCCGCCGTGCGCCGCGCCTTCGAACGGGCCCGGGTCCCGGTCGCCCACGTCGACGGCCTCGCCCCGGTGGTCCCGGTCCTCGTCGCCCAGATCGAGCACGCCCTGGACCGCAGTCCCGCCGGACAGCGCCGCCTGACCGCTCTGACCGCCGACGGCACCGGCGCGGACGTCGAGGTCACCTCCACCTGCCGGCTCACCCTGACCGCCCACCGCATCGACCGGCTCTCGCGCGTCCACACCCACGACCTGTTCGACGGCGTCCTGGAACCGGGCCGGCACCGCCTCGCCCTGGATCCGAAGGCGCTGAAGGGGCGGTCCTTCCTCGTCGCCCGCACCACCGGAAGCGTCCTGGCCACGGCCGTGACCCACGGAGCGGCCCACTAGGATCGGCCCTCTGATGACTGCCACCCTCGTCGCCAAGAACCTCGCCGCCGGCCACGGCGACCGCGCCCTGTTCACCGGGCTCGACCTCGTCGTCGCGCCCGGCGACGTCATCGGCCTGGTCGGCGCCAACGGCGCGGGCAAGTCCACCCTGCTCCGGCTGCTCGCCGGCCTCACCGCACCCGAGCAGGGCGAACTGCGCCTGTCCCCGCCGGCCGCCACCGTCGGCCACCTGCCGCAGGAGCCCGACCGCCGCCCCGGCGAGACCGTCCGGGCCTTCCTGGCCCGCCGCACGGGCGTCGCCGAGGCCCAGCGGCTCATGGACGAGGCGACGCAGGCCCTGGTCGACGGGGCGCCCGGTGCCGACGACGCCTACGCCACGAGCCTGGAGCGCTGGCTCGGCCTCGGCGGTGCCGACCTCGACGAGCGCGCCGAGGAGGTCGCCGGCTCCCTCGGCCTCGCCATCGACCTGGACCAGCCGATGACCTCCCTGTCCGGCGGCCAGGCCGCCCGCGCCTCACTCGCCTCCCTCCTGCTGTCCCGCTACGACGTCTTCCTGCTGGACGAGCCGACCAACGACCTCGACCTGGACGGCCTGGAGCGACTCGAACGCTTCGTCGCCGGCCTGCGCGCCGGCACGGTGGTCGTCAGCCACGACCGCGAGTTCCTCACCCGCACGGTCACCAAGGTCCTCGAACTCGACCTCGCCCAGGGTGAGATCAACCTCTACGGCGGTGGTTACGCGGCCTACCTGGAGGAGCGGGACGTCGCCCGGCGGCACGCGCGCGACGAGTACGAGGAGTACGCCGACAAGAAGGCGGCCCTCCAGGACCGCGCGCAGACCCAGCGCTCCTGGATGGACAAGGGCGTGAAGAACGCGCGCCGCAAGGCGGGCAACGACAACGACAAGATCGGCCGCAAGTTCCGCAGCGAGGCCAGCGAGAAACAGGCCGCGAAGGCCCGCCAGACCCAGCGCATGATCGAGCGCCTGGACGTTGTCGAGGAGCCCCGCAAGGAGTGGGAGCTGCGCATGGAGATCGCGTCGGCCCCCCGCTCGGGCGCCGTCGTCGCCACCCTGCGGGACGCCGAGGTGCGCCGCGGCGGCTTCGTCCTCGGCCCGGTGTCCCTCCAGATCGACTGGGCCGACCGGGTCGCGGTGACCGGTGCGAACGGCGCGGGCAAGTCCACGCTGCTCGCCGCCCTGCTCGGCCGCGTCCCGCTGGACGCCGGACACGCCGCGCTCGGCGCGGGCGTCCTGCTGGGCGAGGTCGACCAGGCCCGCAAGCTGTTCCACGGCGAGGAGACCCTGCTCGACGCGTTCCGCACGGCCGTCCCGGACACCGAACCGGTCGAGGTCCGCACCCTCCTGGCCAAGTTCGGCCTCAAGACCGGCCACGTACTGCGCCCCGCGGCCACCCTCTCCCCGGGCGAGCGCACCCGGGCCGCCCTCGCCCTGCTCCAGGGCCGGGGCGTCAACCTCCTGGTCCTCGACGAGCCCACCAACCACTTGGACCTGCCGGCCATCGAGCAACTGGAGTCGGCCCTCGACGCCTACGAGGGCACCCTCCTGCTGGTCACCCACGACCGCCGCATGCTGGACGCCGTGCACGTCACCCGCCGTCTGGAGGTCGCGGACGGCAAGGTGACCGAGCGCTAGGCGGCCGCCAGACGCCTCGCCAGGGAGGGGTAGCCGACGACGAACCCCTCCTCGTCGAACTCCAGGTCGCTGCGGAAGTCACCGGAGGCGTACCGGACCCGCCCGGGCGCGAGGTGCGTGTACGTCTGCCGCGACGGCCGCACCGACAGGTCCGGCACCGAGACCCAGGCCATCAGGAGCTCCAGCTCGCCCGCACCCCGGTGCAGCCCGTGCCGCAGCACGGGCAGGGTGTTGGTCAGCGGGCACAGCCCGAGATCGCAGTCGAGGGCTCCGTCGACGTCCGCGAGCCGCTCGCCGTCCACGGTCCAGCCGCCCCCGCCGTCGTGCCGCAGATCGAGCGTGCGGGTGCCGCCGGCGGAGTCGACCGTCACCCGCAGCCGCCGCGTGACGAACCCGTCGCCCGTGTCCAGGTCGTACGTGACCCAGTAGGGCTCCGGCTCCGTCCCGACGGCTCGCCCACGCGCCCGCAGCACGCCGTCCCGCACCTGGACCCAGGCGGTCTCGACCCCGTGGCTCGCGGATACTTCCCAGGTGAGGACGCGTGCGGCAGACATGAAGCCAGTCTAGATCCGCCCCTGCCAGGGGCGCGGGGCTGCGGTCGAGGTGCCGCTGCCGCCGCGCGGGCGCGACCGGCCACCACGGACGCGCGGATCACCACGGCATCCCGGGCGAAGCGCTCAGCGACGGCCGTTCTTGGGATCGACCAGACCGGCCCGGCGCAGAGCGTCGGCCATCGCGCTGTTCGCCGGCGCGGGCGCCTGACGCGACCCGCCACCCTGGCCCCCACGACCGCCGCCCTGGCCACCGCCCTGACCGCCGCGGCCGCCACCGCCCTGCCGCTGCTGCGGCGGTCGCCCGCCCCGCTGACGGCGCTCACGCTCGCCCGAGCCGCCGCCCTGGCCGCCCTGCGGGGCCGCCTCGTCGTCCAGGCGCAGCGTCAGCGAGATCCGCTTGCGCGGGATGTCGACGTCGAGGACCTTCACCTTGACGATGTCGCCGGGCTTGACGACGTCCCGCGGGTCCTTGACGAACGTCTTCGACATCGCGGACACGTGCACCAGGCCGTCCTGGTGGACACCGACGTCGACGAACGCCCCGAAGGCGGCCACGTTGGTCACGACGCCCTCCAGGACCATCCCGGACGCCAGGTCGGAGATCTTCTCGACGCCCTCCTTGAAGACGGCCGTCTTGAACGCCGGACGCGGGTCGCGGCCCGGCTTCTCCAGCTCCTTGAGGATGTCGGTCACCGTCGGCAGACCGAACGACTCGTCGACGAAGTCCTGCGGACGCAGCGAGCGCAGCACGGCCGTGTTGCCGATGAGCCCGGCGACCTCCTGGCCGGCCGTCTTCACCATCCGCCGGACCACCGGGTAGGCCTCCGGGTGCACGCTGGAGGCGTCCAGCGGGTCGGTGCCGCCGCGGATCCGCAGGAAGCCCGCGCACTGCTCGTAGGCCTTCGGGCCGAGCCGCGCCACCTTCTTCAGCTCGCCACGGGACGTGAACGGCCCGTTCTGGTCGCGGTGCGCCACGATGTTCTCGGCGAGGCCGGAGGTGATGCCGGAGACCCGGGCGAGCAGCGGCGCCGAGGCCGTGTTGACGTCCACGCCCACGCCGTTCACACAGTCCTCCACGACCGCGTCCAGCGAGCGCGAGAGCTTCACCTCGGACAGGTCGTGCTGGTACTGGCCGACGCCGATCGACTTGGGGTCGATCTTCACCAGCTCGGCGAGCGGGTCCTGGAGCCGGCGGGCGATGGACACGGCGCCGCGCAGCGACACGTCCATGTCGGGCAGCTCCTGCGAGGCGAACGCGGACGCCGAGTACACCGACGCGCCGGCCTCGGAGACCATCACCTTCGTGAGGTTCAGCTCCGGATGCCTGGCGATCAGTTCACCGGCGAGCTTGTCCGTCTCGCGCGAGGCGGTGCCGTTGCCGATGGCGATCAGCTCGACCGCGTGCTCCTTCGCCAGCCGGGCCAGCCGGGCGATGGCCTCGTCCCACCGGTTGGCCGGGACGTGCGGGTGGATGACGTCCGTGGCGACGACCTTGCCGGTCGCGTCCACCACGGCGACCTTCACACCGGTACGGAAGCCGGGGTCCAGGCCGAGCGTCGCACGGGTGCCCGCGGGGGCGGCGAGCAGCAGGTCGCGCAGGTTCGCCGCGAAGACCCGTACCGCCTCGTCCTCGGCGGCCGTGCGCAGCCGCAGTCTGAGGTCGATGCCCAGGTGGACGAGGATGCGGGTGCGCCACGCCCAGCGGACCGTGTCCGTCAGCCACTTGTCGGCCGGGCGGCCCCGGTCGGCGATCCCGAACCGGTGTGCGACGATCCCCTCGTACGACGACGGGCCGTCGGTCGGCTCCTCGGGCTCCAGGACGAGGTCGAGGACCTCCTCCTTCTCGCCGCGCAGCATCGCCAGGACGCGGTGCGAGGGCAGCTCCGTGAACGGTTCGGCGAAGTCGAAGTAGTCGGCGAACTTCGCGCCCGCCTCCTCCTTGCCCTCCCGCACCCTGGCGGCCAGCCGGCCGCGCACCCACATGCGTTCGCGCAGCTCGCCGATGAGGTCGGCGTCCTCGGCGAACCGCTCGGTGAGGATCGCCCGGGCGCCGTCGAGGGCGGCCTGCGGGTCCGCCACGCCCTTGTCCGCGTCGACGAACGCGGCGGCCGCGGCGAGGGGCTCGACGGCCGGGTCACCGAGCAGCCCGTCCGCCAGCGGCTCCAGACCCGCCTCGCGCGCGATCTGCGCCTTGGTGCGCCGCTTGGGCTTGTACGGCAGGTAGATGTCCTCCAGGCGCGCCTTGGTCTCGGCGCCCCGGATCCGGGCCTGGAGTTCGTCGGTGAGCTTGCCCTGCTCGCGCACCGAGTCCAGGATGGCGGCCCGCCGCTCCTCCAGCTCCCGCAGGTAGCGCAGCCGCTCCTCGATCGTGCGCAGCTGCGCGTCGTCGAGCATCTCGGTCGCTTCCTTGCGGTAGCGAGCGATGAAGGGCACCGTGGAACCGCCGTCGAGCAGTTCCACGGCGGCCCTGACCTGCCGCTCCCGTACGCCGAGCTCCTCGGCGATCCTGCCTTCGATGGACACTGCGCTGATGGACCCGCTGGACCCGGGTGTCGTCACGATCCCGTACCGCCTTCTCCGCTGAGGTTGCGCGGCAATTGTGGCAGGTGACACCGACACCCGGGGATCAGGGCGGCACGCGGCGGGCCGGCGCCGGCGGTCAGGCCCTGCGGCTGCGGGTGGAGGACGAGGCCCCGCCGAAGAGCCGGGCCAGGGCCCGGAAGGGCAGCGTCACGACGGTGGCGATCGCCCCGCCGATCTGGCGCAGCACGTCTGCGATAGCACGGAACACGAAATTCCCCTTTCTCCACTCCCGGCCGCGCCGGCCGGTGCAGAGCGGGTACCGCGCAGACGCCTCACCATGCGTCACGACCGAACACCCGTGCCCGGCACGGTCCGAGGGCGTGAGCGGAGCGGGCCTCCGCCGAGCCCTCAGCGCTTGCCGATCAGGTCCGCCGGGAACGCCCCCGCCAGAACCGCGGCCCGTGCGAATCCTCCGCCCAGCTCGGTCAGCCGGGCCACGCCCTCCGGGCCCAGGTGCTCGTACGGGGCCCGGTCGAGGCGGTCCGTCTCCTGCTCGATCCCGGCGCGCAGGGCACTGCCCTGCTCGGTGAGCTCCCCGTCCCCGTCCAGCAGCCCGCGCTCGCGCAGCCGGTCCGACGCCGCGTCCCAGTCCTCGCGGCTCCAGCCCCGGGTGCCGAACACCCACTTCGGCGTCATGCCCTTGCCCGTCGCCGTATGGGTCACCAGGGCCTCGAGTCCGTCCAGGCCCGCGGACATCAGAGCGGCCAGGTGCCCGTCGCCCCGGTGCTCGCGCAGCAGGGTCGCCGCGTGCCAGTACCTCAGGTGCGGCTCCTCGGGGACGGGCAGGTCGGCGTGGGCGGCGTACAGCGGCCGCGCCTCGCGCGTACAGGCCTCGGCGGCCCGCAGGGCGAGCCGGGCGGCCTCCGCCATCTCCGCCGACGCCAGGGCCTCCTCGCCGAGCAGCCGGCGCAGGGTCGCGTCCACCGCACGCACGCGTGCGGCCAGCACCTGCCCGGGTGTGACGGCCTCCCACACCGCGGGCACGTGCCGGGCGACGAGCTCGTACTTGTAGTTGTAGAAGGCGGCGGCCACCGGCCCGGCCCCGACCGGCCCGAACGCGGCGGCCCGTACGGCGAAGTTCACGGCGCGCGGGTCGCTGACCCCGGCGGCGCCCAGCTCCCGCCCGAGGTCCGGCGAGAAGTAGTGCGTCGCGTGCAGGGAGTTGAGCACGTTGTGGCAGCGTCGGCCGGCGCGCGGCTCCAGGGCGGCAGTCGTCATGCCGCGCAGGTTACCAACCGCTTGGTATGACCTCCACGGCCATGTCCCGCATGGCAGGAAAGGTGGGGGACTCGTCATTGCGGCCACGCACCGCGCCCGCGCACCATCGACGGCATGGCCCAGCGCACGGTTCTCGCCGTCCTGTACGACGGTGTGCAGAGTCTCGACGTCACCGGACCGGTGGAGGTCTTCGCCGGCGCGGAACTGCTCGCCCCGGGCACGTACCGGATCCGCACCGCCTCCCTGGACGGCGCGCCCGTGCGCACCACCAGCGGACTGGCCCTCGTTCCCGACACGTCCCTGTCCGATGCGCCGGACCCGGACGTCCTGCTGGTCCCCGGCGGGACGGGCGGCCTGCGGCCGGACGCGCGGCTGGTCGACTGGGTGCGCGAGCGCGGGCCGCGTGCCGGGCGGCTGGTCTCCGTGTGCACCGGCGCGACCGTGCTCGCGGCGGCCGGGCTGCTGGACGGCCGGCGCGCCACGACCCACTGGGCGTACTGCGACCGGCTCGCCCGCGACCACCCGGCCGTGCAGGTCGACCCCGACCCGGTCTACGTCCGCGACGGGCATGTCGCCACCTCGGCCGGTGTCACCGCCGGCATCGACCTCGCGCTAGCCCTGGTCGAGGAGGACCTGGGCCGGGACGCGGCCCTCACCATCGCCCGGCACCTCGTGGTCTTCCTGCGCCGGCCGGGGAACCAGGCCCAGTTCAGCGCCCAGCTCGCGGCCCAGACCGCCCGGCGCGAGCCCCTGCGCGAGGTGCAGCGCCACATCGCCGAGCGCCCGGACGACGACCTCTCCGTCGCGTCCCTCGCCGCCCGGGCGCGCCTCTCGCCCCGCCACTTCGCCCGTGCCTTCCGCGCAGAGACCGGCATGACGCCCGGCCGCTACGTGGACCGCGTCCGCCTCGAACACGCCCGCCGCCTCCTGGAGGACACCCCGGACGGCATCGAGGAGATCTCCCGCACCAGCGGCTACGGCACGCCGGAGGCCATGCGCCGCGCCTTCGTCAAGGCACTGGGCACACCCCCGGCGGAGTACCGCCGCCGCTTCCGCCCGGTGACCACGCCCTGAGACCGGGACACCCCGGGATGCCCCCTCCCAGGGGCGGACCCGCAGCCGCACACAACGACGCACACTTCGACGAAAGGGCCCCATGCAGATCGCCATCGTCCTCCACGACCGCTTCACCGCCCTCGACGCCGTCGGCCCGTACGAGACCCTGGGGCGGCTCCCGGGGGCGGAGACCGTCTTCGTCGCCGAGGAGGCCGGACCCGTGCGCAGCGACACGGGCAGCCTCGCGCTCATCGCCGACCGGGCCCTGGCCGACGTGCCGAGCCCCGACATCGTCGTCGTGCCCGGCGGCCCCGGCCCGCTCCCGCTGGCGGCGGACGGGCCCCTGCTCTCCTGGCTGCGCGCCGTCGACGCCGGCAGCACCTGGACCACGTCCGTGTGCACCGGCTCCCTGCTGCTCGCCGCCGCCGGACTCCTGCGGGGCCGCCGGGCGACGTCCCACTGGCTGGCCCTGGAGGAGCTCGCCCGGCACGGCGCCGAACCGACGGGGGAGCGGGTCGTCACCGACGGCAAGTACGTCACCGCCGCCGGCGTCTCCGCCGGCATCGACATGGGACTGACCCTGCTCGGCCGGATCGCCGGCGACGACCACGCGCGGATCGTCCAGCTCGCCACCGAGTACGACCCGCAGCCGCCCTATGACGCCGGATCACCCGAGAAGGCGCCCGCGCACCTCGTCGACCTGGTCCGCACCCACGCCGGGCTCATCCTGACGTAGGCACGCTCCAGCCGAACCGCGGCTGCCTGCGCTCCAGGAACGCGGCGACCCCCTCCGCGGTGTCGCCGCTCGCGCCCGCCTGCCCCGCCCAGTGCGCGTCCCGGTCGGTGCGGCCGTCCGCGAACTCCTTGGCCGCCGCCTGCGTCAGCTGCGAACGGGACACCAGGACGCGGGCGAACTCGGCCACCCGCTTGCCGAGTCCGCCCGCGGGCAGCACCTCGTCCACGAGGCCGGTGCGCAGCGCCCGCTCGGTGTCGATCAGTTCCCCGGAGAACAACAGGTACTTGGCCGTGGCGGGCCCCACCAGGGACACCAGCCGCCTGGTCGAGGACGAGGGGTACACGATGCCGAGCTTCGCGGGCGTCACGCCGAACAGCGCGCCCTCCTCGGCGAACCGCAGATCACAGGCCGCCGCCAGTTGCGCGCCGCCGCCCACGCAGTGCCCGCGGACCGCCGCGAGCGTCGGTTTGGGGAACGCCGCCAGTGCCTCCTCGGCCCGCACGGCCAGCCCCTGTGCCTCCTGAGGCGACTGCCGCAGCGTGGAGATGTCGGCCCCGGCGCAGAACGTCCCGCCCTCCCCGGTCAGCACCAGCACCCGCACCGCCGGATCGCCCGCGAGCTCCCCGAGCAGCGGTGGCAGCGCACGCCACATCGCGGCGGTCATGGCGTTGCGCTTGTCCGGGTGGCTGATGACGACCGTCGCGACCGACTCGGTCACGCTGTGGTGCAGCTGCGGATCCATGCGCCGGATGCTATCCGGAGGCCAAACCCGTACAACCCGAATAGTTCGCCGAGACGGCACAACAGGGACAGGACCAGTCCCACAACTGACCGTGTCATACGCCAACGGTCAGAAGTGCTCGATACGTGCTGACTTCTGGTCAGCCCCACGGTCCGGAGCGCATCGTTACCAACACTCGGAGTGTGGCGACAATCGAGCGCGAGGGTGGCGACCGGACGATGGACGACGACGGGCGCGGGTTCGGCCCACGCCCACAGGGCGGCGCGGCGCCCCTCGGTCCCGGACCGGTGGATCCGCTGCCGTACGAAGGGGTCTGGCGGTTCACCGCACCGGCCGTCGACGCCTCGGTCCCGCAGGCGCGGCACGCCGTACGGGACCTGCTGCGCCGTCAGGGGGTGCCCGTCCCGGACGACCTGGCCCAGGGGCTGCTGCTGATCGTCTCGGAACTGGTGACGAACGCCGTGAAACACGCGGCCGTGCTGTCGCCGACGATCGCGGTCGAACTGGCCGTCGGCGCGGAGTGGCTGCGCGTGTCCGTGGAGGACAACCACCCCTACCGGCCGACGGCGCTGGAGACCGACCACGGCCGGACCGGGGGCCGCGGTCTGCTCCTCGTCCGCGAGATCACCCGCGAGGCGGGCGGGGTGTGCGAGGTCGAGTACACCGCGAGCGGCGGCAAGGTGATCTGGGCCGCCCTGCCGCTGCGGCCCGCCCGCTTCGCCTAGACGGGCCCGGCGGGCCCGCGCCTCACCAGCCGGCCGACGTGCCCGTCAGCTCCCTGATCGCCGGCCGGGCGGCGTCCAGGACCGTCATGAACCAGGACGAGAACGTGTCCTTGGCATGCCGCTCCGCGAGCTCCGGCGGCGTCACGAACGCCGTCGACGCCACCTCCTGCGGGTCCGGCCGCAGCACGGCCTGCACCATGCCGACGAAGAGGTGGTTGTACTCCTGCTCCACCAGCCCCGACTCCGGGTCCGGGTGGTTGTAGCGGACCGTGCCCGCCTCGGCCAGCAGGGACGGGGAGGCGCCGAGCTCCTCGAACGTACGCCGCGCCGCGGCCGCGAAGGGCGCCTCACCCGGGTAGGGGTGGCCGCAGCAGGTGTTGGACCACACACCGGGGGAGTGGTACTTGCCCAGCGCGCGCTGCTGGAGCAGCAGCCGGCCGTACTCGTCGAAGAGGAACACCGAGAACGCGCGGTGCAGCTGTCCGGGCGGCTGGTGGGCGGCGAGCTTCTCCGCGGTGCCGATCGTCACGCCGTCCTCGTCGACCAGTTCCAGCAAAATCGCCTCTGCGGTGCCGTTCGACGGGCTGTGCGTCGCGGTGGCAGGTGTGATCGGCATACCCATCCTTCACATCGGTCTTCGCGCCCCAAGTCTGCCGTACGAATCCGGCACTCCCGGCACTTCGCTGCCGCCCGCATGTCCCGCGCGGCGGCGCGGGGAGCGCGGGTGGCGCCGCTGGGACGCCGGGACAGGGACCCAGGTAAGGGATCGTGCCCGGACCGATGGGCCGAAAATCGTCCCCGCGGACGCGCTGAGAGCCTGGGCGCGGGCGCGCGCCGGAGGGCTGTGCACCCCGGCGCACACCGGTCGCCACGCGCCCCACCCGTCCCCTCAATGACAGAGGTGCGCCTCGTGCTCCGCGTGCCCGCCCGGCTCCAGCTGGAAGGTGCAGTGCTCCACGTCGAAGTGGTCACCGAGGCAGTTCTGCAGCTCGTGCAGCATCTTCTCGTGGCCTATGGCGCTCAGCGCCTCCGAGCTGACGACCACGTGGGCGGAGAGCACCGGCATGCCCGAGGTGATCGTCCACGCGTGCAGGTCGTGGACGTCCTCCACCCCGTCCGTGGCGAGGATGTGCGCCCGCACCTGCGCCATGTCGACGCCCTTCGGAGCCGCCTCCAGCAGCACGTCGAGGGTCTCGCGCAGCAGCTTCAGGGTCCGCGGCACGATCATCAGCGCGATCACGAGCGAGGCGATCGGGTCGGCCGCCTGCCAGCCCGTGAGCATGATCACCACGGCGGAGACGATGACCGTGACCGACCCCAGGGCGTCCGCCGCCACCTCCAGGAACGCGCCCCGCACGTTCAGGCTCTCCTTCTGGCCCCGCATCAGCAGCGCCAGCGACACCAGGTTCGCGACCAGGCCGATCACACCGAACAGCAGCGCCAGCCGGCCCTCGGTCTGCGCGGGGGTGAGGAAGCGCTGCACCGACTCGTACACCACGTACCCGCCGGCCCCGAGCAGCAGCAGGCAGTTGGCCAGGGCGGCCAGGATCTCGGCGCGCGCGTAGCCGAAGGTGGCCCGTTCGCTGGGCGGGCGGTTCGCGAAGTGGATCGCGAGCAGCGCCATGGCCAGGCCCAGTGCGTCCGTCGCCATGTGCGCCGAGTCGGCGACGAGCGCCAGCGAGTCGGCGAGGATCCCACCGACGATCTGGACCGCCACGATGCCGAGCGTGATCCCCAGCGCGACCCGCAGCCGGCCCCGGTACGCCGAGGTCGCCGTACCACCCGGCCCACCGTGCGCGTGCCCGTGATCGTGCCCAGCCCCCATGAAAAGCCACCCTCCCGCGTTCGCCTCATCCTGCCCGGGCACCCCAGTGAACTACGGGGAGGGGGTATGTGCAACGCGGCACTGAACACCGTTGTCATGTGCCCTGACCTGCGCAAACGGTATGCAGGTCAGGGCCGCCCCGAGCGTCAGGCCCCGTGGTGCAGCAGCCAGCCGCGCCAGGCCGACTCGGCCATCTCGCGCACCCCGCGCCGGGCGGTCCAGCCCAGTTCCGCGACCGCCCGCGCGGCGGACGCGACCGCCCGCGGCGCGTCCCCGGGCCGCCGGGGCTCCACGACCGGGGGCCGCCGGTCGCCGCTGACCTCACCGATGACCGTGATCAGCTCGCGCACCGAGACGCCCTCCCCGCGACCGATGTTGACCGTCAGATCGCCCCCGGCCCCGCCCCCGGCGAGCCGCCGGGCCGCCGCCAGATGCGCCTCCGCCAGGTCGGCGACGTGGATGTAGTCACGGACACAGGTGCCGTCCGGGGTCGGATAGTCGTCGCCGAAGATCCGGGGCGCCTCGTCTCGGGTCAGCCGGTCGAAGACCATCGGGACGATGTTGAACACCCCCGTGTCCGCCAGCTCGGGCGCGGCCGCCCCCGCCACGTTGAAATAGCGCAGGCACACGGTGGAGATCCCGTGCGCGCGGCCCGCCGCCCGCACCAGCCACTCCCCGGCGAGCTTGGTCTCGCCGTACGGGTTCACCGGGGCGCAGGGCGTGTCCTCCGTGATGAGGTCCACCCCCGGGTCGCCGTACACCGCCGCCGAGGACGAGAACACAAACCGGTCGATCCCCGCCTCGGCCACCGCGTCCAGCAGCGTCGCCAGGCCGCCCACGTTCTCCCGGTAGTACCGGGTCGGCTGCGCGACGGACTCCGCGACCTGCTTGCGCGCCGCGAGATGCACCACACCCGTCACACCGTGCTCCGCGCACACCCGCTTCAGCAGCGCCCCGTCCAGCGAGGAGCCCCGCACGAGCGGCACGCCGGACGGCAGCCGCGCGGGCACCCCGGCCGAGAGGTCGTCCAGGGCGACGACGCGCTCCCCGGCCTCCGTCATGGCCCTGGCCACGTGGGCCCCGATGTAGCCGGCCCCGCCGGTGATCAGCCAAGTCATGGTCGACCACCCTATGCCGCCCCCGACGCGGGCGGTGCAATGTCCCCGATGTCCGGTACGGCGGGCGCGGTTTGTGGGGCGGCCCCCGGATCCACGATGATGATCGCGGCAAGGGCTCGGGCGAACTGCGTCGATCCATCCGCCGAACGGGTGGTGAACACGCCCTTCCCGGCATCCGATAGCCTCTGCCGACAGCCGCCCCGGGAGCCACCGGCGCAGGCGCCCCATCATGCACAGCACCGGCGCGCACGCGCTCGGGACCAGGGAGTGAATTCGGTTGTCGACCGCCATCCTCACCGGTCAGCCGGTCCCCGGATCGTCGATCGAGGCCGACCTGCGGTCCCTCGGCTTCGACATCCGGGTCGCGGCCGACGCCGCCGAGGCCGAGACCGTCCTCGCCGAGGTGCCCGGCGACGAGCGGGTCGCCCTGGTAGACGCCCGGTTCGTGGGGCACGTGCACGCGCTGCGCCTCGGCCTCACCGACCCGCGCTTCCCGCTCGCCGCGATCCCCGGCGCGGTCACCGCCCGGCCGGCCGGCAGGCAGGCCCTCACCCGTGCCATGGCCCGCGAGAACTCCGCCGGCGGCGGCACCACCCTGGCCGTCAGCCTCGCCGACCGCATCCTCACCGCCCTGGACGCCGACGGCACCGACGTGCACCGCCCCGAGCTGGGCACCCTGGTGGCGGCCGTCCCCGACGACCCGCAGGCCCGCAACGAGGCACGCCAGGCCGTCGCGGACGTCGACGACGAGGCCGTGCGCCTGAAGTCCGCCGTCAAGGCCCGCGACGGCTTCTTCACCACCTTCTGCATCAGCCCGTACTCCCGCTACATCGCCCGCTGGTGCGCCCGCCGGGGCCTCACCCCGAACCAGGTCACCACCGCCTCGCTGCTCACCGCCCTCATAGCGGCGGCCTGCGCGGCCACGGGCACCCGCGGCGGTTTCGTCGCGGCCGGCGTCCTGCTGATCGCGTCCTTCGTGCTGGACTGCACCGACGGGCAGCTCGCCCGCTACTCCCTGCAGTACTCCACGCTCGGCGCCTGGCTCGACGCCACCTTCGACCGGGCCAAGGAGTACGCCTACTACGCCGGCCTCGCCCTCGGCGCGGCACGCGGCGGCGACGACGTCTGGGCCCTGGCCCTGGGCGCCATGGTCCTGCAGACCTGCCGGCACGTCGTGGACTTCTCCTTCAACGAGGCCAACCACGACGCCACCGCCAACACCAGCCCCACCGCCGCCCTCTCCGACAAGCTCGACAGCGTCGGCTGGACGGTCTGGGTCCGGCGCATGATCGTCCTGCCCATCGGCGAGCGCTGGGCGATGATCGCGATCCTCACGGCCGTCGCCACGCCCCGCATCACCTTCTACGCGCTGCTCATCGGCTGCGCCTTCGCCGCGACGTACACCACGGCGGGCCGGGTGCTGCGCTCCCTGACCCGCAAGGCGCGGCGCACCGACCGGGCCGCCCGGGCGCTGGCCGACCTGGCGGACAGCGGGCCCCTCGCCCAGGGCTGCGCCGAGGCGCTCAGGAAGCCCGCCCGCGCCCTGCCGGGCTTCACGGCACCCGCCCTTGCCCTCCTCGGCGGTCTCGCCGTCGTCCTCACGTCCGCGCTGACCGGCTTCGGTGGCCCCTGGCCGGTCGTCGCCGCGCTCGCCTACGTCCTGACCTCGGGGCTGGCCGTCGCCCGCCCGCTCAAGGGCGCCCTCGACTGGCTCGTCCCGCCGTTCCTGCGCGCCGCCGAGTACGGCACCGTCCTCGTCCTGGCGGCGAAAGCGGACGTGAACGGAGCCCTTCCTGCGGCTTTCGGGCTGGTGGCCGCGGTCGCCTACCATCACTACGACACGGTGTACCGCATCCGCGGCGACGCCGGGGCGCCCCCCGCCTGGCTGGTGCGTTCCATCGGGGGGCACGAGGGACGGACGCTGCTCGTCACCGTCCTCGCCGCGCTGCTCACCGCCTCGCAGTTCACGGTCGCGCTCACGGCCCTCGCCGTGGCCGTGGCCCTGGTGGTGCTCGTCGAGAGCATCCGCTTCTGGGTCGCCGCCCACCGGGGCGGCGCACCCGCCGTACACGATGAAGGAGAACCCGCATGATCGGCCTCGTGCTGGCGGCCGGCGCCGGACGGCGTCTGCGCCCCTACACCGACAGCCTTCCCAAGGCGCTGGTGCCGGTGGGTCCTGCGGGCATAGAGGGCGAACCCACGGTTCTCGACCTGACCCTCGCCAACTTCGCCGAGGTCGGCCTCACCGAAGCCGCGATCATCGTCGGCTACCGCAAGGAGGCCGTCTACGCGCGCAAGGAGGCGCTGGAGGCGAAGTACGGCCTCAAGCTCACCCTCATCGACAACGACAAGGCCGAGGAGTGGAACAACGCCTACTCCCTGTGGTGCGGCCGTGACGCCCTCAAGGACGGCGTGATCCTCGCCAACGGCGACACCGTCCACCCGGTCTCCGTCGAGAAGACGCTGCTCGCCGCGCGTGGTGAGGGCCGTCGCATCATCCTCGCCCTGGACACGGTCAAGGACCTGGCCGACGAGGAGATGAAGGTCGTCGTCGACCCCGCCAAGGGCATGACGAAGATCACCAAGCTGATGGACCCCGCCGAGGCGACCGGCGAGTACATCGGCGTCACCCTCATCGAGGGCGACGCGGCCCCCGAACTGGCCGACGCGCTCAAGACCGTGTGGGAGACCGACCCGCAGCAGTTCTACGAGCACGGCTACCAGGAGCTGGTCGACCGCGGCTTCCGGATCGACGTGGCGCCCATCGGCGACGTCGACTGGGTGGAGATCGACAACCACGACGATCTCGCCCGGGGACGGGAGATCGCATGCCAGTACTGACCCGGCTGATCCCCTCGCCGCTCGTCGTGGACATCCGCCCGGGTGCCCTCGACGACCTGGCGTGCGTCCTCGCCGACGAGCGCATCTCCCACTCCGGCCGCCTCGCCGTCGCCGTCAGCGGCGGCTCCGGCGCGAAGCTGCGCGAGCGCATCTCGCCCGGCATGCCCGGCGCCACCTGGTACGAGGTCGGCGGCGGCACCCTCGACGACGCGGTCCGGCTGGCGAGCGACATAAAGGCCGGCCACTACGACGCGGTCGTCGGCCTCGGCGGAGGAAAGATCATCGACTGCGCCAAGTTCGCCGCGGCACGCGTCGGCCTCCCCCTGGTCGCCGTGCCGACGAACCTCGCGCACGACGGCCTGTGCTCGCCGGTCGCCACCCTCGACAACGACGCGGGCCGCGGCTCCTACGGCGTGCCCAACCCGATCGCGGTCGTCATCGACCTGGACGTCATCCGTGAGGCCCCGGTCCGCTTCGTCCGCGCCGGCATCGGCGACGCCGTCTCCAACATCTCGGCGATCGCCGACTGGGAGCTGGCCAACCGCGTCAAGGGCGAGCGGATCGACGGCCTGGCCGCGGCCATGGCCCGCCAGGCCGGCGAGGCCGTGCTGCGGCACCCGGGCGGCATCGGGGACAACGACTTCCTCCAGGTGCTCGCCGAGGCGCTCGTCCTCAGCGGCATCGCCATGTCGGTGTCGGGCGACTCGCGGCCGTCCTCCGGGGCGTGCCACGAGATCAACCACGCCTTCGACCTGCTCTACCCGAAGCGGGCCGCCGCCCACGGCGAGCAGTGCGGTCTCGGCGCGGCCTTCGCGATGTGGCTGCGCGGAGCGCACGAGGAGTCGGCGTACATGGCCGAGGTGCTGCGCCGCCACGGTCTGCCCGTGCTGCCGGACGAGATCGGCTTCACGACGGACGAGTTCGTCAAGGCCGTCGAGTTCGCCCCCGAGACCCGGCCCGGCCGCTACACCATCCTCGAACACCTCGACCTGAACCCCGAACAGATCAAGGACACCTACACCGACTATGTCAAGGCCATCGGTAGCTGAACTACGCCCCGTCGTTCACCCCGCAGGGGTGAAGGACCGGCGCAGCGGTGAGCACTGGATGGGACGCCTCTACATGCGCGAGGTGTCCCTGCGGGTCGACCGCTATCTGGTCAACACCAGGGTCACGCCCAACCAGCTCACGTACCTGATGACCGTCTTCGGTGTGCTCGCGGCCCCGGCACTGCTCGTGCCGGGGATCCCGGGCGCCGTGCTCGGCGTGGTGTGCGTCCAGATGTACCTGCTGCTGGACTGCGTCGACGGCGAGATCGCGCGCTGGAAGAAGCAGTACTCGCTCAACGGCGTCTATCTGGACCGCGTCGGCGCCTACCTCACCGACGCCGCGGTGCTCACCGGCTTCGGCCTGCGCGCCGCCGACCTGTGGGGCACCGGCCGCATCGACTGGCTGTGGGCCTTCCTCGGCACCCTGGCCGCCCTCGGCGCCATCCTGATCAAGGCCGAGACCGACCTCGTCGGCGTCGCCCGCCACCAGGCCGGCAAGCCGCCGGTCCAGGAGGCCGCGGCCGAGATGCGCTCCTCCGGCATGGCACTGGCCCGCAGGGCCGCCGCCTTCCTGAAGTTCCACCGCCTCATCCTCGGCATCGAGGCCTCCCTGCTGATCCTGGTCCTGGCCATCGTCGACCAGGCCCGCGGCGACCTGTTCTTCTCCCGGCTCGGCGTGGCCGTGCTGGCCGGCATCGCCCTGGTGCAGACACTGCTGCACCTCGTCTCCATCCTCGCTTCGAGCAGGCTGAAGTGAGCGGCATGAAGGTCGGCGCGGTCATCATCACCATGGGCAACCGGCCCGACGAGCTGCGCGCCCTCCTCGACTCGGTCGCCAAGCAGGACGGCGACCCGGTCGAGGTGGTCGTCGTCGGCAACGGCTCGCCCGTCCCGGACGTCCCCGAGGGTGTCCGCACCATCGAACTTCCCGAGAACCTCGGCATCCCCGGCGGCCGCAACGTCGGCATCGAGGCCTTCGGCCCGTCCGGCCGGGACGTCGACGTGCTGCTCTTCCTCGACGACGACGGGCTCCTCGCGAGCCACGACACCGCCGAGCTGTGCCGCGAGGCGTTCGAGGCCGACCCGAAGCTCGGCATCATCAGCTTCCGCATAGCCGACCCGGAGACCGGCGTCACCCAGCGCCGCCACGTCCCCCGGCTGCGCGCCGCCGACCCGATGCGCTCCTCCCGGGTCACCACCTTCCTGGGCGGCGCCAACGCCGTCCGCACCCGCGTCTTCGCCGACGTCGGCCCCCTGCCCGACGCGTTCTTCTACGCCCACGAGGAGACCGACCTCGCCTGGCGGGCCCTCGACGCCGGCTGGATGATCGACTACCGGTCCGACATGGTGCTCCATCACCCGACCACCGCCCCCTCGAGGCACGCGGTCTACCACCGCATGGTCGCCCGCAACCGCGTCTGGCTGGCCCGCCGCAACCTCCCCGCGCCCCTGGTCCCCGTCTACCTCGGCGTATGGCTGCTGCTCACCCTCCTGCGCCGCCCTTCCCGCCGCGCGCTGCGGGCCTGGTTCGGCGGATTCCGCGAGGGCTGGGCCACCTCCTGCGGCCCCCGCAGGCCCATGAAGTGGCGTACGGTGTGGCGGCTGACCCGACTGGGCCGGCCCCCCGTCATCTGACAAGCTCGTACCGCGAGAATCCGGGAGTACCGGAGGGGCCGTACCCTGGCCCCCGGCTCATGCCAGGCCCGCACAGGCCGCGCATCTCGAAGACGAAAGTTTCCACTAGTGAGTGAGACAACGCACGACGCCCCGGTCGCGGTGAGCGCGCCCGCGGCGCCCGACGAGGGCCTCTCGGCGAGGGAGCTCGCCGAAAAGCACGGGCTGAGCGTGAGCGGCGCCCGGCCGTCCCTCATCGAGTACGTCCGTCAGCTCTGGGGACGGCGGCACTTCATCCTCGCCTTCTCTCAGGCGAAGCTGACCGCCCAGTACAGCCAGGCCAAGCTCGGCCAGCTGTGGCAGGTGGCCACGCCGCTGCTCAACGCGGCCGTGTACTTCTTCATCTTCGGTCTGCTCCTGGAGGCCGACCGGGGCATGTCCCGTGACGTGTACATCCCCTTCCTGGTCACGGGCGTGTTCGTGTTCACCTTCACGCAGAGCTCGGTGATGGCGGGCGTGCGCGCGATCTCCGGCAACCTCGGCCTGGTCCGCGCCCTGCACTTCCCGCGCGCCTCGCTGCCCGTCTCGTTCGCGCTGCAGCAGCTCCAGCAACTGCTGTTCTCGATGATCGTGCTGTTCGCCGTGGCGATCGGCTTCGGCCACTACCCGGACCTGTCCTGGGCGCTGATCGTGCCGGTGCTCGTCCTGCAGTTCTGCTTCAACACCGGCCTCGCGCTGATCATGGCCCGGGCGGGCGCCAAGACCCCCGACCTCGCGCAGCTGATGCCGTTCGTGATGCGGACCTGGATGTATGCGTCCGGCGTGATGTTCTCCATCCCGATCTTCCTCCAGGACAAGCCGGCCTGGATCGCCAACGTCCTGCAGTGGAACCCGGCCGCGATCTACATGGACCTGATGCGCTTCGCCCTGATCGACGACTACGGCTCGCAGTACCTGCCCGACCACGTCTGGGCGGTCGCGGGCGGCTGGGCCGTGCTGTTCGCCGTCGGCGGCTTCGTGTACTTCTGGAAGGCGGAGGAGAGGTACGGCCGTGGCTGAGCAGCACGCCGAGCGGAACGACGACGCGCGGATCCCCACGGTCATCGCGGACGACCTGCACATCGTCTACCGCGTCAACGGCGCCAAGACGGGCAAGGGCAGTGCCACCGCAGCCCTCAGCCGCATCCTCAAGCGGGGCTCCGACGACACGGCCCGCGGAGTGCGCAAGGTGCACGCCGTGCGCGGGGTCTCCTTCGTGGCCTACCGGGGTGAGGCCATCGGCCTGATCGGCTCCAACGGCTCCGGCAAGTCGACCCTGCTGCGTGCCATCGCGGGCCTGCTGCCCGCCGAGCGGGGCAAGGTCTACACCGACGGCCAGCCCTCGCTGCTCGGCGTCAACGCGGCCCTGATGAACGACCTCACCGGCGAGCGCAACGTCATATTGGGCGGGCTCGCCATGGGCATGTCCCGCGAGGAGATCAAGGAGCGCTACCAGGACATCGTCGACTTCTCCGGGATCAACGAGAAGGGCGACTTCATCACCCTGCCCATGCGCACCTACTCCTCCGGCATGGCGGCCCGGCTCCGGTTCTCCATCGCCGCGGCCAAGGACCACGACGTCCTGATGATCGACGAGGCCCTCGCCACCGGCGACCGCAAGTTCCAGAAGCGTTCCGAGGACCGCATCCGGGAGCTGCGCAAGGAAGCCGGCACGGTCTTCCTGGTCAGCCACAACAACAAGTCCATCCGCGACACCTGCAACCGCGTCCTGTGGCTGGAGCGCGGCGAGCTGCGCATGGACGGCCCGACCGACGAGGTGCTCAAGGAGTACGAGAAGTTCACCGGCAAGTAGCCCGGCTCGGCCAGGGCCCCGGCGGAACTGTTCCGGCGGGGCCCCGCGTCTGCAAAGGAAACGTCAACTCCGGCCCTTTCCAGGAAGCTTGGGGGCGATCGGTGTGTTCTCGTGAGGTGCGGGACACCCTGGCGAACCTCGATGCGTTGTACAACGTAAGCTGGACCGGTCCCGAAACACGGCAATCAGGGCCATAATGCGCGACACCGCTCGTCGGGCAGCCGTGCGGGCGGCCGGGCGGCGTGTCCGAAATAGTGTGTATTGGGTCGGCAGTGTAGAACGGGAGATGTGACGGCGATGGCTACGGAAACTCCCCAGCTCCTCGCAGCACGTGCCGTCCCCGCACCGGGCAGCCGGCGGTGACGGGAACCGGCACGGCGCGCGCCCTCGACCCGGAGCGCGGCACCCTCGACAAGGCCGCGGGCGAGAACTTCCCGGTGGCCCCGTTCTTCCTGCCCCGGGCCTGGCGGACCGACCTCATGGCCGTCTACGGCTTCGCCCGCCTCGTCGACGACATCGGCGACGGCGACCTCGCCCCCGGCGGCGCCGACGCCCGGCTCCTCGGGGTCTCCCCGCAGGAGGCCGGTGACCGGCTCGTCCTGCTCGACGCCTTCGAGGCCGACCTGCGCCGGGTCTTCGACGGCACGCCGCGGCACCCGCTGCTGCGCCGCCTCCAGCCGACCGTGCGCCGGTGCGTCCTGACCCCCGAGCCGTTCCTCGGGCTGATCGCCGCCAACCGCCAGGACCAGCTGGTCGGCCGCTACGAGACCTACGACGACCTGCTCGCCTACTGCGAGCTCTCCGCCAACCCGGTGGGCCGTCTGGTCCTCGCCGTCACCGGCACCTCGACACCCGAGCGGATCCGCCGCTCCGACCTGATCTGCACCGCCCTGCAGATCGTCGAGCACCTCCAGGACGTGGCCGAGGACCTCGGCCGCGACCGCGTGTACCTGCCCGCCGCCGACATGAAGCGTTTTCACGTCGAGGAGGCGGATCTCGCCGCGAAGACCGCCGGAGCGCCGGTCCGTGCGCTGATCGCACACGAAGCGCAAAGAGCCCGGAATCTCCTGAATGAAGGCGCCCCCCTGGTGGGTAGCGTCCACGGCAGGCTGAAGCTGCTGCTCGCGGGATTCGTGGCGGGAGGAAGGGCGGCTCTGCACGCGATCGCCGCCGCCGACTACGACGTACTTCCCGGCCCGCCCAAGCCCGGCAAGGTCCGGTTGCTGCGTGAGGTGGGCGTGACCCTGCGAGGAGAGGGGTGATCCGGACCGTGGAGTCGGAACCACACGCATCCCCACCGGTACTCGCCGCCTACAGCTACTGCGAGGCCGTCACCGGGCGGCAGGCCCGTAATTTCGCCTACGGCATCCGGTTGCTGCCGACGGCTCAGCGCCGGGCGATGTCGGCGCTGTACGCGTTCTCGCGGCGGGTCGACGACATCGGTGACGGCGCGCTCGCCGACGACGTCAAGGTCGCCCGCCTGGAGGAGACCCGGGCGCTGCTGACCCGGATCCGCGAGGGCGGCGTCGACGAGGACGACACGGACCCGGTCGCGGTCGCCCTCACCCACGCGGCCGGGCAGTTCCCGATCCCGCTGGGCGGCCTGGACGAGCTCATCGACGGCGTCCTGATGGACGTCCGCGGCGAGACGTACGAGACCTGGGACGACCTGAAGGTCTACTGCCGCTGTGTGGCGGGCGCCATCGGGCGGCTCTCGCTCGGCGTCTTCGGCACGGAACCGGGGGCGCGCGGCGTCGACCGCGCGCCTGAGTATGCCGACACGCTCGGTCTCGCGCTCCAGCTCACCAACATCCTCCGGGACGTCCGCGAGGACGCCGTGGGCGGGCGGACCTACCTGCCCGCCGACGACCTCGCCAAATTCGGCTGCTCGGCCGGCTTCAGCGAGCCGAGGCCACCCGAGGGCTCCGACTTCGCGGGCCTCGTGCACTTCGAAGTGCGACGGGCCCGCGCTCTTTTCGCCGAGGGCTACCGGCTGCTGCCGATGCTCGACCGGCGCAGCGGCGCCTGCGTCGCCGCCATGGCCGGCATCTACCGCCGCCTCCTCGACCGCATCGAACGCGACCCCGAGGCCGTGCTGCGCGGCCGGGTCTCGCTGCCCGGCCGGGAGAAGGCGTACGTCGCCGTGCGTGGTCTGTCCGGCCTGGACGCCCGGCACGTGACCCGACGGGCCGTCAGGAGGCGCGCGTGACGGACGAAGGAGCCACCCTCGGCGGAAAGCGGTGGGCAACCCTCCGGCCGGGGCCCGCGTCCCTGACGGAGACGGCCCGCGCTGCCCGCTCCGGGCAGCGCGGCCGCCGTGCAGGGGAGGGTGCGTGATGACCCACGGCACACGGTCCCGCGGACCGGCCGCGGACCGGCGGCACACCGTCGTGGTGGGCGGCGGGATCGCCGGAGTGACCACCGCGCTCGCGCTCGCCGACGCCGGCGTGCGCGTCACCCTGCTGGAGGGCCGGCCCCGGCTCGGCGGCCTGGCCTTCTCCTTCCGGCGCGGTGACCTCACCGTCGACAACGGCCAGCACGTGTACCTGCGCTGCTGCACCGCCTACCGCTGGTTCCTCGACCGCGTCGAGGGCGCGGAGCTGGCCCCGCTGCAGGACCGGCTCGACGTCCCCGTCGTGGACCTCGCGCGGCCCGCGGGGCGGCGGCTCGGCCGGCTGCGGCGCGACGCGCTGCCCGTGCCCCTGCACCTGGGCCGCAGCCTCGCCGCCTATCCGCACCTGTCGCTCGCCGACCGGGCCAGGGTGGGCCGGGCAGCGCTCGCGCTCAAGGGACTCGACCTCGCCGACCCGGCGCTGGACACCCAGGACTTCGGCAGCTGGCTGGCCGCGCACGGCCAGTCCGCGCGCGCCGTCGAGGCCCTGTGGGACCTGGTCGGGGTCGCCACCCTCAACGCGGTCGCCTCCGAGGCCTCCCTGGGGCTCGCCGCCATGGTGTTCAAGACCGGTCTGCTGTCCGACCCGGGCGCGGCCGACATCGGCTGGGCGCGCGTCCCCCTGGGCGACCTGCACGACCGGCTGGCCCGCAAGGCACTCGACTCCGCGGGCGCGCGCACCGAGCTCCGCACGCGCGTCACCTCCGTCTCCCGGAACGGGAACGGCAGCTGGAGCGTCGAGGTTCCCGGCGAGACGCTCGACGCCGACGCCGTCGTGCTCGCCGTGCCGCAGCGCGAGGCGCACGACCTGCTGCCCCCGGGCACCCTGGACGCGCCCGAGCGGCTCCTGGAGATCGGCACCGCCCCGATCCTCAACGTCCACGTCGTGTACGACCGCAAGGTCCTCGCCCGTCCCTTCCTCACCGCCCTCGGCACGCCGATCCAGTGGGTGTTCGACCGGACCGAGGCGTCCGGTCTGCGCTCGGGGCAGTACCTGGCCCTGTCCCAGTCCGCGGCCCAGGACGAGATCGACACGCCCGTCGCCGTCCTGCGCGAGCGCTACCTGCCCGAGCTGGAGCGGCTGCTGCCGCTGACCCGGGGCGCCGAGGTGAAGGACTTCTTCGTCACCCGGGAGCGCACCGCGACGTTCGCTCCCGCCCCCGGCGTCGGGCGCCTCAGGCCCGGCGCCCGCACCAAGGCAACCGGCCTCTACCTGGCCGGAGCGTGGACCGCCACCGGGTGGCCCGCGACCATGGAGAGTGCGGTCCGCAGTGGTGTGAGCGCGGCGGACGCCGTGCTGGGCGCCCTGGGCCGGCCCCGCCCCCGTCACCTCTTCGAGTTCGAGGAGGCGGCGTGATGCCCGCCCGGGCCGGCGCGGCGGGCGGCCCCCGCACCCCCGGTACCGCAACAAGAGGAGAGACTGTGCCCACTGTGCCCCCGGCCTCGAGGACTGCCGAGGCGGTGGACGTGACCGCGCTGCTGGAGCGCGGCCGGACCCTGGCCACTCCGGTACTGCGGGCGGCCGTCGACCGCCTGGCCCCTCCCATGGACACGGTTGCCGCCTACCACTTCGGCTGGATCGACGCCCAGGGCAGGCCCGCCGAGGGCGACGGCGGCAAGGCCGTGCGCCCCGCCCTCGCCGTCCTGTCCGCCGAGGTCGTGTCCGCCGCCCCCGAGACCGGCGTCCCCGGCGCCGTCGCCGTGGAGCTCGTCCACAACTTCTCCCTTCTCCACGACGACCTCATGGACGGCGACGAGCAGCGCCGCCACCGCGACACGGTCTGGAAGGTGCACGGCCCCGCCCAGGCCATCCTGGTCGGAGACGCCCTGTTCGCCCTGGCCAACGAGGTGCTGCTGGAACTGGGCACCGTCGAGGCCGGCCGCGCGACCCGCCGCCTGACCACCGCCAGCCGTGCCCTGATCGACGGCCAGGCCCAGGACATCTCCTATGAGCACCGCGACCGCGTCAGCGTCGAGGAGTGCCTGGAGATGGAGGGCAACAAGACCGGCGCCCTGCTCGCCTGCGCCAGCTCCATCGGCGCCGTCCTCGGCGGCGCCGACGACCGCACCGCCGACACGCTGGAGAAGTACGGCTACCACCTGGGCCTCGCCTTCCAGGCCGTCGACGACCTGCTCGGCATCTGGGGCGACCCCGTCTCCACCGGCAAGCAGACCTGGAGCGACCTGCGCCAGCGCAAGAAGTCCCTGCCGGTCGTCGCCGCGCTCGCGGCCGGCGGCCCCGCCTCGGAGCGGCTCGGCGAGATCCTCGCCGCCGACGCCAAGGCCAGCGACTTCGAGACCTTCTCCGAGGAGGAGTTCGCGGCCCGCGCCGCCCTCATCGAGGAGGCCGGCGGCCGTGAGTGGACCGCCGACGAGGCACGCCGTCAGCACACCATCGCCATCGAGGCCCTCGACGCCGTGGACATGCCCGACCGGGTGCGGGACCAGTTCACGGCGCTCGCGGACTTCGTCGTCGTACGGAAGAGATGATCACTATCGGCCGAATAACCCTCGCGTAGTCGCCGGCCGGTGCCGCGAGCCAGCACGGAGCACCGGCCGACGGCGGACCCACAGCAGCTGCACACCTTGCACCACTGCACGAAGGGGAAGCCATGACAGCGACGACCGACGGAAGCACCGGGGCCACTCTGCCGCCCCGCGCCGCCGCGGCCAGCGACACCGAGACCCCCGGGGCGGCCGGGGTATCCGAAACCGCCGCCCGCGCCGTCCGGCGCGCCACCGACTTCCTGCTCTCCCTCCAGGACGCCCAGGGCTGGTGGAAGGGCGACCTCGAGACCAACGTCACGATGGACGCCGAGGACCTGCTGCTCCGTCAGTTCCTCGGCATCCGCGACGAGAAGACCACGCAGGCCGCCGCGCTCTTCATCCGCGGCGAGCAGCGCGAGGACGGCACCTGGGCCACCTTCCACGGCGGCCCCGGCGAACTCTCCACCACCATCGAGGCCTACGTCGCCCTGCGCCTGGCCGGGGACGCGCCCGAGGCCCCGCACATGGCGCGGGCCTCGGCCTGGATCCGCGCGCAGGGCGGCATCGCCGCCGCCCGGGTCTTCACCCGCATCTGGCTGGCCCTGTTCGGCTGGTGGAAGTGGGAGGACCTGCCCGAACTCCCGCCGGAGCTCATCTTCTTCCCGAAGTGGGTGCCGCTCAACATCTACGACTTCGGCTGCTGGGCCCGCCAGACCATCGTCCCGCTGACGGTCGTCTCCGCCCGGCGCCCCGTCCGCCCCGCGCCCTTCCCGCTGGACGAGCTGCACACCGACCCGGCCCACCCGAACCCGGCCAAGCCCCTGGCCCCGCCGCTGAGTTGGGACGGCGCCTTCCAGCGCATGGACAAGGTCCTGCACGCCGTACGGAAGATCGCCCCGCGCAGGCTCCGCAAGGCGGCCATGGACAGCGCCGCCCGCTGGATCATCGAGCGGCAGGAGAACGACGGCTGCTGGGGCGGCATCCAGCCCCCGGCCGTGTACTCGATCATCGCCCTGCACCTGCTCGGCTACGACCTCCAGCACCCGGTGATGCGGGAAGGGCTCGCCTCCCTCGACCGGTTCGCCGTGTGGCGCGAGGACGGGGCCCGGATGATCGAGGCGTGCCAGTCACCGGTCTGGGACACCTGCCTGGCCGCGATCGCGCTCGTCGACGCCGGACTGCCCGCCGACCACCCGCAGCTGGTGCAGGCGGCCGACTGGATGCTGGGCGAGGAGATCGTCCGGCCCGGTGACTGGTCCGTACGGCGGCCCGGACTGCCGCCCGGCGGCTGGGCGTTCGAGTTCCACAACGACAACTACCCCGACATCGACGACACCGCCGAGGTCGTCCTCGCGCTGCGCCGCATCGCCCACCACGACCCGGAGCGGGTCGACCGGGCCGTCGGGCGCGGCGTGCGCTGGACCCTCGGGATGCAGTCGAGGAACGGCGCGTGGGCCGCCTTCGACGTCGACAACACCAGTCCCTTCCCCAACCGGCTGCCGTTCTGCGACTTCGGCGAGGTCATCGACCCGCCCTCCGCGGACGTCACCGCGCACGTCGTCGAGATGCTCGCCGTGGAGGGCCTCGCCCACGACCCGCGCACCCGGCGCGGCATCGAGTGGCTGCTGGCCGAACAGGAGCCGGACGGCTCGTGGTTCGGACGCTGGGGCGTCAACTACGTCTACGGCACCGGCTCCGTCGTCCCCGCCCTGGTCGCCGCCGGCATCCCCGCCGCGCACCCGGCGATCCGGCGGGCGGTGGCCTGGCTGGAGTCCGTCCAGAACGACGACGGCGGCTGGGGCGAGGACCTGCGTTCCTACAAGTACGCCGCCGAGTGGAGCGGCCGGGGCGCCTCGACCGCCTCCCAGACCGCATGGGCACTGATGGCGTTGCTCGCGGCCGGCGAGCGGCACTCCAAGGCCGTCGAACGGGGCGTCGAGTGGCTCGCCGCGACGCAGCGGGAGGACGGCTCCTGGGACGAGCCCTGGTTCACCGGCACCGGCTTCCCCTGGGACTTCTCGATCAACTACCACCTCTACCGCCAGGTGTTCCCGCTGACGGCGCTCGGCCGGTACGTCCACGGCGAGCCCTTCGCCGGCCGGCGCGAGGCGAGCTGATGAGCGTGCAGCCCGCCCCGGTCCCGCTGCTGATCGCCTGCGCGCTCGGCATCGAGCAGTTCGCCCTGCGCGCGGGCGGGCGGGGCGGCGCCGGCGGTCCGGTCACCGTGCTGCGCACGGGCATGGGTCCGGCGGCGGCCGAGCGGGCCGTCACACGGATGCTGGCCGACCCCGCCCTGCGCGACGCCGCCGTGCTGGCCACCGGCTTCTGCGCGGGCCTCGCGCCCGGCATGCACCCCGGCGACCTGGTCGTCGCCGAGGAGACCCGCGACCCGCGCTCCACGACCCCCTGCGTCGGGACCGGGCTGCTGGTCGAGGAGCTGGGGCGCGCGGTGCCCGGGCGGACCGTCCACACCGGGCCGCTGACCGGTTCCGACCACGTCGTGCGCGGGCCCGAGCGGGCCGATCTGCTCGCGACCGGCGCGATCGCCGCCGACATGGAGTCGGCGGCCACGCTCCTGGGCGCCGTGCGCGCGGGCGAGCGCCCGGTTGCGGCCGTCCGGGTGGTCGTGGACGCTCCTGAACATGAACTCGTCCGGATCGGCACGGTGCGCGGTGGAATATCAGCTTTCCGTGTTCTTCGTTCGGTCCTTCCCGCTTTCTTCGAATGGCACCGTTCCTTGCTGCTCCCCAGGAGGTGAGCCAGATGGCCATGCCGCTCCGACAGTCCATCAAGGTCGCTACGTACTTGGCTGAACAGAAGCTCCGGCGGCGGGACAAGTTCCCCCTGATCGTCGAGCTGGAACCGCTGTTCGCCTGCAACCTCAAGTGCGAGGGCTGCGGCAAGATCCAGCATCCGGCCGGGGTGCTCAAGCAGCGGATGCCGGTCGCCCAGGCCGTGGGCGCCGTCCTGGAGTCCGGTGCCCCGATGGTGTCCATCGCCGGCGGCGAGCCGCTGATGCACCCGCAGATCGACGAGATCGTGCGCCAGCTCGTCGCCAAGCGGAAATACGTCTTCCTCTGCACCAACGCCATGCTGCTGCGCAAGAAGATGGACAAGTTCACGCCGTCGCCCTACTTCGCCTTCGCGGTGCACATCGACGGGCTGCGCGAGCGGCACGACGAGTCCGTGGCCAAGGAGGGCGTGTTCGACGAGGCGGTGGAGGCGATCAAGGAGGCCAAGCGGCGCGGCTTCCGGGTCACCACCAACTCGACCTTCTTCAACACCGACACCCCCCAGACCATCATCGAGGTGCTGAACTTCCTCAACGACGACCTCGAGGTCGACGAGATGATGATCTCGCCCGCCTACGCCTACGAGAAGGCTCCCGACCAGGAGCACTTCCTCGGCGTGGAGCAGACCCGCGAGCTGTTCAAGAAGGCCTTCGCGGGCGGCAACCGGCGGCGCTGGCGGCTCAACCACTCCCCGCTCTTCCTGGACTTCCTGGAGGGCAAGGTCGACTTCCCGTGCACGGCGTGGGCGATCCCGAACTACTCGCTCTTCGGCTGGCAGCGCCCCTGCTACCTGATGAGCGACGGGTACGTGCCGACGTACCGGGAGCTGGTGGAGGAGACCGACTGGGACAAGTACGGCCGGGGCAAGGACCCGCGCTGCGCCAACTGCATGGCGCACTGCGGCTACGAGCCGACCGCCGTGCTCGCCACCATGGGATCGCTGAAGGAGTCCCTGCGCGCGATGCGCGAGACGGTCTCCGGGAACCGGGAGTGACGTCATGACCGCCATCGAGCTGGGCGTCCCGGAGGTGCCCCTCCGGCCGGTCGCCCAGCGGCGTGCCTCGCGGCGGATCCAGGTCGGTCCGGTGCCGGTCGGGGGCGGGGCCCCGGTGTCGGTGCAGTCCATGACGACCACCCGCACCTCGGACGTCGGTGCCACGCTGCAGCAGATCGCCGAGCTCACCGCGTCCGGCTGCCAGATCGTCCGGGTCGCCTGCCCCACGCAGGACGACGCGGACGCGCTGGCGACCATCGCCCGCAAGTCGCAGATCCCCGTGATCGCGGACATCCACTTCCAGCCGAAGTACGTCTTCGCCGCGATCGAGGCGGGCTGCGCGGCCGTCCGCGTCAACCCCGGCAACATCAAGCAGTTCGACGACCGGGTCAAGGAGATCGCCCAGGCGGCCCGCGACCACGGCACGCCGATCCGGATCGGCGTGAACGCCGGTTCGCTGGACCGCAGGCTGCTGCAGAAGTACGGCAAGGCCACCCCGGAGGCGCTCGTGGAGAGCGCGCTGTGGGAGGCCTCCCTGTTCGAGGAGCACGACTTCCGCGACATCAAGATCTCCGTCAAGCACAACGACCCGGTCGTCATGATCGAGGCCTACCGGCAGCTCGCCGAGCAGTGCGACTACCCGCTGCACCTGGGCGTGACGGAGGCCGGTCCGGCGTTCCAGGGCACGATCAAGTCGGCGGTGGCGTTCGGGGCGCTGCTGTCCCGGGGCATCGGCGACACGATCCGCGTGTCGCTGTCGGCGCCGCCGGCCGATGAGGTCAAGGTCGGCATCCAGATCCTGCAGTCGCTGGGGCTGCGGGAGCGCCGGCTGGAGATCGTCTCCTGTCCCTCCTGCGGACGCGCCCAGGTCGACGTGTACAAGCTGGCCGAGGAGGTCACGGCCGGTCTGGAGGGCATGGAGGTGCCGTTGCGCGTCGCCGTCATGGGGTGCGTCGTCAACGGCCCCGGCGAGGCCCGGGAGGCCGACCTCGGGGTGGCCTCCGGCAACGGCAAGGGGCAGATCTTCGTCAAGGGCGAGGTCGTCAAGACCGTTCCCGAGTCGAGGATCGTCGAGACGCTGATCGACGAGGCGATGAAACTCGCCGCGCGGATGGAGCAGGACGGCGTGGGGCCCGGGGAGCCGGCCGTCACCGTGAGCTGAACACAGCACGGAACCGAAGGGGGCCCGAGCGTGACGATTCTGGAGAGCATCCGGGGACCACGTGACCTGAAGGCGCTGTCCGAGGCCGAACTGGGGGAACTGTCCGGCGAGATCAGGGAGTTCCTGGTCCACGCGGTCGCCAGGACCGGCGGCCACCTGGGACCCAACCTGGGCGTGGTCGAACTGACCGTCGCCCTGCACCGGGTCTTCGAGTCGCCGGCCGACCGCATCCTGTGGGACACCGGCCACCAGTCCTACGTCCACAAACTGCTGACCGGACGCCAGGACTTCTCCAAGCTGCGCGGCAAGGGGGGCCTGTCCGGCTACCCCTCGCGCGAGGAGTCCGAGCACGACGTCATCGAGAACAGCCACGCCTCCACGGCGCTCGGCTGGGCCGACGGGCTGGCCAAGGCCCGCCGGGTGCAGGGGGAGAAGGGACACGTCGTCGCCGTCATCGGGGACGGCGCCCTCACCGGCGGCATGGCCTGGGAGGCCCTGAACAACATCGCGGCCGCCAAGAACCGCCCGCTGATCATCGTCGTCAACGACAACGAACGCTCCTACGCCCCGACCATCGGCGGCCTCGCCAACCACCTCGCGACGCTGCGCACCACCGACGGCTACGAGCGGGTGCTGGCCTGGGGCAAGGACGTGCTCCAGGGCACGCCCCTGATCGGCGGCACCCTCTACGAGGCCCTGCACGGCGCCAAGAAGGGCTTCAAGGACGCGTTCGCCCCGCAGGGCCTCTTCGAGGACCTGGGCCTGAAGTACGTCGGCCCGATCGACGGGCACGACATCGGGGCCGTGGAGTCCGCGCTGCGGCGCGCCAAGCGCTTCCACGGGCCGGTCCTCGTGCACTGCCTCACCGAGAAGGGCCGCGGCTACGGACCCGCCCTCGCGCACGAGGAGGACCACTTCCACACCGTCGGCGTGATGGACCCGCTGACCTGCGCGCCCCTCTCGCCCGTGAGCGGACCGTCCTGGACCTCCGTGTTCGGTGAGGAGATCGTCCGGATCGGCGAGGAGCGCGAGGACGTGGTGGCGATAACGGCCGCCATGCTGCACCCGGTGGGGCTCGGCGCCTTCGCCGAGCGGTTCCCGGACCGGGTGTGGGACGTCGGGATCGCCGAACAGCACGCGGCCGTCTCCGCGGCGGGCCTGGCGACGGGCGGCCTGCACCCGGTCGTCGCCGTCTACGCCACCTTCCTCAACCGCGCCTTCGACCAGCTCCTGATGGACGTGGCCCTGCACCGCTGCGGGGTGACCTTCGTGCTGGACCGGGCCGGGATCACGGGCGTCGACGGGGCCTCCCACAACGGCATGTGGGACCTGTCCGTGCTGCAGGTCGTCCCGGGGCTGCGCATCGCCGCCCCGCGCGACGCGGAGCAGCTGCGCGCCCAGCTGCGCGAGGCGGTCGCCGTCGACGACGCGCCGACCCTGGTGCGCTTCCCGAAGGAGTCGGTGGGTCCGGAGATCCCCGCCGTCGACCGCGTGGGCGGACTGGACGTGCTGCACCGCGGCCCCGACCCCCGGGTGCTGCTGGTGGCCGTGGGCGTGATGGCGCCCGTCTGCCTCCAGGCCGCCGACCTGCTCGAAGCCCGCGGCATCGGCTGCACCGTCGTCGACCCGCGCTGGGTCAAGCCCGTCGACCCGGCCCTGCCGGGCCTCGCCGCCGAACACCGCATGGTCGCCGTCGTCGAGGACAACAGCCGGGCCGCCGGGGTCGGCTCGGCCGTGGCGCTGGCCCTCGGGGACGCCGACGTCGACGTGCCCGTGCGGCGGTTCGGCGTCCCCGAGCAGTTCCTCGCGCACGCCAAGCGCGGGGAGGTGCTCGCCGACATCGGCCTGACGCCCGTCGAGGTCGCCGGGCGGATCAGCGCGAGCCTGACCGTCAAGGAAGAGCTGTCCAAGGAGTCACAGGAATGACAACCGCCGAGTCCGCGTCGGAGTCGTCGCAGGCCGGGGAGTTCGACCTCGGCACACTGCTGGCCGAGCGCGGAGCCGAGCGCTACGAGCTGCACGCCCGGTACCTCAACCACCAGCTCCCGCGCATGCTGCACACCATCGGCTTCGACAAGGTCTACGAGCGCGCCGAGGGCGCCTACTTCTACGACGCGGACGGGCACGACTACCTGGACATGCTCGCCGGGTTCGGGGTGATGGGCCTCGGCCGCCACCACCCCGTGATCCGCAAGGCGCTGCACGACGTCCTGGACGCGCAGCTGGCCGACCTCACCCGGTTCGACTGTCAGCCGCTGCCCGGCCTGCTGGCCGAGAAGCTGCTCGCGCACAGTCCGCACCTGGACCGGGTGTTCTTCGGCAACAGCGGCACCGAGGCCGTCGAGGGCGCCCTGAAGTTCGCCCGGTTCGTGACCGGACGGCCCCGGGTGCTGTACTGCGCGCACGCCTTCCACGGCCTGACCACCGGCTCCCTGTCCGTCAACGGCGAGTCCGCCTTCCGGGACGGCTTCGCCCCGCTGCTGCCCGACACGGCCGTGCCGCTCGGCGACCTCGACGCGCTGGAGAGGGAGCTGAGGAAGGGCGACGTGGCCGCCCTGATCGTGGAACCGATCCAGGGCAAGGGCGTGCTGGAGGCACCGCCCGGCTACCTCCTCGCCGCCCAGGAGCTGCTCCACCGGCACAAGGCGCTGCTCATCGCGGACGAGGTGCAGACCGGCCTCGGCCGCACCGGCGACTTCTACGGCTACCAGCACGAGGACGGGGTGGAACCCGACCTGGTGTGCGTGGCCAAGGCCCTCTCCGGCGGCTATGTGCCGGTGGGCGCCACGCTCGGCAAGGAATGGATCTTCAAGAAGGTCTACTCGTCCATGGACCGGGTGCTGGTCCACTCGGCGAGCTTCGGGTCGAACGCGCAGGCCATGGCGGCCGGCCTCGCGGTGCTTTCGGTGATGGAGAACGAGCAGATCGTCGCCAACGTCCGGGCCACCGGGGAGCGGCTGAGGTCGCGGCTGGCGGCGCTCACGGACCGGTACGAGATGCTCGCCGACGTCCGCGGGCGTGGTCTGATGATCGGCATCGAGTTCGGCCGGCCGAAGTCGCTGAAGCTGCGCAGCCGGTGGACGATGCTCCAGGCCGCGCGCAAGGGACTGTTCGCGCAGATGGTGGTGGTGCCGCTGCTGCAGCGGCACCGGATCCTCACCCAGGTCTCCGGCGACCACATGGAGGTGATCAAGCTGATCCCACCGCTGATCATCGGGGAGCGGGAGGTGGACCGGTTCGTCGACGCGTTCACGGCCGTGATGGACGACGCGCACAACGGCGGACTGGTGTGGGACTTCGGCAAGACACTCGTCAAGCAGGCCGTCGCCAACCGGTGAGGCCCCGGTCCGCCTGTCTTTGCCTGTGAGGCAAAGAATTTGCCGCTGAGGCAAGGCTCCGGCTGAATGGAGGCATGAGCTCCTCCGAGACCGAGCGGCCCGCCGGGGCCGGCTCGCCGGCCGACCCGGCCGGGGCACTGCCCGCGGTCGCCCCGCAGCTGCGGGCCCTGCGGCGCCAGGCCTCCCTGACCCTGGAGGCCGCGGCCCGCGCCGCCGGGCTGTCGCCCGCCCACCTCTCCCGTCTGGAGACCGGGCAGCGCCAGCCCTCGCTGCCGATGCTGCTCACCCTCGCCCGTGTCTACGGTACGACCGTCTCCGAGCTGCTCGGCGAGACGGTCGCCGGCCGGGACGCCGTGGTGCGCGCGGCCGACATGGAACCCACCGCGGCGGGCGGCTGGACCTACTGGCAGGCGGGTGCCTCCGGCCGCGGCATGCAAGCCCTGCGGGTCCACGTCCCGTACGGCTCCCAGGGCGACATCGTGCGCGTCCACCCCGGCGAGGAGTGGCTCCACGTGCTGCGCGGCCGGCTGCGGCTGCGCCTCGGGGACACCACGCACCGGCTGGCGGCCGGCGACAGCGCCCACTTCGACTCGCTCACCCCGCACCGCATCGCCGCCGACGACCACGAGGGCGTCGACCTGCTCTTCGTCCACACACTGCTGCAGAGCCCCACGGCCGCCCTGTGCCTGGGCCCGACCCCCGGAGACGCGTCATGACCGACATGGAGGAGAAGTTTCCCCGGGCCCTGTGGGTGCGGCTGTTCATCTACCTCGTCCTGGGGCACGTCTTCGCCGCGTTCGTCTACCTGCTGTTCGAGGTGGGCGCCAAGTAGCCGCCGTCCGGCGGCTCAGTCGAGGAGCCGCTCGCGCAACCGCTCCCGCGTCTGCGGGGTGAGCTTCAGCCCCTGCTCCAGGTAGGGGTCGACGCCGCCCCAGGTCTCCTCGATGGTGTCGAAGGCGGCCGTCAGGTACTCGGCGCGGGCGTCGAACAGCGGGCTGAGCAGCTCCATGACCTCGGGGGAGTAGGCCGAGGCCTGCGAGCTGCTGCGGTGCACCTTGTAGCGGCGGTGCTTGGCGTTCGACTTCAGGTAGTCCTCGACGATCGCGTCCCGCTCGACGCCCAGGGCGAGCAGCGTCACCGCGATGGACAGGCCCGCGCGGTCCTTGCCCGCCGCACAGTGCATCAGCGCGGGGACGCTGTCCTGCGCGAGCGCGTGCAGCACCTGGGAGTGCTCGGCGGTACGGTCCTTGATGATCATGCGGTACGAGGCGATCATCCGGTCCGCGCCCTTGCCGTCCGCGAGGATCGAGCGCAGCTGGTCCAGGTCGCCGTCGCGGACCATCCTCCAGAACTCGGCGCCGTCGGCCGGGTCGCTCAGCGGCAGGTTCACATTGCGCACGCCCGGCAGCTCGACGTCCGGGCCTTCGAGCTTCTGGTCGGCGGCGTTGCGGAAGTCGAAGACCGTGTGCAGGCCCAGCGTGGCCAGGAAGGCGGCGTCCTCCCCGGTCGCGTGCGCCAGGTGGCCGCTGCGGAACAGCACGCCCTGCCGCACCCGCCGCCCGTCCACGGTCGGCAGTCCGCCCACGTCGCGGAAGTTGCGCACTCCGGCCAGCTCGGGCTCGGTCGACGGGACCTGCTGTGTCACGTGGGCTCCTCCCCATCGGCGCCGCCGACGCGGGCTCGCCGACGGGCACCACTCGACCATACGACATGGCTGCCAGGGGCAATGAGTTGTCCACAGGCGTTGCCCGGAACGCCCACGGCCCTCGATGATGTTGCCGAATGATCGCACCTGCTCGTGCTTGTTCGAATCTGTGAGGGCTCGATGCTGGACATCTCCGAAGACGGTCGTACCTGGGTGCTCTCCGGGCCGGCCGGCAGCTACGCCGTGCACGTCACCGAGCGGGACGAACTGCTGCACCTGCACTGGGGCCCCAGGATCGCCCTCGCCGACGCCGAGGCCCTCGCCGTCCGCCCGCTGCCGGAGTACTGGCCCTTCGAGTCCCCGCTCGACGGCCGCGAGGAGTATCCCGTCGAGGGCGGTCCCCGGTTCGTGCGCCCGGCCCTGTCCCTGCGCACCGCCGAGCGGCGCGGCACCGAGTGGGCCTACGAGGGGCACGAGGCGCGGGACGGCGAACTGCGCCTGCGCTTCCGGGACGGCGGCCTGACCGTCACCCTGCACTACCGGATGCACCCCGACTCCGACGTCGTCGAGCGCTGGGCGACCCTCGACAACCGCGGGCCCGAGGTCGAGGTGCTGCGCGCCGACTCCGCCACCTGGACCCTGCCCGACCGGGACGCCTGGCGGCTGTCCCAGCTGCACGGCCGCTGGGGCGCCGAGTCCCGGCTGGTGCGCTCCGGGCTCACCCCCGGCGAGAAGGTGATCGGCAGCCGGCGCGGCCACACCGGCCACCAGCACCTGCCCTGGGTCGCCCTCGACACCGACGCGACGGAGGAGCACGGCGAGGTCTACGGCTGCGCGCTGGGCTGGTCGGGCTCCTGGCGGATCTCCGTGGCGCAGCTGCCGGACGGGCGCGTGCAGATCACCGGCGGCGCCGGCCACGACGACTCGGGCCTGCTGACCCTGGGCGCGGGGGAGTCGTACACGACACCCCTCTTCGCCGGGCTCTGGAGCGACGGCGGCTTCGGCGGCGCGAGCCGCGCCTGGCACGCCTACCAGCGGGCGCACGTGATCCCGGACGCCGGCCGGGACCGGCCGGTGCTGTTCAACTCCTGGGAGGCCACCGAGTTCGACATCTCCGAGGAGCAGCAGCGGGCGCTCGCCGAGCGGGCCGCGGCCATGGGGGTCGAGCTGTTCGTGGTCGACGACGGCTGGTTCGGGAGGCGCACCAGCGACCGGGCGGGGCTCGGCGACTGGACGCCCAACCCCGACCGCTTCCCCGGCGGGCTGAAGCCGCTCGCCGACCATGTGCACGGCCTCGGCATGCAGTTCGGCATCTGGGTCGAGCCCGAGATGGTGAACCCGGACAGCGACCTCTACCGCACCCACCCGGACTGGGTGCAGTACCAAACCGGACGAAAGCGGACGGAATTCCGCAATCAGCTCGTACTGAACCTGGCCCGGGAGGACGTCCAGGAGTACCTGTGGGAGCGGCTCGACGGGCTCCTCTCCAGCGCCCCGATCGACTACGTCAAGTGGGACTTCAACCGCTGCTTCACCGACGCCGGCTGGCCCGGGGACCCCTACCCGCAGCGCCTGTGGGTCGACCACATCCGCGCCCTGTACGCCCTGCTGGACCGGCTGCGCGCCGCCCACCCGGGCGTGGCCTTCGAGTCCTGCTCGGGCGGCGGCGGCCGGATCGACCTCGGCGTGCTCAGCCGCACGGACCAGGTGTGGACCTCGGACAACACCGATCCGCTCGACCGGCTCGCCGTGCAGCACGGCTTCAGTCAGATCCACCCCGCGCGCGTGATGGCCGCCTGGGTCACCGACAGTCCGAACGCCATGCTCAACCACCGGGCCAGTTCCCTCCGGTTCCGGTTCGTGAGTGCCATGGCCGGGGTCCTCGGCGTGGGCGGCGACCTCACGAAGTGGACGCCGGAGGAACTCGCCGAGGCGCGGGAGTGGGTGGGGCGCTACAAGGAGATCCGCCCGGTGGTGCAGCGCGGTGACCTCTACCGGCTGCGGCCCCCGGAGGGCGGCCTGAGCGCCGTGCAGTACGTCCTCGGCGACGAGACCGTCGTCCTCGCCTGGCTCCAGGCGCAGCGCTACGGCGAGCCCGTGCCGGCGCTCCGGCTGCGCGGCGTCGACCCGGCAGCGACGTATGAATGCCTCGAAACGGGCGAACTGTACCGGGGGGCCGTCCTGCGGCATCACGGACTGCGGATCGGTCTGGGCGGGGATCTGGACGCGACCGTGGTCCGGCTTAAGCGGAAGTAGTCATTCTTGTCCGAATAAGGCGCTTCGGTCGCTTCGCCATAACGTGCCCCGGTCGCAGAGGAGATGGGGCCCGAGTGCGTGACCATCGTCATATCCGTGACGATGCGTTGTTGCCATGTGCACGTAATTCGGGCGCCAATCAGGGTAATTGCGGAAAGTGAGAGATCCGTAATCCACGCTCGGTGACGGCAAATCTGCCGACGCGTCAAGGAAAACGCCCCTGCGGGCAACCGCAAGCTTGTCCCGTTGCGTCTTGGTCGCTTACGTTCCACACCAATCCGGACGGACGCCTAATCCTGCCGCCGCCCGGAGCCCGCACACACTGACCCGACGTACGGCAGGAGCGGGGGACCCACAGGTAAGACGCCTGTTCCGGTTCCCGGAACGGCTTGGGGTTAAGCCGCGCCTCGGCGCGGCCGGGCAGCTCCAGCCCGCACCCGACAGCTCACCTCGCAGGCGACGGAGAGGAATTCGCCATGCCCGCGAAGGGTAAGCACCGCCGCCCCAAGACCCAGCGTTTCACCCGCTCCATTGCCGTCGCCGGAACCGGCGGAGCGGCTCTCGCCCTTCCCCTCATGGGGGCCGCCGGCGCCCACGCCGCCACTCCGCAGTCGGCTCCGGAAAAGGCCGTCCAGGCCGCCCCGGCCGCCGGGAAGAAGGCCGCGGAAAAGGCCACCGGAGCGCGCACCTACACGGTGAGGGCCGGCGACTATCTCGCGAAGATCGCGGACGACCAGAACGTCAGCGGCGGCTGGAAGAAGCTCTACTCGGACAACCGTGACGCCGTCGGCGACGACCCGTCGCTGATCCACCCGGGCCTGAAGCTCTCCCTCGGCAAGAAGGCCGTGGCGAGCCCGTCCGAGGCGCCGTCCGCGCCGAAGGCCCCGGCCGAGAAGCCCGCGGAGAAGCCCGCCGGGTCCACCGAGACCACGAAGTCCTCCTCCGGCTCGTCCGCCGAGGCCGAGGCCCCCGCGAAGCCGGCCGCCGCCAAGCCGGCCGCCCAGAGCAACGCCAGTGGCTACAGCTCCCCGGTGGACGGTGCCACCGTCGGCACCCCGTACCGCATGTCCGGCAGCATGTGGTCCAGCGGCTACCACACCGGCGTCGACTTCGTCGTCCCGACCGGCACCTCCCTGAAGGCCGTCGGCGCGGGCACCGTCGTCTCCGCCGGCTGGGGCGGCGCGTACGGCAACCAGGTCGTCATCAAGCTGAACGACGGCCACTACGCCCAGTACGCCCACCTGTCCCAGCTCTCCGTCACGGCCGGCCAGACCGTGTCCGCCGGACAGCAGGTCGGCCTGTCCGGCGCCACCGGCAACGTCACCGGACCGCACCTGCACTTCGAGATCCGCACCGCGCCGGGCTACGGCTCGGACGTGGACCCGGTCGCCTTCCTGCGCTCGCACGGCGTCTCCGTCGGCTGACCGTCCGCGCGACCACCTGCCTGACACACGACCGAAGGCCGGACCCCGATCCCCGGGTCCGGCCTTCGGTGGTTCCCGGATCAAGCGGCTCGCCGGAACCGGCGTTCACCAGAGAACGCCCGTGACGGACCGGCTGTTCCGGAGTTGGCGAACACTTTAGGAGTGGCTTATCTCACCGCCCGTCAACCCTTGCCTACGGTCGCGTAGGCCACATTCGAAGGTGAATCATGAGCGGCTGTGGCAGACGATTCGAAGAGTGACAGCAGAGCAGTGATCGGGTCGTACGTGGCGGTGGGGGACAGCTTCACCGAGGGCGTCGGTGATCCCGGCCCCGACGGGGCGTTCGTCGGCTGGGCCGACCGGTTCGCCGTCCTGCTCGCCGACCTGCGGCCCGAAGGCGACTTCCGGTACACGAACCTCGCCGTGCGCGGGAAACTCCTCGACCAGATCGTGGCGGACCAGGTTCCGCGGGCCGTCGAGATGGCCCCGGACCTCGTCTCGTTCTGCGCCGGGGGCAACGACATCATCCGGCCCGGCACCGACCCGGACGAGGTGGCCGAGCGCTTCGAGCGGGCGCTGGCGCGGCTCACCGCGGTGGCCGGCACGGTGATGGTGACCACCGGGTTCGACACCCGGCGCGTGCCCGTCCTCAAGCATCTGCGCGGCAAGATCGCCACGTACAACGGGCATGTCCGGGCCATCGCCGACCGGTACGGCTGCCCGGTGCTCGACCTGTGGTCGCTGCGCAGTGTGCAGGACCGCCGGGCGTGGGACGCCGACCGGCTGCACCTGTCGCCCGAGGGGCACACGCGGGTGGCGCTGCGCGCGGGGCAGGTGCTCGGTCTCGACGTGCCGGCCGATCCGGAGCAGCCGTGGCCGCCGCTGCCGCCGCGGGGGACGCTGGAGGTGCGGCGGGACGATGTGCACTGGGCGCGGGAGTTCCTGGTGCCGTGGATCGGACGGCGGTTGCGGGGGGAGTCCTCCGGTGACCATGTGACGGCCAAGGGAGCGCTGTCCCCGGACGACATCCGGATGCGGATCGCTGCCGTGGCGTGAGATGCGCGGCGGGTCTGCGCGGCCCCGGTGCCTATGCCGGGCCGCTCGGCGGGGGTGAGGAGGGGGAGTCCAGGCCCAGTTCGCGGGTCAGGCCCTCCTCCGTCCACTGCTGGGCCCGGGCTCTCGGCATCGTGCCGGGGTAGGACGTCAGCTGGACGGCCAGGCCGTCGAGGAACGCGGTGAGGCGCAGGGCCGAGGCCCGGGGATCCGGGCAGCGGAACTCGCCCGCCGCCACGCCCTCCGCGATGACCTCCGCGAGAGCCGCCTTCCACTGACGGTCGAGGTCCTGCATGACCTCCCGCAGCGCCGGCTCGCGCAGGGCCGCCGCCCAGCCCTCGATCCACAGCCGCCAGCCCTTGGCCTGCCCGGTCGGGGCGTACCAGCGCACGGCCGACCGCAGCCGCCGCAGCGCCGACGTACGGCGGCCCAGCAGCTTGCGCAGATGCGTCAGGTCGGCCTCGGCCGCGTACCGGAACGCCGCCGCCACCAACTGCTCCTTGGACGCGAAGTGGTAGAGCACCAGCGCGTTGCTCACGCCGAGCGCCGAGGCCACGTCGGCGATCCTGACCGCGGCCACGCCCCGGGCCTCGATCTGCTCCACGGCGGCACGCAGCAGTTCCTCACGCCGTTCCGCCACGCTCAACCGGACTCTCGTCACGCCGTCACCCTACCCACGCGCCCGGTCCGCCCGACGTGCGGATCCGGCCTGCCTCAGCGGTAGCAGCCGTACCGCTCGGCGATCACCGGCAGCCGGTCCGCGGCGATCGCGTGGGCCGCCGCGCGCGGTGTCGTCCCCTCGGCGTGCGCGCGGCCGAGCATCCGCTCGACCAGGGCCCGCATCGAGCGGCGCGTATGGGCGAACGCCTCCTCGGCGTCGGGGCCGATGTCGCCGAACAGCGTCCACCACCACCAGGCGTTCGTCCCGGAGTTGACCACCACGTCCGGCAATACGGTCACCCCGCGCCGGGCCAGCAGCAGCTCCGCCTCCGGCCGGACGGGCATGTTGGCCGCCTCGACGATCCAGCGGGCCGTGACGTACTGCTGGTTGCCGGCGTCGACGGCGTACGACACCGCCGCCGGCACCAGCACCTCCGCGTCGGCCGACAGCCAGGCGTCACCCGGCAGTTCCAGATCGCCGGGCCGCAGCGCGGAGCGGTCCACCGTGCCGTGGGCGTCGCGCGCCGCGAGCAGCGCCTCGACGTCGAGTCCGCCCGGGTTGGCGATCGTGCCCTTCAGGTCGGCGACCGCCACGATCCTGAGTCCCGCGCGCGCGAGGAAGCGCGCGGTGGCGCCGCCCATGGTGCCCAGCCCCTGGAGGGAGACCCGGGTGCCCGCGCGCGGTACACCGGCCCGGTCCAGCGCGGTGAGGGTCGCCTCGGCGACGCCGCAGCCGCCGGCCAGTTCGTCGAGTCCGATGCCGTCCACCTCGACCGCGAACGCCCGCGCCAGCCGGCGGCGTGCCTCGGCCTCGTCGTCCAGCAGCGGGTACACGGCCTGGATGGAGGAGACCAGCCCCGCCTCGGCCGCGGCCCGGTCCACCAGGTCCTGGGAGAGCCCGAGGTCCTCGCCCGTCGTCCAGACGCTCTCGACGTACGGCCGCATCGCGCGCAGGTAGCGCACCAGCAGCGGATACGCCTCCGGGGCCCGGGGATCGCAGTCGATGCCGCCCTTGGCGCCGCCCAGCGGGACGTAGCGGCCGGCCGGGTCGTAGTGCAGGGCCTCCTTCAGGGTCATGCCGCGCGCCAGGCCCGTGACCTCGTCCAGGGTGCAGCCGGGGCGCATCCGCAGCCCGCCGCTGGCGACACCGCGCACCAGCCGGTCGACGACCAGGAAGCCCTGCCGGCCGGTGACGTGGTCGGTCCAGGTGAGGGACAGCAGGGGGCCGGGCATGGGGGGTCTCCTTCGCAGCGCTACTGAATCATCGGTCAGTATGACGTCCGGAGGGGCCCCTGCGCCCCGGTGGTGCCGGAGGGGCGGACCATAATGGAAAACCTGACCGACTCCACCAGGAGGTACCGTGGCCGGTTTCCGTTCCCTCAGCTCCGGGCTCCGCGCGCTGCGGCCCGAGGCGTTCGGCGCGGATCCGCGCGGTGAGCGCATGGCGCGCATCCGCAGATCGCCCCACTTCAAGGACGGGGTCTTCCAGAACCCCGGCGGTCCCGCGCGGACCCGGCCCTCGGGCTCGACCCTGGACTTCGCGAAGGTCTTCTTCGACAAGGACACCCGGCCCCGTCGCGCGCCGAAGGGCCCGGTGCCGCTGCACACCACCACCCTCGCCGACCTCTCCCGGCCCCCGGCCACCGGCCTGCGGCTGACGTGGATGGGCCACTCCAGCGTGCTCGCGGAGATCGACGGCCGGCGCGTGCTGTTCGACCCGGTGTGGGGCGAGCGCTGCTCCCCGTTCCCCTTCGCCGGCCCCAAGCGGCTGCACCCGGTGCCCGTGCCGCTGGCCGCGCTCGGCCCGGTGGACGTCGTCGTCATCTCGCACGACCACTACGACCATCTCGACCTGCCCACCATCAAGGCCCTGGCCGGCACGGACACGCTGTTCGCCGTGCCGCTGGGCGTCGGGGCGCACCTGGAGCGCTGGGGCGTCTCCGCCGACCGCCTGCGCGAGCTGGACTGGCACGAGGCGACGAAGGTCGTCGGCCTCACCCTGACCGCGACCCCGGCCCGGCACTTCTGCGGTCGGGGCCTGCGCAACACCCAGCACACGCTGTGGGCCTCCTGGGTCGTCGCCGGCGACGAGCACCGGGTCTACCACAGCGGGGACACCGGCTACTTCGAGGGCTTCAAGGAGATCGGAGCCGAGCACGGGCCGTTCGACGCCACGATGATCCAGATCGGCGCGTACTCCGATTTCTGGCCCGACATCCACATGACCCCCGAGGAGGGCATGCGCGCCCACCTCGACCTCCAGGGCGGACCGGAGGGCGGCCCGATGCTGCCGATCCACTGGGCCACCTTCAACCTGGCCACCCACCCCTGGGCGGAACCGGGCGAGGGGACCCGCTCGGCCGCCGGTGCGGTGGGCGCCCGGATCGCCCTGCCGCGACCGGGCGAGCCCTTCGAGCCCACGGCCGCAACCATCCCGTCCGAGCCGTGGTGGCGTGGGGTGGCGCTCGCGCCGGCGGGCGGTTCGGCGCGGGGCTCCGCGGAGGGTTCTTCCACGGTCGGCGAGGCCGTCGGCGGTGCCGCGGTCAAGTCCGCCTCCGACGCGGCAGCCATGGCCCAGGCCGATACGGTGAGTGATGGTCGGGGGAGTGCCGGCAAGGGCACCGAGGACCCCGAGGCGCTCCCCGCGGGCTGACCCGGGGCGCGCGCGAAGCGACGGCGAGGGCCGGGGAGCGACAGGCTCCCCGGCCCTCGCCGTCTGCGCGTGCCCGCTCCTGACCAGGTCTGATCGATCCCTTCTCGTTCCTGCTCGGTTCGCTGGCGGGGTTATCGGTCTGTCGTACGAGACCTCATACCAGAGCGGGACGCTCACCGTATGAGTTTGTCAACTGCCCACCGCACATGATGCGCTGACGACTACTGTCAGTGGCCGTCGGGAAGCAGGACGGATCAGGGAGCGGGGGCCGGTAGGTGCAGGCGCAAGGCGGACGAGGGAGGCGGCGCGAGGGCGATCCCCGCTGCCCGCGCACCACCGAGGCCGGCCCGGGCGCCGCCCCGACCCCCGGCGCCGAGCGGCCTGCCGACCGGGGCCCCGCGGGTGCCGGGCGGTCCGCTGATCCGGGCCGTGCAGGTACCGAGCGGCCCGCCGACCGGAGTCCCGCCGGTGCCGGGCGGTCCACCGGCCCGGGCCCCGCAGATGCCGGGCGGTCCGCCGACCCCGGGCGCCTGGGTGCCGAGCGGCCGTTCGGATCGGGGCGTGCGGGTGTCGAGCGGTCCGTCGGCGCGGGTCGTGCGGGTGGCGGGCGGTCCGCCGACTCGGGTCGTGCGGGTGCCGGGCGGTTCGCCGAAGCGGGTCGGTCGGGGGGCGGGCGGTCCGCGGCTCCGGGCCGGACCGACGCCGTGCGGCAGCGCGGGGAGTCCGGGCGGGCGGCCCCGGGCGCGCGGAAGCGGCCGCGGGAGCCCGGCCGCACCGCCACCAGCCCCCCTGGCACCCAGGCCCGACGGACCCGTACGAGGACACCGATGTCTCACCTCCGCGCCCCGGCCGCCCGAGCGGACCGCCGCGAGGGCGCGCGGCACGGGCGGCCCGCCGCCCGCACCGCCCCCGCGCTGCCCGAGACCCACATACGGCCCCAGCTGCTGCGACTCGCCGTGCTGCCGCCCGTCGCCGTCGCCCTGAGCGGCTGCGCCGCCGTCCTGTTCACGGTCCGGTCCACCGGAGCCTGGCCGGGACCGACCCTGTGGGCCGTGCTCGGCGGAGCCGTCTTCGTGACGTTCGTGGGCATCGCCGTCGCCGCCGTGGCCGCGGGCCGCGCCGCCCGCTCCGTGCACGACCGCATCGGCGTGCTGCGCCGGGCCACCGCACGCCGTGAGGCCGATCTGCGCACCCTGGTCGAGACGCTGCGCCGGGGCGACGGGCCTCCGCAGCACAGCCCGCACAGCCCGCACAGCCGGCGCGGCGGCACCGACGAGGACACCGACGACTTCGACCTCCTCGCGGGCGACCTGGCCCGGGCCCACGACGGTGCCGTCACCGCCGTCGTCCAGGCCTCGCAGCTCTCCAGCCAGGCGGGCAGCGAACAGAAGCTCGAAGTGTTCGTCAACCTCGCCCGGCGCCTGCAGTCGCTGGTGCACCGCGAGATCTCCATCCTCGACGAGCTGGAGAACGAGATGGAGGACCCCGATCTGCTCAAGGGGCTCTTCCACGTCGACCACCTCGCCACGCGCATCCGCCGCCACGCCGAGAACCTCGCCGTGCTGGGGGGAGCCGTCTCCCGCCGCCAGTGGAGCAACCCGGTCTCCATGACCGAGGTGCTGCGCTCGGCCATCGCCGAGGTCGAGCAGTATTCGCGGGTCAAACTCGTCCCGCCGATCGACGGCACCCTGCGCGGTCACGCCGTCGCCGACGTCATCCACCTGCTGGCCGAACTCGTGGAGAACGCCACGGTGTTCTCCGCCCCGCACACCCAGGTGCTGCTGCGTGCCAACCTCGTCACCTCCGGGCTCGCCGTCGAGGTCGAGGACCGCGGGCTCGGCATGCCGCTGGAGGAGCAGACGCGGATGAACGCGCTGCTCGCCGACCCCGACCAGGTGAACGTCGCGCGGCTCCTCGCGGACGGCCGCATCGGCCTCTTCGTGGTCTCGCAGCTGGCCCGGCGGCACGGCATCACAGTCCGCCTGCAGAGCAACATCTACGGCGGAGTGCAGGCGGTGCTCGTCGTGCCGCAGGCGCTGCTGGGGGCGGAGGCCGGGACGTCTCCGGCCGGGGGCGCCGGCGCGTTCGGGGGGCAGGTTCCGGCCGAGGGCGCGGTGCCCGGGTTCCCGGCCGCCCCTTCGCAGGCCTCCGGCTTCGCTCCGCAGCCCGGCCCCGGGACCGGCTCCGGGAGCGGCTCCAGAAGCGGCTCCGAGTCCGGCGTCGATTCCGGCTCCGGGGCCGGTTCCGGGGGCGTGACCGGTGCGCGGTCGTCCAGCCTGCCCGGCTCCGACGTGCCGCCCCCCGCCCCGAGCGGGGTCCACGCGGCGCCCCGCGGCAGGCATCACGCGCCCGAACCGGCCCCGGACGCGGGCCGGGACGCCGGCCGGCCCGCGCCGCTGCCCGTGCGCGGCGCCCACCGGGAACGGCCCACCCCGGCCGAGGCCCGGCCCGGCATCAGCGACGACGACCGGCGCATCCTCGCGGAGAACGTGACCGCGGTGCCCACCCCTCGCAACGGCGCCGTGCGCGGCACCATGGGCAAGCCCCAACTGCCCCGCCGCCGTGCCCAGGAGCACATCGTGCCCCAGCTGCGGGACGGCCCGGTGCCGCGCCAGGACTCCGACGTCCTCGTCGGCCACGACCCCGGGCTGATGGCGGCCTTCCAGCGTGGCATCAGCCTCGCCGAGGCCCAGCAGCACATGGAGGCCGCGACCACGGAGTGGGCGGGCAGGGAGACAGCGGCGCCCACGGACGCGGCACCAGTGGACGCGGCATCTGTGGAGGCGGGGCCCATGGAGGCAGCGCCCATGGAGGCAGCGCCCAGGGAGGCAGCGCCCAGGGAGGCAGCGCCCAGGGACCCGCGCCACGGGGAGCGGGCCCACCCGGAGCCGATGAACAGGACGTCCGCACTCACCGACTACTCGCGCACGGCGTCGTCCGCGCCCATGGACTCCACCGCCCCCATGGATTCCGCCCCCATGGATTCCGCCCCCATGAACTCTGCCCACACGGCGTCCGCACCCACGGCGTCCGCCCACCGGGACCTGTCCCGTCCCGACCGCACCACCACCCGGCACGACGGGAGCGCACCCGCGGGATGACCACCCCCGTCCCCACCCCCACCCCCAGCGCTCCCGCAGACCTTCGTACCCCAAGGAGTCGATCCACCATGGCGAGCGATGCGCCGACCGCCCACGTATCCGATCTCGACTGGCTGATGAGCGGCCTCGTGCAGCGCGTACCGCACACGAGTGCCGCGGTGCTGCTGTCCTGCGACGGGCTCGTGAAGTCCGTGCACGGCCTCGACCCGGACAGCGCCGACCACATGGCCGCCCTGGCCTCCGGCCTGTACTCCCTCGGCCGCAGCGCCGGTGTCCGCTTCGGCGACGGCGGCGACGTACGGCAGGTGGTCGTCGAGCTCGACTCGACCCTGCTGTTCGTCACCACCGCCGGCTCCGGCACCTGCCTGGCCGTGCTCGCCGGCCGCGAGGCCGACGCGGCCGTGCTCGGCTACGAGATGGCCATGCTGGTCAAGAGCGTCCGGCCCTACCTGGTGACCGCTCCCCGCCAGCAGTCCGTCGAATCCCCGGCGATGAGGGCTTGAGCGTGACGGCGGCCGGCGACGGGCCTTGGCTCGACGACGCGGCCGGGCGGCTGGTGCGGCCGTTCACGGTCAGCAACGGCCGCACCCGTCCCACCGTCGCGCTGGACCTCATGTCGCAGGTGATGGCCACCGGGGCGACCCCCCTCGGCTATCTCGGCCCCGAACACGCGCAGGCGCTCGAACGGTGCCGCGTGCCCGTGGCGGTCGCCGAGGTCGCCGCCCATCTGAAACTGCCGGTGGCCGTCACCAAGGTGCTGCTGGCGGACCTCGTCGACTGCGGGGCGTTGACGACCAAGCCCCCCGCGTTCCACCACAACCCGACGGACCGGGCTCTTCTGGAGGCAGTGCTCGATGGACTACGACGACAGCTCTGACTACGCCGACCGCGGCGCCGACCCGTTCCCGACCGCGCTGAAGATCCTGGTGGCGGGCGGATTCGGGGTGGGCAAGACGACCTTCGTCGGCGCGGTCAGCGAGATCGCGCCGCTCAGCACGGAGGAGCTGCTCACCACCGTCAGCGCCGCGACCGACAACCTCGACGGCATCGAGAACAAGGTCGAGACGACCGTGGCCATGGACTTCGGCCGCATCACGCTCGACGCGGAACACGTGCTGTACCTCTTCGGCACCCCCGGCCAGGAGCGGTTCTGGTTCATGTGGGACGAACTGTGCGAGGGCGCGCTCGGGGCGGTCATCCTCGCCGACACGCGCCGTCTGCAGGAGTGTTTCGCGGCCGTGGACTTCTTCGAGCAGCGCGGCCTCGACTTCATCGTCGCCGTCAACGAGTTCGACGGCGCCTACCGCTACGACCCCGAGGAGGTGCGCGGTGCCCTCGACCTGTCCGACGACGTCCCCGTGGTGTGCTGCGACGCCCGGATCTCCAGCTCCGGGGTCCAGACCCTGCTGACCCTGGTGCGCCACCTGATCGCCCATACGCCGGCCACCCCGTCGGGGTACGGCGCCCACATGTGACATCCCAACACCCGCCAGGGAGAGCCGTATGACACCAGCCCACACTCCGGGAGCACGCCCATGAGCTACGACCCGCCGCGCCCGGCCGGTCGTCTACTGCTCACACCCGAGGACAAGGAGGCCCCCGCCCGCGCTCGCCGACTGCGCGGGATGGGCCTGGGGGAGCGCCCCGAACCCGCCCTCGACGCCTTCGCCCAGCGCCTCGCCCAGCTCACCGGGGCGCCGTACGCCATGGTCAACTTCCCCGGCGAGCAGGGGCAGTTCTACGCGGGTCTGTGCGTGCCGGCCGTGGCGCCGGTCGTGCGCAGCGACGGCACCAGCCCGCGCCTGGGCCGCACGCTGCCCCGGGACCACGGCTTCTGCCCCCATGTGGTGGCGCGCCGCAAGGCCCTGGTCCTGGAGGACGTGGGCGACTATCCCCGCTTCGCGGGCAACCCGGTGGTCGACGAGTTCGGCATCCGCTCCTACCTGGGGGCGCCCCTCATCGACGGCACGGGCCTGGTGCTCGGCACGGTGAGCGTCGCCGACGTCGGGCCGCGGCCGTGGGGGAGGACCGGCCTGACGGTCATCAAGGAGCACGCCGCCGAGCTCGTCGCAGAGCTGGAGAGCTCGGGCGGGCTGCTGCCCTGGTAGACGGCCGGAGACCGCGCGGGGACCGGGACACCACGAGGTGCCGCCGTGCCGGCCGGGGCGTGAAGGAAAGCTGAGGCGGCGCTTAAGAAATCCTCGATGGACCGGTGCGCCGTCGTACGGCAGATTGCTGTGCGATCCCACTCCTCTCCCGGCCCAGGGGCTCCTTCGGCGTGCCCGGAGCCGGACTCACCCCCAGGAGCCGTAGCGGTGAAGGCGCTGGTCAAGCAGAAGGCGGAGCCCGGCCTGTGGCTCGCGGACGTCCCGGAACCGGCCATCGGCCCCGGGGACGTCCTGATCAAGGTGCTGCGCACCGGCATCTGCGGCACGGACCTGCACATCAGGGCCTGGGACGGCTGGGCCCGGCAGGCGATCAGCACTCCGCTCGTGGTGGGACACGAGTTCGTCGGCGAGGTCGTGGAGACCGGGCGCGACGTCACCGACGTCTCCGTCGGCGACCGCGTCAGCGGCGAGGGCCACCTGGTGTGCGGCAAGTGCCGCAACTGCCAGGCGGGCCGCCGGCACCTCTGCCGGGCCACCGTGGGACTCGGCGTGGGCCGTGACGGCGCGTTCGCGGAGTACGTGGCGCTGCCCGCCGGCAACGTCTGGGTGCACCGGGTGCCCGTCGACCTCGACGTCGCCGCGATCTTCGACCCGTTCGGCAACGCCGTGCACACCGCGCTGTCCTTCCCGCTCGTCGGCGAGGACGTCCTGATCACCGGTGCCGGACCCATCGGCCTGATGGCCGCCGCGGTGGCCAAGCACGCGGGCGCCCGCAACGTGGTGATCACCGACGTCAGCGAGGAGCGGCTGGAGCTGGCCCGCAAGATCGGCGTCAGCCTCGCGCTCAACGTCGCGGGCGCCTCCATCGCCGACGGCCAGCGCACGCTCGGCCTGCGCGAGGGCTTCGACATCGGCCTGGAGATGTCCGGCCGCCCCGAGGCCATGCGGGACATGATCGCCAACATGACCCACGGCGGCCGCATCGCCATGCTGGGCCTGCCCGCGCAGGAGTTCCCGGTCGACTGGGCGCGGATCGTGACCTCGATGATCACCATCAAGGGCATCTACGGCCGCGAGATGTTCGAGACCTGGTACGCCATGTCGGTCCTGCTGGAAGGCGGCCTCGACCTCGCCCCGGTGATCACCGGCCGGTACGGCCACCGCGACTTCGAGGCGGCGTTCGAGGACGCGGCGAGCGGCCGCGGCGGCAAGGTCATCCTCGACTGGACCACGTGACCCGCCGCCCCCGCACCGTGTGACCCCCTCCCGCGAGCACCTCTAGGAGAGCTTCCGAATGTTCGACTCCGTGCGTGACGACCTGCGCGCCACCCTCGACGAGATCCGTGCCGCCGGGCTGCACAAGCCCGAGCGCGTCATCGGCACCCCGCAGTCCGCCACCGTGAACGTCACCGCGGGCGGACGCCCCGGCGAGGTCCTGAACTTCTGCGCCAACAACTACCTCGGCCTCGCCGACCACCCCGAGGTGATCGCCGCCGCCCACGAGGCCCTGGACCGGTGGGGCTACGGCATGGCATCCGTGCGCTTCATCTGCGGCACCCAGGAGGTGCACAAGGAACTGGAGGCGCGGCTGTCGGCGTTCCTCGGCCAGGAGGACACGATCCTGTACTCCTCCTGCTTCGACGCCAACGGCGGGGTCTTCGAGACGCTGCTCGGCCCCGAGGACGCGGTGATCTCCGACGCCCTCAACCACGCGTCGATCATCGACGGCATCCGCCTCAGCAAGGCCAAGCGCTTCCGCTACGCCAACCGCGACATGGCCGACCTGGAGGCGCAGCTCAAGGCCGCCTCGGACGCCCGGCGCAAGCTGATCGTCACCGACGGCGTCTTCTCCATGGACGGCTACGTCGCCCCGCTGCGCGAGATCTGCGACCTCGCCGACCGCTACGACGCGATGGTCATGGTCGACGACTCGCACGCCGTCGGCTTCGTCGGCCCCGGCGGCCGCGGCACCCCCGAGCTGCACGGCGTCATGGACCGCGTCGACATCATCACCGGCACCCTCGGCAAGGCCCTCGGCGGCGCCTCCGGCGGCTACGTCGCCGCCCGCGCCGAGATCGTCGCCCTGCTGCGGCAGCGCTCGCGCCCGTACCTGTTCTCGAACACGCTGGCCCCGGTGATCGCGGCGGCCTCCCTGAAGGTCCTCGACCTGCTGGAGTCGGCCGACGACCTGCGCGTCCGGCTCGCCGAGAACACGGCCCTGTTCCGCGGCCGCATGACCGAGGAGGGCTTCGACGTCCTGCCCGGCGACCACGCCATCGCCCCGGTGATGATCGGCGACGCGGCGCAGGCCGGCCGGATGGCCGAACTCCTGCTGGAGCGCGGCGTGTACGTGATCGGCTTCTCCTACCCGGTCGTGCCGCAGGGGCAGGCCCGCATCCGCGTCCAGCTGTCGGCCGCGCACTCCACGGACGACGTGCACCGCGCCGTGGACGCCTTCGTCGCGGCCCGGGCGGAGCTGGAGGACTGAGAACCGCCGGTGACCTGAGAGAATCGGTCGCATGATCGAGGCGCGGCGGCTCCACATCCTCCGTGCGGTGGCCGACCACCGTACGGTGACGGCGGCTGCCGCCGCGCTGTACCTCACTCCGTCGGCCGTCTCCCAGCAGCTCGCCGCGCTGGAGCAGGAGACCGGCCACCGGCTCGTCGAGCGCGGCGCCAAGGGCGTGCGTCTGACCCCGGCGGGCGAGATCCTGCTGAACCACACCAACGCGGTCCTCGCCCAGCTGGAGCGGGCCGAGGCGGAGCTCGCCGCCTACAGCTCGGGCGCGGCCGGCACGGTGACGGTCGCCTCCTTCGCCACCGGGATCGCACTGGTCGTGGCGCCCGCGGTGGCCCACCTCGCCGGGTCGGCGCCCGGCATCCGCATCCGTGTCCAGGACGCCGAGGGCGACGCCAGCCTGCCGATGGTGCTGGACCGGCAGGTCGACGTCGCCGTCGCCGTCGAGTACCGGGGCGCCCCGCCCGCCGACGACCCGCGGCTGACCCACGTACCGCTGTACGCCGAGCCGTTCGACGCGGTCGTGCCCGTCCGCCACCGGCTGGCCGACCTGGCCGAGGTGCCCCTCGCCGAACTGGCCAAGGACCCCTGGATCGGGCCGTACCCCGGCAACCCCTGCCACGACGTGGTGGTCCTGGCCTGTGAGAACGCCGGTTTCCAGCCGCGTATGGAGCACTCCTCGGACGACTTCCGCGCGGTCGTGGCGCTCGCCTCGGCCGACGCCGGGGTGGCGCTGGTGCCGCGGTCGGCGCTGCGCGGCATGGACCTGGCCGGCGTGGTCGTCCGCCCGGTCGACGGCACGGCGCCCACCCGCCGGGTCTTCGCCGCCGTGCGCCGGGGAGCCGAGGAGCACCCGCTGATCCGTCCGGTGCTGGACGCGCTCGGTGCCGCGGCCCGGGTGTGAGGACCGTGTAACCCCGCTGTCTCATATCCGGGATAGCGTCCCGGATATGAGAAGCGACGACGACGTGGACCCCGTCGACGCCCGGCTGGGCACCCGCCTGGCCGAGCTGCGGGCCGAACACGGCTGGTCCCTGGGCGAATTGGCCGAGCGCAGCGGCGTGAGCAGATCCACCCTGTCCCGCGCCGAACGGGCGGAGATCAGCCCCACGGCCACCCTGCTGAACCGCCTGTGCGCCGTCTACGGCCGCACCATGTCCCAGCTGCTCAGCGAGGTCGAGTCCGCGCCGGATGCCGTCGTGCGCGCCGCGGACCAGCCCGTCTGGCAGGACCGGGCCTCCGGTTTCGTCCGCCGGTCGGTCTCCCCGCCGCACCCCGCCCTGCGCGGCGAACTCGTCGAGGGACGCCTGACCGAAGGCGCCGACCTGACCTACGAGCGCCCGCCCGTGCCCGGCCTGGAGCAGCACATCTGGGTCCTGGAGGGCGCGCTGGAGGTGACCGCGCAGGACAGCGTGCACCGCCTGGGCCCGGGCGACTGCCTGCGCATGCGGGTGTGGGGGCCGACCCGCTTCCGGTGTGCCGCCGGCGAGGGCGTGCGGTACCTGCTGGCGGTGGTGCGGCCGTGATCCGCCTGGACGCGACCCGACTGCTGGGCCGCGCCGGGGCGTTGGCCGACCTGCTGAGCAGCACCGTGCACGCGGGCGCCTCGGTCGGCTTCCTCGCCCCGCTCTGCCGCGCCGAGGCCCTCGCCTGGTGGCGGGAGCGGGCCCCCGACGTGGCCGCGGGCCGGCTGGCCGTGTGGGCCGTACCCGACGGCGACCGCGTGCTGGGCACCGTCGGCCTCGCGTTCCCCGGCAAGCCCAACAGCCGCCATCGCGCGGAGCTCGTCAAGCTCATGGTGCACCCCGACGCCCGCGGGCGCGGTCTCGGCCACCGGCTGCTGGCCACCGCGGAGGACGCCGCCGCGGCCGCCGGCATCACCCTGCTGCACCTGGACACCGAGACGGGCAGCCCCGCCGAGCGGCTGTACCGGTCCGCCGGCTGGACATCCGCCGGCGTGATCCCCGACTACGCCGCCCGCCCCGACGGGGCGCTGTGTCCGACGACCCTCTACTACAAGCGCCTGCCGCCGACCGCTCCCACCAGGTGAATGTCAGTGGCGGCCGCTACGGTTCCTGCCATGCCGGACGCCGAAGACGTACGCCGTATCGCCCTGTCCCTGCCGGACACGACGGAGAAGATCGCCTGGAGCATGCCCACGTTCCGGGTCGCGGGGAAGATGTTCGCCACGCTGCCCGAGGACGAGACCTCCCTCGCCGTGCGCTGCCCCAAGGAGGAGCGCGACGAACTGGTGCTCGCCGAGCCGGGCAAGTTCTGGATCGCCGACCACGAGGCGCAGTTCGCCTGGGTCCGCGCCCGGCTCGACGCGCTGGAGGACGAGGCCGAGCTGCGGGACATCCTGGCCGACTCCTGGCGCCAGGCGGCCCCCTCCCGGCTGCTGGAGGCCCACCCCCGGCTCGGGCTCCCGGCGGAATGACACCCCCGGGGGCATCATGCGGTGGCCGTCGCCCCGAGGAAGCCCCCGATGCGCTCCCGCAGCGACCGGGCGTCCAGGCCGTGGGCGGCGGCGTGCTCCTCCACCTGCCCGTAGCGGCGCAGCTCCCGGCGCCCCACGCCCAGGCCCAGGACCCGGTGCGGCACATCCGCCAGGGCGTCGTTCGCCGCGGCCGTCGACGTGCCCGCCAGATAGGGCTCGACCAGGACGACGTCCGCCCCGGCCGTCTCGGTGGCCCGGCGCAGGGACACCCCGTCGAACGGGCGGACCGTGGTCGCGTAGAGGACGGTGACGTCCAGGCCCTCGGTGGCGGCGAGCACGGCGTCCAGCAACGGCCCGACGGCGACCACGACACCGGAGCGCCCCTCGCGGACGGTGCGGAACCGCTCCCCGTCCACGGGCAGTCCCTGCCGGTTGGACTGCACGGAGAGCCGGACGTACACCTTGTCGTCGCCCGCGGCGATCGCGTGCCGCAGCAGTGTCTCGGCCTCGTCCGGGTGGCCCGGGACGTGGACGGTCCAGCCGTCCAGGGTGTCGAGCAGCGCCACGTCGCCGGGCGCCATGTGGGTGTAGCCGCCCGCCGGCCAGTCGAAGGAGGCGGCCGCGCTCACCAGCACCGCGCCCGCGTCCTGGTGCCCGAGGTCCAGCTTGACCTGCTCGAAGGGCCGCTCGACGAGGAAGCTGGCGAAGGTGTGCACGACGGGCCGCAGCCCCGTCAGCGCCAGCCCCGCCGCGGCCCCGATCATGAGCTGCTCGCGGATGCCGACGTTGACGACCCGGTCCGGGTGCCGGCGGGCGGCCTCGGCGAAGCCGTCCGCGCCGATCTCGGCGAGGACCACCGCCACCCGGGGATCCTCGTCGAGCACCCGGGTCACGACGGGGGCGAAGCGGTCACGCATGGTGTCCATGGGATACGGATTCCTTTCCGGTCGTACGGTCGTGCGGAGATCAGGCGGACTTGGACTCGACCCGGGCCACCACCACGTGCGGGCGGCCCGGGTGCGGCGCCGTGAAGGCGGCGTACAGCGCCTCGTGGTCACGGCCGTCGACGGTCAGCGCGGACCAGCCGGCCGCCTCGAAACGGGCGGCGATCCCGCCGGGCCGCGCGTAACTCGCGGAGGAGTTGTCGACGACGACGGTGTGCAGCCGCTCCAGGCCGGCGGGCCCGGCGAAGGCGATCGCCTCGTGGTTGCTGCCCTCGTCCAGCTCGGCGTCCCCGATCAGCGTCCACACCCGCGGCTCGCCGAGCCCCCGGGCGCGCAGCCCGAGCGCGGTGCCGACGGCGATGGGCAGCCCGTGCCCCAGGGAACCGCTGCCGATCTCCGCCCCGGGCACCAGCGTGCGGTCCGGGTGGTGACCGAGCGGGGAGTCGTACGAACCGAAGCCGGGCAGCCACTCCACCGGCAGGAAGCCCTTGGCGGCCAGGACGGCGTAGTACGCCATCGGACCGTGCCCCTTCGACAGCAGGAACCAGTCCCGCCCGGGGTCGGTCATCCGCTCCGGACCCACCCGGAGCACCCGGTCGTAGAGCACCCAGAGCACGTCCAGCGTGGACGTGGCGGCCGGGCCGTGCTTCTCGTCGCCGGTCATCAGGCTCATGAGTTCCGGCAGGTCGGCGTAGGTGTACATGCGTGTCGTGGTGGTCATGGAGACGAGCGTGCAACCTCAACCAATCTTGAGGTCAAGCGGTGCGCCCGGGAAACGGATGCGCGATCACCGGCGCGAGTGCGGTATTGTTTCCCTGCGCGTTCGGCCGGGGGAAACCCCCAGGTCAGACGGGCAACGGGACGTGGCGCAGCTTGGTAGCGCACTTGACTGGGGGTCAAGGGGTCGCAGGTTCAAATCCTGTCGTCCCGACAGTACGGAATCGATCAGCGGGTCCGCCGATATCGGCGGACCCGCTTTTCGTCTCGGGAAGTGAGTGGCCGCTCCGGCTCAGCCGCCGCCGTCCAGGTCGTCGCGCCGGCGCAGCACCTCCAGCTCATGGCCGTCGAGCCGCATCTCGTACAGCTTGCCGCGGGCGTCGTCGAACGGCCGGTGCAGGATCATCATCAGCCGGTCGTCGAACGTGCGGAACAGCATGCCGTGGCCGCTGTCGTCCCGGACCAGGGGCCGGTGCTGCCGCCACGGTCCGGTGAGCTTCCCGGAGCGCGACACGGCGTAGGTCTGCACATAGCCGCCGCTGATCGTGCCGTCCGGGCCGGCCACGTTCTTCTCGTACGTGGACCACAGCATCAGCAGGGACCCGTCCGGGGCCGGGTAGAGCTGCGGGCCGTCGGTGATGTACGGCGGGAGCTGGTGCGGGACGCCGGCCGGGATCTGCTCGGAGGTCCAGGGCGCGTCCGAGGCCTTGAAGAGGTGGACCGGGTCGCCGACCGCCCGGGACAGGTCCGGGGACAGCCGGATCGCCTCCATGGTGCCGTCGATGGTCTGCAGCCACTCGTGCGCGTAGACCATCCACGGCTGCCCGGCGGCGTCGACGTGGAGCGTGCCGTCGAGGGTCATCAGGTGCTCGGGCGGGACCGGGCGCGAGGGGTCGAGGACGGTGAAGGGGCCGAGCAGCGAGTCGGAGACCGCCGTGATCGTGCCGCGCGCGTGGGTCGGGGTCCGGAACGGCACGCCCCACCGGTTCGGCGGCGGGAGGGGAAGCGGCCTGCCCTCGTCGTGCACCGTCGTGAACAGGTAGAACCTGCCGTCCCAGGCGTGCACCTCGGGCGCCCACGCGCCGTCCGACGCCCAGATGCCCTCCTGCCCGGCGGTCAGGAACACCACCACGGGACGCGTCCAGTCGCGCAGGTCCCTGCTGCGGTAGACCATCGTTCCGGTGCCGTCCACGCCCGACACGGACGGCACGTTGGACGTGTACAGGTGATACGTGCGTGAGGCTTCGTCCGCGACGACGAACGGATCGTGCAGCGGCATGCCGGGGAGCCGCATCGGCGAGGCCCCCTCCGTCACCGCCCCGGCGCCCGTCAGATCACACAGCCCGCGTGCGCCAGCGCCTGCTTCAGCAGCACCCCGTGGCCGCCCGGCATCTCGCTCTGCACCGCCGCCGAGACGGCCTCCTGCGGGCTGAACCACACGAGGTCGAGCGCGTCCTGCCGGGGCCGGCAATCGCCCGTCACCGGCACGATGTAGGCGAGGGACACGGCGTGCTGGCGCGGGTCGTGGTACGGCGTGATGCCTTGGGTGGGGAAGTACTCCGCGACCGTGAACGGCTGGAGCGACGCCGGGACCCGGGGCAGCGCGACCGGGCCGAGGTCCTTCTCCAGATGCCGCAGCAGGGCGTCCCGGACACGTTCGTGGTGCAGCACGCGGCCGGAGACCAGCGTCCGGCTGACCGTACCGTCGGGCCCGATGCGCAGCAGCAGGCCGACACTGGTGACTTCGCCGCTGTCGTCGACGCGGACCGGGACGGCCTCGACGTACAGGATCGGCATGCGGGCGCGCGTCGACTCCAGTTCGTCGGAGGACAGCCAGCCGGGCGTGGTTTCGGTCATGTCAGACATCGCTTGATCATACTTTCAGCCGTTCGGACTTCCTGGGTAGCCGCTCCAGAAGAACTGTGACCGGCCACACGCCCGTTCAACCGTCCTCGCGCGATCGACGCGCGTCAGGGTTTCACGGCCACCGCCCCGTACTGCGGCACCAGGACCGACGCGCCGGGCTCGGCACGCCACCGGCCGCAGGACACCAGGCCCGGTTCGAGCAGTTCGAGGCCCTCGAAGAACGTCGCGATGTCCGCGCCGCTGCGGGCGGTGATCGGGGGAGTGGCGTTCTCGTTCCAGAACTTCATCGCGGGGATCTGCCCGGCGCCGCCCAGCTCGTCGTCGAAGGTCGGGTGGGTCAGGACCAGGAAGCTGCCGGAGGGGACCGCGGCCATCACCCGGTGCGCGATGTGCCGGGCCTTGTCGGCGTCCAGGACGAAGTTCAGGATGCCCAGCATCATCACGGCGACGGGCTCGGTGAAGTCCAGGGTGCCCGCGGCCCGCTCCAGGATGGCGTCCGGGTCGTGCACGTCGGCGTCGATGTAGGCGGTGACGCCGTCCTGGGTGCCGGTCAGCAGGGTGCGGGCGTGCACCAGGACGATCGGGTCGTTGTCGACGTAGACGATCCGGGAGTCGGGCGCGATCCGCTGGGCGATCTCGTGCGTGTTGTCCGCCGTCGGCAGGCCCGTGCCGATGTCCAGGAACTGCCGCACCCCGCGCTCGCCGGCCAGGAACGACACGGCACGGCCCAGGAAGTCCCGGTCCGCCCGGGCGATGTCCCGGATGATCGGGAACATGCCGGCCACGTGCTCGCCGACCTGCTGGTCGACCTCGTAGTTGTCCTTGCCGCCGATCCAGTAGTTCCACACGCGCGCGTTGTGCGCCACACCGGTGTTCAGCCTCGCCGAGCCGCTCGGCGGGGTGTGGCTCTCACTCACGTCTCGTCCTCTCCTAGCCCGAACGGCCGCGACCGGCCGCCGCCGCCATTGTGCCGCTCCGTTGATCACGGTGTCCCGGGAATCGGCAGGGCGGGCCCGGCCGTCGAGGCGGCGGGACCGTCGGGAGAGGCCTGCGTGTGGGTCCCTTCGGGCGGGAGAGTGGCCGTGACTCCAGGCGCGGGCCGCTCTACTCGACCTCGCTCGGGTCCGGCGCGGGCGTCCTGCCGGCCAGCACGTCCTTCAGGCGCTGCGTGCCGAGCTTCGCCGCCTGCTCGACGGAGTCGTGCTCGCCGCCGTCGAGTCCGCCCGCCGTCACGGTGATCGCGTCGTCGCCGACGCGTACGGCGGCGACGTCGAGGGTCAGTGTGGCGTCGGTGCCACCGGTGGAGCCCTGCACGGTCACGCGCACGGCCTCGCGGGCGTCGCCCACGGCCGGCAGCGAGGCGTCGACGACCTGGACGGTGCGCTGCTCGCCCCCGTCGGTCACGGTGAACTGGTCGCACTTCTCCGGCAGACTCGCCATCCATTTCAGGGAGTCCTGCGGGTCGGTCCGGTCGTAGGAGGCCACCTGGTGGAGCAGGCGCGAGTCGCCCTGCCGGAAGCCGCGCAGCGCGGACGCGCCCGAGGGCCTGCCCAGCAGGTCGTCGTCGAAGAGGGAATCCAGGAGCCGCTGGCAGTCGGCGGCGTCGGCCTTGGCGGTGAGGAAGTCGGAGACGTCGACCGTGCCGATGAGCAGGCTGTCGTGCCAGTTCTCGGCCTCGGTGTCCTTGACCTGGGTCCAGTCGTCCTCGATGTCCGCCTCCGTGATCAGCGCGGCCCGGGCGCCGTCGGTGGAGAGGGTGGCGGTGGGCGAGGGCGTCTGCTTCTTTCCGGCGACCTGGGAGGCAGCGACCCCCGAGACGCGGTGACCGTCCGCGTCGCCGTCGTCCGAGCAGGCGGCGGTGGCCAGCAGCGTGCCCGCCGCGAGGGCACAGGACAGGACGCGGACGGGGCGGGACGGACGACGGGTCATCGGGAGTGCCTCCTGGGAGCGTGACGCGTGCCCCCAGCGCACCACCGGCGCCCGCGGCCCACCACCGGCACCGGACTGTTCGGGTGAGCCACCGGCGTTCCCGGACCGGTCCGGGAACGCCCGGCGCACGGACCGGTCGTGCCTCGGGCGGCGCACGGTCCGGTCCGGCGTCGCGCGGCTCTCGGTCCGGTCCGGCGTCGCGCGGCTCTCGGTCCGGTCGGGCCTCGGGCGGTGCGCGGTCCGGTCGGGCCTCGGGCGGTGCACGGACCGGTCTGGCGTCGCGCGGCGCAGCGGCTGTTCAATGAAGCTGAACGCCCGCCGAAGCCGACCGCGTCCGCGTCGAGGCCCGGCGTGCCGGAGAGGAGCCGCCCGTGTCCCCCGCCGTCGTGCCGCCCGTCGGCGAGCGCATCCGGCAGGCGCGCCTGGAGCGCGGCACGAGCCTGCGGGCCCTCGCCCGGCAGATCGGCGTCTCGGCCAGCCTCGTGTCGCAGATCGAGACCGGCAAGAGCCAGCCGTCCGTCAGCACCCTCTACGCCATCACCACGGCCCTCGGCATCTCCGTCGAGTCGCTCTTCGACGCCCACCGGGCCGGCGGAGCGGCCCCGGTCGCCCCGGGCGGCATCCCGTCCCCGGCGGCTCCTGCGCCCCCGGACACCGTCCCGCACGCGCTCGCCGCCCTCACCGCGCTCGCCGCCGACCCTGGCCGGCGCATCGGCCCCCTGGTCGGCGCGGCCGGGCGCGAGACGCTGGAGCTGGACTCGGGGGTCGTCTGGGAGCGGCTCGGGCGGGTCCCGGGCGCGGACGTCGACTTCCTGCTGGTGACCTACCGGCCGGGCGGCGCCTCCTCCGGCTCGGGCGCCCTCATGCGGCACCCGGGCACCGAGTACGGCTACCTGACCTCCGGCGAACTGATCCTCACTCTCGGCTTCGACGAGTACACCGTGCGCCCGGGCGAGGCCGTCTGCTTCGAGTCGACGACCCCCCACCGCTACCGCAACGATGGAGAGGTACCGGCCGTGGGCGTCTGGTTCGTGTCCGGCGATGTTCAGTGACACTTGACACCCCTGGCGCCCGGGCGTTCACTCCGAAGTGGGGGTGGTCGCCATGGCGATCCGCACATACGGGCCCAACGCCGTCGACTGGGAAGAGCGCATCGACCTGGACCGGCTGCGCGGGCAGCGGCTGGCCCGGCTGCACGAGTCGCTGAACCGTTCCTCCCTCGGCGCGGTGCTCAGCTTCGACTTCGCCAACATCCGTTACATGACGGCGACCCACATCGGCACCTGGGCGATGGACAAGCTCATCCGCTTCGCCCTGCTGGTGCGCGACGGCGAACCGGTCGTGTGGGACTTCGGCTCGGCGGCCCGCCACCATCAGCTCTACAACCCCTGGCTGGACCACGGCGACGGCAAGGGCGGCCCGCCCACCGGCGCCCGGGCCGGCATCTCCACCCTGCGCGGTGCCTTCCACCCGGACGCGGGCATCGCCGAGGACGTGGCCGCCAAGATCGCCGCCGAGCTGCGCGCCCACGGCCTCGCGGGCGAACCCCTCGGCGTGGACGTCGCCGAGCTGCCGGTGCTCGCCGCGCTGCGCGCCGAGGGCATCGACGTCGTCGACGGACAACAGGTGTTCCTGGAGGCCCGGCGGATCAAGACCGGCGACGAGATCGCCCTGCTCACCCAGGCCTGTGCCATGGTCGACGCGGCGTACGAGGAGCTGTACGGGTACCTGCGGCCGGGGGTGCGGGAGAACGAGTGCGTCGGAGTCGTCAGCAAGGTCCTCTACGACCTGGGCAGCGAGTACGTCGAAGGCGTCAACGCCATCTCCGGAGAACGCTGTTCACCCCACCCGCACGTCTACAGCGACCGGCTGATCCGCCCCGGGGACCCCGCGTTCTTCGACATCCTGCACAGCCATCTGGGCTACCGCACCTGCTACTACCGCACGTTCGCCGTCGGCAGTGCCTCGCCGGCGCAACGGGACGCGTACGTGCGCTGCCGGGAGTACATGGACGCGGCCGTCGCGCTGGTCCGGCCGGGCGCGACCACCGCCGACATCGTGCGGGTCTGGCCGCGCGCCGAGGAGTTCGGCTTCGCCGACGAGACCGCCGCGTTCGCCCTGCAGTACGGCCACGGCGTCGGGCTGTCGATCTGGGAGAAGCCGATCTTCAGCCGCCTGGTCTCCCTCGACCGTCCCGAAGTCCTCGAAGAGGGCATGGTGTTCGCCCTGGAGACCTACTGGCCGGCCGCCGACGGCTGGTCCGCCGCCCGCATCGAGGAGGAACTGGTCGTCACCGCCGGCGGGTGCGAGGTCATCACCAAGTTCCCGGCGGAGGAACTGCTGGTGGCGGGCCGCAAGTACTGGACGGTGGGCGGCGAGCTGAACACCCGGCGCGAGGCGCAGTCCCACCTCAACACCCCGCACGGGGCGCGGTCCGCTCTCGGCACCCCACCCGAAGGCCGGCCCCCGAGCGGCGACGGGACATCGTGATGGACGCGGCCGGACTTCTCGACGCCTACGAGCGGATGGCCGTCGTCCGCCGCACGGAGCAGGCCGCCCACGACCTGTTCCTGCGGGGCCTGGTGAAGGGCACCACCCATCTCGCCGCCGGGCAGGAGGCCGTCGCCGTGGGCGCGAGCGCCGCCCTGCGCCCGGACGACTATGTGTTCGCCACCTACAGGGGTCACCACCACGCCCTCGCCCGGGGCGCCACCCCCGAGGAGTGCCTCGCCGAGCTGATGAGCCGCGCCACGGGCCTGTGCGGGGCCAAGGGCGGCTCCATGCACCTGACCAAGGCGGCGACCGGCATGCTCGGCTCGTACGCCATCGTCGGCGCCCATCTGCCGATGGCGGTCGGCGCGGCCTGGTCGGCCCGGCTGCGCGGCACGCGGCAGGTGGCGGTGGCGTTCTTCGGGGACGGCGCCACCAACATCGGCGCGTTCCACGAGGCGCTGAACCTGGCCGCCGTGTGGCGGCTGCCGGTGCTGTTCGTGTGCGAGAACAACCTGTACATGGAGTACACGCCGATCGCCGACGTCACCGCCGTGCCCCGGCCCGCCGCCGACCGGGCACCCGCCCACGGCATCCCGGGCGAGGTCGTCGACGGCAACGACGTCGAGGCCGTCGCGGAGGCGGTGGAGCGGCTGGCGCGCCGGGCCCGGGCCGGAGACGGGCCCGCCGTGCTGGAGGCCGAGACCTACCGGCACTTCGGCCACAGCCGCGCCGACCCGGCCGCCTACCGCCCCGCCGAGGAGGTCGAACGGTGGCTGAAGCACGATCCGCTGGACCTCGCCCGCGGGCGCCTGGCCGAGCGGGGCGTCGGCGCGGCCGAGATCGCCCGCGCCGACGAACGCGCCCGGGAGGTCGTGGAGCGGGCCGTCGAGGCGGCCGTGGCCGCTCCGGCTCCCGACCCGCGCGAGGCGCTGACCGACGTGTGGGCGGACGGAGGTGCCGCATGGCGGACGTGATCACCTACCGGGACGCCGTCGCCGAGGGCCTCGCGCGGGAGATGCGCCGGGACACGTCGGTGGTGTGCCTCGGGGAGGACATCGGCGCGGCCGGCGGGGTGTTCAAGACGACCGTGGGGCTGCTGCCGGAGTTCGGGCCCGGGCGGGTGTGGGACACGCCCATATCCGAGCAGGCCATCGTGGGCGCCGCCATGGGTGCCGCCCTGACGGGCATGCGGCCCGTCGCGGAGATCATGTTCTCCGACTTCCTCGCCTGCTGCTGGGACTACCTCGCCAACGAGATCCCCAAGGTGCGCTACATGACCGGCGGCCAGGTGACCGTCCCGCTCGTGGTGCGCACCGCCAACGGCGGCGGACTCGGCTTCGGCGCCCAGCACTCCCAGGCCACCGAGAACTGGGCGCTGGCCGTGCCCGGCCTGAAGATCGCCGCACCGGCCACCCCCGCCGACGTCGTCGGCATGATGGCGGCGGCGATCCGCAGCGACGACCCGGTGGTCTTCTTCGAGCACAAGGCCCTGTTCGCCACCAAGGGCGCCCCGCCCCCGCCCGGCCACCTCGTCGAACTGGGCCGGGCCGCCGTCGTCCGCGAGGGCGCCGACGTCACGCTCGTCGCCCTCGCCTCGACGGTGCCGCTGGCGCTGAAGGCCGCCGACGCGCTGTCGGGCGAGGGCATCGAGGCGGAGGTGATCGACCTGCGCTGCCTGGTCCCGCTCGACATGGCGACCGTCCTCGCCTCGCTGGCCGGGACCTCGCGGCTCGTCACGGTCGAGGAGAACCCCTACCAGGGCGGCTGGGGCGGCACCGTCGTCTCCGTCGTGGCCGACGAGGGCTTCGAACTGCTGGACGCGCCCGTGCGGCGGGTGGCGGGGGAGTGCGTCCCGCTGCCGTTCGCCGACGCGCTGGAGGAACAGGTCGTCCCCACCGTCGGCAAGGTCGTCGCCGAGGTCCGCCGACTCGCCGCCTACTGAGCCGCACACCGTTCCCCGACCCCATGGGAGGAAGCGCGATGACCACCAGGACACTGCTGCGCTCCGGCCACGTGATCTCGATGGACCCCGGCATCGGTGACCTGCCCCAGGGGGACGTCCTCGTCGAGGACGGCAGGATCGCGGCCGTGCAGCCCGAGATCAACGCCGACGCCGAGATCCTCGACATGACCGGCCGCATCGTGATCCCCGGCTTCGTCGACACCCACCGCCACACCTGGGAGGCCCCGATCCGGGGCGTCGCACCCGACGCCACCCTCGACGACTACTTCGTCGACATCCTCGACACCTTCGCCCCGCTGTACACCCCGCAGGACGTCTACGCGGGCAACCTCGCGGGCGCGCTGGAGTGCCTCGACGCCGGCATCACCACGCTCGTCGACTGGTCGCACATCAACAACACCCCCGAGCATCCGGACGCGGCGATCCAAGGGCTGAGCGAATCCGGCATCCGGGCGTGCTACGCGTACGGCAGCGCCAACACCTCCCTGGCCGACTACTGGTTCGAGAGCGAAGTCGCCATCCCCGCGGACGACGTGCGGCGGATCAGGTCGACGTACTTCGCGTCCGACGACGGCCTGCTGACCATGGGCCTCGCCACCCGCGGCCCCGGCTTCTGCGTCGACCGGGTCGTCGCCGCCGAGTGGGCCATGGCCCGCGAACTCGGCCTCCCGATCACCGTGCACGTCGCCATGGGACGCCTCGCCGGCCGCTTCGGCATGGTCGGGCGACTGCACGGCCTGGGGCTCCTCGGCCCCGACACCACCTACGTCCACTGCTGCCACCTCAGCGAGGAGGAGTGGCGGATGGTCGCCGACAGCGGCGGCACGGTGTCGGTCGCTCCCCAGGTGGAGCTCCAGATGGGGCACGGCTGGCCACCGGTGATGCAGGCGATCGAGCACGGCCTGCGGCCCTCGCTCAGCATCGACGTCGTCACGACCGTGCCCGGCGACATGTTCACCCAGATCCGCGCTGCCTTCGCCGCCGACCGCGCCCGCGTCAACGCCGACTGCTGGCAGGCCAACCTGCCGGTCCCCGCCACCATGCTGACGGCGCGCCAGATGCTGGAGATCGCCACGGTCAACGGCGCCCACGTCGCGGGCCTGGAGGACCGTACCGGCTCGCTGACCCCCGGCAAGCGCGCCGACATCGTCGCCATCGACGCCACCGCGCCCAACATCGCGCCCGTGCACGACGCGGTGGCCGCGGTCACCCTGTGCGCGGACGTCTCCAACGTGGACACCGTCCTCGTCGACGGCGTGATCCACAAGCGCGACGGCAGGCTGCTCGCCGACACCGCGCGCGCCCTGCGGCTGGTCACGGAGTCCCGCGACCGGCTCCTCGCGGCGAAGGAGGCCGCGGCGGCGAAGGCCACGGCATGAGCCGGCACCTGGTGCGCCGCGCCGGCGGCCTTGCCGCGCCGCCGTTCGACCGGCACGGGTACCGGCGGTGGACCCTGGTCGGAGAGGACGACGGCAGCGTCCACACCGGCTTCGGCGTGTGCGAACTGCGCCCCGACGGCCGCGTGCCCGCCCACGTCCACTCGTACGAGGAGACGTTCCTCGTCCTGGACGGGGCCGTGGTCCTGGACGTGCCCGAGGGCGCCCACCGGCTGGAGGAGGGCGACTACGGCCTGCTGCCGACCGGGGTGCCGCACGCCTGGCGCGGAGCCGGCGACACCGGCGGCCGCTGGGCGGACATGCTGGCCCCGGTGCCGCGGGCCCGCTACGGCCACGACACCCAGGCGGTGCCGGAGCTGCCGGTGCGCGAGCCGGTCCGGGTCGACGTCCGCGACCCGCGCACGCGCTCCTTCGGCCACTTCGAGCCGGACCAGATGGACCCCGGCAAGCAGTCCCAGGACCTGCTGGCCGTCACCGCGAGCATGCGGACCGCGCTGCTGGTGTACAGCGGCATCACGGTGAAGATGATGATCGACGGCGACCTGGGCGCGGTCGCCTCGACGATGTTCATGGTGCAGTACGCCCCCGACGGGGTCATCGGTACCCACGACCACCCCTTCGAGGAGACGTACCTGATCCTCGACGGCGTGGCGGAGGCCCTGCTCGACGGGGAGCGGTACCGGCTGGAGCCGGGCGATCTGGCCTGGGCCGGAGCCGGGTGCGTCCACGGCTTCGTCAACGCCGGGCAGGGGCCGCTGCGCTGGCTGGAGACGCAGGCGCCGCAGCCGCCCGTACGGCACTCGTACCGGTTCACGCGGGACTGGGACTACCTGCGTGCCGCACTGGAGGACAGGTCATGAGCAGTGTGCTCGTCGTCGGCGGCACGTCCGGGATCGGCCACGCCTTCGCCCGGGAGCGGGCCGGGCGCGGGGACGACGTGGTGCTCACCGGCCGGGACGCGCGGCGGGCGGGGGCGGTCGCCGAGGAGGCCGGGGCCCGGGGGATCGCCCTGGACCTGGCGCGGCCGCTGGAGATCGCGGCCGCCCTGGCCGACGTGGGGCGCGTCGACCACCTGGTGATCGCGGGCGTCTCCCGGGACGACAACAAGGTCACCGAGTACGACATCGACGCCGCGCTGCGCCTGGTCACGCTCAAGCTCGTCGGCTACACCGAGGTCGTGCACGCGCTGCGCGGCCGGCTGCACGACGGCAGCGCGATCGTGCTGTTCGGCGGGCAGGCCAAGGAGCGCCCCTACCCGGGGGCGACGACCGTGGCGACGGTCAACGCGGGGGTGCGGGGCCTGATGAACTCCCTCGCCGTCGAACTCGCCCCGGTCCGCGTCAACGCCGTGCACCCCGGTGTCGTCGGGGACAGCCCGTACTGGCAGGCCAAACCGGAGAGGGTGCTCGCCGCGCTGCGCACCGAGACGCCCACCGGGCGGCTGGCCACCATGGCGGACGTGGTGGACGCGGTCGACTTCCTGTTGCGCAACGGCTCCGTGAACGCGGTCGAACTGGCCGTGGACGGCGGGTGGTTGCTGGGCTGAGCCCGGCTTGTCACCGGGCGGGGCGGGCGGCCCCGGGCCGGTCAGCCGGCGCGGCGCAGCGTGTCCTCGGCCACCTGCCGGTCCACCGCCGCGCGGACCAGCGCGGCGGCGAGGGCGGCCGTGCCGGTGTCGCCGGCGAGTGCGGCGAGCCGCTTCGGGGCCCGGGGCAGGTTGAGCCGGTCGGCGCCCTGGAGGGCCTTGGCGTCCAGGTAGGGAGCCGCCTCCGGCCACACCTGCTGCGCCTCGCGCAGGAAGATGTCGGCACCGGCGGGCCCGATGCCCGGGAACTCCTGCAGCAGACGCCGCAGTTGCCGAACCTCGCCGTCTGCCTCCCGGCGCAGCCGCCGCAGGTCGCCGCCCCACCGCTCGGTCAACAGCTGTGCCCCGTCGCCGAGTTGGGTGGCGGTGCGTTCGTCGTAGCGCCGGTAGCCGCCGCGGCCGAGCGCGTCCACCCGGTCCTGCCACGTCGCCGCGGCCATGCGGCGCGGATCGCGCAGCCCCGCCTCGTGCAGGGCACGGGCGGTGGCCAGCGCGATCGAGCCGCGGATGCGGGCACTGAGCAGATGGGACAGCACCAGCAGCCGGTACAGGGGCTGCGGTGCGTCCCTGAGCGGGATGCCCGCCTCGTCCGCGAAGGTCCTGCCGTGCGCGTCGAGGAGCGCGTGCACGACGCGCTCCCGGCGGTCCACGCCTATCCCTTCAGCGGGTCGTGGCCGAGCGTCATCAGCCGGTGCCGGCGACGGGTGTCCTCGGCCGTCGTCTCCGGCTCGGGCTCGTTCTCCAGGTCGGCCTGGCCGGTGACCGTGTCGACGACCTTCCGCATCACGCTCAGGTCGTCCTCCGTCAGGTCCGTGCGCCGCTTCTGGAGGATCGTCAGGACGTGCCGGCCGGTGGGCGTGCCCGCCTGCTCCGGAAGCGGTTCCGTCGCCTCGTCGGCGTCCCTCATCCGCAGCCAGGCCGCGAGTTCCTGGGAGGTCATGTTCACCACGCGGTGGAAGTCCTCCCACAGCGCGTCGAGTTCGAGGGCGTCGGTCATCGCCTGCCCCTTCCGTACGTGCGTCGGGTGCTGTGCGCCGGATCCGCTGAGGTCAGCTCTCGCGGGGGAAGTTCTCGGCGTCGAACATCCAGCGCTGCTTCTCCAGGTCCGCCGTGACCGCGATCAGCAGGTCCTGGGTGACCGGGTCGGCCGTCTCGGTCGCCTCGATGCGCTCGCGCAGCCGGCCGATCGCCTCCTGCAGCGACTCCACCATCACCCGCACGGCGTCCTCGTCACGGACCCAGCCCTCCTTCGGGGCGGGCAGCGTGAAGTCCCTGGCGACCGTCTCCGGGCGGCCGTCCGGCGGCACGCCGAGCGCCGCGGACCGCTCCGCGACCGTGTCGGCGAAGGTCCGCGCGGCCGTCACCACCTCGTCCAGCTGCAGGTGGATGGACCGGAACCGCGGTCCGACGACGTTCCAGTGGGCCTGCTTGCCGATCAGCGAGAGTCCGAGCAGATCCACCAGGGTGTCCTGGAGTGCCTCGCAGGCGACCTTCCGGGCGTCGTCGGGCAGGGTGCTCCGCACAGCCGTCATAGGGCGCTTCTCCTTGTCGCGTCGTGGCTCGTGGTCCGGAGCAGTGCGTCGCGCTCCTGCTCGCAGGTGCCGCCCCACACGCCCGAGGCCTGACCACTGCCGAGCGCGAAGCTCAGGCAGTCGTCGGTCACCGGGCAGCGTGCGCAGACGCGTTTGGCGGCCGTGACGTCCCGCAGGGCGGGTCCCGCGGTGCCCACGGGGAAGAACAACTCGGGGTCCTCGTCCACGCAGGCGGCGCTCCGCAACCACTCCATGACCGCGCGGGTGCCCACCGCTCCCGGGCGCAAACGCGTCGCGGGCCACGGTGGCGGCCGTCCCCGGCCTGCGAGAACACCGTTCGAGGCCCTCTTCGGCCACCGAAATCTTCCCAGGAGCGCACGGAGGGACTATCATCCGAAACTAGCAGTGCTAATTAACAGGCGGTGTGAGGAGCCCTCTCGTGCGTCCCGTCCACTTCGCGGCCGCCCGCCGCACCCCCATCGGCAAACTGCGGGGAGCCCTCTCCCCGGTACGGCCCGACGATCTCGCCGCGACCGTCGTCCGCGCCCTGATCGCCGACGTGCCCGCGCTGGACCCCGCCCGGGTCGACGACGTGTACTGGGGCGCCGCCAACCAGGCCGGTGAGGACAACCGCAACGTCGCCCGCATGGCCGCCCTGCTGGCCGGCCTGCCCGAGTCCGTCCCCGGCGCCACCGTCAACCGCCTGTGCGCCTCCGGCCTGGAGGCGGTCACCACGGCCGCCCGCACCATCGCCGCGGGCGAGGCCGACGTCGTCGTCGCGGGCGGCTCCGAGTCGATGAGCCGCGCCCCCTTCGTGCTGCCCCGCCCCGACGAGGCCCAGCCGCACCGCATGGAGACCGTCGACACCCGCCTGGGCTGGCGCCTGGTCAACCCGGCCATGAAGGACCTGCACGGCCTGCTGTCCATGGGCGAGACGGCCGAGGAGGTCGCCGCCCGGTACGGCATCCCGCGCGAGCGCCAGGACGAGTTCGCCCTGCGCAGCCACCAACGCGCCGCCGACGCCCGCAAGAACGGCCACTTCGACGACGAACTGCTGCCCGTCGAGCGCCCCGACGGCGTGGTCGTCGACACCGACGAGTGCATCCGCGAGGACACCTCGTACGAGAAACTGGCCCGGCTGAAGCCGGTCTTCCGACAGGGCGGCACGGTCACCGCCGGCAACGCCTCCCCGATGAACGACGGCGCCGCAGGACTCCTCCTGGTCAGCGAGGAGGCCCTGAACGACCTGGGCCTGGAGTCCCTCGGCCGCTACGTCGCCGGGGCGTCCGCCGGCGTCCACCCCGACGTCATGGGCATCGGCCCGGTCCCCGCCACCCGCAAGGTCCTGGCCCGGACCGGCTGGGACATCGGCGACCTGGAGGAGGCCGAGTTCAACGAGGCGTTCGCGGCCCAGGCCCTGGCCTGCGTCGACCAGCTCGGCATCGACCCCGACCTGGTCAACCCGAGCGGCGGCGCCATCGCCCTCGGCCACCCCCTCGGCTGCTCCGGCGCCCGCATCCTCACGACGCTGCTGCACCGCATGCGGCGCACCGGGGCCGGCAAGGGACTGGCCACGATGTGCGTCGGGGTCGGGCAGGGCAGCGCGGTGCTGGTCGAACGGCCCTGAACCGGACCGGACCAGGACGCCCATCAGGCGAGACGGCGCTGACCGCACCGGTTCGTTGCACATAGCATCAGTGTTCGCATGAACACCATGACGCTCTGGCACATCACCGGCTGGGAATTCGCCGCCCTGGCCTTCGCGGCCCTGCTCGTCGGCTTCTCGAAGACCGCCGTGAGCGGGGCCAACACGGTCAGCCTCGCCATCTTCGCCGCGGTGCTGCCCGCCCGCGCCTCCACCGGTGTGCTGCTGCCCATCCTCATCGCCGGGGACCTGCTGGCCGTCGCCACCTACCGGCGGCACGCGCACTGGCCCACGCTGTGGCGGCTGTTCCCGGCGGTCGCCGCGGGCGTCGTCGTCGGCACGGTCTTCCTGCTCTGGGCGGACGACGCGATCGTACGGACCTCCATCGGCGCGATCCTGCTGCTCATGGCGGCCGTGACGGTGTGGCGCCGGCGCACGGCGGACGCGGAGGAGGAACCGGAGTCCGTCACCACCCGGCCCGGCCGGCTCAAGGCCCGCTCCTACGGCGTGCTGGGCGGCTTCACCACCATGGTCGCCAACGCGGGCGGCCCCGTGATGTCGATGTACCTGCTGTCGGCCGGCTTCCGCAAGCTCGGCTTCCTCGGCACGTCGGCGTTCTTCTTCCTGATCGTCAACGTCTCCAAGCTGCCCTTCAGCGCCGGCCTCGGCCTGATCGACGGCCGCTCCCTCCTGCTGGACCTCGCGCTCGTGGCGTTCGTCGTGCCCGGCGCCGTGCTCGGCAAGTGGGCCGTCGACCGGATCAACCAGCGGCTGTTCGAGCAACTGGTCATCGCCGCGACCGTCGTGGGCGGGCTCCAGCTACTGCTGCGCTGAACCCCGCAGCAGGACGGGAAGGTCCGCGAACGCGTCGATCACGTGGCCGGGCGTGCCGTCGGCGGCGTCCAGCGTCTCCTGCCGGAACTTCCCGGTCCGCACGAGCACCCCGGTGATCCCGGCCCGCTGCGCCCCCAGGACGTCGGACTCGACGTCGTCCCCGACCATCACGGCCTCGCCCGCGCCGACGCCGAGCCGGGACAGGGCCGCCTCGAAGAACGCCCGGGCCGGTTTGCCCGTGATCTCGGCCTCCACACGCGCCGCCCGCTCCAGACCGGCCAGGAACGCGCCCGAGTCCAGCCGCAGCCCTTCGGCCGTGCGCCAGTACAGATTGCGGTGCATCGCCACCAGCCGGGCCCCGCGCTGCAGGTGCCCGAAGGCACGGTCGAGCGCCTCATAGCCGAACTCGGGGCCGGCCCCGCCGACCAGGACCACATCGGGCTCGGCGTCGCCGTCCGCCGGGTCGACCACCGTCACCCCTTCCAGATCCGCCGCGATGTCGCCACTGTTCAGCAGGGCGCAGCGGGCGCCGGGAGAGTGCTCGGCGAGATGGGCGGCGGTGGCCGCGGGGGCGGTCAGAATGTCCTCGGCGCCCACCGGGAACCCCGCGTCCGCCAGTGTCCGGGCGATCGACGCCCGGGTCCTCGACGTCGTGTTCGTCACCAGCAGGACGGCGTACCCGGCCTCCCGGATCTCCCGCAACGCCTCCACGGCCCCGGGCAGCGGCCGCCAGGAGACGGTCAGCACCCCGTCGATGTCCACGAGCACGGCACGCACGGACTCCATGCCAGGACCATAACCACCCAGGGCCGTGCCCGCCGGTCCAGCCGCTCCGGATCGCGCCCGGTGGTGGGGTTGCCCGGGCCGTGCCCGGCGGTGCTGCCTCCCTGGGCCGTGGCACCCGGTCCGGCCACTTCGGCTTCCGCTGTGCAGCTGCGCGGCGGTCGGTGCCCTTCGGTCCGTACCCGTGTTGCCGTTCGTCCCACGGGACCTCGTACGCTCGGCGCCGTGTCCTCTCATGTCCTGATCCTCGGCGGCACGGCCGAGGCCCGTGCGCTGGCCACCGCGCTGTGCGCACGCCCCGGTGTCCGGGTCACCACATCTCTCGCGGGGCGGGTGGCACGGCCGGGCGCGGTCGACGGGGACGTGCGCGTCGGGGGCTTCGGCGGTGCCGAGGGACTGGCCGAGTGGCTGCGGCGGGAAGGCGTGACCGCGCTCGTCGACGCCACCCACCCCTTCGCCGAGTCGATCACGGCCAACGCGGCACGGGCCGCCGCCCGGACCGGGGTACCGGCGGTGGTGCTGCGCCGCCCGGGGTGGCGGCCCGGCCCCGGGGACCGCTGGCACCCCGTCCCCTCGCTGGACGCGGCGGCGGAGCTGCTGCCCCGGGTCGGCCGCCGCGTCTTCCTGACCACCGGGCGCCTGGGACTCGCGGCGTTCGCACACCTGGCCGCGCTCCACTTCGTGGTGCGATCGGTGGACCCCCCCGAACCGCCCCTGCCGCCCGACACGCACGTACTGCTGGCCCGGGGCCCGTTCACCGTGGCGGGCGAGACGGCCCTGCTGCGGGAGCACCGCGTCGACGTCCTGGTGACCAAGGACAGCGGGGGAGCGGCCACGGCGGCCAAGCTCACCGCGGCCCGGGACCTCAAGGTGCCGGTCGTCGTGGTCGAGCGGCCGCCGCTGCCGGAGGGCGTGACGGCGGTACCCGATGTGGCGGGTGTGCTGGAACGACTGGGGCTGGGCGGTTCCTGAGGCCGCTGTTCCCGGTGGCGTCCCGGACGGGGTGACGCCGCCGCCGGCGACGACGCCGCTGCCGTCCGGTGAGGGGACCGGAGCGCTCACGCCCCGCTGGCCGCCAGGGCCTTCGCCGGCCGGGCCGGCAGGCCGTGGCTCAGGTCCTCCACCAGCAGCCGTTTCGCGATCGCGTCGACCGCGACGCGCAGGTCGGCGTCCGAGGGGCGCCCGATGTCCCGCCCCAGCCGGTCCTCCAGCCACGCCGCCCACGCCCTGGTGATGACCGCGGCCTCCCGGGCACCGGCCTCCGTGTGGGACAGCACGGACCCGTGGCGGGTCAGGAACCCCTCCTCGACCATCCGCTCGAAGACCGGCAGCAGCACCTCCGGCGGCAACCGGCGCCGCGCCGCGATCAGCCCCAGGCTCGCGTGCCCGACCAGCCGCGTGAACAACTCGACCTGCATCACGGCCCACGCCCCGGCCACGTCCAGCCGGGTGTCCGACTCCAGGACGATCCGGCGCGTGGTGTCCAGGTCGGCACCGCCGATGATCTTCCCGACGGCGGCCTCCAGCACCCGCCGGGAGTCCGCGCCGTGCGGCGAGGCGAACCCCTCGCCCAGGTCCGTCGACCCGGTCCGCGCGGTGTCCCGCAGCCGTACCTGCTTGAGGAACAGGGCCACGAGGAAGCCCAGGACGGCGACCGGCACGGTCCACAGGAAGACGGTCTGCAGCGTGTCCGCGTAGGCGTCGACGATCGGCGCCGCCGTGGCCGACGGCAGCTCGTGCACGCCCTCCGGGCTGGTCGCCGCCCGGCCGACGGTCGCCGGGTCCACCTCACCGGCCCGCGCGGCGTCCGCGACGCCCGCGCGCAGGTTGGGCGCCAGCGCGTTGGTGTAGATCGTGCCGAACACAGCCGTGCCGAACGAACTGCCCAGCGTGCGGAAGAAGGTGACGCCGGAGGTAGCGGTGCCGAGCTCGGCGTAGTCGACGGTGTTCTGCACCGCGATCGTCAGCACCTGCATGCTCAGCCCGATGCCGGTGCCCAGCACGAACATGTACAAGGACTCAAGCCCCGCGCCCGTGCCCGGCCCCATCAGGGACATCAGGTACAGGCCCACGCCCATCACCAGCGAGCCGACGATCGGGAAGAGCCGGTAACGGCCGGTCCTGCTGACCACCGTGCCGCTGAACACCGACGCGATGAGCAGCCCCGCCACCATCGGCAGCGTCCGCACGCCGGACACCGTCGCCGAGTCGCCGTCGACGTACTGCAGATACGTCGGCAGGTAGGTCAGCGCGCCGAGCATCGCGAAACCGACGATGAAGCTCAGCACCGAGCAGACCGTGAACACCGGGTTGGCGAACAGCCGCATGGGCAGCATCGGTTCGCGCGCCCGCGTCTCCACCCGGCAGAACAGCCCCAGCGCGACCACACCGCCCACGAACAGCCCGATGATCACCCCCGAGCCCCAGGCGTACTCGTTCCCGCCCCAACTCGTCGCCAGGATCAGCGCGCTGGCACCGACCGCGACGAGCGCGATGCCCAGGTAGTCGATGACGGGCCGGACCGCCGACTTCACCACCGGAATGGTCCGGGCCGCCGCCGCGACCACCACGATCGCGATGGGCACGTTGACGTAGAACGCCCAGCGCCAGGTCAGATGGTCGGTGAACAGCCCGCCCAGCAGCGGCCCGACGACGGTGGCCACGCCGAACACCGCGCCGATCGCGCCCTGGTACTTGCCGCGCTCCCGCAGCGGGATCACGTCCGCGATCAGCGCCATGGACGTGACCATGAGCCCGCCCGCGCCGATGCCCTGCATCGCCCGCCAGGTGATCAGCAACGACATGTTCGTGGCCAGACCGCACAGGAACGACCCCGTGATGAACACGATCGCCGACACCTGGAAGACCAGCTTGCGCCCGAACAGATCGCCGAACTTGCCCACCAGCACGGTCGCGACGGTCTCCGCGAGGAGGTACGAGGTGACCACCCACGACATGTGCTCGGCCCCGCCCAGGTCCGACACGATGGTGGGCAGGGCGGTGCCGACGATGGTCTGGTCGAGTGCCGCGAGCAGCATGCCCAGCATGATCGTCACGAAGACGACGTTGCGGCGGCGGCTGTCCAGCACCGGCGGCTGGGAGGCGGGCGGGGCGGTTTCCTCCACGACGGTCACGTCGTCACCTTCACACCTGTGGGCTACGTGCGCATGCCAGAACGTCCGCACGGGTGCCCGGTGTCGTGCGCCCCAGTCGTGTCAGTCCCGGGGGTGCCGGCGCAGCAGATACGTGTCCATGATCCAGCCCTTGCGTTCACGCGCCTCGGCCCGCAGCCGCTCGATGCGCGGAGCGGCCTCGGCGATCGGGCCGGAGACCAGGATCTCGTCCGGCGTGCCGATGTAGGCGCCCCAGTAGATGTCGACGTCCTCGTCCGCGTACCGCCGGAACGCCTGGTGCGCGTCGAGCATGACCACGACGTCGTCCACGCCCTCCGGGAAGCCCTCCGCGAGCCGCCGGCCCGTGGTGATCTGCACCGGCCGGGCGACGCGGTTGAGACCCGTGCGGTGCCGGGCGACGAGCGCCGAGACGCTGCTGATGCCCGGCACGACGTCGTACTCGAACGTGACGGCCCCGCGCTCCAGCACCTCCTCCAGGATCGCCAGGGTGCTGTCGTACAGCGAGGGGTCGCCCCACACCAGGAACGCGCCGGTCTGCTCCTCGCCGAGCTCCTCGGCGATCAGCCGCTCGTAGATGTCGGCCCGGGCGCTGCGCCAGTCCCCGACGGCGGGGGAGTAGGCGGCGCCACCGGCCCGCCGGTCCCGCTCCGGGTCGCGCGCCTCGACGACCCGGTACGTGCCCTCCTCGACGTGCGCGTCGAGCATGTCCCGCCGTAGCGCCGTGAGATCCGCCTTCACCTCGCCCTTGTCCAGGAGGAAGAACACGTCCGTGCTCCGCAGCGCCCTGACGGCCTGGAGGGTGAGCTGGTCGGGGTCGCCCGCGCCGATACCGATGACATGAATCTTTCGCACGCCCCGAGTGTGCCGCACGCGCGGGGGCGGCCCTGCACCGAGTCCCGGTCGGTTGGCGGGTCGCCGGTGGTTGAGGGCGGATCGTCGATGGCGGGTTGTCGACGGCGGGTCGTGGGTGGTCGATGGCGGGTGGCGGGTGGCGGGTGGCGGGTGGCGGGTGGCCGGTCGCCGGACCGGGGCCGGGGGGTCGGCCGGGGCCGGTGGTCGGGGAGGTCGGGAGGTGGGCGGGGGCAGGTGCTCCCCGCGCCGCGTCCTGGTCGGTTCGCCGGTCGGCAGGGCGGTCGGCCGGCAGGCCGGAGGGTGCTGCTGCGCCCGGGTCAGCCGGAGGCTCCCCGCAGGCGTGGAGCCCGCCCCTGCGCGTCCACGGCCCGGCCCTCCCGCTCGACCTCCGTGGCCAGGGCCCGTGCCCAGCCGGCCACCGCCGCGACGTCGACGCCGTGCGGCCGGGCCCGGCCCGAGCCGGACACCCACGCCTCCGTCGCGCCCGCGCCGCGCCGCAGCAGCCGGGCGCCGCCGGTGAGGTTCCCGCGGGCGGCGTGCGTGAGGCCCACGGCCAGCTGGGCCAGACCGCGCCACAGCTCCCGTTCCTCCTCCGGGCCCGACTTCCACGCGTCCTCGAAGACCTCGTGGGCGTGGAACGGTTTCCCCTCGTCCAGCAGCCGCTGCGCCTCGGCGACGGTCTCCTCGGGCGTACGGACCACGCCCTCCGGCTGCCGCGGCACGCCGTCCGCCCCGTACGGCAGGGGCCGGCCCAGACCGTCCCGCGGCCGGGCGTTGCGGGCCCGGCCCTCCGCATCGCGGTCCCGCGCGCCGCCGGGCCGGTCCGAGTAGGTCTCTCCAGTGCTGCCCATACGCCGATTGTCCCGCCCGGCCCGCTTTCGGCGCGGCCAGGGGTGTGGGGTAAAGTGCTGTTCGCGCGATCACGCGGCTCACCGCGGGTGGCGCGCACCGGGACGTGGCGCAGCTTGGTAGCGCACTTGACTGGGGGTCAAGGGGTCGCAGGTTCAAATCCTGTCGTCCCGACGGTGCGAAGGTCCCCGCGGGCGGATGCCTGCGGGGACCTTTTCCGTCAGGGCGGTGGGCGATCACGGCACGCGGTGTCCGTAGAGCCAGTCCAGGCGGCGGTGGTACACGCGCGGCGCCAGCTTTCCGAGGAACCACAAGGGCACGTGGGCGAAGCGGCCCTCTCGGTGGAAGCGCTGCCCGTTCTGCCGGGAACCGGCCTGGACTCGTGCGGTGCGCGGGCGCCTCGCGGCGGCGTACGACCGCAGCGCCCGTGGCACGTCGCCGGTGTGTTCGAGCCGGTCGGCGAGCACCCGTGCGTCCTCCAGAGCCATCGTGGCGCCCTGCGCCAGGTAGGGCAGCATCGGGTGGCACGCGTCACCGAGGAGCGCGACCCGTCCGTCCACCCATGTCTCCAGGGGATCGCGGTCGAACAGCGCCCAGCGGAAATGCGTCTCCGCCTCCCGCAGGGCGGTGGTCACCGTCGGGTGCCAGCCCGCGAAATCGGCCAGCGCCTCCCGCCGGGTGCCGCGCTCGGTCCAGGACTCGCCCCGCCACGCGTCCCGCTCCACGACCGCCACCAGGTTGGCGAGTGTCCCGCCGCGGAGCCGGTAGGTGATGGCATGCCGCCGCTCGCCCACCCAGAGGCACGCGGTGGGCGGGGGCGCGTCACGGCCCAGACGCTCGACCGGGACGGTGACCCGCCAGGCGACGTGGCCGGTGAACCGGGGCTCCCCGGCCCCCAGCATCCGTTCGCGGATCGCCGAGTGGATCCCGTCCGCCCCGACGAGGAGGCTCCCGTCGATCCGCCGGCCCGAGTCGAGCACCGCCGTCACGCCCCGCGGCCCCTGTTCATAGCCGCGCACGGCCGTCCCCGTGAGCAGGGTGATGTCCAGCCCGCCGCCGGCCGCCCCGGCGAGCAGGGCGTCGAGCAGGTCGGAGCGGTGGACGTGCAGGTAGGGGGCTCCCCACCGCCGTACCGCGGTCTCGGCGAGCTCGACGCGGAAGACGCGCCGGCCGGAGCGGCCGAGCCGCATCTCGACGGCCTCGGGGCGGAACGTCGTGGGCAGCAGCCGGTCCAGCACGCCGAGGGCGCTCAGCACGCGCACCCCGTTCGGGCTGAGCTGGATGCCCGCGCCGATCTCCCCGACGGCCGCCGCCCGCTCCAGCACCGTCACCCGCCAGCCGGTGCGGCCGAGGGCGAGCGCGGCGGCGAGGCCGCCGATCCCGGCCCCCACCACGAGCGCGTGCCGAGCGTCCCGTTCCCCTTCCATGAGCCCTCCCCCGTGAGGTGCATCGGATCCTGGCTGTCCGCTGTCCGCTGTCCGCTGTCCGCTGTCCGCCGTTCACCGCTTCCCAGCCCGTCGCCACGAGGGCCGGCCGGGGCCGGTCCCCACTGTCCCCCACCGCACGGGGCGGCGGGCAGTCCCGGACACGTCATGCCCGGTACGCCGTGCCCCGGGCGGCCCCGGGATGGTAGAAGCGGACATGACCTTCTCGATCTTCCCGCTCCACCGTCGCCCGGCCGGTGCCCGATGACCGCCGGCATCGACACGCCCGACCGCAGGGGCCGCACCGGACTCGACCGCGCCGGCCGGGACCTCACCGGCAACCCCCGCGTCAAGGTCCGCGACGTGCAGCTCCTGTCCAGCCACTGGTACGTCGAGCGGACCACCACCTTCGACTTCCGGCACGCCGACGGCACCTGGAGCACCCAGGAACGCGAGACGCACGACCGCGGCAACGGGGCCACCATGCTGCTCTACGACGCCGAACGCGAAACCGTCCTGCTCACCCGCCAGTTCCGCTTCCCGGTGTACGTCAACGGGCATCCGGACGGCATGCTCGTGGAGACCCCGGGCGGCCTGCTCGACGACGAGGACGAGCACCCGGAGATCGCCGTCCGGCGCGAGGTCGTGGAGGAGACCGGCCACACCATCGGCGAGGTCCGGCACGTCTTCGACGTCTACATGAGCCCCGGCTCGGTCACCGAACGCGTCAGCTTCTACGCCGCCGCCTACGGCCCGTCGACCCGCACCCACGAGGGCGGCGGCCTCGGCGAGGAGGGCGAGGACATCGAGATTCTCGAACTGCCCTTCCGCCGGGCCCTGGAGATGATCCGCACCGGAGAGATCGCCGACGCCAAGACCATCATGCTGCTGCAGTGGGCGGCGCTGGAGGGGCCGTTCGCCCGCTGACGCCGCTCGTCCTTGACTTCGAGCGCGCTTCAGCAGGAAGACTCCCGTGCGTGCCCCGAGGCGCGGGGCACGCACGGGAGGAGCAGCCATGAAGTACCGCACGATCGGCACGGACCCGCGCACCCGGCGCGAGGTGAGCGTGCTCGCGCTCGGCGCCATGCTCTTCGGCTCGGTGACGGACGAGGCCACGTCCTTCGCCCTGCTCGACCGCTACGCCGAGGCCGGCGGCACCTTCATCGACACGTCCGACAACTACGCCTTCTGGGCGGACGGCGGCCAGGGCGGCCAGAGCGAGGAACTCCTCGGGCGCTGGCGGCGCAGCCGCGGCATCGGCGACGAGATCGTCATCGCGACCAAACTCGGCGCCCGCCCCCTGGCCCCCGGCACCAGCTACACCGACAACCCCGAGGGCCTGTCCGCCAAGGTGATCCGTGAGTCGGCGGAGCGCAGCCGCGAGCGCCTCGGCCTGGAGAAGCTCGACCTGCTCTACGCGCACATCGAGGACCGCACCGTCCCCCTCCAGGAGACCGTCGAGGCCTTCGCCGGGCTCGTCGCCGAGGGCACGGTGGGGCTGCTCGGCGCCAGCAACCACGCCACCTGGCGCGTCGAGCGGGCCAGGGCCCTCGCCGCCGCGGCCGGACTGCCCGGCTACGAGGTGCTCCAGTACGCGCACACCCATCTGCGCCCCCGCACCGACGTGCCCGACGACCTCTTCCCGGACGGCAGCCTCGGCCACGCCGGCCCCGACCTGCTGAGCTACCTCAGGGCCGAACCCGGCCTGACCCTGGTCGCGTACTCGCCCCTGCTCAGGGGCGCCTACAGCCGCCCGGAGCGGCTGCCCTCCGACTTCGACCACCCCGGCACCCCGGCCCGGCTGGCCGTACTGCGCGAGGTGGCCCGGGAGACCGGGGCGAGTGTCGGCCAGGTCGTGCTCGCCTGGCAGATCGGCGGCGACCTGCCGATCGTGCCGCTGGCCGGGGTCTCCACACTGGCCCAGCTGGAGGAGAACCTGGCCGCCGTGGACCTGGAGCTGAGCGAGGACCAGCGGGCCCGGCTCGACGCGGCGCACTGAGAGCCGTGGGACCGTGGAGGGGAACGGACCTCCGGACCACCGGACCTCCTGCGTGAAGGAGACACCGGCCATGACCACCCACCCGGCCCACCCCGCCGCCCGGTCGATGACGACCACCCCCGAAGGCCTCCTGTGGGAGCCCAGCGAGCGCTGGGTGCGCGGCCGCAAGGGCGACGTCACCGTCGTCGACAGCCGCCACCCGGTGCTCGTCTGGGAGCCCGGCCTGCCCGTGCCGCAGTACGCCTTCCCGCGCGCGGACGTGCGCACCGACCTCCTCCGCCCGGCGGCCGACCCGCCCACCGGCACCCACACGGGCTCCCGGATCTTCTACGACCTGGTCGCCGAGGACGGCGAGGTACGCCCGAACGCGGCCTGGACCTTCCCCGCCGACGATCTGGCCGGCCACATCGCCTTCGAATGGTTCCGGCGCACGGACACCGGCCTCGACCACTGGTACGAGGAGGACGAGGAGATCTTCGTCCACCCCCGTGACCCGCACAAACGCGTGGACGCGCTGCCCAGCAGCCGTCATGTGCGGGTCGAGATCGACGGGCAGGTCGTCGCGGACACCCACGCCCCGGTCCTGCTCTTCGAGACGTCCCTGCCGACCCGGTACTACCTCCCGCGCGAGGACGTACGCCTGGACCTCTTCGAGCCCACCGACCACCACACCGGATGCCCTTACAAGGGCACCGCCTCCTACTGGTCCTGGCGCGGCGAGGCCGACGTGCCGCCGAACCTCGTGTGGACCTACCCCGACCCCCTGCCCGCGGTGGCGGTGATCCAGGGCCGCCTCGCCTTCTTCAACGAGGTCGTGGACATCACGCTGGACGGGGAGCGCCTGGAGCGGCCGGAGACACCGTTCAGCGGGATGCTGCGGAAGGCGAGCCACCGCCGCTGACCCGGGAGAACGCCTCGTCTTGACGGCATGCACCACCCGTAGGACGCTGGACGTATACATCGTACGCGTACGCCAGGGGACAGCAGGGCTTCCACGGGAGTCGCGGCCCGGCGACGCGACGGTCCGTCGGTGGCGGACAGGAGCGAACCCATGACTGCCGTGCCCGTGTTCCTGTATCACGCGGTCACGGACGATCCACCGGCGTGGATCGCACCGTTCACCGTCAGGCCGGGAGTGTTCGCGGATCAGCTCGACCGGCTCGTGGCCGGCGGGCGCACGGTGATCTCCATGGCGCACCTGGTCGACGCCATGCGCTACGGGGCGACGCTGCCGCCTCGTCCAGCCGTCCTGACGTTCGATGACGGATTCGCCGACTTCTGGGACTCCGTGCTTCCCGAACTCGCCAGGCGGAACCTCCCCGCCACCCTCTACATCACGACTGAAGCGGTGCGTACGTCAGGCGGGGAGGGCGGTGAGACCCTGCTCCCGCCCGCCGACATGCTGACCTGGCGGCAGATCCGGACGCTGGAGGACCGGGGGGTGGAGATCGGTGGCCACTCCCGGACCCATCCGCAGCTCGACACCCTCCCCGCGGAGCGTCTGAGGGACGAGATCCACGGATGCCGCAGGCAACTGGAGGACGCGCTCGGACACAGCGTCCACGCGTACGCCTACCCCCACGGATACTCCGACCGGCGCGTCAGGCAGTGCGTCCGGGACGCCGGATGGACCTCGGCCTGTGCGGTGGCCGACGCGTTCACCTCGCTGCGCGCCGATCCCTACCGCATCACCCGCCTGACGGTAAGGGCCGACACGGGATCGGACGTCTTCGAGGAGTGGGTCGGCGGGCAGGGAGCTCGCACCGCCCCGTTCCCCGAGCGGCCGCAGACCACAGCGTGGCGGTATTACCGCCGCCTCCGGGCCCGGATGGGCAGTCCGGTCGGTGGCCCGCCGACCGGACTGCCCGCACAGCTCGACGCGAAATGAACACGGACATGGATTACAACGTGGTGGCACCGTCCGAGCTACGCCCCGACGAGGTGGCCGCCTGGCACCACCTGCAGACGGAGCATCCCGAGTACGCGAACCCGTTCCTCGGCCCGGAGTTCGCCCAGGCCGTGTGCGCCGTACGGCCGACGGTACAGGTGGCCGTCGCCGAGGAAGGCGGAGAACCGGTGGCCTTCCTGCCGTTCGAGCGCGGGCCTCTGGGCATCGGCCGTGCCGTGGGGTGGGGGATCTCGGACTGCCAGGCGGTGGTCCAACGGCCCGGTGCCGTGCGTGAGGCCGAGCCGCTGCTGCGGGCCTGTGGTTTGTCCGTGTGGGAGTTCGACAACCTCGTGAGCGGTGCGCAGCCCTTCTCCGGCCACAGCCACAGCTTCCACCCCTCACCGGTGATGGACGTCGGCGATGGCTTCGCGGCCTACCAGGAGCGAGTGTCCGAGCGCTCCCACCGGTTCGTGCGCGACATGGCCAAGAACACCCGGCGCTTGACGCGGGAGTTCGGAGAGGTCCGCTTCGTCTTCGACGAGACCGATGTGAGCAGACTGCGGACACTCATGCAGTGGAAGTCGGCGCAGTACCGGCGGACCGGCCGCAGAGACCGCTTCGCCCAGGCGTGGATCACAGATCTGCTGATGCGCCTGCACGCCACCCGCACCGGACCCCTGACCGGCTTGCTCTCCGTTCTCTACGCCGGCGACCAGCCCATCGCCGCCCACTTCGGCATGCGGTCGGAGAAGGTGCTGGCCTGCTGGTTCCCCGCTTACGACCTCCGCTTCCGCAGATACTCACCCGGTCTCCTGCTTCACCTGAGGATGGCCGAGCACGCTGCCGCGGCAGGGCTCGATCACCTCAACCTCGGCCGCGGTGCCAGCCCTCACAAGGAGACCCTGAAGACCCGCGACCTGACGGTCGCGGAAGGGTGGGCGGCCGTGCCGTCGGCCGGGGCCGTGCTGCACTGGCTGAGCCGAGCGCCCGTGCAACACGCCTATGACGCCGTGCTGGAGCGGCCGCGATTGCGGAAGGCGGCCCGGCGGACACTGAACGGGATCGGTCTCCTGCGGACGCGCCGGACCACCTCCGACTGAGGCGCGGCGCCGAAAGGGCGAGAGCCGGGAGCCGCCCAAATGCGGTGGTGTACCGGAACGCCGTGATAACTAGTCTGTGTATGGAATCCCAGCACGGGCCGAGAAATTCGCTTCCCGACCGGACGGGTGCGATGACCTCTTCCCCGGCGGTGGTATCGACGTCAGGTCGGAGCCGCCCCGCCTTCCATTGGTTCGCTCGCCTCGCACTGGCCGGTGCGTTGGCTCTGTGGCTGCTGTCCCTGCGGGACGTGAACGTGGCCGGCATGGGTGATCTCGGCCTCGTGGAGGTGTTGCCCGTCACCTATTGGGCGGCTGCCGTCGTTCTGACCCTCGGATTCTGCGCCGCCCTGCTCGATCGGCGCACACCCGGTTGGCTGTACACGCTTTACGTAGTGACGCTCATCGCGATGCTGCACGCGACAACCCCCCTGCTCTACGAGCAATTGAGCAACGCCTGGGCGTGGAAACACGTTTCCATGGTGGATGTTTTCCTCCGCCTGGGGGAACTGCGCGTAGCCGATGATCACGGGCTCGACGTCTACACACAGTGGCCGGCCTTTTTCGCGTTCAACGCCATCGTGGTCAAGGCCACGGGCATCGACTCCGCGCTGTCCTACGCGGCATGGGCCCCACCCGTGGCCGACGCCCTCCTGCTGGGCCCGCTGATGCTGCTCTTCCGCTCGTTCTCCCGCAGCAGACGCCTGGCCTGGTGCGCTGCCTGGGTCTTCTACACCTGTTTCTGGGTCACCCAGGACTACTTCGCGCCGCAGACGCTGACCTTCCTGCTGTACGTCACGGTCGTGGCCCTCGTCGTCCGCCGACTGCCGCGCCGGAAGGAGCCCGGTCCCTCGGGAGGGCAGCAGACGCAACGCCCTTCGCCCTACTGGATCCTGCTGGTGCTGCTGGTGGTGGCCGCGATCGTGTGCGCGCACCCTCTGACGCCCCTGATGCTGATCTGCGCCCTGACCGTACTGGCGTTTCCCCGGCGCAACCGACGGACCGTGCTCCCCGTCCTGCTCGGAACCGTGATCCTGACTGCCGTATGGAACGTCACCATGGCGCGCACGTTCATCTCGACCAATCTGAAGGAGATGATCCAAGACGTCACTCAGCCCGGAGAGAACGTCAGTTCCGGTTTTCTGGACCTGTCCGACGCCTCCTCGGCCCAAGTGCTGGTCGCCTGGACGGACCGCGCCCTGTCCGCCGGAGTGTGGCTCCTCGCGATCGCCGCATTCGTACTGCGGCCCTCGTTGCGCCGGACACCGTTGGGTCTTCTCGCCGTCGCCCCGTTGCCGCTGCTCGCGCTGAACAGCTATTCCGGGGAGATGCTCTTTCGCGCCTACATGTTCGCGTTGCCCGCCATTTCCTTCGCCGCGGTAGCCCTGGCGGCCGGACTGCGCCGAGGGCGCCGGATCCGTTCCATGGCTGTGCCAGTGGTGCTTGTCGTCCTCTTCGCGGGATTCACCGTGAGCTACTTCGGGAAGGAATACGCCCTGTATTTCACCCGCTCGGAAGCAGCGGCCAGTAGATGGCTGTTCAGTCATGCGCCACCGGGATCAGTCGTCACCGCCGTCACCGAGGACTTTCCCGCCGGCTATACGAAGTACGACCAGTACGACAGAGTGTGGATCACGATGGAAGGTCCGGAGGCTCCCGAACGGTTCGCCAGGGACCCGGCCAGGGAGATCCGGAAAATCGCGGCCGACACCGGGAAGCCCGTGTACGTGATGCTCAACAGGGCTCAGGACGCCAGGATCCACGCCACGGGATGGCTGCCCGCGAACTTGCGGAGCATCGCCACGGAGCTTTCCGCGGAACCGGACTTCCGGCTCGTCTACAGGAATTCCGACGCAGCGGTGTACCAGTTCACCCCGCCCAGAAGCTGAGGTCGGTATGAGAGCCTCCGTCCGTGTCCTGATTCTCGTAGCCGCCTGGTGCGTCCCGGCGGCGACGGCCCTGCCCCCGGCAGGGGTCCTCCGCCTCTGCGTCGTGACGGTGTCGTTGTGCCTCTTCCCCGGGCTCCCGCTGGCCCTGCACCTGAGGAACCGCTCCGCCCCGTCACCGGACCGTTCCCGGGGAGCGGCGCTGCTGGAGACGGCCGTGGTGACCGGAGCCGTGAGCCTGTCCTGCACGATCCTGGCCAGTCAGCTCCTCGTCCTGGCCGGCACGTTCTCGGCCCGGCTCGTCTTCGTGGTCATCGCCGCGATCACCACCGTGGCGGTGCTGGTGCCGACTCGACGCGGCGGCGCCGCGAAGGGGGCCACCGCGGCCGGATGACGATCAGGGCTGCTGCCACACGCGGACGTAGTCGACCTCCATCCGGGCCGGCACCCTCGTGGGCCCGCCCACCGTGGGCTGCACGGAGTAGTTGAGCACGAGCCACTGCGGCTCCGACTTGACGCCCTGGGTGACCGTGCCGACGCGGACACCGTCGTAGTAGTAGTCCACTCGGCCGGGCCGCCACTGCGCGCCGTACGTGTGCCAGCCCGTGTAGTCGCCCTTCGCGCACCCGCCCTTCGGACCCAGTTCGGAGTGGGTGTGGAAGCAGGCCTTCCCGGCGAGGCCCTCCATCACATCGATCTCGCCGTCGGTCGGCCAGGTGGCCCCCACCGACCAGAACGCCGGCCAGTTGGCGATGACTCCGCGGGCGGCGGCGGGCAGGTACATACGCGCCTCGACGGCTCCATGGGTGAACTCGAAGTGCTTCCTCGTGTTGACCATTCCGGAGGCGTACTCCATGGTCGTGCCGCCACAGGTCACCTTCTTGCGTACGGCGTCGATACGGAGCGCGCCGTCGAGGACCTGGACCAGGCCGGCGTCGTAGCACTGCCGCTCGTCGGTGTTGACGGGGACGTCGGGCGCCGCCTTTCCGGTCGGGTTTCCCAGCGACCACTTGCCCGTGTCGAGGGCCTGGCCGTCGAACGTGTCCGTGAACACCGGACGCCACGTGCCGGGGACACCCCGTGGCCCGTCAGCCGGCTGATCCTGAGCGCCACAAGCGGTGACCGTACCGACCATGCCGAGCGCCAGGGCAAGTGTCACGATCCGGCCGGGCCTGCACCTGCGGAGCGGGGTGGTGTCATGCATGGATCGCGACTGCCTTCCTCGCCAACCGACGCGATCGGCGGACCACCGCGTATCCCTTCGTCAGCGTCCGGTCCCACGCGAAGTCGAGAGCCAGGTGGCGTCCTTCGAGCAGTCGCCCGAACCCCTCCGGAGTGGTGCTGCGCCGTACGGTGACTCGGCGCAGTGCGTAGGGGCTCTGGTGCGACGTGGCCCATGCGTTGCCCACGGCGAGGGCCTGATCATGGCCGGCTTCGCGCACCGCCGCGCGGACCCGGCGGCTGGAGTAGCCGTACGGGTAGGCGAAGGAGCCGGGGGGTGCGCCGAGTTCGTCACCGATGATGCCGCGGCAGCGTTCCAGCTCGAAGCGGAGCCGGGGGGCGGAGAGTTGGTCGAGCTGAGGGTGGCTGTGGCTGTGGCCACCGATCTCGCAGCCGAGGGCGGCGATGTCCCGTACCTGGGCCCAGTCCAGCATGGAGTCCGGCGCGGCGCCGGTGATCTCGTGCGGACCGCGCAGCCAGCCGGTGGTGACGAAGACCGTGGCCGGAAAAGAGTGGCGGACCAGAACCGGCAGGGCGTGCCGGTGGACGCTCTCGTATCCGTCATCGAAGGTGATCAGCACCGGACGGGCGGGCAGCGGGGCGCCGTGCCGCCAGGCGTCGGCGAGGCTGCGCGTGGTCACGGGCGTGCATCGGGCGTCGTGCAGCATCTGCATCTGATCGGCGAACGCCTCCGGCGTGACGGACAGATCGAGGACCTGGCGCCTCGGTGCGGGCGCGACCGAGTGGTACATCAGGATGGGCACCCGCTCGACCGCCGTCTCGTGCCGAGTGGCCGCGGTCATCCGACTTCTCTTTCGGCGGCGTTGCTCCGGGTGGCCGCCCGTGCATCCGTGGCCGGCGGAACCTCCACGACGGCGAAGCCACCGCCTCGGCCGCGGGCACGGAGACTGCCGACCAGGTATCCGCCGGCCGCGGCGGTGAAGCCGGCCAGGATGGCGGCGGCCCGGCGGGCGCCTCCCGGTCGTCCGTGCACAGTGTCGCGCAGACCACGCGCCAAGCCCGCCGGGAGCACATGTGTGCTGTACCGGCGCTCGGACTCCAGGGCCTTGTGTGCGCCCGCGGTCCTCGCCACCAGAGCCTTGGACAGGCCCTCGGCGTAGGCCCGTGTGCGGAAGTAGGCGAAGCGTTCCCTGGGCGCGGGCACCTTGTGGTGTATCACCGCCCGGGGCTCCAGCAGCACCACCGCGCCGGGAACCGACCGGGTCAGCCTGATGCACAGTTCGGTCTCCTCACACCCCAGGGGGAGCCGGTCGCCGTCCCTGCCGATGCCGGTGGCGAAGCCACCCGTCGCGTGGAAGGCACTGCGGCGGAAGGACGCGTTGCCGCCGAAGACATTGCGCACCCGCACCGTTTCCGCCGGCAGCCCCTGGTAGCTGCAGCCCACCACCCAGTCGAACTCGCCGGGGAACCAGTCGGGCCGGTGGCCCGAGGCCCACAGCGGCACGGTCCGGCCGCCCACCGCCATGACACGCGGGTCGACGTAGCCCGCGGTCAAGTGCCTCAGCCAGTCGCCGTCCGCCACCGCGTCGTCGTCGAGGAACGCGACGATCTCGCCTCGGGCCGCGGCGATGCCCGTGTTGCGGCCCGCCGACAGTCCTCGGGGGCCGGCGTTGGCCAGCACACGGACGCGCGTGTCGATGTCCCGGTACCGGTCGGCCAGACGGGTGAGGAGCGCCGTGTTGTGGTCCACCACCACCAGTGTCTCCAGCGGCGGGTACGACTGGGCCAGCACCGATGCCACCGCCGCCAGGATGTCCGCCCACCGTTCCTGTGTGTACGCGCAGATCACCACGGAGATGTCCGCCCGATCCGGCTTTCCGGGCCGGGCCCGGTCCGGTGTGCTGTTCATGAGAGGGTCTCCGAACTCCGGGGCAGCCACCGCGACCGCCGGACGAGCAGGTGGAGGGCCAGCACGCACTGCGCCACGAGCCATGCGACACCGGCGCCGGTCAGGCCCATGAGCGGCAGGAAGATTCCGGACAGGCCGAGCACCAGGACGCACAGGGCCAGTTGCAGCCCCACCACCGTCCGCATCCGCCGACGGGCCCTTGCCACGTCCACGGCCAGGCTCACCAGCAGGTTCGGCAGCGCCGAGAGCGCCACCAGACGCAGCAGAGTGGTGCCGTGCTCCGCGTACTGGGCGCCGAACAGAGACAGGAGATAGGGCGCCGCCACGACCGTCGCGATCACTGCCAGGGCCATGAGCAGGGCCGAGTGGCGCAGCATCCTGAAGGCGTGCCGGGTCAGCAGGGCGGGATCGCGGGTGGCTTCCACGATCAGGGAACTGCCCATGTTGGTCGTGACGAGGTACAGCATGTAACCGACGATCCACGACAAGGAGAAGTAGGCGCTCGCTGCCGCTCCCATGGTGGCGAGCACGAGCAACGGAAGCACGTCGTACGCGGCCATGCGGAACATCGAGCCGACATAGTCCGCGGCCGCGTATCCGACAAGGCGTGGCGGGCGGCCGGCCTGAGGTGAGGTGCTCTCGTGCCGGGGAATGACACGCCGCAGCAGGAAGAAGTTGGTCACCAGGACGGCGACGGCCAGAGCTCCTGCCCACGACAACAGGATCCCGGTGAACAGTGCCATGGCGGCGCCCACGGCGAGCAGTACGATCTTCACCGCGGCGAACATGATGTTCTCGGCCACGACCCACCCCGGGCGGCGCACTCCGGTCAGCACGCCGTCCTGGAGGACGAAGACCGCGTAGCCCGCGGTGGCCGCCACGAAGCAGAGGGCCGTCGCCGGGTCCAGCAGGAAATTCAGTTCGGGCGTCGTCCGGGGCACCAGCAGCAGGAAGCCGACGGCCACCGCCACGCTGCAGGCGCCGCTGGTGAGATAGGAGGCGAGGACCAGTTTGCGCGTGTGCCGGCCGGCGGCCGGGACGAAGCGGACGAGGACGTCGTTGAGGTTCAGCTGGCCGATCGCGGCCAGCAGGGTCGCGGCGGCGAGTGCGGAATAACTGACACCCACGACACTGTCGTCGTACCAGCGTGTGGCGCACACCCAGAAGATGCCGCCGAGCGCGGCGTTGATCAGGGAGCCCATCGCGAGCAGATGTCCGTTGCGCAGCAGTGGATCGCGTGGCAGCACCCTGGCGAGCCCGGCCCGGGTCGCTCGCGTCAGGCGGCGGCCGGCGGGGCTGGGCGGCGGGGCGGCCGGCCGGTCGTCTTCCGCGGGACGCAGGGCGCGAGGGGCGTACAAGGGTCACTCCTCAGCTCCGGCTCCGGGCGCGCCGACGGGCGGGACGGCCGTCGTGGCGGACGCTGAGACGACGGCTGCGCAGGTAGCCCATGGGGCCGTACAACAGGCCGCGGACCTCCAGCAGGGCGAGTTGCCGCGACCGGCCGACGGCCGGGTCGCCGGTCCGGTCACGTGCTCTCGCCGTCGCGTACCGGATGCCGCGGGGCATCCTGCGCACGAGTGCGGGCAGCATCCGGGGCTCGTGGGCGAGCGCTCCGGTCAGGTAGGCCCCGAACCCCGCTCCGTAGCCGAACGCCTGCGCCCTGAGTGCTTCCTCGGTGCGCCGGTGGCGGTGCCACACGATGGCGTCCGGCCGGTAGGCGAGGACGCCGCCGGTGGCGATCACCCGGAAGAAGGCGAGGAGGTCGTCACCGCCGAACGCGGGCGTACCGGTGCCCGTGGCCGGGTCGAAACCGCCGAGCGCGGACAGCACCTCGGTACGGAAGGCCATGTTGGCGCCCGAGCCGAAGTGTCCCGCGGCGAACGGGAACAGCGGATCCGAGGGCGGGGCCTGCAGTGACCAGGTCCGGGGGAGGAACCCCTTCCCGAATCCACCGTGCCGTTCCAGCGCGGCCTGCGCCTCCGTCTCCAGCTCCGCCGGGACGATCAGGCCCGTCACGCAGCCGATGCGCCGGTCATCGGAGAAGGTGTCGGCGAGTGCGGTCAGCCACCCCCTGTCCACCAGCGTGTCGTCGTCGGTGAAGGCGGCGATGCGGCCGTGCGCGGCGGCCAGGCCGCGGTTGTGCGCACGCGCCAGACCCGCGACCGGTTCCCGGACGTAGCGGACACGTCCGTCCCGGCGCGCGAGGAGCATCCGTTCCGTCGCGTCGTCCGACGGGGCGTTGTCCACCACGATCACCTCGAACCGGGACGGCGGGTAGTCCATCGCCAGAAGGGAGTCCAGGCACTGGCGCAGCAGGTCGGGGCGGTTGCGCGTGGCCACGATCACGCTGATGTCCGGCAGGTCGGACGTGCCACGGGGGTCTCCGGACGGCGTGGACCGGAGGTGACCGGCGTCGTACGCCGGCCGCCCTGCCGTCCGCGTGCCGTACTCGCGCTCGGCGGTGCGAGCCAGGACCTGCCACAGCGTGTGCGGGTCGGTGGCGTCGGCGGTCACCATCCCCACGGGGTGGCCGTGCGCACGCACGAGGGCCAACACCTTGCCCCGGGGACGGATGTGCTCCTGACGGCCCGGCGCGAGGAACTCTCCCGGTGCGGTCAGCTCCATGTCCACGACACGGACCGGGCGGTAGGGCAGGTGGCCCGGGGCCGGAGTCGCCGTGACCCGGCCGTTGCGGTGGCGCTCCGCGTTCACCGACCGCTCCCGTCGGATCCCGGGGCGGAGGACCCGACTGTGTCGGGCGCCGGCCGGCCGTGTGCCGCTGCCCACGCGCTCGGCCGTTCGGAGAGCAGGGTACGCAGCACGCGCCGGCCGTCGGACAGGGCGTGCAGATTGGACCGGCCGCTGCGCCGGGGCAGCTCCAGGCTGGGGACCTCGGCGATGCGCAGACCGGAACACAGCGCGTGCGTGATCATCTCCGTCTCGATCTCGAAACCGGAGGAGTGCAGGTCGAGATCGTCCAGGAAGCTGCGGCGGAATGCGCAGAACCCGTAGCACAGGTCCGTGAGCGATGCGTGGTACAGGTGGTTCACCGCGGTCAGCAGGACCTGATTGCCCAGCTTTCTGAAGCGTGTGATGTCGAGCGATCCGCCACCGGCGACGAACCGGGAGCCCTTCACGAAGTCGTAGCCGTTGTCCAGGAAGTGCAGGTAGTGCGGGATCTCGCCGGGCAGCATGCTGCCGTCCGCGTCCATCATCACGATGTAGTCGCCGGTGGCGGCCAGGAAGCCCGTGCGCAGTGCCGTTCCCTTGCCCGGCCCCTCCTGGGGGACGGTTCGCACCGTGGGCAGACACTCCCTGGCGATGTGGACGGTGGCATCGCTGGAGGCACCGTCCACGAGGATGACCTCGTCGACGCACTCCGGGATCTGCTCGAAGACCCAGGGGATGTTGCGTGCCTCGTTGCGGGCCGGGACGACGAGACTCACGGTGGCGCGGGGCGCGGGGTGGTCCTCCGCCCGGCGCAGCGGCTGCCGGCTGTGATCCGTCTGGATCTCCGTGGAGTCTTGGACCAAGGGCCCCGCAAAGCCGTCACCCAGCTGACGGGGCGAAACGTGCGCGTGATGGTTCATGCGAGAGGCGTTGCTCATGGTGCCGGTGCCTCCGGGAGCGCCACCGATGTCCGACATGCGATGACGGCATATGTTTATGGTGTATACGTACATCCTTGGGTCATCGATGGGTCAGGTCAAGTGGAGAGCACGGTTCCGTACGGGTTCATGCGCGACCGAATCGGTCGAGGAGCGCGTCCAGGCCGGCTGTCAGCCCCTCCGGGCCGCGTTGCTCGGCCAGTTCCGGCGCGTAGGTGCGCAGCAGGGGGAGCTCCTGCGGGGGCATGCGGTGCAGACCCAGGCGGAACGCCGGATCCGGCTCGTCCGCGTTGTCGATCATCGGCTGCAGTTCCACGGTCACGTAGCCGAGCAGCCAGGCGTTGTAGGCCCGGAAGACGGCGGACGCGCGGGTGTCGTCGCAAGCGCTCGTGCGCAGCAGCGTGAGCACCCGTTCGTGATGCCTGAGCACGGTGAGCGGGCGACGCGCCAAGGGCAGCGCGAGCATGCGCGTGGCGAGCAGCGGGACCACGTGGGGGTGGGCGAGGCAGACGTCGTAGGTGGCCCGCGCGATGTGGTGGAGTCCGGAGCGCCAAGCAGACCCGCCGCTCGTGGCGCCGGGGGCGGGATCCGCGGCCAGCCGATCCTCCAGCTCCAGGTACAGGGCCTCGACCAGGCCGTCCAGCAAGGCCTCCTTGCTCTCGGCGTACCGGTAGAGGGCCATCGCCTCGACGCCGAGCTCCGCACCCAGTCGGCGCATGCTGAGTGCCGACAGCCCCTCCCGGTCCACCAGGGCCAGGGCGGCCGCCAGGACCCTCTCCCGGCTCAGACGCCCGTACCGGCCGCGATCGCTGGCGCGGCGTGCCGGTCGTTCCGCCTCGGCCATGGGCTCCTCCTCGGATCGCGGTGCGCCCGGCGCACCTGTCCTGCCGACGATATCCGCCGCACCCACGCCGTACGCGTACCTCATAAACGGCGAGGTCCGCGTCGGCAGCCGGCTGTTGACCGGTGCCGCTCCGGGGAGGAGGCTGTACGTACGTCGTAAACGGCCTCTGTCGCCGAACGGTGACCGTGGAGACGCCGGGAAACGGTCGTCATGAGCGCACCCATCGAGGACTACGCCCTCGTCAGCGATCTGGAGACCGCCGCCATGATCGGCAAGGACGGCTCCGTCGATTGGCTGTGCCTGCCCCGCTTCGATTCGCCGAGCTGTCTGGCCGCCCTCGTGGGCACGGAGGACAACGGTTCGTGGCGGGTCGCGCCGGTCGGCACCGGCGGCCCCTGCACGCGCCGGGCGTACCGGCCCGACACCCTCGTCCTGGACACCGTGTGGGAAACCGCGACCGGCACGGTCCGCGTGACGGACTTCATGCCGCCCCGCGCCCAACTGCCCTGTCTGGTCCGAGTGGTGGAAGGCGTGTCCGGGGCCGTGACCCTGCGAAGCGAGATGCGGCTGCGTTTCCACCAGGGCCGGGTCGTGCCGTGGGTCCGTGACACCGGCGAGTGGACCGTCGCGGTCGCCGGACCCGATGCTGTCTGGCTCGGCGCGGACGGGCCGGTGCGCAGGAGGGGCGACGAGACCAGCACCGCGTGGGACTTCACCGTCCCGGCCGGCCGGCGTCTGGCACTGACGCTCGTGTGGTCGCCCTCGCACCGGCCCACGGTGCCCACCCCGCTCGCGGTGCCCGCCGAGGCGGCACTGAAGGAGACCTGCGACTTCTGGCAGCGCTGGACCGCCCAGTGCCGTTACGAGGGGCCGTGGCGAGACGCCGTGGTGCGTTCCCTGATCACGCTGAAGGCCCTCACCTACGCGCCCACGGGCGGCATGATCTCCGCCCCGACGACGTCCCTGCCGGGCTGCATCGGCGGTGAACGCAACTGGGACTACCGGTTCTGCTGGCTGCGCGACTCGGCACTGACGCTCTCCTGCCTCCTGCGCAGCGGCTACCGGGAGGAAGCCACGGCCTGGCTGGAGTGGCTGATGCGTGCCATCGCGGGTGACCCCGCCGATCTGCAGACGGTGTACGGAGTCAAGGGGCAGCGACTGCTGTCGGAGGCCGAGGCGCCGTGGCTGGCCGGGTACGAGGGTTCACGCCCGGTGCGGTTCGGGAACTCCGCGGTCAGCTGCTTCCAGCTGGACGTGTACGGCGAGGTCATGGACGCGCTCCACCTGTCCTTGCGGGCCGGGATACCCATGCCCGCCCACGCGTGGGACCTGGTCCAGGCTCTGATGGGTTTCCTGTACCGGCACTGGCGTGAACCCGATCAGGGGTTGTGGCAGGTGCGCGGCCGGCGACGGCAGTTCGTCCACTCCAAGGTGATGGCGTGGGTGGCTGCCGACCGGGCCGTGCGCATGGGGGAACTGCTCGGCCGCAACGGTGCCTCCGACCAGTGGCGGACCATGAGGGAGCAGGTGCACCGGCAGGTCTGCCGGGACGGGTGGGATGCCGCCCAAGGGGCCTTCACGCAGTACTACGGCGCGTCGGAGCTGGACGCCTCGGCCTTGCTGATGCCGCGCCTGGGCTTCCTGCCGGCCGGGGACGAGCGGGTGCGTGGCACCGTTCGTGCCATGCGACGGCTCGGCCACGGCGGATTCCTGCGACGGTACGAGCAGGGAAGCGCCGGTGCGGACGACGTGGACGGCCTGAACGGACGCGAGGGCGCGTTCGTCTCGTGCTCCCTGTGGTACGCCGACGCCCTCGCCTCGACCGGACATCCGCTGCGGGCCCGCGAGGTCTTCGAACGGGTCCTGGCCGTCAGCAACGACGTGGGGCTCCTCGCGGAGCAGTGGGACCCGGACACCGGACGGCAGCTGGGCAACGCGCCCAAGGCGTTCAGTCACATCGCCCTCGTGGAGACGGCCTTCGCCCTGTCCTCCGCGCCGATCGGTACCGCGCGAGGCGGACCGCGCTCTATCCCTTCGTCCCCGGCCGCCGCGCGGAGTCCACGTAACCACGGGGATTGAGCCGCTGGAAGCGCCAGGCGTCCCGGCACACGTCGGAGAGACTGCGGGTCGAGCGCCAGCCCCAGTCGCGCTCCACGGCTCGCGCGTCGACCACGATCTCCGCCACGTCCCCGGGGCGGCGGGGCACGACGTCGTACGGAATGGATCTGCCGCAGGCTCGGGAGAACGTGGAGACGACGTCCAGGACGGAGCTGCCCGTGCCGCCGCCCAGGTTGTACACGTGCATGCCCGGCTCGTCGTCCAGGTGGTCCAAGGCGACCCGGTGTGCCTCCACGGCGTCCATGACGTGCAGATAGTCACGGACCCCGGTGCCGTCGCTGGTCGGATAGTCGTCGCCGAAGACGGCGAGCCGCTCCCGCCGGCCGACGGCGACCTGTGCGAGGTACGGCAGCAGGTTCTGGGGTGTGTGGCGTGGATCCTCGCCGATCAGTCCGCTGGGGTGGGCGCCGGCCGGAACCGGGTAGCGCAGGCACAGCACCGTGTATTCGGGGTCCCGGCGGCAGACGTCGGCGAGGATCTGTTCACAGATCCATTTCGACGACGCGTACGGGGTGCCGGGTCGCACCGGCGTGGTCTCGTCGAGCGGGCCGCCCCCCGCGTCGCCGTACACCCAGCACGAGGACGCGTAGACCAGCCGGCGCACCCCGTGGTCGTGCATGGTCCGCAGCAGGGCGGTGGTGCCGCCGACGTTGGTGTCGTAGTAGTGCACCGGCATGCGCGTCGACAAGCTCCCCGCCTTGTGCGAGGCGAAGTGCACCACGGCGTCCACGTTGTGCCGGTCGAAAACGGCCGAGAGGGCCCTCCGATCGCGGATGTCCAGCTCGTACACCGCCCCGACGAAGCGGCCGGCGATCCTCTCCACCCGGGCGAAGACCTGCGGGGTGCTGTTGGAGTAGTCGTCGACCACGATGACCTCGTAGCCGTGGTCGAGCAGCTCGACGCAGGTGTGGCTGCCGATGAAGCCGGCTCCTCCGGTCACGAGAACGGTGGAGGGTGCCCATGAGGAGCCGGCTCTCTCGGGGGTCGGCCAACGGTTCCTGCGCGCCATGCCAGGACCCTCCCGGTCAGGTGTGGTCCGGCACCGTATGTTTACGGCGTATACCCCCGACTCTGCACCCGGATCGGAGGCCGGTCAAGCCCGGATCAGCAACTGGAAGTCAAACGTGTACCGCGACGCCGGATAGATGTGTCTTCCGTACTCCACCGCCCGCCCCGTGTGGTCGAACGCCGTCCGTTCCATCGTGAGCAGTGCCGCCCCCTCGCGCTCCTCCAGGCGCGTCGCCTCCTCCGGCGTCGCCGCGCGGGCGCCTACCGTCTGGCGGGCGCTGTGGAGGGTGATGCCCGCCGAGCGCATCATGCGGTACAGGCCCGTCGACTCCAGCCGGGCGTCGTCGAGGGCCAGCAGGGACACCGGCAGGTAGTTGTGCAGCAGCGCCACCGGGCGGCCGTGGGTGCGGCGCAGGCGTTCCAGGGCGGCGACCTCGCTGCCCTCGGGCACGCCGAGCGCCGCCGCCACCTCGCAGGAGGCCGGGACGACCTCGTTGCGCACGAGCTGCGTGGTCGGTCCCTGGCCGGCCGCCTCCAGGTCGTCGTAGAGGCTGCTCAGCTCCAGGGGGCGCCTGACGCGGCTGTGCACGACCTGGGTGCCCACCCCGCGCCGCCGGACCAGCAGCCCCTTGTCGACGAGGGACTGGATGGCCTGGCGGACGGTGGGGCGGGACAGCCCGAGGCGGACGGAGAGGTCGACCTCGTTGCCCAGCAGGTCGCCCGGGGCGAGGGAGCCGTGCTCGATCGCCGCCTGGAGCTGCTGCGCGAGCTGGTGGTACAGGGGCACGGGACTGACCCGGTCCAGGGCGAAGTCCAGTGCGGCCAGTGCCGGTGCGGGCGCCGTGCGGGCCCGGGCGCGGTCCCGATCACCGGTCTTCGCCATGGATCCACCCCCCTTTCCGGGCGTCAGGAGTTGCTCGGGAAACCGAGGTTGATGCCGCCGTCGGACGGGTCCGGCCAGCGGGTGGTGACGACCTTGCCCTGCGTGTAGAAGGCGATGCCGTCGTTGCCGTAGACGTGCAGGTCGCCGAAGAGGGAGTCCTTCCAGCCGCCGAAGGAGTGGTAGCCGACCGGCACCGGGATCGGCACGTTGACGCCGACCATGCCGGCCTTGACCTCCAGCTGGAAGCGGCGGGCCGCGCCGCCGTCCCGGGTGAAGATCGCGGTGCCGTTGCCCCAGCGCGAGGCGTTGATCAGCTGGATCGCGTCGTCGTAGGTCCCGGCGCGGACCACGCACAGCACCGGGCCGAAGATCTCGTCCCGGTAGGCGTCCGCCGTCAGCGGCACCCGGTCCAGCAGGGACACGCCGAGGAAGAAGCCGTTCTCGTGGCCCTCCACCGAGAAGCCCGTGCCGTCGACGACCACCTCGGCGCCCTGCTCGGCGGCCGACGCCACGTACGAGGCCACCTTGTCGCGGTGTTCGCGGGTGATCAGCGGGCCCATCTCGGACGCCGGGTCGGTGCCCGGCCCGATGCGCAGGGCCTTGGCCCGTTCGGCGATCTTCGCCACCAGTTCGTCACCCGTGTCGCCGACCGCGACCACCACCGACACGGCCATGCAGCGCTCGCCCGCCGAGCCGTACGCCGCGTTGATCGCCTGGTCGGCCGCGAGGTCGAGGTCGGCGTCGGGCAGCACCAGCATGTGGTTCTTGGCCCCGCCGAGGGCCTGGACGCGCTTGCCGTGCTCGACGGCCTTGAGCTGGATGTACTTCGCGATCGGGGTCGAGCCGACGAAGGAGACCGCCTCGACGTCCGGGTGCTCCAGGATGCGGTCCACGGCCGTCTTGTCGCCCTGCACGATGTTCAGGACGCCCTCGGGCAGGCCCGCCTCGGTGGCCAGCTCGGCGAGCCGGAAGGAAGCCGACGGGTCCTTCTCCGACGGCTTCAGCACGAACGTGTTGCCGCAGGCGATCGCCAGCGGGAACATCCACATCGGCACCATCGCCGGGAAGTTGAACGGCGTGATGCCCGCGACGACGCCCAGCGGCTGGCGGATCGAGGCGACGTCGACCCGGGAGGACACCTGGGTGGACAGCTCGCCCTTCAGCTGGACCGAGATGCCGCAGGCGAGCTCCACGATCTCCATGCCGCGCGCGACCTCGCCGAGCGCGTCGGAGTGCACCTTGCCGTGCTCGGCGGTGATCAGCGCGGCGATCTCGTCGCGGTGGGCGTCCAGCAGCTCGCGGTACTTGAACAGGATCGCCGTGCGCCTGGCCAGCGAGGACCGGCCCCAGCTGTCGAAGGCGGCCTTGGCGGAGGCGACCGCGGCGTCCACCTCCTCGACGGTCGCGAAGGCGACCTGCTTCTCCTGGGCGCCGGTGGCCGGGTCGTAGACGGGGCCGAAGCGGCCGGAGGTGGACTCGACGGGCTTGCCGTCGATCCAGTGGGTGATGGTCTTCATGGTGCGCACGGGCCTTTCGGGGAGCCAGGGATCAACGCAGGGGGTCAGAAGGGGATCAGAGGTGACGGCGGCGGGCGGCCACCTGGCGGTCGTAGCGCTCGCGGGCCTCGACGGCCGCCTCGCGGGAGGCGGTCTCGGCGACCGGCACGTCCCACCAGGCCTCGGCCGGGGGAGCGGTCGGGGCCGGGTCGGTCTCGACGTAGACGCAGGTCGGACGGTCGGAGGCGCGGGCCGCCGCCAGGGCCTCGCGCAGCTCGCGCACCGTCTTGGCGCGCAGGACGTCCATGCCGAGGCTGGCGGCGTTGGCGGCCAGGTCGACGGGGAGCGGGGCGCCGGTGAAGGTGCCGTCGGCGGCCCGGAAGCGGTAGGCGGTACCGAAGCGCTCACCGCCCGTCTCCTCCGACAGACCGCCGATGGAGGCGTAGCCGTGGTTCTGGACGAGGACGACGTTGAGCGGCAGGCCCTCCTGGACGGCCGTGACGATCTCCGTCGGCATCATCAGGTAGGTGCCGTCGCCGACCAGCGCCCACACCGGCGTGCCCGGTGCGGCCTGCTGGACGCCGATGCCGGCCGGGATCTCGTAGCCCATGCAGGAGTAGCCGTACTCCAGGTGGTACTGGCGCGGGCTGCGCGAGCGCCACAGCTTGTGCAGGTCGCCGGGGAGCGAGCCGGCCGCGTTGATCACCACGTCGTCGTCGCCGACGGCGGCGTCCAGCGCGCCGAGCACCTGCGTCTGGGTGGGGATGGCGCTGTCGTCGCCGGCGCGGTAGGCGGCCGCGACGACCTCGTCCCAGCGTTCCTTGCCGGCGCGGTACTCGGCCACGTACTCCTCGCTCACGCGGTGGCCGGCGAGCGCCTCCCGCAGCAGGTCGAGGCCCGTCCGCGCGTCGCAGACCAGCGTGCGCGCCGCCAGCTTGTGCGCGTCGAAGCCGGTGATGTTGAGGTTCAGGAAGCGCACGTCCGGATGCCGGAAGAGCGTGCCGGAGGCCGTGGTGAAGTCGGTGTAGCGGGTGCCGACGCCGATCACGAGATCGGCGGTGCGGGCGAGTTCGTCGCTGACGGCCGTGCCCGTGTGGCCGATGCCGCCGAGGTCGGCCGGGTGGTCGTGGCGCAGCGCGCCCTTGCCCGCCTGGGTGGAGGCGACCGGGATGCCCGTGGCCTCCACGAACGCCCGCAGCGCCGTCTCGGCCTCGCTGTGGTGGACGCCGCCGCCCGCCACGATCAGGGGGCGTGCGGCGAGCCGGATCGCCTCGACGGCGGCGGCCAGTTCCACCGGGTCGGGCGCGGGGCGCCGTACGGTCCACACGCGCTCGGCGAAGAACTCCTCCGGCCAGTCGTGGGCTTCCGCCTGCACGTCCTGGGGGAGGGCCAGCGTCACCGCTCCCGTCTCGGCCGGGTCGGACAGGACGCGCATCGCCTGGAGCGCGGAGGGGATCAGCGCCTCGGGGCGGGTGATCCGGTCGAAGTAGCGGGAGACCGGGCGGAGGGTGTCGTTGACCGAGACGTCCGCCTCGACCGGGTGTTCCAGCTGCTGGAGCAGCGGGTCGGCCGAGTGCGAGGCGAAGTAGTCGCCGGGCAGGAGCAGCACCGGGAGGCGGTTGATCGTCGCGAGGGCGGCGCCGGTGACCAGGTTGGTGGCGCCCGGGCCGATGGAGGTCGTCACCGCCTGCGCGGACAGGCGGTTGAGCTGGCGGGCGTAGCCGACCGCCGCGTGCACCATGGACTGCTCGTTGCGGCCCTGGTGGAACGGCATCACGTCGGCGTACTCGACCAGCGCCTGGCCGACCCCGGCAACGTTGCCATGGCCGAAGATGCCCCAGGTCCCGGCGATCAGCCGGCGGCGCACGCCGTCCCGCTCGGTGTACTGGGCGGACAGGAACCGCACCAGGGCCTGGGCGGTCGTGAGGCGGCGGGTGCGGGCGCTCATGCGGAGGCCTCCGGGGCGGTGTAGAGGGGGAGCCGGGGGTCGGCCGGCTGGTCCGGCCAGGTGTCGCGGACCCAGGCGTGGTCGGGGTGGTCGCAGATCAGCCAGGCGCGCTCGTCCTCCGGGCCCGCCATGACGTTGAGGTAGTACATGTGGTGGCCGGGCGTGGCCATCGACGGGCCGTGCCAGCCGTCCGGGATGAGGACGACGTCGCCGTCGCGGACCTCGGCGAGCACGTCGGTGTCACGGCCCGGGCCGGAGGGGGACACGCGCTGGTAGCCGAGGCCGGGGACGCCGTCGTGGGCGGCGAACTCGAAGTAGTAGATCTCCTCCAGCACGGACTCCTCGCCCGGCCGGTGCTCGTCGTGCTTGTGCGGCGGGAACGACGACCAGTTGCCGCCCGGGGTGATCACCTCGACCGCGATGAGCTTGTCGCACTCGAAGACCCCGGCGGCGCCGAAGTTGTTGACCTGCCGCGAGCAGTTGCCGGTGCCGCGCAGCTCGACGGGGACCTCGGCGGCCGGGCCGTAGCGGGCGGGCAGGCGGCGCGAGCAGCGGGCGCCGGTGAGCGCGAACCGGCCGCCGGCCGCGGACGTCACGGTCGTGCGGGCGTCGCGCGGCACGTAGGCGAAGTCACTGACGGCGCTGAACACGTCCGGGCGGCCGTGCAGGCCGAAGGTCTGCCGGCCGGAGTCGTCGGCGCACGCGACCGTGCAGGCGCCGCTGAGGGGGACGACGATCCATTCGCTGTCGCCGGTGTCGAAGGTGTGGGAGCCGCCGGGCGGCAGCTGAAGCACCCGCAGGCTCGAATGGCCCCAGCCGGCCTTCTCGGGCGTGACGTCGACGGTGTAGGGGCCGCCGAGCGCCTGGCCGGCGGGAAGGTGGTACCTCATGGCGTCCTCCGCGATCACAGCAGGCCGACGGCCGTGTCCACCGCCTGCTCCACGCTGCCCTCGGCCGGGTAGAGCAGCGACCGTCCGACGACCATGCCCTGGACGGTGGGCAGGCGCAGGGCCTTGCGCCAGCGTTCGTAGGCGCCCTCCTGGTCGTCGCCGACCTCGCCGCCGAGCAGGACGACGGGCAGCGTGGAGGTCTCCAGCACCTCGGCCATGTCGTCCGGGTCCTCGGTGACGGGGAGCTTCAGCCAGGTGTAGGCGGAGGTGCCGCCCAGGCCCGAGGCGATCGCGATCGACTTGGTGACGGCCTCGGCGGACAGGTCATTGCGGACCCGGCCGTCGACGCGCCGGGACAGGAACGGCTCGACGAACAGCGGCAGGCGCAGGGCCGCCATGGCGTCGACCGCCCGCGCGGTGGACTCCAGCGTGGTCAGCGAGCCGGGATCGTCGTAGTCGATGCGGAGCAGCAGCTTGCCCGCGTCGAAGCGGAGCCGGGCGATGTCCTCGGCGCGGTGGCCGGTGAAGCGGTCGTCCATCTCGAAGGCCGCCCCGGCGAGGCCGCCGCGGTTCATCGAGCCCATGACGACCTTGTCCTCCAGCACGCCGAGCAGGAGCAGGTCCTCCAGGATGTCGGCGGTGGCGAGCACCCCGTCGACACCGGGCCGCGACAGCGCGGTGCACAGGCGCTCCAGCAGGTCCGCGCGGTTGGCCATGGCCAGGCGCCGGTCGCCGACCCCCAGGGCGCCGCGCGCGGGGTGGTCGGCGGCCACGATCATGAGCCGGCCGCTGTCGCCGATCAGCGGGCGGCGTGCCCGGCGGGCTGCCGCCTCGGCGACGGCCTCGGGGTGCCGGGCTCGCACCGTGGCGAGGTCGGGGATGCCGATGTTCAAGGAAGGCTCCGTTTCAGTGGCTCGGGCTCGGCGACGGCACCCCGGCGAGGAGGTGCTCGACCTCGGACGCGGTGGGCATCGCGGAGGAGCAGGCGAGGCGGGAGGCGACGAGGGCCCCGGCGGCGTTGGCGTGGCGCATGGTGCGCTCCAGGTCCCAGTCGGCGAGCAGGCCGTGGCACAGGGAGCCGCCGAAGGCGTCGCCCGCCCCGAGGCCGTTGACCACCTCGACCGGCACGGGCGGCACCTCGGCCCGGGTGCCGTCCCGGTGCACGGCCAGCACGCCCTTGGGGCCCTGCTTGACCACGGCCAGCTCCACGCCCGCCTCCAGCAGGGCGTCCGCGCAGGCCTGCGGCTCGCGCACGCCGGTGGCGATCTCGCACTCGTCGAGGTTGCCGACGGCGACCGTGGCGTGGCGCAGGGCCTCGCGGTAGTACGGGCGGGCCTGCTCGGGGTCGCGCCAGAACATGGGGCGCCAGTCCAGGTCGAAGACGGTGATGCCGGCCCTGTCGCGGGCCTTGAGGGCGGCGAGCGTGGCGGAGCGGCTGGGCTCCTCGCTCAGGCCGGTGCCGGTGATCCAGAAGATCCGGGCGCCGCGGACGGCGAAGAAGTCCAGCTCGTCGGTGTGGATCTCCAGGTCGGGGGCCTTGGGGCGGCGGTAGAAGTACAGCGGGAAGTCGTCCGGCGGGAAGATCTCGCAGAAGGTGACCGGCGTCGGGTGGGCGGCGACCGGGGTGACCCAGCGGTCGTCGACGCCGAAGGCCCTCAGCTCCTGGTGCAGGTAGGTGCCGAAGGGGTCGTCGCCGGTGCGTGTGATCACCGCCGTACGGCGTCCGAGCCGGGCGGCGGCGACCGCGACGTTGGCCGCCGAACCTCCCAGGAACTTCCCGAAGCTCTCCACGTCGGCCAGGGGGACGCCGGTCTGCAGGGGATACAGGTCGACCCCGATGCGGCCCATCGTGATCACATCGAAATACTGGGCTGGCCCGGCCATGCACGACCTCCTGGGGAAGCTGGGGATGCGGGTCCCGGGACGCCCTGACACGGTGGGGGCGTGGCGGAACGGGACCTGCCGCCTCCCAGGTGTAGGTCCCGGAGGACGGCGCTGTCAATACTTTGTACTTACATTCGGACCTGCTTGTGAAATGATGTCTTAACAAAGTATTGACAGCGGGCGCGGCAGGGACTTGTATCCCGTGCCATCGCAACAGTCGGTTTGCGGCATCATGATCCGGACTCCGTAAGGCTCCGGGACCACGGATCCCTTCGTGATCCCTTCCTTTCCCCCGCAGTAGCACAGTGAGGTGCCAGGAAAGATGGACCGCTCTTCTCACCCCCGCTCTCGCAGGTTCGCGCCCGTCGTCGCCGTCGCCGCGGCAGCGGCCCTGACCCTCGCCGGCTGCTCCAGCAGTTCCGGGGGCAAGAAGTCCGAGGAAGGCGGCGCGAACGCCTCGGCCGGCAAGGCCACCACGCCGCGCATGACCGTCGCCCTGGTCACCCACCAGGCGCCCGGCGACACCTTCTGGGACACCGTCCGCAAGGGCGCCGAGGCCGCGGCCGCCAAGGACAACATCAAGCTCATCTACTCCGCCGACCCCAACGCCGGCAACCAGGCCAACCTGGTGCAGAACGCGATCGACCAGAAGGTCGACGGCATCGCGGTCACGCTCGCCAAGCCGGACGCGCTCAAGGGCGTCGTCGGCAAGGCCGAGAAGGCCGGCATACCCGTCGTCGGCCTCAACTCCGGCCTGAGCGACTGGAAGGACCTCAACCTGCTGGAGTTCTTCGGCCAGGACGAGTCCGTCGCGGGCGAGGCCTTCGGCAAGAAGCTGAACGAGGTCGGCGCCAAGAAGGTCCTCTGCGTCATGCAGGAGCAGGGCAACGTCGGCCTGACCCAGCGCTGCGACGGTGTCGCCAAGACCTTCGAGGGCGAGGTCGACCCGCAGAACGTCAACGGCACCGACATGCCGTCCGTGAAGTCGACGATCACCGCCAAGCTCAAGCAGGACCCGTCGATCGACTACGTCGTCACCCTCGGCGCCCCCTTCGCGCTGACCGCGGTGCAGTCGGTCGCCGACGCCGGCAGCAAGGCGAAGATCGCCACCTTCGACCTCAACAAGGACCTGATCAAGTCCATCAAGGCCGGCGACATCCAGTTCGCCGTCGACCAGCAGCCCTACCTGCAGGGCTACCTGGCCGTCGACGGTCTGTGGCTCTACAAGAACAACGGCAACTACAGCGGCGGCGGCGAGCAGCCCGTGCTGACCGGCCCGGCCTTCGTCGACAAGTCCAACGTCGACAAGATCGGGGAGTTCGCCGCGAAGGGCACCCGGTGATGAGCATGACCCAGCAGGCCACGCCGGCGGTGGACACACCGCCGGCCCCCGGCCCCAAGCAGTCCGACGGCCGGACCCGGCAGCGCCCGCTGGCACTGCGGCTGCTCGCCCGGCCCGAGGTCGGCGTCTTCCTCGGCGCCGTCGCCGTGCTCGTGTTCTTCCTGTTCGCCGCGCCGCCGGTGCGCGACGGAAGCTCGATGGCGAACATCCTGTACCAGTCGTCGACCATCGGGATCATGGCGCTGCCCGTGGCCCTGCTGATGATCGGCGGAGAGTTCGACCTGTCGGCCGGTGTCGCCGTCATCACCTCGGCGCTCACCGCGTCGATGCTGAGCTACCAGCTCACCATGAACGTCTGGGTCGGCGTGATCGTCGCCCTGCTCGTCTCGCTGGCGATCGGCGCCTTCAACGGCTGGCTGCTGGTGAAGACCGGACTGCCGAGCTTCCTGGTCACCCTGGGCACCTTCCTGATCCTCCAGGGCGTCAACCTGGCGATCACCAAGCTGGTCACCGGCAACGTCGCCACCGACGACATCAGCGACATGGACGGCTTCGCCCAGGCGCAGAAGATCTTCGCCTCGACCTTCGAGGTCGGCGGCGTCAACGTCAAGATCACCGTCGTGTGGTGGCTGGTCTTCGCGGCCCTGGCCACCTGGGTGCTGCTGCGCACCAAGTACGGCAACTGGATCTTCGCCGTCGGCGGCAACAAGGACTCCGCGCGGGCCGTCGGCGTGCCGGTGACCTTCACCAAGATCTCCCTGTTCATGCTGGTCGGCTTCGGCGCCTGGTTCGTCGGCATGCACCAGCTGTTCTCCTTCAACACCGTGCAGTCCGGCGAGGGCGTGGGCCAGGAGCTCATCTACATCGCCGCGGCCGTCATCGGCGGCTGCCTGCTCACCGGTGGCTACGGCTCCGCGATCGGCCCGGTCTTCGGCGCCTTCATGTTCGGCATGGTGCAGCAGGGCATCGTCTACGCCGGCTGGAACCCCGACTGGTTCAAGGCCTTCCTCGGCGTGATGCTCCTCGGCGCCGTCCTCATCAATCTGTGGGTCCAGCGCACGGCGACCCGGAGGTGACCGCGATGACCAGCAACGAAACCGGCACCCACGGTGCCGTCCTGAAGGACACCCCGCCCGACGGCGACCGCCCCCTGGTCGAACTGCGCGGCGCGGGCAAGTCCTACGGCAACATCCGCGCCCTGCACGGCGTCGACCTGGAGGTGTACCCCGGCAAGGTCACCTGCGTCCTGGGCGACAACGGCGCCGGCAAGTCCACCCTCATCAAGATCGTCTCGGGCCTGCACCAGCACACCGAGGGCGAGTTCCTCGTCGACGGCGAACCGGTGCGCTTCTCCACCCCGCGCGAGGCCCTCGACAAGGGCATCGCCACCGTCTACCAGGACCTCGCGGTCGTCCCGCTGATGCCGGTGTGGCGCAACTTCTTCCTCGGCTCCGAGATGACCAAGGGCCCCTGGCCCGTACGCCGTCTCGACATCGAGAAGATGAAGCAGACCGCGGACGAGGAACTGCGCAACATGGGCATCGTCCTGGACGACCTGGAGCAGCCCATCGGCACGCTCTCCGGGGGCCAGCGCCAGTGCGTCGCCATCGCCCGCGCCGTCTACTTCGGCGCCCGCGTCCTCATCCTGGACGAGCCGACCGCCGCCCTCGGCGTCAAGCAGTCCGGCGTGGTGCTCAAGTACATCGCCGCCGCCCGCGAGAAGGGCCTCGGCGTCATCTTCATCACCCACAACCCCCACCACGCCTACATGGTCGGCGACCACTTCAGCGTGCTGCGCCTGGGCACCGTGGAACTCTCCGCGTCCCGCAGCGACGTCTCCCTCGAAGAGCTCACCAACCACATGGCCGGCGGCGCCGAACTCGCCTCCCTCAAGCACGAGTTGGCGCAGGTCCGCGGCGTCGACGTCGAAGGGCTCCCCGAGGAGGGGGACCTCACCGCACCCGTAGCCACGTCCTCGGAAGGAAAGTCCTGACATGGCCCTCGCGCTCGACCGCATCCGGGTCGGCTCCGCCCCCGACTCCTGGGGTGTCTGGTTCCCCGACGACCCTCAGCAGGTGCCCTGGGAACGCTTCCTCGACGAGGTCGCCGAGGCCGGCTACTCCTGGATAGAACTCGGCCCCTACGGCTACCTGCCCACCGACCCGGCCCGGCTCACCGACGAGGTGACCAGGCGGAACCTGAAGGTCTCCGCCGGCACGATCTTCTGCGGGCTGCACCGCGGCCCCTCCGAGTGGGACTCCACCTGGGAGCAGGTCAGCCGGGTCGCCGCACTGACCCAGGCCATGGACGCCAGTCACCTGGTGGTCATCCCGTCCTTCTGGCGGGACGACAAGACCGCCGAGATCCAGGAGCCCCCGGAGCTCACCACCGAGCAGTGGCGCAACCTCACCACCGGCATGGAGCGCCTCGGCCGTGAGGTGAAGGACCGGTACGGACTGGACATCGTCGTCCACCCGCACGCCGACACCCACATCGACACCGAGGAGCACGTCGAGCAGTTCCTCGACTCGACCGACTCCGAGCACGTCAACCTCTGCCTGGACACCGGGCACTACGCCTACTGCGGCGGCGACAGCGTCAAGCTGATCGAGACCTACGGCGAGCGCATCGGCTACCTGCACCTGAAGCAGGTCGACCCGGAGATCCTCGCCGACGTCGTCAAGAACGAGATCCCGTTCGGCCCGGCCGTCGCGCGCGGGGTGATGTGCGAACCGCCCGCCGGCGTCCCCGAGCTGGGCCCGGTCCTGGAGGCCGCGCAGAAACTCGGCGTGGACCTCTTCGCCATCGTCGAGCAGGACATGTACCCCTGCGAGCCGGACAAGCCGCTGCCGATCGCGGTGCGCACCCGCAAGTTCCTGAGGTCCTGCGGCGCCTGACCCCTCCCGAAAGGACGGCCATGACGGAGCGCGCCCCCCTGGGAGTCGCGGTCATCGGTACCGGACGGATGGGCGCCGACCACGTGCGCCGCATCCATGAAGTCACCAGCGGAGCCCGGGTGGTGGCCGTCGCGGACGTCGACGCGGAGCGGGCGAAGGCCGTCGCCGCCCGCGTCGACGGCTGCACCGCCCACACCGACCCGGCCGCCGCCCTGGCGGCCGACGGCGTCGACGCCGTTCTGGTCGCCTCCCCGGGCCCGGCCCACGAAGCCACCCTGCTCGCCGCCTTCGAACACGACCTGCCCGTGCTGTGCGAGAAGCCGCTCACCCCCGACGCGGCCTCCGCCCTGCGGGTCCTCGAAGCCGAACTGCGCCTCGGCCACCGCCGCGTCCAGGTCGGCTTCATGCGCCGCTACGACCCCGAGTACGCCAAGCTGAAGGCCCTGCTGACGACCGGTCAGCTGGGTCGCCCGCTGATGCTGCACAACCGGCACCGCAACGTCGCCAGCCCGCCCTTCTTCACCAGCTCCATGCTCGTCACCGACTCCGTCGCCCACGAGGCCGACGCGACCCGCTGGCTGCTGGGCCACGAGATCACCGCCGTCACGGTGCTGCGTCCCACCCCCTCCGCCAGCGCCCCGGACGGCCTGCAGGACCCGCAGTTCGTCGTCTTCGAGACCGACGGCGGCGCCCTCAGCGACGTCGAGATCTTCGTCAACTGCGGCTTCGGCTACCAGGTGCAGGCCGAGCTGGTCTGCGAACGCGGCACCGCCCGCATCGGCGACGGCCACGCCCTGGTCACGAACATGGCCGGCCGCTGGGGCGGCACGATCGCCCAGGACTGGACGGAACGCTTCGAGACGGCCTACGACCGCGAGGTCCAGGCCTGGGTCGACGCCACCCGGCGCGGCGTGGTCACCGGCCCGAGCGCCTGGGACGGCTACGCGGCGACGGCGGTCTGCGAGGCGGGGGTGCGGGCGCTGGAGGACGGCGGCCGGGTGGAGATCGACCTGGTGGACAGGCCGGCGCTGTACGCGTGAACGGGGGCCCGGGTGCGACCCCGGCCCCCTGCGACCCGGCCGCGTGAACGGGGGCCCGGGTGCGACCCCGGCCCCCTGCGACCCGGCCGCGTGAACGGGGGCTCGGGCGCGACCTCGGCCCCCCGCGACCCGGCCGGTCTCAGACCGTGGTGCGCGGCCGGGGCTCCAGCCCGGCCGCGCGGTAGCAGGCGTCGATGAGCTCCATCGTCGTCACCGCGTCGTCCGCGTCCAGCGGCAGGGACGCCCCGTCGCGCACCCGGGCGGCGAACGCCTCCAGCTGGTACGTGTACGACGAGCGGGTGCCCAGATGCTCGGTGCGCTCGCCCCCGGCCGTGCGGACCACGACGCGGTCGTCCAGCTGGGGCAGGACGAAGTTGTGTGCCGTCGCCTCACCCCGGGAGCCGACGATCCGGATGCTCATGTCCAGCCCGTCACCGGCCATGTGGCAGCGGGCGGAGCCGGTCGCGCCGCCGGGGAACTCCAGGTCGGCGTCGAGCCACTCGTCGACGCCGGGGGCTCCGGCCCGTTCCCCGGCCCGGGCGGCCGTCAGGCGAGGCGCGCCGCCCGCCCAGGGCGCGAGCATGCGCAGGGCGTGCAGGCCGTAGCAGCCGAGGTCCATCAGGGCGCCGCCGGCCAGCGGCAGCGACCAGCGCGGGTCGCCCTTCGGCGGTGCGGCGATCGCGACCAGGGCCTCGACGTGCCGCAGCGCGCCGAGTTGGCCCGAGGCCAGCAGTTCGTGCAGGCGGCGGGTGACCGGGTGGAAGAGGTAGTGGAAGGCCTCCATGAACACCGTCCCGGCCCGCCCGGCGGCCGCCCGCACCTCCGCCGCCTCCTGGGCGTTGCTCGCCGACGGCTTCTCCGACAGCACGTGCTTGCCCGCCGAGAGGGCGGCGAGGTTCCAGGGGCCGTGCAGGCCGTTGGCGAGCGGGTTGTAGACGACGTCGACCTCCGGGTCGGCCACCAGCTCGGCGTAGGAGGACACCACCCGCGCCACGCCGTGCGCGGCGGCGAACGCCGCGGCCCTGCCGCGGTCGCGGGCGGCCACCGCCACGAGACGGTGGCCGGTCGCCCGGGCCGGGTCGATCAGGGAGCGCTCGGTGATGCGCGCCGCTCCCAGCACACCGATGCGCAGAGGTTCCCGGCCCGGGCCGCTCATGCCTGCCGCACCTCCGCGATCGTCACGGGGCGGTGCTCGTGCAGGGACAGCGTGCACGCGTCGGCGATCCAGCCCGCCTCCAGCGCGTCCTCGATCGTGCAGGGGGAGGGGCGGGTGCCGGCCACGACCTCGGTGAAGGCGGTGAGTTCGGCGCGGTAGGCCGCCGTGAAGCGGTCCATGAAGAAGTCGTGCGGGGTGCCCGCCGGGAAGGTCACGCCCGGCTCGACCGAGCGCAGCGGCAGCTTGTCCTCCAGGCCGACGGCGATGGAGTCCTTGAAGCCGTGGATCTCCATGCGGACGTCGTAACCGCGGGCGTTGTGACGGGAGTTGGAGACCACCGCGAGGGTGCCGTCGTCGAGGGTGAGGATCGCGCCGGTGGTGTCGGCGTCGCCCGCCTCCCTGATGTACTCGGCGCCGCGGTTGCCGCCCACGGCGTACACCTCGGTCACCTCGCGCCCGGTCACCCAGCGGATGATGTCGAAGTCGTGCACCGAGCAGTCGCGGAAGATGCCACCGGAGGCGGCGATGTACGCGGCGGGCGGCGGCGCCGGGTCCAGCGTGGTCGAGCGGACCGTGTGCAGCGTGCCCAGCTCGCCGCTGCGCACGGCGGCACGGGCGTTGACGAAGCCGGTGTCGAAACGGCGGTTGTAGCCGATCTGGATGGGCACGTCCGTGCCCCGCACGGCCTTGAGCACCTCGACGCCCTCGGCCATGGTCCGGGCCACGGGCTTCTCGCAGAAGACCGGGATCCCGGCCTCGACGCCGGCCAGGATCAGCGCCGGGTGGGCGTCCGTGGCGGCCGCGACGACGATCCCGTCGACCCCGGCGGCCAGCAGCGCCTCCGGCGAGTCCACGACCTCGGCGCCGAACCGCTCGGCGGCGGCCTTGGCGGCTTCGGCGAACGGGTCGGTCACGACGAGGGAGTCGACCGCGTCGAGGCCGGAGAGGGTCTCGGCGTGGAAGGCGCCGATGCGGCCGAGGCCGAGGATTCCGATACGCATGAGGGTGTTGCTCCTAGAAGAGGGGGAGGGTTTCCTGCGGGAGGGGTCAGTCGAGTCCGCCGAGCACGTTCTGGTCCCAGTCGATCACCGACCCGGTGACCACACCGGAGCGGTCCGACAGCAGGAAGACCACGAAGTCGGCGATCTCGTCCGGCTGGCCCAGCTTGCCCATGGGCAGCTTCGCGGCGGCTTCCTCGCGCCAGTCGTCCCCGGCACCGTGGAACGCCTTCTGGGTGGCGTCCTCGCCCTCGGTCGCCGTCCAGCCGATGTTGAGGCCGTTGATGCGGACCCGGTCCCAGCGGTGGGCGTGCGCGGCGTTGCGCGTCAGGCCGATCAACCCCGCCTTGGCGGCGACGTACGGTGCCAGGAAGGGCTGCCCGCCGTGCGCCGACGACGTGATGATGTTGACGACCGTGCCGGGTGCCTCGCGTGCCACCATGTCCGCCACGGCCGCCTGCATCGCGAAGAACGGCGCCTTGAGGTTGATCGCGATGTGCTGGTCGAACAGCTCCGGCGTGGTGTCGAGCAGCGTTCCCCGGGACGTCAGCCCGGCCGAGTTCACCAGGCAGTCGACCCGGCCGTACGCGTCGACCACCCGGGCCACGGCCGCCTTCGCCTGCCCGGCGTCGGCGAGGTCGGCGCGGACGAACATCGCCTTGGCCCCGGCGCCCGTCACCTCCGCCACCAGCGCCTCGCCCGGCTCCGGCCGCCGCCCGGTGACGGCCACGACCGCCCCCTCACGGGCCGCGGCCCGCGCGATCGCCGCGCCCACCCCCTGGCTGCCGCCGTTGACCAGGACGACCTTGTCGTCGAGAAGTCCCATGGAGTTCCTCAGCTCTCTCGTCGTCCGGCGGCGGCCCGCAGCTCCGCCCGGAACACCTCGGGCGTCCACTCCTCGCGCAGCGCCCGCCGCATCAGATCCGCCTGCGAGGGCGGGGCCAGCCCGTCGACCGGCGGGTCGCTGTCGAGGTTGGTCGGGAAGGGATAGCCCTCGGCGCTCGCGGCGACCACGTTGTCCAGCCACGCCCGGTCGGCGCCCGCCGCCTTGCGCTTGAGCAGGACGGGATACACGGCGTTCGCCACGGCCTGCCGGTCCACCGTCTCCATCGCGCGCCCGAACGCCGACGACACCTGCAGCAGGTTGGCCATGCGGCGGATGTCCGCCGAGCGGTTGGTGCCGGCCGCGTGGAACAGCGCCGGGTTGAAGAACACCGCGTCACCCTTGGCCAGCGGCAGCTGGACGTACCGCGCCTCGAAGTACGCGCGGAATTCCGGCAGCCGCCAGGCGAGGTAGCCCGGCTCGTACTTCTGCGAGTGCGGCAGGTACATCGTCGGCCCGGACTCCACGGGCATGTCGCAGTGTGCGACCGCGCCCTGGAGGGTGAGCACCGGGGAGAGGCGGTGCACGTGCGCGGGGTAGGCGGCGGCGACGTCGTTCGCCAGGAACCCCAGGTGGTAGTCGCGGTGCACGGTCTGCGCCGCGCCGCCCGGGTTGACCACGTTGAGCTGGGAGGTGACCTGGTAGCCGGGGCCCAGCCAGGCCGTGGAGACCAGGGCGAGGACGTCGTTGGCGTAGTAGTCGGCGAAGGCCTCCGGGTCGTGGAGGGCCGCCTTCTCCAGGGCGTTCCACACCCGGTCGTTCGCGCCCGGCTTGGCGAAGTGGTCGCCGGCCGTGGCGCCCGAGGCACGCTGCTCGGCGATGAGCCCCTCGAACATCGCGGTGGCCCGGTCCACGACCTCCGGGTCGGGGAAGGCACCGCGGAAGACGACGATGCCCGGGCCGTCGGCGAGGGCCCGCACCAGCTCGGCCTGGACCACGCGGTCACCTTCGAGCAGACCGCAGTCGTAGACCGGCACGTTCCGCTCCACGGCGGAGGCGTGCGGATAGTCGGCCCGGTCGGTGGCCTGCTCGACCAGCGCGCGGAACGCGTCCAGGTCGCAGTCCTGCTCGGACAGCCAGGCCCGGCGGTGTAGGGAAGTGAAGGACATCGTCGTCCCTTCGGGAGTCATGGAGCGACGCAGCCCTGTCATTCTTGTCAGTACAAACCCCTCGAACAACCAGCAGCGAGCCATCAAAAACCCCTCAAGGAGCCGGCGCATGGGCCACCCCTTCCCGATCCGCGAGATCGCCCGCCAGGCAGGTCTGAGCGAGGCGACCGTCGACCGTGTCCTGAACGGCAGGGGAGGCGTACGGGAGAGCACCGCGCGCGAGGTCCGCCAGGCCGTCGCCGACCTGGACCGGCAGCGCACCCAGGTCCGGCTGGTCGGCCGGACGTTCATGGTCGACCTCGTGATGCAGGCGCCCGAGCGCTTCACCACCGCCATCCGGGCCGCCCTGGAGGCCGAGCTTCCCGCGCTGCACCCGGCGGTGCTGCGCTCCCGCTTCCACTTCCGCGAGACCGGCCCGGTCGGAGAGCTGGTGCGGACCCTGGACCGGATAGCCCGGCGCGGCTCGCAGGGCGTGATCCTCAAGGCGCCGGACGTCCCCGAGGTCACCGCCGCGGTCGGCCGGCTCGCCGCCGCAGGCATCCCGGTCGTCACCCTGGTCACCGACCTGCCCTCCAGCGCCCGCCTCGCCTACGTGGGCATCGACGACCGGGCGGCCGGCGCCACGGCCGCCTACCTCATGGGCCAGTGGCTGGGACAGCGGCCGGGCAACATCCTCACCAGCCTCAGCAGCGGCTTCTTCCGCAACGAGGAGGAGCGCGAGATGGGCTTCCGCAGCGCCATGCGCGCCCGGCACCCGGAGCGCACGCTGGTCGAGATCGCCGAGGGTCAGGGCCTGGACGCCACCCAGTACGACCTGGTGCGGGCCGCCCTGGAACGTGACCCGGACATCCGCGCCGTCTACTCGATCGGCGGCGGCAACATCGCCACGCTGCGGGCCTTCGACGACCTCGGCCGCGACTGCGCCGTGTTCGTCGCGCACGATCTCGACCACGACAACACCCGCCTGTTGCGCGAGCACCGGCTGTCGGCCGTACTCCACCACGACCTGCGCCAGGACGTGCGCGAGGCCTGCCACACGGTGATGCGCGCGCACGGAGCGCTGCCCCCGGCCGGGCCGACCCTGCCGTCGGCGATCCAGGTGGTGACGCCCTACAACATGCCTGCGCAGGCGGCCGTGTGATCCGGGTGCGGGGCCGGGCGTGGGTCCGGGGCACGTACGCCGCGGCACCTGACGTCGAACCCATGTGGAGCTCGCGCCCGGAGGGCGAACCTCAGCGGCTGCCGGCCCTGGTCGACGGGGTGTTCGCCATCGCCATCACGCTGCTCGTGCCGGACCTTTCCGTCGCTCGGGACCTCGATCCCGCCGCCTACCGCGCGGCGCTGCGCGAGCTGCTGCCCGACCTCGGGGCCTACGCGCTGAGCGTCGTGGTGCTGGGCAGCCACTGGCGCGACCACCGCCGGATCTTCCGGGACGTCCGGGAGATCGACGGCCAGGTGATCAGCCTGTCGATGCTCGGCCTGGGCGTCGCGGCACTGGTCCCCTTCCCGACCCGGCTGCTCGCCGAGTACGGGGACCAGCCCGTGTCGGTCGCCGTCTACGCGGGGGCGGTCGCCGCGCTCGGCGCCTCTCACCCGGCGGTGGCCGCCGTCCTGGCCCGACGCCCCCGGCTGCGCCACGACCGGCCCTCCGAAACCGCCCGCACGCTCTACCTTCTGGACGGTGCCACCACCGTGGTGGTCTTCCTCGTCACCGTCCCGCTGGTCTTCGTGACCGGCCCCCGGATCATGTGGGGGTGGCTGGTCCTCGTCCCGCTGCGGGTCCACCTGGGCCGACGGCTCCAGGCGCGGGGCTGACGGCTCAGGGCTCCCGGCCGGGGGCTCAGGGCCTCAGGCCCGGGCGGTGGCGGGCGGCGCGTCCGCCGGACCGCCCACCTCCGCCCAGGTGCCGCTCGCGGCCGACCGCGCCATCGCGTCCAGCGCGGCCGCACTGTGCACCGCGTCCTCCAGGGTCGCCCCGTACGGGGTGTCCTCGGCGACCGACCGCAGGAAGCGGTACGCCTCGATGACCTTCAGGTCGTCGTAGCCCATGGCGTTCGCGGCACCCGGCTGGAACGCGGCGAACTCGCCGTGGCCCGGGCCGACGAAGACCGTGCTGACCGGCTGGTCCTGGTACGTCGTGCCGCGGCTGATCCCCAGCTCGTTCATGCGCCGGAAGTCCCAGAACACGGCCCCCCTGGTGCCGTGCACCTCGAAGCCGTAGTTGTTCTGCTCCCCGACCGAGACCCGGCAGGCCTCCAGCACGCCGCGCGCACCCGAGGCGAAGCGCAGCAGACAGCTGACGTAGTCCTCGTTCTCCACCGGGCCGAGCTCACCGCCCGAAGCGCGGCTGTGGCCCGCCGTCGCGCCGGTGGGACGCGCCCGCTCGGGCAGGAAGATCGCCGTGTCGGCCGTGAGGGACGTGATGTCACCGAGCAGGAACCGGGCCAGGTCCGCCCCGTGCGAGGCCAGGTCGCCCAGCACTCCGCTGCCGCCGCGCTCCCGCTCGTACCGCCAGGTCAGCGCGCCCTCGGGATGGGCCGCGTAGTCGCTGAACAACCGCACGCGCACATGTGTGACCGTGCCCAGCTCTCCGGCGGCGATCAGCTCGCGGGCCGCCTCGACGGCCGGCGCGTTGCGGTAGTTGAAGCCGACCGCGCCCTGCACGCCCGACGCGGCGACCGCGTCCGCCACCGCCCGGGCGTCCTCGGCGGTCAGGCCGACGGGCTTCTCGATCCAGATGTGCTTGCCCGCCCGGGCCATCGCGACGCCGATCTCACGGTGCAGGAAGTTCGGCGCCGTGATGCTGACCGCCCGCACCCGGGGGTCGGCGGCCACCTCGCGCCAGTCGCGGGTGGTGGAGGCGAACCCGAACCGGCCGGCGGCCTCCTCGGCCCGGCCCGGCACCTCTTCGGCGACGGTCACGAGTTCCGGGACGAGGGACAGCTGCGGAAAGTGGTGCCGCACCCGCGCGTAGGCCTGGGTGTGCACCCGCCCCATCCAGCCGAATCCGACGACGGCGACGCCGAGCGTGTCCACCATGAGAGCCCCTCTTTGGACCGTTCCAGAACCTGTCCAGGCCACCCTGGGCGCGGTTTCCCGACGCTGTCAACCCTTTGACAAGCCCGCGCCGCGCATGGAACGGTCCATGTCATGAGACCGCCGACCATCCGCGACGTCGCCGAACGGGCCGGCGTCTCCAAGTCGCTGGTCTCCCTCGTGCTGCGCGGCTCCGACCAGGTGCGCCCCGAGAAGCGGGACGCCGTGCTCCGGGCCGCCCGGGAACTGGGCTACCGGCCCAACGCCGCCGCGCGCAGCCTCAGCGAGCAGCGCACGCGCACCGTCGGCGTGCTCCTCAACGACCTGCGCAACCCCTGGTTCGTCGACCTCCTCGACGGCCTGAACTCCCTGCTGCACGCCCACGGTCTGCACATGCTGCTGGCCGACGCCCGTCTGAACCGCCGCACCGGCCAGGACGCCGCCGACCCGCTGCTGGACCTGCGCGTCGACGGCCTGGTCGTGGTCGGCACCCTGCCCGATCCGGCGGCCCTCGGCGCGGTCGCCGAGCGGATGCCGGTCGTCCTGGCCGGGGCCCGCGAGCCGGTGCCGCCGGGTGTGGACCAGGTCGCCGGCGACGACGAGCGGGGGGCCCGGCTGGTCACCGAGCACCTCATCGGCCTCGGCCACCGCCGCATCGCCCACCTGGCCGGTTTCGGGGTCGTCGGCGAACTGCGCCGCCGCAGCTTCGAGGCGACCATGCGCGCGCACGGCCTGGCGGACGGAGCCGTCGTCGAGGCCGGCGACATGACCGAGGAGGGCGGCTACCGCGCGACGGTCCGCCTCCTGAACCGCCCCGACCGGCCCACCGCCGTCTTCGCCGTCAACGACATCACCTGTGTCGGCGCCCTCTCCGCCGCGGAGGAACTCGGGCTGCGCGTCCCGCGCGACCTCTCCCTGGTCGGCTACGACGACACGAGCCTGTCCCGGCTGCGCCACCTGTGGCTCACCACCGTCGACAACGCCGGCCACGACGTCGGCCGCCGGGCGGCCCGCTTCCTCCTGGACCGGCTGGAACGGCCCGGGGGAGAGGGGCGGCTCCACCTGGCCGCGCCGACGCTCCGGATCCGGGGCACGACGGGATCCCCGGCCGCCTCCGCGCCCACCGGCTGAGCGGACGAAGGGCCGGCCGGCGGCGCGTCCGGCACGACCGGGGGACAGCCCGACACGGCACCGCGCCCGGCGGCCGTCGACGATACGACCCGTATGACCATCACCTCGTGCCAAGAGGGCCGGATCCATCACCTGTTCCACCGGATCGCGTCCATCGGCGGCCGCTTCCTCGTCCACGGCATCGCCACCTGGCCGCCCAGCTGCCGGACCGTCGCGATCCGCTCGGCGCCCGGCAGCCGTGACACCGCCGTCGGCCGAGCCTCCGGCATGGGCCGCTTCGGCGCCGTCGTCGGACCGTGGCCGGGTGGGCAGTTGCTCGCTCCGGACCGGGGCGTCCGGGCGTCACGGCCTTCGCACCGGAGGACGTGAGCTCCACGGTCTTCCTCGGCCTGGTCGCGGTCCGCGGCGCACGGCGGCCGGCCGGGGACAGCGCGGAGCGGACACTCCTCGGCGCGCACTGATCGCGTGCGCCGCGGTGGGGGGCGCGCACGGAGACCGGCCGGCGCGTCAGCGCACGGCGGGTGTCGGCCGGCCCTGTACGCCCTGGTCGGACACGCCTCGGGAGCCCGCTTATGGTGTGCGGCATATGCCCGGGTGCGGATGCCCGGGCGTCCGAGTGCGAAGGGGGCCACGGAGTGGACGAGGCGGGGGACCGGCGGGTCCGGCGGGTCGAGGCGGCCGGGGGTGCCGCCACGGCGTTGCTCGCCGTGGCGGCCTGCGCCGGACACGCCACCAAGGCGGAACTGCCCTGGTGGGCCGTCCTCGCGGTCGCCGTGTCGACGGCGGGCCTGGCCGGCTGGACCGGTGCGCGCATGGGCGGCCGACGCGGCCCCCGCGACGAACCCCCACCGCCCGTCGACCACCGGCCCGCCGACCCGGCGCGCGGCGCGGAGCACCTGCCCGCCCACTCCGCGCGCGGATCCGACCACTTGCCCGCCCACGCGGCGCCGGGCGCGGACCGGCTGCCCGCTTACTCCGTGCCCGACGCGGACCACTTGCCCGCTTACTCCGCACACGGCGCGCACCACTTGCCCGCGTACTCTGCGCCCGGCGCGGACCGGCTCCCCGCGTACTCCGCGCCCGGCGCGGACCGGCTGCCCGCGTACTCTGCGCCCGGCGCGGACCGGCTGCCCGCGTACTCTGCGCCCGGCGCGGACCGGCTCCCCGTGTACTCCGCGCCCGGCGTTGATCAGCCGGCCGCTCCGACGCCCGCGCGGCTGAACCCCCCATCGCGTATGCGGTAGGGTTGACCTGCGCGATCACGCGGTTCACCCCGCGCGAGGCGCATCGGGACGTGGCGCAGCTTGGTAGCGCACTTGACTGGGGGTCAAGGGGTCGCAGGTTCAAATCCTGTCGTCCCGACTTGCTGAGACAGCAGGTCGAGAGGCCGTATCGGGGGTTGCCGATACGGCCTTTCGGCTACCTCCGGCCCGAGGCGTCCCGCCGCGGATCCACGACCCCCAGCTCCACCAGCCGCCGGTCCGGGCCCGCTTCGGCCACCGTTCGCCGCGCACCAGGTCCGGCCGGTTCCGGGGCGATGCGTTCCGCAAGTCGTTCAAGGTACGTGCGTACCGACACCCCCTCGGCCGCGGCCGCCGTCGCGAAGTGGGCGTGCGCGGTCGCCGAGATGGTCAGTTCCCTCGTCTCAGGCACCGCCGGGCTGCCTCCCCCCGGCCAGCAGGTCGAGCAGTTCCCCGGCCCACGACGGGTCGTAGCGGTCCAGGCGCGGTACGCCGCCGTCGTCGGGAGCCTTCGCCCACTCGACATGTGCGCCGGGGTTGTGCGCCGCGTAGCCACCGGGCGCGAACAGGTGCGGGCTGCCCTGGATGCCGGGGCCCTGGGCGACGCGGAACTGCTCGTACATCTCGGCACGGCCGGCCCCGCGTTCCAGGGCGCGGGCCAGGGCCTGTTCGTCGACGTGCTCGCACTGCGCGGCGACGTCGAGGATCTCCGAGGGGATGCTGACGCACCGGCTCTCGACGTAGAACGCGTGCCGCAGGCCGGCGTCCAGTTCGTCGCTGCCGCGCAGGCCCCCGACGGACGGGTCCTTCGCGGCCTGGACCGCCTCCATCGCGGGCAGCATCGTCGACGGGTAGTCGTACTCCCGCCCCGCCCACAGGCGCCAGCCGAGGTCGGGCCGGTGCGCGGAGATCACCACGATCTCGGGCTCCACGATGAACTTGGGCGTGGGCTGGTGGTTGAACAGCTCCAGGGGGAACGCCCGGTGGTCGATCAGGAGGTCCTGTCCGCGTTCCCGGGCCGTGGCGCGCAGCGTGTGCAGGGCGAGGGTGGCCCAGGGGCACCCCAGATCCGACCAGACGGTGACGGGTCGTGGCTCCGGGGCAGCGCTCATGGTGTCCTCCTCGGTAGTGGGACCACACCGGGGTCCCCGTCGGGTGTGCCGTGGTGCGGAATCCCATGGTGACGTGCCCGCGGCACCCGGCGCCCGACGTCGGCACCACTCTGTCAAGTCCCCCTGAGGCAGCCCCGGGAGACGCCTCCACGCAGCCCGGCGGTGGTCCGGACACAGCCCGAAGGGAACGTTCCGGATAGGGCCCCGGGGGGAGCGGGAGGCGATGGTGGCCCGGCCACCGCCCCCCGTCACAAGTCCTGTGCTCCGTGTACCTGGGACCGGCACCGCACCTGCGCGCACAGTGGACGGGCAGCCCTTCGGATCGTCTTCGTCTACTCCCGATGGAGGGTCCGTTCATGAGTGTGGTCGCGCTGAGCCCTGACCAAGCGCAGAGTCCGACCATGCACGAACCGGCGTACGCGTCCGCCTGCCAGGTGTCGCTGCCGGAGATGTGTTCACTGCTGTTCGCCTCCTTGCCGCGCAGCGACCAACGGCGCAAGGGCATGGAGTACATACGTGGTTTGCTGGAGGTGAGGGGACGCAAGTCGATACGCAACATCGCCGCGCTCGTCGGGGGACAGGCGACGGAACAGAGCCTGCACCACTTCATCAGTGACTCGAGCTGGGAGTGGGGGCCGGTGCGCCGGGCACTGGCGCGGTACGTGGTGAGTGTGGCCCCGCCACAGGCGTGGGTGGTGCGGCCCATGGTGATTCCCAAGGCGGGACGGCACTCCGTCGGAGTGGAGCGGCGCTTCTTCCCGGAGCACGGCCAGATGCTCAACGCCCAGCAGGCCGTGGGCGTCTGGGCGGTCGCCGAGGAGATCAGCGCGCCGGTCAACTGGCGGCTGCAGCTCTCGCCGTCCTGGTTCGCCGAGGACCGGCGGCGGCGCGCGTCGATACCGGACGACGCCTCCGCCGAGACGCTCGGGGAGTGCGCGCTCCAGGCCTTCCTGGAGGCGGCGGCGTGGCGGCTGCCGGCCCGCCCCGTGGTGATGGACGCCCGCGGCACCGACGTCGCCTCGGCCGTGCCGAGGCTCCTCGACCGGGGCATGCCGATGATGCTCCGGGTCGACGACTCGCTGCGCCTGTCGGTGACGGACCCCGCGCTCAAGGGCTTCGACGCCACCCCCAGGCCGGTGCGCCAGATCATGAGTGCCGGCCGGGGCCTGCAGCGGCCGGTGGTGTGGCCGGACGACGGCACGGGGACCGTCAGGCGCTCAGGGCTGGTCACCGCCGTACGGGTGGCGCTGCCCGGTCCCGGGGGCCGGCGGACCGGGGCCGGGCCGTGTGACCTGCTCCTGCTCGGGGTGGGGAACACCGACCGGCGACGGCCCGGGGAGGTGTGGCTGACGGACCTGACGTCGGTGCCGCCCGCGTTCCTGATGCGGCTGCGGGGGATGATCCGCCGGGTCGACCAGGACTTCGCCCGGGGAGCCGAACAGGTGGGCATCCGCGACTTCGCCGGACGCTCCTATCGCGGCTGGCACCGGCACGTCACCCTCGCGTCGGCCGCGCACGTCCTGGCGGCCCTGGGCGACACCGACGACGGCGTCCTCGACTACGCGTCCTGAGCGCCGGCGGCGTCCCCGGGAGGCGCCTTGCGTTCCCGCAGCACCCGCCGGATCCGGGACATGCGGAGCGCGAGCTGGATCTCCAGGGCCCGTTCGGGCCGCTGCCAGTCGGGGCCGATCAGATCACCGATGCGTTCCAGCCGACGGGCCACGGTGTTGGGGTGCACGTGGAGCTTCTCGGCCGCGTACGTGGGACTGCCACCGGTGTCGAAGTAGGCGTCCAGCGTGCGGACCAGCTCGGTCAGGCGCTGTTCGTCGTAGTCGAGCACGGCACCGATGGTGCTCTGAATGAACCTTTCGGCGTCCACCTGGTCCGACAGCAGCAGACCCACGAACCCCATCTCGTGGGTCGAGGCCGGGGTTCCGGTGGCACCGAGGGCGATCATCGCGTCCAGGCAGCGCGCCGCTTCCCGGTACCCGTGGAGGACCGCACCCGGGTCCGACACGGGTCCGGCGCCGCTGACCGTGGGCGGACTGCCGGGCAGGGACGACAGCTCGTCGTGCACCGTCCGGGCCGCGGCACCCGGGTCGGTGCCCGGCAGCAGCAGCACGATGTCGCCCTCGTGCGTCGTCTGGAGCCCGTTCAGCCGGCGCGCGCAGGACGACGCCCGGGTCGCCGCATGCGCCTGCGCGTCCCCGTCGGGGCGGGCGACCACGACCACGTGCGGCTGGTCCAGGCCGATGCCCAGCCGGCGGGCGCGCCGCTCCAGCACGTCCCGGGGCCGGGGCGCACTGATCAGCAGGTCGCCCAGCAGTTCGTCCCGGAACTGCCCTTCCAGGACCGTGCCGCCGCCCTCCTGGAGGGACAGCAGCACCGCGGCGGCCCGGGCCGCGTACCGCAGCAGCTGGGCGGTGTCGCCGGAAAGGGCGGGACCGGCCTGGACGTACAGGGCGCCCAGGTGGTGACTGCCCGCCAGGACCGGCAGGCACCAGATGCCGTCGTCCAGCAGGGCGGGCGACGGGTCCAGCAGGGTCCCGGCGTCCTTCGCGGCGCGCGCGAAGTCCTCCAGGGCGCCCCCGGACAGGTCGCCCGAGGCGGCGATCGCCGCGCCGCGCGGACCGCACAGCAGCACCGGGGCACCCAGCCTGAGTCGGCACTCCTCCACCAGCAGCTGCGGATCACAGCCGCCGAGCACCAGGTCGAGCAGCGCCCCCTGCGCGGCGGCCAGCCCGCGCGCGTCGGCCTGTCCGGCCTCCGCGCGCAGCACCCGCTCCCGCAGCGCGGACATCTCCGCGACCGTCTCGTCCAGGTACACGGCCCGGTCCAGCGCCACACCGCCGATCTCGGCGAGCATGTTCACCAGCGCTATCTCGTCGGCGGAGAAATGGCGCACGCTGCGGTCCGCGACGTGCAGGGACCCCGCGGCCGCGGCCGTCCGGCTCAGCGGCACGGCGAGGACGGCGTGCAGCCCTTCGGCGCTGATCCACTGATCGAGCTCGCCGGCGTGCCGGAAGCTGTCGTCCGTCAGGTAGTCGGAGGTCCACAGCGGCGCACGATGCGCCAGGACGGCGGCCGCGAGCCCGGCTCCCTTCGGTAATCGCAGGCGCGCGTTCAGCATCGTGACGTGACCGTCGAGCGAGTGCAGGCGGAATTCCCCGTCGTCCTCCGCGGTGGGCAGGGTGACCCAGGCGACGTCGGCGCCGAGCAGCAGCCGCGCCCGCCGCGTGATGATCTTGAGGGTGTCCTCGACGGTGTGCGGACTCGCCAGATCGGAGGCGGTGTCGACGAGCGTGGTGAGGGCGGCGCTCCACTGCTGACGGCGCTCCAGCCGGGCCTGGATGGCCAGGGCCAGCCGTTTGGTCTGTTCCACCCTGCGCAGGTCGGCGCCGGTCACGCCCTGTCTGCGGGCCTCCTCGACCACCGCTTCGAAGCGGTTCGCCGGCCCCTCGCCGGCCAGGAGGTCCAGCAGGTCCAGCACGGCCGCCACGGATGCGTCCTTCTTCTGCGACACGAGGCCCTCCGGTGTCTCGTTCCCCAACCGCCGGCAGTGACGGTGCACGACGGCCGGGTCGCACGGGACCACGGCCTGCCGGCGCGGCGGGAGGACTCCCGCCTGCGTTCCGCGAGCCGTGCCCGCGCACCGGGAGCCACAGCCTCTCCCTCCACGTGGTCACCTGGTGGCCTGCGGGCCGGACCGATGCCGGCCGACGGCCGGGCAGACACCCCGTCCTTTCGCGAACCCCTTTGGTGATTATGCCAGTTGGCGTATGTAGAGGTGCTTTGGGAAACGCGGTGTGCGCCGTCACACCCACGCGGTGTGACGGCGCACTCGCAGCGGACGCCGGCGCTCAGAGCGCCAGGAGCGAGACGATGGCGGGCCCGAACGCCGCACCCAGGAGATAGGACAGGTTGAACATGCCGATGGCCGGGGGGCGTTGGTCGTCGGGGACGGCCGAGGTGGCGTGCACCGCGAACGCGCCCTGCCCGGAGGCGGCCGCGATCGACGTCAGGGCCTGGGCGGCCAGCAGGACCGCGGGGGAGGTGCCGACGACCGCGAGCACCGCTCCCAGCACGGCGAGGCCGACCAGCGCGGTGATCACCACCCGGCGTCCCGTCCGCGCCGACACCGCCACGACGAACCAGGACAGGGCACCGCCCAGCAGCAACGGCCACACCATCGCGACGCCGATCTCACTGGTGGACCACGAGGTGTGGTCCTCCAGCCGCTCCGGAATCGCGTACATCATGCCGAAGTTGACGACCGCCAGGCACAGGGCGAGGCCGGCCGAGACCAGGAAGCCCGGGTTGCGCACCAGGACGGCCGGGACGAAGCCCCGCGGCCGCGCGCGCACCTGGGCCGCCAGCAGCCCCGCGGCGACGACGGAGCACACACCGGCCACCAGCGGCTGGTGCGGTACGAACACCAGCGCGGTGACCAGCGCGGTCAGCAACACCGCGCCCAGCGGGTCGAACGGCTCCCGGGTGACGGGAGCGCCGTGCGCGCACCGGGCCACGGCGAAGGGCACGGCCACCGCGCTCAGCACCGGCAGCGCGAGGGTGGCCTGCCAGGACAGCACGTCGTTGACGAGGGAACCGGCCAGCGGGGCCGTCGAACCCACCACGGCGAGCGAGGCGGTGACCAGTCCCATGGCCCGGGGCGAGCCGGCCAGGCTCATGGCCGTCGCCGTGAGGCCGGCCGTGCCGAGGCCCATCAGGGCGGTGCCCAGGACGAGGACCGGCAGGACGGGTATCCCGGCCACCAGGCCCGCGCCCAGCAGGACGAGCAGACCGCACACGGTGAGCGCGGCGCGCGCCCCCCGGCGGTCCAGCAGCCCGGCCAGCAGGGGCGTGCCGACCGCAATGCCCCAGCCGAACGCGGTCACCGTCCAGGTGGCGGCACCGGTCGAGACGCCGAGGTCCCGCGCGGCGTCGTCCAGGACCAGCGCCGGGCCCGCGATGCCGAAGGACAGCGGGCCGGCCATGAGGGCCAGCCAGAGGGCCGCGGCTCCGTGGAACGGGCCGCGTGCATCGGTTGCTTGAGGTTTCCTGCCCGGCGCGGCGGGACCCGGGGCGCCGGACTCGGCGAGTGAGTTGCTCATCTGTGCTCCCTGAGCGGTCGGTCGTCGCTGGACCACCCTGGCCCGGTCCGGCGTGCAGCCCTTCGGGGGAGAAGGCGCCGGCCGGGCCAGGGAGTCGGGGATCGGGGCGGACGGCGAGCGGGGCCGGGCGGGCCGGGCGCCGACCGCACGCCCCGCCGCCGCCCGCCCGGTCGGTCAGCCGTCCAGCGTCGGGTAGTCGGTGTAGCCCCGGTGGTCGCCTCCGTAGAAGGTCTCCGGGTCGGGCGTGTTGAACGGGCCGCCGGCCTTGATCCGCTCGGGCAGGTCCGGGTTGGCGAGCCACAGCGAGCCGATGCTCACCGCGTCGCACAGGCCTTCCTCCAGCACCGCCTCGGCGGCCTCGGGCGTCACCGCGGCCTCCTCGCCGGTGGCGTGCGGGTTGAGGATCAGGACACCCGGCCACTCCTTGCGGATCAGCTGCGTGATGTCACGGCCGCCGAACTCCATCAGGTGGACATAGGCGAGGTTGAGCGGCGCCAGGGCGCGGATCAGCGCCTGGTACAGCGCGGCCGGGTCGCGCTCCTCGATGCCGTTGGTCGTGTTGGCGGGCGAGAGGCGGATACCGACCCGCTCGGGGCCGATCGCGTCGCTGACCGCCTGGGCGACCTCGACGGCGAAACGGATGCGGTTGTCGATGCTGCCGCCGTAGGCGTCGGTGCGCAGGTTGGTGTTGTCGGCGAGGAACTGGTGGATCAGGTAGCCGTTGGCGCCGTGCAGTTCCACCCCGTCGAACCCGGCGTCCATCGCGCACTTGGCGGCCGCGATGTGGTCCTCGACCGCCCGGGCGATGTCCTCCAGGTCCATGGCCCGCGGCGTCGGGTGGTCCAGCATGCCCTCCGGCATGTACATCCGGCCGCCCGAGGCCACCGCCGAGGGCGCCACGGGCAGCGCGCCGTCCGGGTACAGGCTCGGGTGCCCGATCCGGCCGGAGTGCATCACCTGCACGAAGATCCGGCCCTGCCGCTCGTGCACCGCGTCGGTCACCCGGCGCCATGCCTCCACCTGCTCGGGCGTGTGCACGCCCGGTGTGTCGATGTATCCCTGCCCGATCACGCAGGGCTGCGTGCCCTCGGTGATGATGAGACCCGCTCCGGCGCGCTGTGCGTAGTACTCGGCCGCCAGCGGGGTCTGCACGCCGTCCCTGGCCCGGCTGCGCGTCATCGGCGCCATGACGAGCCGGTTGGGCAGCGTCAGCTTGCCCAGGGGCAGCGGTTCGAAGAAGTTGCTCACGATCTCCTCCATCGGGGAACCGGCTTGTTCCACACCGTAGGAAGGAAGGCAGCGGGGCCGAATCAGTAAGATTTCTGAAACCGGATACGTACGTCGGCACGGCTTGCCTACCGGTGGGCCGCATCACGGGGAGTGGGGGCACCTACGTGCTGTACGGCAGGGCCACCGAGCTGGCGGCGCTCGAGGATCTGGCCGCTCGGGCCCGCGAGGGACGCAGCGGTGCCCTGGTACTGCGGGGCGAGGCGGGCATCGGCAAGACCGCCCTGCTGGACCGCGCGGCGGAGTCGGCGTCGGCCGCCGGCATGCGGGTCCTGCGGGTCACCGGGGTCGAGCCGGAGGCGGACCTCGCCTTCGGCGGGCTGGTGCAGCTGCTGTGGCCGGTGCAGGACCGGCTGGAGGGACTGCCCGGACCGCAGGCGGAAGCTCTGCGGGCGGTGCTCGGGACGGGCAGCACCCGCACGCAGGACCGGTTCCTGACCGGGCTGGCCGTGCTCACGCTCCTGGCGGACCTGGCCGAACAGGGGCCGCTGCTGTGTCTCGTGGACGACGCCCAGTGGCTGGATCAGGCCACCTCCGACGCGTTGCTGTTCGCCGCCCGCCGGCTCGCCGCCGAGCAGGTGGCCATGGTGTTCGCGACCCGGGACGAGGGGTTCGCCGCGCCCGGTCTCACCGAACTGCGGCCCTCGCGGCTGGACACCGGCGACGCGGTGAGCCTCCTCGCCGACCTGGGGCTCGCCCCCGCCCTGCGCGACCAGGTCATCGCCGAGTCCGCCGGGAACCCGCTGGCGCTCATCGAGTTCGGGGCCGCCCGCCGCGACGACCCCGGCAGGTTCACGCCCGTGACGGTCGCCGACCGGGTGCTGTCGTCGTACCGCACCCAGATCGCCGGACTCCCCGAGAAGACCCGGCTGGCGCTGCTGTTCGCGGCGGCCGAGGGGCGGGGCGACCTGCCGCTGCAGATGAAGGCGGCCCGGACGCTGGGCGTGGGCCTGGAGGACCTGGAGGACGCGGAGCGGGCGGGCCTGATCCAGGTGACCGAGAGCACGGTCGTCTTCCGCCACCCGCTGATCGGGACGGCCGCCTACCAGGGAGCCGTACTGGCTCGGCGGATCGCCGTCCACCAGGCGCTGGCCGACGCGGCCGAGGACCCCGACTGCCGGGCCCGGCACCTGCCGCTGGCCACGACGTCACCCGACGACGGGGTCGCGGCCGAACTGGTCGCCGCCGCCGAGCGGGCCGCCGACCGCAGCGCCTACGCCGCCGCCTCGCTCCTGCACCAGCAGGCGGCGCGGCTCACCCCCGACCGCCGCGCCCAGATCCGGCGGCTCACGGACGCCGCGACCTGCGCTCTCAACGCCGGGCACGCCGGGCAGGCGCGGGAGCTGGCCGAGCAGGCCGAGCAGTCGGCCACCGAACCGCAGGACCTGGCCCGGCTGGCCCCCGTCCGGGCCGCCGTGATGTTCGAGTCGGGACATCAGCGGGAGGCCGCCCGCCTGCTGCTGCGGCGGACGCAGACCGCCGATCCCGGCCCGGGCCGGGCCATGCTCCGCACCGGCGCCACGTACGGCTGGTTCGCCGGTGACGCGGACTCGGTGCGCGAGGCCGCCGAGCGGCTGGCGTCCCTCGGGGAAGCCGACCCGATGGTGGAGGGCATGGCCTTCCTCGTCGACGACGACTACGCCCGCGGCCTGCCCCTGCTGGCGCGCGCCGTCGCCGACGGCCAGGACGGCTCGGACGCGGACCGGACCCGCGCCCTGCACAGCGCCGTCCTGCTCGGGGACGACGCGGCGGCCATGGAACTGGCCGCCGCCGAGGTGGCCCGCTGCCGTGCGCAGGGCCTGATCGGCGCGCTGCCGCAGGCCCTGCACCTGCTGGCGGAACGTCAGTTGCTGGCCGGGGCGCACCGGGACGCCGAGGCGTCGGTGGCCGAGGCCGTGGAGATCGCCCGCGACACCGGGCTGCGCGAGCGCGTCGCCTGGCTCAACGGCGTGCCCGCCCGGATCGCGGCCATCGAGGGTGACGAACAGCGCTGCCGCCACCTCACGCGGGACGTGCCCGACGTCGGCAGGGTGGCCGGCGAGAGCGCCCTGAGCCTGCTCGAACTCGCACGCGGCGACTACGAGTCGGCCCTCGCCCGGCTGGAGACCGCCGTCGGCCCCGGGCCGCAACGCCACACGGCGATGGCCATGGCCACCGTCGCCGACCAGGTGGAGGCCGCGGTACGGCTCGGTCAGCCGGAGCGGGCCGAGCGGCCGATGCTCGCCTTCGAGGCCTGGGCGCGGGCCGGCCGGCAGCCGTGGGCGCGGGCGGTGGCCCACCGCTGCCGGGCCCTGGTGGAGGGGCGCGAGGAGGACTACCGGCAGGCGGTCCGGCTGCACGAACAGGGCGGGCGGCCCTTCGAGCGGGCCCGCACCGAGCTGCTCCACGGAGAGTGGCTGCGCAGGGCCCGGCGGCGCACCGAGGCCCGTGCCTCCCTGCGGTCGGCCCTGGAGCACTTCGAACGGCTGCGGGCCGTGCCCTGGGCGGAGCGCGCCCGGGCGGAACTGCGGGCGGCGGGCGACGCGACGACGGGCGCGAAGGCCACCGCGGAGAACGTCCTCGACCGGCTGACCCCGCAGGAACTGCAGGTGGTCCGGCTGGCTGCCGACGGCAACAGCAGCCGGGAGATCGCCGCGCAGCTGTTCCTCAGCCGCAGGACCGTCGAGCACCACCTGTACAAGGCCTATCCCAAGCTGGGCGTCGGCTCCCGGCGCGAACTGGCCCGTCTCAACCTGGTCTGAACCGTGCGCACCGCCCTGGTCTGCACCGTGCGGACCGCCCTGGTCTGCACCGTGCGGAACCGTGCGGACCGACGAGGCCCGCACGGGGCGGATCTGACAGACCCGGTTCCGATCTGACAGATCCGCACCGGGGTCCGGGCCGCGCGCGGACGCGGGCCGGGCCTCTGCGCCAGAATCCTTGACCATGATGCGTGCTGCCTACATTGAACAGCTCGGATCTCCGGACGTCATCCGTTACGGTGATCAGCCCACGCCGGAACCGGGGCCGACCGACGTCCTGGTGGACGTCACCGCCGTCTCCGTCAACCACGTCGACACCTTCGTGCGCTCGGGTGCCTGGCGGACCCCGCTCACCTTCCCGTTCGTCATAGGCCGCGACCTCACCGGCACCGTCGCCGCGGTCGGCTCCGGCGTCCACCGGTTCCGGCCCGGCGACCGGGTGTGGTGCAACAGCCTCGGCCACGACGGCCGTCAAGGGGCCGCCGCCGAGCGCGTGGTGGTGCCCGTCGACCGGCTGTACCGCCTGCCGGAGGGCGCCGACCCGCACGAGACCGTGGCGCTGGCCCATCCGGCCGCGACCGCCTACCTCGGTCTGTTCACCCACGGGCGGCTGCGCTCCGGCGAGACCGTCGTCGTGGTCGGCGCGGGCGGCAACGTGGGGAGCGCCCTGGTGGTGATGGCCGCCGCCGCGGGCGCCCGGGTGATCGCCGTGGCCTCCGCGCGGGACGCCGAGTACTGCCGCGGCCTCGGCGCCGACCACGTCGTCGACTACCGGGACCCCGACGTGCCCGGGCGCATCCGCGCCGCCGTCCCCGCGGGGGCGGACCTGTACCTCGACGCCTCCGGCACCAACGACCTGGAGAGCGCGGTGGACCTGCTCGCCGGGCGGGGGCGGATCGTGCTGCTCGCCGGACTGCGCTCCCGGCCCGTGCTGCCCGTGGGGCCGCTGTATCTGAGGGACCGTTCGATCCACGGCTTCGCCATCTCGCACGCCACCGCCGGGGAGCTCGCCGAGGCCGCCAGTGCCATCAACCGGCTCGTCGCCGACGGCCGCCTCAGGCCCCGGGCGATCGAGCGGCTGCACCTGAGCGACGCCGCCGAGGCGCACCGCCGGCTGGAGGAGGGCAAGGTGCACGGGAAAATCGTGCTGAGCGTGGGTGCCGGGGTCTGAGCCGGCCGGGGCACACGGCGCCGGTGAAATGCGGGAATTCCGACCTGACAAATGAGAAAGCCGCTCTTTGACCGGCGCCGGACACCCTCGACAGAATTCTGCACATGACTCAGTCAATCATCGACACCTCGCCGCTCTTCGAGCTCAAGGCCGACATTCACATTTCCGCGACCCAGCTCGAGGTCTACTCCGTCGTCAGCGATCTGCCGCGCAGTGCCGAATGGAGCCCCGAATGCCGCGGCGGCACGTGGGTCTCCGGCGAACCCTCCACCGTCGGCGCCGTCTTCCGCGGCGAGAACCTGCGCAGCGAGGACGTCGTGGCCTGGGCCCCCCTGGTGCGCGGCGTCTGGCACACCGAGTGCCGCATCACCGCCGCCGAGCCCGGCCGCACCTTCCAGTGGATGATGCTCACCCACGCCCGCGAGGACCAGGAGAGCATCTGGGGCTTCGACATGGCGCCCGACGGCGACGGCTGCGTGCTCACCCACCACTTCCGCATGGGCCGGGCGACCGCCGGCATCCACAAGATCGTCGCCGACCTGGACGAGGACGACCGCAAGCGCTTCGTCGCCGACTGGACCGCCAAGCTCGAACAGGACCTCGACGCCACGCTGAACCGCATCAAGGCCGTCATCGAAAAGCAGTGACAATTCCCCGGTGATCCGTACGGGAGCCTGAATTCAAACGGCCCGCCGCACGGCTGAGGAACAGTCACGGCGGAGGAGAGGGTGGGCAGATGTTTCTCCAGCGCATCGGAAACAAGGGAATTCGGCTGGGCACGCTGTTCGACCGGGCCGCGGCCCGGTACCCGGCGAATTCCGTGATTCTCGACCATGATCTCGACGTGGCTCCGGAGCGCGGGCGCCGCATGACGCTGACGGAGGTCGCCGACCTCGTCGACGACCTGGCCTCCCGGCTGTGGGCGGCGGGCGTCCGGCCCGGGGAACGCGTGGTCGTCCACAAGACCAACGGGTTCGACATCACGCTGCTGGCCTGCTCCGCGGCCAGGATCGGAGCCGTCCCGGTACTGCTGTCCCCGAAGCTCGACGGCGACACCGTGTGCGAGCTGGTGCGCCGCGTGGACCGGCCGTACCTGGTGACCGACCAGGACAAGCTGGAGCACCATCTGCCCGCCGAGGTCTTCGGCCTGGCCCGGCAGGTGCTGCTGGCCTCCGGCAGCCACGAGGAGGCCGTCGAACTCGCCTCCTTGGCCGGCTCCACCCGGGTCGCGCCGGTGACCATGCCCCCGGACCACCCGACGCTGGTCACCCACACCTCCGGCACCACCGGCACGCCCAAGCTGGCGGTGCACACCGGGCGCACCTTCGAGGCCCGCTACCGCCCCCAGGGCACGGTGGCCTCCCTGGTGGGCCGCAGCGAACCGGTGGCCATCCACGTGTCGTTCGTGCACTCGCGGATGTTCACGGCCATGCCCATCACGATCCTCCAGGGGCACCCGATGATCATCCTCCGGGACGACGACCCGGAGGTCGTGGCCGACGTGTTCCGGCAGGCCCCGCCCGGTCTGATCGAGGCACACCCGAACACGTTCCTGCGCTGGGAGGTGCTGGTCGACGACCCGCGCCGGCCGCTGGCGAACGTGAAGTACTTCAGCAGCACCTTCGACGCCATCCACCCGCGCACCGTGCACCTGATGCTGACCGCGTCACGCCGCGAGAACCCGCAGTTCGTGCAGATGTACGGCCAGAGCGAGGTCGGCCCCATCGCCGGGCGCACCTACTCGAAGAAGCGCGGCGCGGACGCCGACGGCCGCTGCGTGGGCTCCCCGTTCCCCGGCATGACGGGCGTCCGGGTGGTCAGCCGCGACGGCAAGCGGCCCACCAAGTCCAACCCCGGCTACATCGAGGTGCGTTCCGACGGACGGATCGTCACCTACCTCGGCGAGCACGAGCGCTGGGAGAAGCAGGCCGACGGCGAGTGGTGGCGCATGGGCGACCTGGGCTACCGCACCAAGTGGGGCTGCCTGCACCTGCTCGACCGTGAGGTCGACGAGATCGAGGGCATCGACAGCACCCTGGAGATCGAGGACACCCTCTTCGCCCGGATACCGGAGCTCGTCGAGGTCATCATCGTCCCCGACGAGGACGGCAAGCCGCTGCCCGTGGTGTGCACCCGCGACGACAAGCCGCTCGATCTCGCGGCCTGGAAGCGGGCGGTGGCCGGTCTGCCCGCGATGGCGGAGCCCGTGCAGTGGAAGCTCGACGACCTGCCGCAGACCGCCACCACCAAGATCAAGCGGCTGGAACTGGCCCGGCTGCTCAAGGCGGAGCGGACGGGGGCCTGAGCCCCGGCCCCGCGCCGCCACCTCGGGGCGCGGGCCCATCCCCCCCGTGGGCCCGCGCCCCCGTCACCCCCCGCACGGCGGCCCGACGCCACGCGCCGGGCCGCCGCCCCCAGCCGAGGAGTTGCCCCCGATGACGGCACTGCGCGTCTCCCGACGCCGGATCGAGCACTGGGATCCGGAGGACGAGGAGTTCTGGGAGCGCACCGGCAAACACGTCGCACGACGCAACCTCGTCCTGTCCGTCCTCTCCGAGCACATCGGGTTCTCGATCTGGAGCATGTGGTCGGTCCTGGTGCTGTTCATGTCCCCGGCCATCGGCCTGGGCTTCGTCCCGAGCGAGAAATTCCTGCTGGTGGTCACCCCCACCCTGGTGGGCGCGCTGCTGCGCCTGCCCTACAGCCACGCCGTGACCCGGTTCGGCGGGCGCGACTGGACCGTCTTCAGCTCGGCCCTGCTGTTCGTACCGGCCCTGCTGGCGCTGTACTTCGTCCAGCGGCCCGGCACGCCCCTGTGGGTGTTCCTGCTCATCGCCGCGACCGCCGGCGTCGGGGGCGGCAACTTCGCCTCCTCGACCACCAACATCGCCCACTTCTTCCCCCGGCGGCACCAGGGCTGGGCACTCGGCCTCAACGCCGGCGGCGGCAACCTGGGCGTCGCCGTCATCCAGCTCGTCGGCCTGCTGGTCATCGCCACCGCCGGCGACACCCACCCCGCCTACGTGATCGCCGCCTACCTGCCGCTGATCGCGCTGGCCGCCCTGCTCGCGGCGCTCGGCATGGACAACGTCGACACCGGCCCGGCCGCGTCCGGCGTCCTGCGCGAGGCGGTGGGCGACCGGCACACCTGGTGGATCTCGCTGCTGTACCTCGGCACGTTCGGCTCGTTCATCGGCTACGGCTTCGCCTTCGGGCTCGTCCTGCAGAACCAGTTCGGCTCCACACCGCTGGAGGCCGTCGGCTACACCTTCCTCGGGCCGCTGCTCGGCTCCCTGTCCCGGCCGCTGGGCGGCCTGCTCGCCGACCGCTTCGGCGGAGCGCGGGTCACCTGCTGGAACTTCCTCGCCATGGGCGCCGGCACCCTCCTGCTGCTGGTGGCCTCGGCGCACGACTCCCTCGCCCTGTTCGTCGCCGTGTTCACCGTGCTGTTCGTCCTGAGCGGCCTGGGCAACGGGTCCACGTACAAGCTGATCCCGGTGGTCTTCGCCGGGCAGGCGGAGGCCGCCGTCACCGCCGGCCACGACGCGACCGAGGCCTTCGCCCGCGCCCGGCGCCTGACCGGCGCGGTGATCGGCATCGCCGGTGCCGTCGGCGCCCTCGGCGGCGTCGTCGTCAACCTGGCCTTCCGGGCGTCCTACGGCAGCCAGGGCACGGGCGAGCCCGCCTTCTGGTTCTTCCTCGCCTTCTACGCGGTGTGCGTGACCGTCACCCGCCAGGTCTATCTGCGCTCCCCGCACGGCACTTCGCCGGGCGGCGGGCGGGAGGCGCGGCGGGCCGGGCGCGGGGCCGCCGAGCCGTCGGAGGTCAGCCGTGCCTGACAGCGCGCCGCGCGCCGGCGTGGCCACCCACTGCCCGTACTGCGCCCTGCAGTGCGGCACCCGCCTCGGCCACGGCCCCCGGGGCGCCGTCGTGGAGCCCTCCGACTTCCCCGTCAACGACGGCAGCCTGTGCCAGAAGGGCTGGACCGCGCCCACGCTCCTCGACGTCCCGGACCGGTTGCGCCGGCCGCTGGTGCGGGGCGCGGACGGCCGTCTCGCCCCGGCCGACTGGGACACCGCCCTGGACACGGTCGCCGCGCGGCTGGGACGGATCCGCGACGAGCACGGCCCGGACGCGCTCGCCGTGTTCGGCGGGGGCGGCCTGACCAACGAGAAGGCCTACCTGCTGGGCAAGTTCGCCCGGCTCGCCCTCGGCACCAGCCAGATCGACTACAACGGCCGGTTCTGCATGTCCTCGGCGGCCGCGGCCGGGAACGCCGCCTTCGGCCTGGACCGCGGACTGCCGTTCCCGGTCGCCGACCTCGACGCGGCGGACACGATCCTGCTCGCCGGCGCCAACCCCGCCGAGACCATGCCCCCGCTGATGCGGCACCTGCGCAAGGCGGACCTGATCGTCATCGACCCGCGCCGCACCAAGACCGCCGAACGGGCCGCCCTGCACCTGCAACCCGTGCCCGGCACCGACCTCGCGCTGGCGCTGGGGCTGCTGCACATCGCCGTGAGCGACGGCTGGTGCGACAAGGAGTACGTCCAGGAGCGCACCACCGGCTTCGACGCGGCCTGGCGGCGGGCCGTCACCTGGTGGCCCGAGCGTGTCGAGCAGGTCACCGGCGTCCCCGTCGCCGAACAGCGCGCCGCCGTGGAACTGCTGGGCGAGGCACGCCGGGCCTACGTGCTGACCGGCCGGGGCGCCGAACAGCACAGCAAGGGCGCCGACACCGCCGCTGCCTTCATCAACCTCGCCCTCGCCCTGGGCCTGCCCGGCGTCGCCGGAAGCGGCTACGGCTGCCTGACCGGCCAGGGCAACGGCCAGGGCGGCCGCGAACACGGGCAGAAGGCCGACCAGCTCCCCGGCTACCGCATGATCACCGACCCGGAGGCCCGGGCCCACGTCGCCCGGGTCTGGGGCACCACCCCGGACGCCCTGCCCGGCCCCGGCCGCAGCGCCTACGAACTGCTCGACGCGCTCGGCACCGAGGGCGGCCCGCGCGCCCTGCTGGTCTTCGGCTCCAACCCGCTCGTGTCCGCGCCCCGCTCCGCCCACGTCGCCGACCGGCTGGCCGCCCTGGACCTGCTGGTGGTGGCCGACTTCGTGCCCTCGGAGACCGCGCGCACGGCCGACGTGGTCCTCCCCGTCGCCCAGTGGGCCGAGGAGGAGGGCACCCTGACCAACCTGGAGGGCCGGGTGCTGCGCCGCCGCCGGCTGCTGCCCCCGCCGCCGGGCGTGCGCACCGACCTGGAGGTCCTGCACGGCCTCGCGGTCCGGCTCGGCGAACCGGCCCACCGCTACCCGACCGCGCCGCGCCAGGTCTTCGAGGAACTGCGACGCGCCTCGCGGGGCGGCAGGGCCGACTACTCCGGCATCAGCTACGAGCGCCTGGACGCGGGGGAGGCCCTGCACTGGCCCTGCCCCGAAAGCCCCGACGGGCAACCACATCCGGGGACGCCCCGCCTCTTCCTCGACGGCTTCGCCACCCCCGACGGGCGCGCCCGGTTCGCCGAGGTCGACCACCGCGACCCCGTCGAGACACCCGACGCCGACCACCCCCTGTACGCCACCACCGGCCGCGTCCTCGCCCACTACCAGTCCGGCGCGCAGACCCGCCGCGTGCCCGCACTCAACGACGCCGCGCCCGGACCGTTCGTGGAGATCCACCCCGACACCGCCGAACGCGCCGGGCTGGACGAGGGCGCCACCGCCCGCGTCACCTCGGCCCGCGGCACCACGATCGCCCGGGTCCGGCTGGTCGGCAGCATGCGCACCGACACGGTGTTCCTGCCCTTCCACCACTCCGGCACCGGCCGGGCCAACCTGATCACCAGCACCGCCCTCGACCCCCGCAGCGGGATGCCCGAGTTCAAGGTCTGCGCCGTGCGGATCGAACCCGGCACCGACGCGACGTGAGGCCCGCCATGCCCGACTCGCATCCCCTCCTCGTCGTCGGCCACGGGCCCGCAGCGCACCGGCTCGTCGAACGGCTGTCCCGACTCGGGCACCCGGGCCCGGTCACCGTCCTCGGCGCCGAGCCGCACCCCGCCTACCACCGGGTCCTGCTGACCTCCCTCCTCGACGGCACCCTCACCGCCGCAGACCTGGAACTGCCCGCCCCGCCCGACGGCGTGCGCGTCAGGACCGGCGTCACCGCCACGGCCCTCGACCCAGCCCGCCGCCTGGTGCGCACCGGCACCGGGGAGACGCTCCGCTACGCACGGCTCGTGCTGGCCACCGGCGCCCGGCCGCGGATCCCGCGCCTGCCCGGCGTGCTCACCGCCGACGGCCGCCTCACCGAGGGCGCCACCACCCTGCGCACCCCCGAGGACGCCGAACGGCTCGCGGACGGGCCCGTGGTGGTGCTCGGCGGTGGTGTCCTCGGCACGGAGACCACTCTCGCGCTGCTGCGCGCCGGCCGCGACGTCACCCTCGTTCACCCGGGTCCGCACCCCCTGCACGACCGGCTCGACGACACGTCCGGTGCCCTGCTCGCCGACCACCTCCGCTCCGCCGGCGCCCGCCTGCGACTCGGGCACGCCGCCGTCGAGTACCGGCCCGGCAAGCTCGTCCTCGACGACGGCGAGGTCCTGCGGGCCGACGCGCTCGCGCTGTGCACCGGCGCCGCACCCGAGACCGCGCTCGCCCGGCGCGCCGGACTGGCCGTCCGCACCGGGGTGGTCGTCGACCGGCACCTGCGCACCAGCGACCCGCACATCCACGCCATCGGGGACTGCGCGGAGTTCGGCGGCGAGGTCCCCGGACTCGTCACGGCCGCCTGGGACCAGGCGGAGACCCTCGCCCGGATCCTCACCGGCCGCGACACACACCACCGTGCCGGCCGTCCCGTGCTGCGGCTGAGGGCGCCCGGCTTCGACCTGGCCTGCCTCGGCCCGCCCGAACCGCCGGAGGCCGACCGGCACGTCACCCTGTCCGACCCCGCCCGCGGCCGCCACGCCGCCGTGGCCCTGTCCGGGGAGCGTGTCGCGGGCGCGGTCCTCGTCGGACTGCCGCGCGCCACCGCCGCGCTCGTCCAGTTGTACACACGCGACCTGCCGGTGCCGGCGGACCGGTTCGGGCTCCTGCTGGGCACCGCGGCCGGCGAGGGGCCCAGTCGCGTCGAACTGCCGGACGCGGCGGTGCTCTGCCACTGCAACCACGTCACCAAGGCCGACCTGCTGCGCGCCTGGCACGACGGCGCCCGCGACCTGACCGCGATCGCCGCCGCGACCCGCGCCACCACCGGCTGCGGGGGCTGCGCGGACGACGTGCGCCTGGTCCTCGCGTCGGCGACCGGAGGGAACAGCGACCCATGACCCGCACCCCGCGCACCCTGGTGGTCGTCGGACACGGCATGACCGGCCACCGCCTGACCGAGCACCTGCGGGCTCACGACCGGCACGGCTCCTGGCGGGTCGTCGTCCTGGCCGAGGAACCCCGCCCCGCCTACAACCGGGTCGCCCTGTCGTCCTACCTGGAGGGGAAGACCGCCGCCGACCTCACCCTCGCCGGCCACGCTTTCCTCACCGACCCGCTGGTGGAGCTGCGCACGGCCGCCCCCGTGACCGGCATCGACCGGCGGGCCCGCACGGTCACCACGGCCGACGGCACCCTCACCCGCTACGACGCCCTGGTGCTGGCCACCGGATCACGGCCCTTCGTGCCGCCCGTCCCGGGGCACGACCTGCCCGGCTGCTTCGTCTACCGCACCTTCGACGACCTCGACGCCCTCCGCGAGGCGGCGCGCGAGGGAGGGACCGGTGTCGTGGTGGGCGGCGGCCTGCTCGGCCTGGAGGCCGCCAACGCGCTGCGGCTGCTCGGCGTACGCCCCCATGTCGTGGAGCTCGCCCCGCGCCTGATGCCGGTCCAGCTCGACGACGGGGGAGCGCGGGTGCTCACCCGGCTCGTCACCGGACTGGGCCTGCGGGTGCACTGCGGCACCGCCGTCCGCGAGGTCCACGCCACCGCCGGCGGCCGGGCCGGCCGGGTCACCCTCACCGACGGCACCGCGCTCGACACCCGTCTCGTGGTGTTCTCGGCGGGCGTGCGCCCCCGTGACGAACTGGCCGGACCCGCCGGTCTCGCGACGGGCGAACGCGGCGGCTTCCTCGTGGACGAGCTGTGCCGCACCGCGGACCCGGGCGTCTGGGCCGTCGGCGAGTGCGCGGCCGTCCGGGGCCGCGCCTACGGGCTGGTCGCCCCCGGCTACCGGATGGCCGAACTGGTCGCCGACCAGCTGCTCGGCCGCCCCACGACCCCCTTCACCGACCCGGACACCGCCACCAAGCTGAAACTCCTCGGCGTCGACGTGGCCAGCTTCGGCGACGCCCACGCCGAGACCGAGGGCGCCCTGGAGTACGTCCTGCGCGACGACACCGCCGGCACGTACGCCAAGCTCGTCCTCGACCCGGAGGGGCGCGTCCTGCGCGGCGGTGTGCTCGCCGGCGACGCCTCCGCCTACCGCACCCTGCGCGCCCTGACCGGCCGGGAACTGACCGCCCCGCCCGACCGGTTGCTGTCCGCGCCGGCCCCCGGCGGGCCCTCGCGCCGCGCCCGGGCGGCGGACGCGGCCTGACTTGACGGAGTAGTGACCGGCGGTTGGCGGCCGGACCGGCACCGGAGCGACGATCACTGTGCTCCATGGTGCGCGCCGCGCCGCCCCCCACAACGCCGAGGCGGGAAGTGAGGTTCACCAGATGCCCAGTCGCACAGTGGTCGTCCGCACGACGGCGGGACGAGTGGCGGGGACGCGTTCCGACGGACTCGCCGTCTTCCGGGGCGTGCCCTACGCGGCTGCGCCGGTGGGCCCGCTGCGATTCGCCTCACCCCGGCCGCCCGAGCCGTGGCCGGGCGTGCGGGACGCCACCGCCTTCGCCGCCCCCTCGCTCCAGGGCGACTACCTGCCCGACAGCAGCGAGGACAGCCTGTACGCCAACGTGTGGACCCCGGACACGGACGGCAGTCTGCCGGTCCTGGTCTACATCCACGGCGGCGGCTGGATGCTCGGCGCGGGCAGCGAGCCCGACTACGACGGAGCCCGCACCGCCGTCCACGGCCGGATGGTCGTCGTCAATTTCAACTACCGTCTGGGCGCGTTCGGCTGGGGACTGCACGAGGAGCTCACCGACCCGCACACGGGCTCCTTCGCGAACTGGGGCCTGCAGGACCAGGCCGCACTGGTGCGCTGGGTCCGCGACAACGCCGCCGCCTTCGGCGGCGACCCGGGCAACATCACCGTCGCCGGCACCTCGGCGGGCGGCTCCAGCACCTGGCAGCTGGCCCTGCTGCCCGAACTGCGCGACATCATCCGGCGGATCGTCCCCATCAGCGTCAAGCACGTGTGGGACCCCGCCAGTTCCACCACCCCCGAGGAGTCCCGCCGGGTCTACGAGCACCTCGCCCGCCGCTTCGGCACCACCGTGCCCGGCCTGCGCGCCGTACCGGCCGCCGAACTGCGGGACGCCTGGGACGAGGTGTACGCGGGCCGCCCCGCCGAGCGGTCGGTGGAAGGCGGCCGGGAGTACCGGGGCCCGGTCGTCGACGGACGGTGGATGCGCGGCTACGACCACGCACTGCCCACGCCCGGCATCCCCATGATGCCGATCTACTGCCGCACCGAGGGCTCCTTCTTCACCACCGGCCCCGGCTACCCCTACCCCGGCCCGCACCCGGCCGACGAGGCCGGACTGCACGCGGCCGTCCGCGAGGTCCTGGAGAAGGGCGCCGCCAAGGTCACCGACGAGCAGGTGGCGGAGTGCATCGCCCACTACCGGCGGGCGTCCGAGGCGGAAGGGCTGTCCGTCGACCCGGTGTCGGTGTGGACGCAGGTGTGGGGCGACGGACTGTTCCGCTACCTGATCGTCCGGCTCGCCGAACGGCACGCCCGCGAGCGCGGGCCCGCCGCCTCACCGCAGTACCTGATGGAGTTCGCCCACCCGCTCAAGCCGCCGTACGCCGGCACCACCCCGCACGAGGCCGTCGCGAAGTTCCTCTTCGGCACCTTCACGCTGCCGGTCAACGCACCCTTCTACGGGGACGGACCGCTGGAGCGGAGGATCTCGGACGCGCTGATCGACCTGGTGGCGTCCTTCGCCCGCGGTAGGACACCGAGCAGCGAACACGCCCCCGCCTGGCCGGTGTTCACCCCGGACCGTCCCAGCGTGATGGTCCTCGGCGGCGAGCGGGTGGCCCGGATCGGCACGGTGTCGGCCCAGGCCCACCTGGCGTACTGGGACCGCGCCGGCTGGGTGCCGCGGCCCTGAACACCCCCGGCCATACACCACGACAGCAACGAAAGGACTGGGACTTCGATGTGCGGACTCGCAGGCTGGGTCGCCTACGACCACGACCTGTCGGCACACGGCGGGACGGCGTCGGCCATGACGGAGACGCTCGCGTGCCGGGGACCCGACGACCGCGGCGTGTGGATCTCGCCCCACGCGATCCTCGGGCACCGCCGGCTCTCCATCATCGATCTGGAGGGCGGACGCCAGCCCATGCACGTCACCGGCGAGGGCGACGGCCTCCCCGTTCTCGTCTACACCGGCGAGGTCTACAACTACCGCGAGCTGAAGGAGGAACTCGCCGGCCTCGGCCACGCCTTCCGCACCTCCAGCGACACGGAGGTCGTGCTCCACGCCTACCTGGAGTGGGGCGAGCACTTCGCCGAACGCCTCAACGGCATGTACGCCCTCGCCCTGTGGGACCCCCGCAGCGAGGAACTGCTGCTGGTCCGCGACCGCATGGGCGTCAAGCCCCTCTTCTACTACCCGACCCCCGACGGCGTGCTGTTCGGCTCCGAGGCCAAGGCCATCCTGGCGCACCCCGACGCCGAGGCCGTCGTCGACGCCGAGGGCCTGGCGGAGATCTTCGCCATCATCAACACCCCCGGCCACGCGATCTTCAAGGGCATGCACGAGGTCGTGCCCGGCACCGTCGTGCGCTTCCACCGCGGCGGCCACACCACCCGCACCTACTGGCAGCTCGAAGCCCGCCCGCACACCGACGACCTCGACACCACCGTCACCCGGGTCCGCGAACTCCTCGAGGACATCGTCGAACGCCAGCTCGTCGCCGACGTGAAGGTGGGCACCCTGCTCTCCGGCGGCCTCGACTCCAGCGCCATCACCGCGCTCGCCGCGAAGGTCTTCCGCGACCAGGGCAAGCAGGAACGCATCAAGGCCTTCTCCATCGACTTCAAGAACAACGAGGAGAACTTCCGCGGCAACGGCATCTGGATGGACCCGGACACGCCGTACGCCATCGACGTCGCCCGGCGTTCGGGCGCCGAACACGTCATCGTCGAGCTGGAGAACCACCACGTCCTCGACGAGGACGTGCGCATGCGGGTGCTGCGCGCCCAGGACCTGCCCATCTCCACCGGCGACATGGAGCACTCCCTCTACCACCTGTGCAAGGCACTGAAGGAGCAGGTGACCGTCGCGCTGTCCGGCGAGACCGCGGACGAACTCTTCGGCGGCTACAACTGGTTCTTCGACAAGGAGGCCGTCGAGGGCGACACCTTCCCCTGGTACGACGCCTGGCGCCGGCTCGGCGGCCTGGACACCATGAAGGAGATCGGTCTCTGGGACCGGCTCGGCCTCGACGAGTACGTCGCCAAGCGGTACGCCGAGGCACTCGCCGAAGTGCCGCGCCTGGAGGGCGAGTCCGCGCACGAGGCACGCATGCGGGAGCTGTCGTACCTCAACATCAGCCGCTGGGAGAACTTCCTGCTGGACCGCAAGGACCGCATCAGCATGGCCGCGAGCCTGGAGGTCCGGGTGCCGTTCACGGACCACCGGCTGGTGGAGTACGTCTTCAACGTGCCGTGGGCGATGAAGACCTTCGACGGGCGCGAGAAGAGCCTGCTGCGCGCCGCCGCGAGCCACGTCCTGCCCGAGTCCGTGCTGGAGCGCAAGAAGAGCCCCTACCCGTCCACCCAGGACGTGGAGTACGTGCGGGCGCTGCGCGCCAAGGTCGAGGCCCTGCTGGACGGTTCCCCCGTCCTCGACCTCGTCCCGGCCGAGGGCATCCGCAAGCTGCTGGACAAGCCCGTCGAGTCCTACGCGGGCCTCGGCGGCCTGTGGGGCATGCGGGCCGTGATGGAGCGCCTGGTCGAGTTCGACGCGTGGGTGAAGGAGTACGACGTCCGCGTGGAGTGGTGACACACCCACCGGCGCGGGGGGGGGGGGGGGGGGGGGCGGCCGGGGCCCCCCCCCCCCCCCCCCCCCCCCCCCCCCCCCCCCACCCCACCCCCCCCCCACCACCCCCCCCCCCCCCCCCAACAACCCCCCCCCCCCCCCAC